>NZ_JAZGQS010000010.1:0-202865 GCF_036421055.1 Gottfriedia acidiceleris | reverse complement strand
AAAGGGCACCATTTTTTCTGATTGTTGTAATACAAAATAGTCAATAGGGGAAACAGACTTAAAAAAGATTGACTTTAACAACTATTCGAGACTATACAATATGAGTTCTTTACCGAAACAGCATAAAAAAGATAAGCTAAATCAGCTTATCTCTTATCTTTCATTTTGTAAGTAGCTTAATGCCTGTTTTGTCTTCTCAATATATTCTATATCATTATTCGAACACATAAATTTGACATTTGTTTGACCAGTTTCATTTAATTGGCCATTTTCATCAAGAAGCTGGATTAATCTTTTTACAGTACCATTACTTCCATCCACAATTTGAACATCTTCAGGTAAAATCTTTTTTAAGATGTCTTTATAAAATGGGTAATGAGTACACCCCAAAACAATTGTTCCATATTGCTCAATATTAAATAATGAAAGCTTACTTTTAAAATAATCAATCATAAAATTCTCATCAAAATTTAATTCCTCACAATAATGAACAAGCTCTGGTAAAGGCAGTGAATCGACAATACTTAGATCGTCCACCCTAGATATAAGTTCATTATACTTTGTTTGCTTTAACGTTAGTGGAGTCGCGAATACTAACACTCTCTTACCAGTAGTTCTATTCATTTCAACAGCTGGCTTAACTGCCGGTTCCATACCGATAATCGGAAAATCATACATTTCTCTTAATTCATTTACTGCAATACTAGTTGCCGTATTACATGCAATTACAAGTGCTTTTACATCTTCTTTAATAATCGTTTCAACTGACTTTTTTACAAATGCACTTACCTCTTCCTTCGACTTAGTACCATAAGGAACGTGAAGAGTATCAGCAAAATATAAAAAATCTTCATTTGGTAATTTTTTCAGTGCCTCATTTAAGACTGTTAGCCCACCAATTCCTGAGTCAAAAAAAGCTATTCTCATTTCAATTCACCTAATAATTTTAATTTAATGAAGTCATTTGTGAAAGTGTCAACAAATCATTATATTACTCAAAAGGGACAAACTTTTACAAATATATAATACTAAATTAACCTAATTATGGATGAATGTAAACTTTTCAGAAAATAGTCAACACTTGAAGGGAGTAATTGCTATAAGAAACAGCGAATGTTGGGGGAAGCAACTAACTTTGTTATTCTAAATAGGTAACAAATTCCTATCTAATTTGTCAAAAGCCCCTTATTTGAACATCCTCTATTTTACTAAACAACAGTTTAACAGCTTAAAATAAATATTAGGGTAACCATTTTTGTATTATAAATTAACTTTCCAGTCTATATAATTAATTTTTACAAAAAGTGTCCCGCTATTATAAAAAATTATCAGGTTTAATAGAATAAAAAATTAATTCATAAGAGTAATACTACTTCCAGAGGCTGATCCTTATACGATAAGCCTCTGCTTTGTTTTTCTGGAAAAAAAGTTACAAATTAGAGGGGAACCTATATGTGATTGAAAACAATTTATTTGCAACGAACGCAGTTATAAAGTAGCCAATAGGCTGCTTTTTTGATTTTAAGATTAGTTCAAGAGCTAATCTCAAGTGAAAAGCTTTTGGTGCTAATTTATACTGAATTTAGTTACAATACTTTTATCAACTAGTAAATGATTTTTAATTAAGGTAAAAAGCTGTCTTAGGGTGTACCGCCTTTTTCTATATATAGAGAGGTGGAATTGTAAAAATAGCTTGATGAATCAAAAATATACTTCAATCCGAAAAATTATTTTATAATGAAGTACATGATCCATAGTTCAAAAACAAGGTGGTTAGTTAAATGAAAGAAGAATTGCTAAAAATTTTTGATGAATCTGGTAATCATATAGGAATAGCATCTCGAAGTGAAGTACATAAAAAAGGATTATGGCACGAAACATTTCATTGCTGGTTACTTAGTATAGTAGAAGACCAAGCTTCAATCTATTTTCAAATACGTAGTCATCAAAAAAAAGATTATCCGAATTTATTCGATATTACAGCTGCTGGTCATTTATTATCTACTGAAACAGTTCAAGATGGATTAAGAGAAGTAAAAGAAGAACTTGGAATAGAAGTAAAAATGGAAGATGTCATTCCTCTAGGCATCATTAAAAATTCAATTATTTTAGAAACGATTACTGATCATGAATTGAGTCATGTTTTTTTACTAAAAAGCAATAAACCTTTTACCGATTTCAACCTACAAAAAGAAGAAGTTTCAGGCATAGTGAAAGCTGATTTTAATCAATTTTATCAATTCGCACATGGATTAAGAGATACAGTAGAAGTTGATGGTTTTCAAATTACAGAAACAGATGAAAAAATTCCAATTCAAAAATTGGTAGATAAAAATCAGTTTGTATCTCACGAAAGTAATTATCTTTTAGTTGTTGTTGAATTAATAAAAAATCATATACATAATGAATTCTAATTTTAAGAGCCCTTAATCTGTAAAGGGCTCTTAGTCATTTTAATTAACCTAATGGATTTTCACCAAATCTTGCCCATAATTTAGGAAACATCGCTTCTAAACCATCAGTATCTTCTTCCTCCCAATCAAACTCGATTTCATTTGCAGGTTTTAAACCTTTTTGATCCAATTTTTCTAACAGCTCATCATAACTTTCATCGTCCCACTCGGTATCGCCAGTTTTAACTAATGTATATGCATCTTGTCCTACACTTAATAATTCTTCATATTGAGGATAACCTTCTTCATCCAGATTTTCATCATTTATGTAATTTGCCAAAAACTCATGATTTTCCATTACTTTATGATAAATTTCTTCACCTTGACTAATAAGCCAACCTCTAAAATAATCAAATGAATCATCTGAACATCCACCCATTAATATATAACCAGCAGCCCATAATCTTGATTGATAACTCTCATTCATTAAACCTTGGAAGTGAAAATCGAAATCCACAATTTCATTTAAATCTTTTTTACTTAAAGCCTCAATTAACCATTCGGCTTGCTCTTCTTTACTTTTAGACTCTTCAATTAAACCCCAAAACGCTTTTTTATTCACGGATTACTCCCCCTATATCAAGTTAACAAAACAATTTTAATTTTATCATACATTCTCCTTACTATTTTAGAGAAATAACGGTCAATAGAGAAAACATACACTAAGTAAACATGATTGATAATTAAGTTAACATTTTGGGCTAATTGGTAATTTAATTGACAAGATTGTTGATCAATAGGTTGAAAAAACCCTAAATTATTAGGGTTTTTTGTTCAATCAATATCTTTACTATAGGAATAAGATAGCTTTTTATACGCCATTTTATGTTCATAAAAACGGTGCGCATTTATTCTTTGAACACCAGATTGAAGTGTTACTAATCGACAGCCATTTCTTTTTCCAAAATCAGAAATAAAATCTAGTAATTTCTTACCGTATCCACCTGAGCGTTTACTTTCATCCGTCACTAAATCGTAAACAAATACATGTCTACCATTATAGAAATTTGTTAATATACTAACTCCAGCGACTGCAACCGTCACTCCTTGGTCTTCTAATCCAAATAATTGATAGCCTTCTTTTTGCATTTCTTCGTACAAATTAAAAAATGATTCTTCATTTAAGTGGGTACGAAGTTGTTTTAATACTTCAAAGCCTTTTCTTAACTCTTCTTTTGTTTCGTAATGTTTTATTGAAATATAAGTCATTCAAATTCTCCTTTTCAATCTTCTTACGATACACTAATTACATTTTCACCAGTTTCAGCTTCTCTTTTAAATAATCTTGAATAAACGCCATCTTTTTCTAATAAAGCATGATGCTTACCTTCTTCGACTACTTTCCCATTTTCTAGTACAACGATTCTGTCCGCTGTTAATACGGTAGATAATCGGTGTGAAATTACGATGACAGATTGTTTTGATTTTCGCTGTTGAATCGCTTCATTTATTTGCAACTCTGTAATCGGATCTAAAGCCGAACTTGCTTCATCTAAAATAAGAATGGGAGAGTTTTTAACTAAAGCTCTTGCTAAAGATAATCTTTGTTTTTGTCCACCAGATAATAGTGCTCCTCGTTCACCGATTGATGATGCAAGACCTTCTGGTAATGAATTTAAATAGTCTGATAATCCACTATCTTTTAGAGCCTGAATCATTTCATCATCTGTCGCCAATTCATTTCCTATACGAATATTATCTGCTAAACTACCATTTCTTAGCTGTACATCTTGCGAAACAAACGAAATCGCATTTCTAATCCACTTTGCATTTGCTTTTTCAATTGGTAAACCATCTACTTCAATTGTTCCATTATTTAACGGATAAAAACCTAATAACAAATCTACAATTGTTGATTTTCCAGCACCACTTGGTCCTACTACGGCCACCGCTTCCCCTGGTTTCACATGAAATGACAATCCATTTAACACAAATTCTTCCTTCGATGGATAGGCAAATTTAACATCTTTAAATTCAATTAACCCATTAACAGTACTTAATTTTTCACCTTCTTGTACTTCAAATTCTGAAACTTCTTCAGCTAACAATTTTTCAGAACGATCTAATGCTGGACCAGTTCGACGTACCGATAACCAGTTTCTTAGCATTCTTTGAATTTCATTAGCTGCAATGGTCACAAGTCCCCCTGCCGTATACATTTGCCCAGTTGTAATTTGATCATTTGAAATCAGTAAAACACTTATAAAATAGACTGCGGCTAAAGCAAATCCATTATAGCTACCGATTACAACAATTGATTGCATTCTTGCTTTTAATTCGACGATTGATTCCTTCATAAATGAATTACGGATATCGGCAACACTTTGAATCTCATAATCCGTTGCACCAAGTATTCTTGAAAGTTGGATCCCTGTTACTGATTCTCGTAATCTTTCTAAATAACGTGACGCTTCATTTCTAGCTTTAGCCGAAGCAATTCTAGTACGAGCACCAACTTTATTAGAGATCCAGTAAAATAAAACACCTAAAACTACACTCGTAATCATTAAATAAGGATTAATCCAAAGTAGGACAATACTGTATATAAATACTCCCTGCACAGAAGCCATAAAAGTAGAGCCTTCCCATGCTAAAAAGTTATGCAATGTATCTGGATCATCAGAAACTCGTGCTAATAATTCACCAGATTTCGATTGATGAAAATATGAATAAGGTAAAATTTGCAAGTGCTTAAATAAGCGAAGTTTTTGCCAGTTAGTAACTGATTTAGCAATATGATGACAAAAGTACTCATCAATGACCATTAAAATTAAATCTAGAATTGCAGCAATAACAAGTAACCACATTAATCCCCATAGTAATGCATTGTCATGATTTGGAAGTATATGATCAATTAGCCAACCTGTTCCTAGTGTTGGTATTAATGCTGCACAAACTTGACTTAAAGCAATTACAAATGAATCTGCAAATACCCATTTTTTATGCGGCTTGAGAAAGTTTATGACTCTTTTCCCATCGCCTATTTTTTTCGTATTTTTCTGCATCATACAGCACTCTCCTTTTCTAGTTCACTGTACTGTGCCATATATAATTGATAATACTGACCTTTTAATGATAATAATTCTTCATGTGTACCTTGTTCAGCAATACGCCCTTTATCTAGTAATAAAATACAATCTGCATCCTTTACTGTTACTAGACGATGTGCAATTGTAATGGTTGTACGACCTGGAATTAACTTTTCAAGCGAAGATTGTACCTTTTCTTCTGTTTCTCCATCTAATGATGATGTAGCCTCATCGAAAATTAGTACTGGAGGATGACGTAATATTGCTCTTGCAAGAGCTACTCGTTGTCTTTGACCACCAGATAATTTCAATCCTCTTTCACCAACAATCGTTTCAAAACCTTCCTGTAGTGACTCAACTAAATCAGATAAGTCCGCTGCTTCAACAGCAAGCCCAAGTTCTTCATCAGTTGCATTAGGTTTTGCATAAAGTAAATTTTGCTTTAATGTACTATTTAAAAGAAACGTTTCTTGAGAAACGACACCGATATTTTGGCGTAATGATTGATAATCATGAGAAGATAAATCTTTACGATCAACTGAAATCGATCCTGAAGAAGGCTCGTATAATCCGAGCAATAACTGAATTAAAGTACTTTTTCCTCCACCGCTTGAACCAACAATCCCAATATGTTGACCTGCTTTAATTGAGAATGAAATATCTTTTAGAACTTCTTCAGTTGAATTTGGATAAGTAAATCGAATATTTTTAACTTCTATATCACCTTTCACTTCTCCAAATTTCGGTAGATCATCAGGTTGTTCGGCAGGTAAGTCAAAGTATTCATATATTCTTTGAAGTGCTGGAATTGCTTGTTGAATTGTTAATGCATTTTCAGCTAACGAGCGGACAGGCATAAACATTGTTGGGATAAAACCTAGAACAGCAATTAATGTTCCAACTGTAATTTCATGCTGCCAGATCGAGTATCCACCAATTAACATAATGACCCCTGGCGCACCATTATTAAACACATTTCCTAAACGCCAATTAACCTTCCCAATTAAAGCCAAACGAATAGCAAATCTTTTCCAAACCGACAGCTTATCTTCTAATTTTTTATTTTCTTTATCCTGTGTTTGAAACGTTCGCACTAGACGAACAGCTTCGATACTTTCTTGTGTGTGATTATATAAATCAGCACTCATATCACGAGCTATAGCCCCCATTTTCCTTACTTTTTTACCAATCATAAATGAAGGAACTAAATAAATTGCAAATACAATAAGCATGACCACTGCAGCTGGCCAATATAAAGGAAACACCGCTATAAATGCTGCAATTGCCGCAATTACTTGTTGAATAAAACGAGGTATAACTGTATTATTCAAGTTTTGAACAGACTCCACATCATGCGTTAACCTATATAACATATCCCCGCGAGGCGTTGTCGAAAAAAACGTCATCGGTGCTTTTTGAAGCTTTGTAAATGCACGTAACTGCATATCTGTAATTACATCTAGACCAATTTTTACTTGAATAAATTCTTGTAATGATTCAAATCCAACTTTAAATAAGAATGAAAGCATAATCCCTAAAATTAAATAAAAGATCATCTTCGAATCAGGACCACCAACAATCTCATCGACCAATTTACCGGTCAAAATTGGCGGAATAATCGCAAATGCGCCAGCAATTAATGAACATGCAAAAGCAATTAGAAATACTTTCCAATACGGTTTAAAATGATTAACTGTTTCGATTAAAATTTTCATCCATTGCCATCCCCCTAACCTGTAACATTTTACAATATTTTCGAACTATTTTCACTATTTTAAATTCAGAATTAAGGAAAGCAGGCTGTAATGAATAGAAAGTGACTTACTCCTTTTCATTAGTACTGAAATCTTTTCTGTTATTCCTGCCTTTACTACTCTTAACTTCTTAAATACATTCTAATAATTAATTAAACTACTTTCTTCAATAAATTGATTGAACATTCTTACACTATAAGTCTTAAGGGAAATAAAAAAATCTACAACTTTTGTCGTAGATTTTAAGAGATCTTTTATTTGCTTGATTATAGATTTATTAAATAACGATTGTTTTTTATTTCAATATTTTAAAATCGTATGAATGAACTGTTTTCCCTTTTACTGATGACAAAATTTCCTCTACTCCATTCATTTGAACTTCATTTGTTTTTTGCCTGTTTCTAGAGAATATTGTTCAAAATAATATTTAACTTTCTTTTTTGAATCAAACCTTACCACAAACATTGAATCATTTTTGAAATATGTTTGTTCTCCATAGCGATTCGGACCTTTTCGTGGATTTTCAATTGTAAATTTCTTTTTGACTCTATTACTAGTTGTCTTTGTTATGCACTGATACGGCAACGAATTATAAAAAGTTCGCTAAGATAAAAGGATTACAACACGAAACAGTCATTGAGCGACAAATACAGCGTGTAAAGAAGGGAATTTATCCCATTCAACACGTTAACAACTTTCATAATCGCTTAAAAAAGTGGATAATACTGGTTCCGCTGGCTTGATTTTGGGAAAAATGTGGCATTTGAAAATCGAGTCGAACAAATGCTTATTTCAGCGTGTCAAAAATCCAATTATACTACCGTCAACATTTTAAAAGGTTTTTCATAAAGGAAAAAACCGTCAATTGACGACTAAAATGGGCTATATTTGAAATACCAAAAAGTAAAATTCTTTTTAATCATATCAACTTTTTAGACTGACTTATATTTAATTTTCCTGAATAAATAGAATGATAACATTCCTAATAAAAGATATATGATTACTGGAGTAACTATATTTCCTATATTATACCATATTGACATAGGTAGAATAACTGCAGCAGCTGATAGCGTGAAGCCAACTATCATACTTCCTTTTGAATTTGAATAAATAATGCCCTGAATAATGAATATTATTGGGAAGAGTAAATATATTCCTAAAATTATATATTTACTTTCAGAAAACATAGAATCTATCCAAATAAATGCTAATAAAACTATACTTGGTAATATTGTTGCAAGGAATTTCTTCATAATCATTCCTCCATTCATTTGAAATTACCCATTAGTGTTTTATACACAAAATAGGATAAATTTATAAAATTATTCATAAAAAAACAACAACCTTTACGAAAAGAGCATTTACAATAAATGGCGAAACTCTAATCTTGTTAATAATCTTGTTAACAATAAAATAACAACTGAAAATAACAAGTAAGCTAGTTAAACATAGTATGATCTATTTATATTTTCTTTTCATTTTTTTCCTAGACTATACTAAAAGGCAATAAGTCAAACTGTTCTTATTTCAATATTTTAAAATCGTATGAATGAACTGATTTCCCTTTTATTGATGACAAAATTTCCTCTACACCTTTCATTTGAACTACCTTTGTTTTTTTGCCAGTTTCTAGAGAATACTGTTCAAAATAATATTTAACTTTCTTTTTTGAATCATACCTTACCACAAACATTGAATCGTTTTTGAAATATGTTTTTTCTCCATATCGATACGGACCTTTTCGTGGATTTTCAATTGTAAATTTCTTACTCACTTTATTACTTGAAGTATCCACTGTGTAAACATCACCTAATCCATTGGCAAAGAAAAGCTGCTTTCCATAAAGATAGATCGAATGATTAAGGCTGTAAGGAATTGTAGCGCTCAATTGATTGATCGTTTTATTTTTATAGGAAACAATTGTGATTATATCTTGCTTTAATGTTTTTTTATTTATTCGCATCAGTACTTCATTCGAATCCTTTAAATTTCCTTCGTTACTTTCCCCAAGTACCATGTAGTAATAATTTTCATCACTAATAATCTGTGAGCTAGGACCGTAGCTGTTATAACCAGATCGTTTTTTAAGCTGAGTTAAATCTTTTATTTTTAGTTTGTTGTCCTCAAAACTAACTTTACGTAAATTAAAAGTTTCATTATCTTCTGTCATAATAAGTATTTCATTTTTATCCAAACCCGATGTTAATATATAATGGGGTATATTTCCTTTTTCAAATCCTTTGTCATTCCCATATAATATATTTGAAGCATAACCATTTTTTACAAAGCCCGAATTAAAAATAGTAAAATACAAATTTAGACTTTTTAAATAACCTGTTCGTTCTCCTGTATGTTGATACTTCATTTTAACTTCTTTATACTTATTCCCAATTAAACGTAGTGTATCTTTATCCTCTAATAAAAGGCCAGTTTCTCCTAACCCAACACTACCAAGTTCTAATCCTTTCATTTTATACCCTCTAGCTACACCGTCATCATCAACAAAGATTGCGATACTGATCCCTCTATCATCCATATCTTGGTCAGCTGTAGTAGAGTAATATAAGACGGCTTGTTTATCGTCTAAAAAATTCTTATTTCGAATAGTCTCCTCTTTTAAAATAAATGGAGAAACTCTAATCTTATTAACGACAATATAACTACTGTAAATAACAAGTAAGCAAGCTAAAAATAGTATGATAGATTTATACTTTTTATTCATTTTTTTCTCCTAGGCTATAATAAAAGGCAATAAGTCAAACTGTTCAACTTATCGCCTTATAAAATTTATATCTTACGGACTAGCGTTGTATCTTTTGCATCACGAACATCCCTCGGATAGACACCTAATCCTTTGTCTTTATCTAAATCTAAGTCCGCTTTTAACTTATATGCAGACCATACTAACTTTGCACAATTTTTATCACCAGTATGACTTGTATTACGGTTATTTGCAAAATTGTAAGAGTAGTCATCTTTACCTACTCGACTGTATGCCCAATCGGCAGCTGCATTACGATTAGCAGTTGAAGTGTTAACGGATTTGACTTGTGCATCTCCTTTGTCAACTAGTCTATCTTTGTAATTTAAATCACGAACTCCCACTTTTGGAACAGATTCGACTACAATTTTATCAGTATAATACATTCCTACATGTCCATGATTTAAATAAGCAGTTTGTGATGCCGTATAGTAAATCTGTCCTTTTACACCTGTTCCAACCGAAACAGTACCACCACTGCCCCCTCTAGCTTGCAATTTTTTTTCTGATAATCCCTGAGCTTCGTCTTGTTTAAGCTCATTAAAAAGTTGTTCTAATATAACTTCTTGCTTATCACCAGTGTTTTCAGAAATGGATTTTACATCCTTTAACAATTCTTTTTCTGTAACATCGGGTTGTAATGCTAAAATTTCATTTACATAAGGTAGATCGTTTGTATTAGCATAGCTAATAGGTGTGATAGAAAGGACTAAACTAGCAGATAAGATACTTACTCCGATTATTTTTTTCATTCATACATCTCCTTTTACAAATAATTTTCTATATTTGAAATAGAGAGTGATATGTGTTGTTTATTAATTTTAATGTCGTATCATTCATCACAATTCTATACAAGAATATTATATAAGGAAAAGTTTACTAAAATTTACTAAATTTTAGTCTCTTTTGTGACACTTTTTAATTTCTTGAAGTATGGATAAACAAAATTCAAACCGTAATAGTACAGGGTAAAGTGAAACATAAAGCTAGAAATTTTTAAAGAAAACTCGCAAATTTGAGAGCTTTTAGGGGAAAACAGAGGGCTAGTTGCAGTAATATTTTTACTAAAATTGGCAACTACGACGAGTTTGCTTCACTGCTGCCAATTTATACTTTCTTAATACGTAAAAAAATCTACAACCTAAGTCGTAGATTTTAAGATTTTTTATTTGTTTCATTTAATTTGTTTTCTAAGAATTCTTGAGATTTCCCTTTTGGAATACTCAAACTCTTAAATTTGTCATTTTTAATTAACTTTGCTATATAAACAATTTGACCAATATGATTTGCGTAATGACTAATTTGTCTATGTATTGCTTGTAATACGGAATGATCTTCTCCACGAATTTTAATCGTTTTTAACACATCTTCTTCTTGTAGACTTTCTAACGTGTTAAAAACAACATTCCATCCTTTATTCCAATCAGCTAACAACTCATCCTTTGATTGGTAAATCCCCTCAAACTCAACGTCACGATTTCGCCATGGTTTTTCACCATCTGCTGTGAGAAAATCTGTCCATCTAGAAATCATATTACCACTTAAATGCTTTACAATTATTGAAATACTATTCGATTCACTAGATGGTTGTAGGTGCAATTCTTCATTATTCAGCTGTTCCATCGAACGATCACCAAGTTTTTTTATTCCTTTGAATTCCTTTAAACTATTCGTTAGAAATTCTTTTTCAATTGACATACTTGACCCTCCAATTTTAAAGTTTCTTTCAATCAATTGTATGAATAGTTTAAAAACTTATTAATTATCTATCAAATCATTTGGTTCGGTTTATGGTATTAAGTTTATATCCTTTTTATTTGCAGTCCACTTCTTTAATTAAACTCAACGTTAACAAAAAAAGATGACTCCAAAAAGTCATCTTTCTTACTCTAAGTATTAAACTTCAACAGTCATCCAACTAGCATCTTGTGGATTTTTTCTCCATGCAGTTAGTTTTGCTACATGTTCTGCTTCGATTGAGCCTTGTTCTTTTGCTACTTCAACTAGTGTGTCATAGTCAGTTAGAGAATAGTATGTTACGTCGTTTGCATCAAATTTTTCTACTGCTGCTGGAAGATTGTATGTGAAGATTGAGACTACTCCTAGTACTTCACAGCCTGCTTCGCGTAAAGCTTCAACGCATGTAATTACGCTGCCGCCAGTTGAGATTAAATCTTCTACTACTACTACTTTTTGTCCAGTTTTAATTGGGCCTTCGATTTGGTTTCCTTTGCCGTGACCTTTTGCAGAGCTTCGTACATAAACCATTGGTAATTCCATTAAGTCACTTGTCCATGCTGCGTGTGGAATTCCAGCAGTAGCTGTTCCCGCGATTACATCTACGTTACCAAATTTAGCTTGGATTAGTTCAACTAAGCCTTTTGCTATATTTTTACGAATTTCTGGATAACCAAGAGTTAGGCGATTATCACAATAGATTGGAGATTTGATCCCTGATGCCCAAGTAAATGGAGTTTCAGGTTGAAGGCTTACTGCCCCAATGCTTAATAAGTTTGCTGCGATATTCTTTTTCATATTGTTACGCCCTCCCATTGTGCAATTACTTCTTCATATGCTTCTACTGGATTTTCGCTTTTTGTAATACTGCGTCCTACTACAATATAGCTACTTCCAAATTGTCTAGCTTTCGCTGGAGTTGTTACACGTACTTGATCATCTACACTATTATCCGCTAAGCGAATACCAGGTGTTACAGTAAGGAAGTTGTCACTTTTAACTGCTGCTTGCACTAACTCTACGTCAAGTGGAGAGCAAACTACACCGTCAAGACCGCTTGCTTCTGTTATAGCAGCATATAGCTTAATTGAATCCTGTAAAGAAGACATTCCTTGTTCATGGATTACTTGTTCTTCTGAAGTACTTGTTAGTTGTGTTACCGCAATTAGTAATGGTCTTTTTTTACCAGCTGGAGTGCCTTCTTCTAGACCTTCTAATGCTGCCTTCATCATTTTCGTTCCACCAGCTGCATGAACATTAACCATGTCTACTTCTAGAGATGCGATATTTTTCATTGCATGTTTTACTGTATTTGGAATATCATGAAGTTTTAAATCTAGGAAGATTTGATGTCCTAAATCTTTTAATTCCTTTATGATCGCTGGACCCTCTTTGTAAAATAGCTCCATCCCTACCTTTACATATAGAGACTTTTGAAATTTTTTTACAAAATTCATTACTTCATCTTTTGATGAAAAATCAAGCGCGATGACCACTTGTGATGACATGTTGTTTCCAGCTCCTTCCAATACATTCTTCAATTGACTGATATCCATATTTTTGTAGCACTTCAGGTAGTTCATCTATGATTGTTGGACAAACAAATGGATCAACGAAGTTTGCCGTACCTACACCGATCGCACTTGCTCCTGCTAGGAAAAACTCTAGTGCATCTTCTGCATTCATAACCCCGCCCATTCCGATGATTGGGATGTTTACTACTTGGCTTACATCATGAATCATACGAATCGCTACTGGTTTTATTGCAGGGCCTGATAATCCACCAGTTTTATTAGCTAGAATTGGTTTACCAGTTCTTAAATCTAGTCTCATCCCTAGTAATGTATTGATCATTGTTAAACCATCTGCTCCAGCATTTTCAATTGCTTTTGCGATTTCAACAATATTCGTTACATTCGGTGATAATTTTACGTATAGCGGAACTTCGCTAACTTCTTTAACTTTTTTAGTTACTTCAGCCGCTGTTGCAGCATCCGTTCCAAATGCAATCCCACCACATTTTACGTTTGGACAAGAAATGTTTAATTCGAGCGCTTTTACATTACTTACTTTTGAAATTTCTTTTGCGACTGTTACATAGTCTTCAATCGTTGATCCAGCAATATTTGCTACGATTGGTACATCATAATTTGATAACCATTTTAATTCGCCGTCAATTACTTTTTCTAAACCAGGATTTTGAAGTCCAATCGCATTTAACATCCCCGCCCCTGTTTCAGCTACTCGAGGTGTTTCATTTCCGTAGCGTGTTTCAACCGTTGTTGCTTTAATCATAATAGCTCCAAGAATACTTAGATCGTAAAGATTTGCAAACTCTCTACCAAATCCGAAGCAACCAGAAGCTGGCATAATAGGATTTTTTAAATCTAAGCCAGGAAGTTTTGTTTGTAATGAAATCATAGTACTACCTCCTCAGCTTGGAATACTGGTCCATCGCTACAAATTTTACGATAAGACCCGTCTTCAGTATGGCAAACACATGCGAAACAAGCTCCAATTCCACAACCCATTCGTTCTTCAAGTGATATATAGCCATTCTTCATACCTTTATATTGCTGTTGTAAAGCTTTTAACATCACTGTTGGACCACATGCAAAGTATTGATCAAATTGAAGCTCTTTTTCACGAATTACATCTGTTACGAAACCTTTTGTTCCTAGAGTTCCATCTACTGTTGCCATAAAGGTTGGTCCTAATTCCGAAAATTCTTTTTCATAAAAAGCTACATTACTTGATGCAAATCCTAACACATGAATTACATTTACACCACGCGCTTTAAATTGCTTTGAAAGTTCATACATCGGAGGTACTCCAATTCCACCACCAACTAATAGTGCTGTATCTCCTTCTGAAAGAGTTTCAACATCATAACCTTGACCAAGAGGGCCTAGTACATCAACTTGCTGTCCAACGCTTGCTTCTTTTAAAAGCTTCGTTCCTTCACCTTCTGCGCGGAATATCATCGTGAACTCACTTTTCTCTTTGTCGACCCGACATATACTGATTGGTCTTCTTAATAGTGGCGTTAGTCCACCAGTCACTTTTATATGGACGAACTGCCCAGGAGAGTGCATCTCCTGAACTAGTTCACCTTTTAATGTCATTTCGACAATTTGATGGGCAATTTCTCTATTTGAGACAATTGTCATGAGTTCTTTTTTTATCATACTAATACGCCAGCCTTCATTTCTTTGTTTGGTAGTGCAGAAGTTGAGAATGTTAAGCTTTCAATTACTGATAATATTGCAGTCGCTGTATCTAGTGAAGTTAAGCAAACTACTCCGTTTTCAACTGATTCACGACGAATTCTGAATCCATCACGAGCTGGTTTTTTACCTTTTGTTAATGTATTGATAACAAACTGTGCGTCTCCACGCTTGATCATATCTAGCATATTGTCTTCATGTTCGTTAATTTTGTTTACCGCTTTTACTGGTACACCGTGATTTTCTAAATGATTTTTAGTTCCTTCTGTACCGAATACTGTAAATCCAATTTCATGGAATCGTTTTGCGATATTTACTACTTCTTCTTTATCTTTATCAGCTACTGTAATGATCACTGAACCGTGTGTTGGGATTTGCATTCCCGCAGCAATAAGTGCTTTGTATAATGCTTTTTGAAGACTTACATCTTTCCCCATTACTTCTCCAGTTGATTTCATTTCAGGGCCTAATGTTATATCTACTGAGCGTAGTTTAGCGAATGAGAACACTGGTGCTTTTACATATACTTCATTTCCTTCTGGGTGATAGCCTGTTTCATAACCGAATGAAGCTAATGTTTGACCTAAGATAACTTTTGTTGCGATATTGGCCATTGGTACATTTGTAATTTTACTTAAGAATGGTACTGTACGGCTTGATCTTGGGTTTACTTCTAGTACGAATACTTCATCTTTATCTGTTACAACAAACTGGATGTTAAGTAATCCTTTGATATTTAAGCCTTTCGCTAGTTTAATTGTATAGTCGATTAATTTTTCTTTCGCAGCTTTTGATACATTTTGTGTAGGGTATACTGCGATTGAATCTCCTGAGTGAACCCCAGCACGTTCGATGTGCTCCATAATACCAGGGATGTATACATCGATTCCGTCAGAGATTGCATCGACTTCAATTTCTTTACCAGTTAAGTAACGGTCTACTAATACTGGATGTTCTGGATTGATTTTCACTGCATTTTGCATGTAGTGAAGAATTTCTTCACGGTGGTAGACAATCTCCATCGCACGTCCACCTAGTACATATGATGGTCTTACTAGTACTGGGTAACCAATTTCATCAGCAATATCTGCTGCTTCTTCAGGTGTCATTGCTGTTTTTCCTAGAGGTTGTGGTACTCCTAATTGTTGAAGTGCTTCTTCAAACTTGTCTCTGTCTTCAGCTCGATCTAAATCTTCAAGTGAAGTTCCAAGAATTTTTACACCACGTTCTACTAATTTACCTGCAAGGTTAATAGCTGTTTGACCTCCGAATTGAACAACTACTCCCATCGGTTTTTCTAAGTCAATAATGTGCATAACGTCTTCAATCGTTAATGGCTCGAAATATAGTTTGTCTGAGATACTGAAATCAGTTGAAACTGTTTCCGGGTTGTTGTTTATAATGATTGCTTCGTATCCAGCTTCTTTAATTGCTCTTACACAGTGTACTGTTGCATAGTCAAACTCGATCCCTTGACCGATTCGAATTGGACCAGAGCCAAGAACTACTACACTCTTCTTATCCGTTACAATTGATTCATTTTCAATTTCGTATGTTCCGTAGAAGTATGGTGTTGTAGATTCAAACTCAGCCGAACATGTATCAACCATTTTATATACTGGAATGATTTGGTTTTGTTTTCTAAATTCGTATATTTCTTTATTTGTAGCTTTCCATTGTGATGCAATGTAATCATCACTGAAGCCCATTTTCTTAGCTTTTAAAAGTACATCTAGTTCAAAATGGTTATCTTTAATTTGGTTTTCCATTTTAATGATGTTTTCAATTTTGTGTAAGAAGAAGAAATCAATTTTTGTGATATCGTGAATTTCTTCTAACGTCATACCTGTTCTCATTGCTTCAGCAACAATGTAAAGTCTTTCATCGTCAGCTTTTGCCATGCGAGCAATCATTTCGTCTTTAGTCAGTTCTTTTACTGCATTAAGCTCGATATGACTTATTCCTAATTCTAGGGAGCGTACTGCTTTTAATAATGACTCTTCAAGTGTTCTACCGATCGCCATTACTTCTCCAGTTGCTTTCATTTGAGTTCCTAACTGACGGTTTGCTGTTTCAAACTTATCAAATGGCCAGCGTGGAATTTTTGATACGATATAGTCTAATGCTGGCTCGAAGCATGCATAAGTTTTCTTTGTAACTGGGTTAATCATTTCATCCAATGTTAAGCCTACTGCGATTTTTGCTGCTAATTTTGCAATCGGATAGCCTGTTGCTTTTGAAGCAAGTGCACTTGAACGTGATACACGTGGATTTACTTCGATTACATAGTATTGGAAACTATCTGGATCAAGAGCAAGCTGTACGTTACATCCACCTTCAATTCCTAAGGCACGAATGATTTTTAATGATACATTTCGTAACATTTGATATTCGCGGTCACTTAATGTTTGAGAAGGAGCAATTACGATTGAATCTCCTGTGTGAACACCTACTGGATCGATGTTTTCCATGTTACATACTACAATCGCATGGTCATTTGCATCACGCATTACTTCATACTCGATTTCTTTAAAACCAGCAATACTTTTCTCTAATAGACATTGTGTTACTGGGCTATTTTTTAATCCGCTTGCTACGATTTCTTTTAAATCTTCTTCATTGTAGCAAATTCCTCCACCTGTTCCACCTAGAGTAAAGGCTGGTCTTACGATGATCGGGTAACCGATTTTTTCTACGAAGTCGTACGCTTCTTCTAAAGTATGAACGATTTCACTTTCTGGTACTGGCTCGCTTAAGTCGTTCATTAATGTTCTAAATAAGTCACGGTCTTCTGCACGGTTAATTGCTTCTAGCGTTGTACCTAAAATTTGTACTCCACACTCTTTTAAAACGCCAGACTTATCTAGTGCTACCGCTAGGTTAAGTCCTGTTTGACCTCCTAGTGTTGGTAGAAGTGCATCTGGGCGTTCTTTACGAATGATTCGACTAACGAAATCTACTGTTAATGGTTCAATGTATACTTTATCTGCTGTTTGTACATCCGTCATAATTGTTGCAGGGTTTGAGTTTACAAGAATTACTTTGTAACCTTCTTCTTTCAATGCCTGACAAGCC
This sequence comes from Gottfriedia acidiceleris, assembly GCF_036421055.1. Classification (GTDB taxonomy): domain Bacteria; phylum Bacillota; class Bacilli; order Bacillales; family Bacillaceae_G; genus Gottfriedia; species Gottfriedia acidiceleris_C. The sequence goes on along the minus strand of NZ_JAZGQS010000010.1, from coordinate 184,829 downwards.
TGTGTTCCAGCATAGTCAAATTCTGCTGCTTGACCGATTACGATTGGTCCTGATCCGATTACTAAGATTGTTTCAATGTCTACGCGTTTTGGCATTGTAAGTTCCCCTCTCTTTTCTGTGCTTCCATCATGTTAATAAATTCATCAAATAAATAGTTTGCATCTTCTGGTCCAGGTGATGCCTCTGGGTGGTATTGTACTGTGAATGCTGGGTATGTCTTATGTTTAAGTCCTTCTACAGTCCCATCATTTAGTGCAACATGTGTTACTACTAAATCAGTTCCTTCAATTGAATCCATTTCTACAGCATAGCCATGGTTTTGTGAAGTGATTGCTACTTTTCCTGTTTCTAAGTGTTTAACTGGATGGTTCGCACCACGGTGTCCGAATTTAAGCTTTGAAGTATTGCCTCCATTTGCTAGAGCAAATAATTGGTGTCCTAAGCAAATTCCGAATAATGGTACTTTGCCTACTACCTCTTTAATCATTTCGATTGCAACTTGAACATCTTTTGGATCTCCAGGCCCATTACTTAACATAATTCCATCTGGAGCAAGTAAGAAAATTTCTTTTGCTGAAATATTGTATGGTACGACTGTAACGTCACATTTGCGGTTTGTTAATTCTCTTAAAATACCGTGTTTCATACCGAAATCTACTAATACTACTCGGTGCCCTCTACCTGGACTTCTATAAGGTTTTTGTGTTGAAACTCGTTCAACATGGTTTGTGAATAGTGGTGCATTTGCTAATTCTGCAACTACTTCATCAACATTTGCTTCCATGCTGCAGAATTTACCTTTCATCGTTCCAACTTCACGAAGCTTTTTCGTTAACATACGTGTATCGATTCCTGCTAAACCTGGAATTCCTTTATCTTTGCAATATTGATCCAAGCTCATTTTGTTTCGGAAATTTGATGGATGCTCAGCATATTCTTTTACAATTAAGCCATGTACTGCTGGTACGATGCTTTCAAAATCCTCTAAGTTGATACCGTAGTTCCCTACTAAAGGGAAAGTGAATGTTACGATTTGTCCACAGTAAGATGGGTCAGTTAATACCTCTTGATATCCTGTCATACCTGTTGTAAATACGATTTCTCCCGTTGTTTCAACTTCGCTACCAAATCCTTCTCCTACAAAAACTGTTCCGTCTTCTAATATTAATTGACGCATCATACTGTTAGTTCCTCTCTTTCGTATACTAATTTGCCATTTACCATAGTCATTACTGGCCAACCTTTACAGTTCCAACCATTAAATGGTGTGTTTTTACCTTTTGAAAGGAATGTTGTTGAATCGATTTCCTCTTCTAAATCTAAGTCGATTACAGTTAGGTCTGCTATCGCTCCAACTTCAATTTTTCCTCTGTTTAGGTTAAAAACTTCAGCAGGTTTAGTTGTTAAAAAGTTTATTACTTGTTGTAAAGTCATTTTACCTGTTTCGACAAAATGAGTGTTTAATAATGGAAAAGCAGTTTCTAGCCCTACAATTCCAAACGGTGCTAATTGCATTCCTTGAGCTTTTTCCTCTTCTGTATGAGGTGCATGATCTGTTGCAATCATGTCGATTGTTCCATCAAGTAATCCTTCGATTAATGCTTCTCGATCGACTGCACTTCTTAAAGGAGGATTCATTTTGAAATTTGTGTCTAAGCCTGGAATATCATCTTCACAAAGAATTAAATGGTGTGGAGAAACCTCTGCTGTTACATTAATTCCAGCTCGTTTTGCATCGCGTACTACTCTTACTGATTCTTTAGTGCTGATATGGCAAACATGATAGTGACAACCTGTAGCTTCAGCTAATAGAACATCTCGAGCAATTTGAACACTTTCACAGATTGATGGGATACCATTTAGTCCATTTTCTTTTGAAAACTTACCTTCGTGAACACAACCTTTTTGAATCAGTGTGTTTTCTTCACAGTGTGCAACGATTGAAACATTTAGTTCAGCTGCTTTTTGCATTGCTTTGTACATCATTTCAGCAGATTGAACTCCTACACCATCATCTGTGAATGCAAAAGCTCCATTTTCTTTTAAGCCTTCAAAGTCTGTTTGCTCTTCACCAGCTTGTCGGATCGTAATTGATGCATATGGTAATACGTTTACGACTGCTGTTTCTTCTATCTTTTTGTTTAATGCGCTTAAGTGCTCGATTGTATCTGGTACAGGTCGAGTATTTGGCATTGCAGCAATTGTAGTAAATCCTCCTCTTGCCGCTGCTTTCGTACCTGTTTCGATTGTCTCTTTATGTTCACCACCCGGCTCACGAAGATGCACATGAACATCGATTAAACCTGGTGAAAGCAATTTGCCGTCTAATTCAATTTGCTTTGCCTCTTCATCAATGACTGTTTCAGCGATTACTGAGATCTTTCCATTAACTACTAATACGTCTCGATTTAGAAGTTCACCATTTTCTTGTAAGATGACACCGTTTTTAAACAAGTACTTCATTTTTCATCTCTCCCCATACTGTTGGTAAGGCTCTTTTTAACACAGCCATTCGTACAAATACGCCATTTTCCATTTGCTTGAAAATTCTTGATTGCTTGCATTCAACCAATTCACTTGCAATTTCAACATCTCGATTAAATGGTGCTGGATGCATGATAATGCTTGTAGATTTCATTTTTGCTGCTCTTTCAACTGTTAGGCCATGCTTTTGCAAGTAATTTTCCATTATGTGATTTGTCTCTTCGTCGTGTCTTTCATGCTGTACTCTAAGTAGCATCATGACATCAACTTCTTCGACTAATTCATCTAAATTTTTATATGTTCCATAAGTATTTTTATCATCTTTCCATTCATCAGGACTTGCGAAGTATACTTCTGCACCTAATCTAGTTAGTGCTTCAGCATTAGAGCGAGCAACTCTTGAGTGTCTTAAATCTCCAACAATTGCTACTTTTAATCCTTCAAAGCTGCCATATTCTTGTTTAATTGTAAGTAAGTCAAGTAGGCATTGTGTTGGGTGATTTCCACATCCATCGCCGGCATTCAGGATTGGCATTCCTGCATCTTTTATTTCTTGAAAATACTCGTCTTGTGTATGACGGATTACAACTGCTTCAACTCCAATTGCTTGAAGGGTTTTAACTGTATCATATAAAGTTTCACCTTTTTGAATGCTTGAGCTTTCAACAGCTAGGTTGATTACTTCAAGACCAAGTTTCTTTTGAGCTACCTCAAAGCTAAAGCGGGTTCTCGTACTATTCTCAAAAAACAAATTTGCAACAAATGTCTGACGTTTCAGGCTACTTATTTCTCCATTTGCAAAGCTTTGTGCTTCGTTCAGCAAATCTTGAATTTCTTCGATTGTTAAATCAGACATGGTTAATAAATGATTCATCCGTCATCCCCCTAAATGAATTTCATCTCTTTTATTTTGGATTCTTATCATTGTAAGAATGCCCCATTAAAATGTCTATTATGAAGTTAAGCTCTCATCTTTGCTTTCAATTGTACGATCGCCACCAATGTTTTCTGGTAAGACTAAATTTAATACAACTCCGATTAAAGCTGATAAAGCCATTCCTTCTAATGCGAATTGTTTACCAATGTGTATTGCTGCTCCACCAATTCCTAGTACAAGTATGACTGAAGCGATCACTAAGTTACGTTGTTTAGCGAAATCGATTTTGTTTTCAACTAATACTCGTAATCCGCTTGAAGCGATGATTCCGAAGAGTAGGATTGAGATACCACCCATTACAGGTGTCGGAATTGAGCTAATTACCGCTGAAATTAAACCGCTGAATCCGAATGATATCGCCAAAATCGCAGCACCAATAAATACGTATACGCTGTAAGCTCTTGTGATTGCTAGAACACCGATGTTTTCTCCGTATGTTGTAGTTGTTGGTCCTCCAATTAAGCCTGCTATCATTGTTGAAACTGCATCTCCGAATAATGACTTATCTAATCCAGGATCTTTAATTAAATCTTTTTCTACGACACTTCCTAGTACAACTTGGTGTCCAATATGTTCTGAGATTGTCACGATTGCTACAGGTACAAAGATGATCAGCAACTGGAAAGTGACATGCGGTGTGTAATGAACAAATGGGACTGAGAAATCAGGAGCTGCTATTAAATCTGCTTTTTTAATTTCCGTAAAATTTACTACTCCAAAGAAGATTGATGTAATGTATCCACCGATAATTCCTACTAAGATTGGTATGACTGATAAGAAACCTCTTGTAAATAATGCTGTTATGATTGTGATTGCTAGAGTTATTAATGCAATTGCGATTGATGTTGAACTGTATTTGCCGTCTGCTCCATTCATTGCCATTCTAACCGCTACTGACGATAAGCTTAATCCGATTACGATAATTACCGGTCCAACTACGATTGGGGGTAATACTCTGAATAACCATTTCACGCCTACTTTGTTAATAATTAGTGCGATTACTGCATAAATAATACCTGTGATGAAAACTCCTACGAACGCTGCACCAGGTTCTAAATTTGTTTTCGCGTAGAACATCGGAGCGATAAAGGCGAATGATGATCCAAGGTAAGATGGTACTTTACCTCTTGTAATTAGTATGAATACGATAGTTCCAATCCCACTTGAGATTAGCGCGATTGAAGGATTTATGCCGATTAAGATTGGAGCTAATACAGTCGATCCAAACATTGCGAATAAGTGTTGTAAACTTAGGAAAATCCATTGACCTATATTCGGTTTTTCATTTATTTCAAGGACAGGTTTATGTTTCATCATGTTGTTTCCTCCAATTTTCCCAATAAAAAAACTCTTTGTGATTGTACACAAAGAGTCCAAGTGCGTTGCTTCAAATGGCAGCAACCAACTAGACCCTTTGTTAGCCTCTCTGGACCAAATTTAAAAGGGACTTCTATTTTTCAAATATACTTACTTTATCGTGGTCATCTGTTTCCTTTAATGCTACAACTACTTTTTCATTACTCGAAGTTGGAATGTTTTTTCCAACATAGTCTGCTCTTACTGGAAGCTCACGATGTCCTCGATCAACTAAAACTGCTAATTGTATTTGTGCTGGTCTACCTAGGTCCATAACAGCGTCCATTGCGGCACGAACTGTTCTACCTGTGTAAAGCACATCATCAACTAAAATTACTTTTTTGTTTGTTAGGTCTACAGGAACATTTGAACCCTTTACTAGAGGTTCTTTGTTTTCTGTCTTTGTCGATAAATCATCTCGATAAAGCGTAATATCTAAATCGCCCATTATTACATCTTTACCTTCAATCTGTTTAATTCTTTCTGCAATTCGTTTTGCTAGATAAACACCTCTTGTTTTAATACCAACTAAAACAACATTTTCAATACCTTTGTTATTTTCTAGCATTTCATGTGCAATTCTTGTTAAACCACGTCTAATCGCTAGTTCGTCTAAGATGATTGCTTTTTCAGTCATTTACCTTACCTCCTACTTGTATAGTGTAGAAGCAAAAAACCCTCTTGCCCGATGGACAAGAGGGTAGCGCAAAAGGATACAATTATCCTTTTTCTTTTTTCCGCTTCCTTCTCAACCTCACGGGGTTGTGTTAAAGGTTCATTCAACTGTCCTTATTATGACCTATATTGCAATCATTTGTCAACAGTTATCTGCGTAATTGTTCAATAATATTTTCAAGTACTTCTGGTATAGGTGCTGAAAACTCTAAATACTCATTTGTTCTTGGATGCTTAAATCCTAAAACAGCTGCATGCAGTGCTTGACCATCTATATCTAATGTTTTACGTGGTCCATATTTAGGATCACCAGCTAACGGATATCCTATGTATTTCATATGAACACGAATTTGGTGTGTACGACCTGTTTCAAGCTGACATTCAACTAAAGTAAATTCATCAAATCGCTCTAAAACTCTAAAATGAGTCACTGCTTCTTTACTATTTTCTTCAGTAACCGTCATACTTTGACGATCACTTTTATCTCGACCGATTGGCGCATCGATTGTGCCTTCTTCATGCGGAATTACACCATGGACAACCGCAATATACTTACGTACAGAGGTTTTTTGACGTAATTGCTCTGCAAGCTTTTCATGAGCTATATCATTTTTTGCAACCATTAATAAACCTGAAGTATCTTTATCGATTCGATGTACTATACCAGGTCTTAATACACCATTTATGCCAGATAAATCTTTACAATGATACATTAAAGCGTTCACTAAAGTACCCGTTTCATGACCTAATGCAGGATGAACAACCATTCCACGTGGTTTATTTACGACAATAACATCTGCATCCTCATAATAAACATCTAGTGGAATATTCTCTGCTATTACTTCTAATGGCTTAGGATCAGGTACTGAAACTGATATTTCATCGCCCTGCTTTACTTTATAATTACGTTTAATTTTTTCACCGTTCACTAATACAAAATCTTCTTTTAACCAAGTTTGTACTTGAGACCTTGACCACTCATCATTTTGAGTAGCAATAAACGTATCGATTCTTTCTAAATGTTGATCCTCTTGAACTGTAAAAGCAAAAACTGTCATTTCTTAACTCCTCTTTTATCTTCCAATAAAGTAATAATAAATAATAAAATAACACCTACACAAAGTGCTGAATCGGCGATATTAAACACTGGGAAATCATAATTAAAAATGTAAACGTGAATAAAATCAACTACTTCTTTACGGAAGAATCGATCAATAAAATTACCTATCGCACCACCTAAAACTAATCCTAAAGATAGACCAAGGAATCGATCTCCTTTTGCGTGCTTTTGAATAAAATAAATCACTGCTACCACAAAGACTAGAGTTATTAAATAGAAGAAGCCCATTTTCCCTTGAAGCATCCCCCAAGCCGCTCCTTGATTGCGGTGTGATGTTATGTAAAAAATATTTTTAATAATCTCAATATTTTCTCCTAAATACATCTTCTTTAATACTGCAAGTTTTGTTAGTTGATCAATTAAAATGACAATTAACGCAATAATATATGCCAAATTTATCCCCTACCTTATTAGATATCTCATCAAATTTTAGCATAGGGGAAACGTTTATACAATGAATAGTATTAGTAATGATTTCTTACAAAACTAAAATCCTCCAACGTTCGTCCTGTTGGAAGCACTTTTAATTTTTCAATTGGAATTGCTTGCCCGGTTACTTCACAATAACCAAATAATCCATGGTCAATTTTTTGCAAGGCTATTTCAATATCATACAAATCATTTTGCATGTCTTCAACGAGTATCTGATGTTTATTTGTTTCCTCGAAAATTGAATGATGCTGCTCAATATCAAGGGAACTTATTGGTTCAGAAAATAAACGATGTAGCAATTCATTTTTAATTAGTTCGAGCTCTTGTTTAATATAGAAAATATCATTGCTCCTCATCTTCTTCACTCCCAATTTAGTTATATAAAAATACTTTTCCCTCAAATTGAAATCGATAATAGGTGAAACTTTTTCCTTTAAAGGAAATGGAAAAAGATATTTCCATTCATAATTGTGATGAAAGCCGAATTATAGCTCACATAGTAAAAAGAAAGCCCGCATAGGATCAAATTCCGATTGCGGGTTTTCCTTATTTCATTCAAAAATTTCAATAAACGTGATGATATGATTATCCAATATGTTCCCACTTTCCCTACTCCAAGTTGGTTAAAGTTTCGACTCATGATGTTCGCTTTATGAGCCGGAGAATTCATCCAATCAGTCATTACTTCATTTGCTGTTGTTTGACCATGTGCAATGTTTTCACCTTTGTATCCACCATTAAAACTTAATGTTGAATGATACATATTTTTGGCATTGCTCATCGTTTGTGACCATGTTTAATTCATTTGGTATTGGCGCTGCGATCAATAAAAAAAGGAAAGGAAAAAGAGCCGAAAGTTTAATCTCTCGGCTCTCTATTTTACTTCTTCACATTCAATTACATATCTTTTACTACACTTGCACAACGTAAGCAAAGTGTTGGGTGTGCTTCATCTTTACCAACTTCTTCTGTAACTACCCAGCATCGTTCACAAGTTTCACCTGTCGCAGGAGTTATTTCGATACTTAATGTATCAAATTTTTGCGCTGTTTCAGGAGCTTGCTCGTCGTTACTTGCAATTTCTACATGAGAAACAATTAATAATTGTTTGAAGTCTTCATTAATTGAATTTAATAGCTCTGCTACTTCTGCATTAGGATAGATTTTCACAGCAGCAGTTAGAGATTTACCGATTACTTTTTCATTACGTGCAACTTCAAGTGCTTTTAATACGTCATCACGTAAATCCATGAATTTTTCCCACTTAGCTTCTAAGCTTTGAGTATCGCCGAAATCTTTAATAACTGGCATTTCAGTTAAGAAAATACTATCAACTGTAGTACCTGCCATATGAGACCAAACTTCTTCAGCTGTATGAGGTAAGATTGGAGCTACTAAACGAGTCAGAGCTTGTAATGACTCATGTAATACCGTTTGTATTGCTAAACGATCTTTATTCGTTTTTGGCTCGATATATAAAACATCTTTTGATAAATCAAAATAGAAAGAACTTAATTCAGTCGTACAGAAGTTTTGAATTGTGTGGTAAACATTTGCAAATTCATATTTCTCGTATGATTCACGAACAGTTTTAACCACATTATTTAATTTAACTAGCATGTATTGATCTAATTCACGTAGCTCACCATATTTTAAAGCATCTTGTTCTGCATTAAATCCATCTAAGTTTCCTAGTAAGAAACGGAACGTATTACGGATTTTACGATATACTTCAGCAACTTGTTTCATTAATGCGTCTGAAATACGAACATCTGATTGATAATCTACAGAAGCTACCCATAGACGTAAAATATCTGAACCGTATTGATTCATAATTTTTGATGGTAGGACGATGTTTCCGATTGATTTACTCATCTTGCGACCTTCACCATCTAAAACGAAACCATGGCTTACTACAGCTTTATAAGGAGCTTGACCTGTTACTGCAACGCTTGTACTCAATGAAGAGTTAAACCAACCACGGTATTGGTCAGAACCTTCTAAGTAAATATCAGCAGGGAAAGATAATTCCTCACGCGTGTTTAATACCGCTTGATGTGATGAACCACTATCAAACCATACATCCATGATATCTTTCTCTTTAGTGAAGTTACCGTTTGGTGAACCAGGATGTGTATATCCTTCTGGTAATAATTCTTTTGCTTCTTTTTCAAACCAAATATTTGAACCATGCTCTTTAAATAAGTTCGAAACATGTTCAATCGTTTCTTCTGTAATAATTGCTTCGCCGTCTTCAGCATAAAATACTGGGATCGGCACTCCCCATACACGTTGACGTGAGATACACCAATCTCCTCGATCACGAACCATGTTAAATAGTCGAGTTTCACCCCAAGCTGGGAACCACTTAGTATCTTGTACAGCTTGCATTAATTGCTCACGAATTGCTTCGATTGATGCAAACCATTGTGCAGTTGCACGGAAGATAATTGGCTTTTTCGTTCTCCAGTCATGTGGATAAGAGTGTGTGATAAATTGTAATTTTAATAAAGCACCTTTTTCTTCTAATGCTTTTGTAATTTCTTTATTTGCTTCATCATAGAATAAACCTTCAAATCCAGGAGCTTCTTTTGTTAGAACACCTTTTTCATCTACTGGACAAAGCACTTCTAATCCATATTGCGTGCCTACACGGAAGTCATCTTCACCATGACCAGGTGCAGTATGAACACAACCTGTTCCAGCGTCAGTTGTTACATGATCACCTAAAATAACGACTGATTGACGATCATATAATGGATGCTTACAAATAATTCCTTCAAGTTCAGAACCATTAAAGGTCTTTTCAACTACTGCATCTTCCCAAGCTAATTCTTTTGCTACAGCTTCTCTTAACTCACTTGCAACTACGAACTTGTCTCCATTGACAGATACAACATCATAGCTTAATTCAGGATGTAAACATACAGCTAGGTTAGCAGGGATCGTCCATGGAGTTGTCGTCCAAATAATGAATTTCTCTCCACCATTTAAAACATTTTTCCCATTTTCCACTGCAAATGCAACATAAATTGATGCAGAACGCTTATCTTGGTATTCGATTTCCGCTTCTGCAAGTGCAGATTCACTTGATGGAGACCAATATACTGGTTTTAGGCCTTTATAGATTAATCCCTTAGTAGCCATTTTACCGAATACTTTAATTTGTTCAGCTTCATATTCTTTTTCAAGTGTGATATATGGACGGTCCCAATCACCTAAAATTCCTAAACGTTTAAATTGTTCTTTTTGACGCTCTACTTGCTCGTATGCATATTCTTCACATAGTTTACGGAATTCTGCTACAGACATTTCTTTACGATTTACTTTTTTATTTGCTAACGCTTGTTCAATTGGTAAACCGTGCGTATCCCAACCTGGAACGTATGGAGAACGGTATCCATTCATATTATAAAAACGTACAATGAAATCCTTTAATACTTTATTAAGTGCGTGTCCCATATGAAGATCACCATTTGCATAAGGTGGTCCATCATGTAAAATAAATGACGGTTTTCCTTCATTATGTTTTTGAACAGTTGCATAAATATCTTTTTTGTTCCACTCTTCTTGAATTTGTGGCTCACGTTGAGGTAAATTTCCTCTCATAGGAAATTCAGTTTTTGGCATAAGTAACGTATCTTTGTACTCCATTTGCTTTCCTCCATTTTTAAACTTGATTGTTCTAAAATTAGCCTTTTAAGGCAAGTCCAACTACTCTATAGCAGCTTACTTTACAGTTTTAAATTCCACATTAACGCATTGTATCCATCTTACAAGCCTTTTATTAGTGGGGTTGTCTATTATGTATAATAAATCGTATAAGACTAAAAAAAACCTTTCTCATCCCAAAAAAGGGACGAGAAAGGTTTCCCGTGGTACCACCCTAATTGACAATAAATTTCATTCATCATTGTCCACTTAGCATTCGTAACGTGAATGAAACGTCTTTTCTTACTCAAATTCAGAAAAGCACTCTAGGGTGATTTTCCTTCTATTTTCTATATCAAGCTTACACTATCCTTGACTCGCTACCTAGTTTTATAGAAGTACTCTTCCCTGTCACCGATTTACTATTAATATCTAATAAATTATATGTAAAACTTTACAAATCGTCAAGGCTAATACGACTAGTTTGCGATTTCTTCTGTTTCTTTATCTTCTAAAATATGATCCCAATCTTCATGGCCTAACATTTCTAATTGTGTTTCAATAGCCATTCTTAAACGAGTTCTGAATACTTTCGATTGCTTTTTAAGCTCTTCAAATTCCATAGTAACTTTTCTAGATTTAATTAAAGCTTCATTGATAATACGATCAGCATTTTTCTCCGCTTCTTTAATGATCAATTTAGCTTCTTTTTGGGCACTACCTTTTACATCTTCAGCAGCTTCTTGCGCAATCAAAATTGACTTATTTAAAGTTTCTTCTATAGTAGAAAAATGCTTTAATCTTTCTTTCATATCAAGAATTTGTTCTTCTAATTGTTTCTTCTCACGAATAACTAATTCATAATCTTTAATGACTTGATCTAAAAACTCGTTAACTTCATCTTCGTCATAGCCACGAAAACTTTTACCAAATTCTTTATTATGAATATCAAGTGGTGTTAAAGGCAATTAAGCCACCTCCATGTATGTATGTTCTTTATTAATAGGTTATAATAAATTTTCGACAGTTTCTACGTTTTTCCTTCTACAATTTCTGACTATTTTTTGACACCGTAGTTTATACGCCATTTTTCTTTTTTTGATAAGCCATCAATTGACATTAACATTCCTCTACCAAAACCTTTGACAGAGAATAAATCTCCTTCTTCACATAGGAACGAAGTAGAATCAATAACTCGCTGATTCACTTTAACGTGTTCGGCTTTAATTAAGCTTTGAGCTTTTTGCCTCGATATATTATAGAATTCACTCAATAAAACATCTAATCTTAGTGATGATACAGTACCATTATTAGTTTGCCAAACATCATCTGATTCAATCAATTCTTTAAATGAAATTCTACTTAACTTAATTGGCGATTTTCCTACAGAATTTAAGTTACTTTCTACAAAACTTGCTATTTCATCGGCAACAATTACTTGGATAGTATCATTTTTAATTAAAATATCACCAAATTTTCCTCTTGTGATTCCTAAAGACATTAATGTTCCCAATACTTGTCGATGAGATAAAGTGTGAAATTTAGTTGCATAAACTAAGTCAAATGCTACCAAAGAAAAGTCCTCGTCAACTGGTGTATAATAACTTGGATAAATAATTGCACGCTTTCGTTCACAATCATTTCGACCACCAAAAAAAGCCACAAAACACTCTCCTTGATTGCCGATAATTGATTGCATGATCATTTGTTCTCTTAAATCTAGAAAATCTGTCAACTTAATCGAATAGCGTTCAATTGCTTGTTCCTTCCAGCTGAGAACCTTATCTACGAAAACATGTTCTTCTTTTCGATAATGATCATAAATACTCATTGATGCAATCCTCTTTTTCATCAAACTATCATTATTAATTAAAAAAGAGAACCTGTAAGATTCTCTTTTTTAAAAGTAATGAGAAATACTTGCTATTCCATATCCAGCAAATTCTAAAGCAAATAATGCAATAATTGGTGAAAAATCAAACATACCGATTGACGGAACAATTCGACGGAACGGCTCTAAATATGGTTCTGATAACTTACCAATTAAGCGACCGAAGCCCGATTGTCTTATTTGAGGGAACCAAGATAAAATGATATGAATTACGATGACGTATCTATAGTATTGGATTAATTTGTATAAAATATAAAAAAGTATATCCATTTAATTACCACCTTTTAATGGAATTTTCTTCCTCAAATAACATATCTGTAATCGTTCCAGAAATATCAATATTATCAGGTGTACAAATAAACGTATTTGTACCAATTTTTTTTATATCTCCACTTATTGCATAAACTGTACCACTTAAGAAATCAACAAAGCGTTTAGCTTGATCGATTTGCATTTGTTGTAAATTGATCACAACTGCTTTTTTTGATTTTAAATGGTCTGCAACATCTTGTGCTTCTGCATATTCACGCGGCTGCGCTAATACAACTTTTGACGACAAAGAAGCTCCTCCTGGTATACTTACTAATTTTTGCTTTGATGCATTTCGCTCATGGTTCATTTCTTCATTTACATGTTTAGAAAATTGTTGTTGTTGTTGCTGTTGTTGGTATTGTTTTTGTTGCTGATGTTGTTGCTCTTCATATTCATAATCATCTTCATACTCATCTTCCATTGCGAAAAAGTTTCTTACTTTCCCAATAATACTCATCTTCTTTACCTACCCTTTCCTACTAAATCAGTACCTATTCTTATAAATGTAGCACCTTCTTCTATTGCTATCTCAAAATCATTAGACATCCCCATTGATAATTCAGAACATGGAATATTTGCAATCTGTAGATCTTTTACTTTGTCTTGTAATTCCTTTAATCCTTTGAAACTATTGCGAATGATTGTAACATCCTCTGTAAATGGTGCCATTGTCATTAACCCAACCACATGTACTTTATCAAATTCTGAAAGCTGTCTAGCAAACTCAATTACATCATTTGGATGTATGCCATGCTTTGAGTCTTCTCCAGATACATTGACCTGTAGGAAACATTTTAATGGTTCTGTTGCTCTTTTTTGTATCTCTTCTGCTAAGGATAGTCGATCTAAAGAATGTAAGTAATCAATTCTATGTATGACGTCTTTTACTTTTCTAGTTTGAAGTGAACCAATAAAATGCCAAACAACATCACTTTTAATATGATCTTGTTTTTCCTTTAGACCTTCAAAACGGTTTTCCCCTAATTGTTGTATACCTTCAGCTAAAACTTCTAAAGCCACTTCGGTAGATACTTGTTTTGTAACAGCTATTAGAGTGACTTCATCACTTCGATTTGCTCTTTCTTTAGCTGCATTAATTTGTTCACTAATACGTTCATAATTTTGTTTGACTGTCATGATGCTAATTCCTCCAACCAATATAACTCATCATTCTTCCTGTTTTTCCACTATCTCTACGGTGAGAAAAAAATAAGTTCGGGTTACAACTTGTACAATAATTTGTCATTAGTATATTTTCTTCACTAACGCCCGAATTAATGAGTAATTGTTTGTTTGCTTCTTTTAAATTCAATTTGAATTTCCCATTTTGTAAAGAGGCTAAAATATTATTAGGAATCTTGTGTTCAAAAGCTTCATTTAGCTTATTCATCACAAAATCATCCACTTCATAACAACAATCACCAATTGATGGTCCGATTGCAACTTGGATATTTTTAAGTTGTAAGTTTTCTTCTTTAATCCATTTTTCGATTAAACGTCCGCCAATATTTTGAACAGTACCTTTCCAACCTGCATGAGCTAAACCAATAAATTTACTTTTTGGTTCAAGGAAATACAATGGAACACAATCTGCATAACAGGAAGTTAGTAATATATTTTCCTCATTCGTATAAAAACCATCTGTTGTCTCGATGCTAGTTTTGTAATCAGTAACACCTTTGCCGCAATCTTTTTTTGTTACTTTCACGACATTATTCCCATGAACTTGTTCTGAACAAACCCATTTCGTCTTTGAAAACTCTAATTTACTCGCAAGGAGTTCTCTATTCTCTACGACAATATCCTTCGAGTCATTTACATGTAATCCAAGATTAAAAGAAGTGAAACAACCTTGGCTAACTCCATCATTTTTTGTTGTAAATCCTGCAACTAAATGTTTATATGAGTCTTCCCAAGGTTGAATCATAAAAGTACTTTCAGTCGATTGAATGAAGCTCTCTTTCATATTATAAGACCTCACAGAAACTAATTTAGTAAATATATATGTAAACCAGTTGATGGTTTCCTATATTTTACCATAGATTTCACATTTTTGATTATTTTTGACAAAAGACACTTATTTTTTTCACTTTCAAAAAAATTAGCTACAAAGTATCATATTCGATGTGATAGCCAATTTTAAGAATAAAGTAAAAGTACAACTACGCCCCATTCATCGTCTAGCAACTCGTTTAGTCAACGAGTTTTTTAAGTGTATTTAACTGGACTTGCTTGATTTTCATCCAAATCCACAGATGAACGATATTTTACTAAAATAACATCTTCACCTATTTTCACAATGTCATTCCAATAAATTGTCATTTCCTCTTCTTTGCTAAAAAAATTTAAGCCCTTCCCTGGCTTTGTTAAAATAATCGAAGTAATTTTTCCATTTGATTGATCAATATCTAAATCAACAATATTGCCTAATTTCTTTCCATCGGCAACATTTACAACATCTTTAACTTGAAAATCTGAAATTCTGGCCATTTAACTTCACCATCCTTTTTATAAAATATATGAAGTAAGGGCCAAACATCATGATAAAATTCAAATAAAAATGTGTTAGACATGGTTGCTCGATGCTCATCCATTGTCTAACACATTAATATCGTATTTTCATTCTTCCAGTTTAACTAACTATTTAGTAGTTATTGGATTATTTAGTTTGTATCATTATTTGTTTTTTTACTTTCATTCATAAAAATTAGCTAATAAATATACAGGAATGTTAGCTTGATTGGAGTTTGCCTCCATATACGATTTCTAGCCCCTTGAGGCCATAAGCCAATTTCCGGTAAAGGTAAAAATCAACTTTCTTTTTTGGGAATTACTTTTTATATAGGAAAAGAAATAATATAATGTCTAGCTCCGGCTCCTAGCTCCTCGAGGTCATAAGCCAATTTCCGGTAAAGGTTAAAAAGCAAACCTTTACCGGAAATCGACTTATGCTTGTCGGAGCTGAACAGTCGACTCTGCTTTTCGGCTAACCCTGTATATTTTTATTCATTTGTTTTATTGCTGATTTTTCTAGTCTGGATACTTGTGCTTGGGAAATTCCGATTTCTTCGGCGACTTCCATTTGTGTTTTTCCTTGGAAAAATCTTTTGCTTATGATCATTTTTTCTCGATCGTTTAGTCGTTTCATTCCTTCACGTAGTGCTAGTTCTTCAACCCATTGCTCGTCCTTGTTTTTATCATCACTTAGCTGATCCATTACAAAGATTGGATCTCCGCCATCATTATATATCGGTTCAAATAACGAGACTGGGTCTTGAATTGCATCTAATGCAAAGACGATTTCTTCATGTGTTACGCCTAATACTTCAGCGATTTGAACAGGAGTTGGTTCTTTTGAATTCTCTGCTAATAATCGCTCTCTAACTTGTAATGCTTTATAAGCAATGTCTCTTAATGATCTAGACACTCTTATTGGATTATTATCCCTTAAATATCTTCTTATTTCACCAATAATCATAGGTACAGCATACGTCGAAAATTTTACATTTTGGCTTAAATCAAAATTATCAATAGACTTCATAAGGCCTATGCAGCCTACTTGAAATAAGTCATCCACAAATTCTCCGCGATTATTGAAACGCTGAATAACACTTAAAACAAGTCGTAAATTACCATTTACAATTGTTTCTCTTGCGCTTCGATCACCGCTTTGCATTGCATGAAATAACTTACGCATCTCATCATTCTTTAAAACTGGAAGCTTTGATGTATCTACACCGCATATTTCTACTTTGTTTCGTGTCATGATGTTCCCTCCTACTTGGAGTTGCTGTACTATAGGTAAGTATCTCCTTCGGTGGAAAATTTATGCACAAAATAAAATATACAAAAATAATAAATTAAGGAGTAAAAAAGCCTAGCAAATAGGGTGAAATCTAGAATTTTCTATGCTGAATGAATGAAATTTAGTATGTAGGATTAATGAAAAAAATTTTTAATATTAGTTGGATACTCTTATATATAGAAAAAACCGATTAGTATTTGAAAAAATCAAATCTAATCGGTTCTTCTATTTAAACCATTTTATTAAACTCTTTTCGAAGCCTTTTAATAATACGTTTTTCTAATCGGGATATATAAGATTGCGATATTCCAAGCATATCAGCTACATCTTTTTGGGTTTTTTCTTCGGTTCCATCTAGACCAAATCGTAGTTCCATTATTTGTTTTTCACGATCGTTCAGTTGATCTAATGCTTTGGTTAATAATGATTTATCGACATTGGCTTCTAAATCCTTCGTTATAATATCGTCTTCTGTACCTAATACATCCGAAAGTAATAATTCATTACCATCCCAATCAATATTTAATGGTTCATCGAATGAGACTTCAGAACGGTTTTTATTATTTCTACGTAAATGCATCAGTATTTCATTTTCGATACATCTTGAAGCATAAGTAGCCAATTTAATTTTCTTTTCAGGATTAAAGGTATTAACGGCTTTTATCAATCCAATCGTACCAATGCTAATTAGATCTTCAATATTAATGCCGGTATTTTCAAACTTTCTAGCAATATAAACTACTAATCGTAGATTTCTCTCAATTAATAGTGATCTAGCACCTAAATCTCCATTCGGTAATTTCTGTAAGAGCTTTTCTTCTTCTTCCCTTGTCAAAGGAGGTGGTAATGCTTCACTTCCCCCAATGTAGTATACCTCATCGGCTTTCAAACCTAGCTTTACTAATAGCTTATACAAACCTAACTTTAGTTTTAAGAACAATCGATTCATTTTCTACCTCCTATGCAATTTCATTAATTGTTCCCTGCATCATTTTTGGATGAAGGATACATTCATATAAATTGTCTGAAGACAAAGTAACATGACTCAATCCAACTAAAACCGAACTCGATGAATACCATTTCCCATTAATTTTTAATTTAACAACAGTAGGTTTTATTGCAACGAGGAATTGATTACTTTGACCAATACTTTTATAAGGTATATAAGTTCCTTGAAAAAAACTTAAGACATCGAGTGCTTCCGTATTATGTAAAGTATTTTCAGAGTTTCTAACTAACTTTACTAATTCGATTGGCAATCCATAATCACTAGTGGAACAGTCTAAAATAATAACTGGTTTCCTAGAAAGTGGTTCATGTAGAGAGTTACCACTATCCATTAACCCTCTAATTTTAATCGAAGTGTTCCGCCACACAATTTCCATTTCATACATTTCATTCAATTTCCATTTTGTAAACGAGATTTGATTAATCGATTTTCTAGCGTAAAATATGACAATTGGTAGCATTCCAATGACAAAATACCAGCTTACAGGATCACCATAAAAGGATGATTTCGTTAAATTAGATTCATTAGTAGCAAATAAATAATGTAAGCCTAATAACGCGCCACCTAAAATGAATGTTGAAAAATAGAAGATACTTAATAGTTGTAAAAAAGTGATAATCCGCTGCCTTCCAAATGCAAAAAATACGATGAAAAACGATAATAATATTTTCATAAATGGTGAGCCAAAAACATATGCATAAGGAGTAAACGTCATTAAAACAACGATAGAACCTAATAATGCCCCTAACAATGACCGCAAAATAGATACATTTCTTTTTAGAATTAAGCCTGTCAACTGAATAATCAAGAAGTCCATTAACAAGTTTAATAACCAAACAAGATCGCCATATATCACCAATTTTGTTCGCCATCCTCTATAGAATATTCATTTATATGTAAGTATAGGATGAGCACGGTAAGAAGTCTGTCAAAAAAAGGAAGCTTTATTGAAGAGTTTTTCGACATTGCATTTTCGAAATATGGATTGGACAAGTCAATATTTCATAAAAATCATGCACTTTATTTCGATGAAATCTGCCCAATAAGGAGTGAGGATTTGGATAACTGGATATTTCATTCACCCATTTTTGAGTTTGACGGAACTAAACCATCAATAAGACAACACTCTGCCTGGAAAGGTCACGCAAAATTTGCTTACGATTTAGTTCAATTTGTAAAACCAAAAAAGATTGTTGAATTAGGTACTCACTTTGGCTTTTCTTTTTTCTGTTTTTGTCAAAGTGTGAAAGATCATAACCTGTCATGTGAATGTTTTGCAGTTGATACTTGGCAAGGAGATCTGCATAGTGGATTGTATAGTAATGAAGTTTTTGATACGGTACAAGAAGTTGTTCAAAACCATTATCAAAAAGAAGCTAAAATGTTACGTAAGTCTTTCGACGAAGCAATTCAGAATTTCGAAGATAATACGATCGACATACTTCATATTGACGGTTTTCATACCTTTGAAGCTGTGTTCCATGATTATACTACTTGGCTACCAAAAGTATCTAAAGAAGGAATTGTTCTAATCCATGATACTGAAGTACGTATACAAGATTTTGGGGTTTACAAATTTTGGGAAACGATTAAACAGCAATTCCCATCTTTTGAATTTACACACTCACATGGTTTAGGTGTTTTATTCCCTAAAGGCTACAACGAAAAGTTCAAGCCTGTCTTTAGTGATTTAGCTAATTTACAAAATCACTACTTAAAAGAATGAAAAAAACCAAGATAAGAGATTTATCTTATCTTGGTTTTTTTACATTTATTAGCGTCTTTTACGATTACGTAAAAACGCCGGAATATCTAAGTCATCAAGACTAGTTACATTTTTAGTCGTTTCTACAACCGGAGCTTCTTCGCGAATTGGTTCTCGTTTAATAGTTGGTTGTGGAGCTTGAGTAGGTGTTGATATTGATTGTCTCGCCATTGGTTTTGGAGTAGGTGGTGCTGTAATAACACCTTCAAATCCAGTCGCTATAACCGTTACAATAATTTCATCCTTTAAGTTTTCATTGATTACAGAACCGAAAATCATATTTACTTCTGCGTCACATGCAGTTGATACGATATCTGCTGCTTCTTGCACTTCATATAAGCTTAAGTTAGTTCCACCAGTGATATTCATAAGTACACCTTGCGCACCATTAATTGAAGTTTCTAATAATGGACTAGAAATAGCTTTTTTGGCTGCTTCTGCCGCACGGTTTTCTCCACCAGCAACACCGATACCCATTAATGCAGACCCTTTATTAGACATAATTGTCTTAACATCTGCAAAGTCAAGGTTAATTAATCCCGGAACAGCGATTAAATCAGAAATACCTTGAACCCCTTGACGAAGTACATTATCTGCTTCGCGGAATGCTTCTAGCATTGGGGTATTACGATCAACGATTTCTAATAATCGGTCATTAGGAATAACAATTAAAGTATCAACGCTTTCCTTCATTGCAGCGATTCCAGTTGCCGCTTGAGTTGAACGTTTTCTACCTTCAAATGTAAATGGACGTGTAACTACACCTACAGTTAATGCACCTAATTCTTTTGCTACTTGTGCAATTACTGGAGCTGCACCTGTTCCTGTACCTCCACCCATTCCAGCAGTTACGAATACCATGTCTGCTCCTTTAAGAGCTTCTTGTAATTGTTCTCTACTTTCTTCAGCTGCTTTTTTACCAACCTCTGGATTAGCTCCTGCCCCTAAACCACGAGTAAGTTTGCCACCGATTTGCATTTTCACTTCAGCTTTTGAAAGATTAAGAGCTTGTGCATCAGTATTCACAGCAATAAAATCTACACCCTGTACTCCATGTTCAATCATTCGGTTAACGGCGTTATTTCCTCCGCCACCTACACCAATTACTTTTATCTTCGCTAATGCATCTACATTTGTATCAAAATCTAACATGATTGATCCCCCTACTATTCAAATTCATCACACATTTAATCCCATAAATATTTAAAAATGCTTTTAACTTTACTCATGACGCGCTCTTCATCCTGCTGTTTTGGTTTTGTATTTGAATTTGAAACAGCTACAGGTTTTCGTTCATTTGATTCGAATGCAATATTAGAGCTAAGTTTTTTTCCACGCATTTTTGATTTATAAAAAGCATACTTGATTAGACCTACGCCAGTAATGTATTGAGGTTCTCTTACACCAATATAATCTGGTGTTGCAACCCTTACATTATTTTTAAATACCTTTTGAGCTAAATCGATTACACCAGTCATTGTTACTGTACCACCAGTTAGAACAAATCCACCTGGTAAATTGCTTCCCCTCATTCTGACAAGCTCATTTTGAACCATAATGAAGATTTCTTCTAATCTAGCCTCAATAATATCGGATATTTCTTGCTGGCTGTATTGGTGATGTTGTTCACTACCCATTATTGGTACACTTAATACTTCTTCAGGTAATGCAGTATCATAAAAAGCATGTCCAAATTTCACCTTAATTTTTTCTGCATCTTCTGTTGAAGTTTTCAGTCCAATTGATATGTCTTTTGTAATATGGTCTCCGCCAACAGGTAGGACTGAAGTTGCCATTAATACCCCTTCTCTGAAAAGAGAAATTGTAGTTGAGCCTCCACCGATATCAACAAGTGCTACACCTAAGTTTTTCTCATCCTGCTTTAGTCCTATCGTACTTGCAGCCATTGGTTGTAGACATATATCCGTTACTTCTAACCCCGCTCTTTCAACACAACGAAGTATATTATGTACTAGTGTTCTTGAACCAGTGATTAATGTACCTTCCATTTCCAATCGTACACCAATCATTCCTCTTGGGTCTTTTACCTCAGAAAGGCCATCAACAATGTATTCATGTGGAACAACATCGATAATTTCTCTTTCTGGTGGTATAGAAATTACTTGAGCCTGATCCATTACTCTTAAAACATCTTCATTGTCGATTTCTTTATTTTCTTTAGAAACTGCTACTACGCCGTTAGTACTAATCAATTGCACTTGATTCGCACTAACACCTACAATTACTTTGTCAATATGAATGCCAACCATTCTTTCTGCTTGATCAATTGCTTTTTTGATTGATTTGACTGTTTCATCTATATCAACTATTGATCCACGTTTTAAGCCTGAAGATTTAACATTACCAACACCGATAATGTTAAGTGTGTCGTTAACTAGTTCTCCTATGATTACTTTAATTGTTGAAGTTCCAACGTCAAGACTCACATAGATCTCATTGCTGTTCATGATGGCACCTCCTTTTTCTCTCTATCTATTATAATCGAGCATCAATTCATTCTTAAATATCATATATGACAACTATTCAACATTTACGGGGTTTTTCCTCTTTTTTAAGCTTGATTTTTCATAATCTTTTTAATTTTTTTCGTTATTTTCTATTTAACTATTAGTCTACACTAACATGTAAAGTTAAAAAAGACTTGAAAGTACTGTTTACTAATGTTAAATTGACTATTTCATATCAGTACTATATGGAGAAAAATACGCACCGACTTCTAAATGGATAACGCCTTTTTGATCTTTAGGTATTGACTTTAAAATTAATGGGTAATTTGACATTTTATTTGAAAATTTTCGAATCGTTGTCCTTACTTCATACCCTTCATTCGTAAAAACCGTTATTAACAAAGGATCATCCTTACTTGGAGTATAATTTATTTCAGAAATTGAATGGAATATACTTTTTGGCATTTTTTTTAATTCCGCAGCCATTTCCTGCAACTCATCTCCTTGTTTCCAACCAATTAAATCAGGTGCTGTAGTATTTCCTAGTGAACTTTTCTCTTTAATAAGGACTCCGCTTTCTAACAATAGATACTTTTTCCCGCTAAATAAACCTTGTCCAACAGGCTGAAATTCTTTTACATCGATTTCTACTTTATTAGGAAATCTTTTATGAACAATTGCAGATTGAATTGTGTTTTGACTTTCAAGCTGATCTACTACCCTTTTTGACCTAATTGTCAAAAAGCTATCATCAACGCTAACATCGGCTAATTTTTGAATTTCTTTATCAGAGTACAGTTGGTTTCCATTAATTACTAAGTGAATTTTTGAACCAATTGATGTTTGGAAATACAATACACATAAAAGCAAAGAAAAAAACACAAGAATTGTGACCAGTAATCGCATATTTGCTTTTTTACGTTTTTTATTACGCAAAACAGGTACACGGTCTTCTAAACTAATAATCTTATTTTCCTGCATAAATATGCCTCCATTATCAATGTTCAACTAAAAATACCTTTTTAATTTACTTTTGCTTAAGAAGTAATTTAAGAATAATAAAAAATAGAATAGCAAATGAATGCCATTCTATCTTGGTCATCATATGCTATGTAAATTATAGCATATAATATGGTTAGTTTAGAAGAAACTTACATTTTTTTCCCAACAATTTCTACTTCTGTTTCAAGTCGCACATTAAATTTTTCTAATATAGTTTTCTTAATAAATGCAATCAAGTCTAATACATCTTTTGAAGTGGCATTTCCGGCATTTACAATAAAGTTACCATGCATTTCAGAAACCTTCGCACCACCAATTTGATATCCTTTTAAATCAGCACGTTCAATTAAATTACCAGCATACTGTGGTAACGGATTACGGAAAATACTTCCAGCACATGGATAGTTCCAAGGTTGTGTTTCTCTTCGATAATCTTTGTTTTTTTGCATTAAAGCAGTTGAAGTCTCTTTTGATCCCTCTTGAAGTTGAAGTTCTACTTCTAATACAAATCCTTTACGGTTATGTTGTAAAACTGAAGTTCGATATGAAAAATCTAATTCTTCATTTGTTAACCATTCCATTGTTCCATCAGGAAATAGAATATGTGCTCTAGAAGTAATATTTGAAAAATCGGATTGATGAGCACCTGCATTCATATATACAGCGCCACCAACACTACCAGGAATTCCACTTGCAAACTCTAGACCAGATAATCCTTTTCTACTTAGCTGAGTAGCTAAACGAATCACTGAATATCCTGCACCTACAATTACTTTTGTACCTTCTACTTCGATATGATCTAAGCAATCACTAATTTTAATTACGACACCTTCAATACCTTGATCCGATACAAGTAAATTCGATCCTCTACCAATTACAGTCACATTTACAGCATGTTCATTTGCAAGGTTAATAATCTCTTTAATTTCGCTTACAGTTTTAGGGATGACCAAATATTCAGCAGGTCCTCCTATTTTCATTGTCGTATGATTTGCTAAAGGCTCATTTATTAGAAGACTCGAGTCATTTAATATTTCCTTTAATTTTGATTCAAACATTCGTTATTTTCCCCCTTTAGCTTATAGTATCCTCTATTATATTTTTATTTTATTTCAAACTTGTTCGTGCAAGTTCATTTACGTATTTTCTCTAATACATTTACTAGTTTTTTTGCAGCATCTGGTACACCCATATTTAATGATGCATTTTTCATCTCTTCAAGTTTAATAGGATTTAGTAATACTTTTTCAATTTCAGTTACTAAATATTCACTATTAAAGTTTTTTTCCAATATAACAATAGCCGCACCATTTTTCTCGAGTGATCTGGCATTAACTTCTTGATGATTATTCGTTACATAAGGGCTTGGTATTAGAATACTAGGTTTTCCTAATGCAGTTAATTCTGCTAATGTAGTTGCACCTGCTCTTGATACAACTAAATCCACTTCTCTTAATACTTCCGGCATATTATGTAGAAATGGCTTAACCACTACATTTTCTGGGTTACCTACTTTATTTATTTCCTCAATGACAGAATCGTAATGTACTTCGCCTGTTACATAAATCATCTGGTAATCTTTTTCACCTAATTGATTGACACTTTTTAAAAAGGCTTGATGAATCGGTCTTGCTCCCCTCGAACCACCTACAATAAGTACCGTGCGTTTACCAGATTTTAATCCTAATGATTCTAATACTGCTGGATTTGATTCTCCAATTACTTCAGAAGCTCTCGGGTTTCCAGTAAATACTACTTTCTCTTTATTAAAATAGTCAGCAACCTCTTCAAAACAAATGGCAACTTTTGTGACATAACGATTTAAGAACTTATTTGTTAGCCCAGGTATACTATTTTGTTCATGTATAACTGTCGGAATCCCTAGTTTTGCTGCTGCGTAAACAACAGGACCACAAACATATCCACCTGTTCCAACGACTACATCTGGCTTAAATTCACGAATTATTTTCTTACTATCTGATACACCCTTTAAGAATCGATAGACTGTTTTAAAATTCTCTAATGATATGCTTCTCTTGAACCCTGTAATCACAATAGATTTAAAAGGTATGTTTGCTTTAGATACAATCCCTTTTTCTAATCCATTTTCTGTACCAACATATAAACATTCTACATTGGAATCTTGTTTTTTTAACTCTTTAATTAGCGCAAGTGCTGGATAAATATGACCACCAGTACCCCCACCACTAACTAAAATTTTCATAAAGATCCTCCTAAATTACAATACATAAATAACTTTAAGCAGTTTAAGTAGTTATTATACCAATTTTATCACTATCATTCTAATTGTTTTTTCTGTAAAAATAAAGAAAACATACCAATTGGAAAGTAAATAGACAAATACACATTGTATTAATACATAAAAAGGACCGACTCATTTTGAAAAATTCAAGTACATTTGTACTTGTTTCAATTTGAGTCGGTCCTTTTATGTACGCGCATGTCTACTAATATTAAGTAATACACCTACGGCTAATAACATTAATGTTAGAGATGAACCACCATAGCTTAAAAATGGTAATGTAATCCCTGTAACAGGCATTAAGCCTATTACAACCCCAATATTAATCATTACTTGTATTGCAATCATTGATACTATTCCTACTGCTAAAAAAGTACCGAATAAATCAGGAGCACTTAAAGCAATTCGGATCCCTCTCCAAAGTAATAAAGAGAATAATAAGATGACAAACGTTCCGCCAATAAATCCTAATTCTTCTGATAGAATAGCAAAGATGAAATCAGTTTGTGGTTCAGGCAAATACATAAACTTTTGTCTACTTTGTCCCAATCCTAAACCAAATAATCCACCAGGACCAATTGCATATAATGATTGAATAATTTGGAATCCAGTACCTAATGGATCAGACCATGGATCTAGAAATGATGTAATCCTTTTTATTCGATATGGAGCAGAAGCTATTAGAGCAACAAATCCTGCAACTCCTACAATACCTAATCCCATAAAATGAGAAATTCTTGCTCCAGCTACGAATATGATGATTACACAAGTACCTACCATTACTGTACCTGTTCCTAAATCTGGTTGAAGCATAATTAAACCAAATGCCAAAAACACAAGACCTAATGTTGGTACAAGACCCTTTTTAAAAGATGTAATATTCTTTTGATTATCTGCTAAGTATTTTGATAGAAATACCATCATTCCAAGTTTCATAAACTCAGAGGGCTGAATCGAGAATGCACCGATTCCAATCCAACTTCGTGCACCACCTCGTACTAGACCAACTCCTGGTACAAGTACAAGTACCAACAAGATAAAACAAGCGATTAATATTTTTTTTGCATGTGTTTTGAAAAGCCAGTAGTCAATATTTGAAACAATAAACATTCCAACTACTCCAACTCCAGCAAATAATAATTGCCGTTTAGCAAAAAAGAACGAATCATGAAACTTATATGATGCCCAAATTGCACTAGCACTGTAAACCATAATCATTCCTACTGTTAATAATGATAGCGTAACGAGAACAAGAATCATGTCAGGACTATTTTTCTTTGTTGGCACTTAAATACACCTCAACTTTTGAATTAAACAAGCCTTACATTAACTTATGCACTGCTTGTATAAATTTATTACCACGTTCTTCAAAAGTCTTAAATTGATCCCAGCTTGCACAAGCAGGTGACAATAAAATAATATCTCCAACTTCTGAATGAGCGAATGCTTCATTTACAGCATCTTCAACATTATCTACCGATTTTACTGCTTTCATTCCTGCTTTTTCTGCTGATTCAATTAATTTTGCTGCTGTTTGACCATAAGTGACCATTTTTTTTACATTTTTAAAATGAGGAATTAAATCGTCAAAACCATTTCCTCGATCTAATCCACCAGCTATTAAAATGACCGGTTTTTGAAAAGATGAAATTGCTTTTTGTGTTGCTAAAATATTAGTAGCTTTTGAATCATTATAAAACTTTCTCTTATTTATTTCTGTAACAAACTGAAGTCGGTGCTCTACACCAGTGAAAGTTGTTAATACCTTTTCAATGGCATCATTTTCAACATCTAAAAGTTTAGAAATTGCTACTGCTGCTAATATATTTTCTAAATTATGTTT
The DNA here is from genome assembly GCF_036421055.1 of Gottfriedia acidiceleris. Taxonomy (GTDB): domain Bacteria; phylum Bacillota; class Bacilli; order Bacillales; family Bacillaceae_G; genus Gottfriedia; species Gottfriedia acidiceleris_C. Next base: position 157,816 of record NZ_JAZGQS010000010.1, on the reverse strand, counting down.
ACCTGGTAAGACAATTTTTTCAATTTCAATAACTTTTTTCTCTTTAAAATAAATATAGCCATTTTGAACATATGCACCATCTTGCATAATTTTAGTTGTAGAGAATGGAATAATTTTCGCTCTAATTTGAGAAGCCATTGCCATTACATTCTCATCATCAAAATTAACGACAGCAAAATCATTTTCTGTTTGATTTTTAAATATATTGGCTTTTGCCTTAATATACTCATCTTTTGTACCATGATAGTCTAAATGAGCTTCGAAAATATTTGTGATTAATGAAATTTTTGGTCGGAAACTTTCGATTCCCATCAATTGAAATGAAGAAAGTTCAGTTACTATAATATTATCTTCATTTGCATTTTCAGCTACTTCACATGCAACAGTACCAATATTTCCTGCAACAAGAGGGTTTTTATTGCCTTCTTGTAACATATTTAATGCTAAAGTTGTCGTTGTCGTTTTCCCATTTGAGCCTGTAATTCCGATAAACGGCGCTTCACTTATTAAATATGCAAGCTCTATTTCCGTATAGATCGGAATATTACGCTTTACAGCCTCTAATAATAATGGATTCGTATATGGTATTCCTGGATTTTTGACGATACAAAATGGCTGATCATCTAATAATGATAGTGGATGTTCACCACAAACTACGTTAAAACCTTCACTTTTTAGCTTTTGTGCGATTTCATTTTGTTCTAAAGGAGTTCGATCATTAACAGTTACAGTCGCACCTAATTTTTTTAATAATCTACTAGCTGCATAACCGCTCTTTGCCATTCCTAATACTAATACATTTTTATTTTGAAAGTTCGATATGTTATTCAATTACATCCACACCTCAATATAGATTCCTAATAATGCAAAAAGTAATCCTACAAACCAAAATGTTACAACAACACGCCATTCTGACCATCCAGATAATTCATAATGATGATGCAAAGGACTCATTTTAAATACCCTTTTACCAGTTGCTTTAAAAGATGCAACTTGAATCATTACTGATAGTGTTTCAATTACAAAAATACCACCAATAATCACAAGTAAAATTTCTAAGTGTGTAACAATTGCGATTGCAGCCAGCGCCCCACCTAATGCTAAAGAGCCCGTATCTCCCATAAAGACCTTTGCAGGGTGTGCATTAAATACTAAGAAACCTAATACAGCTCCTACAACTGCTATTGAAAAGATTGCCACATCAAGCTGATGTTGGTTATAAGCAAGTACTGCATATGCACCAAATGCGATTGCTGCTGTACCTGACACAAGTCCATCTAATCCATCTGTTAAATTTACAGCATTTGAAGTACCAACTAACATAAAGATAATTAATAATACATAGATAAAGCCTAAATCAAATGAATAATGTGTCCCTGGTATCGAAATAGATGTAGAGATACCCATGGCACGAATTGCAAAAAAGACAATGATGGATACAATAACTTGGCAAATGAATTTTTGTTTAGATGTTAGTCCTAGGTTCCTTTTTTTAACAACCTTAATATAGTCATCTAAAAATCCAATTACTCCAAAACAAATTGTGACAAATAATAATACATATGTACGTGTTGATAAAACATCAAAATACATAGAAATTAAAAGTGCAGATAAACTTAAAGCAATTAATATGATAATCCCACCCATAGTTGGGGTTCCAGATTTCTTTTTATGAGATTGTGGACCTTCGTCTCGAATACTCTGTCCAAATTTAAGTTTTCTTAAGTACGGTATAAAAATAGGCGATAAAATGACTGCAATGATAAATGCTGAAATCATAGCAACTAAAATTGACGGTTCTAGCATTATACGCCCTCCTTTCTAAGTTCTCTTCTTTGTTGTTTACTTAATAGTGTAATTCTTTTATAAAGAATTATGAAGTCAGTTTTTCACATTACAAAGAAGAGGATACTATCCTCTTCTTTGTAAAATAGCTTCTTTAGCTTCTTCAACATCATCAAAATGCGAAACATTTGTTCCTACAATCTGATATGTCTCATGACCTTTACCTGCAATAACAATAATATCATGTTTTTTTGCATTTTGAATCGCAAATGTTATAGCTTTTTTACGATCTTCTATTACCGTAATATTATTATGCTCTAAACCGCGTTTCATGTCTTCTAAAATTAAAGTTGGGTCTTCAGTTCTTGGGTTATCAGATGTAAAGATTGCTTTTGTTGAAAGATCCGCTGCAATCTTACCCATTAGTGGGCGTTTTGTTCGATCACGATCTCCACCACAACCAACAACCGTAAAGATATCATTTTTTGCAAATTGCTTAACTGTATATAATACATTTTCTAAACTATCTGGTGTATGTGCATAGTCTACAATAACTGTAAAATCTTGACCAGCATTTACGGCTTGGAAACGTCCTGGTACCCCTTCAATCGTTCCGACTGCGTCTAGGATTGTCTCCATTTCTATATTTAATGCGATTCCTGCACCAATTGCTGCTAACACATTATATACGTTAAACGTTCCAATAAGATTCATTTCTACTACGTATTGTTTATTTAAGAAATGTAATGTGAATCTAGTACCAGCATTCGTTAATTCAATTTCATCTGCAAACAAGTCAGCTTCTTGACTTAAACCATACGTTATTAGATTTGCTTGTGTATACTTCATATATTCAAAAGATGCAGTATCATCATAATTAAGGATTGCAAATTTAGGTTTTTCGGTTGAGAAGCTATTACCTAATTGAGAGAATAATAAACCTTTTGCTTTTTTATATTCTTCCATCGTTCCATGATAATCTAAATGATCTTGTGATAGATTTGTAAAAACAGCTATATCATATTCACAGCCATGAACACGCCCTAAGTGTAATGCATGTGAAGAAACTTCCATAACAGCTGTATCCACGTTTGCTTCAACCATTTTTGCAAACATTGATTGTAAAGTTAAGCTATCAGGAGTTGTATTTTTTGTTTCAAAAATCTCTTCTCCTATTTTCATACCAATTGTGCCAATGACACCTGTTTTTTTCTTATTGTGTTTAACAATCTCTTCAATAATATATGAAGTAGTGGTTTTACCATTCGTACCAGTAATACCAACTAGATTTAGTTTTTGTGTTGGGTTTTCATAAAAGGCATTACCAACAACAGCCATCGAACGATTTGTATCTTTCACATATGCTACTGGAACACTCGATTCAATTGGTTTTTGTGCAAGGATCGCTACTGCACCTTTTTCAATCGCTTGATTTACGTACATGTGGCCATCAACTGTATACCCTTCAATACAGATAAATAAATAACCTGGTTTTACATTTCTTGAATCCATTTCAACCCCTGTGATTTCCGGATTTTCAGCTGGAAGATTCACTAAAGGCTTTAATCTTGATAGTAAAGTATGAAGTTTCATAGTAATTCCTTTCGTATTCCCTAAATCATTTTTTATCTTTCGTTTTAGATTTAGTTTCTTCTTTTGTTCCTAAATAAATTCTAATTTTAGAACCTTCTTTAAGTTTAACACCTGCTTTTGGTGCTTGGTCAACTACAATATTTCCACTGCCACTATATTCAATAGTAAAAGTATCTAGCAAAGGTTGCAAATCTTTTTTCTCCAAACCAATTAAATTTGGTACTTCATATGTTGGTGTATCACCGTATACGAATTTTTTGGGGATTTGATTTTTTCTAGGTGGTACGCCTAAAACTTGCATACTATCACGAATAATATTCCCTACTATCGGAGCAGCTACAACTCCCCCAAATTGAACAGTGCCTTTTGGGTTATCAACTGCAATATAAACAACTATTTGAGGATCATCAGCAGGTGCAAAGCCTACAAACGAAACGATAAAGCTACTATCATCGTATCGTCCATTTTTTACTTTTTGTGCTGTTCCAGTTTTACCTCCAACTCGATACCCTTCCACAAATGCACCTTTACCAGTACCTTGTGCAACAACACTTTCTAGCGCTAATCGTACCTTTTTAGATGTATCAGGCGAAATAACTCGTCTTTTTGAAATAGGTGTTTTTCGACTTACTACTTCGTTTGTAACGGGATCTACAAACTCTTTGGCTATATAAGGTTGGTATAGAATTCCACCATTAATTGCAGCTGACACTGCTGCAACTTGCTGAATTGGTGTAACTGATACCCCTTGACCGAAAGCAGTTGTTGCTGCTTCAACTGGACCGACTCTATCCATGCTGAATAAAATCCCAGATCCTTCACCTTGTAAATCGATTCCTGTTTTTTTGCCAAAACCAAAATTACGAATATATTTAAATAAACGATCTTCTCCTAGTCGGTTACCTAATTCGACAAATCCTGGGTTACAAGAATTTTGAACTACCTCTAAGAAAGTCTGAGAACCATGTCCACCTCTTTTATGGCAACGTAAACGAGCTCCAGCTACTTCAGCAGCCCCATCATCATAAAAATGTTCTTTATTCAAATCTACTAATCCCTCATTTAATGCAGCTGCTAGTGTAATAATCTTAAACGTTGAACCTGGTTCATAATTTGACCAAACAGGTAAATTCCGATTATATACTTCAGGCGAAACATTTTTAAAATTAGTAGGATTAAAGCTTGGACGACTGCTCATTGCAAGTATTTCTCCCGTATTTGGATTCATCGCAATTCCAATCATTGAATCAGGATTATATTGAGCAGTTGCATTATTCATTTCTCGTTCAAGAATTGTTTGTATTCGCGAATCTACAGTTAATTTTAAGTTTAAACCATTAATAGGCGGAATATAGTCATCTGCAATATTGGGCATTCTTTGACCCTTAGCATCGGAATAAAACTGTACACTACCTTTTTCACCACTTAATTGCTTATCATAATATAGTTCTAATCCGTTTAAGCCCTGATTATCGATTCCAGCAAAACCTAAAACATGAGAAAGATAGTCACCAAATGGATAATATCTTTTAGAATCCTCTGCTATGTATACACCAGCTATGTTAAGATCTCGGATTTGTTTAGCTTTCTCATTTGTAATTTTTATACCTTCTGTTCGAATGTGTTCCATTCTAGATCTTTTTGTTAAAATTTTATAAAGTTTTACTTCGGAGATTTTTAAAATTGGGGCAAGTTTTTCAGTCGCTTCCTTAGGATCTTTAATTTGCCTAGGAACGACTAATACAGATGGAGCACTTTTATTAGTAGCAAGAGCAACACCATTACGATCTAAAATTTCACCACGCTTTGGTTCAAATGGAATGTCTCGACTCCACGAATTTTTCGCTCGCTCAGTTAAAAGATCACCCATCGCAAATTGTACATAACCAAGCCTCGTTGCAATAATAGAAAAAATTAATAAACCACCAATGAATACAAAAAATAATCGTTTTCGAACTGTTACATTAGATACTCGCATCGAAACGAACACTCCTCTACATTATGTTCGTTTCAATATATGCTTGTACCAAATACAATAGACCTTCTAGCTTTTTATTATCCTAGAATGGTCTATTGTCAATTTTATTAAATTAAACTTATTTCTGCTATTTACTCTTGTACATCTACTTTTACATCTTTTTCTTCGTCTGTTGCTCCATTAGGTTTATTTAATTCAATCGTTAAATAGTCGTGATCCCTTAGCTCTGAATCTTCTTTAATACTCTGACTTGTAACAAATCCAGATCCCTTAGATGAGATATTTAACTTAAATAATTTACCTAAACGGTTAACATCCGATTTTGACCAACCAATAATAGATGGCATTGTATTTGTTCCATTTGTTTTAAGATAAATAGTAGAACCTCTGACTACTTGAGTTTTTGACTTAATTGATTGACCAGTAACTTCTAACCCATTTCCTAATAATACAGGTTTTAATCCCTCAGATATAGCTAAAGATTTTGCTTCATCTAAAGTTAGACCTTTCAAATTTGGAATTTCTATACTTTCTTTATCAATTAATTTGTCTACTTTAGCATTTTCAACAGGCTCAACCTTCATATACTCTAAAGCACCCTTAGTAACTGTTCTAAATATTTCAGAAACACCATCTGAACCGATTTCAGTCGCTTCAAGTTTTGGACGAAGCATCGCTACATATACGACTAATTTTGGATTATCTGCAGGTGCCATACCGATAAATGAAAAGAGGTTTTGACCACGTCCTTTAAGGTATTTTCCGTGTTCGTCAACAACTTGGGCAGTACCAGTCTTACCAGCGACAGTGTAACCGTCAATCGCATAGTTATGCCCAGTACCATGTGGCGCAGTAATAACCGTCTCTAATAACGCTCTCTCTCTTTTTGCTGTTTCTTCTGAAATTGGATTACCAACAACATGAGATTTATAGTCTTTTATAACTTTATTCGTATCATGATCGACAATTTTATCTACAATATACGGCTTCATCATTTTTCCATTGTTAGCAATAGCACTAGCAGCTTGAACAATTTGAATTCCTGTTACTGTAGATCCTTGTCCAAAAGCAGTTGTTGTTTTTTCAAGTGGATAATTAAATACTAATTTACCACTTGATTCACCTGGAAGATTAATATTAGTTTTTTGTGTAAACCCAAAGTTTTTATAGTATTGTAAAAAGCGATCTGCTCCTAATTTTTCATTAAGAAGAATCGAAATACCTACGTTTGAAGACCTTTGAATCCCTTCGTCAAAAGTAATTGAACCCCATCCGTTTCGATTTACGTCATGGACAGTGCCTCCACCTGGTACTTTATATCGACCTGATTGGAAATATTCATTTCCATTATATACACCTTCATTCATCGCAGCAGCTAAAGTGAATATTTTCATCGTAGAACCTGCTTCAATTGCATAAGAAATCGGGTCATTCGTATAGTTTGAAATGTCATGAAGATTCGGATTGAAGCTAGGACGATTACTCATTGCAACAATTTTACCGGTTTTTGGATCAGAAACGATTGCCATAATCTTTTCTGGCTCATATTTTTTTTCAACGCTAGTCATTGCGTCTTCTAGTAAACTTTGAATCTTTGTATCTATTGTTAAATACACATCATCACCATTATGTGGAGGAGTAACCTTCTCATTTACATATGGTAGAATATTACCTTTTCGATCACGTAAAAAGCTTCTTTTTCCATCTTTTTCCGTTAACTCATTATTCAATGATTTTTCTAATCCCATTTCGCCAATCAGGTCACCATTATCATTTACATTCGTGTACCCTAACGTATGAGAAGCAAATATACCATTTGGATAATATCGCTGCTGTGACGGGGTAAAAACAATACCAGGTAGCTTTAATTTCTCAATTTGTTCTTTTGTGCTTTGAGAAATATTTCTTCCACCTGGTCCTAATTCAACTTGATATTTTGGTTTACCTAACTTCGCTAAAAGATCCGATTCATCAATACCTAAAATTGGTGCTAATTCACTTGCAGTTTTTTCTTTGTCTACGACATGTCTTTTCACTTTAGAGTTTTTAGATGCACTTGGATCTAAAACGGCCGACACAGTGTAAGCTGTTACTTCTTCCGCTAGTGGAACTCCATTTGAGTCATAGATTGTTCCTCTTTTAGCAGGTATTTTTTGAGATGTATTGTAATTCTCATCAGCATAAACTTTTAAATTTTTACCTTCTACTGTGTTTGATAATTGAATATAAGAAAGTCTAGCAACAAGTGAGAAAAAAAAGACTAAAGTAGCAATAAAAAACCAACGAATACCATAATTTGTGTATTTATTTTTTTTCTTACTCATATCACAATCTCCTACTTGCTAATGTCGGTAAACTTTACATTATTACTATCAATATTTAAACCTAACTCTTTTGCTTTTTGCCATATACGCTCATATGTGCTTAATTCATCAATTTTCATTTTAAGCTCAGAGTTATGCTGTTTTTCATTTGCTATTTCATTTTTTACATGTTGAATTTTTAAATTAGTATCATATATTTCCGCTTGAGTTTTGATGATTTTTGTCCCCATAAAGAAGCATGCAAAAATAAATACTAAATAAAGTATTTTCTCAAAAGGTGTAATTTTTGATACTTTCTTTTGTTTTTTCTTGTTAGAAGGTCTTTGTTGTAAATCAGTAACTTGTTTTTGTTGTAGCTTTCTAGCCAAATTACTCATTTTTTTCCCTCCTTATAATTTTTCTGCAACCCTTAACTTTGCAGATCTTGCGCGCTTATTAAATTCGACTTCTTCATCTGTTGGTAAAAGTGGCTTTCTTGTCACTAATTTTAACTTCGGCTTAAACTCATCTGGAATGATTGGTAAACCTGGTGGTAACGGCGGAAGTGAACTAGCTTCTTTAAAAATTGTTTTACAAATGCGATCCTCTAATGAATGGAATGTTATGACACTTATTCTTCCTTTTGGTTTTATTAGGGTAATTGCATCCTTTAGAGCTTCTTCAAATACACCTAGTTCATCATTTACAGCTATACGAATAGCTTGAAAAATTCTTTTAGCAGGATGTCCACCTGTTCTTCTTGCTGGTGCAGGTATTGCATCTTTAATGATTTCAACTAACTCAAAAGTTGTTTCGATCGGTTTCTTAGCTCTTAAATCTTCTATCCTTCTTGCAACTTGTTTAGAGAATTTCTCTTCTCCATATCGGAAAAATATTTTTACAAGCTGCTCATATGGCCAGTCATTTACGACTTCATATGCTGATAATGTTTGTTCTTGATTCATACGCATATCAAGTGGTGCGTCTTGGTGAAAACTAAATCCACGTTCAGCAACGTCTAATTGAGGCGAAGAAACACCTAAGTCAAATAAGATTCCATCTACTTCATTAATTCCTAAATTATGGAGTTCTTCTTTTAAATGTTTAAAATTACTTTTAGCAATTGTTAATTGATTTTCATATTTATTTAATCGCTCTTTTGCATGTCTAATTGCTGTTTCATCTTGGTCAAAAGCGATTAATCTACCTTTTGATGAAAGTTGAGATAGTAAGTATTCACTATGACCTCCACCGCCAAGTGTACAATCTACATAAATGCCATCTTCTTTTATATCCAAAGAATCCACAGTTTCTTTTAATAAAACCGTTATATGTTCAAACATGATGCTTTCACTACTTTCAAATTGTTAATTTTTAAAAGTCAAATCCGATTAAGTTTTCTGCTAACTCACCAAATGACTCTTCTGATTCATTCATATATGTATTCCAAGTTGACAAATCCCAAATCTCAATACGATTTGTAACACCAACTACTACACATTCTTTTTCTAATTTTGCATAACTGCGTAAATTAGGTGTTATATTAATTCTCCCCATCTTATCCATCTCACATTCCATAGCCCCTGAGAAGAAAAAACGGGTAAATGCTCTCGCATCTTTCTTTGTTAGTGGTAGTGTGCGCAGTTTATCTTCAATTACACTCCATTCGGCCAATGAATAGCCAAATAAGCATTGATCCAAACCTCTTGTCACAATGAAGTTTTCACCAAGCTTGTCTCGAAATTTTGAAGGTATAATAAGACGTCCTTTAACATCGATATTATGTTGATATTCACCGATAAACATCCTATTCCCCCACTTTCTAACACAAACTTACCACATTCCCCCACTTCTTACCACCTTTTCTAAAAAATTCTTTAAAAAAACAAAAAATCCTGCTAACAGTGCAGCAGGATTTCATTTTTATTATAAAATTCAGCTTATTTCAAAGGATTGTTACTAATAAAATCATATTAATAATGCCAATATTGATGATTTAGCTTAAATTTTTACAATTTGATGAGCGTAATCCCATGATAGTTCTAAATCACAAAGTTCATGAACAAAATCAAAACCATATTTATTAATATAGTAGAGAATATTTAGTGTTCGTTCCTGTGGTTTCCCATTAGGAGAAATTGAACAGATGATTCGATCCCACTTTTCAATTTGCTCTTCATTTTGCTTTAAAATTGATTCTTCTATTTTTCGCTCTAATAGTAGGATTTGTTCTTCTATCTTTACAAAATTCTTTATAGAAAAATCCTTTAAGTTAGGTGTTACTTTTTTCGTTACATCTTGAAGAGGTTTATGCAATTCTTCTAAAGATTTTTTAGCATGACTAAACACTTCTTTATAGTCTAGTTTCACTTGTTTTTTAATCCATTCAACTTTCTTCTCTTCTAATGAAGTTTTCAACACATCATTAATATCTAATGAAAAATCTTCTAATGCAGAAACAATATTTCTTTCAAAAATAGTAAACATATGTCTCAAAAACACAGGTGGCATCTGAAGGTTAAATAGATTAAAAATGTCCTTTAACTCAGCCCAATAAGCAATTTCACCAGGACCACCGACAAATGCTAATGTAGGAAATAAATACTCCTGCATAACTGGTCTTGTAACCACATTATTACTTAATAAAGCTGGCTGTTCTTTTGCGATTTTGATCAACTCAAGTTTAGAGAATTGATAATTCTTATTTTTTGTTTGAAAAACATCTTCATTTTCAGATACTTCAAGTAATTGTCTACCTTCATTACTATGGTAAAAGAGGTGAATGCTTTGTTCAGAAATTTGAAGTGTTTCGTGGTACCCAGATTTTAATAATCTGCTTTTCGTATCTTTCAAAACACCTCTAACTTTCTCTTGTTTTTGAACCATTTCACTAAATAAGGATGATTCCAACTCACGGACATTTGGATCATCAGCATCAATTAATACAAGTCCTTCTTTTTTGAACAATTTAAAAATTATTTTCGCAAAAAAATCTACGTAAGTTGTAGATTGCCCAATCATCGAATATAGTTCTTCAAGTAAATCTTTCGAATAATTCGTTTCATCAAAAGTTTTAACGATTTTATCAATCCACTTTTTCATTTCCTGCTGATCTAATTCAGTTCTAGAAGCAGCATGGGAATAGGTCGTTTTTTGATAAAAGGTTTGTTTTTTTACGGTATTGTTCTCAATTGTATGAATATGGTTTATTTCATCTATATCATGATCTTCACCGGCAATCCAAAATACTGGGACGACTGTTAGACCATAATCCTTTTCATATTTCTTAGCCAATTGAATTATTGAAATAATTTTATGTATAGAATACAATGGGCCAGTTAATAATCCAGCTTGCTGTCCACCAATTACAACAAATGAATCTTTATTAAGTAATTTTTTCACATTTTCTAATGATTTATTACTTGCATGATGCTTATGATGAAACTTCTCTAGCGCATTAACTAATCCTGTGCGATTATAAGAACGCTCCATTACATTTTTAATTCTATATTCCATTTCTTCCTTTACTAATGGATTTTCACCAAAGAAAGAAGAAATTACTTCATTTCCATTTACAAAATCATTCAGCAATTTATTTTGCCCGTCTAAATGGACTTTACTAATTTGCATTACGAACTTCCTCTCTCGCTCTTCAATTAAGCATTGTACTCAGTTATTTTTAAAACCAAACCAGCCAATACGGTAATACAGTGAAGAATAATAAACAGAATACATGACATTCTCCAAAAACCTTTTAGTAGCTTAGTAAACCGAATATCTCTTTTTGCTTTCCATTGAAGAATAATACTAATAAATAAGATAACCAATAATAAATTAATTAGTATCCAACCTGTTGCAGTTGGAAAAATCATATTTAAAACAAAATAAAATGAACTAATATATAGAATTGTAGATAAATCTAACGTAAAAAGCAAAAGTTTACGCTTGTTATTTTTAAAAAATAATTTTAAAAACATATAGATAAATATTGTAGAAAAAATCGGAAATTCAATTAATAGTGAAATAAAGAAAATGAAAAATTTTTCCAAAAAGAATTACCCCTTTTTCTTCTCAAGTCCTTTTATACTATTGTACACAAGTTCAATTGTTGGTACATTCATTTTTTTATTAATTGCCAATTTTTTAACAAATCCTAGCATACTTTCAATTTCTGTTTGTCTACCATGAAATAAATCTCGATTCATTGATGAGTAGTTTTCTTTTGTTTTCTCACATATTTCTACTAATTTATCCCACTCTTTTTCTTTATTTAAATCTAGGACAGTTGCAACCTCATTAAATAATAATTTACAAATTGGTTTAAAATACTCATTAGTAATTAATTCACCATTTCGAACGTTCAATATAGACGTTAAAGGGTTAATAACACAATTTATTAAACACTTTTGTTTAAGTATATACTCCCAATCATCTTGGCTTTTGATTGGAAACTCGGCTGTATGTAAACTCGATAACCAATTTAAAGCATCTAGTTTTCCTTTAATTTGTCCAATTCGAATAATTCCTTTACCAGTATGTGTGATTTCATTCGGAGAAGTTTTTAACGCACCATGTTCAACTATCCCGATAAAGCAATTTGGAATAGGTAAATTTTTAACGATTTCAATATGAGACATTCCATTCTGGAGGAATAATATATTCTCACCCTCATATTGATTTAACGTGTTAACGATTTGTTTTAAATGATATTGCTTAACACAAATAATTAATAGATCGAACGTGCTTATTTTTGGTAATAATTTATTTGCTGTTATACACATTTGTTTCTTTTTTTCATCTACTGAGAGTATAACACCTAAGTTATTTATAAGATTTGCCTGTTCTTCTGTTCTCGTAAACAATGTAACATTATGTTTATTTTGATACAAATACGATGCTGTTAGAAGACCGACGGCACCACCACCAATTATGCCTATTTTCATTGATTTCTCCAATCGAAAAATTATTTTTCCACTCTTATCTTTGTGATAATAAATTTACACCGAATCTATCTTTTTTTAAATTTGATTGTACGATATAATTATATTTAAAATATTAAAAATTTACATTCTTTTTAAGGGGGAGCTTTTTTGAACATCAAGATAGAACGTTTACAAATAAATTTTAAAACACTTGAACAATTTCAGCAATTTTCCGGTTACGGTTTACAAGAGTTATCAATGCTTGAAGATCTTGAATCAAATTTAATTGATAACGAATTTCAATCTCCTTTCTATGGTATATACTTAGGAAAGGCACTGATTGCCCGAATGAGCTTATATACACATAGTGAAAATAATGAAGAAATAATTGAAATTAATAAAATGGAAGTTCTACCTTATTATCAAAAGAATGGATACGGAAAAGAATTAGTAAATTTCGCTAAATCCTTTAAGAAAACAATTAAAACTATACCAAGAGCAAATTCAAATGAATTTTGGAAAAAACAAGGCTTCATTGAAGCAGATTCTGAATTTGTCATCTGGAGACCTGAAAATAAATAAAGACAAAAAACTCAACACCCCTTTTTTGAGATGTTGAGTTTTTTCTTATTTTACCTTTGTGTCATTTTTAGAACTAACATTTACTTTTTTTCTTTTTTGATCTAAAAAATCAAATAAATGTTCATATTCACTTTGGAGCTCATTTAGTTTTTCGACTAATTGTTGCTTTTCAATTTTTAATTGTTCATTTTCTTGTTTATATTTTAATAGTTTTTTTTCTAAAGATTGTATATCTTTAATTCGTCCACTGGCCTCAACTTTTAATCTCAAATATTCAAGGAATTTATATACTGACTCAAAGGTTATTTCAGAATGTCCTTTTTCTGTAGTAACCTCCTCGTGAATCTCATTTGTAATTATTACTGAATCATTCGTTGGTTCTACCTCATTTAAGGGAATAGCTTGTTTTTTGCTACTATTTTTTGCTTTTTCAATCTCTTCTTTGTAGAACTTTCTAACAAATGAATTCCATCTGTAACCGCAAGCAGCAGCTGTCCTTGATAAGTTCTTTGCTACTACTTTAAATGCCATTAATTGAGTTGACCCTTCATTTATCGTTTTTAAAACTACTTCAGCTAAGTAGTTATCTTCATCTTTTGTCCATGCATCCTGGCGATTTGCAACCATTTGCAATCCCCTCCAATTTCTTATGCAATAAGCAGATTTTACTAATTCATATGCACAAAAAAATGAAGGTAGAAGATTACTTTTCCAATTTTTTTGTAAATTGTTCGATATTTTTTATATGTTCATCTGAAAACCAAAGTGGCATAGCAGAAAGAACTTCTTCTTCCATTCTTCTCTTAAGATTTTGCTCGGTCCATTTACGAATAAGTATTTTTTTATTTTGATGATGAATTTGTGCTGGAATACTTCTAGCTAAACTAATAAAGCTTTCATTATGTAAACTTGTTAAATCTTTTGATAGTTCATGAATAAAGCCGATCTTCTTAGCTTGAAATGCGGTGTAAATATTAGAGGATGATAGTAATGTAATCCAATCTTGATGACTCATTTTTTCTTGAAGTATAGTACCTCCACCCCATGAGGTTGGAATTCCCATTCTTCCTTGAATAAATCCTATTTTTGCATTGTGACTCGCGTATCTAAAATCGAATGCACTTGCCAGTTCGCAGCCGCCACCTAAAGCAAAACCATTAATAAAACAGATTGTAATTTGAGGTAGCATAGCTATTTGATAAATCACATCACACATTTTTAAATTAAAAGATTCCAATCCATTCAAATTATTTTTAAACCTTAAAATTGTGTTTAAATCTCCTCCGGTACAAAAATATTTCATACCTTCCCCAGTTAATACAACTAGTTTACTTTGGGATTTCATTCGAATTTCTCGGATAATTTCAGAAAGTTTTTCTACAGTATTTTCATCAATGCAATTCCCGTAATTAGGCCTATTTAAAAATATATAATCTATTTCATCTCTTTGATAAGTAATTACTTCAGACATTGGAATCCCTCTCTCTTTACCTAATTTTCTATTAGTTTTTATTATACTATACAGAAATTGAATTGGGCAGAAGTTAGAGGAAGCCTGATTTTAGACGATTGAATCATAGACAAAATACATATAAAGACAAAAGGAAAAGCACATAGTTTCCTATGTGCTCATTCAAAGACTAGCTTATTTGCTAAGTACTTGTTTTCCTTTGTAGTGTCCGCATGATTTACATACGCGGTGTGCTAATGTTAATTCACTACAGTTTGGGCATTCAACCATTCCAGGTACCGCTAATTTAAAATGCGTACGACGCTTTCTTTTTACAGTTTTGGACGTTCTTCTTGCAGGTACTGCCATTGATCCCACCTCCTTAAAGTGAGTGTTTGTTATGAAGCCGGTTATCCGGTACTTCTCAATTATCTTGTTTGTCAAAAAATTTTGCTAAACCAGCAAGTCGAGGGTCAATTTTTTGCTCTACTTCGACATGTTCCCTAACTTCCCAATCTGTTCCTGACGTTGGAGCTGTTTCTTTTCCCTCAACATCCTCTGCATAAACTTGCATTGGAATCTCGGCTAAGATACATTCCTCAATCACTGGGGTTAAGTCTAACACGTCACCCTCTAGGATGTGAAAATTCTCATCTTCACTTTTCCATTCAGATGTTGTAAAAAATGTTTCTGTTGTGGTAATCGACAAAGGATATTTTACATCAACTAATGTTCTTACACAAGGTAAAATTAAATATCCAGTTATTGTTAAATGAAACGTATATCGGTTCGTTCCAAAATCAACTCGTCCAGTAACTCGAATTGGAGAAACCTCTCGAATATCAGTATTACGTTCCTTTATTTGACTTACATCAATTGTCTCATCTAAATTTAAACCTTTATGTCTTAATTTCTGCAACTGGTGCACTGACCATTTCATAAATAAACCACCTCAAGGCAACAATGAAAATTATATATTCTTTATAATCACTTGTCAATATTTTTTCTTTACACTTCCGAAAAGCGGAGGCGACTGTTCAGCTCCGACAAGCATAAGACGATTTTTGGCTAAGATTTGCACTTTAATCTTAGACGAAAATAGGCTTATGACTCGAGGAGCTAGGAGCCGGAGCTAGGCATCTTTTCTGCTTCTTTTTTGAATATCTCCATTCAGCTAAAAGAAGTGGTGCTCTTTCCACTTCGAAGATTAATGGAAT
Source organism: Gottfriedia acidiceleris (assembly GCF_036421055.1). GTDB lineage: Bacteria > Bacillota > Bacilli > Bacillales > Bacillaceae_G > Gottfriedia > Gottfriedia acidiceleris_C. The sequence goes on along the minus strand of NZ_JAZGQS010000010.1, from coordinate 141,986 downwards.
ATTACCGAAGAGCTAGCTTGTGGAACTAGACATCATCTATACTTCTATGACTGATTTCCCGACAAGCATAAGACGATTTTTGGCTAAGATTTGCACTTTAATCTTAGACGAAAATAGGCTTATGACTCGAGGAGCTAGGAGCCGGAGCTAGACATCTTTTCTGCTTCTTTTTTGAATATCTCCATTCAGCTAAAAGAAGTGGTGCTCTTTCCACTTCGAAGATTAATGGAATATTACCGAAGAGCTAGCTTGTGGAACTAGACATCACAAATATTTCTTTTTCCTGATTTCCCGACAAGCATAAGACGAGAAATCCACTAAAAGTTTAGATTGGGTTACTAGCTTTCCCCTTAAATCCTTGACCTTGCTTCTTTTATGTAACCTATCTAATATATTATTTTCCACAATAAAATTCAATACAATTCACACTTGGTTGCGAATTATTTCTCAAAACTGGTATTCTTAGTGTATAAATTCGTGAAATAAGTAAATATTGGAGGTGCATTCCCCTGCGTTCGGTTGGAGTAGTAGTAGAATATAACCCATTACATAATGGTCATGTTTTTCACTTAACTAGTTCTAAAAAAAGTACAAATGCTGATGTTGTTATTGCGGTAATGAGTGGTCAATTTTTACAAAGAGGCGAGCCAGCTGTCGTTCCAAAGCATGTACGAACAAAGTTAGCTTTACAAGCAGGTGCAGATCTTGTTATTGAATTACCTTATAGCTATTCGACTCAACACGCTAGCATCTTTGCCAAAGGAGCTATTTCTATTCTTGATTCTTTAAAATGTGATTATGTTTGTTTTGGAAGTGAAGAGGGTAAAATTGAGACATTTTACGAGTTAATCACACAAAAGAAGCAGCTTACTTCTTCAATCAATACAAGTATACGTACTTTTCTTGATGAAGGACTAAGTTATCCTGCTGCATATAGTACTGCATTACAAAAAAATCTTGAGTCATCAAAGTTAGATGTTTCACTTCCAAATAATATTTTAGGAATACATTATTTAGAGGCTATTGAACACTTTAATAGTCGAATGGAAGGTAGAACGATTCAGCGAATAGCTGCAAATTATCATGATGAAGAAACCAATCATCATAGTATCGCTAGTGCTACGGCAATTAGAAAAATTCTAAAAAGTGACAATCAATCAATTTCTGACTTTGTTCCAAGCTTTACGAAAGATTCAATTGAAGAATACATAAATGAGTATGGTGCTCTTCATTCTTGGAATGAATATTTACCTTTTTTGAAATATAAATTAATGACTTCAACTAAAGAAGAACTTGAAGAAATTTACGAAGCTGTAGAAGGTTTAGAAAGAAGAGTATTACATTCTGTATTAAACTGTCTTAATTTTGAAGAGTTAATGACCTCAATAAAAACAAAGAGATATACTTGGACTCGAATTCAAAGATTGTTAACGCATATCTTAACAAATACATCCAAAGGGGAAATTTCAGCAATATTAGAGAAAGATCGGGTTCCTTATATTCGTTTACTTGGAATGAGTTCAATGGGAAAAACTTATTTAAATTGCAAAAAAAAATTGATTGAAATTCCGATATATACAACTATTAATCAACAAAATCAAAAAGAACTAAGAACCGATTTGAAAGCAACCCATGCATATGCTTCGATGCTTTCATTAAGCAATCAGCAAAAATTAATAAAAACTGAATATTCAATGTATCCAATTATTTATGATGAAAAAAGGAATCAATTTAGTAGATCTTAAGTAATTTCCTTAAGTAATTTCAACAATATTTTATTTATATACTCAAAAATGGCAGGTTTAGGGATTTCTCCCTTATATCCTGCCATTTATATATATCTATTGGAATCGAATTATTTTTTTGTCTTTAACTTTTCAAGATAATTGATTGCTTGGTCATATGTATCAATAGGTATTATTTTCATTTTCAAGTCATGTTTTTTCGCACTTTTTACAGCTTCATTATAATTAGAATTCTTTTTACCGTTCTCATTTGGTGCAAAGAAAATCTCCGCCCCCGAATCAGACGCTGCAATTATTTTTTGAGATATACCACCAATCGGACCAACGACTCCATTTTTATCAATTGTTCCAGTTCCAGCTATTTCATGACCTTTTGCTAAACTTTCGTCTTTTAATTGATCATAAATTTCAAGAGCAAACATCAGTCCCGCTGAAGGTCCACCAATCTCTTCTGAATTTATTTTAACTTTTGGACTAGTTGTTAGATTTAAATTTTCTGCAATGGAAACACCAATTCCAGCACGATTCGGTTCGTCTTTAAAAGTCTTTGTTTTAATATTTAAATATTTAATTTTTCCTTTTCTACTTACCTCTAAATTAAATTTTGTACCAGGCTTTTTACTTTTTACAGTATTGGTAAAATCATTAATCGTACGAATTTCTTTCCCGTTGATTTTAGTGATAATGTCACCAAGCATTAATACGTTATGGGCTGGCATATCCTTTAAAACCGATACGACTACTATTCCATTTTCCGTCACTTTATAAGATTTTTTAGCCTGCTTATATGCGTTTAAAATCGCAGCTTGCTTTGACTCTTCCATGTATCTTAATTGGCGGAACTGATAATCTTCATCACTTTCACCTTTAACTTTTATTTCATCTATTTTGTATAAATGGTAATTGTCATTAATTTTTGTACCAATAAATGAATAGACATTTGCCTTACCCATTGCTACGGTCGTTAACATAAATTCACCTTTATCTTTTTTTGCACCTTCAACTTTTACATATGGCCTTAAAGGCTCCGCTAAACCAGGTTTTGTAACATAGTATGGTAATGGAATGAAATATAAAAGAATGAGTGTAATACCAAGTACTAATAGTACATTAAGAATTCTGATCCTTTTTATCACTATTTTTCTCCTTCCATTGCTCAATCTTTTCAAGAATCTCAGGTATTAATTTTTCTGTAGCTTCTTCACCTATTTTGATAACATTCTCAAGGTCAGTAAAGTTTCTAGAATTAACATGGTCTAATTTAGGTCTTATCATAACATTAGAAGCAATTTCTCTATTTCTAACGAGCTCGTGCTGCATTATTTCAATACTTTGCATAATCACATCATAAATAGTCGAAACTTCTCCACTAACTTGTATTGGTGAAGCATCTACACCAATAATAAAATCCGCTCCCATCTCTTTTACAACTGAAACTGGGATACGATCGATAACTCCACCATCAACTAAAAGTTTTCCATTCCATGTTTCTGGTACAAAAATTCCCGGTATTGAAATACTCCCTCGGACTGCAGTAGCAATATCTCCCTTTTGAAATACAATTTTTTCTCCTGTTAATAAATCTGTAGCGATTACCGACACTGGCAAGTCTAATTCTTCGAGCTTTCTACCAAATGATAGTACTTTTATCAACTCTTTAACCCTGTTCCCTGAGATCAAACCCATTTTTGGAACAACATAGTCAATATAGTATTTAGATTGAAATACTTTTGCAATTTTATATAGACGGTCTACATCCGCACCAGCACCATATAAAACAGCAACTAAAGCACCTATACTACTGCCTGCAATCAGATCTATAGGAATATTATGCTTTTTTAAAACGGAAATTACACCAACATGTGCAAATCCTCGTGCACCTCCTGAGCCTAATGCTAAACCAATTTTTGGTTCCAAGTTGTTTCGCCTCCAATTAAACTCTTTGGTCTAAAATTGAATTCCAGCAACGTATATTTAATTGTACAAGTTTTTTTTATACATATATTACTATCTTATTTCCTACTCATTGGTATTACTACAATTAGACAAAAATCTATCTGTTTTTAAGTTTATCTTTGGAGGTTTATATGTGAAAAAAAATTACTTCATTACCTTACTAATTTTTTTATTACTCATATTTCTGACATCAACAATTATTTTGCATCCAGAGGTAGCATTTAAAGGGTCAATTAGAGGATTAAATATGTGGTGGGGAATCGTATTTCCTTCTCTCCTTCCTTTTTTCATTTTAAGTGAACTTCTAATTTGCTTTGGAATTGTTCAATTTATTGGTGTATTTTTAGAGCCCGTTATGAGACCTTTATTTAAAGTTCCGGGTGTTGGCGCGTTCGTTTGGGCTATGGGGATGGCCTCTGGATTTCCTTCAGGTGCAAAACTTTCTGCAAAATTATATAAAGATGGGGAATTAACAAAATTAGAAGCTGAACGACTTAATTCATTTACAAATTCGTCTAATCCATTATTTATTTTTGTTGCAATTTCTGTAGGTTTTTTTCATAACCCAAAAGTTGGGCTCGTACTTGCAATCAGTCATTATTTTTCTAACGCTATTGTAGGCCTTATTATGAGGTTTTATGGAAGAAACCAACCTAACTACTCTCGTAAAGAAAGAATCCATTCTAACCGCTTTAAATACGCTTTTAAAGTTATGCATGAAAAAAGATTAAGTGAAAGAAGACCGATTGGAAAAATATTAGGGGATGCAATAGCTTCTTCTGTTCAAACATTATTAATGATTGGTGGATTTATTATCGTTTTTTCTGTTCTTAATATGCTTTTAATTGAAATTGGCTTTATTTCTAATGCTGGAAAAATAATTGCATATTGCTTTTCAAATTTAAAGATTAATCACAATTTATCTACACCATTTTTATCTGGATTATTTGAAATTACGTTAGGATCTAAATTAGTCAGTGAACTAGGCAATAGTACATTATTGCAGCAAGTGGCTTTAACTAGTTTTATTTTAGGTTTTGGTGGTTTTTCAATACAAGCCCAAGTAGCAAGTATTATTTCTGAAGTGAAATTAAGTATTAAACCTTATTTAATCGGTCGTTTATTACAATCTGGAATTGCACCTATTTTGGCAATTATTTTTTGGAAGCCATTATATCTTAATCAGTTAACTTCAAATGCTACTAATAGTACGTTACCTGTTATAAAGATTATTACAGAGAAACAGTTAAACCTTGAATCATTGATTTCAACAGGTTCATTTATTACATTAATTTCTCTCTACATTTATGTAATCATCTTAATTTATAAACTGTATACAAAAAAGTTATCTTCTTAAACCTTTCATGAAAAAAAGAAACCTCAGTTTAAATTAAACTTGAGGTTTCAAAAATTTTTCTGTTAATGCGTTATTTACACAATCTGGTACTAAGTCTTTTACATTTCCGCCATATTTTGCGACTTCTTTTACAATTGAAGAACTTAGGAATGAATATTGATTATTTGTCATTACAAAAAATGTGTCAATTTCATCTACTAATTTTTTGTTCATTGCTGTAATTTGCATTTCATATTCAAAGTCTGATACTGCTCTTAGGCCCCTTAATATTGCAGAAGCGTTAATCTTTTTCGCATAATCCATTAATAGGCCACTAAATGAATCAACTCGTACATTTGGAATTGCACTAGTAGCTTCCGTAATTAATTCTTTTCTTTCTTCTAAAGTGAATAATGAATTTTTGGCCGAGTTATTTAATACGACAACAATTACTTCATCAAACACTCTTGCTCCACGTTTAATAATATCTAAATGTCCTAAAGTAATTGGATCAAAACTTCCAGGACAAACAGCAATACGTTTCATCTTGTACCCCCTAAAAATTACTCCATACAAATATGATACACTGATACGCCACAAATTCCATATTTTTCTGCTTTTGTTCGTACAAATTTCCCTATTTTTTCAGGTAATTCGACATCTGTAGCATGTTCTACTAAAATTGTTCCATCTGAAGCAAGTAGATTTTTTTCATCAAAAGTTTCAATTAATGATACAATTTGTTGCTTTTTATAAGGAGGATCTAAAATAATTAAATCAAATTGGATTTCTCTTTTAATAATCGCTTTAACAGCTCTCTCAGCGTCATTTCGATATACTTCAGCACAATCAGTTAGATTACAAGTTGCTAAGTTTTCTTTAATGGTCTTAATCGCCTTCATTTCACGATCTACAATAATCGCTTTTTCAATCCCTCTACTTAATGCCTCGATTGATAGTCCACCACTACCACCGAATAAATCTAATACAATACCACCTTCAAAGTAAGGCCCAATTATATTAAACATTGCTTCTTTTACTTTATCGGTTGTCGGTCTAGTACTCATACCAGGTACTGCTTTTAAACTTAAACCTTTATTTTTTCCTGACACTACTCTCATTTAATTTACACCTACTATATATTTCAATTTACGAAAATATCCTATCATAATTTCACTAAAACAAAAACATTTCTTTCCATATTCTCCTACTAATGTATAAAATCATCCACTTTGGAAATAATTAATTTTAACAACATCTCAGTTGATGTTGTTGCCAACCGCGGAGAAGACTTACGTTTCCCCATAAGTTTTCCTCCGGTTTCTCCTCTCCCTTTGCCTTCTTTTAAGTGATTACACTTTAATAAGAGGGGCCCTGCAAATGCGGGGTTTTTTTTTATGCTTTTATCCTGTAGAATAAATGTTGCATTTATTACCATACTTTGAAGTATTTACGGTTTAAGGGGGAACACTCATGATCCAACGCATGATTGAAATTGGAGAAGGTTATTCAGATTTATATGAACTATTTGAAATTGCTAAATCACAAAAAGATAGAGTTAAATTTTTACTTAAATTAACATCTGAAAATAAAGGCTCAAACTGCTGTTCTTTTGCTGTTATCTTAAGCCCTACTTCTATTGGCGAATTCCAGCCAATATATTATTGTAGAGAAGGAATTACATTAAAAGAAGATTCAGTTACAAAACGTGAAGTGTTGTTTGAAGAATTAGCTACTACTTTAAACAAAGAAATCATCACATTACAAATTAGACACTCAAGCTCATTTCATGAAAACGATTTATTCCACCAATATATTATCGGAATTTTACGTTTAAATCACTTAATTCCACCAATGAAATAACTTGAGCAGATAATAGGATTTACTATTTCTAATCTTTCTTATAAAGTAAAAAGAATATCAGGGATAGTTTTTTACCTATCCCCTACTTATCAACAATACCACAAGAAAAACGATTGAACGGTTTTTAATTCAGATAGGATACCCTTCTAAATTAATTATCCATTCAATCGTTTTTAATCTACTTGATAATCATATTCCTTTGCTTCGTCTGGTTTTGCATTTTCGTACTCAGTCTTAATAAAAGGTTTATATGACAATTCAATTCGTTTCACAAAATGAAATTTTTTCAATCTCTCTATTGTTCGATCTATATCATCCATATTGCAATATAGGACTACGTATTTCAAACGTTTAGAGACAAAGTGAATATTTCCAAATTTACGTAACATTTTTGCTTGTTTTAATGATTGTAAATAAATAATAATACCTTGTCTTTGCACGAACATAGCTTTCTCCTTTAAAAATCCGTTAGAAATAGAATATCATATCCCAAATTTCTTTTGCAATGAAACTTTCTTAAATAGTTTTTAGAAAGGATTGAAAATTATGTTAGATGATGTTTGGGCGCTATTTTTTAACTGTATTTCAAATTATAAACAAATTTACCAATTTTCAAACAAACAAATTTGTGGTGTTAGTTTTCTATATATTCAGACAGACCCTCCACAAACGGAAGAAGCGATCAAAAAACTACTGATTGATTGCTCTAGAACCATTACTGAACAGTTTATACTAATTTACAGAGTTGAATTTATTCGTAAAGAAAATAATAATTTCGTATTTAAACATCGATTTTACGTTCCGAATAAAAAAATGTTTTGTTGTGGAAATAATTGTTTAAACTGTACTAGATTTAGAAAATAAATTTTATAATAAAAGACTCATTAATTAATAATGAGCCTTTCAAGTATGATTTGTTACCTCGTTTTACATCCACACTTTCCACCTGTGCCACATCCACCAGTACTACATCCTCCACCTGTATTTACGAAGAAGGGATTACCTGCTGGAACTTTTACAGAAGGAGAAACAGCTTGAGCAATTAAATAGCTAGTCTCATCTAAAAGTAATTGGACCTGATCTTCCGCTTGCTTGAAAGCAGCGATTGTATCGTTTAATTGAAGTTCTCTTTTAACTTCACTCATTTTTTTACGAATTTCTTTATAATCTGGATGATATTTTCCAAATCGCTGAACATCCTCATATAAATCCTTCGTCTTCTTAAAACGGCTAATAATTTCTTGAGCAGTTTTATCATTATTTAATGCAATATATGAAGTTCGATACTGATCTGCAACATCCGATTGCACGATCATTGAAGCAAGTTCTTCTGAGACTGTTATAAGTTGCAAGGTTTCCATTGTTGCATACATTTCCTTACACCTCCAAGAATAAACTATATCACATTTAATTCCGTAAATAAAAGAACTTGTCCTAAGCTTTTATGTGATCGGAAATATTAAATTCATTTATCTTCCATTTACCATCTTTAAGTTCAATAAAATTTGCACAAGCATTTTTTAATTTTGTCCTAAAATTAACTTTCTCAGGATCGATTGCATGTAGAATTGCCTTAATCGTATGAGAATGTGCAACAATTACAATTCGCTTACCTTCATAATTTTGGGCAATGTCTTTTAATGCACTAAAAGCTCGGTCAATTAATTCTTCATTTGTTTCCATTCCTCTTACATTATTATTATAAATGTTTTCATGAACATCGGAAACAAGTTTTCCACTCGCCTCACCAAATTCTCTTTCTAGAAATCGTTCATCCTCAATAATTTCGTCAATTTTAGAAAACTCTGCGATTGCCTGTGCAGTTTGTTTCGCCCTAACTAATGGACTTGTAATAATCCGATCCCACTTTTGATTACTTAAAAATAATGCACTATCATTCGCCTGTTGTTGACCTATAATATTTAAAGGAATATCTTCTCTTCCTTGGATTATATTGTTAAAATTCCAATCAGTTTGTCCATGTCTTACTAAACAAATTTCTGTCATAACTACTACTCCTTTTTAAAACTTACTTTCTTCATTGTAGCAAAAAGCTATGACAGATTAAATTATTATCCTTTTTTAATCTTCCTTGGTTTCAGTATCAGAGGATTCATTACTAGTACTTTGTTGATCCTTTAATACAGAGAACATGTCAATCATAAATGATGCCATTTGAACTTGATTTGACAATTTATCAACTCGTTGTGGAATAGTTTTACCAAAAAACTCGAGGGAAGCCAGTCTAAACTCATCAGTAAGCTCAGGATTTCTAGAAAGTTTACGATACCATTTTGGTTGCTGTCTTAAAAACTTCAAATAATCTTCTTCACTCTGAAGAAATTCCAATACATCTTTTCTCACTTTAGATCTCCTCAATCCTGTCTAAAATTAAATTGTTGTGACGCTGGCTTTTCTTCTCTTTGATTAGTTGAAGCAGCTGGAGATTTAAATTGTGAAATAAGCTGTTGAATATTCGTTAAAGTAGAGTTTACATTCGTTAAATGGCCTTGAATTTGATCTGGATCTAAATTTTTTACAAAAGATATGACTTTTCCAACATATCCTTCTTCTGATTGTTCTGTTTTGGCAGTTTTCTTTTGAGACTTTGTATTATCATTTCTATATTCATCCCACATTTCATGGTCTTCACCTTTGTAATACCAATCTTCAAAATATTGTTGCCATGTTTTTTTACCCGTTTTTACTTCCTCACGAAGTTTTGGGTGTTCCATAACGAATTGCCTAAATTGTTCGATAGATGGTCGATTATTTTCATTACCCATTCATATCACTCCAATTAAAAGCATTTACTACAAAATTATGTATTTCGAATCATTTTGTGCCTGTATGGAAATAAAAAAAATCAAGCACAAACTTTCGCTTTTGCTTGATGTTGTCATTATTTTATAAAATTTTGGGTGTAATATTTATTAAAGGCGCCAACTCCGAGTGTAGTATATTCTTTCTTATACATATTTACACGATGACCTTTACTATTAATCCATCCATACACAGATGCAATACCATCTACATAATTAGCAGAAATATTTTCGCCCGCAATTCTATATGGCACATTCGCATCATTTAAACGATCAGCTAGACTACCATATAAATTAGAATAATGATCGAAATATTTATTTTGAACCATATCTTTACTATGTCCTAAAGCTACTTTAGCAGCATTAGAATTCCATGTTAAAGTATTTAAATTCATTCTTTTACGATAAACATTCGTTAAGTTAAATATTTGTCTCTCTTCTTCACGATCAACAATTGCTTCTTGCAATGTATTTAATTTTTTAGCATTTATTAAATTTCCACTATAAATTAGCTCGTACGGTTTTTGCTTAACTAAAGTTTCTGGAGATAAATATCGAACTCCTAATAAACTTCCAGTAAAACGGTCAAAATAAAGTTGAGCAAAACAATTATTTAATGAAACAAGTGGACGTTCGTGTAAATCAGTTGTCGATAATTTAAAAGTATATTGATTACTTAATATCGAAAAGGATATTTTATCATGTAATGCTACATTATCCATTGTTTCTTCATAGTGGCTCCCCATGACAAATGGGGTTATATCAACTTTATTACCTGCAACGAAAATTGTTACAACTTTGCCATTAAGTACACCAAATTGAGTGTACTTTGTATCATCCTTATCATAAACAAGCCAAACGTAGTCATATTGAGAAGGAACCTTTCTTGACGGCTTACCAAAGGTTTTTAAAATTTCTTGTTCACTTTTACCAATATACTGAGAAACGGAGTATGTAACTTTTTCAGTACTTGCATTTTCGATCATTGGCATACTCACTTCTTCTACCTTTTGATATTGTTTAAATGATGTAATATTGGTGATCCAATCTTTAATTAGTGGACTGAACATAAAAACTGTTATAAAACTTATTGTAAAAAAGAAAAGTTTTATAAGCTTTTCCATTTAGATCTTCCCTTCCCAATTGTTAACTCTATGTCTATATATCCATTGTAGCCAAATTATTCAAAAAAATATATAAATTAGTTAAAATACATTTATCAGCTTTTCATTGCTAATTATTGTCATAGATAATATTATATTAATAGGGATTTTTTCTAAGTAATTTAGGGGGTAATAACATGAAATTTGAGAATACAAATTTAGAAAACCATGTATTAAATGTAAATTTATTAACTGAAATCATGGAAGAATTAGGCTTTGTCCTTGCTGGTCAATGGGATTACGAAAGAGTAACTTACGATTATAAATTTGAACAACGTAATGAAATTTACTACTTACGCGTTCAAGGTTTTGCAGTAGAAGGACATGTAGAGTCAAGTAAAGGTAAAATCCAATTACTTACTCCACTTTTAGGTAAATACTATTATCCTCACGGTGTTGAATACGGAGAAGGCGAAAACTTCCCTGAAAGCATTGTTAATAAAAGTAAAGAGTTACTTAAAAAAGCTGAAGAGCAAATTTCTCTAGTAAGCAAGTTCATTATTCTATAATTATTAAAAAGAGTGAGTAAAAAGAAGTACAACTTCTTTTACTCACTCTTTTTTTACTTAAAATCCTAAAACAGCTTTTATAACTGAAGTAGTCTCTCCACCTTTGTAGAAAACGTATAATAAACAATAAACAACTACACCTGTAATTGCAGTAAAAAACCAAATAATACTAGTAATCGGTCCAATTTTTTTGTGCAGTTTTAATTTGTTTTTAAATCCTGAGATAATTGATACTAGACCAAATACTCCGCCAGTTGTAGCTAAGAATATATGGAAAAATAAAAATATATGATAATACAGCTTTAAACTTTTTGGTCCCCCAAAAGAAGTATTTCCAATAAAGATTGTTCTCGTTGCGTATACAATGAAAAATGAGAGCGCAAAGACTCCAGCAAAGAACATAACTTTCTTATGTCCCTCTATATTTCTTTTTGCAATAAGATACCAGCCTATGGCAACTAATATGGCACTAATTACAATAAAGCTTGTACTTATTGTTGGTAAAATTGGTAACGAATTCAAAATTTCCACCCCTACGATTTTTTAAGCAATAACGGATTACTACTGATTGGATCAATTTTATTTCCATTTTGTTCTCTTTTAGCCCATTTGAAAAAATTATAACCAATAACAGATCCATAAACTATTTCCTGGATAATTTTCATGATAACTCCGCCAACCTGTTGATCTTCCCTTGCTGACATAAAGTTAAATACTTCTGGTCCTGAAATATTTAGTGATTTTAATAAATCTGGTGATACGCAAAGTTCCATCGCTTTACTCCATAACACTGGATCATTATAAGTCGCGTAAAATGGATGTCCTGCAAAAATAATAAGTGCACATGCTGGTGTTAATAAAATACCATTTCCAAACATATAACCAATCTTTTGGATATCAGAAAGTGTTTGTCTCTCAGGTAAGTTATTAATAACAGGAAACCACATAAATAGTGCCATGAAAAATAATATATTTGTAAATAAGAAATGATAGACATTATTCGTTTTTACAGTATCAAATACCAATGGATAATGATAAATCGAAAATACTACATTAAAAATAAGTAAAGCAATTAATGGTTTTGTAGCAAAAGTAAAAAACGAATTAACGAATTTTGGTTTAAGTATGATTCTCCATAACCAATTTGGAATTCCATTTATAAGAAAGATCGGTGCAACTAAGTATAATACTGCCATTTCTGTCATATGAGCACTAAAAATTATATGGCCAATTAAATCGATTGGACTGCCTTGTGCGGTGTAAACTAACAAAATTCCAATCACGAAATAAACCTTTTGTTTAGTCTCAGTAACTTGGTCTTTATCTTTAAATTTATTAATTATGTAAAAATAACCTAAAATGACTAAAACTAAAAACACCAATAAATATGGACTCCAAAGTGCTTTAAACCCGAACATCCCCAAGCTAATCATGAATGCACACCCTTTAATTATTCTATTCACACTTATTATCTTTACCTAATGTTTAAATTAATATTGTACTATGTAAATTTAATCAAAAGCTTCCCAAAGACAAAAAAATTTAAACATTACTTCTATCATATAATATTTAATGAAATTATCCAAACTATTATACTACTAAATTATATAACAGTATTAACGGTTTATTCAAATTAAAATACGATTTGAAAACCTTATTCATTTTTAAATGATAAGTATTTATTGAACGAAAATCCAAGGGTGTACACTTTTCAAAGGTATGATTCTTAATTCTTCTTGCCACATTTAACCTGTTTTTCTATTAAAGTTCTATCATTCAAATCTACTTCTTTGACGTTTTGTCAATAACAAAGCTATTGCTGCAGCCAAAAACCCAGCGGTTAGTTTACCGACAATTAAAGGAATGACAAAATTCTTCTCCACACCCGCCACAAACCCAAGGTGACTCCCAAATACAAATGCGCCACTTACGGCAAATGCTGTATTTATGACTTTCCCACGGTCATCCATCTCGTGCAGTGTTACAAACATAGGAATGTGGTGGGCGAACGAAGCAATGAATCCCCCTAATGCTTGTTGATTTACACCTAGTTTATTTCCAAGTAGTGCAAAAGGCTTCTTTAATACTCTTAATAACACAAATACAAAAGGAAATGCACCGGCAAGTATGATTGTTATTTTTCCAACTGTTACAAACCCTTCTGAAAGTGGCATCATACCTGGAATAATAATGATACCTGTTAAAGTTTCAATGATAATCGAGACAAGGCCAATGATAATCATTATTTCAATTCCTTTTCCAAACCATTTAAAACCACGGATCATCACGGATTGAGCAGATAACATCCCAATGCCAATCAGGACAGAAATAAGAATAGAAGGAATAAGATTTTTCAACATCCATATAAATCCAAATCCCGCTACGAATCCTCCAGCTAAACATCCAATTGGAATGGTCATGAGCCCGATTAAAATTCCTTTAGCAAAAAAGGGATGGTCATTTTTATGAACGATGCTTAAAGCAACTGGAATGGTAAAAACAACAGTTGGTCCCATCATCGTTCCTAAAAACACCCAAGAAAATAAAGCAGCATCACTCGACTGGGCCATTTCATTTGCTAATGAGTAACCGCCCATATCAAGAGCTAAAAACGTTGATGAAAACATCGATGGATCTGCTCCAAGAAATTGGTAGATAGGGGATACAATTGGTGTTAGCCATTTTGCTAATACAGGCGATAGTGAGATCATGCCAACCATTGAAAGGGCTAGTGCTCCCATGGACTGAAAAGCTTCCTTAAATTTTTGTCCGACTCCATACTGATTACCCAACAAATAATCGATTGCTCCTAGGACCATAAATCCTGTCATAATATATAAGATGATTTCATTCATATCAAATACTCCCCCATTCAAAAAAAAGGTCATCTTTATAATATTCCTTGGATGACCTGTTCTACATTTTTTATAAGATTATTAAGTGCTTAGGAGAATGGGTAATAATTTCATAACCACTCTCTGTCACGATAATATCATCTTCAATTCGGCAGCCACCCCATCCTGGAATATAAATTCCTGGTTCCACGGTAACTACCATACCAGTTTGAATTACTTCTACACTTTTATCAGAAAGTCGGAATGGTTCGTGAACCTCCATACCTAACCCATGACCTTTTGAATGTCCGAAACGATTTCCAAAGACTTTTTTTAGTAATATACTCTCTTGTCAAATCGTCAATTGATTTCGCCTTTTCACCAGAATTAATTAGAGCTTCTAATACGATGTGATATATTTTGTGGAACTCATCCGAGCAGCTTCCAACGGCGATTGTTCTCGTAATATCAGAGCAATAGCCATTATACAATGCCCCAAAATCAAGGGTAACCATATCGCCATGCTCGATCAATTTTTCGGAAGCTACTCCATGTCGTAGGGCCGCTCTCTATCCAGAAGCAATAATGGTATGAGAAGATGATGAGGTTGCACCTTGTTTACGCATGTAGAATTCTAGCTCATTACGTACTTCTAATTTCGTAATCTCTGGTTTAATAACATTCAAAATATATTCAAACGCTTTATCTGCTATTCTAGTAGCCGTTCTCATTATTTCTAATTCTATCTTTTCTTTGATTTCTCTAACCTCTCAACGATATTTTCCAATTGAATCCATTGAACATTTCTATACTCTTGTAGCGTTGAGAACGTTTTTAATGTCATGGAATTTGCCTCAACAGCGACCTTCTTAAGTCCTTGACAGTTGATTTCACTCGCAACTTCTTTTTCTATATTTCTGTTATGGATGATAATCTTAGCGTTTTTCACTTCATTTTGAGCCTGTTTTAGCATATCGGAAGTCAGTAATAAAAGTAGCAGCATTTCTTAATATGAGCACCATACCTGCTGATCCTGTAAAACCTGTCGTATAGCTAATATTTTTACTCTTTGTAATTAAAATTGCATCGATATTGTTTTCTAAAAGCTGTTTCTGTATTTTTTCGATTCTGTTCCTTATCTCTCAACACCTACAATCATTAATTCTTTTGGAAACTTTGTTAATACTTCACAGCCATTATCTGAAATCACAACATCATCTTCAATCCTAATACCACCAAGGCTATCAAGATAAATGCCAGGTTCAATTGTAATGACCATTCCTGATTTCAATACCCTCTCATTAAGATCATTTATGGAAGGTGCTTCATGAATATCAATTCCAAGGCCATGACCGATACGATGTGGAAAATAATCACCGTAGCCTGCTGCTTGAATGACACGTCTTCCTGAGAGATCAACGTCACCAATTCTTGTTCCAGGAAGAGACGCTTCCACTCCAGCAAGATTGGCCTGTAAAACTGTATTGTAGATTTTAACGAGTTCACTATTGGGATTACCATAAATGACAGTTCTTGTGATATCAGAACAATATCCCTTATATTTCACACCTAAATCAAATAGGGCAGTATCTCCTTTTTTTAACTTATTCTCTCCTGAAGCTCCATGTGGATTACTTGCATTTTGTCCAAACAATACAATTGGAGGGAATGACATTTCTTTTATCCCTTTTTTCTTTAATTCAAATTCAATTCTCCCTAATACTTCAAGTTCTGTGATTCCTTCTTTTAACGCTTCAATTCCCACTTGTACGCCGTAATCAGCAAATGCGGCAGCTTCCCGTAATATTTCAATTTCATCAGCATCTTTTACTAGTCGCATTTCAGTTAGTATAGAATCTAGTGATGCAAACTCTATTTCACCAATAATCTGTTGCAGATTTTCAATGTAAAAATAGGAGATATCATGTTTCTCCACTGCAAAGTGTTTCATTTTGTTTCTGATTTCAATAACGTGACGAATAAGTGCCCATGGATCATCGGAATCTGTGTAACTTAAAATTGGATGGCTCCATCCTGCTTCCTTAATCATTTGAACTTCCATTTCTGGTGTAATAAAAATGGGTTCGTCATTCGGGAAGATAAAAATACCTACAAATCGTTCGTGTGGATTGTAATCAAAATTTGATAAATAAAAAATATTTTGGCGCGATGTGATCAATCCACTTGGTATACTTTGTTTTTGTAAAAATGTTTGTAATTCTTGCAATCGATTTTTCATGATTATTTCCCCTTTATTGTTTGGATTAAATTAAACATGAATTATTAATGCAAGTTCTGTGCCATTTTTCTAATCTTTTATTTAGGGGTTTGTTCAGGAAATTGTGTAGATGTTTTTAGACACTTCTAAGCTCTTAGTGTCTAAGTATTTAGACGGAAGAGTATTGATAGAATAGTGGACGTGCTATAAGAGGAGTTTATTTAAAAGTATAGAGTTTGCATACGGGTAAAAGAAAGAGTAATCCAGGAAGAAAAGTTACCTAACTACTAACTAAGTATAACTTTAGAAAACCTTTGATATCTAACTTCTAAATCAGTCCAGGAGAGTTTCTTACGCTCCTCTGGACTAATTTTGAACGTTGAGGCTTTTAGTTTTTAAAGCTCAATCTTTAATTTTTTCATTTTATTGTATAAAGTAGCTCGTGATATTCCTAGTTTTTTTGCTGCTGCCTGCTTATTGCCATTCTCTATTTGAATTGCTTCAATGATTTTATTTTTTTCAAAATCATTTAGATCATCTTGTAAAGAGTCATCGTAACCAGTTGATAACGATATAAATTGTAATAGCTTTGGCGGTAAGGCTTCGACAGAGATCGTTCCTTCCCCTGACAATAATACTAATCGTTCAATAACATTTCTCATCTCCCTCACATTTCCAGGCCAATCGTATTGTAATAAGGCAGAAGTTACCTGTGGATCAACGTAATGAATCGTTCGATGATATAGCAATGAAAACTCATATATAAATTGATGCAAAAGCTCCATTATGTCTTCTTTTCGTTCTCTCAAAGGGGGAATCGTTATAGTTAAAATGTTAAGACGATAATAAAGGTCTTCTCGAAATGTATTAGCTTCCACCATTGCTTCTAAATCTTTATTGGTAGCAGCAATGATTCGGCATTGAGCTTTTAATTGCCTTGTACCTCCAACCCGGTAATACGTTTTATCTTGCAATACTCGGAGTAATTTCACTTGCATATCCAACGGTAAGTCACCAATTTCATCTAGAAAAAGTGTTCCTCCATGCGCCAACTCTAGTTTTCCTTTTTTACCTTTTGCATCCGCACCAGAAAATGCTCCTTTTTCATAGCCGAAAAACTCACTCTCAAACAATGATGGTGTAATCGCACCACAGTTTACAGCAATAAATGGAGAAGATGATCTTTTATAAAAATGTATAGCTTTTGCGAAGACTTCTTTTCCAACTCCAGTTTCACCAAGTAATAAAATGTTCGCATTTGTTTCAGACATTTTCCTTGATAATGAAACTGTTTCCTTCATCAATTGACTCGAACCTTTTATTTGTTGAAAAGAATCATGTGACAATTGTAGTCTTGAAACTTCATTCTGCAATTGAATAATTTTGGAGGAAGCATTCATAAGTTCTTGATTCATTAACACTTGACTTGTAATGTCGGTTTCTGCAGCAACTGCACCTACGATTCGGTCATTGATAAAAATCGGACTGCTATTAATCATGACAAAAAGATCCTCACGTGGTTTATGCTGCTTATGCCGAAAGGATTGACCTGTTTCCATTGTAACTTTATTTAATAACATATCTTTTGGAAAAAACTCCTCCATCTTATTCCCAATAATTTCTTCTTTAGAAATTGAAAAAATCCTTTCAGCACCATGTGTCCAAACCACCGTTTTTCCAGTTTCATCTACAATCGAGACCGAACCATCCATTGTATCAATCATCGTTTTAAAATAGGCCTCTAAATATTGATATGATTCAAACAATTTGGAAGCTAATACAGCAGAAGTGATATACCCTTTAATTTTACCTTCCCCATCCGTAATAACTACAACATCTGATGTTCGTATTTCTTGAATCAAATCTTGAAAAGCATCTTTTTCATTGAAAATGCCCGCTTTTTTCCAATAAAAATCATTGGTATTTTTGCTATTAACATAAAAATGAACATACTCATTTCTTGTTAACATCCAGACTTCACTATGATGCTGTTTAAATATATACGCACTTTCACAATTAATATCCATTTCAGAGTGCAAAGAAAAATTTGTTTGCAACAAATCTTCTATTCTTGGAAGAAGATGTTTCATGAAAATACCACCGCCCAATTGAATCTTTTTCATATTACTCTATCATTACATAGAGATTATGTCATGATTATTATTTTGTGAGTTCTTAATAGAAGCCATATATTTGTATTGCATGGTAGCATCCCTAATACCCTAAGTTAATCAGTTGAATTGAGATCCTTCCATTTTTCCAAATCCGAAATAAAGAACGACATTTTTGAACTAAACAGTGAAATAGGAGTTGATCTATTAATTAGCTCTCAAATTATTATTTTTCAATTTACGCATTAAGTTAAATTGCTTAAATTTAAATAATAATAACTAAATCATTAATCCCTTTGATACGTATAGACTTATTATTTATCAATATTGATTCACGTTAACTAAGGTGGGATGAAAAAAATAGAGATATTAGAAAAAAACAATTATACCCATAAAAAAATCTCCATAATATTCAAAGCTATTTTTAGCATATCAAACTTTGGAACCCTCAAACATTCTTATTTCAGGGATTCAACTTATTAATATCGGTTTCTTAATTATCTTTTTCTTTACGTTTTGCCTTGCATTGGAATATCCATGAAACCTTGTGCACCCCAAATTATATGCTCTGTTAATTTATCCATCCTTCCAGTAAGCTCGACTTTTTCTTCCATTTCAATATCTTCATCTTTAGGAATTTCCATATCCATCGTTGAAACATCCCGTTCATTTTACTTTCGACCATAACCGTTAAGTACTCATTCTTATAATGTCGGCTTTATCGTTTTCTTCCTTTGAACTTTCTTATACCAATAAAAATGGCCATAGTTGAATTGGATTCTTGATTGACCATTAAAGAGAATATCAAAAAATATAGTTATTCTCGATAAGTATTTCTTTCATAATTTTGGGGATAATTTATAAGTCTAAAGAATTTTACTAGGAGGAAATTTAATTGATTTATTACAATAGATTTGGTACAAAAAGGGACTTAACAGTAAGTGAAGGCGATCGTGTAGAGATTATTAAAAGAAGTGACATTTATTGTATAAATGAAGAAGAACCTATTTATCATTCTGGGACGCTAACAAAAATTGAATATGATGATTTAAATAGAGCTCCAGAAAAAGAAGCTGTTGGTATTTGGGTAAAATTTGATAAGGATACCGTATTTAATGATGGTGAAGAAGAATTTCTTGAATTAGCTCAGATAGAGGAATTGTTTAAGAAAATGTATGATATTGTTGGTTATGCTATGGTAAATGAAGGAGTTACGTTAAGCATTACAGGTGAGGGGATAGGAAAGATTATTAACTTTGATTACCAGAATGGAGATTTAATTCCTGTATCAATCCAAGATGGTACTGGAGCAGAGAAAGGAACGATTACTGAAGCTGATGAAAAATTGATTCAAGAACTAAAGCTCTATGGTACACCACAAAAATACTTTCATTATGTGCTTTCTCAATCTAAATAAGTTCTCTTTACTAAAAACGTAAAAAAGTAAAAAATCTAAATTTGGCGTTTTCTATAAACCCCTGCAAAACTTTTTTATCGTTACAATAAAAGGTATCTCTTTTAACTAAACTGCCGGTAAGTCCCACAAAATATCATCAATCTACATAACAAACCAAAAAAAGGAAGTGAATAAAATTCACTTCCTTTTTTTATCATAACCAAATTAATGTTAAGAATGTTAATAGTGTAATTACAGCAACTGTAACTCCTGAATATAGGAAGAAAGCTGGTGTGCTGTGACCTTTATTTTTCATGTGCATGAAGTAATAAAGTTGGAACACTAGTTGTACTACAGCAAGTAATAAGATAAATGGTACTGTAAAGTATGGATCCATTTTATCTCTGTATATTACTGCTCCAAATGATGCAAGTGTTAAAACAATCATTAATGCGAAAGAAATTAATTGTTGTTTCATTTCTTCTGCATGTTTACGTCTGTGATACTTTATTTCAACTTGATTTCTTTGATGAGAGTTAGTATTTGTACCCATTTTCTTATCCCACCATTCCCATTAAGTATACTACTGTAAAGATGAAAATCCATACTACGTCAATGAAGTGCCAGTATAAACTTGCAATATAAAACTTCGGAGCGTTGTATAAATTTAAACCTCTTCCACCATTTCTAAGCATTAAAGTAGTAATCCATAGTAAACCAACAAATACGTGGGCACCATGCGTACCTACTAATGTATAGAATGAAGAACCAAATGCACTACTCTTAATTGTAAAATGATATTCATGCATATAGTGTCTAAATTCGTAAATTTCTAATAATAAAAATCCTAGACCTAATAAAACTGTAATCCCTAACCATAACATCATCTTTTTGTGTTCAAAGTTTTTCATGTGGTACATTGCATAAACACTTGTTAAAGAAGATGTTAAAAGTAACATTGTAGCAATGAATACTAATTTTGGTTCGAACATTTCCGCAGCACTTGCTCCACCAGCAGTAGAGTTTCTTAAAGCTAAGAAAGTACCAAATAATGATGCGAATAATACAGTTTCTCCACCAAGAAATAGCCAGAATGCTAAGAACTTATTTTTACCTTCTTCTGTAGCTTTTTCAGGGTTATGAGGAAACGTTTCAGCTGTAAATTTTTGATTCATTTCCATTATGCCTCAACCCCCTCATCAGCTATGTCTTCTTTATGGATATGGAATCCATGATCATCAATCCAAGAACGTAAGAACATTGAACCGAATGTAATAAATAAGCCAAGAATTAATACACCCACTGCAGTGTGGTTCTTAAGTTGGTCATTATACAATGCCCCAAATGCTGCAATAAATAAGCCCACTGACATAACAAACGGTAAAATAGATGAGTTTGGCATATGAATATCACCTAGTGGTTCAGCAGGTGTCATTTTGCCGTCTCCTTCAATTTTTTCTACCCATAAAGCGTCTAATCCACGTACATATGGAATTTGAGCAAAGTTATATTCTGGTGCTGGAGAAGAAATTGACCACTCAAGTGTACGACCTACACCCCATGCATCTCCAGCAGCTTTCTTACCTTTAATTGCTGTATAAACTACATTGATTAACATAACGATTGTAGCTAGACCCATGAACATTGCTCCGATTGAGCTGATCATGTTTCCAGTATCTAAGCCTTGTCCAGGTAAATATGTAAAGTAACGACGAGGCATACCCATTAAACCTAAGAAATGTTGGATAAAGAATGTTAAATGGAAACCAATAAAGAATAAGAAGAATGTAATTTTTCCTAATGTTTCATTTAAGATTTTACCAAACATTTTTGGCCACCAGTAATGTGCACCAGCAAAAAGACCAAATACTACCCCACCTACGATTACGTAGTGGAAGTGAGCTACTACGAAATAACTATCATGGAATTGATAGTCAGCAGGAGCCGCAGCGTTCATAATACCTGTTACCCCACCTAAAACGAATGATGGAATAAAAGCAACCGACCAAAGCATTGGTGTTGTAAAACGAATTTGTCCGCCCCACATTGTTAATAACCAGTTAAAGATTTTAACCCCTGTCGGTACGGCAATTGCCATTGTTGCAACAGCGAAAATAGCATTTGCTACTGCACCAAGACCGTCTGTAAACATATGGTGAGCCCATACCATGAATCCTAAGAAACCGATTAAAACTGTTGCGAATACCATTGAAGAGTAACCGAATAAACGTTTCTTAGAGAATGCTGGAATGATATCTGAGAAGATACCAAACGCTGGTAATATAAGAATGTATACCTCTGGATGTCCGAAAATCCAGAATAAATGTTCAAAGATCATTGAGTTTCCACCTAAAGATGCATCAAAGAATGCAGTTCCAAATAGGCGGTCAAACATTAATAACGCTAACCCGATTGTTAATGCCGGGAACGCAAATAAAATAAGTGCTGATGTTACAAATACTGTCCAAGTAAATAGTGGCATACGCATGTATGTTAACCCAGGAGCACGCATGTTAATAATCGTTGCTAGGAAGTTAATACCACCTGCTAATGTACCAATACCTGAAATTTGTAGACCTAATAAGTAGAAGTCTACACCATGTGATTTACTATGTAGAGCTAATGTCGCATATGAAGTCCAACCTGCGTCAGGCGCTCCACCTAAGAACCAACTTAAGTTTAAGAAAACCCCACCAACGAAGAATAACCAGAATCCTAATGAATTTAAAAACGGGAAAGCTACGTCACGAGCACCAATTTGTAAAGGTACTACCGCGTTAAAAAATGCAAAGATCATCGGCATCGCCGCTAAGAAAATCATTGTTGTACCATGCATTGTTAATACTTGGTTATAAGCATCACCAACTAAAAACGTGTTGTCTGGCTTAATTAATTGTATACGAATAAATAACGCTTCCATCCCACCAACTAAGAAAAAGAATCCGCCTGCAATTAAATACAGGATGGCAATTTTCTTATGGTCGACTGTCGTTAAGTAGTCCCACAATAGTGGTTTCTTTTTCGCTACAGAACTCACAGTATTACCCCCTTTGCTTCATATCCATTATTTATTTTGCAATTTTTAAGCTAGTTAAGTATGCAGTTAATGCATCAATCTGATCAGCTGATAATTCACCATATTTACCTGTCATAAGGTTTCCTGGCTTCATAGCTTCCGGATTTGTTAACCATTTTTTGATGTTTGCTTCATTATTTTTAGCAATACCAGCAACCATATCACGATCACCGAAGTTAGCTAAGTTTGGAGCAAGTCGTGCAGCTGGTGGTCTTGTATCATTTGCATCTGCAGCATGACAACCAATACAGCTTTGTTTGAAGATTTTTTCACCTTCTTGTGCATCTGCTGTAACAGCTTGACCTTTCTGATTCTTCATATCAGCTAACCACTTGTCGTAGTCGGCTTGACTTACAACTTTAACTTTAAATTGCATTAATGAATGTGAAGGACCACAAAACTCTGCACAGAACCCATTATATGTACCTTCTTTATCCGCTGAAAGCCACATTTTGTTTTCGCCTTCAACGTTTGTATCAATT
Organism: Gottfriedia acidiceleris; assembly: GCF_036421055.1. Taxonomy (GTDB): domain Bacteria; phylum Bacillota; class Bacilli; order Bacillales; family Bacillaceae_G; genus Gottfriedia; species Gottfriedia acidiceleris_C. The sequence continues at coordinate 118,475 of NZ_JAZGQS010000010.1, read as the reverse complement.
TTACCTGCTAATGATGGTACCCAGAATGAGTGTTTGATATCTTGACCTTTTAGGTTTAAGATAACTTTTTTACCAACTGGGATATACATGTCTTGAGAAGTAATGAATTTTTGTTTTGGATACTCAAATTCCCACCAGAAAAGATGAGCATTTACATTAATAACAATTGCATCTTTTTTCTTTTCATCTTTTCCTATTTGCTTCTCATCTGACAGCTTAAACGTTTGTGATACTGTAGGTACTGCTAAAACAATAAGTAAAATAACAGGAATAATTGTCCAAAGAAGCTCTAAGAAATGATTACCTTCTACTTGCTTCGGAATAATATTCTCTTGACCTTTACGGTGACGGTATTTCACGATTACGTAAAGGAAAAGAACTGTTACTACAGCAACAACGAATACCATGATCAACGTACTTAGCTTCATAAGATCGTATTGCATTTTTGCTACTTCACCTTGAGGATTCAGTGTAGATTGATTTGCATGTCCACATGCACTCAAAATAACTGCTATCAAGGAAATTAGCGAGACTAATCGCCAATGTTTCATAAGTATACTTCCCCCTCTTTCAATTTAAAGTGTTTCATTCTTATTTAAAAATAAGATTAAACAAACAATAAAAAAATCCCCCGTAATACCCCTAATTAAAACGAAATTGTAAACACAATCATTGACATAAATAGAAGAGTTAAATAGTTAATGGAGTAAATAAACATCAGTTTAGAGAACTTTTGATCATCCTTTTGTTTATAACAATATAATCCTAAAATAACCCATCCAATATTCAATATTGTTGCAAAAATAATAAATGGTAAACCTAGAGCTTGCATGTAAAATGGCAGTGGTAATAAACATAATACCCAGATCATCACTTGACGTTTCGTCATTTCAAATCCGTAAACCACTGGTAGCATTGGAATTCCCGCTCTTTTGTATTCTTCAGAACGTCTCATCGCAAGTGCTAAGAAATGAGGTGGTTGCCATATAAACATGATTAAAAACAGCATCCAAGCAATTGGATGCAAATTCGCATCGATTGCTGCCCATCCAATTAATGGGGGTGCTGCACCAGATATACTACCTACTACTGTGTTTAACGTGTAATTACGTTTCGTCCAAAGAGTGTATAGTACGATATATGTAAATGCACCAATAAATGCATATACAACAGCCATTAAAGTTGTGAAAGCCATAAATGTAAAGCCCACAATTAACAAAAGAATTCCAATCGAAATTGTAACGCTTGGTTTAATATTACCAGTTACAGTTGGTCTGTTTTTAGTTCTCTCCATATAAGGATCAATATCACGATCAATATAGTTATTAATGACACATGATCCAGCAATAATAAGTGATGAACCAATTACAGTAATAATTGCTTTTGGTAAAGAATCTAATATATCTAATCCATTTATTTGGATTGCTAACCAGATACCTGTAAAAGTTGTCAGTATATTTGAGTTTACGATCCCTATTTTCATTAAAGAAAGTAAATCTTTCCTTAGTGAACTAGAAGGATTATTAGTTTCTTCGTTATTAGAAACATTATCAGCTAATTGTTCCAAGTCAATCCTCCTCTTTTTTTTGCAAAACTTCATTTTCATAATGAGTTTTTAATTTAGACATACTTCTATTAAACTAAATTTAATGAAATTTTTGTGATAAATATATGAACAAATTGTGTACGTTTCAAAAAAATTTTATCGTAAACAGTCTAGCTTTTCAATACTAAATACTATTTAATTATAAAATTAATTATTTCTATATTTGAAAAATGAATACATTCAAAGTTAAGAAAAAACAAATATTATGTCTAATTATGAAGGTTCCCTTTGAATTTTATGTCGTTATCTTATATGATATAGAAGTATTATTTACAGAATAATTTTTTTAATAATTAAATTTTAAAATTATTATTATTTTATAAAAGTGGGTGGATATACTTGCTACGTGTTTTAAAAGGGGTATCATTAATTACCTCATTCATTCTTTTAATTGTTTTATTAGGTGGTGCACTTGTAACAAAGACTAATTCTGGACTCGGTTGTGGAAGATCTTGGCCTCTTTGTAAAGGGCAAATCATTCCTGATCATCTAACGATTCAAACTGTCATTGAATTATCTCATCGTGCAGCATCTGGCCTTGCTGGGATATTTGTTTTATTATTAGCAGTGCTTGCTTGGATTATCATTCCTCATAAAAGAGAAACAAAGTTTTTAGCAATCATTTCTTGTATTTTTCTAATTGCTCAAGCATTAATCGGGGCAGCCGCAGTAGTTTGGGGTCAAGTCCCAGCTGTAAAAGCTATTCATTTTGGTATCTCTCTAATTTGTTTTGCTGCCGTAGTCATGTTAACATTATTAATTTTTGAGCGTGATCGCAATTATCAAAAAGATTCTTTTTATGTCGGAAAAAGAATGAAATTTCATACTTACGGTTTATGGATTTATTCATACTTAGTTGTTTATACTGGCGCTCTTGTTCGCCACGAAAATGCTAGCTTAGCTTGCCCTAGCTGGCCATTATGCAGTAAAGCAAACAATGGAATTCCTACACAAGTTCATGAATGGATTCAAATGGGGCATCGATTCGCTGCTTTTATCTTATTCGTTTGGATAATTATTGCTTTTGTGCATGCCTATAAATACTATCGTAATGAACGTGGCATTTATTTAGGATGGTTTGTTTCTTTCATTCTTGTTACTCTTCAAGTAATTTGTGGAGCGGTTATTGTAATTACAAACCTAAATATTTATGTTGCATTAACACATGCTATTTTAATCTCTTGCTTGTTTGCAATATTTAGTTTCCAAAGTTTAGTTTGTACTCGAAGTAAAAGCACAAATTCTGAGTTACAGCAAAATAAAAATATCTCTTAAAAAAGGTATTTCTTCCACTTAATTGTAGAAGAAATACCTTTTTTACATTTAAAATTAAAAGCGAAGAAGAGTCACCCTTATACTTAAGCTTCTCTAACTTCGCTTTTTTAGTTTACTTTTTTATCTTTGATCTAGTTCTATTAGTAGATCACCTGTAGAAATACTTTCTCCAGATGAAATTAAAATATCTCTAATTACACCTGTAAATGGAGATTGGACAGTTGTTTCCATTTTCATCGCTTCAGTGATTGCTAAAGTTTGACCTTTTTCAACTACATCACCCTTTTTAACAAGTACATTTAAAACAGTACCTGGCATTGTAGCGTTAATATGGTTTGGATTACTCGTGTCCCCTTTTCTTTTTTGAACGACAGTTGATTTGATCGAGTAATCTTTAACAACTATTTCTCGAGGCTGACCATTTAGTTCAAAGTAGATTACTCTTGTACCATCTGGCTGAGCTTGACCAATCGAAACAAGTTTAACAATTAATGTTTTTCCACGTTCAATATCTACTTTAATCTCTTCATCTAATTTCATTCCATGGAAGAAAGTAGGTGTATCCAGAACAGATAAGTCGCCATAGCTTTCTACATTTTTTTGATAGTCCATAAACACTTTTGGATATAAGCAATAAGCTAATATATCAAAATTAGTAACCTGACGATTTAATGTCTTGAATAAATACTCCTCAACATCTTTAAAATCGATTAGCTTTAATGACTCACCAGCTCTTTCAGTTAATGGCTGTCTGCCTTTTAAGATGATACGCTGTAAACTCTTTGGAAATCCGCCATGAGGTTGTCCTAATTTTCCTTCAAAAAACTCTATTACTGAATCAGGGAAATCGATACTTTCTCCTTTTTCATATACAGAATCTTCGTCCAAATTATTTTGAACCATAAACAATGCCATATCTCCAACAACTTTAGAAGATGGTGTTACTTTAACGACATCTCCAAATAGTTGATTTACCCTACCATACATATCCTTAACTTCTTCAAATCGGTCTCCTAAACCAACACCATTAGCTTGTTGTTTTAAGTTAGAATACTGACCACCTGGCATCTCATGTTGATAAACCTCAGTATGTGGTGAGACCATGCCACTTTCAAAACTACTATAATACTTACGAACGCCTTCCCAGTATGTTGATAACTGCTCTAAGCCATTAATATTTAAGTTTGTTTCGTTATTTGAACCTTTTAAGGCATAATATAAACTATTTGCACTTGGCTGAGAAGTTAATCCAGACATACTTCCAATTGCGATGTCTACAACATCTACGCCTGCTTCTATTGCTTTTACATATGTGTATAAACCATTTCCACTCGTATCATGAGTATGTAAATGGATTGGTAAATCTACAGTATCCTTCAATTCACTAATTAACGTATACGCAGCCTGAGGCTTTAATAAACCAGCCATATCTTTAATAGCTAATATATGTGCACCAGCCGATTCTAAATCCTTTGCAAGCTCTTTATAATACGCCAGATTATATTTTGTTCTAGTTGGGTCTAATATATCTCCTGTGTAACAAATCGATGCCTCGGCAAGCTTCCCACTATCTCTTACAGCATCAATTGCGATTTCCATCCCTTTAACCCAATTTAGACTATCAAATATTCTAAATACATCGATTCCTGCTTGAGCTGATGCTTCAATAAACTTTTTAACAAGATTATCAGGATAATTTTTATATCCAACTGCATTTGATCCACGTAAAAGCATTTGGAATAATACATTTGGAACTTTTTCTCTTAAACTTAATAATCTTTCCCATGGATCTTCATTTAAGAAACGGTAAGCTACATCGAAAGTCGCTCCGCCCCACATTTCCATAGAGAATAAGTTAGGTAATAATTTTGACGTTTGTTCTGCTACTGTAATTAGGTCTTTTGAACGAATTCTCGTTGCAAGCAGTGATTGGTGAGCATCCCTAAATGTTGTATCGGTAAATAAAACATTTGGTTGATTTTTTATCCATTTGGAAAATTCATCAGCACCTAATTTATCTAGTAATTGTTTCGTTCCACTATCAGCATTTTTAATATGACTAACATTTGGAATGATAATATCATCATATGCTGGTTTTTCTTTAACTGAAATACCTGGAAATCCATTCACTGTCACATTACCGATATAATTTAATAATTTTGTTCCACGGTCTCTTCTTTTTGCAAAAACAAATAATTCGGGAGAAGAATCTACAAAAGAAGTATTATACTCACCAGACAAGAAATCTGGATGTGTCGTAACATTTTCTAAAAAAGGAATATTTGTTTTAATACCACGAATACGGAACTCTTTTAAATTCCGATTTAACTTCGCAATTGCGCCTTCGAATGTTAATGCATGTGTCGTTACTTTAACTAATAATGAATCATAGTAAGGTGTAATCACCGCACCTTGGAAGCTGTTTCCTGTGTCTAACCTTACACCAAAACCTCCACCTGAACGGTATGCCATTATTTTTCCTGTATCAGGCATAAAGTTATTAAGTGGGTCCTCAGTAGTAACACGTGCTTGAATTGCAAAACCGATTCTTGGAATCTCATCTTGTAATGGAATTCCTACTTTATCACTATGTAAACTATTACCTTGTGCAATTAAAATCTGTGTTTGAACAATATCAATTCCTGTAATCATTTCTGTAATCGTATGTTCAACTTGTACGCGAGGGTTTACCTCAATAAAATAAAAATCATTTCCAGAAACTAAAAATTCAACTGTACCAGCATTTACATATTCTACTTCTTTCATCAGTTGAACGGCTGCATCACAAATTCTATTTCTTAAATCTTCACTAATCGAAGTACATGGTGCAACTTCAACTAATTTTTGATGTCTTCTTTGAATTGAACAATCGCGTTCAAATAAATGAATGATATTCCCTTGGTTATCCCCTAGTATTTGAACTTCAATATGCTTTGGATTTTCAATAAACTTCTCAACATAAACTTCATCATTACCAAAAGCAGCTTTTGCTTCAGATTTAGCACGCTCGTATGCATCTTTCAATCCTGCATTCGTACGGACAATCCTCATTCCACGACCGCCACCACCTAGAGCAGCTTTAATAATAATCGGGAATCCATAAGTTTCACCAAATTCCTTCACATCATCCAATGAGTGTACTGGACCATTGCTCCCTGGAATGATTGGCAAATTAGCTTGAAGCGCTTGCTGCTTTGCTTTAATTTTATCTCCAAAAATATCTAAATGTCTTGAATATGGTCCGATAAAAATAATGCCCTCTTCTTCACATCTTTGAGCAAATTTAATATTTTCTGATAAGAATCCATATCCAGGATGGATTGCATCTACATTGTTTTTCTTTGCAATTTCAATAATACCTTCAATATCTAGATAAGCATCAATTGGCTTTTTACCTTTTCCAACTATGTATGCTTCGTCAGCTTTATAACGGTGATATGACCCTTCATCTTCTTTAGAATAAATACCCACTGTTCTAATGCCTAACTCAGTGCATGCTCGAAATACTCGAATTGCAATTTCACCTCGGTTAGCAACAAGAACTTTTTTAATCTGTTTCGTGTAAGTCATTTTTGTAAGCCTCCTGTATTTATGAAAGATAATTATCAATAAACTAAGAATAAACTTTTAACAAAATGCATTTTTGAAGATTTTATAAAGTTTCTTTATGAATTTTATTTCGTATCGAAATATTCATTAAAATACCAACCATAGAAAGCATAACGATTAACGAAGTTCCTCCGTAACTAACAAAGGGTAACGGAACACCAGTAAGTGGAATTAACGAAGTAACTCCTCCAATATTTACAAATGATTGAATGACGATGATTGCACTAATCCCTGTAGCTAATAATGAATCAAAAGAATCCTTTGATTGATGTGCTATTAACAAACCACGCCAAACAATTAGGAATATACATAAAATAACTACAATTACTCCTATTAAACCTGTTTCTTCACCGATAATAGCTAGAATAAAGTCGGTATGAGGCTCAGGTAAGTAACCTAGTTTTTGAATACTTTTTCCTAATCCAACTCCTGTAAGCCCACCATTTGCAAAGGCAATTAGTGAATTTACGATTTGGAATCCGATTCCTTGCGCATAGTCAAAAGGATTTCGGAAAGCTAAAAAACGATTAACTTGTACATCTGTTAACCCGATTCCTAAACTGATACAAATACTAATTAACGGATAGAGTAATACAATCCCACCAACGAATAGGAGGATTAATCTCTTAACAATAAAACCACTACAAAACGAAACGACAGCACAAGTACCTATTATTAATAAAGCCGTACCTGTATCCGGTTGTAATCTCAATAGGATAATATAAATAGCTACTATGCTCCATGGGGCAAATAGCATTTTCCAGTTTTTCGTAATTCGCTTTTGTCTTTTGGAGTACCATCCTGCTAAAAGAACAATTGAACCCAATTTGATTAACTCTGCTGGTTGAATTCCGAATACCCAGCTTTTTGCATTATTTCTTACTTCACCAAATAGTAGAACTGCAATTAGTAATCCTACACTTACAGCTACATTTAAGATCAAGGCAATTCTTTTTCGAAAAAAAGTTGCAGGTAAAAACATTAAAAAAACAAATGCAAACATCCCTACTTCAAAAGCAACTAATTGCTTATGAAAGAAATAGTCACTTGGCCAATGTTCACTTTGATAACGAATGGATGGTAATGGCGAACTTGCACTATACACCATAATTAATCCAAATAAACACAACACTAATAATGGAACAAAAATCATATAATCAATATTTTTCAAATATTTTTTTAACATTACTTAATCATCCCTGCTTTGATTAATTATACTTTATGTATTCAACTATTTTGCTAAATTCCCTTTTTAAATAAAAATATTGTAACATAGATTAATAGATTTATTACTTATAACAAATAAAAAAATTCACAAAAAAAAGCTCAAACATTTATTGTTTGAACTTTTGTTGCAAATATTTATTTATTCTTTTGATCTGTAAACGCTTCATGTAGAGCAGATAGTTGACGCTCAAGTTCAGAAAGAAGTTCTCTACCTTGTTCTGCTTCAATTAAACCTAAACGAGAAGCAAAATCAATCTCCCTTGATAATCCAAACATTTGAGTATCTAAAACCTCTTCATATAGAGGGCATTGTGGCATCGTTAAATGATCAAGTTGCACATTTATTAATTTTAATATTTTTTCAGCATCTTTTTTTAATAATTCAAATGCTTTATCTTTGTAATCTGTTACAGCATCAGACCTCAATTTTCTCCCTCCGCTTCCGTACAAGCTATCTATTTAATATTATAGTTCTTTTTAAGAAAAATCAACTTAAATCAAAAGTTTTACAAATATGTATTATAGAAAATTATATTTTTGCAACAGTTTATTTATTAGATTTTTCTTATGTTAGGATGTAGATCTATATTATAATCTAATTTCTACAAAAATACCGTTCATTTAAAAAACAGATAAAACTTAAATGGAAAATAAGCGCTTTATTTGTTCAATTGTTTGTCTTTTTACTTAAAATAGTCGTACACTATAGTCAGACTTAGTACATAGAAGGGGTTTTAGTATATGAGTGATGTTTTTCAATTAACAGGTAACGTGGAGTTTCCGTTAACGATTGATCCAAGTGTTTGGATTTTTGATGAAAGAAAGGTTAAATTAGAGAGTTTGTTAGCTGGTGATTTGAAAAAGATTGATGAGCTAGAGCAATATACCAAAAGTGTTTCAAAGCATTGGGATCGTGAGATTGTTGAAGGTGCGAAGGTTGATAATAGCCCTTTATACGCTACTCAAAAGAAAGAGTGGCTTAAGGAATCGTATGCAATGCCATTTTCTTATTTCATAGATAATAGTAAACCGAAAAATCGTAATTCAGACGTTACGATTGAAACAGAAGGTGAATTAATAAAATTACCTTTTGAAACTGTATATGAAAGTTATTTAGCATTTTCATATAATGGCAAAAGAATCCTTGAAGATGGGCCAGTACATTTATATTTTGTTGATGGCTCAAATAAAGAAGCACCAATTACTTCAATTAAGAAAATTATTTTATAATTTAAAACAAAAGCAACATCTTACTGATAGATTTTGGTAAGATGTTGCTTTTGTAAGCATTTAATTATTACAATATATCCGCTGCAAGTTGGGCAATTGATGAACGTTCGCCTTTTATAAGTTTTACATGTCCACTTATTTTTTGATCTTTAAATTTTTCAACGACATATGTTAATCCATTGTTGTATTCATCTAAATATGGATGATCAATTTGTTCTGGATCCCCCATTAAAACAATTTTACTTTTATCTCCAACACGAGTTAAAATTGTTTTTACTTCATGCCTAGTTAGATTTTGTGCCTCATCTATAATAATAAATTGCTCTGGGATACTTCTACCTCTAATATAAGTTAAAGCTTCTACTTCAATTGAGCCCATTCCGGCTAATATCGCATCAAGTTCACCAGGTTTTTTCGTATTGAATAAGTATTCTAGATTATCATAGATTGGTTGCATCCATGGACGAAGTTTTTCATCCTTTTCACCTGGTAAATAACCAAGATCCTTGCCAACTGGAACAATCGGTCTAGCAACTAATAACTTTTTATAGCTTTGCAAGTCTTCACTTTGCATTAAACCTGCTGCTAAAGCTAGTAAAGTTTTTCCTGTTCCTGCTTTTCCAATCAATGTAACTAATGGTATATCATCTCGTAGTAGTAATTCTAACGCCATGGACTGTTGTGCATTTCTTGGCCTTATGCCCCAAATATGTTCATTTGAGAAAACAAATTTCTTAATTTTTGTACCCGTTTTATCAACAACTCCAAGAGCTGAGCTCTTACCACCTAGAGCATCCTTTAATACGATGAATTGATTAGGATAAAATGGATGGTTTGCTATATCTGAAACAGGAAGTTCAGTTTTCTCGTAAAACTTGTTTAACAAATCTGTATTTATGTAATACTCTAGATAACCGGTATAAATATGATCAACTTCCACTACTCGATCACTTAAATAATCTTCAGCTAATAAATTTAATGCATCCGCTTTTACACGTACTAATGTATCCTTACTAACTAAAATCACTGTTTTTCCGCTTTCTTTTGCTTCTTCTTCAAGTGATAAGTTTTTTGCAACAGCTAAAATGCGATTATCGTTTGTTTTTTCAACAAAGATTTCTTGCAATTGTTGAAATGAGCGATGATTTAATTCAATTCTAAATGAACCACCATTTTCAAGAGGAATACTTTCATGTAATTTCCCTAGTTCTCGAAAGCTATCAATTAGTTTGGATACATACCTAGCATTACGACCAACTTCATCCATATATCTCTTCTTTGAGTCTACTTCCTCTAATACAACAGCTGGTACAACTACTTCATTATCTTCAAATGAAAAGATTGCTAGTGGGTCTTGCAGTAGTACATTGGTGTCGAGAACATATATTTTACTCAATCCTTAACCTCCTGACTAAAAATAACTCAGATTAGAATAATTAGTTTTAATTCTAAATTGATTGGTCTTACATTTGGTTACTAGTCGAAGAATGGACGAACCGTTAATATATTATATGAAAATCTCTCTACTTTAGAATATTTTTTAATGTTTAAACCTCAGATGGATCTAAGACCACTTAAAACTGCTACATCTAACTTTTTTGCAGCTCTCTCATCATAAGTTTTTGCATACTCTGGTTCGACTGTTATTTTCGACCCATAAAACAATATATTTTTTACTTCATTAACTTCAACTTCTATACACGCTAATTTTAATGGAATCCCAGGCATTTGCTTCGTTAAAATTTTTGCATTTCCTGAGATACTATAAACTGTTTCATTTGAGAATATGCTTAATGATACCCCATCAACCTCTTCGATATTTGATATAATTGCTGATCTTTGATCTACAGCAAAACGAATCGTCTTATCGTCTAAAGCAGCAAGCCAAGATATTGCATTCGATACTGGCGCTTTCTTTTCGGGGTTAAAAGTACTTAAAAAAACAATTTTTTCTTTATTACAATCTTCAAATAAGCTTGGTGATAATGTTTTCTCAATACTGTTTGCCATCACTATTTCATCTCCTTCAAATAAAGAGTATACTAATATAATTCAAAGTTTATTGAAAACTTCCTGCTAAAACCGCTGTTTTCTAAAAATATATTCTAAAACCTGTTATAATTATGTTAACTTAAGTTTCATATACAAGGAGAGAAATTTCAAATGAGAGTTAAATGCATGATTTGTGATAAAAGCGAATCGATTAGCGATGAATCACCTATTGCAAAAAAATTACGAAATCGTCCTATCCATACATATACGTGCTCTGAATGTTACGATCGAATTAAAATAAAAACAGAACAAAGAATTGCAACAGGAAATTTCCGTTTCTTAAAACCGGTAAAGGACAATGACGAGTGGTAATTATGAAAAAAGAAGCCAATAGGGCTTCTTTTATTTATAAATCCACGAAAATTTAAACATAAAAAAACCTAGATTAATTTCTAGGTTTTTAATACTTCTCTGGATTAACTTTTACTTGTTCTAAAAAGCAATCAATCATTTCAATTGGAAAGCGCGTAGTACGTTCTTTTTCTGATTGTGTGAATGTAATTAAATAAAAATCTTCCATTTTTTCTATTTTTACGTTAGATACTTGATGATCCTCTTTTAAAATTGAATCAAACATCTCATACGTTTCTTTAGCAGCTTCATCCGAAGGTCTACCTTCATATATAACTTTTATCGTTAACCAATTATATAAAGCATCCTGAACAGATTTCATCTAAATACCAACTTTCTAAAAAGTGTTACTTTATGTAGTAGCATTATTCTTTTTTGATTGATGTAAACGAATCTTATATACACCTAACACGAAAACACTTGCAAGTAATGCTTCCACGATTGGTATTCTTAAAGCTAAGAAAGTAAGGAAACTACATCCAATCATAAGCAAAACATAAATAATTAAACTTTTAAGGATGCTCAATTTTTTGGCGAAACCTAAATGATATACCACAATACATAATACAACAATTAAACCGTATAAAATCCACATTGAAAGATGAACATCATGAGTTAGATTTATTAACTGTGTTATGACAAATTCAAATCCCTTTGGAGCTTTTTCCAAATCCATATCCCCCTATTAAATAATAAAACTAGATAGTTCTATTCGTTTGAAATTCGACTATAATATTAATTTTTTTTTAATTTGTCTACAAAAATGAAACCGACTATTTTCTAGTCGGTTTTATTATATCATAATTATTTTAAAATTTAATTATTCTTGTTCTGCGAATTTTTTCTTTTTCGCTGCACGCTCACGCTCATTTTTATCAAGAAGCTTTTTACGTAAACGAATTGATGTTGGCGTAACTTCACAGTACTCATCATCATTTAGGTATTCTAAAGATTCTTCAAGCGTCATAATACGTGGTTTTTTCATTGTTGTAGTTTGATCTTTATTCGCTGAACGGATGTTAGTAGCGTGTTTAACTTTTACAACGTTTACTGATAAATCATTATCACGGTTGTGTTCACCTACGATCATACCATCATATACATCTGTTCCTGGCTCAACGAAAATTACGCCACGGTCTTCTAGACCCATAATTCCGTATGTTGAAGCTTTACCAGTTTCCATTGATACTAATACACCTTGACGACGTCCACCAACTTGACCTTGAATTGCTGGTTGGTAGCTATCAAATGAATGGTTAATGATTCCATACCCACGAGTTAAAGTTAAGAACTCTGTAGTATAACCAATTAATCCACGAGCTGGTACCATAAATGTTAAACGAACTTGACCGTTACCATTATTGACCATATCTCTCATTTCACCTTTTCGAGCACCCATTGATTCCATGATTGAACCAGTATATTCTTCAGGAACGTCAATTTGTACATGCTCAACTGGCTCACATCTAACACCGTCAATCACACGAATGATAACTTCTGGTTTTGAAACTTGAAGCTCATACCCTTCACGACGCATGTTTTCAATTAGGATTGATAAGTGAAGCTCTCCACGTCCACTAACGATCCATACATCAGGAGAATCAGTATTTTCTACACGTAAACTTACGTCTGTTTGAAGTTCTTGTAATAATCTTTCTTCGATTTTACGAGAAGTTACAAATTTACCTTCACGACCTGCAAAAGGTGAATTATTAACTAAGAATGTCATTTGAAGAGTTGGCTCATCAATACGTAAGATTGGAAGTGCTTCTTGGTGTTCAGCAGGACATACTGTTTCACCAACGTTGATATCTTCCATACCAGATACCGCTACTAAGTCACCAGCTTTTGCTTCTTGGATTTCAATACGTTTTAATCCAATGAATCCAAACATTTTAGTAATACGGAATTGTTTAACTGATCCATCAAGTTTCATTAAAGCAACTGATTGACCAACTTGCATTGTTCCACGGAAAATACGTCCGATACCGATACGTCCAACATAGTCATTGTAATCTAATAATGTTACTTGGAATTGTAAAGGCTCTTCACTATTATCGATTGGAGATGGAATGTGCTCAATAATTGTATCGAATAAAGCATTCATATTTGGTTCTTGTTTAGCAGGATCCGATTCTAAGCTAGAAGTACCATTAATCGCTGATGCGAATACTACAGGGAATTCTAATTGATCTTCATCTGCACCTAATTCGATAAATAAATCGATTACTTCGTCAACTACTTCATCAGGACGTGCGAAGTCACGGTCGATTTTATTTACTACTACGATTGGTGTTAAATGTTGTTCTAAAGCTTTTTTCAATACGAAACGAGTTTGTGGCATACAACCTTCATATGCATCTACAACTAAAAGAACACCATCAACCATTTTCATGATACGTTCTACTTCTCCACCAAAATCGGCGTGACCAGGAGTATCCATGATGTTAATACGTTTACCTTCATATTGGATTGCAGTATTTTTAGCTAAAATTGTAATTCCACGTTCACGTTCTATATCATTAGAGTCCATTGCACGTTCATTAACGTTTTCGTTTGAACGGAATGTACCTGATTGTTTTAATAACTCATCAACTAACGTTGTTTTACCATGGTCAACGTGCGCAATAATTGCTATATTGCGTAAATCTTCTCTTTTTTTCAAAATATATTCACTCCTAAAATGTGTACACATCTATTTTCATTATTAACTAAAACATTATAGCACATGCACACGGAAATATATCAAGAAAATGTTTAATCAAAAATATAAATTATTAATAAATATTTAGTAAAGATTTACTTTTTTCAAATTTACATCCGATTCGACAAAGAGTAAAATAAGAATTATGAACAGGAGGATTCACCATGTCTAGCATAAAATTTAGACTTTTCTGTGTAGCACTTTTATCCGTAATCTTCTTAATTCTAGTTGGTATAATGCTAGCAGAACTAAGTACTATTGGCGCTGTCATTTCACTAATTATTTCAATATCATTAGTTGGTTATGGTTTTTCATTACGTGCAAAATTAAAAAGAGAAGGTAAGTTATAAACCTTTTTCTTTTTTGAACACTGTCTACACACTAAAAAAGAAGGCAAGTTTTAAATCAAACTTACCTTCTTTTTATTATTTTTGTATAAATTCGATATAATCAGTGAGTAATTCGTTATGAATTGAAGCGTTACTTACTAGCACTGAGCTTTTTTTTAGAATTGAAAGGCTTTCATTTTTGAGCGTTGTACATATTCCGCCTAGTTCTTCAACAATAATTTTACCCGCGGCAAAGTCCCAAGGTGATAATCTTGGGGTGATATACGCATCGAGCCTTCCCATTGCCACATAGACCATTTCCATCGCTGCTGAACCGTATGATCTACTTCCTCTAACTTTTCGAACAAGATTACTTAATTTTTCATGGTTTAAGTATCGATTTTTAGTTAACCAAATAGCATTTACAGCTACAATAGCCTCTTCTAATACTACATTTTTCAAAGGTGTTAATTCGAGATCATTTAAATAAGCTCCTCCACCTTTTTTAGCAAAATATAGTTCATTATGTATTACATCCATTATAAAACCCATTTTACCGATTCCATTTTCATAAATACCTAAAGAAATCATAAAATTACGCTTTTGGTGAACAAAATTCATCGTCCCATCGATTGGATCAAGAATCCATACAACCCCATTTACTTGATCCAAATCATCGCCTTTACCTTCTTCACCTAGTAAGTAATGATTTGGAAATTTCCTTTTTATTTTTTCATAAAAGAATTTTTCAATTTCTTCATCTTTATTGGTTACTAAGTCATTTTCGTTTGATTTAGTATTGATTGTTATGGAGTCGTATAAAGAGCTTTTAATATTTTCAGCTGCCTCTTGAAGCAAATTCCTTGCGAATTGTTCAATTTCTTTCCAGTCTACATTCATCATTAAACACTCCAAACTCTACGTGCTAAAAACTTTATTATTATGGTCCTGTTTATCAGTTTACCAATTTTAACCTAAAAAAACCTAATGAAATGATTTTTATTTAAGATGAGGAACTTTTTTGGAGGGTGGGCATACGATAGACCATTGGGCGTTTGGCGGAAGATTTGGCGCACAGAAAAACGAACCTATTTAAAGGTTCGGTAAATAAACTCGCTAAGCTTCTAGACGAATTAATTCTAATCTTAATAATTCTAATTTCTTCTTTGATTCAATCATTGCTTCATTATCATTGACTGTCATAGCATCAAATAGTGTAGCTAGTTCGTAATCTAATTCTAATCTAAGTACAGGAATTCTCTTTTCTGCATCAGTTCTTTTTAACGCATTAATCACTTGTCTCATCATTATCCCTCCATAGAATATAAGTTGGCAAAACAAATTGTAAAAGTTAATTAACAAAATTTTCTGATTTTTATCTTGCTACTAATATATGTTATTTAAGCTTATAATGTAACTATTTTATGAAGAAACATATTACCCATTTGTTTTGGACAAACATGGTATACTAATTAGATAATGTAACTAGGGGGTTCAAAAATGACTCAAACTTTTTTTAAAGAAAGTGATTTTGAAATATTTACAACTGACTCAACATTAGAAACTAGAATGAGTGCTATACAAAATGAAATTCAACCAAAATTTAAAGAAATTGAAGAAGAAATAGTACCTTTTTTAAATGTACAAACTAATCAAATCTTTTTTGGCCATATTGCTAAGCATGCTCGTCGTACAGTGAATGCTCCAAAAGATACTTGGATTGCTTTTGCAACAAATAATCGTGGATACAAGATGCTTCCTCATTTCCAATTTGGACTGTGGGGTACCCATCTGTTTGTTTACTTTGGAATTATTTATGAAAGTCCAAACAAGCAATCGATTGCCATAAATTTTGAAAAGAATAAAAATAAACTTTACAAAATGATTCCAAAAGATTTTGTGTTATCTTACGATCATATGAAGCCTGATGTGATACAAAAAAGTAAAATGAGTAAAGATGAATTCAATAAAGGTATTCAAAGATTCCATGATGTAAAAAAAGCAGAATACCTATGTGGAATTACAATTGTAAAAGATGAAGCAATTACACTTACAAAGGAAGAACTGATCCAACGTATTATAGAAACATATAATACTTTAATTCCTTTATACAAAATTAGTATAAACTGAATTAATATAAGTGTTGTTTAATTATACATATGTCAAAAACAAAAGTCTATGCCCATTCTTTACACATTTTTCGACAGGACGAAATATGAAATTGATTTATTTATACAAGATCTCTATAAGAAAAGCCCATTGAAGGTAGCTTATCATCCTTTAAAGGGCTTTCTTTTTTACTTAAGAATTTTTCTTATTATTTAATTTTTAACAATGAACAGATTTATTACTACATTTTTATTTTATCACCTGGAGAACCATTTTTAGCTTTTTGCATGACTCTGTATGCTGAATAGCCAGATATCTCCTCTAACTCATTACAAAGTTTTTTTTCTTCAGCAATACTAGGTACAATTGATTTAAACTTTTTGTATGTAGCCATTAACACTTCACGATCTATTCCCTTTTCATACGCTTTTTCTACTGATGTGTAGAACTGTATTACCTCAATCGTCTCATCTGTTGTCCAATCATATGAAATTGGGTATTGGTAATCCATTTTACTTCACTCCTACTATTTCTAATTAACTCCATTTTAACACATTTTTTAAATTCCATTCTTATTTTAAAAATTGATATAATTACATTTAGATGAATAAAATTTCATACTTAAATAATATTTTTCTATACAGAAAATTCATAGAATGATATAATCTTTTTGTTTTTCAAATGAAGGTAAGACAGTTTATAACTTAATGAGAGTAAACAGTTGAATTGTTTACAAACATATCACTTCCGAAAAACACTATTATTCATTAAATGGGGTGTATGTTAAATGAAACAAATTGAAACGCCGTTATTTTCTTCTTTATTAGAACATGCAAAGAAGAACCCTATTCAATTCCATATTCCAGGACATAAAAAAGGAAATGGAATGGATCCTACATTTAGAGAGTTTATTGGTGATAATGCATTATCGATCGATTTAATCAACATTGCTCCTTTAGATGATCTACATCATCCAAAAGGTAAAATAAAACAAGCACAAGATCTTGCAGCAAAAGCTTTTGGTGCTGACCACACATTTTTTTCAGTTCAAGGCACAAGTGGAGCGATTATGACAATGGTAATGAGTGTTTGTGGACCTGGTGATAAAATTATTGTTCCAAGAAATGTTCACAAATCTGTTTTATCTGCTATCATTTTCTCAGGCGCTACACCAATTTTTGTTCATCCTGAAATTGATAGTGAATTAGGTATATCACACGGTATTACGACAAATGCAGTAAAAGAGGCTATTTTAACTAATCCTGATGCAAAAGCAGTATTAGTTATTAATCCTACATACTTTGGATTTGTAGCAGATTTAAAAAGCATTGTTGAATTAGCACATTCACATGGCTTAGCTGTATTAGTTGACGAAGCACATGGTGTACATATTCATTTCCATAACGAATTACCGATCTCTGCGATGCAAGCAGGGGCTGACATGGCTGCTACGAGCGTACATAAGCTAGGTGGCTCTATGACTCAAAGTTCCATTTTAAATGTAAGAGAAGGCATTGTGAATGTCCACAGAGTACAATCTGTACTAAGTATGCTAACAACTACTTCAACATCTTATTTATTACTTGCTTCACTAGATGTTGCAAGAAAGAGATTAGCATCTGTTGGTGAAGAATTACTTACAAACACGATTAGACTTGCAAATAATGCACGAAATAAAATTAATTCAATCAATGGTTTATATTGCCCTGGTTATGATTTAGTTGGTAAAGAAGCTACATTCAACTTTGATCCTACTAAAATATTAATCAGCGTAAAAAAATTAGGTATAACGGGCCATGATGTTGAAGTTTGGTTAAGAGAGCGATTTAATATTGAAGTTGAAATGTCTGATTTATATAATGTTCTTTGCATTTTAACACCAGGTGATAGTGAAGAAGACATCCAGCAGTTAATTCATGCACTTGAAGTATTAGTAACAGAATTTGAAATCTCAGAGCGCAATACAAATTTAAACGTTGAGATTCCAACGATTCCAAATTTAGCTGTCTCTCCTAGGGATGCATTTTACTCTGAAACAGAATCTGTTCCACTTGAGGATTCTGTCGGTAGAATTATTGCTGAATTTGTAATGGTTTATCCACCTGGAATTCCAATCTTTTTACCTGGAGAAGAAATTACACTTGAAAATCTAGTTTATATTAAAAAGAATATTGAAGCAGGATTACCTGTTCAAGGCCCAGAAGACGAAGATTTATTAACTTTAAAAGTATTAAAAAAACGATAGCTTTCACGAAGAAACTAGGAAATGAATCCTAGTTTTTTTGTATTCTAAATCACATCTAAATTATATAGGCATATGATAGGTAAGGTAATTATATTGGTATCGCACGAAAAAAATTGTTTTTACGTTAGGATGTGGACTCATTGATAGTCGTGAATAATAAAATTGTTCATGCTTCATTAAAAAAAAGCGAAGATTCAAATAATAAACTTTATCAAGAAATATTGTCTAGTTTAACAAACAGTAAAAAGTCTCATATTTATAAATCTGACCGTGAATTATCTTTTGATTTGACAATTAGAACTTATATACTTCAGGCTTCCAAAGATTTATTAACAAGTGGCATGCAATTTAGGGTTTTTAGACGAGCATATTGTAATCCTATGTTTTGGATTCGCACACCAATGGGCGGATTTAGACTTAGGCCAGGCATAAGAACTTCCATGGGAATTTATGATATTTTTCGGAACGGACAATTTTACGCAACAGAATGTGCAACTGCAATCATTATGATATTTTATAAAGCCCTGTTAGATCTTTTCGGCTATGAAATTTTTGATCAACTATTTGATAAAGGCATATATTTATACACTTGGAATTACGACCCTAAATTAGCTATTTTAACGGCTGAAGTTGATCGTCCAGCTCCTGGTGACGTTGTTTATATAAAAAATCCTGAAGTTGACCCAATGACTCCAGAATGGCAAGGAGAAAACACTGTTTCCATGGGAAGTAATTATTATTACGGTCATGGTATCGGAATACGTTCATTACATGAGATTATTTACCATTTAAATATGCATAGATATCCTTTTGCGATGATTTCTGCCTTTTTAACAAATTTAAATACTAGAATTGACTCGAACGAAATGGCTCAATATTTAAAAGATAATTCAAAATTAATTCCAGTTACAACGACAGAAGCTTCATCAGACGTTATAACTGCAAGAATTGGAGATCAAACTCAAATTGCGTAAAAAGAAATTTGGGAGATTCTTAATTGAAACTCCCTTTTTTTGTTATTTAAAAACATAAAAAACCACAAGGAAAAACGATCCCTTGTGGAATTTCTTATTTATAGATGTCTATTAATATACTATTAGACTTTATGTTTTAATTAATTATAATTAGCAAACTTCATTATCAGTTGGTTCACATTCTTCACAGTTTTTAACGTAAAGAGTTGTTACTTTTTCATCCTCGAAATGACCTACTGTTTTATCACAACATTTACATACGAACGTTCCCATCTTTGTAACCCCTTTCATAATGTTGTATCAATTAACTAATTTCATTATAATGTGTTATACTTATTTACGCAAGTGGTAAATAAGTATAACTTAAATTTTCTAATATCAGATTATTCAAGGGGTTTTATAAAGTGAACACAATTTAATTAGTATAACACATTTATTTTTTATTCATAGCTTTCTTCTATACTTGGTGACGGTAACCAATCAGCTAAATATTCTGCGAGCTCCATTGCCTCTTCCTCACTTTTTAGTTTACATAAAAATTTTAACTGATTTGGAAACGAAACATCTTGTCGATCTAATACAATGCATTGTCTTGACTGCATACAGATAACGAGTGGCTTTCCAAAGAACATGTTCGTATATACAATACCAATATCATATCTTGTATCGTTCGTAACGAAGCCAACAAATCGGACTCTTACATTTTCGTGATCATCATATAATTTCTCAAACATTATTTCACCCACTCCTCCGGTTTAGTATTGTAAGTTAATACATATGAAGAAAAAATTAAATTCATACCGAATACTTGTCTAAAAATTTAAAATAATGTTATGATAAAAAAGATTAAAAGTGATGTTTTTCATAAAAACATCTTAGGGGGAAGATTTAAAAATGGTTCAACAAGCTACCATTCAATTAGTAGATAAATCCAAATACCAAGAAGCAAATTTAGAATTAATAAATAATTTAATAAATGATTACATACAATCTTCGACTAAGATCGGTCAACAATTAGACTGGAATTATGAAAGGGTTTCCTTTCCTTACACTATTTCAAATAAAAAGTTAGATGACCAAGATGCACTTTATTTACAGAGCAATGATTCTCGTTATAAACATTTTGTTGTTTCAATTCAAGATGATAAAAATATCGTGATTACACTGTTACCAAACTCAACTTATGGTGATAAAGGAAAAGCAAATGAGCTATGTAGATATTTAGCTCAAAAAATTGAAGCAAAACTTGAATTATTTAACAATCGAATCATGTATTTTTACAAACGATAATTCAAAATAAACTTACAATCGCCTGACAAAAGAAAAATATCGAAGCATAAAAGCAAGTAATAATAATACTTGCTTTTCTTGTGTTTCCAACGTATTTTGCAATTAAATAAAGCTGGTAAAAGAATACAAGAAACAATATGACTTTTGAATAGATTTGATCCCTTTTCGATAAGAATAAAACAAAAGAAAATCCTACCCAAAATAGTTGATGTATTATTAATACTATTAATTGTTTTCGCATCAATACTCCCACCAATCACTCATCAAATACTAGAAAGTTTGTTTTTTAAACGTTATGCGAGACATGCCCTAATCATGCAAAAAAACCTCCTAGCAAATAGGAGGTTTTAGACCGTCGTTTTATTCGTTATTTTGCGATTTTAGAGTGATTAATGTATCAATGTTTAAATAACTACTTAAGGCTTTAAATGAAGCGTTTTAAATCAATCTCAACAGTAGTTATCTATTTTAAAAAATGTAGTCAATTATATAAGTATGATCTTGTTTTAGTTCCACTACATGATCCTCGCTTTCTTGCGGGGTCTTACTCTTAAATAAAATAATTGAAGGGCGCTGACTAGGTCAGCACCCTATGCGACTGCCCGTCGCACAAAAAGACCTTCAATTTAATGAAGGTCTTCTATTTTTTTAAAAAGCATTATTTTAGAACGTGGATTGGATGACCCATCGCTAATTCTGCTGCTTCCATTGAGATTTCACCTAATGTTGGGTGAGCGTGAATTGTTTGAGCAATATCTTCAACGCTCATGCAAGCTTCAATTGCAAGACCAAGCTCAGAAATTATATCTGAAGCATTTACACCTGCAACTTGAGCACCAACTAGTACTCCATCTTCTTTACGAGAAACTAATTGTACGAATCCATCAGTTGAATTTAGAGATAATGCACGACCATTTCCACCGAATGGGAATTTTGCTACATTAACAGCTAATCCTTCTTCATCTGCTTGTTTTTTAGTATAACCAACAGTTGCTAATTCTGGATCAGTAAATACTACAGCAGGGATTGCTAAGTATTCGATTTGGCTTGACATACCACTGATCGCCTCAGCAGCAATTTTACCTTCATAAGAAGCTTTGTGTGCTAATGGAGGTCCAGCAATTACATCACCAATTGCGTAAATATTCTTAATTGTTGTACGAGCTTGTTTATCAGTAGTAATAACACCACGTTCGTTAATTTCAACACCGACATTTTCTAAGCCCATGTCACGAGAGTTCGGGAAACGTCCAACTGTTACTAATACGTAATCAGCTTCGATTTCTTTCATTTCGCCATTAGCTTCGAATTTAACTGTCACGCCATCTGCAGTTTCTTCTACGCCTTTACCGAACGCTTTTGTTACGATATCTACATTACCTTTTTTCTTTAATCCACGTTTAACAATTGAACTCATAGATTTTTCAAAACCATTTAAGATTTCGTCACCAGCTTCAAGAATTGTTACGTGTGTACCAAAGTTAGCATAAGCAGTACCTAATTCCATACCAATATAGCCGCCACCAATAACAACTAATTTTTTTGGAATTTCAGGTAAGTTTAATGCACCTGTTGAATCGATTACACGTTTGCTCCATTTGAAACCTGGGATTTCGATTGGAGTTGAACCTGTTGCGATGATTGCATTGTTAAAAGTATAAGTTTGAGCTGATTCTTCAGTTATTACACGAAGAGTGTTAGCATCATTAAAGTAAGCTTCACCTTTAATAACTTCAACTTTGTTTCCTTTTAATAAGCCAGCTACACCGCCAGTTAATTTATCAACTACGCTGCTTTTCCAAGCTTGAACTTTTGTAAAATCAACTTTTACATTTTCTGCTGTAATACCGATGTCGTCAGAATGCTTAGCTGTTTCATAACGGTGACCTGCAGTAATTAATGCTTTTGAAGGAATACAACCTACGTTTAAACATACCCCACCAAGATTACCTTTTTCAATAACAGCAACTTTTTGTCCAAGTTGTGCTGCACGAATTGCTGCAACATAACCACCAGGACCGGCACCGATAACGACCGTATCTAGTTCAATTGCAAAATCTCCTACTACCATTTATCTTACGCCTCCATTAATAATAATTCTGGATCATTTAATAATCGTTTAATATGGTTTAATGCGTTTTGAGCAGTTGCACCATCGATAATACGGTGGTCAAAGCTTAATGATAACGCTAATACTGGAGCAACAACGATTTCTCCATTTAATACTACTGGTTTTTCAGCAATACGACCAATACCTAAGATTGCTACTTCAGGGTGGTTAATTACTGGAGTAAACCATTGTCCACCAGCTGAACCGATATTAGTAATTGTGCATGTAGCACCTTTCATTTCTGCAGGAGCTAACTTACCATCACGAGCTTTAGTAGCTAATTCATTAATTTCAGCAGAAATTGAGAAGATTGCTTTACGATCAGCATCTTTAACAACTGGTACTAATAAACCTTTATCAGTATCTGCAGCAATACCAATGTTATAGTAATGTTTGTGTACGATTTCGCTAGTAGCATCATCGATTGATGTATTTAAAGCTGGGAATTTACGTAATGCAGAAGTTAATGCTTTAACAACATAAGGTAAGAACGTTAATTTGATACCTTGTGCAGCTGCAACTTCTTTATATTTTTTACGGCTAGCAACTAGTTTCGTTACATCTACTTCATCCATTAATGTTACGTGAGGAGCAGTATGTTTAGAGTTAACCATTGCTTTAGCGATTGCTTTACGAATTCCACTCATTTTTTCACGAGTTTCAGGATATGCTCCTTCTGGAATTGGCATAGCTTTAGGAGCTTCTTGTGTTGGCGCTTCTGTTACTACTTCAACAGCAACTTCTGTTTGTGCTGCAGCAGCTGGTGCTACTCCACCTAATAAGAAAGCATCTACGTCTTGTTTTGTTACACGGCCATTTTTACCTGAACCTGGTACAATACGTAAATCTACGTTTTTCTCGCGAGCATATTTACGTACAGATGGCATTGCGATTACATGAGCTTTTGGTTCAATTGCAGCAACAGGTGATAGTGGTGCAGCATCTGTTTTTGGTTCACTTTGCTCATAAGATTCTTGTACTTTTGCTTGAACTGCTTCAGCAGCTTCTGGTACTGGAGTAGTAGTTGGAGCTTCTTCAGCATGTTGTCCTTTGAAGCTAATGTTTTCATAACCAGGTGCATCTAAACGTACTAATACGTCACCTACAACTGCAACTGTACCTTCAGCAACTAATACTTCTAATACTTTCCCTTTTACAGGTGATGGAATTTCTACTACTGATTTATCGTTCTGAACTTCACAAATGATATCATCTTCATTCACTTCGTCGCCTGCTTTAATAAACCATTTTACAATTTCACCTTCGTGAATACCTTCACCGATATCTGGTAATCTAAATTCAAATAGACTTGCCACTGAGTTTGACACAGATTTCTACCTCCGAACAAAGTTAAATTAATTTTTTAAAATATTTTATCAATAATGTAAGAAAGGTATTGATGATTTCATCAAATACCTTCCACTATTTTTTGTTATAAACTAAATTAGAAGTTTAAAACTTTTTGAATACCTTCAACTACATCTTTATGGTTTGGTAACCAAACTGTTTCCGCTTCTGAGAATGGATAAACAGTATCAGCTGCTGTAATACGAACAACTGGTGCTTCTAATGAAAGGATACAACGATCATTAATCTCAGCAACTACATTCGCAGCAATACCAGCTTGTTTTTGTGCTTCTTGTACAACTACTGCACGTCCAGTTTTCTCAACAGACGCAACGATTGCTTCGATATCTAATGGGTGAACAGTACGTAAGTCAACAACTTCTACTGATACGCCATCTTTTTCTAATTCTTCAGCAGCTTTTAATGCAGCGTGAACCATTGCACCGTAAGCAAATACAGATACATCTTTACCTTCACGTTTAACATCTGCTTTACCTAATTCGATTGTGTACTCACCTTCAGGTACATCTTCACGGAATGAACGGTATAATTTCATGTGCTCTAAATAGATAACAGGGTCATTATCACGAATTGATGAAATTAAAAGACCTTTAGCATCTTTAGGTGTAGATGGAATAACTACTTTTAAACCAGGAGTTTGAGCCATTAATCCTTCTAAACTATCCGCGTGCATTTCTGGAGTATGAACCCCACCACCAAACGGTGAACGGAAAGTAATTGGTGAAGTAAAACGACCGCTTGTACGGTAACGCATACGTGCTGCTTGACCAGCGATTGAGTCCATAATTTCGAATAAGAATCCGAAGAATTGGATTTCTGGTACTGGACGGAAGCCTTCAATTCCAAGACCGATTGCTAATCCGCCGATTCCTGATTCAGCAAGTGGTGTATCGAATACACGCGCTTCACCGAATTCTGCTTGTAAACCTTCAGTTGCACGGAATACACCACCGTTTACTCCAACGTCTTCCCCGAACACTACTACAGTTGGATCGTTTTTCATTTCAACGCGTAATGCATCTGTGATAGCTTGAATCATTGTCATTTGCGCCATGACTTACTTCGACTCCTTCTCTTTGTAAATTGCATATTGCTCTTCTATATTACTTGTCATTGTTTCGAACATATTAGACATTAAATCAGTAACTTTTTGTTTTGGCTCTTGGTCAGCAAGTTTGATAGCATCTTTAATTGCTTCTTTTGCTTCTTCGATAATTGCATTTTCTTCTTCTTCAGTCCAAAGACCTTTTTTCTCTAAGAACTTACGGAAACGAACGATTGGATCTTTTGCTTCCCACTCATTTTCAGTATCTTTTGTACGGTAACGAGTTGGATCATCACCAGCCATTGTATGTGGTCCATAACGGAATGTTAATGTTTCAATTAATGTTGGACCTTCACCGTTAACTGCACGTTTACGAGCTTCTGATGTAGCAGCATATACTGCTAATGGATCCATTCCATCAACTTGAATACCAGCAATACCTACTGCAATTGCTTTTTGAGCAATTGTTCTAGCTTTAGATTGCTTAGAAACTGGAGTTGAGATTGCGTATCTGTTATTTTGAACAACGAAAATCGCAGGAGCATTATAAGCACCAGCAAAGTTCATACCTTCATAGAAATCACCTTGAGAAGCTCCACCGTCACCTGTATATGTAATGGCAACAGATTTTTGGCCTTTCAATTTCATACCAAGTGCAACACCTGCAGCTTGAATAATTTGAGCACCAATAATAATTTGTGGGAAGATTGCATTAACATCTTCAGGAATTTGGCTTCCTACTAAATGTCCACGAGACCATAAAAATGCTTTATATAATGGTAAACCGTGCCAGATCATTTGAGGTACATCACGGTAACCAGGTAAGATAAAGTCCTCTTTTTCAAGTGCAAATTGACTTGCTAATTGAGAAGCTTCTTGTCCTGCAGTAGGAGCATAGAAACCTAAACGACCTTGTCTGTTTAATGAAATTGAACGTTGATCAAGAACACGAGTCCATACCATACGTCTCATTAATTCTTTTAATTGCTCATCTGATAATTCAGGCATCGCTGATTCGTTTACGATTTCGCCCTCTTCATTTAAAATTTGAAGAGTTCCAACTGAATCACCAAATTGAAGCATTTGATCCATTAATTCAGAAACAGTTTGTGTATTCTTCATTTCTGTTGTTTCCTTTCCAGCTACTTTTTTCGTAGTAGTTGCCACTAAAACCCACACCCTTCTTTAATTATGGAGGATTTATTTTTTTATCCATCATGTGTATTTTCTTAAGAGTAATTACAAGTAACTTAAACTTATAATTAAAATCTGTACTTATATTATTCGTGTATTACACTAGTACAACATTGAACACTAGTACAGTTTATAACACGTTCATAAACTCGTCAAATATTTTGTTGTATTATTTTATTCATGATTTTTCGGAAAATTTATCACAGAATTTTCACCCTGTACTACCTTTGAAACAGCAATCTGTTATACAATAACAGAAACTCCTTTAAATTATACCCAAATAGCTAATAACGGATTTTTTTTATCATAAATTTTAAACTGTACTACAACGATTTTTATTTAAAAATTCTAGTCCCAATCTATTATTTACCATATTTTTCATATATGTCTTTTTGTAAATTATTTAATTTTTGAGTATAAAGATTTAATTGATCATTATATTTAATGACATCTTTATAAATGTGATTTGTATCCTTTGTCTCACTCTTTACATTTTTTAAATCAACTTTTTTCTGCGATAATAAGTTATAAATTGAAAGATCCGTTTCCATTGCATCTCTATATTTTGCATTCAATTTATCGTATAACGCAGTTCTTTCTCTCCATGTTTTTATAAAGTTATTAACTTCATTTCGAAACTGTGCATCCTTCGTTTCAATATTTATTGTTTGAAGTTCTTTAATTTTTATGTCTATATCGTGAATTAATTTTGACTCTTCGTTAACTCGTTCTTTCCGTTCATTTAATAAATTAATTGCTTGTTTAGCCGAATCTTGTCTTTTATTTACTTCGCTGATTTTATATAAATAAATTTTTTCATAATACTCCAATTCTTTTATTTCCAGTTTTTGAATACGTTCTCCAGCTTTTTGAAATTTCTGTTCCATATTTGCAATTTCCGCTAGTTGATTTATGACTAAATTCTTTTGTTTTCCTTGAGAAGTGCAACCCGAACATATGATAAAGAGAATGACTATTACAAGAAATAAAGGATTGAATTTTTTATACATAATTTCACCCAATTTTTTTTCATTATTATTTCCATGTTGCATCATTTCACACTTTTTATACGTCCTAAAAAATAATCTGGTCACATACCCACACACTTTATGTAGTTTTTCATAATTTGTAGTATCCGCTAGATGCGGAAACAGTTTAAAGGGAGGTTATTATATGTACGGTTACGGATACGGTGGAAAAGGTGGATACCCTGGTTATGGTTACGGTGGATGCGGATGCGGTTACGGCGGTTTCGCATTAATCGTTGTTCTATTCATTTTATTAATTATCGTTGGTGCAGCTTTCGTTTTATAATTCACACAAGTTAAGCCTCTATTATTAATGTATAACCACAAACTTTAAGGAGCGATAATTTATCGCTCCTTTTTCCAATCTACCTGCTTGTGACTGACAATTTAAAAAAGATTTGTTAGACTAAATTAATAATACTAGTGAATAGTACATACTTATGATTAAGAAATATTAGACAGGAGTGAAATTCATTTGATTACAATGAAAGATATAATTCGAGAAGGCGACCCTAGATTAAGGGAAGTCTCGAGTGAAGTAAGCTTACCTCCATCAGCAGAGGATATTAATTTAGCTAATTCATTATTAGAGTATGTTATAAATAGTCAGACTCCAGAAATAGCTGCCGAATACGGTCTACGATCAGGTATTGGATTAGCTGCACCACAAATTGGAATTCTTAAAAGAGCCATAGGTGTTCATGTTACTGACTTACAAGGTAATTTATATAGTTATGCATTATTAAATCCTAAAATTATAAGTCATTCTGTTGAGATAGTATATTTATCCGGAGGTGAAGGCTGCTTATCTGTTGATCGTGATGTTCCTGGATATGTTCCACGATATGCGAGAATAACAGTCACTGGTTTTGACACGAGATTAGGAGATGTAAAAATCCGATTAAAAGGTTTACCAGCAATTTGCTTCCAGCATGAAATTGACCATCTAAATGGAGTAATGTTTTATGATCGTATTAATAAAACAAATCCTTTTTCACCTCCAGAAGGTGCTTTACCTTTAGAGAGAAAATAAAAAAAAGCGATTGGAAACCCAATCGCTCTTTCAGACTTAAAGTAGTCCTGCCCATTTTAAACCGTTTAAAATTCCATCTTCATCAACATTCGTTGTAATATGGTTAGCTAATTTTTTAAGTGGATCTACAGCATTACCCATGGCGATACCCATACCAACTTTTTCAATCATTTCCAAATCATTTAATCCGTCACCAAATGCGATTACATTTTGCATATCAAATCCAAGATGGTTTACCATTTGAAGTATTCCATTCGCTTTAGAACCTCCAACTGGTAAGACGTCTGACGAATACTCGTGCCAGCGAATAAAATTAAAATCATTAAATCCATCAGTTAAAAACGGCTCCTGATGCTCTTCACAGAACAGTAATACTTGGTAAATTTCACGATTTTGATAAAAATCATGCTGAACTTCAGGGTGTTGCATTTTAATCGATGACATCGCTTCTTTTATATGAGGATGTGAATCAATTGACGCTTTCATTGTCTCGTTATTTAAATAAATTAGCGGAATATCTAGTTCCTTTGCTTTTTGAGTAAATTGATGAAGTTGTTCGGGATGTAGGGCATGTTTGTGAATAGCTTCACCTTCAAATTCAGCATATTGTCCATTTAAACTGATAAAACTATTTATATTTAACTCTTCACGAATATCTTTAAACATGAATGGCGCACGACCAGTTGCAATCGCTACGTGAATATCTTTATTTTGAAGTTCCGAAATTGCTTTCTTTGTACTCTCCGGAATTACTTTATCATGATTTAAAATCGTTCCATCAATATCAAAAAAAACGATTGGTTTAGTCATATTATTCTCCCCTCACTAAGACACTGCATTTGCATTTGAGTTATTCATTTTTGACTTCTGTTTACTATTCGTAATAAAAACTCCTAGAAGTACGATTAACAGTCCTAAAATCATTTTTAAAGATAAAGGCTCATTTAAAAAGAAAAATCCCCAAATAGATGCAAATACAGGTACTATATAAGTAACCATAGTTGCAAATTCTGCACTTCCCTCTTTAACCATATAATAAAATAATAAATATGCCAACCCCGAACATATAACGCCTAGTCCAAACACACCACTAAAAACTTCAAGATTAACAAAGGGTTTTAATGTGCCTTTACCTAAAACGAGCATATAAAAAAAGCCGAAAACACTAGAAATACCTAAGGTTAAAAATGAAACAATCATTACATCAATTTTTTGTAGATACTTTTTAGTTAAATGCGATCCAAGCCCATAACAAAAAGTAACAAATAGCATTAGTATTGAATAAATTATATTATCGGAGAAAATTGTAGATGGATTAAGATTCATCATAATCATAAGTCCAATGATCCCAATCATAAGTCCAATCCATTGTTTCTTATGAATTCTTTGAGAAAAGAAAAAATATCCAATAATGAGTGTTGCAATTGGCGTAAAAGCATTTAATACTGCCGCTTCATTACTTTGCAGATGCGTCTCACTAAAAGAAAGAAAAAGCCACGGTATAGCATGATTAAATAATGAGATGACAATAATTAAACTCATTTTCGGTAAATTTTTATAATCAATCTTTACCTTTTTTATTAACATAATAATTAATAATGTCATAGCACCAAAGAAACAGCGATAAAATACAATTGCTTCTGGTCCTATATCGTCTAAAAGGAGCTTAATAAATATAAAAGATGTACTCCAAATAATACTTAATAAAAACAAAGCTCCATATAACTTCTTCACATACTTCTCCCCTTAACTTTAAGATACCCTCTATTTTAACTGCTTTTTGGATTATATTGAATGAAAATGTTTTTTCGTTCAATACTACACTTAAATATACTAAGTCCGTGTTCTCTACATATAAGTTTAATTTCATGTCTAGGAGGTAAAACTAATGTTACGTAAACTTAAAAAAAAATTAAAAAAGCGGCTAAACCAATTTTTGAAAAAGAAGAAATATATCTCAATAATTTCAATTTTTTTTTTAAAATGACCGTATTTTAGGTAATCTTCAATAAAAAGAATGAAAATATATAGAAAATCACTTATAATATTGAGAAGATAGTGATTTGACAAGGAGAGATTTAAATGATTTTTAAAGTATACTATCAGGAATTACCATTAGAGGTACCTGTAAGAGAAAAAACTAAAACAGTTTATGTAGAAGCAGATAGTGAAAGAGAAGTTCGTGCGAAATTATTACCTTTCAATTATAATATTGAGCTTGTTCAAGCTTTAACCGGTGCTCATCTTGAATTCGAAAAACAAAGTGAAAGCTTTAAAATTTTGGAGCTAGCGTAATTTATGAAATTTCTTAAAAATGATCAAGCTGCCGTATTCGCACTAGGTGGCTTAGGGGAAATTGGTAAAAATACATACGCAGTACAATATCAAGATGAAATTATATTAATAGATGCCGGAATCAAATTCCCTGAAGATGAGCTACTAGGGATCGACTATGTTATACCTGATTATTCCTACTTAGTTCGAAATGAGGAAAAGATTAAAGGTTTATTTATCACTCACGGACATGAAGACCACATTGGTGGTATTCCATATTTATTAAGAGAACTAAACATTCCAATTTATGGTGGAAAACTTGCTCTAGGCTTAATTAAAAATAAACTAGAAGAGCACGGTCTTTTAAGAAAAGCTAAATTAATTGAAATAAAAGAAGACGACATCATTAAATTTAGAAAAACTAGCGTAACTTTTTATCGTACTACTCACAGTATTCCAGATTGTTACGGAATTGTTGTGAAAACTCCTCAAGGACAAGTTGTTCATACAGGTGACTTTAAATTCGACTTTACACCAGTTGGAGAAACAGCTAATTTAACAAAAATGGCTGAGATTGGTAAGGAAGGCGTTTTATGTCTACTTTCTGACAGTACAAATAGTGAAGTATCTCATTTTACAATGTCTGAGAGAAAAGTTGGAGATACGATCAATGAAATCTTCCGTAAAGTAGACGGTCGAATTATTTTTGCAACTTTCGCATCAAACATTCATCGACTTCAGCAAGTAGTTGAAGCAGCTATTGCAACTGGACGTAAAATTGCTGTCTTTGGTAGAAGTATGGAAGCGAATATCGAGATCGGCCATGATTTAGGTTATATTAAATGTCCTAAGGATACATTTATTGATGCATCTCAAATTAATCGTATTCCAGCTAATCAATTAGTCATTTTATGTACAGGTAGTCAGGGTGAGCCTATGGCTGCATTATCACGTATAGCAAATGGTACACATCGTCAAATTCAAATTATTCCTGGAGATACTGTAGTATTTTCTTCTTCACCAATTCCAGGTAATACAATGAGCGTAAATCGTACAATTAATTTACTATACCGTGCTGGTGCTGAAGTAATTCATGGATCATTAAATGATATTCATACTAGTGGTCATGGTGGTCAAGAAGAGCAAAAATTAATGCTTAGACTGATGAAACCTAAGTATTTTATGCCAATTCACGGTGAATATAGAATGCAGCGAATGCATGCTAAGCTTGCTATGGACTGTGGCGTTCCTGAAGAAAATTGCTTTATCATGGATAATGGTGAGGTTTTAGCTCTTCGTGCAGATGAGGCAATGGTCGCAGGTAAAGTGCCTTCTGGTAATGTTTATATTGATGGAAGCGGTATCGGTGATATTGGTAATATCGTTTTAAGAGACCGTAGAATTTTATCTGAAGAAGGTCTTGTAATCGTTGTCGTAAGCATCGATATGAAGGAATTTAAAATCTCGGCAGGACCAGATATCATTTCACGCGGTTTCGTTTATATGAGAGAAAGTGGCGATTTAATAAATGAAGCACAAGCAATGATTTCTACTCATTTAAACAAAATTATGGAACGTAAAACTTCTCAATGGTCTGAGATAAAAAATGAAATTACTGATACTTTATCACCTTTCTTATACGAAAAAACAAAACGTAAACCAATGATTCTCCCAATTATTATGGAAGTATAATCATTAGTACATGATAAAAGGGCTATTTCAAAAGTCAAACTACTTTTGAAATAGCCCTTTTTTATTAATCTTGAAAGTCATTTTTTTCGTTACTTTTTAAAAACACTTTCATAAAAAAAGGTTTATTAAGAACTAAAAATATAAAATACACAGTAAATAAGATAAAAAATACAACAAACAGAATAATTAGTACAATTGCTAAACTACTCTTAGCAAAACTTGTTTCGATTCTTAAATAAGGATATAAAATAAATGGCAGATGACTGATTCCATACCCAAAAAATGCGAAGAAATATTGCAATAATACTAATATAAAAGCTAAACCATATCTTTTTCTTTTCATAACAAAATAAATTGCAATACAAAAGCAAATCAAAGAGATCAAAAAGAATTCCCATACATTATGCATTCGATCAAAATGAACTTTATTATGTAACTTCATTGATAAAAATACGATGATACTCGAAATAATTGTTGGCAATGACCAGACTAGTACATATTTCCTTAATTTAGTTTCCGATTCCGAATCATTTATTAATTTTGCAGAATAAATTAAAAACATTGCACTAATAAATAGGACTGAACATACCGCCAATAGCATAACAGATAAAGAATAAAAATTCGTAATTAATTTAAATGGATAAAATCGAATATCTGTTCCATTCTCAATAATAAATCCACCTTCAGAAATTGTTAAAACTGTAGATAATGTAACAGGTATTAATAGACTTGTTGCACCATACAAAATTAAAAAGAACTTACTTCTATTTTCTGCATATTGCTGAAAAGTATAAAACGATCCCCTAATTGCTAAAAAAATCATTGCTACACTACCCGGAACTAATAGGGGAACACCATAATAATATGCTACCCTAGGAAAAATACCAACAACTCCTACAAAAAAGAAAATGAAAAATAATGTAGCAAGTTCCCAAATAGATGACAGATGTCGATTTATTAAGCCAATTAATTTTGGTTCTTCTTTAGTTGTAATCGCATAAAACGCATAAAATCCTGCACCAAAATCAATTGAAGCAATAATCATGTAGGCATATAAAAACAACCATAAGATAAAGATTGCGATTGTTTGAATCTCCAAACTTTTTTCCTCCTACAGAATAATTCCTGAAACTAAAGATTAGTTTTCTTTAATTATACCTATAAAATACGCTTTCTACTAGTTTCAAGGTAAGATTTAAATGAATAGAAAAAAGGCCGCAAAAAAAGTCTACGATTGTGGTAAAAAGAAGTTGTCAACTAAATCTGAATTGTGATATTGAATTCCACTACACGGTGCTCACTTTTCGCGGGACAAAGACTCTTAAGCCTCCTCCCATATCCCACAGAAATCGAGCACCCTTTCGTTCCAATGAACTACTCAAATATGAAAAACTAATCTTGGCACCAATCATCATTCCGAAGAGAACTACTGCTTAACGGAAAAACTATAAATTGTTCTACAAGGGTCAGAACCTTATGGATAAATTTTAAATAAATGTCCGTACTATTCTAAAATATATTTTAACAATCTCCAATCTCACGTTTTGGGTTTTGTCTACACACAAAAAAGAGACTTTAAAAAAAGTCTCCCTAAGTGATGATTGAATCAAAAAACTATTCTACTTTTGCCGCTTCATCTAGTACTCGATTAACACGTTTTTCTAACATTGGCATTCCGCCTTCTCCAGCTTGGAAGTGGCGTAATACACCCGTTTTATCAAATACGTAATATGATGGTACATATTTATTTTCAAAAGCATCTGTAATTGTATGTTGGTTATCAACTAAAATTGTTTGTGTAATTCCGTGTTCTGTTGCAACTTCTTTAATTTTATCAATATCTAAATCATCTTCAGATCTAGGCATATGAACACTTACCACATTTAATCGATCTTTATACTCATCTCTAAAAGCATTAATATTTGGCATTGCTACTTTACATAAATGGCAACTAACAGACCAAAAATGAATTAATGTTGGTTTGTCCCCGATTAGGTTTTCTCTTTGAATTTCTTCATTTAATACTGTTGTTGCACCATCTAATTCAGGCATTGGTGAGCGTAGTCTCATTTTATAGTCCTCCTACTTGTTTCATTAGTTCTAAGGGTGCTTTTTTACTTTTAGTGTTTTTCTAATTTTAGGCTAAAAGCAAAAAGTCTTTCACTTTTCGTTTAGTCTAGTTCCAGGCGTTAGACCCTCGAGGTCATTACCTTATGCTTGTCGGGTCTGAACAACCGCCTTTCACTTTTCGTTATTGTGTTTAAAAAGGCCTAACTATAAGTTAGACCTTTGACATTAATTTTTAATTGACTGTGAATTATAGAGTTGCTTGACCTGGTTTCCAGTTAGCTGGGCAAAGTCCACCAGTTTGTAAAGCTTGAAGTACACGTAAAACTTCATCAACTTCACGGCCGATGTTGTTGTGGTGTACTACTTGGTACATTAATTCACCTTCTGGGCTGATGATGAATAATCCACGTAATGCAATACCTTCTTCTTCAATTAATACGCCATAGTCACGAGAAATAGCGTGGTTTGTATCTGCAGCTAATGCATATTTTAATTGTCCTAATCCATTATCTTTACGATCAGTGTTGATCCATGCTAAGTGAGTGTGAATTGTATCTGTAGAAACACCGATAACTTCTGCATCAAGATCTTCAAACTCGTCGTAACGATCAGAGATAGCTACGATTTCAGTTGGACATACAAAAGTGAAGTCCATTGGATAGAAGTATAATACCGTCCATTTATCGTTTTTCATGTTTTCTTCTAAGCTTACTTTACCAAATTCTTTATTTGCTAAAACTGCTTCCATTTCAAAGCGTGGTGCTTGTTTTCCTACTAAACGTTCTGCCATCGTTTTTACCTCCAATATTTATGTAACTATTTATCATACAAATGATATTATAGTAAACTACTTATTTAAAGTCAATATTAATTTATAATTATTATTAACTGAAAATCATTTTCATTGATTTTGTTTCATAAAATCCGAAATAAATCGAATCATTAAAGGAATTACATTTTCATCTGGGTTTAATTTTTGGTTATGGAGTCCGAATTCTGAATTTACGCCAATCCAAAACATTAGGCCTGGAATTTCTTTTGTCATATAACCAAAATCTTCACCTGTCATTGCAACATTGCATAGGATGGCTTCAATACCGTCATATTGTTTCGCAAAATGAAAGAATTCATTCGTCAACGATTCATCGTTTATTACTCCATAGTAATTACTTCCAAAATCTACTTCTATTTTACACTGAAAACTCTCTTGAAATCCATTCACAAGACTTTCAATTCTATTTTTTAATTTTAGCATCGCTTCTTCACTTAATGCTCGCATCGTACCTTCTATTCGAACATGATCTGCAATAACGTTTTGAACTGTTCCACCAGTTATTTTACCAATCGTAATGACAGCACTGTCTAATGGATTAACATTTCTTGATACAACCGATTGTACTTGAGTGATAAAATGACTTGATGCAACGATCATATCATTCGTTAAATGAGGGAAAGCTGCATGTCCGCTTAAGCCATGAAAATCAATAAAGAGCTCTGATGTATGAGCAAATAACATACCAGGTTTCGTTGCAATTGTACCAACAGGATATTCAGGCGCTATATGCAAACCATAAATTACATCCGGTTTAAAAGGTTTAAATTCTTCACTTTTAAGTAAAGGTTCCGCTCCTCCAGGACCTTCTTCTGCAGGTTGAAAAATAAATACGACATCGTCATTTATTGGCTCATTAACAAGGTTAGTAAGAACACCAAGAGCAATACTCATATGTACATCATGACCACAGGCATGCATATTTCCTTCATGAATTGAAGAAAACTCTAAACCTGTATTTTCCTTCATTGGTAATCCATCAATGTCTGTACGGTAACCAATCGTTCTAGTAGCATTTAACCCTTTTACCCGAACGAAAATACCTGTTCTCCATGTATCAATTACCATTCTTTCTTGATCTAAACTAGATAAATATTCTAATAAATAAGCTTGTGTTTTGAATTCTTGAAATCCAAGTTCTGGGATTAAATGTAAATCCCGTCTAATTTTAATAAATGAATCCATTTTAACTCCTCCAAAAAAAGCGTAGAAATATGAATTCTAAGCTTTCAGACTGCTCACCAAACGGCTTTCTTCGTTGATTGGCAAAGCCTGTGGGGTGCTAAATTACCGTCTAAATGGTAACTTCACTCCTTATCAGACTTCACGCTTAGAAAGTCAAATGCTTGTAATCAGTCTGAACTCATATTTTAGTAAATGTCTATAAAGTAAGCGTAGAAAAATAAATTCTACGCTCTCTTCTTGTTATTATTGATTTAGTTGTCGTAAAGCCTGAATGATTTCAGTTTTTGAAATTGTTTTATCATCGATATCTTTAATTTTTCTAGCAGGAACACCTGCAACCACAGTGTATGGAGCAACGTCTTCAGTAACAATTGCACCTGCAGCTACTACTGCCCCTTCACCTACTTTAATACCTTCTAAAACTACTGCATTAGCACCAATTAGTACATTATCTTCAAGAATAACTGGGTTTGCTGATGGTGGCTCGATTACGCCAGCTAAAACGGCACCAGCACCAACGTGACAGTTTTTACCTGTTGTAGCACGCCCACCAAGTACTGCGTTCATATCAATCATTGTACCTTCACCAATTACAGCACCAATGTTAATAACAGCACCCATCATAATAACTGCATTGTCACCAATCGTAACTTGATCACGAATGAAAGCACCTGGCTCGATACGAGCTTTAATCCCTTTAGCATCTAAAAGAGGAATCGCTGAATTACGACGATCTGATTCTACTACATAGTCTTCTATGTATTCTTTTTGCTCTTCTAGGATTACTTTAACATCATCCCACTCACCAAATAAAACGCCAGAATTTTGTGAAATAAATGATTGAACTGACTCAGAAATAGTAAGCTTCTCTAATTGACCTTTTACATAAACCTTTACAGGTGTTTTTTTTGTGCTATTTGCAATAAATGCAATTATTTCATTTGCGTCCATTAATTTCATAATGAATTGCCCCCTTTATTATTATCAATAAGAATACTCTATCAAATCTAATAAGCAACTAGCAACATTTTGTCGATTAATCTTTATTTTTTTTTCGAATTGATTCGATAAATCCTTCTACTTGTTTTAATTTCATCGCGTCTCGATTATAAAGTAAGTATGTATCGCGATATAATCCTGATTGTTCTTTTGTCATTAAAGGTGTTTTTATAATATTTTCATCACTAACATCATGTAATACAGAGGAAGGTAAAATCGCAAAGCCTAGTCCATTCAATACAAATTGCTTACATGTTTCTATTTGATCGACTACAATTTCATGTTTTGGTAATGAATTAAAATGCTCATACCACCATGATTGAATGAGTTGATAATAATTTGAATTACTCTTAAACTGAATAAATGGTCTTTGTATCGTTTTATATTCCTCAAGACTATGTTTTTTGGTATCAACTAATAATAATTCATCAGAAAAAAGTAATTCCTTTTCTCCAAACCAATTTTGATTTCCTCGTACAATTGCTAGATGAACTTCATTTTCATATAATCGATTTGTAATTTCACTACTCCAACCGGTAAAAAGTGAAACTTGTACTTCTGGATAACTTGATACATATTTTTTCAAAACTGGTGGTAACCAGTATTGCGCAACAACAGATGAAACGGCAATCTTTAAAGTACCAGATATATCGGATTTTAAAATTTGTAACTGTTCTAACATTGTTTGATACGTTTCTTCCATCTTTTTCGCGTAATTTAATATGATTTCACCAGAGGCAGTAATAATCAATCCTTTTTGAGAACGAATAAACAATTCACTACCAATCTGCTTTTCTAAATTTTGTAGCCTTTGACTTAAAGCTGGTTGAGAAACAAACAACCTCTCTGCTGCCTTCCTCATATTCCTCTCTTCAGACAAAGTAATTATTAAACGTATATCATCAATTTGCACATAATCCCCCCTTGCCTTTATACCTTAGATGATCAGACTCTTCAACACTAAAAAAGTAAGTCAATTTGATGATGACTTACTTTTTTAGTGGTTAATGCTTATTATATCTTCTCACATTTTTATTCAATTGTTTTAAGATCGCTCTACGAGTTAATATACCTTCAAAAGTATTATTCGCATCAACCACACATACAAAAGGATGATCAACTACAGATTCAAGCCCTTTAGCGAGTGTATCAGTCGTTTTTAACAAAGGTATTTCAGTACCCATTACTTCTTCAACTTTCATATTACTTAAACGTTCAAATTCAATTCTTTCTAATCCAAGTATTCCATCTAATATCATAGATGTACTAATTAAACCTAGCAACTGAAACTTTGGATTTAACACTGGAATTGATGAATATCCAGACTTTGTAAGTACTAATAAAGCATGCTCCAAACTATTACCAATTTGCACATGAGCTACTTTTTCACTTGAAATAATGACTTCTTCTACTTTATGTTCAAAAAATTGTGAACCATCAATACTAATCAAAAACATCGTCCCCCAATAGAAAAGCAAAAGTATTTAAAAATGGTAGAAATTATCTAATCATAAATAATCATCAAATAGATACACATACAACTTTGCTTATCAACTGTATAGAAAAAATTCTATCCATTATTTTATTCGATTAAGGACCTTGTCCCCATTCCTATATTATCAGATTTGAAACCCCTTTCCAATTTAACTTTTCTTAAAAATTTACTTATTTAACTATAACTAATCAAAAAACAAAAAAACGTTTAGATAAATAATTTATTATCTAAACGTTCATCTATATTTGTCTTCATAACCCTAAATCCCTTAATTTTTGATATAAATGAATTAATCTTTCGTATTGATCCTCGCCTGCATCCATTAAACCATTTTCTATATCAGTTATCTGTGATGAAATGAGTTCAATTGCATAATTTTGTTTCATCACTGTATCGACCAATAAAGATAATTCTTCTTCTGTGAAATTTTGTTCACTTAGCATCCATCATCCCTCCTAATTCTCATTTTAATCAATGTTTATTTAGTTTAAACTTCTTATTTTGTAAATTTATTTGCATAACTAAATGCTGTATAAGAATCAGGTTTTATCTTAGGAATGATGCCCATTGCACTTACTTTAGATGTCATTTCTTGTATAAACTCTTTCGTTAACCCCATCGTACCAATATCAAGATGAATCTCAAAACTAAAATTATTCGAATTAGCATTTTCATGAAGAGGGCTAAAAATTTTTTCTAAATGAAAGGGTGATAATAAAAAAGCTATTTCCTGACTATACATAGTTTCTAGAAATATTTTCTCTTTTAAATTTCGGATTTTCTTGTGATGCCAACAAGTATGTAAACATCCCCATGCTCCATTACCTACCCTATGCAGGTGAAGCGCTGTAATAAACTTTGTTCCATTACTGTGAACTTGAGAATCTGTTCCAATGGAAAGTCGATATTGTTTATTAGGATCACTTTTTACAAAGTGATATAGCCGATCAACTACATGATCAAAACTCATATTTCTTTCACTTACATTGTAAAATCGATACTGATCTTTATTCACGTATATGACCTCCCTTTTCATAACAATACATAATAATAATGTATTCATTAAGAATTGGGATTAGCACGACCTTACTATTTTGTAATAAAATATTAAAAAAAAAAAGAAAAAACAAGCTAAGCTTGTTTTTTCCTTTTTTATGAAATAATTTCGTATATTTCAATTGCAACCATATCGATATTATCGAATGGGAACGTTTGTGGTTTTTCACCTTGTTGAAATACTTCTAATTCAAATGTTTCATTTTTCTCAGAATACTTTACGCTACACTTTCTTTCACCGTTAACTTCAAAATATCTTTGAGCAACCTCACCGTTCGTAGCTTGTTGTTTTAAACTTTCTAAGCGTTCTAAAATTCCTAATAATAAAGACATATTAGAACTCCTTTCTACCATGTGTCATTCCCTAAATATAGGTTTTACTTTCTTACAATTTCTATCCAAAAAACTTCTGATAGATTTCAGCTATGTAAGTGTCCATTTATAAGAATACTTGTATTTCAAGATAAATTCAAGAAAAATAGTCGTTTCACAAAAAAACAAATTTCTTTCTATCCTATCTTTTTCTATGTCATAATAGTTTTATTCAAATGCTTTAAGAAAAAATAAAAAGGATGTCGTTTTATGAAGATTGAATTATTCACACAAGATGGATGCCCTCCTTGTGAATTTTTGAAAAATTATTTAAAGGAAATGAATGCTTCTTATATTGAATATAACGTATCACAAGATGAAAGTGCTAAAAAAAGAATGATGTTTGAGTTAGATTCGTTCTCAACCCCTACTTTAATAATTGATGATGAGGTAATTAGAGGCGTTCAGATGGAGCAAATTGAAGCCGCATTACAAAAACGATAGTCGAATATCCATTAACTCCCTTTTCAAATTAAAAACACCTAAATGAACATTCATTTAGGTGTTTTTTATCAATCAATACTACATTTGTTTTTAAAGATTGTTTCAAGGACTTGTCCTAAAATAGTTTCTCATTACCCTACTCCTATAAAATGAAAAACAAAAAACATAACGGACGATGCAAAAAGAACTTTCGAAATAAGTCCTCTCAAATAAAATCCTCCTTGGGCTGAACTTTTACTAATCGTATCATTATTATATTGAAATTTACTATACGAATCGTTCTTATCTTTTTTACATTAGTTGACAGAGAAAAACACTACTCTTAATTTAAATAGGCTATTATATATGAATTCGTCGATTTTTGATTTTGATCAACTAACGCTCTATGTTCGTAATCAGAATTTTTCAGGGTAATTTCTCCCTTTTTCTAAATCAAATTTAATGTTAAAATTGAATAATTTGTGTCAACTTTTCAATTTTTTATAATTTTGAACGGTTAAGGAGTGTTAGTATGGAGTATCGTGGATCAACTGTTTACAATCAAGATGATTTTTTTTCAGAATATATTCGACGAAAGAATAGAGATGATAGCCCTAACATGGCAATCGAGGGACCAATCATCCATGAACTAATTGGGAATGTTAATCGAAAAAACATATTAGATTTAGGTTGTGGAGACGCATCCTTCGGTAATGAACTATTACTACTTGGAGCTAAAAGCTATACAGGTATTGAGGGATCAGACCACATGATTAAAGTAGCATTGACCAATTTAAAAGATACAATAGGTACCGTCTATCATACTTCAATTGAGGATTATCAATTTCCTACGAATTCATTTGAACTTATCACTTCTAGATTTGCACTACACTATATTTCAAATATCGAGCTAGTATTTCAAAAAATATTTAACAGCTTAAAAGAAAACGGCCATTTTGTATTTAGTGTACAACATCCATTAACTACTGCCTTCTTTATAAGCAAACTCGCTGGAGATCGACGCGAAAATTGGATTGTAGACGATTATTTTCGAACTGGCGAAAGAAAAGAACCGTGGATAAATAAAGTAGTAGTCAAATACCATCGGACAATCGAACAATATTTTAATCTTTTAAGAAAAACCGGATTCCAGATCGATCAATTACATGAAGGAACTCCAAAACAAATACATTTTAAAAGCGAAGAAGAGTTTTTAAGAAGACAAAGAATACCAATTGTACTTGTCTTTTCTTGTTTTAAATAAATTATTTACCACCTTTTTTAGCATCTAATCAAATGAAGGATAAGACCACTCAAGTACGGAGTTGCTCAGCTCATGCCATAAGGAAAGCGAGCAACCTGTAGAGGAAATCTAAGTACATTACTTATTAAATTGACAACTTTTTCATCATAAAAAAAATGACTGCCTTTTTCAAAGCGACAGTCATTTTTTGAATTAATGTTATAAGAGCGTCATTAAAAAAGTAACTCATTATGTTTAAATAAAAAATCATAACTTAAGTCAATATATAAATAGCTTCCATTATTCATTGGATAAGAAAACGTTCGAATCTTTTCACCTGTTTCAATATCTCTATACATATCTGATAATTGTCCCTGATCATTTGATTGCATTTTCAAAACGGTTTCTAAAAAATACGGTCTCCAGCTCCAGTTTCGACCTTTATACTTTTCTTGAAGCTCCCACTTTTCACCATTAACTTTAAACAAGTTAGCAGATTGTTGAAAGCCATCCTCATCACAAATATACATTCTAAAACAAAAGGAATTTAATTCACTTGATATATTAATTAAAAATGAATTTAAATCCTCTCCTAATTTAAATTTATTAATTGTCGATTCGACTTTTTGCTGTATTAAATTAGTCATATCTCTAAGCGCAATTAATTTGTTCTTTTCGCCTCGAATATATTTTAGGATATCATTCTTTAGTGGCTCACATTCATGATTTAATTGACTAATTGATGGCTGTGGTATAAACAAGTATGCGCCTTGATAGAATCTTCCACCATTCTTCCATGCATTTCTTAATTGAATTGAGTCGATTATTCCATCGTAGTACATCGATGCTCCTACTTTTCTTGCCACATAAATTACGGAATTTAATAAATCTTGAAATGATGATGTATGAAGTTGTT
Organism: Gottfriedia acidiceleris; assembly: GCF_036421055.1. Lineage (GTDB taxonomy): Bacteria > Bacillota > Bacilli > Bacillales > Bacillaceae_G > Gottfriedia > Gottfriedia acidiceleris_C. The sequence goes on along the minus strand of NZ_JAZGQS010000010.1, from coordinate 75,139 downwards.
GAACCATTTTAAAATCGATTTTAATGATATCAGGAGACAAAAACCGAAGTTTTTCTAAGTTAATTAACTTCTCATTTACGCTATTAATCGCAAATTTAATACCATAAGTTTGATAATATGTAATCAAATTTTTTAGTTCTTTCTCAAAACCATAAAAAAGTTGATGCTGGAGAATAATGACAATTTTATTAAGCTGGATGCCCTTTTCTTCATATGATTGTAAAATCGATAAAAGATTTTCAGGGTCATCTGATAGAAGCGCTGAAGGGTGACGATTAATAAAAATACCACCATCAAATTTAGATTGTACAACTTCATCTAGAGCTTGAATTAAGATATGATTGTCAACCTCTAATAAGTAGTCATCTGGCACCAAATCATTTGCAAAGAAGAATTCAAGGCTGTGTAAATTTTCAAGTTTTAGTCTACCAACAACCTCTACTCCTACACAATTTTGTGTATCGGCTCCATATATTGGTTGAAAATATGGTACGACTTTATCTAAGTTACTTATTACGTCTAAAGGATCCATTTTGAACCTCCTTCTAAAATGGGTATTGATGTAAGGACTGTCCTCCATCCATTGTAAAACAAGAACCATTAATATAACCAGCCTCATTTGAAAATAAATATGCACAAAGTCCCGCTATTTCTTCTGGAGTACCTAACCTGCCTAGTGGTACACTTTGTATTGTACGGTTTTCTAATTCCTCAGAAATCCATAGTTTAGCTGCTCCACCTGTACGCTCAATAGGTCCAGGAGCAATCGCATTGACTCTAATTCCATATTTCCTCCCCCACTCAACGGCTAATGTTCTTGTCATAGCAAGAACGCCAGCTTTGGCTGATGCAGAGTGAATAACTCCGGGACCCGCATCCCAAGCATATGTAGCAATTATATTTGTAATCGCACCTTTAATTTTATGTTGTATCATATACCTGCCTACTTCAGAACTACAATAAAAGGTTCCATTTAAAACTATATTTATAACCGTGTTCCAACCGTTTACAGACAAATCCTCTGCAGCACAAATAAAATTACCGGCCGCATTATTTACTAAGAAGTCTATCGTTCCAAATGCTTGATCAACTTCCTTTACCATATTTTTAATTAATTCAGGATCCCGTACATCCATAGCGATTGGTAACACTTGACCATTAAATTGTTCAATTTCTTCTTTTGCATTAATTAATTTTTCTAAATCTCTTCCGGCAATGACCACCCTTGCACCATCCTTTGCAAAACGCATAGCCATTGCTTTCCCCATACCACTAGAGCCACCAGTAACGATCACAACCTTATCCTTCACTCGTATCACTCCCTTTGTATTCTATAGTTTAACAACATTTTGTTATTTTGAGAATATTTTTAACAATTAAACTATTTAATATAGTATGCAGTATTTATTTCTTTAAAAAGGTCGGGGGGACAATTGAAAATAAAACTTACATCATTTTTTTTACTATTAATTTGTACAATCTATTATTCAGTCTATGTTGAGCCAACATCAATTCGAACCAAGCATTTAAGTTTTTCAGACAATCAATTAAATTCTAGTACTACTATTAAATTAATACAAATCTCTGATACTCATTTTAATAATAAAAAAGATATCGAACGATTTAAAAAGGTCGTAAATAATATAAACCAAATGAAGCCTGATTTTATTCTATTTACTGGGGATTTGGTTAGTGATATAAGAAAGTTTTCCTATAAGCATGATGTTATTTTGCTCTTAAAAAAACTGAATCCAAAAATAGGAAAACTTGCAATATACGGTAATCATGATCATGGTGGTTATTTTACTGAACAATACGAAGATCTGTTAACCGAAAGCAATTTTATTTTATTAAAAAACGAAGAAAAAACTTATTACGTTCAAAAACAAAAAGTTTCATTTATCGGTCTTGATGACTATATGTTAGGAAACAAACAATATAAAGACATTTTAGAACGAATTCAAAAAAATAGTTATACAGTTGTTCTTGCACATGAACCTGACATTGCTGATTTGACAAAAAACTATCCGATAAATCTTCAGCTGTCTGGACATAGCCATGGCGGACAAATCTATTTACCTTTATACAAGTCCTTTATAATGCCTCCATATGCAAAGAAATACAACCGAGGTGTTTACACCCTATCAAATAAGTTTAATAGTCATTTAGTCGTTTCAAATGGAATTGGAACAACTAAGCTACCAGTACGACTATTTACTCCACCTGAAATCGTATCAATTGAAATTACAGGCCAAATTAAAAAGTAAAATTGTTTAAGAATTATAATCCGTCACAGTTCTCACCCATATTAGGTTGGTTACCTATTTTTATGGGTACTTGCTCAATTATTTTAGTACTCCATACACTAATATTGAAGACAAGAGAGGAGGTTAATACATGAATTATCAATATCACCCTAATTTATATCACTACTATAGAGAAGATCATACTCCATCATACTATTTTGATCATAACGAACAACGCTTTGTTCCTTTTTTTCCATTTTTGCCAATAATTGGAGGATTAGCGGGATTAGCGGGCGGATTCGCATTAGGTGCACTAGCGTTTAGACCACCTTATTATCCGCCATATGGACCTTATCCACCATATCCTCCGTACGGTGGTGGCTTCGGTGGTGGGTACCCTGGATACCAACAACCTTACCCACCTGTAAATCCTGGCGCTTATTTACCGAGTAATGCTGGATTAAATTCGCCAGGTAACATAGGACCTTATCCATACTAATTAAATAAAAAAGCTAGTCGCATTAATGAATATTATTTCGATTAGCTTTTTATTCTATAACCACTTCTCCAGATTTGATTTGAAAAAATTTAAACTAAAGATATAATATACTCATATCTATTATTTTTCGGAGGTAACCAAGAAGCATGAAATCGAAAGAACCTAGCCTGAATAAACTAAATTTTACAAATGAAGAAATTTTTCAGGCAATATTTGTTGTAAATAAACATGCTAAAACAGCACTTGAACCAAGTGAACTATATTCACTAAAAAGACAAGCTATATTAAAGCTTATTGATAAAGGAATTGCTAAGAAAGTTGGATTGCATTTTTCAAATAATCCCAAGTCAAGTAAACAACAATCTGATGTGTTGATTGCTTGTGGAGATTTTTTCTTTCATATACCACCTTTAAAAGAAGACTTTAAACTTCTACCGCATTTAGGAATATTAGAAAATACTCATCGTAACCCAAAAGTATCCATGTCATTAAGCTATGCAAAAAAAATACTTCATCATTTCTTAGGTATTCAAAACGTTAGATCTGAAAACCATTTCAAAAACGGATCTAATAACTACCGAAGAAATACCCCAGGGCAATTTTTAAGAGCTTCTTCATTTCTAAATAACTCTACATTTACTTTTCCGAGTGAACCAATTCGTAAAAATAAAGGTAAGCAAGAGAAATAAGTAGAAACAATTCTTACTAAAATAACGTTAATATAGATTAAATGGGAAGATTATAAAACCTTAAATTAAAGGTTTTTCAATACTTCCCTTTTTTATTTAAATAGACGGAATTTCATTATATCCCTCTCATATTCTAGTAGATTTGTCTCACCTAATACTTGAGACAAGCATACTATATGAATAGGGGGTGATTGATATGTTCGGTAATAATAACTTACAAGATATTATTCGTTATGTTGCTGGGTTCTTATTTGCACTTCAATTGTTACTAAATTCTTTTGGGTTTAAATTCCTAAATAATGAACAAATTGAAGCTGTAATTAATATAATTTCATTCCTTTACATTTTATACTTCGGTGCTAAGCATAATTATTTAGGTAAAAAAGGACAAGCTCAAAAGGCTGCACTTCAAGAAGCAGGCTTAGAAAAAACAAATAAGCAAACAAATTCGGAATAATAGATTACTTTATGTCTACTTTTTGATAGATTAGATTACAAATTTAAAGATTTGGTTTGAGAGTGATTAAACATTAAGTCACTCCCTTTTTTTTAGTCGAATTTATGCTAAATTTTAGGTAATATTTTCTATTTTTCACTATTTTTCCTCATATATTGATTTAAATTTTAGTAATCATATGGACTTTGTTATACATTGTAGAATTATTTTAAGTAGATTAGGTAGGAAAAATTTAACTTTGTATTGAATGTTCTAAAAACACATATTATTCAGGAGGATTCCAAATGTCAGTAATTTTTACAAGTAAAGACATTTCAAAGAAATTAAAAATAGGTAAATCTCGCGTAAGAGAGATTAGTAAGGAATTAGAAAAGAAAGAATATCATTTTACAAAGAACCAAGATACTAGGATCTATAATCAAAACGATTTTGAATTATTTCAAATGATTATGAAAGAGTACCAAAAAAATGAAAATCTTTTACAATCAGTTGAATACGCTTTAAATTACCAGTCTCTTCAAAATCAAACTGACGTTCATGTAATTGAAACAACTGCAATTGAGAATGAAATAATAGAAAAAAATAATGAAATTGTTACAAATAATACCTCGAATATTCCTCTAGAAAATAACATACATAAAAATATTGAGAATGACATGGAATTAATTGAAGTATATAAGAATGAGATTGTTGAAGAAGGAAATTCCCATATTGAAACAATTGATTCGGAATTAATCCATCATTCATTTTTACAAGAAGAAGCACCTGTAGAAGCGTCTGTATCCCAAATTGAACAAATCCAAGTAGTAGAGATCAGTCAAATAACTTCACAAGATATAAAGCATTTAGAAGAATCACTTTCCAGGCTAGAAACAATTGATGAATGCGTAATAGAGCAATCTTATTCACAAAATAATGAGATATTTGTAGACTCCGTATCACAATTAGAAATAATTAAAGAAGTCGTCATCGACCAATCTGTACAAAAAGAAGAGCATCTGACAGTCTCTAGTGCATTATCAATGCAGACAGATCAAAAATACGAGGATGAAGTAGTCCAAGAATATCGTTTTGAAGAAATGACTGTTGAACAAGTACTTGAGGAAAATAAAAAACTACCTGATGAAGTAGTTCTTTCAAAGTTAAATGAATCAAACAAAGTAACGGAACCTATTGTTACGAAAGAGAATGTTACTACTTTTGTACCTTCAAATTCTAATCAAATTATGTTTGAAGAGTTTATGTCCCAAATTACGAATCTAGCCTATCAAAATGAACAAATCCTAACTCAAAATCAGACATTAATCAAACAGAACTTGGAGAAGGATCAAAAGTTAGAAAAAATATTATATTCAGTTGAAGAAAAAAGTGAAGAGCTTCAAGGGTTAGCAACTGTAATTGAAGAAAAAGATGAAAAATTAGAGCAAATGTTTGAAGAAATCAAAACAAAAGAATCTGGTCGAGATGCTCAATTAATGAGGATGATTAGAGAATTACAGGAAACAAAGAAGATGGTAGCCGCTTCAAAAGAAAGAGATTGGAAAAATGCAATTAAGTCACTCTTTTTTAAACCTAAGTCAGTAAAATAATTTGTTTATTATTTAGCATTCTTACTATCTCATGAAATTTATAGATTTTTAGTTTGAAAAGAGAAGGGAATTTTCCCTTCTCTTTATTCTTACATTATACCTCTTCACTCTGTTCTTGAAGATATGCTGGTAATACAATATGAACTTCAGTACCTTTGCCTTCTTCACTTAAATACTCAATTGTTCCCTTATGGGCTTCGATAATACTAAAAGTAACCATAAGTCCTAGACCTGTTCCTTTTTCTTTTAATGAATAAAAAGGTTGTCCTAACCGATCCAATTGTGCTTTTGACATACCTACTCCATTATCTTTCACTACAATTCGTATGTATTCTCTATCTCTTACTTTCTCTATATTTGCTTCAATTTTAATATAGCCCTTCGTGTCTTTTATAGCTTCAACACCATTTTTTAGAACATTAATGATTGCTTGTTTAAGCTTAGCTCGATCTCCAACAGTATACATATCCTCATTTACATTTACTTGTAAGAAAGCACCCTGCAGAGAGGCGTAACTTGACATTAATGTTGTTACTTCATTTAGTTGTTCAGTCATATTGATTATTTTCTTTTCTTCAATTTGAGGTCTAGCTAAGTTTAAATAATCCGAAATAATATTTTCTGCGCGGTCTAGTTCAGCTAATACAAGTTTCATATATTCTCTATTCGTTCCACTTTCTTGATTCTCAATTAACTGAATGAAACCCCTTACAACTGTTAATGGATTTCTAACTTCATGAGCTACACTCGCCGCAAGTTCACTCACCATATTTAATTTCTCTGATTTCTGCATTTGAACACGAATTTCAGCATTTTCAAATAAAAACTCTCTTAAATAAACATGAAACAGCATTGTAATGGTTAGAACAGTAAAAAATATGCACGCTGAAATAATTGTTTGATCTGATTGGTACTCTTTTATACCATTTACCGTTGCTTCATAATAAAGCAAACAGACCATACTGAACGAAAATAAGATTGGCATTAAAATACTTAAAGCAAATTTCTTTCGTTTAGAAAAACTAACCCAATGTGGTGAAACAATAAATGGTAATATACACGAAATCAATTCAAATGGAAAGGATTTCAAAGATGCTAAACCATATAGCAAATACACAAAAACTGCTTTCGTTAAAATAATAATCGTTCCAATTAATCTTCCACCATATAAAATAGATGAATAGATTAATAAAATACTAAAAGTAATAGCCATGCTTTCACTAATGTGAATTGGGTAAAGCAAGCAAATAAAAATATTAAAAAAAGTTAGCAATCCAACTAATATTCTATTTTGTTTTGGGCTTGTATTGTGGTATCGACTAAGCCAGAACATTTCGTATAAAAAGACCGGAATGATTATGATTGCAAATTGAATTAATAAATCTTTTAATTGCAGCATTAAAGTGTCCCCCACCCCTTCTTTCAACAAATTATAACATAGTTATTTAAACTTCTAATTATTAATACAAAAAATTCGAAAAAAACATTTCTACATAGAAAGACACATTATTACAAAGTATTCTAAAATATAAGAAAAGTCGTCAAGCTTAAGTGCTTAACGACTTAAAACCAACCTTTTCTTTTAAAAAATATGTACATTAGAATCGTAACAAATCCCATTAAAATTAAAATAAATAAGTATCCATATTTCCATGTTAATTCGGGCATATAATGAAAATTCATTCCATATAAACCAACGATAAACGTTAGTGGTAAAAAGAAAGATGATATGATTGTTAATGTTTTCATTATATTATTCATTTTTTCTGAGCTTAATGAAAAATAACTTTCTCGAATATCGGAAGCTAAATCTCGATTCGTCTCAATCATATCCGAAAGCTTCATTAAATGATCGTGTATATCTTCAAAATAAATTCGATGTTCAGATATATCTTTAAATCGATTGGAATTAAGGATTCGATATAATAAATCACGAGTTGGTAAAATCGTCCTTCTTAATTTCGATAAATCCGATTTAATATCATATAATCTTTCTACAGCATTATTTACTTGTTTCTTTAATGGATCAATTTCTAGTTCTGATAGCTCATCCTCCAAACGATATATTAGTGGAAAATAACTATCAACGAGCTCATCAATAATGCGATGAGTTAAATGAAGTGGACTCTTCGAAGCACGACGATCTGACATTATATTATCTAAAACTAGTTGTACAGTCGGACTTTTATGGATATGAAATGTGATAACATAATGATCACTTACAAAAATATCTATTTCCGTCTCCTCAAGGTCTACTTTATTTAATTCGTGCAATATTAAAAAATGATATCCTTCATAGTAGTCAAGTTTAGGTCGTTGTACATATTCCAGACAATCTTCAATTGCTAAAGGATGAAAGTTAAATTCGGTTGATAAAAGTTGAATCTCATCTTCAGTCGGTTCATTAATATCTACCCAATACCATAAGTAATTAGTTGATTTTGCATCTGCAATTGTTATATTGCGTTCGATTTCTTTATTTTTAGTTATTCCTATTACTTGTAACAAGTTTTACTCACCTTCTTTAGGCAATCAAATTATTTCACTACTAAATACTTTTTTTATTATATGGTAAAATGAAGAAAATTTCATTGAATAGTACGATTAAAAGGTTTAATTTTAATATAAAAATAATAAGCAGAGGAATTTAAAATGAAAAGATATATAAACGAAAGTGTAAAAGAAATTCAAATCTCCGGTATTAGAAAATTTGCCCAAAAAATTGAAAAATATGACAATGTCATTGCATTAACATTGGGTCAACCTGATTTTCCTACTCCAGCACCTATTAAAGAAGCTGCTATTGATGCAATTAATCAAAATCAAACGGTCTATACTCCTAATGCAGGACTGCCTGCACTTAGAAATGCTGCTTCTAATTTTTTAAAGAGAAAATATTCTTTATCATATGATCCAGCAAACGAAGTAATCGTTACAGTAGGGGCTAGTCAAGCACTCGATGTTACATTCAGAACAATCCTTAACGATGACTGTGAAGTTATTCTACCTGCACCAATCTACCCTGGCTATGCACCAATTATTCAAACATGTGGTGCAAAACCAGTTTATGTAGATACATCCAATAGTGGGTTTAAAATTACACCTGAATTAATTGAAGAACAAATCACTGAAAAAACTCGTTGTATTGTTTTACCTTATCCAAATAACCCAACAGGCGTCACATTAACGGAAGAGGAACTTGAGAATTTAGCTAACTACTTATCTCAGAAAGATATATTCATTTTATCAGATGAAATATATAGTGAACTGACATATGATACGGCTCATACTTCTATTGCAAGTTATCCTGGAATGAGAGAAAAGACAATTGTCATAAACGGTCTTAGTAAATCACATTCTATGACAGGTTGGAGAATTGGTTTTATCTATGCGCCTGCTTATCTAGCTCAGGAAATTTTAAAAGTGCATCAGTATAACGTATCATGCGCTACATCAATTTCACAATATGCAGCAATTTCAGCATTAACTGATTGCATTGATTCTCCAATTGAAATGGCAAAGGAATATAAAATAAGACGTAATTATATGATTGATCGATTAGAAAAGATGGGCCTACCTTGTATTAAGCCTGAAGGTGCATTTTATTTATTCCCATCAATTAAAGAATTCAATATGCCCTCCATGGAGTTCGCACTAAATCTAGTAGAAAAACATAATCTAGCGGTTATTCCTGGAGAAGCTTTTTCTGAATATGGGGATTCATCTATTCGTTTATCTTATGCTTATTCAATGAAAGAACTAGAGATTGCATGCGATCGATTAGAAGAGTTTGTAACTAGCCTTAGAAATTAAAATAAAAAAGCAGGGGTGGATTTCTTAATCCTCCCCTGCCTTTTTTATCTAGCTTGTATTACTCTTGTTTTAAATAACAAGTCCTGAATTGTTTTATGGTCTTTTCTAAATAACATTAAATAGACATTAACGATTAGTGGTACACCTAAAAATAGAACTGATATTCCGGCAATAAAGATAAAACGTATGAAAAAAAGTATGATTGTCGTTTCTTCATAGTTATCTTTTATCATCTTAATAGCTAAAATTCTTTGACCAAAAGTCATCCCTTTATTAAATTGTGGTATAACTACAAATAATATGATCATGATTATTAAAATAACGATTAAATCAAGCGTTGAATTTCCTGATGTAGAATTAAATCGACTTAATATCTTCTCTGGATTCATCGTAATAATAGCGATAATGATGCCATAAGCTACTGAAACGATAAACGTATCGAATATAAACGCACTTAATCGTTGATAAAACTTTGCAAGTTGAAAATTTTGCACTTGTTAACCTCTATTCATTTTATTATTGAATGTGGTGAGACGGATCGTATAAAGTATAAAGTGCTTGTGTACCTTTCTCATCTAAACCATTTTTAGATAGTTCATCGTAGCATTTTTTTGCAAGTAAAAGTCCTGGTAGATTTAATTCCATCTTTTCGGCTTCTTCAATTGCGATTCCCATATCTTTTATAAAATGTTTAATATAGAACCCTGGCTCGAAATCACCTTTTAAAACACGCGGTGCTAAATTAGATAATGACCAACTACCAGCTGCACCCGTAGAAATACTTCCTAACACTTTTTCACCGTCTAATCCTGCTGATGAAGCATATGCTAGGGCCTCACAAACTCCTAACATACCTGAAGCTATAGCAATCTGATTACACATTTTTACATGTTGTCCACTACCAGCATTTCCATGATACGCAATATTTTTTCCTAAAACATCAAATAATGCAGACATTTTATAAAAAGTTTCTTCTTCTCCACCAACCATAATTGCTAATCTAGCTTCTCTTGCACCTAAATCTCCACCTGACACAGGTGCATCTAATGATGACATACCTACTGATTTTGTTAGCTCATCAATTTTTTTAGCTAAAGTTGGTGTCGAAGTTGTAAAATCGATAAAGGTTGTTCCTTTTGAAGCTGATTGGATGATCCCATTATCGCCAAAATATACTTCCTCTAAGTCGCTTGGATAGCCAACCATCGTACAAATAACCTGACAATTTGGTGCTAATTCTTTAGGGGTATCATACCAAGTTGCTCCTAAATCAATTAACTCATTTGCTTTTTCTTTTGTACGATTATAAATATGTAATTTTGCACCTGCATTGATTAAATGCTTTGCCATACTTTTACCCATAACGCCAATTCCGATAAATCCAACTTGTAAATCTTTTAAATTAATTGCTTCCATATTACACACTCCTCTTTTAATATCCATAAATAAACTAACATAAAAAATATTAATAAAAAAGCCTGAGCTCTTCTTATAAAAAAATAAGAAAAATAAAACTTATTTCAAATTAAATTTAGGTTATTTCAACACTAATTTGTTGACTCTAATAATGGAACTATCTATATTAAAAAAGTACATAAAAATGTATCTAATGCACCTAATTTTTGGAGGTATTTTCATATGAAAAACGAACAATTTTTTGAAATGATTAAAGAACGTAACTCTACTCGAGTATTCGACTCTTCTACTGAAATCAGTAGTAGCGAAATTACTGAACTTCTTGATGCTGCAATGACTGCACCATCTGCTTGGAATTTACAACATTGGAAATTCGTTGTATTCCATGGTGAAAACGCGCAAGGTAAATTATTACCTATTGCATATAACCAAGGTCAGATTAAAGATGCTTCATGTGTAATTGCTGTATTAGCCGATACACAATCAGCCAAAAATGTTGACTTAGTTTTCGGACCTGCTGTGGAAGCTGGTTTTATGACTCAAGAAGCAAAAGACAAATTAAAAGCAAACGTTGAAAATGCTTATTCTACAGAGCAACGTAATCGTGAACAAGGTATCTTGAATTCTTCTCTTGCTGGTATGCAATTAATAATGGCTGCTTCTGCAAAAGGTTGGAACACTTGTGCAATCGGCGGATTTAACGAACAAGCGTTTAAAGAAGCTTTTTTAACTGATGATCGCTATATTCCAACAATGTTGATTGCCATTGGTAAAGAAAAAGTACCAGGACATCATACAACTCGTTTTTCTACAAAAGAAATGTCTATTTGGATTTAATCATAAATGAAAAGTAAAAGGGATTCTGACAAAAGTCGGAGTCCCTTTTATGCCATTACGATTCATTAACAATGTTCTTCAACAGTAATGATTAATTTCTTAAGTAATTCTAGAGAAGAATCAATTGCCAAGGAATAATATCTATGAGTGCCTTTTTGCTCAATTTGTACTAATTGATTATCACGCAATATTTTTAAATGATGTGATATAGCGGGTCTAGATAATGATGTTTTTTCCGTAATTTCATTAACAGTTAGCGCTTCGCCATCTGATAACATTAAAATGATATCCTGTCTGTAAGGATCGCTTAACGCTTGGAACAAGGGAATGCATTCTCTAAATACATCAATTGCTTCTTTACTCAAATCTGCCACCTACTTTTATAATCCGAAATAAATCTTATTCGTTTAATAATTTAAACATACACTAAATTAAAGAAGCGAATTTGTCAACAGTAGGAAATTATCGATTTAGTTTTTCGTCGATCTATATAATCTAAAAAAATCTTAAAAATAAAACAACAGGTTTCCCTGTTGTTTTATTTTAGATGCTATTAACTAAGTTAACAACTTCTTCAGCTGTAGACATAGATAAAGCTTTTTCAGCTAATATCTCCATTTCAGCTTTAGAAAGTTTAGCCATTTGACTACGAGCAGGTAAGATTGAAGTAGCACTCATAGAGAATTCATGTAAGCCTAATCCAACAAGTAAAGGAATAGCTAATGCATCTCCAGCCATTTCTCCACACATGCCAGCCCATTTACCTTCTTTGTTTGCAGCATCGATTACCATTTTAACTAATCTTAAAATAGATGGGTTGTATGGTTGATATAAATATGAAACCTGTTCATTCATTCGATCCGCAGCCATTGTATATTGAATTAAATCGTTTGTCCCGATACTAAAGAAATCAACTTCCTTAGCGAATACATCTGCTAGAACAGCAGAAGCAGGGATTTCTACCATCATACCAATTTCAATATTATCTGATACTTGAACATTTTCATTTAATAACTGTTCTTTTTCTTCTAATAAAACAGCCTTGGCAGCTCTGAACTCATCTAAAGTTGCAATCATCGGGAACATAATTTTTAAGTTACCATATACACTAGCACGAAGTAATGCACGTAATTGTGTACGGAAAATTTCCTTTTGATCTAAACATAAACGAATCGCTCTGTAACCTAAGAATGGGTTCATTTCTTTTGGTAAGTGTAAATAAGATAATTCTTTATCTCCACCGATATCTAGTGTTCTTACTACTACCGGTTTTTCACCCATACTTTCAAGAACTGATTTGTATGATTCAAACTGCTCTTCTTCTGATGGGAAGTTATCACGTCCCATATATAGGAACTCAGTACGGTAAAGGCCAACACCTTCACCACCATTATTAATAACACCCTCTACATCATTTGGAGTACCAATGTTAGCTACTAATTCAACATGATGTCCATCTTTTGTTACAGTTGGCTCATTTTTCAGTTTAGCCCATTCAACTTTTTGAAGTTCGAATTTTTCTTTTTTAGCTTTATACTCTTCTAATTCTTCATTAGAAGGATTAACGATTACGTGACCATCTAATCCATCAACAATGACCATTACGCCATTTTCGATTTTACTAGTTACTTCTTTTGTCCCTACAACTGCAGGTATCTCAAGAGAACGAGCCATAATAGCTGAGTGAGATGTACGGCCTCCAATATCAGTTGTAAAACCTAAAGCGTATTTACGGTTTAGTTGTGCTGTATCAGATGGTGTTAAATCTTCTGCAATAATAATTACTTCTTCTGTAATATTAGCAGGGTTAGAAATTGTAACGCCTAAAAGATGTGCCATTACACGTTTTGTAACATCGCGGATATCTGCAGCACGTTCCTTCATATATTCATTATCCATGCTTTCAAACATTTGAACGAACATTGAAGCAACTTCATTCATAGCAAAATCAGCGTTCACACTTTCAGACTTAATTTTATCTTTAACTGGGTTAACTAGCTCTGGATCATTTAAAACTAAGATGTGCGCAGAAAAGATTGCTGCTTTATCTTCACCGAGTTCAGCATTCGCGTGATCACGAATTTTTTCTAATTCAGTGTTAGAAACTTGAATTGCATTGTCAAGTTTTGCAATTTCAGCATCAATATCTGAAATTTGTTTTTTAACAATGTTTAATTCAGGGTTTTCTAATCGAAATGCTTTTGCAATTGCAATTCCACTAGAAGCGGCAATACCTTTAATATGTAAAGACATTATTCGCCTAAACCTTCTTTTTTCATTGTATCATCAATTGCAGCAATTGCTTGTTCTGCATCTTCACCGTTAGCGCTAATTTTAATCTCAGTTCCTTGTTGAATTCCTAAAGACATTACACCCATAATTGATTTTAAGTTAACTGTTTTACCATTATATTCAAGATTGATATCAGAATTAAATTTACCTGCTACATTTACTAACAATGTTGCTGGACGAGCGTGGATTCCAGAATCAGCTGTTACTTTAAAAGTTTTTTCCATAATAATTTATCTCCTTTGTGATTAAATCTACATTTTTGGTATAGACGTTTGGCCTACTATAAATATTCTATTAAAAGGGGTGCATAGTGTCAACTATACTACCCCTTTTAAAATTAAACATTTTTCGTCTATTTAATTAGATTTTATTTAATCTTAATGATGCCTACTTCACCTTTTGATTGCTTACCTGGTTTTTCAATTACAATTTGTTGTCCTTCAGGTAAGTTTGTAAATACAACAGGTGTAATTGTAGAAGGTGCATTTTCACGAATAAAGTGTAAATCAATTTTAACTAATTGTTGACCTTTTGTTACTTTCTCACCTTGCGATACCAGTACTTCAAAGCCTTCACCATTTAGTTTTACAGTATCAATACCAATATGGATTAAAATTTCTTTTCCACCATTTGATAAAATACCAATCGCATGTTTTGTTGGGAATACATTTACGATTTCGCCATCTACTGGAGAAACAACTGTACCTTCTGATGGAATAATCGCAAATCCATCACCCATCATTTTTCCAGAAAATACCTGATCAGGTACTTCTGTAATTGGGATAATTTCCCCTTCAATTGGATTAATAATCGCTTCTTCAATAGTAGTATCTACTGCTGAAGCTGTTTCTTTATGTGCTTCTTGACTAGCAACTGGTGTTTTTCCAGTCATTATGTCTTTAATTTGTGATTTTAATGTGTCTGATTTAGGTCCAAAAATTGCTTGAATATTATTTCCAACTTCAAGAACTCCAGCTGCACCTAATGCTTTTAAACGATCTTTGTTTACTTCATCTTTTGAATTAACTTGTACTCGTAATCGTGTAATACATGCATCTAATGAAGAAATATTACTTTTTCCACCTAATGCTTGTAAAATTTCATATGGTAATTCATTAGCTGGAGTATTACTTGTAGTATCTTCAGCGATTGCGTCTTCACGTCCTGGAGTTTTTAAATCCCATTTTCTAATTGCAAATCGGAAACCGAAGTAGTAAATCACTGCTAATACTAAACCGACGATGATTACCCACCACCAGCCAGTTCTATTCGGTAAAACACCAAATAATAAGAAGTCAATTAGACCCCCTGAGAAAGTCATACCAATTTTAACATTTAATAATTGCATAATCATAAATGATAAACCAGCAAAAATTGCATGAATTCCAAATAATACTGGAGCAACAAATAAGAATGAGAATTCAATTGGCTCTGTAATACCAGTTAAGAATGAAGTTAATGCTGCTGATGCTAAAATACCACCAGCGATTTTTTTATTTTCAGGTTTTGCTTCATGATACATAGCTAATGCAGCAGCTGGTAAACCAAACATCATGAATGGGAATTTACCTACCATGAATGTACCAGCAGTTAATTTTACTCCGTCTTTTAATTGAGCAAAGAAGATTTTTTGATCCCCGTGTACAACCATACCTGTTTTATCAGTATATGAACCAAACTCAAACCAGAAAGGTGCGTAGAAAATATGATGTAAACCAAATGGAATTAATGAACGTTCAATCACACCAAAGATGAATGCTGATAATGTTAAGTTCGCATCAATCATATTATGTGAAAATGTATTTAAACCGTGCTGAATTGGCGGCCAAATAAAGCACATTAAAATACCAAGTAATACTGAAAACGCTGCTGTAGCAATTGGTACAAATCGCTTACCTGCAAAGAAACCTAAGTATGATGGCAAATCTATTTCATAATATTTATTGTAAGCCCAGGCAGCTAAAATACCTACGATAATCCCACCAAAAACACCCGTTTGTAATGTAGGAATTCCTAATACATATGCAAATGATGGATCATCAAATTTAGCAATATTTAATGTTTTATCTAAAACAACATATTGTCCAACATCTTTGAACACACTCATTGTTTTATTCATAATCAGGAATCCAACGATAGCTGCTAAACCAGCAACACCTTCTCCCCCTGCTAAACCAACAGCAACACCTACTGCAAATAATAATGACAGATTACTAAAAATGATGTCACCTGATTGTTCCATAACTTTTGCTACTAGTTGGAACCAGTGTGCATCAAGAAACGGTAAGTATTTTAATGTTTGCGGATTTTGAAATGCATTACCGAATGCAAGTAACAATCCAGCAGCTGGTAAAATTGCAACTGGGAGCATAAGCGCTTTACCAACTTTTTGTAAAACTCCAAAGATTTTCTTAAACATTGTCTTCCTCCTTTTATCCAAACAAAAAAGGCATGAGCAGAAAAAATGAGATTATTTAATCCTGGATATAGTTTCCCCTACCCAAGTATAATAATTCACATTTTTTCAACTCATGCCTGATCGAATCAGTAACACGTTTAATGTGTACACTATTCAATTATGTTTTTATGATTTCGCTTTCATTATATCTATAGAATTTAAAAATTTCAAGACAAATTACCTATTTTTTAAAATTATTTATTTACTATGTTAAAAAAGCGCCAAATTCTATTTAGGCTTTTAAAATTATTTATTAATTTTACTCTGAACAAGTCTTTCTAAGTGTAAAGTTAAGTAGATTACTTCAGCTTCACTTGCTTTTTTATTTAATGAAGCTTGGATTGACTTTAAAATTTTCCATGCTAAATCATAGCATACTGGGTATTCTTTTTTTAAGATTATGCCCAAAGCTGGTGACTCCTCAGATGAATTACCATGAAATATACGGTCAATTAAAAACCTCAAATGACGGACTAATCTTGAATAATGAATACTATCTTTATCAATTTCAATTTGTAAATATTCTTCTATATAGATTACTAAATCTTTAATGATCTGAGAGAACTTATTTACATCTGAAACAACTTCCATCGATAAATTACTAACGATATGAAGAGTTACAAACCCCACTTCTTCAATCGGTAAATTTATATCTATTTCTTTATTTATCAAATCAATAACTTCTTGTGCAATTTTAAAATACTCTGGATACATTGCTTTCGTTTCTTGTAAGAAAGGATTATCAACATTATAGCCTTCTCTAATACGTTTGATTGCAAATATTAAATGGTCTGTTAACCCTATATGAATTTGCTCATTTAAAGTACATCCTGTTCTTTCAGAAATTAAATAAATGGCCTGCTGCAGCGTCCCCATTAATTTTTCATCCATAAAGTTGATTAATGATTTATATTGTTTTTGTTTTTGTTCATCTTTTAAGATAAACATTTTTTCGACTACACCTTCGGAAATTAAATCTCCTCTAGTTTTATTAAAACCGATGCCTTTACCTAGCAAAACTACTTCAGTATGATCGGGATTTTTTGCTATTAAAACATTATTATTAAGAACTTTTTTGATTGTATAGCATGCTGACATCTCTGACATTTTTTTTATCACCCCCAAGATTAAAAAAATCGCTTTTATATCATAACATAATTTTTCTGAAAAAGTTAAAACACAGCTTAAGTTTCATAATTTAATCATATTTTTTTGATAATCTATTATTGTAGGATAGAATATAAAAGTATAAATATAAATTGAGTAGGAGTTAAGAAAAATGATTAAGTTATTTGTTAGTGACCTGGATGGGACGATGTTTCACCAAGGTAAACTATTTGAACATGATGTCGAAGCATTAAAAAAGCTTTTAGATCGCGGTGTTGTATTATGTTTTGCTTCTGGACGGTTAGATTATGAGATCGTAAAAATTATGGAAAGCTTAGAAGGTAATTTTCACCGTATTAGTATGAATGGAACTTATATTTATTCAAATGATGGCGAAGCATTGTTAGATGCAACATTCCATCCAAGTGTAATCGATAAAGTTTACGAAATGATTTCGCAAGATAAATTTTTAATCTATGTAGCTGATAATTCAACATACTATATTGAAGAGAAAACTGATTTAGTTAGAGAAATTGAAAAAAATTCTAGCATGAATGCAGTTGAATTAAAAACACTAAAAACCGATTTAGGTAAATCGATTACACCAAAAAAATATGTAGTTTTAGGTGAAGATGAAGACTTACTAGAGCTACAAAAGGAACTACAAAAAGAACTACCTGAATTTGTAACTTCATTTATTTCTGCTAAAAATTGTTTAGATATCGTTCCAGTTAATGTAAGTAAAGGTTCAGCCATTCAGATATTAATCGAAAAATTAGGAATTCAACCTGATGAAATTGCTTGTATTGGTGATGCATACAATGATATTTCAATGTTTGAATTAACTCCTAATAGCTTTGCAATGGAAAATGCTGACGATGAAGTTAAAAAATATGCTTCGTATATCGTTCCTTCAGTAGCCGAAGCAGTTAAAATTGTTTTACAAATAAAGTAAGAGGAAAGGGTGCTCTAGGAGCACCCTTTTTCTTATGTATACAAGTCCTATTTAGTTAGATAATTTTAGATTTTTGCTTTGATTTAGTATATTTCGGTTTCTCCTTTTTAACTTAAACATGAACTGTTTATGTGTTGTATATCAATCAATTTACCGAAATTTCTTCTATTATTCCTTCTGTTACCCTATATCTTCTTGATTAGTGCCCATTCATTATAGATTTCAAAATTTAATTGTAGATATGACTTTTTTATTTTCAGATACTCCCATTTTAATTGCAGTTTCGGCCTTTTTATTTGCACTTTTTCCTATCTATTTAAAAAAGAGTGCTTAAAAAAGCACTCTTTTTAACGATCAATATCAATTGTAAAGCGATAACGATCAGCTCGGTAAATACAACTTACATATTCAAGTGGTATTCCCTCATCAATAAACGTTACTTGGTGTAATTCTAATGCAGGAGAATCCTCCGCTACCTCAAGAATTAATGAATCTTTTTCTGTCATTAGAGATGCTTTAATCCATTTTGTGGCTTTTCTAATTGAATAACCTAACGTAACTTCAAAGTATTCATATAAGGAATGATTTAATACTTTTTCATCAATTCGATTTACTAATTTTTTTGGTAGGTATGTTGTTTCAATTGCAATGGGATGATCATTTGCTAAACGACATCTTTCAATTTTAAAAATTTCAGAACCACTTTCAATTGATAAAACTTCTGCTAAATATTCATCAGCTTCGATTGTTGAAAAGCCTAGTAGCTTATTAGTAGGGGTCAATCCGATAGATGTAATATCCTCAGAAAAACTCCTTAATGATTTAAGTGATTCCTCAACTTCAATTCCATCTTTCACTGATACAAACGTACCAATTCCACGTTTCCGACTTATTAATGATTCCTTTACAAGATTATTTAACGCTTGTCTTATTGTCATCCTGCTTACATTTAACATCTCACTCAATGTTTGCTCAGAGGGAATTCGCTCACCAGGTTTCCATTCTCCTGAGTTAATTTTAAGCTTTAAAATCTCTTGTATTTGAAAATAAATCGGTAACGGTGAATTTTTATCAAGTTTTAACATTATTTATTACAAAGTGAGTATGCTTCTTCATCAGCAATTATTGTTACATTGTTGTGATTTTGGAGTGCAGTAGCAGGACAGTTTATATCTAATTTTCCTTTTAACATTTCCTTAACTGCTTCAGCCTTTTTGATGCCTGAAGCTACTAAAATGATTTCTTTTGCTCTCATAATTGAACCAATTCCCATTGTTACTGCATGAGTTGGAACATCTTCTTCGTTCTCAAAATAAATTTTATTTGCGTTACGAGTTGATTCTGTAAGTTCTACAATATGAGTAGGTGTATCGAATGGTGTACCAGGCTCATTAAATGCAATATGACCATTCTCACCAATTCCTAAAAGTTGTAAATCTACAGGATGTTTTTGTAGTAACTCTTCATAATTTTTACAAGCTTCTTCTAAATTTTTAGTATTTCCATTTGGTAAATGGTTTTCTTTAAATTTTAAATGGTTAAAAAGTTGTTCTGCCATATAAGTGTGATAGCTTGTTTGATCATCTTCAGCAAGTCCTACATATTCATCTAGATTTACGGTAATGACATTAGACACATCTGGTTTATGGATACGGAAAAGTTCATAAATTCCTAGTGGAGATCCACCTGTAGCTAATCCTAATGTGAATTCCGCTTTCCCTTCAAATGCCTTTACCATTTTTTCATATGCTACTTTTGAAATTTCTTCTGCGTTTTTTACTACGATCACGTTCATAAAGTCACCTCATTCATATTTTTACCTTGTCTAGTTGTATTAATTACGAAGAAATCAGGAGTCATTTGCACAAAATCAGCGTCTTTACCTGGTTCTAAAGCACCTTTATGTTTAAGACCAAATTCTTCAGCTTGGTTTATTGATGTCATTTGTACTGCCTCTTCAGGACTACAACCAGTAAACGCCATAATGTTTCTGAATGCATCATCCATTTTTAAAATACTACCCGCAAGCGTTCCGTCTTCTAATCTTGCACTTTTATTTTTTACAAATACTGGTTGTCCACCTAATTCATATTTGCCATCCTCTAACCCTTTTGCTCTCATTGCATCAGTAATTACACTAATTTTTTTAGCACCTTTTAGACGATATGCTAGTTTTACCATATCTGGATGAATGTGAATTCCATCAGGTATTATTTCTACCATTACTCGGTCATCAAGTAATACATGTCCAACAGTTCCTGCTTCACGATGATGCATTGGTCTCATTTGGTTGTACAAATGGGTAGCGTGCAATATGTTCCTACCTTCAAAATCTGAACGGATCGCATCAGAATGCCCTACTGTGCCAACTACATTTGTGCGTTCAAGCTCTTTTTCTAACTCTTTTGCACCTTCAACCTCAGGTGCATAAGTAACTAATTTGATTAATCTACCAGAAGCTTCTTGCCATTCTTTGAAAAGTTCAACGTCAGGGTTAATAATGTATTCTAATGGTTGTGCACCAGCTTTATTTTTATTAACAAACGGTCCTTCTAAATGAATAAATTCAAAATGAGCACCTAGTTTTTTAGCCTCGTTTAAAGACTTTAAAGCATTTTTAATATTTTCTTTTGATTGTGTCATTGTAGTCGGGAAGAAAGTTGTTACCCCTTCCTTCATCATTTCTTTACTCATCGTTATCATTGAGTTTGGATCAGCATCCATTGCATCGACATCATATGCTCCGTGAATATGGACATCAATCATACCAGGAATTATAACGGTTCCTTTTCCATCAATTATTTCCTCACCATCATTTTCATAACTATTCATATGACCAACTGAAGAAATTTTTTCATCGTAACGAATATAACCATTTTCAATTACTTCTGTACCTGTGTATATTTTCACATTAATAATTGATTTCATTTACTCTCCTCTTTCCTTTGCTTAAGAAGTCTTTACCAATACTCTAATATAGAAAATAGTGTTTACTTATTCATCATTCACATTCATGTATATAAGTACCTTGATTTCTTCATAACTATTTTATGATATATACTCCTAGTTGTCTATACTACTTTATCAATTAACAATAACGTCACAAATACCTCGTTACCACAAAAAAGTAGAAGTATTGGTTTTTGACCTTCATGGATCTACCAATACTTCTTCTTTTTCGATATATAAATTATGACCATTTGTTGATAATTCGATATCCCCGAATTGGTCTGTTGTATATTGCTTAATGCCTAGGTGATTTAACCGCTTCATTACTGAACGATGTGGGTGACCAAATAAATTAAATTTATCATATGAAAGGATTGCGACTGTAGGATTTACAGCAAATAAAAACGCTTCTGAAGTTGATGTTGATGATCCATGATGTGGAATTTTTAGTACTTGAGCATTGATATCCTCATTTTTAATTAATCTTTGTTCCGTTTTTCTTTCAATATCTCCAGTTAATAATATTGAAATGTCATTATATTTAACCTTCAATACAATTGAACTGTTATTATTTGTATACGTTTTTTTCCCGCTATTTAAAACAGTAATATCTACGTTAGGGTCAAGCATTACTTTTTCATTTAACTTTGCAATACTAATTGGAATATTCTTCTGATACGCTTCATTCTTATATAAGTAATAAGAATGTGAATTATATTTTTTCCCACTATCTAGGATTTTTGTTATTTTAACACTATTCATTACTTTTAATAACCCACCAATATGATCGATATCTGGATGTGTACTGACTAATAGATCAATCTCATGAATATGTAGCCGTCTAAGTTTTTTTATAACGACCCCTCCATGTTCAACGTCTCCTCCATCAATAAGGACAGTTTTACCATTTGGTAAAATCATAACCATGCTATCTCCTTGACCTACATCAAAAAAATAAATTAATAACGGGTGAGTAATATAGCCGTAATTTGTAGTTCTTGCTTCACTATTTATTTTATAACTAAAAAAAGCAGTAAAAAAAATAAAGATAGAAAATATGAGAGAGTATCGTTTTCGATGATTTTTGTTCATTCACACTTCCTCCTAACAATATTTTCTCATAGCCATTTCAAAAGTATGTATGATGCCCTTAAAAATAAGTTGGAAAAAAGAGTATACTTGAAAATAGGATTATAATTCAAATCAGTGTTGAAACATCATGCCACTGCACAACAAAAAACTGTAAGCCATTTTTTGCTTACAGTTTTTTTAAGTTACTCAAATACTTCCTCTAGTTTTTTTACGACTAATAATGAGTTACTAACTTGTATAGTTGTTTGATTTGTAATATAAACCCCGTGCATACCTAGTTTTAATGCAGGAGAAATTTCATTAATGAAATTATCACCGATTGACAAAATTTCATGTGGTAAAACATTAAACTTATTCATGATATTTTTAAAATGTTTTTCTGTTTCTACGGGCTTTTTACCGTCCGTAATTTCTAGATGAAATAATTCACTCAAATTAAGTAACTTCAGTAATCTAGTTACATCTTCTCGATCAGAGTTTGTTAACAATACTAATTTTTTAGAATCCTTAACTTTTTCTAGTGCCTCTTTTAATCCTTTTATATAAGGAATACTAAACTCTTTTGTTGCCATATACTCTTTTGTTTTATCATAACAGTGATATACGTCTCTTGCACCGTAGTGATAACTTGCTACTAATGGAATCCACCAACCATCACCTACTGGGATATATGGTAATTCATAATTAATATTTTCAAGATAATTCTCTGGAAGTTCATCTTTAGAAAGTAGCTGACCTTCCCAAGTAAATACTTGTATTGGTTTCAATGTAATTGGATCTAACGAGATAATTAAATCATTTTCTGAGTCATAAATTTTTCCGATTGTTAATGCATGATCATATTCTTTTATTTTTTTATAATCTTTTAAAAAAGAATCACGCTTTTCTGGACTTATTTCATTGGCTAGTAATTTAGCATAGTAATCGTAGTGATCAGTACCATCATACAAAGTACCATCTAAATCAAAAACTAATACTTTCGAATTCATTAATAAATTATGCATTTCCTACTCCTTAGCTTTCTTTATCTTTTACGTCTAAAATAAAATTAAATGATTTTTGATCGTCATTTAATTTAAATTCATAAAATATTTTATACATACCTGCTTCAGGTAAATCAAGTTCAAAGTTTACTTTTGAATGATTATTAGGATTACTAATTAGTTTAAAATATGTTCCTTCATCATTCATAATATAAAATTGCTGATCTGTAAATTTGGAACGTTTTTTAAATTGATCAAAATCAAATGTGATTTTACTCTTCGTTTTTGGAAGAATTGAAGTATATAGTAGAGAAACTCTATATTCATCAGTCTTTTTCGTTAAAATTGCTGTCGGAAATACTTCTTCTTTTTTGTCCTTTTGTTTTTGGAAAATCTTTGTATCAAGCGTTTGATTATTTAAAAATATACTAACATAATAAGGTATATCTTTCTTAAAAGAATACTTAAATGTAAATTGATTATTTCCATTATATACTGGTTCAATGACTTTATAAGATTTTAATTGATTTGTCGTAATAAATATTCTGATTTTTTCACGTTGTAACACATTCAAAGTTCTAGTGGATACGGTTACTTCTTGTACATTTTTTTTAGTTGTTAGATTCCATTTTACCTTTTGAACCTTTAGTTGGCTAACCTGACTACCACTTGATAATATACTATGATTAATTAGGCGATTACTTATTAATAGTATGATTAATATAGCTATACATAGAGCTGCAATAAAACGAAATTTCATAGATCATTCTCCCTTAAATAGTTAAAATTAATAAATTTTTAGTTATGTCAAGAAAGCTGAAATTCTAATTGTAAACTCTTTCATTATTTTATCACCTGTGCAATAATTAAAATTCGCCATAAATTATCTGTATTGGTTAATTTTGACTATAAGTGTTTCTATATTTAATATGTACTACGTCGATCTTACTTTTTCCTTTGTGTAGCATACAAAAGAATGTTTTTTATTTAAATGTAGAAACTAACATACTGATAATGGATGGGCTTTTACACATAGTTTTAAGGAGGAACATTAAATGAGTATACATATTGGTGCGGAACAAGGTGCAATCGCTGATAAAATTTTATTACCTGGTGACCCATTAAGAGCTAAATATATCGCAGAAACATTTTTAGAAGATGTAGTTTGTTATAATGATGTACGCGGAATGCTAGGCTTTACTGGTACATATAAAGGCCAAAGAATTTCCGTTCAAGGTACTGGAATGGGAGTACCTTCAATTAGTATATATGTAAATGAACTGATTAATAGTTATGGGGTAAAAACTTTAATTCGCGTTGGTACATGTGGTGGACTTCAAAAAGATGTAAAAATTCGAGATGTCATTATTGCGATGACGACTTGTACAGATTCAAATATGAATCGTCAAACATTCCCTGGTTTCGATTATTCTCCATGTGCTAGCTTTGATTTGTTAAAGAAAGCGTATGATGGTGCAGTGAATAAAGGGTTAAATGTTAAAGTAGGAAATATTTTAACTTCAGATCTTTTCTATCGAGATAGTATGGACATGTATCAAAAATTAGCTAATTACGGAGTTCTTGCTGTAGAAATGGAAACTACTGCATTGTACACAATCGCAGCAAAACATAATGTAGACGCGCTTACTGTTTTAACTGTAAGTGACCATATCTTCACTGGTGAAGAAACATCTGCACAAGAAAGACAAACTACTTTTAATGACATGATTGTCATCGCTCTAGACGCAGCAATCGCTAAATAGATTAAAAAACCTGGGATTATGGTCTCAGGTTTTTTAGGTGTGTTGAAATATAATCAGGAAATTTTAAAATCACAGATAAAATTCATTGATAAAGTTAAGTTTTGTTAATCTAGCAGTAAGTTGTATTTAACCCTATTGAATGAAATCCACTTCATACAACTTACGTAACAATATAGAATTATTCAAATTCCGCCATTTTAATATGAAAAATTAGTGAACAAACGTCGTTTTTATACCACTTTACATTCAATCAAAGGTACAATAGCAATATCGAAAATCAAATTAAGGATGGTAAGGAATGAAGAAACAGCAATCAATTTTATTTTTCACCTGGATTGTAAGTATTATTGCAACACTAGGTAGTTTATCCTTTTCAGTAATTAATCATTGGACACCTTGTTCATTATGCTGGTATCAGCGAATTTTTATGTACCCAATCGTTTTTATAATAGGTATCGCTTTTTATAAAAATAAAATAAAAGATATTATTTATGTTTTACCTTTATCATTTATAGGTATGTGTATCTCAATCTATCATATTTTAATTCAAAAAGTTCCTGCACTGAAGGAAACAGCAACACAGTGTGGTCCAGTCCCTTGTACTGGAGACTATTTAAATTGGTTTGGATTCATTACAATTCCTATGCTGGCATTTGTTGCATTCCTACTTATTACGATTTGCTGCATTACTCTTTTACGAAAATCAAATTAAAATAATTCAAGCTGCTCGGTAGAAGATGGTCCAAATTCAATACCTAGCAGCTTCATTAATTGTTTAGCATTATCCGCTGCATCTCCACCAGAATTATTATTAAAAAGGATACAAATTTCTTTTGAGTTTTTAGCTAGCTGTTCAATTCTTTCTACCCATTCGTATAATTCCTCTTCATTATATCGGTATAAATAACGTACCTCGCGCCAATTATCTTGTCCATTATGATTCCATCCATATATATTTCGACCATGAAAACGAATTAAAGTTAAATTTGGATTTGTAGGGTGTAATACGATTGGTATGCTACCATTCCCAGCTTGTGGCTCATCACAAATTGAATGAATCCATCCTTCATCCTCCATAAACTTTAACGTTTGCTCATAATAACTCGGATAAAACCATGTCTGATTACGAAATTCTAAAATTGCAGGAAGCCCTTTCAGTTTACTTTTCAAAATTCTTAGTAATTCTACATTTTCTTTTTTGCAATTAAACCATGGTGGAAACTGAAATAATATTCCTTTTAATTTATTCGCTTCAATTAAGGGCTGGATTGATTCCAAAAATGGTGTTAACAGTAAGATTTGTTCTTCTTTAGAATAATTTTGCCTTGAATGGCCAGTAATTCCTCCATACGCTTTAACGATAAATGAAAAGTCAGCTGTTGTTTGATTAACCCATTTTTGATAGTTTGATTGTGGCATAATACTATAATAGGAAGAATCAATTTCAACAATTGGAAAATGCATACAATATTGTCTCAATTTTTTTGAAGAGTGAATCCGATCAGGGTATAAACTATCATGATCGCCCCACCCTGTAACGCCAATTTTTATTTCCATACTTCTCTCCCATTAGTTGTTTCATACTAATTAATTATTTCTAATTTTCATTATAATAAACGAATTAGTTTGATATAATGACTACAGTATCATCTTATTTTAGTAGAAATCGGAGTATAGTGTAAATGATTAACGAGACAGTACAAGAACTAAAAAATAAAATAACCGAGCTTGAAGAAAAAGTAAAATCGTATGAAACAATTTTAAATACAATAACTTCCGGATCTATCTTTTCAAATGAAACTCGTGAATTATCCAATTCAAATCATTTAACTAGTAATACAAGTTTATGGAATACAAATAATGAAACACGTCCATTACATACTAAATTCTTTAACTTTTTATCTAATAGTCGACGAACATTACAATCGATCTACGATGCTTTACCTCATCACATAGTATTTATCGATAAAGATGGGATCATTACGCTATATAACCAACAGGTTGCGATTGATTTTAAAATTACTAAATACGAATTAATCGGAAAACATATTAGAAATTTATTAAAAATAGACGATAAAGACATTTTTTTACTACAAACACTTTATTCGGGTGAAGAATTTTACAATAAGGAAATTTTAAATATTAACTATGGCATTATCAATACCCGTATCATCCGGGATATAAATGGAGAAATATCAAGAGTAATTGGTGTTTTTCATAATTTAAACGAGGCAAGGGATTCTGAAAAGTTAGCAATGTCAGGTAGAATTGCTGCAGGTATAGCCCATGAAGTCCGCAATCCACTTACAACTGTTAGAGGTTATTTACAATTCTTGCAAGAAGAAGCTCCACCTCAATATAAGCAATTATTTAATGATTTATTGATTCCAGAATTAGATAGAGCAAATGGAATCATTACTGACTTTTTATCTATTACAAAGAATGCGAACTATAAACCAGAGCCTATTAATATTAATGATTTTTTATCGAATCACATAAAACAACTATTATATAGCGAGACTGTATTAAATAATGTTAATATTGAATACTCCCTATCTGAGGAATTATCAGGAGCACATATTTTCTTTGATAAAAACCAACTTGTACAAGTTATTTTAAATTTATTTCATAATGCATTAGATGCAAAAAAAGAAGGTCTGCTTACAATTATCATTTCAACTTATATTGATAAAGATTTTATTTATATTACATTAAAAGATGATGGATCAGGAATTCCAGCTTCAGATTTACCATATATATTTGATCCGTTCTTCTCAACTAAAGACGATGGCACTGGACTAGGTTTATCTTTAACTAAAAAACTGATCCAAAATCATAACGGGACTATATGCGTAATGAGCGATAATAATGGTACTACTTTTACAATTACACTACCAATTAAATAGTTATAAGCCTTTGACAAACGCTTGTGAAAATCTATTATGTCAATAAACAAAGACCAAAACATCAAAGTTTTGGTCTTTTTATTAAACAGATAATATGATTTTTCCAGTTGATTTTCTACTTTCTAATAGATCATGAGCAAGCTTACCATCTTTTAAAGGAAACACAGTAGGTTGTTGTACGATTAATTTTTTAGTTACAATCCAATTAAATAGCTCATTACTTCTACGTAGTCTCTCTTCTTTCGAAATTAGTACATTCCACAAGTCTCCACCAGTTAGTGTTTTTGAAGTATCCATTAACATTCTTGGATCAATATGAACTGGATCCCCTCCAGCCATTCCATAAAATACAACTGTACCGTGAACTTTTGTTGCTTCAAAGCTATCCATTATTGTCGATCCTACTGATTCATAAACAACATCTACACCATTTTTTTCTTTTGTAAACTCTTTTATTTGTGAAACCCAATTATCAGTATATAAAAATACTTGTTTCGCACCGATTGATAAAGCTTTTTCCCTTTTTTCTTGTGATGAAGTTAATCCGATTACCTCTCCACCTTTTAAAAGAATCATTTGAGTCAATAATTGGCCAACACCACCTGCTACTGCATGAACAAGTGCAACATCACCTGCTTTTATTTTATAACTATCATTAATTAAATAATGTGCAGTTAACCCTTGTAGCATAATAGACGCAGCAATTTCAAAATTAATTTCATCTGGAATCGGTACAATATGAGATTCCTTTGCAGCAACATACTCCGCATTCGAAAAAGGAACATCTGCAAACGCTACGCGATCTCCTACTTTGTAGTCCATTACATCCGAACCGACTTCGGTAATAATTCCAGCGCCTTCATACCCTAAAATATATGGAGGTTCCCCTGCTAAATGATAATTTCCTTTACGACGATAAATATCTGCAAAATTAACACCAACAGCCTTCATTTCAACTAATACTTCATCTTTTGAAATTTTAGGTGTTGCTATTTCTTCGTATTTTAATACGTCTGATTGACCGAATTCTCTAAAAACAAGTGCTTTCATTTTCATACTTCCTTACATTTAAAATTCAAAAACAAAATCCTCATCTGTTAATTTTTCCACTGTAACTGCTTTTACATACCCATTACCTTTAACAGAGAAGAAATCATGATTTTTAGTATCTGTTTTTAAACCATTTAAAACAATTGGATTAATATCTTCTTCATCAAAATAATAATCAAAACCTAAATTCATTAAGGCTTTATTTGCATTATATCGAATAAACTTATTAACTTCATCTACTAAGCCGATTGATGAATAAATTTCTTCTGTATATTGTAACTCAATTTCATATAATTGAACTAATAATTCCATTGTTTCATTGTAAAGTCGAGTTTTTTGTTCATCAGTAAATTGGTCATAAATTTGTTGCGCTAAAATCCCTACAAATACACCGTGAATACTTTCATCTCGTAAAATTAGATTAATAATTTCACCACTAGCCGTCATTTTACCTTGACCAGCTAAATATAACGGAAAGAAAAATCCACTATAAAATAAGTAACTTTCTAAAAATACACTTGCAACCATTGCCATATATAACTCTTCATCCGAAACATCACGCTTTAATAGATTTAAATAATAAGAAGAAATTAATTCCGATTTTTTCGTTAAAATTGGATGCTCGTCTACCCATTTAAACAAGTCTTCAATTTCATCTTCTGTAGCTAGGGTTGTAAAAATATGTGAATAGCTTTTTGCATGTACTTCTTCCATCGCACCCATAAATGCAAGTACACTTTTTGCTTGTAAATTTTTAAGATGAACTAAGATTAAAGGCATTCCTTCTCCGCCTTGCTTAGTATCTAATAGAGTTAGACCACCTAAAACTTTTTTAAATGCTGATTGTTCCTCTTTTGATAATGTGTTCCAAGTATTTTTATCAGATGAAACGACAATTTCCTCTTCAGTCCAAAACTGCGATAGATTTTGCTTCCAAAATACTAAACTAAAATCATCTTCTTTTTTATTCCAGTTAACAGCTTTCATTCATACTTCCCCCTAATCATAAAGAAAGCTCGATGATATAGAACAATATGCATAATGCATTCTATATTCGAGCTTTTCATTTTAGATCAATAAGTAATTTAATTATGATTCAAATAGATTATGCAACTCTTTTTATAATAAAATCCAATACTACTTTTTATACTGAGCAACTAATACATTCTTCAACACTTAATTTACGTGTACGTGTGTAATATAAACTCTTTAATCCTTTTTTATTAGCATAAATATAGTATCTAGCAAGCTCACGCGTTGAGATATCACTGTTTACATATAAGATAGTACTAATACCTTGATCGACATGCTGCTGAATTTCAGCGATTAAGTCAATTAACTTAAATTGGTTAATATCATAAGCTGATTTATAATACCAGAAGCTATTTTTTGATAAATATGGCATCGGATAGTAAGTTGTTGAATTTGCGTATGTTCTAGATTCAATAACATTTACAATTGGCATAACCGATGAAGTAGCATTTTGAATATAGCTAATCGATTGAGTAGGCGCGATTGCTAAACGATAACTATTATATAATCCATACGCTTGTACTTGCTTACTTAATGTAACCCAGTCAAATTCATTCGGAATATAGATCCCATTGAATAATTCCTTCACTTTATCTGTTTTAGGTTCAAACGATTTTGAAGTATACTTTTCAAAATAAGTACCTTTAGCATATTCACTCTTTTCAAATTCCTTAAACGTTTTACCAGTTTCTTTTGCGATTAGCATACTTTTTTCTATAGAATAAAAATTTACCATCATAAAGAACGTATTCGCAAAATCTTTAGCCTCAGCACTTTCATATGAAATTCCATTTTTCGCTAAAAATCCATGCAAATTCATTGCACCTAGACCAACCGAATGAAGTTCTTCATTTGCCTTTTTAACAGTAGGTGCATTCTCTATTTCCGTCATATCTGTTACTGCTGTTAATGCCTCAATTCCAACATGTACAGATTCTCTGATTGCTTTATTTTCCATTACGTTTACGATATTTAATGATCCTAAATTACAATTGACATCACGTTGGATCTGATCTTTTTCACCATAGTTATTGATGACTGATGTTTCTTGTAGTTGAAAAATTTCTGTACACAAATTAGACATTTTAATTTCGCCAATATCCTTTAATGCATGCTGCTGATTCGCATTACTTTTATACATTAAATATGGATAACCAGATTCTAACTGAATCGCAGCAATTTTTACTAAAAGATCACGTGCACTTAAATCTAGTTTTTTCTTTTTAACTCGCTCATTATTTAATAATTCATCATATCTTTCATCTAGATCAAAATCATCTAAATGAATCCCATATTCTTTATAAACTGTATACGGTGCAAATACATAGAATGGTTCATTTTTTTCTGCTAATTCAAAGAATTTATTTGGAACAATTAATCCAATTGAAAGTGATTGAATTCTACTTTTCTCATCGGCATTGATTTTTTTTGTATCAAGAAATTCAACTACGTCCCAGTGGAAAATATTTAAATAGGATGCACCAGCACCTTTACGTTGTCCAAGCTGGTTAGCATATGAAAATGAATCTTCTAATAGCTTCATAACAGGAACAACACCACTTGCAGCGTTATCAATTTCCTTAATTTGCTCTCCACGTGCTCTAAGTTTTGATAGATTTAGTGCAACACCACCGCCGATTTTTGACAGTTGCATTGCCGTATTAATTTGAAATCCTATTGAATTTAAACTATCATCCATTTCTAGTAAAAAACATGACACCAATTCGCCTCTTCTACTTCTTCCAGCATTTAAGAATGTTGGAGTAGCTGGCTGATAGTTCTGTTGAATCATCATTTTGGCTAATTTCAATGCTTTTTCAATATTGCCTCTTCCCAGATATAGCGAAACGATCGCAATTCGATCTTCATATCCTTCTAAGTAATGCTTTCCATCATTTGTTTTTAATGCGTAATCTTTAAAGAATTTTGATGCGGCCATATATGATTGAAAAGTGAATCCTGCATTGTATACTAACCCATATAATTTTTCTATTTCATCAAAGGAGTAATCCATCTCAACATTATAATAGTAGTTTTCTTGAATCATATAGTTTAAGCGTTCTTTTAAAGAAGAAAACTGAATCTTTTTATCTTCAACTTCTTTTAAGAAACATAGAAGCGCTTCTTTATCTTTTGCGAGATCAAAAAAACCATCTTTTTTAATCGTCAATTCATTATTCAGCTCAATATGTCTCAAGCTTTTCCACTCCCTCAATAAAATATTGTACATCTCGACTTGTCCCTGACAGTTCAAACTTTGATAACACTGGAACTTGATAGTCTGATGCTATTTTATCTGCACTTGCTGCAAAAGAATCTCCCCAGTTTTTATTACCACTTGCACTAACTGCTTTTAAATACTTCGAATTACTCTCCAAAAAAGTACTTACGTTTTCAGGTACGTTACCAAAACCTGTAGTATAGGTTACGAGAATATACGGTACTTCAATTTTTAGTCCATCTTTTATTTGGATTGACGGCATTCTAACTTTATTGACAAATCGCTTAACATTGCCAGTCATTGAACTGTAAACTATCACCATATTATCACCCTCGTTAATATGTAAGAATATTGAAAATACTTATATTATATACCTACATATTGTATTACCTTTTTAGAACAAACACAATATATAGGTACTGAAATCAGAAAATAAACATTTCGACAATATGTCTCGAAATAAAACAATATATGAAATTTAACAAATTATGGAGAAGAGTGCAATAAAGTGTAAAACGATTTTTTTGTCAAATGAGGTCATAACATTTTCACAAAAAAAGTACTCATTAACACCTTGCGAAATAAGAAAAAAAGCTAAAAAAACTTTTTTTTTTCGCAAACTTTTAATGAGTACACGATTAAAATAATATCATTTTGACTTTAAATTTTAATAATAATCGTTAACTTCTAGCTTCTTCCAAGTAAGTATAAATTACATGGCCTCCATGCTGAGCGATTCCTCGAAAGTGCTTAAAGTCCTCGCGATTAACGATTATTTGCCTAAATGTTAAAAAATTATCTTTTGTAACGCTAATTTCTGAGATCTCGCCTTTAACTAGCTGATCAATCAAATTGATAAATTCATTTTGTTCCATATAATCACCCTTTATTATATTGATCATTTTTTGATGGCTACAAGAAATAAACTCAATCCTAACATAACAAAGAATGTACTTAATGGAAACTAAATCGTTACATCAAGAATTTTTTCTGTAACAACTAAATTCATATTTTTATTATTTACTAAAATTACTTCACTCTTTCCATCTTTTAAAACTAAAAATGCTTTAGGAATTACTTCCACTCCTGTTCCAATACTCGAAAATTCGTATGATGAATGAGCTTCGCCTAGTGCTAAAATCATTTCAAAAAATGGTACTAAAATAATGTTTTCAAAAAATAAAATCGGATCACCTATAAGAGTATTACTACTAATCAAATTTTTAATTTCATTTGAAATTTCTACTTCTAACTCATCAAACCATTCTTTCAACAAACTAACCTCCTGAAAGTGCTACAACCATTTTTGCCTTTCAAAAGGTTTTTAAACATAATATCTTATGAAAAAAGACAAAATTGTAAAAAAATTTAAATTTTCTCTTTACCTTTAAACCGTTTTCATGCATTATAGAAGGTGTCAAGTCAAAACTTTGTTAGGAGATACGCTCATGAAAATTGCAGAAGCAGGAAGTATCATCGAGTTTAAACAGGGGTTGAAAGGTAGAGTACAAAAAGTTAATAAAAATTCTGTCATTGTTGACATATCCATAATGGATAACTTTAGAGATTTAGAACTGGAACCGCTAACAGTCGTAAACCATAAGAATTATAAAATAGTAAGAACAGCTGAATAGTTTAAAAATAATAGATTCTGCTTATATTCATATTTTAAAAGGTTCAACTACATATATTTCGATTCTATTAAAATTTTATTAGAATTTTATACCAAATCGGTCTCAGGTCCCGTGTATATCACGGGACTTTTTTTTATGATTACAAATGAAAATGTGATAAGTGATATTTACGAAATAATCTGGTACCAATCACTTTTAAGTAAAGGAGATGTCTATTTTGTTTCTTTGTCCAACTCTTTAAACGATTTTACTTTATCATGTGGCTGTTGGTTCGACTTTCTTTCATTCCAAAATCGTTCCTTTTCTTTTTTTGATTTTGTCATTTTCATACCTCCTAAAAATAATCATTTTCTTGCCATCTTATCATTTCACAAAAAATGAAAATCTATGTTAATTATTTTTAAAAGGAATGAGCAAGAATATCGTATAAAAATTTAAGATCTTTCTCTTACATTTTAAAAACGAGCATCCAATAGTTGAAATGAGCTTTCTTCTTCTGAGAGAAAAAGCGCCATTAATAAATTGAAAATTCGGACGACACATATTTATCACTTGATCACTATCTATAGAAAGGAAGGTAATTAATGAACTTTTTAACTAAGTTTAGTTTAAAAAACTCTGTAGCAATCTTTATTATTTCGTTTTTATTAATATTTGGAGGATTATATTCTTATTCAAAATTAAAAGTTGAAGAGCTTCCAAATATCGAATTTCCAGCAATCTCTGTTCAAGTTGTATATCCTGGTACAGCGCCAGATGATATAAATGAGCAGATTACAACAAAACTTGAAAATTCATTTAAATCAATCGAAGGAATTAAGACACTTTCAAGTTCTTCTTTCGAAAGCGTTTCTGTTATTAATTTAGAATTTCCATTTAATACGGATATGGATAAGGTTGAACAACAAATAAATACAACATTAAAGGATGCTGGCTTACCTGAAAATGTAACATCAAAAGTAGACCGGTTTTCGTTCGGATCATTCCCTATTTATTACATCTCTATGTTTTCGAAAGATGGTTCAAATATTGAAACAACTTTAAATGACGAAATTGTACCAGCTTTAAATAAAATTGAAGGTGTAAACAGCGTTTCAATCGGTGGAGGAGAATCTACTTCCTTATCAATCGAAGTTGATAAACAAAAAATTTCAAATTTAGGACTTTCATTAACAAGTATTAAAGATCAAATTAATGCAAAATTCCTATCCTTCCCGGCAGGAAAAATAACTGATGGCGATATTAAAATTCCAATTCGAGTCGAAGAAAAATTAGATACACTTCAAAAACTAAAAGATTTAGAATTACAACCTGCAGCTTATCCTTCTACTGCAGCAAATCAAAATGCTCAAACTCCGAAAGTTTTATTAGGTGATATCGCTAAAATTGAATCAGTAGACTCTAAAGATGAATTAATTCGTTATAACGAAAACGATGCTATTTCAATGGCAATAACGAAGAAACAAGATGCAAATACAGTTGAAGTAGCTGACAAAGTAATAAATGTACTAGATAAGTACAAAAATAAAATTTCATATAAAGTTGGTTATAGTTCTGCTGAAGGCGTAAAGTCATCAGTTGAATCTTTAATTAAAGAAGGTTTGTTAGGTGCATTATTCGCCTCATTAGCAGTATTAATTTTCTTACGTAATTTCAGAGCTACATTTATTGCTATTATATCAATCCCTTTATCATTATTAATTACATCGATTTTCTTACTTAAATTAGATATAACGTTAAATATTATGACCCTAGGCGGTATGGCCGTTGCAGTAGGCCGTGTAGTGGACGATAGTATCGTTGTAATTGAAAATATTTTCCGAAGAATACGAAAATCAAAAGAAGGCATTTCAAATAATTTAATTTTATCTTCAACAAAAGAAATATTAAAAGCAGTTACTTCTTCTACTATTACTACAATCGTAGTTTTCTTACCATTAGGTGTTGTAGGTGGATTTACTAGTAAAATTTTCCTACCTTTTGCTGTAACAATTGTTTTTTCTTTACTTGCTTCATTATTAGTTTCGATTACAATCGTACCAATTTTAGGTCGCTATGCATTTAAAAAAGTGCCACCAGAAGAAAAAGAAGATAAAATTCAAGTTTGGTACGGAAATGTGATTGAAAAATCATTAAATCGCAAATGGATAATCATTGTT
Source organism: Gottfriedia acidiceleris (assembly GCF_036421055.1). Taxonomy (GTDB): domain Bacteria; phylum Bacillota; class Bacilli; order Bacillales; family Bacillaceae_G; genus Gottfriedia; species Gottfriedia acidiceleris_C. The sequence continues at coordinate 38,992 of NZ_JAZGQS010000010.1, read as the reverse complement.
TTAGCTATTGTATTACTTGCAGGTTCTTTCTCTTTAGTGGGTAGACTTGGTTTCACATTTATTCCAAATGAATCTTCACAATCAATCATTGCTTCATTAGAACTGCCATCCTCAACATCATTAGAAAAAACAAATGAAGTTTCATTAAAAATGGAAAAAATGTTCTTAAATTTAAAGCAAGTGAAAGAAGTTTCTACTGGTGTTGGTAGCCGTGACTTTATGACTGGCCTAAAAACTGAGAATAAAGTTAGCTATTTTATTAATTTAAAGCAAAGTGCAGATGTTGATCAATTTATTAAAGATACAAAAAGTAAAATGGAAAAAGTAGCAGCTTCAGAAGTTCAAGGTGCTAAAGTTGGATTACAAGAAAACTCTTCTGGTGGTCCACCATCAAATAATAATGTTGACATTAATTTATATTCTAATAACTTAGTTGCACTTCAAGAAAGTGCAAAAAAAGTTGAAGATTATATGAAAAAGAATAATCACCTAAAATATGTAACGAATAATTTCTCTGAAAAACAAAAACAAGTTATTGTTTCAGTTGATGAGAAAAAAGTTTCTGAAAATGGTCTCTCCGCTGGCATGATCCTAGGTTTAGTTGCAGACCAAACAAATCCAGTCAATATGGGAACATTAAAAATTGATGGTAAAGACCAAAATGTGCAATTAACTTATAATAAAGAACTTCAATCCGTAGAAGATATAAAAAATATTAAACTGCTTGGTAAATTAGGACCTATTAAATTATCAGATGTAGCCGAAGTAAAGGCAGTTGAAACATATTCTGCAATTCAAAAATTAGATGGCAAAGTTTTTGCGAAGGTTTCAGCTCAAATAAAAGGAAAAGACATTGCAAAAGTAACAAATGAAGTAATCAATGGTGTAAAAAAAGATGTAGACTTACCATCTGATGTAACTTTAAAAGGTGGCGGCGGTAGTGATGATACTACTCAAACCTTTAAAGACTTAGGTGTTGCAATGGGAGTTGCAATCGGATTAGTTTATTTAACGATGTTAGTTACTTTTGGAAAAGCACGAATTCCATTTATTATTTTATCTGCATTAGTTTTTGTACCAATCGGTTCATTCGTTGCACTATTCCTAGCAAGCGAACCGCTTTCAATTAGTGTAATGATTGGTTTACTAATGTTAATTGGGATCGTTACAACAAATGCAATCGTACTAGTTGATCGAATTGGACAAAATATAGACAAAAAAAGATTACCTCTTCGTCAAGCCATTATCGAAGGAGGTAAAACACGTCTAAGACCTATATTAATGACCGCATTTGCCACAATAGCTGCTTTACTACCTTTAGCCTTAACAAAGTCTAGTGGTACACTTATTTCGAAGGGATTAGCTATAACAGTAATTGGTGGTTTAACATCATCGACCTTATTAACGCTAGTATTTATTCCAGTTTTATATGAACTGTTCTTTACGAAAAGAACAAAGAAGCATACTAATTCTGAGAAAACCGCTAAAGTAGTTAATAATTAAATTTGATAAATAAAAAAGAGAAAGGTAATATCCCTTTCTCTTTTGGTGTCATTTTTGAATTCAATCGCCAATGAATTATTTCCTCATCTTTTCTAACCAATAAAAAAACTCCGACTTTTAAAAGTCGGAGTAATTCCTTATAAATTTTGATCATTAACTCCTGCAAGCCATTTTCTAACAGGTTCTAGTGTTTCTTCAATACAGCCATCCTTAAATGGAGATTCAAGTTTAGCCTCTTTAACTAAGCCTAAAAATGATTTACTTCCTCCTAATTGGCAAAGGCCAACATAATCTGCCCATGCTGAATCTCGGTCTTTATGCATTTTATTCCAAAATTGTAATGCGCAAATTTGAGCTAATGTGTAGTCAATATAATAGAATGGTGATTGGTAAATATGCCCCTGTCTTTGCCATAATCCGCCCTTTTCTAAATAACTATTTCCAGCATTTGCTCGATGAGGTAAATATTTTTCTTCTATTCTCTTCCAAAGTCCGTGACGTTCCTCAGGTGTTAAATCAGGATTTGCGTAGATTTCATGTTGGAATTCATCTACTGCCACACCATAACTAATAAAAGTAATTGCACTACTTAAATGTGTAAAATAGTATTTTTGTGTATCTTCCTTGAAGAATTCTTCTTGCCAAGGCCATGTGAAAAATTCCATACTCATTGAATGAATCTCACACGCCTCAAAAGTTGGCCAGTTATATTCAGGTGTTTCAAATTTACGACTTTCATAAACTTGGAATGCATGACCAGCTTCATGTGTTAGTACATCAATGTCACCAGATGTTCCGTTGAAATTCGAGAAAATAAAAGGAGCTTTATAGTTTGGAATATAAGTACAATATCCCCCACCTTGTTTTCCTTCCTTAGCAACTAAGTCTAGTAAATTTTCTTTTAACATAAAATTGAAAAATTCACTTGTTTCTTTCGATAATTCATCATACATTTTTTTACCATTCTCAATAATCCACTCTGGATTACCTTTAGGTGTTGCATTACCAGTTAAAAATTCAAACTTATCGTCATAGTAATAAAGTTGTTCTACACCAATTCGATTAGCTTGTCGTTCCCTTAATTCGGTAGCGATTGGAACAATTGTTTCAAGAACTTGCTCCCTAAACTTCTTAACGTCATTTGCATCGTAATCTGTTCTCATCATACGAGCATATCCTAGTTCAATAAAGTTAGAGAAACCAAGTTTTTTTGCAATACGAGTTCTTATTTTTACTAATTTATCATAAATCTCATCAAATTTATCTTGATTTTCCGAGAAGTAACCAAAGTATGTATCGTAAGCTGTCTTTCTAACCTCTCGATCTTTATCCTCGAAATGCGCTGAAATTTGTGCTAACGTTTTCACTTCACCATAAAACGGAAGTTTAGCAGCCGCTACTAATTTAGCGTATTCAGTCGTTAATTTATTTTCTTCCTGTAAATCTGGAATTACTTCTTCACTTAAAATTTTCACTTCACATTCGGCTAAAGCAAATAATTGTTGGCCATATTTTTCTTCAAGTTGCTCTCTAAATGGAGAACCAATTAAGGCTTTATAATATTGTTGCCCATATGATTGAACAATTGGAGTATTCTCATCAAAAAACGCTTGCTCATCCTCATAAAACTTATCGTTTGTATCAACTGAATGGCGAACTGCACATAAATTTTCCATTGTTGAAAATTCATTTCTTAAATCATTGATTTCATTCATTGCTAATTCTTGTTCGTAGACCGTTGAAGCATCATAAAAATTTTGGAGTGAACGTTTAAATTGTTCCCCAAAGTTCTTAATACTTGGTCTAGAATACTGGTAATCTTGAAAACCCATGTTAATCCCTCCATTTTTTGTGATATTGCTATTATATAAAAAATCTCCCTGTAAAAAAACCTAAATCTAAATAAATTTCTGAAAATTTAAAAATTATCCACTTACAGTCTAAACTAAAGTTGCAGAGATACTAGTTTTTTCAAGCATAAATAGTTGTATTTAATAAAAAAATTTAAATTTCAAAATAAAAAAAGCTCCATCAAATGAGAGCTTTTTTAGTTAGACCCATGGTATCCAATTTTCTTCAATAAGTGAATTAAGAAATTTTTTTCTTCATTAGATAGATCACTCATCTGCTCATGTAAAAATTCTTCGTGGATAGGAAAGATTTCTTCCATTAGTTTATTTCCACTTTCAGTTATTTCTGCATAAATTACTCGACGATCTGCACTACAAGGATTTCGATAAACTAGACCTTTTTTCTCAAGTTTATCTACTACATAAGTAATACTGCCACTTGCAATTAATATTTTTTCGCCAATATGTTGAAGTGGTTGATTTCCTTTATGATACAAGAGCTCTAGCACTGCAAATTCAGTTGGATTTAAATTAAAACTAGCAATTGATTTGTTTGCAGAATCATTTATCTTTCTATGAGCTCGCGATAATACAATAAATAGCTTTAGAGAAAGCTCGATATCTTTTCTATTTGTCTCTTCCATAATAATACTACCCCTTCAATTTCTTTTACATACTTCATTCTATCTTATTATTTTATACTTATTAATGAATCTTAAGATTATTTCAATGAAAATGACTTATTTAATTCCGATAGCAATTTTTTTTGGTATGAAATAATTAACTCGTCCAATTCTTGGCTGGCCTTTAAGGTCAAATGTTCGTTTAGCCCTTTAGTTTCCGCAAAAAATACCATTTCTTCCCTTTTTAATGAAATAGATAATAATAAACGGCTGAGTTGATATTCATTCATTAGACTGATTCCCTTCTACAGGATGTATTTTAACTAACCTTTTCATTCATAATCGAATTCATTTCTATTATTCATTCTATCTAAATTATTTAAAATAGATACAATATGAAACCTACTAAGCAAAATTACTTAGTAGGTTTATTTATTTTATGAATTGGCAATTTTTCTATCGTTCTTACTTATAAATTAGACGACTTTTTATTAAATCCTGCTTAGTATGGTTAATTTTGATATAAGTCAAATTAAACATTTGTCTAAAGTTTATTAAATTGTTGCTATAGCAAAAAGTATTGCTATACTGTATAGTCTAAAAAATTTTTATTCAGCAAAACCTACTAGAAATGATTACTTTAAAAAATAGTATAATTTTATTATAAATTAAAAAAGCTGAATTGTAATGGAATTTATTTACCACTACTAATTCAGCTTTTTTCGCTTTTATTTAGTTGCCTGCTTTTATTTTATAACCTTGAATCATCATTAGTTTTACTTTATAACTAATTAAAAATTCTATGCCTTCTAACCACTTCTTCGTTTCTAGTGGGCTTCTTCCCCAAACAGTGATTCCGTGATTTCTTACTAAAACAGCCCCAAAATCATTTGTTAAAAATGGAGTGTATGCACGTTTAAAAGTTTCCATGTCTTGTGCATTCTCAATGATTGGAACTGTTATTTTATTTTCAAAATAAGAACTTGTTAATATATGAATCATTTCATTATTTTCAAGTTCTACCTGCCCCTCATCACCAAATAATTCAGAAATCACATTATTATCTACAGTATGTACATGGAGCACACAACTAGCAGATGTTTTTTCGTAAATATTTGCATGAACTAATGTTTCAAGTGATGGCTTTAATACCGTATCAAATACTGGTTCACCAAGATTATTAACTACTATAAATTCTTCATCACAGCGTGCTCTCTTATCCTTCTCATCCGCAGTTACAAGAAATAATAATGGATCGTCTGAAATTTTCATAGACAAGTTTCCACTAGTACCATAAAACCAATCTCTTTTAGCCAAATCACATTTAATATTCGCAAGCTTTTTCCATTGTTCTAAAAACAAACTCATATTTACACCTCCACTTATTTAAACTATCTATTTGGACACCGTTAAAAATTCAAACTATTCATACTATTTAATAAAATTATGTCATGTGTCGGTCTTCATTGTCAATAGTTCTAAGTGAATGAACAATCATCAATTTTCTACAACTTTTATCCATTTTTGATAGTAATTAATGATTTAAGACTTTTTTTACATCCTGATTTGACAGAACTCCTATTTTATTACACAAATACGTGAAAAATAATACTTTCTTACTCATTTTTTTATCCTTTCTTTCCCTAGGGAAACTTTTTTGTATTTAGTAAATCATATGTCTTTTTTTTAAGAATGTGAAGAAAACCTACTATAAAATCTGGCTACTTTCGGTTAGACGAAATCATTTTATGAGGAAGTATTTTGGAGAAGGTAGAAATAAAAATCCTCCAAAATATAAGTAAGTTGAAATTTGGATCGCTTCTTTTCATCATTCATTTTCTATTTCGCTTTTGAAAATTTAGTAATCTCATTTTTTTATGATAAAATAAATCGATAATAATTTAGAACGAGGTATATAAATGAACATTGTTTTAGCAACATTAAATGCAAAATATATCCATACAAATTTGGGTATTCGATACATTAAAGCGTATGCTCAGCCTGAATATGATATAGAGCTTGCAGAATATACAATTAAAGACCCAAGTCTTAACATCATCACAGACTTATATAAACGCAAGCCAAAAATACTTGGCTTTAGCTGCTACATTTGGAACATCGAACAAACAATTGAAGTGATCCGTATGTACAAAAAAATTGACCCTTCAGTTATTATTTTTGTTGGCGGACCAGAAGTAAGCTATGATGTGAATTATTGGTTAGATCGCGTAAAAGAAATTGACATCATTACGATTGGTGAAGGAGAAATTACCGTTAAGAAATTAATTAAAGCTATTGAAAATGGGAATGATTTCACTTCCATAAATGGCATTGGTTATCGTGATGAAGGTAAAAATATCATTAAACCACAAACCGAAAAATTAGATTTAACAACTATTCCTTCCCCTTATCGCTTTAAAGAAGATTTACCATTTTTAAGTAAAAGAATTCAATATATCGAAACAAGCCGTGGTTGCCCATTTAATTGCCAGTTTTGTTTATCTTCCATTGAAGTTGGGGTAAGATATTTTAATCGAGAGGTTATTAAAGATGATATTCGTTACCTAATGGCAAACGGAGCCAAAATTTTTAAATTCGTAGACAGAACTTTTAACATAAGTCGTAGTTATGCAATGGATATGTTCCAATTTTTAATTGACGAACATGTTGAAGGAACGGTTTTCCAGTTTGAAATTACTGGTGATATTATGCGACCAGAAGTCATCGAATTTTTAAATCAAAATGCTCCTAAAGGCTTATTCCGATTTGAAATAGGTGTTCAATCTACAAATGATGCTACAAACGAATTAGTGATGAGAAGACAAAACTTTGAAAAGCTTTGCAGAACTGTCACACTTGTACGAGATGGCGAAAAAATAGATCAACATTTAGATCTAATTGCTGGTTTACCTGAAGAGGATTACAATTCATTTCGACAAACTTTCAATGACGTTTTTGCTTTAAGACCGGAAGAGCTGCAGCTAGGCTTTTTAAAAATGCTAAGAGGCACTGGAGTACGATTAAGAGCGCATGAACATGATTATGTTTATATGGATTATGCTCCATACGAAGTATTAGGTAATAATGTACTATCATTCGATGACATTGTTAAAATTAAACAGGTTGAGGACGTGCTCGAAAAATATTGGAATGACCATCGAACAAATAATACGATTGAATATTTAATTAAAAATGAGTTTGAAAGTCCGTTTGATTTCTTCCAATTATTTGGTTCATATTGGGAAGAAAGAGGTTGGTCAAGAATCGGCCACCAGCTTGAAGATTTATTTAAGCGTCTAAATGAGTTTTTAACTCAATATCAAATTAAAAACGATACAATCGTTAAGGATATTATGAAAATTGATTATTACTTAAATCATAAATATAAACCGCGTAAACCTTGGTGGGATGAAGTAACAAACCATGAGTTTGCAAAGGATATTTATAAGCGTATTATTGAAAATCCTGAATATTTAGGTTCACATTTTATTTCACTTCAATTAAATGAAAAAGAAATTTATAAGCATACAATGATTGAATCACTTTCATTTGATATCGAACATTTCTTACTAACTGGAGAATATAGATCAGGTAATTTTGCGATGCTGGTTTATTTCTCACCTAAAACATTATCGCCTTCATTTTTTACAATTGAAGCATAAGTAAAAGAGGACAATATTCTTTTTGGATATTGTCCTTTTTCATACTCTTGAAAAACTATTTTCATCAAAATAAATCTACATTAGTAAGATCATTTAATATCCTTTACTTAGCGTATAAAAACATTATTAATCAGTTTTTATTTCAATGAACTTCTGAAATCTCCTTAAACAAATGAGCTTATCGTTTTTTTGGTATAAAATTACTGCTAATATTTAGACTTTGTATTGAATTTACTAAATAGCAAATAATAATTTGTAAGTAGAGGTGATATAGAATGAAGAGAAAAAATGAGAAAACTGAAATTGATTCACCGGTAATGAACGATACTTTACCCCATATTTCAAATTTTCCATCTTTTAAAGGGACAGACATTAAAATGGAAGAGCCTTTTGTAAATTCAAAGGGTATAGTTATTGGAGACAGTAAATATAGCTCTCCTAACTCTCCATTAAATAATTGGTCTGACAATGTGGATCCATCCGTTATGGCAGGCGATGAATGGGTTCATCCAACAAATGATATTGGCTGGGCAAGTGCAGAAAACAGTGACTTATTAGAATCAAAAAAACGAGAACAGCCTGCAAAACAATTTATGCATCCACAACACGAAACGAAAGACTGATGAAGTGCAAGTTTTAGGGGATAGGAATATATTCTATCCCCATTCTTTGTCTTTAAAATAGTGCAATATTAATATCGCCCTTTTTTTGGACTAGTAGCATATGTAATTGCGCTCTGTGGTGTGTAAAATGGACTAAAATCTCTAATAACCATTCGAATCTAGAATATTGCAGACCCCAATATGAAGTAGTTTTTGCAACTAAATCATTTTCGTTCATATTTAGATAGAATTCCTTTAATTCGTGAAAGTTTTTTTGTAATAAACTTTTCATTTCAACTAGTGATTTGCATTCAACCAAGGTATAGTAATGAACCATCATTTCTTGACTAGCACCACTCATAATTTCCATATCCGCACCAATAAGCTCACATAAATGCTGGACTAACTCCCCAATCGATTTCTTATCCTCAATCGGTTGGAAATTTAAATCTTCTTCATTTATTAAATCAATCATTTCTAAAACACTCTTTACACATAAATTCAGCTGATGAATTACATTTTCTATAAACATAAATTGGGATAAGAATGGCAAAATCTTTTCGAGTGAAACGAAAAGATTTATCTTCTTGATCAATGCTTAATCATTTCCAATCTCCTCCCTTTTCCTCCCTTCTATGTTAACCTCTACCTTTTTTCTGTCATAAAACCATTCCTTACTGAATAGGCTTGTACAAAAAAGGAGGGATTCTGATGAGAACATTAGCATGGCATGAAACTTTAGAATTACATGAAATTGTTGCTACAACTACTTACTACTTATTTAAGCTTAAAACAAATAGTAAAAATATAACAGATTCAGGATTAAAAGAATTATATAAAACTTCGATCACATTGTTTGAAAATCACTTACGAGATTTACTAAAATTTATGAGTAATATTACGATTGGAGAAAGGGATGTAGCAAGTGATAAATTAGCAAGCGAAATGAGTGCTGAAGATTTATTATCAGCAACTAAAGTATTAACAAAAATGTATGCGCATGCACTTACAGAAACAGCTACTCCTGATTTAAATAATTTATTTATTAAGCACCTAATATCGGTGAACAATTTGCATACTCAAATTTTTGGCTATTTATCAAAACAAGGTCAATATACCGTTTTTAATATTAATAAGTTAATCGAAAACGATGCGAAGAAAGCTATGGATGTCATAAATATGCCGTATTAAAAAATGGACGTATAAAAACGTCCATTTTTTAATCTTTGTTAAAGTTTTTATTAGATAGGTCAGTGACTTTTTCAGCTGCTATGTGATGATATCTTTTTGTATTTTCGACTAATTTAATCAAATTAAGATAAGTTTGCTTAGCCCCTAATACGAGTAATGGAACCCCAATAAAATCAATATGTAAAAATCTTGAAGTAAAACCACCTAAAGTCATAGCTAATGGTACTGTTGGCGATGTACTTGATAAAATAATTTTATCTTCTTCATTTAATAAAATTTTACCTAAACCTTCGATCACTGTCGGCACATTTTTGGTATATCTTTTTGCTACTGTATACACTTGGTCCCCATTTTCGTCTTCACCGTGATAAAATAGTTTTCCACCATCTTTTGGTTTTAGTTTATTAAATAGGTAGGTATTCTTTACCTCTTCTGTTGTCGGCTGACGATCAAGTGGTAATTGCTTTAAATGATAAGCAGCAGCCAAAGGAGAAGAATGTGTACCTCCAAAACAGTAATAAATATAATATTTCATCTATCTCATCCTCAAATTTTTATATTAATACGTATGTAAATGTAATTGTTTTGAATCCCATTCTGCAAAGCATACTTGTTTAAGTGATAAATTTGACTCAGAAAGTTTTTTATGAACCCACTTTTCATCTTTTTTCAACGAGTTAAGAGCCCTTTTAATTATTTTGCCATCACTAATTATAACCACAGGTAAAAATTCCTTTTCCATTTGAATTTTTAAATCCTGTTTAGTAGGCGTGTCGAAATTTGATTTCTTCAAGACACTAATCGTACCGTCATTTTCTAAAATAGCATACGCAACTTCACTGACTGAAAAAGTATCCTTTGCTCTTAGTAATTGCATCAATTGGTCCGTGTCCAACCGATTTCTTTTCAATTCTTTCCATTGAATTGCTCCGTGTTTAATAACAACTGAAGCATCACCTTCAAGGAACTTTCTTGCCCACATTGACTTTTGTGTTAAGATTTCAGTTACAAATATTAATGCACCCCAAACAAAAATACTAAAAAGAATTTTTGGTAGATTTGCTTCTTTATCATATATTCCATCTCCTAGTATATTTCCTAACACTAGTGACGAAATCAAATCAAATGGCGTTATTTGCGTAATTTGTGTTTTTCCATTAATTTTAACGACAATAAAAAGAGCTATATAACCTAAAAACAACTCAGTAAACATTTCATGGTAACTCATTTAATACACTCCTATATTTTTATTACCTATTAAAATTTTCTTACTACTTTACTCTTTTTATACATAAAATTGGTAATTGATCAACATTCTAATTAAAATTTAATTATTCATATAAATAGATGCGTCTGGATGAGACCCGACAGTAACTAAATCTTTTAGTATTTTAGCTAATATATAACTATAAACCGTTCCATTGCCGCCATAGGCCATTAAAAAAAGGCAATTAGGGTATTCATCGTATTGTCTAATCATTGGTAAGCCTGAATGAGTTCCACCAAATGTACCTGTCCAATAATATTCTGGCTTAGCATCTTTATAATGTGGAAATAAACCTATTAAATTTTTTATTAGCTGTTCTTTTTTATGAAATAACATCGATTCACGTTTTTCTGGTATTATTGTAGGTTCGTCAAGTCCTCCAACAATTATTCTCCCATCAACTGTAGTACGAAGATATAAATATGGTCTTGCCGTCTCCCAGATTAAACAATTTTCATACCATGCATTGTTTTTCTCAACTAGGGGCTGAGTTGCAATCGCAAATGTCGAAGTTAAAACAGCATTTTTCTCACTTTTTAACTCTAACGATTCATATCCTCCAGCAAAAATAACTTTTTTAGCTCGAATCGTCTGTTTATTTTTAGTAAATAGTTGTACCCCTTTATCTGTACCGATGATCCGAGTTACCTCTGTATCCGAATACACCTTCAATCCTCGTTTCAGAGCATATAAAAGTAAGCCATGTGCACATTTATATGGATTTACTTCAGCGTCGTCCCCTGTGAAAAGTGCAACTTCCTTTGTAAAATTAAACTTTTCTTCAATTTGCGATTTTGTAAATCGTTCAACATTAAAACCATTCTCTTTTAATGTTTTATATTCCAAATCAATCTTTTCTTTACCATCTAAATTACTAGCATAGTATAAACTTTTCCTTTTTATAAAATCTGGATTAATTTCAATTGTTTTTGACATATCCTCAATGCCTTTAATTGCCTCTACACATAATTGGTAATGACGAACAGCTTTTTCTTTTCCATATGAATTAATAAATGAAGTTAAAGATTTATCATTTGTATACTGTAAGAGCCCCGTATTTGCACTCGTACTTCCCTGTACAACTTTTTTTCGCTTATCCAATAGAATGACCTTTGCATCCGTTTGACTTAAGAAATATGCACATAAACTTCCTGATTCACCACCGCCAACTATTACAAAATCACAATCTAAATCTTCATCGAGTGGCTTTATCTTTTCTAGATCGGAATTGGGATCAGTGTAAGTCGTTGGCCAATAAAATACACCGCTAATACTTTTCACGTCTTCTATTCTCCTTTCTTCAGATCATATTTAAGGTAGTTTTTGCCAGTTAAATAAAAAAAATCCCACTTTTTTAGAAGTGAGATTTTTTAACATCCTATTTTATGTGAATGGATTTCTAGAAATTTACTAAAATTAAGACCTTTCAGCTAACCACTTACCGATTGTCGGATAAGTCGTTTTCAATGAAACAGGTCCAAACATGATTGATACATGGCCAGATGGAATTGAAACATACTGCTTATCTACACTAGAAATATGCTCATTTAATGCTTCAACTTGGCAAGGCATTGCAATATGATCTTTTGTAGCAGAAATATTTAAAACATTAGCTTTAATGTTAGATACATCTACTTTTTTTCCTCTAATTTCTAAGTCACCGTTTAATAATTTATTTTGTTGGTAAAATTCTCTGATCCATTGGCGATATGCTTCACCTGGGAATGGAATACCATCTGTAACCCATTTTTGCATTAATTGCCACGATTTAATAAATTTTGTATTATCAGAGCGATCCAATAATGTTACATAAGGTCCAACAAAATTAGTAACTGGTTTTAACATTTTGTTACCAAAATCGATCATTTCAGGAGGAATATTCCCTAATGTATCAACAGCTTTATCAAGTGCAAAGTATTTTTCATTTAAAAATGCACCATATAGTCCTGTATCCGAAAAATCGAATGGACTAGTTACAAAAATTAAGTTTTTAATTGGTGCATTTTCGTAAAGTGATGCGTAAATACTTGTTAAAGTACCACCCATACAATATCCTAACATCGATAATTCTTTTGCACCTGAAAAACGAAGTACCTTATTTACCGCTTTTGCAATATAATCGTGAATAATATCGTCAAATTTCAAATGACGATCTTCATGACCAAAAGTTCCCCAATCTAATAAATAAACATCAAATCCTTCATTAACAAGATACTCGACAAAAGAGTTCCCCTTTGTTAAATCAAGAATATACGGTTTATTAATTAGAGCGTAGATTAGAAGGATTGGCGTCTTTTTTACTTTTTTTGTAGTTGGAATATAATGATATAATTTACTTTTATTTTTCGTCCAAATCACTTCTTTAGGAGATTGACCTACTAAAGGTTCTCCCTCTTTTATAAGAATATCTGCAGTTTTCTTCAATCTTTTGTATGATTCTTTTAATCCACTCGGAAGCGATTCCGTAGCTTCTTCTAACATTTTTGAATTAAACACACATTTCCCCCCTTTTGATCTTAAAAAAGGTAATCTATTTAGTAAGACTTAAACGTAAAGTCCGCCATTTACATTAATCTGTTGACCAGTAATGTACTCTCCACCTTCACATAAGTAAATAACAGCTTTAGCAATCTCTTCAACTGTACCAAATCTTCTTTTTGGTATTCTTGATTTAATTTGCTCTTGTACATTTTCCGGAATTTCTCTTACCATGTCAGTTTCAATAAATCCAGGACATACAGAATTTACTGTAACATTTGTTTTTGCTAATTCAAGAGCTAATGATTTAGTAAATCCAATCATTCCTGCTTTTGCAGCTGAATAGTTTGTTTGACCGAAACCGCCTGCTTGCCCTATTACTGATGAAATATTAATGATACGAGCATTATCAGATTCCAATAAGTATGGTAAAGCAGAATTACATGTGTTATAAACACTGCTCAAGTTTACGTCTATAACTTCATGCCAATCTTCTGCACTCAGTTTTTTGAAACTACGATCTCTAGTAATACCAGCATTATTAACAATAATATCTAATCGTCCAAAATGCTCAACTGTACGATCAATTAATGCTTTCGCCTGATCTAATTCAGCAACATTAGCTTGAACTGCTAACGCTTCATAACCGTTCTCAAAAAGTTCATCTACAACTGCTTTTGCGTCTGCTTCGCTATTATTATAATTAATAACAACTTTTGCACCTTTTTCTGCTAAAGCAAATGCTATCGCTTTTCCAATCCCTTTTGCTCCACCTGTTACGATCGCTACACGATTTACTAAATCCATTATCATTTCTCCTTTTTTAACTAATTATTGTTTTGTTGGTTGTTTAGTAGTTAATTGTTGTAAAAGTTGTTCAATGTTAGCCATTGAAGACTTTAATTGTTCAATGCTTTCCATTGAAGTCTTTAATTCACTAACTTGTTGATGAATTGATTTGGTTTCAGCTTTCAATTTTGTAAGTTCTCGTTTAACTGTCACAATGTCTAACTCTTTTTTTAATGCTGCTACATCTAACTCAGGTTGGGAATCTAAATATAATTGATCTTCTAATGTATCTACTTTCGATTCTAAATTAATCACTAAGCTAGCTACATTTGCAATATCTTCTTTAGACGCAATATTTGAAGCCTCTAAGAAAGTTTTTGATTGATCATTCAACATCTTTTTACAGAATAGATTAAAATCGATCACAGAACCCATCCACTCGGAAAATTCTTCTTTCTGAACATATTCGTTCATCATTTTTCCAAAGTATTTTTCATTTACATCATACATCTGCTTCCACATTTTTAATGGATCTGAATAATTTTGCTCTGACATGTTAATCCCCCTCACTACTTTTAAGTATAGAAAACAAGCTAACGACAAAACAATCCAATGTTTTCGTGATATTTCTACATCTTCTGTCGAAATTTGTTTTTTAATATTCATTATATTTAAAATACATTGACAATAAATTTAACTAAGTGTAAATTACACCTAAGGGATGATGATTCCATTACTACGATATAGGGGGGAACATAACTTTATGACAACAAATGAAAAGGAAACAAGTAAAAAAAATAAACTCGAAACCTCTGAATCGATTACATTGCCTAAAAACTTCTTGGTTCCCTTTCTACTTCTTAGCCTTAAGCAATGGAATATGCATGGCTATAAATTAATGCAAGTACTATTTGATTTAGGATTTACTACGCTTGATTCAAGTAATGTTTATCGTATTCTAAGACAACTTGAAAAAGAAAGTTATATTAAATCTAGTTGGGAATATGGAATGGAAGGGCCGGCAAAGCGAATTTACTCAATTACAGATGCTGGAGAAGAATATCTAAAAACTTGTCATAATTCATTTACTCAATATAATCAGATGCTCCAAACATTTTTTTCGATTTACACAAATTCATTCTTTCCATTTAGCAACTCTGATCAAAGTTTTAAAGATGATTGAACTTGCAGCAATGCATTCAATAATAAATTTTTTTGGAGGAAACACTAATGACTGAAAAAACAATCGAATTACAAACTGAACTTGCAGCTGAGAATTTTCAAAAAATGCTTCAATATTTGTTAGACAATCAATTACAAATTCAACAATGGACTGAGTCTTTATTTCAAGAGCAAGCAAAACAATGGAAAACTTTAAATGAGCAA
This sequence comes from Gottfriedia acidiceleris, assembly GCF_036421055.1. Classification (GTDB taxonomy): domain Bacteria; phylum Bacillota; class Bacilli; order Bacillales; family Bacillaceae_G; genus Gottfriedia; species Gottfriedia acidiceleris_C. The sequence continues at coordinate 23,641 of NZ_JAZGQS010000010.1, read as the reverse complement.
GTTCAAGTACAACAACAAGAGTCTTACGAGCAGTTCCAAGAAATGATTAAGTTATTAAACGAAATTAAGCCTACAATTAATCAAGAAACTTATGAAAAAACTTGGAAAAAATTATTTGATCAGTTTGCTCCATTTCAATCTTTATGGACAAATATGAATCAAAACCCATACCAACCATTTTTTCAAGCCATGAGTACATTTTCAAATCAACAACAACAATTTTTTCAACAATTTTTTAAACAACCATTAAATAACTCGCCTTACACTGCTTGGACGAACATGTACCAACAGTTCCAAAAAACACAAGAAGATTGGTTTAAAAACTTACAAGAGTTCTCATTCACAAAACTATAATCAATATCGTTAAACAATTTTCTTGATTAGCTAGACATTTCATCAAGGAGAGGAAGAAACAAAATGAATGTTTTCGAAAGTGCAAGAAATGTACAGGAAGTTCATTTTGACTCCATTTCAGTTGGTGACGAAGCTACTCTTGAAGTTAAAATTACTGCAGAGTTAATTGAACAATTTGCTGCAATTTCAACAGATGTAAATCCAATTCACTTATTAGATGATTTTGCAAAAGAAAGCATCTTTAAAGAAAGAATTGCACATGGCATGTTGATTTGCAGCTTTATTTCCTCAGTACTCGGAACAAAACTACCTGGCAAAAACACCATCTACTTATCTCAAGAAGTATTTTTCAAAGCACCAGTAAAAATTAATGATACAATTAAAGTAATCGTCAGTGTTGTACGTAAAAGAGATGATAAAAAATTATTAACGCTTCAAACGAATGTGTATAATCAAGAAAATGTACTTGTAGTTGAAGGCTCAGCGTTGGTTAAAAAGTTAACATAAACCTAATATGACTGTATTTACCAAGCATGATAAAACCCTAAATGTAAAAAATAGAATTGTAAGCTATTACTTACAGAAAGGGAGATAATCATGACAAGAACAAATAAATTATTAGTTCCAGGTGTAGAACAAGCACTTGATCAATTTAAATATGAAATCGCTAACGAATTTGGTGTAACTTTAGGATCAGATACAACTGCACGTTCAAACGGATCAGTTGGTGGCGAAATCACAAAACGTTTAATTGCTCAAGCAGAAAGTCATTTAAGAGGTCTTTGATTGAAGTAATACAAACTATATAAAATGGCTTAATATAGGGGAGATTTGATTCTTCCCTTTTTATTTTTAAATTTTTTTGGAAGAAAATAGCAATTTTTATCTTAACTAGTTGTATAGACAAGTTGAAACTTTTAAGTTAATATTGAAAGCGTAATCATTATAATAATTTTCGGAGGGAAAATAATATGCTTAGTTTCTTACAACGTATTGGTAAAGCATTAATGCTTCCAATCGCTGTCCTTCCAGCTGCAGGACTTTTACTGCGCTTTGGACAACCAGATCTTCTAAACATTCCGTTTATGGCAGCTGCTGGTAATGCAATTTTCTCTAATCTTCCATTAATCTTTGCAATCGGTGTTGCAATCGGTATTTCAAAGGATGGAAATGGAGCCGCCGGTCTTGCAGGTGCCATCGGTTATTTTGTGTTAACTGCAGGAACAACTACGATAAATAAAGATATTAATATGGCTGCCCTTGGCGGTATTATTACAGGGGTTGTAGCTGGTCTTCTTTACAACCGTTTCAGTGGTATTAAATTACCTGAATGGTTAGGATTCTTTAGTGGACGACGATTTGTTCCAATTATAACGTCAGCTACTATGCTTGTATTAGCAGGAATATTTGGTTATGTATGGCCAACAATTCAAGATGCAATTAACTCAGTTGGTAACTGGATCATTGATATCGGTCCAATTGGAGCTGCAGTATTCGGTTTCTTAAACCGTATTTTAATCCCACTTGGATTACATCACGTATTAAATACAATTTTCTGGTTCAACTTAGGCGACTTTACTGATGCTGCTGGTAAATTAGTTCACGGTGACTTAAACAGATTCTTCGCTGGTGACAAATCTGCTGGTGCATTCATGACTGGTTTCTTCCCTATTATGATGTTTGGTCTTCCAGCTGCTGCATTTGCAATGATCGCTGCTGCAAAACCAGAAAAACGTAAAACTGTTGCAGGCATGTTTATTGGTCTTGCTTTAACATCTTTCTTAACAGGTATTACTGAACCAATCGAATTTGCATTCATGTTCATTGCTCCAGTACTTTATACGTTCCATGCAATCTTAACTGGTTTATCAATGGGTATCGTAAATGCTTTAGGAATTAAAGATGGCTTTACATTCTCAGCTGGTTTTATGGACTACATTCTGAACTACAATATTGCAACTAAACCAATTTTGTTAATCCTAATCGGTTTAATCTTTGGTGTAATTTACTTTATCGTGTTCTACTTCGCAATTAAGAAATTTAACATTAAAACACCAGGTCGTGAAGACGATGATGTTGAAACTGATGAAGTTACAACTGAAATTGGTGATTCTTTATACCTACAAGCTCTAGGTGGAAAAGAAAACTTAACAAATATTGATAACTGTACAACTCGTTTACGCTTACAAGTTAAAGATGCTTCTAAAGTAAATGAAGCACTTCTTAAAAAAGCTGGTGCTCGTGGCGTTATTAAATTAGACGATAAAAACGTACAAGTAGTTATAGGTACAAACGTAGAGTTCGTTGCTGAAGACTTGAAAAAACAAGTTAAATAATTGATTTTAAAAGCTTGTCCATATGGGCAAGTTTTTTTTTTCTCATGAATGATTCTTGGGTATGGTCTTTGTGGGAAGGAACTTGATAAGCTAAATCATGGATTATACTTCCTCATAAGCGGTTCAGGAAGGTATGGAACTAAATCACCTAAATGATGAATATACTTACTTATAACCGGTTCATGAGAAACTAGCTATACTAAAACTTGAGTTTTTCCATCCAATTAAAGAAATCAAAATACCTTTATTATATTGAAGTGAACTTTACATTAATTGCATATTCCTTTAATAAAATAAACAAAGGGATTTAATTTACATAAAGTAGGTGGCTAGAATGGAAAGAACATACTTTATTACTGGATTTCCTGGTTTTATTTCGAAGCATTTACTCCTCAAAATTCTTGATAATGAAAAGTCATTTCAAAAAATTTATTTACTCATTCTTCCTAATACTGAAAAACAATGCCGAGATTTTTTAGTTACATTAGATCAAAAGTATCCAGATTACACTCTTTTAAAAATAGCACTTTTAAGTGGTGATATCACCAAGAAAAACTTTGGGCTCAGCCTAAATAACCTAAATGGACTTATTAATGAAATTACAGACTTATTTCACTTGGCTGCAATTTACGACCTTGCAGTTCCTAAAGATATTGCATATGAAGTAAATGTAAAAGGAACAATAAACGTAAATGAATTTGCACTTAAACTGAAATCTTTGAAGCGTTATACCTATTTTAGTACTAGCTATGTCTCAGGAACTCGTGAAGGAAAAATATATGAACATGAGTTAGAAATGGGACAAACATTTAAAAACTTTTATGAAGAAACGAAGTATTATGCTGAAATAGAAGTGGAGAAACTAAAAACACAACTTCCAATCACCATTATAAGACCTGGAATTGTAGTTGGTCATTCAGAAACTGGTGAGACAAGTAAATTTGATGGACCATATTTCATTTTAAATTTCTTCACAAAACTTCGCTATTTACCTATACCTCAAATTGGTAAAGACAATGCTTTTTGCAATTTCATTCCTATTGACTATTTAATTAATGCTGTTTATTATTTGAGTCATGCAGAAATCGGAGTTAACAAAACTTATCACATTACAGATCCCTCTCCTTACCTTGTTCAAGATGTTTATAAAGATTTTCTTTCCCATTATTTAAACAAAACTACCGTAGGCAATATTCCAATTAAATTTATTAGTCCTCTCCTTTCAATTCCGTTCATTAGACGATTACTTAAAGTTGAAAAAGAAGTTTTATCTTATTTTCATTGTAAAGCACAGTATAATTGCATTAATACCTTAACTGATCTACAAAATACAAGTATTAAATGTCCGGACTTTAAAGATATACTTCCTGTTATTACAAATTATTATAAAGTGCATAAGACAGCGACAGAGAAGCATGTATTAATTAGGTAAACTGGTTATGTAATCTAGCTTCTATTTATATGAAGGAAAAGTTGAAAGGACACTAACTATATAGTGTCCTTTTTTACTGTTGAAAAAATACCTTGTTAATTCATAAAATTTCCGAAAAGGAGTAGAGTGATGTTGATTTCCATTTCAGTCTTTCTCCTCCTCGGCAAGCCTGTGGGGTCTTTAGCATTCCCGCTAATCCCATAGGAGTCGAGCACCCTTCCATTCCAATCAACTTATTCATCAAAAAATGTCTGCGATAAACGCTAATAAAATATAAAGTAATCCGATTGTAGATCAATTAATATCGAACATATCTTTTCAAAATACTATAGATCATAATTAAACGTTCTTAAAGTCTGTTTTCACTATTGATTATTTCATATTTCAACACTCAAAAAGGACACTAAACTAAATAGTGTCCTTTTTGCAGAAAACCTCTTTATAAGTTCTAATTCATTTTATTTCCTATATCCTCGCTTATTTTCTAAAGATATTTATCGAAATTGTTGATGTTTACATTCTTTTAAGCATTCATCAAAGAGTCTTGCCAACATAAAACCGTAGGAACTGCCCTAGTATCATCAATAAATAATTTCAATTTATTCACCCTCAATACGTTTATTACAGAATGATTACAATCGTAACTGGATAACAACAAAACTGGATTTTTATTCCTGGATTATAACGTGGAAATATGACGTTTTCTTAACTTCAAACTTTTTTAATGGAAATTTTAAGCAAAAATTTATGATACTTGTTTAATATTATTCTAGTAAAATAGTTGTCAAACAACGATTTTTTTTGTTTCTGTACTAAAACAGCACTGCCAAAAAAATCCTCAAATTTGCCTCCCCATTATTTCCCATAATTATGTCATGCGTTTTCATGCTAAAGTATTACTTGTACAGCGAGACAATAACCAAACAAATGGAGGAGAAAGAACATGAAAAAAATCGTAACTTTATCAACTGTGGCTGCTACTCTACTAGTGGGTGCTCCTGTAGGTGCCGTAAACGCAGCGACTATTACAAAGGATACAACTAAATCATATACACAACATATCAACTTAAATAATTTAAATAACTCTTTATTCAATTATTTTAATCTACCAAACTTAGAAACTTCAAATGGTACAATTAAAATTGACTTAAGCAAATTATTAAATAGTAATGGTATTGATATGAATAAACTTCAAGATGCTATTAAGCAACAATTAGGACAAGCATCAAAGCCAGCTAACCCAGGAACTACACATCCATCAGTTCCATCAACGCCGGCTAAACCTGCAACACCATCAACAAAACCGACGGAACCAACTACACCATCTAAACCAACAACTCCGTCAACTGAAACACCATCTAAACCTGCAACACCATCAGATACAACATCAAACACAGCATCATTATCAGCTTATGAATCAAAAGTAGTTGAATTAACAAATGCTGAGCGTACAAAAGCTGGTTTAAAACCATTTACTGTTAATGCAACATTATCTAAAACAGCACGTTTAAAATCACAAGATATGACTGACAAAAATTACTTTGATCACAATTCACCGACTTATGGATCACCATTTGATATGATGAAACAATTCGGAATCACATATAACTATGCAGCAGAAAACATTGCTAAAGGTCAAAAAACACCTGAAGAAGTAGTTACTGCTTGGATGAACAGTGCTGGTCACCGTGCAAATATCTTAAATCCTAACTTAACTCAAATTGGTGTAGGTTATGATTCAAGATCAAATGCTTGGACTCAACAATTTATCGGTAAATAATAAAGAATATTGTATAAAGCTGTATTAATAGTAGTCCGTTTTTACGGACTACTTTTTATTATGTGAAAATAATTTTGATGTATTCAAACATTATTTGACTGTTCCACGTACTAACCTACTTCTCAAACTTTCCATCAAAGAATAATCAATTTCTTCAATTGCAGAGTTATTTTTTCGAACTCCTGAACCAAAATGTATTTCTTTTACATTCGTAAATTGGATGAAGTCTAATACATTTTCAATAGATAATCCGCTTCCTGCTAAAATTTTTATATTCGATTTATTAGTGAGTTCAATCATATTTTTTATTGTTTCTTTCCCATCAATTGCACTAGCGAATCCACCAGATGTTAATACATGCGTAACCTCAGGGTATTGTTTTAAAGTATCAATAGCTGATAGTAGATCATTTAATTCATCTATTGCTCTATGAAATGTAAAGTTCATATCTTTTACACGAGCTGTTACTTTTTTTAATAGATCTTCATCAATTGTATTTTCTTTTGTCAAGGCTCCAAAAACGATACCAGCTGCTCCGAGCTCATTACATACATCAATATCGCTTAAAATTACTTCTTGATCATAATGATCATATACAAATGAACGACTATGTGGTCGAATCATTACATGCACTGGAATTGAAACACTTTGAACAACCTGTTTAATTGTCGCGTAACTTGGTGTCAATCCTCCCTCCTTTATTCCCGTAACTAATTCGATGCGATTTGCCCCAAACCTTTCTGCATCTAATGCATCTTTTACGTTTGTAGCAATGACTTCTAATAACATTTCTTTCAACTCACTTTTCATTAAGTATTTGTTTTATGTCTGTTGGGTATGGGATATCAATCAATAATTTTTCTTTTGTAAAAGGATGCGTAAATTGTACATTACTAGCGTGTAATCCTTGGCGATTTAATAATTTTTGTTTCCCACCATACAATACATCTCCAATTAATGGATGACCTAAAAAACTTAAATGAACTCGGATTTGATGTGTTCGACCAGTATCTAACTGACATTCTAATATTGTTACGTTCAACTTTGATATATATCTTATTTTTTTATAATGTGTAATGGCTTTATCGCCTTTTGGTGAAACCCTTCTTCTGGTAGGATGATGTCGATCCCTTCCAATCGCTTCATTTATTGTACCTTTAGGTGATTTAACATTCCCTTCAACTATAGCAGTATAGGTACGTTTTATTTTACGTTGACTTAACATCGAATCAAGAATTGAACTACTTAATGCATGTTTAGCAAATACGACTCCACCGGTTGTGTCTTTATCAAGGCGGTGTATATGGCGTACTTTTGTTTTTAACCCTTTTTCTTTAAAATGAAATGCTACCCCATTTGCTAATGTATTTAATTGTCCTTTTTCATTCGGATGTGTGTCGATTCCAAAAGGTTTATTAGTAATAAGTAAATGTTCGTCTTCGTAGCAAACCTCAATAGATTGTTCCTGTGGAATTACACCATAATCCTCTTCTATGTACAATTGCATTTCAACTTGGTCACCACTCAAAAGGATTGTATTCCAAGGTTTAATTTCTCCGTTAATCCTACAACCTTTTGCCATCCTTAATTCATGTAGCAACTTCTTTGGAAACTGCCACACATTTTTTAAATATGACTCCACTGTTTGATTTTCATGTTCAACACCTATTATTACCTTAAACCATGGATTTTGTTGCTTTAACTCCATCTTTTAATCACCACTTTCAATATGACTATTATATCAAAATATAATTAGTCAAAAAAGAAGCACCAATATAGGTGCTCCTTAATGAATAAATTAATATCCATTAACATCCTTTAAAAGCATTCAGATAAACTTCTTCTAATTCCTTTACTAGAGGTAGTTTTGGATTAGCAGTAGTACATTGATCTTCGAAAGCACGATCTGCTAAATATGAAACTTTTTCTAAAAATTCTTTTTCAGTTATTCCTTGTGCTTCGATGCTCATATTTATATTTAATACTTTACCTAACTTGATAACTGCTGCAATTAAACTTTCAACTCCTTCTTCTATAGTTGAAGCTGGAAGGCCTAGGAAACGAGCAATTTCAGCATATCGTTCATCTGCAATGAAATGCTTATATTTAGGAAATGCAGTAAACTTAGTTGGTTTTTTTGCATTGTATCTTATTACATGCGGCATTAAGATTGCATTTGCTCTGCCATGAGGGATATGGAATTCCGCTCCAATTTTATGCGCTAAACTGTGGTTAATTCCTAAGAACGCATTTGCAAATGCCATACCTGCTATTGCTGAAGCATTATGCATTTTTTCACGTGCTTCAAAATCGTTTCCATCTTTGTAAGCTCTAGGTAAATATTTGAACACTAATTTTATAGCTTGCAATGCTAATCCGTCTGTATAATCATTAGCAAGGACACTTACATAAGCCTCAATTGCATGAGTTAATACATCCATTCCTGTATCTGCTGTAATACTTTTAGGAACAGTTGATACGAACTGAGGGTCAATAATTGCAACATCAGGCGTTAATTCATAATCAGCTAAAGGATATTTAATATTGTTAGCTTTATCAGTAATGACAGCAAAAGGTGTAACCTCTGAACCAGTACCAGAAGTAGTTGGTATTGCTACAAACTGAGCTTTACGACCTAATTTAGGGTATTTATAAGCTCTTTTTCGAATATCTAAGAATTTTTGTTTAGGTCCGTCTAAAGTAGTTTCTGGGTATTCAAAAAACATCCACATACCCTTGGCTGCGTCCATTGCTGATCCACCACCAAAAGCGATAATTGTATCCGGTTCAAATGATATCATTCTATTTGCACCCTTCATTACAGTAACATCTGAAGGATCCGGTTCTACATCTGAAAAGATTTCGATTTGAATATTTTCTTGTCTTTTTTCTAGATAATATTTAATCACATTAACATAACCTAATTTAACCATTGCTTCATCTGTTACAATAAATACTTTTTTAATATTTGGCATTTTTTCTAAATACTGAGTTGAATATTTTTCAAAATAAATTTTTGGTGGCAGTTTGACCCATTGCATATTCATATTTCTTCTTCCTAATTTTTTTATATTTAATAAGTGTACAGTCGTCACATTAGTGGATACAGAGTTTTTACCGTGCGATCCACAACCTAATGTAAGAGAAGGAATAAATGCGTTAGATAAATCCCCAATTCCACCATGTGCTGAAGGAGCATTTGAAATAATACGACATGCTTTCATTCTTAGTCCAAATTCTTTTTGAATTTCTTCATTATTACTATGAATCACTGCCGAATGGCCTAATCCTCCTAGCTCTAGCATTTCTTCACAACGTTTAAACCCTTCTTCTTTTCCATTTACTTTAATTGCAGCTAATACTGGACTAAGTTTTTCTCTTGTTAAAGGTTCATTTGCACCAACACTTTCACATTCAACGATAAGAATTTTCGTATCTACTGGTACATTTACTCCAGCTAATACAGCTATTTCATAAGCAGATTTACCAACAATCTCACCATTTACAGCACATGTAGCTTCATTTATGACAAGCTTTTCTAATTTCTTTTTATCTTCTTTTGTAGCATAATAACAATTATTTGCTTTTAACTCTGCTTTCACTTCTTCATAAACTTCTTTATCTACAATAACTGCTTGTTCAGAAGCACAAATCATTCCATTATCGAATGTTTTTGAAAGAATAAGATCATTCACTGCGCACTTTATTTCAGCAGATTTCTCAATATAACAAGGTACATTACCAGGTCCAACCCCTAAAGCAGGTTTTCCTGTACTATAAGCCGATTTAACCATTCCAGCACCACCTGTTGCTAAAACAAGTGCTACTCCTTCATGATTCATTAAACACTTAGTTGCTTCAATTGAAGGGACCTCAATCCATTGTACACAGTTTTCAGGTGCTCCAGCTTTTATCGCTGCATCACGAACGATTCTTGCTGCTTCTCTACTACATTTTTGTGCGGAGGGATGAAAAGCGAAAATAATTGGATTCCTTGTTTTAATCGCAATGATTGCTTTAAATAAAGTTGTCGATGTAGGATTAGTAGTTGGAGTAACGCCTGCAATTACCCCAACAGGTTCAGCAATTTCTATTATTCCATTTTGTTGATCTTCACTTATAATCCCAACTGTTTTATTATCTTTTATTGAATTCCATATATATTCTGTAGCAAATATATTTTTAATAATTTTATCTTCATAGATCCCACGCCCTGTTTCCTCAACTGCCATTTTTGCGAGTGGCATATGTTGATCCAAACCAGATAGAACCATCGAATGAACAATCTCATTGATTTGTTCTTGATTAAAGCTTTCAAATTCTTTTAATGCTTTTTGTCCTTTTACGACTAAGTCATTTACCATTTTAGAAGCGTTACTAATTTCATTTACAATTTTTTCTTGAACAGCCATTTGGCTCTCCTCCTCGTGATGTTTGAGATTAAATCATCCTATTTAAGAATCAATAAGTCCCATTTATCATTTATATTTGTGAAATTTTTCACAATATTGTTTACACATATAATATATATCGTTTTTATTGAGATTGCTATGTCTAATTTGTGAAATTTTTCACATTTAAATGTTCCTCTTCTACTTATTCATTCATTACTTCTAACTTTTTGTAGATTTTTGTTAATTCTTTTCTTTTTTAAAATATTTTCGCATATGATAAAATTAAGAATAAGTTCTCATAGAACTTGTTTTTCACCTGTTAGATTTATCTAACAAAACTGGTAAAAAGGACGTGTAACCATGATTGCTCGAAGGAGCATTTGGCAACGTAAAGACTTATCCTACACTTAGCAGTTTTAAATTAGAGAACCAAAAGAACTCTAAAAAAAACTGAAGGTAGGCGAAACTATGGTTGACAGGCGATTATGTTATTTCTTCAATGATATATAGCTATGTAGTTAGAGAGCAAAAAAACTAACTACGAGCTCTATATGTACGTAGTTAGTTTATAAGCTGAACTTTTAACTACTAACTACGAAATGAGGAAATAACAATGAGTAACAATCGTTTGGGTGAGACCTTAATGATTTTAATTGGTTCATTTATTTTAGCCACTACACTGTATCATTTTCATTATCAAAATAATTTAGCTGAAGGTGGATTTATTGGTATTGCTTTATTAGTAAAGAACGCATTAAATATTTCACCTTCAATTACAACTTTACTACTCGATATACCAATCATCTTGATCGCAGGTTTGTATTTAGGTAGAAAATTATTAATTAATACTACCATCGGAGCCATCTCGTTTTCTGTTTTTTATTCTATAATAGAAAAAACATCTTCTAATATTACATTTAACTTTGGAAATCATCTTTGGATACCAGCTATTTTAGGTGGAATTTTGGCTGGACTTGGTTTAGGGTTAATTTTAAGAAGTGGTGGTGCAACTGGTGGAGATGATTTAATAACAATCATAATGAGCAAAAAATCAAAAATATCGATCGGAAAAGTATATTTTATTTTTGACGCTGTAATTCTTCTTTGTTCACTATCTTACCTATCATGGAATGAAGTAGGATATACAATTCTTTCCGTTGCAATCTGTGCGAAAGTAACAGAATTGGTCTATGAAAGTAAATTTCAAAAAAAATCTGTTACAATTAAAACGAATGAAAAAAGATTACATGCTTAATGCATGCAATCTTTTTTTGTTTCAGAAAAATCGGTGAGCTCATTTAGAACATTTTCAGCTGCTAAATCGTAAAGACAATCTTTAAAAAGTATTGCCAGTCTACGGTAATCATTATATTTATCTAATAGCTCGTCCACAGATGAGGCTTCAACCATGTTTGTTTTCTTTACTTCTTCTTGCTTTTTAGCAAACTTAATTGTAAATGTACCTAGTTTTTCAAACATTGAACCGTAGAATTCATCAAAGTTAGATACGCTTACTAATTCCTCTTCTTCAGCGTCAACTTGAAGACCATCAAATTCTCGTAAGAGTTCGTAAATAATGCTACTGTACTCATCATTTAAATAAATACTTTTTTCGATCCTGTACCCGATCACTCGATAGAAATGACCATCGTTCTTCACAAATTGAACAGTATCATTTATTTTAAACTTAAAATACTTAAACATTGTACTTCACCCCTACCAATGTCTTTTATCATACTATTTACAAAAGGCTATAGATACTATACAGCCAAAACTTGACAAATTTAAAAAACTTGCTTAAAAATCGTACTTTCTTGAAAATGATTTAGAAAATTGGTAACCTATACGTACAATAACTACTATTTTTCAATATTAAATTATAATTAAGGAGGGGAGTCTGCCTTGTTAACCGAAAACGACAAACTTCTTCTAGATGATTTAACAAGTCTAATGATTCGAGTTCGCAAAAACTGGCAAAAAACTGATGAGGAATTAAAAAACTCCTTAACTCCACCAAAATATTTGCTTTTATATTTAATTTATAAAAATCAAAAACTTACTGCTTCTGAACTTGGTCGACAAATTGGATTATCTTCAGGTTCTATTACAACGGCTGTGAATAAATTGGTTAATAATCATTTAATTTCTCGAAAAAGAGATAGCCGTGATCGAAGAGTTACATGGCTTGAATTAACTGATGAAGGAAAGCGTTTAATTGAAGATAACTTTAATTTCCGTCAAGAATTGTGGCTAAATTTATTCGAAAATCTTACACATAGTGAAAGAGATCAATTTCGATTTTTATTAAACAAATTAATTTCAAACTAAAAAGGTTATCTCTTTGGAGATAACCTTCATTGTGAAATAAAAATGATTTTCAGACTAATTGCAAGCGTTTGGCGGGTAGTCTGAAGTTATTTGCCAGTTTTTAATTCTGTCCAATACTTATCATATAATTCTGTTTGGTCCCCGACGTCTTTAATCCAGTTCGTTGCATCAGTTTGTTTTTTTGTTACATTAATATACGGATTTTGTTTATACTCCGCTGAATGATATGATCCTGATTTACTATTTGGATCAGCATAGCCAATCGCCTCATAATTTTGTGCACTTACTTTTGGATCATATAGATAGTTAATAAACTTTTCAGCTAGATCTTTTTGTTTTGCATCTTTTGGTATTGCTAAAGTATCTGCCCATCTTGATGATCCTTCTTTTGGTACAACCCATTTAATATCTTTAAGCTCTTTTTGAATATAAGCAGCATCTCCGGACCATACTTGACCAATCCATGCATCTTCAGTAATAAACTTTTGTTTTACCGTATCTGTGTCGAATGCTAGTAAATTAGGTGTTAATGTTTTTAAATTATTATAAGCTTTTAATAATTCATCTTCATTTGTTGAGCTATTTGAATAACCATTTTTAATTAAACCCATTCCAAATACTTCTCTATTGTCATCGAGTAAAGTTACATGACCTTTGTATTTTGGGTTCCATAGATCATCCCAGCTATCTATATTTTCTTTTACATATTTTGGATTATAGGCAATCCCCGTTAATCCTCCAGTATAAACAACTGAATAATCACCTTTTGGATCAAACTCCTGATTTGTATATTCTGGTGAAATATTATTTAAATTTGGCATCTTACTTTTATTCAATTTAGCTAACATATTTTGATGAATCATTAGTTTAACCATATAATCTGAAGGCTGAATTACATCATAATTCGAACCACCAGCTTTAAGTTTTGCATATAACTCTTCATTACTTGCAAAAACTTGATAATTAATTTTAACATCATATTTCTTTTCAAATGATTCTAAAACCTTCTCGTCAAAATTATCTGCCCAGCTATAAATATTTAATTGTTTTTTTCCGACTGAACAAGCAGATAAAAGTAAACTTACTAAGCCTAAAGAAACCATTATTGTAGCAGTTTTTCTAAAAATACTCATAATGCCTACTGACTACCTCCTTAAATTGGCACATAATCCAATATGCCTTATTTTAATTCTAATCCAGAAGATTCGTTTTTAATTGGAACTAGACTAATAAAGGTCACTTGAAACCCTTTTAAACGATATAGGATTTTTTTTCTGATTTTTCTTGATTATTAATACCTTTCGTACGATAAACTTCAGAAATTACCATTAAGAAAATAATTGTAACAATTAAAATCGTCGAAATTGCATTTATTTCAGGCGTTACACCTTTTTTAACCATTCCATAAATATAAATTGGCAATGTAGTTGAACCTGGTCCTGAAACAAAAAAGCTTATGACAAAATCATCAATACTCAATGTAAAACATAAAAGTGCCGAAGCAATAATTCCAGGCATTAGTGCTGGTAGAGTTACAAATCTAAATGTCTGCCATGGTGTAGCACCTAGATCACTTGCAGCATCTTCTAAATCAGATGACATTCCTGAAAGTCGAGCTGCTAAAAGTATAATGACATATGAAATACAAAAAGTGACATGGGCAATAATAATTGTGATACTACCTAATTCAATATGAAAATTAGTAAATAGTATTAGTAATGAAAGGCCCATTAAAATATCTGGAACGACAATTGGTAAGTAAACTAGCCCACTAATAAGATTTGAAAATTTATATTTATGCTTATGTAAGCCAAGTGCACAAATAGTACCAAGAATTGTTGAAAAGATTGTCGTTACAATTGCAATAATTAAACTATTCATAAAGGCATCAATTACTTGAGGGTTATGGAATAAATTTATGTACCAATCAAACGTAAATCCAGTCCAGTTTGCATTAATCTTTGATTTATTAAATGAAAATAAGATTAATATCAAGATTGGTAAGTATAAACAAATCAAGATTATTGTTGAAAATCCAATAAGTATAGGTTTTTTCATTTATTTTTCACCTCTACTTTTATCAGCACCAATATTTTTTGTAGCTAAATAGTAAAGACCTATTAAACCGATTGAAGTAATGACTAAGAATATTGAAAGTGCGGAACCAAATGGCCAGTTTCTTGCTGCTAAGAATTGATTTTGAATGACATTTCCGATTAAAGCAACTTTTGATCCACCCATTACATCAGAAACGACAAACATTCCAAATGAAGCAACAAAAACTAAAATACTACCTGCAAAAATCCCCTTCATCGTTAATGGAAGCGTTACATAGATAAATGTTTGATATGGTGTAGCTCCTAAATCATTAGCAGCGTCCAATTTTAGGTTATCCAATTGTTCAATGGCAACAAAGATTGGTAACACCATAAATGGTAATAATGTATAGACCATTCCCATTATGACTGATGGTGTATTATAAAGTAGTTGTAAAGGTTCTTTTATAATCCCAAGCTGGATTAATAATGTGTTAATAATCCCTTTTGAACGGAGGATAACAATTAATGCATATGATCTGACTAAGAAATTTATCCAAAAGGGGATTGTGATTAATAATAGTAAAACCCTCTGCCATTTTTCATTTACAACTGTAGCCGTATATGCATAAGGATATCCAATTAAAAGAGTTATTATTGTAGTTACTAAAGCAATCCAAAAAGTTGTCCATAAAACTTTTAAGTACAGTGGGTCAAAAACTTTTACAATATTTTCAAGTGTAAATGTTTTTTCAATTTCTCCGTACATTCCATTTTTCATAAATGCAAAACCAAAAATTAATAATAAAGGTACTAGAAAAAAAACTAATAGCCAAATAATCGTAGGTGCAATTATGTACTTTTCATTTTTCAATACATAATCACCTCATCTTCTGACTTCCAACTAATCTCAACTTTATCATTTCTTTTAAAACTTGTTTGATCTGGCATTTGATAGACAATAATCGTTTGTTCATGTTTATGTAAATCAATAAAGATTTTATTTAGAGTCCCAACAAATTCTACATCTCGTATAATTCCTGAATAAGGATTATTCTCATTTGTAGCATGAGAAACTTTAATATTTTCTGGTCTAACTGCAATTTCTTTCACACCTTTATCAAAGAAATTATTTTCACCAATAAATGTAGCAACAAATTTGCTTGCTGGATTTTGATAAATTTCTTTCGGTGTTCCAATTTGTTCAATTTTCCCATTATTCATAACGACAATTCGATCACTCATGCTCATCGCTTCTTCTTGATCATGGGTTACATAAATAAAAGTAATTCCTAATTCGCGTTGAAGATTTTTCAGTTCCCTTTGTAAATCTTTACGAAGCTTAAAATCAAGTGCTCCTAATGGTTCATCTAATAATAAGACTTTTGGATTGTTCACTATTGCACGAGCGATTGCAACCCTTTGCTGTTGTCCACCTGATAACTGACTAGGTTTACGATTTCTAAATTCAGTTAATTGAGTTAATCTCATCGCTTCCTCAGCACGGACCTTTTGCTCTTGTAACGAAATACCTTTCATTTTTAATCCGAATTGGATATTTCTTTCTACATTCATATGAGGAAATAATGCATAGTGTTGGAACACTAAGTTCATATCCCTTTTATATGGAGGTAAACTATTAATTGCTTCTCCATTTAGTTTGATCACACCTGACGATGGTTCTTCAAAACCAGCAATCATTCTCAATAGTGTTGTTTTACCACAACCACTTGGTCCTAAGATTGTTAGGAATTCTCCAGAATAAATTTCTAATGAAAGTGGAGAAATCACATTATTTTCACTATAATTTTTCTCGACTTTTTCAATTTCAATTATATTTTTCATTTTCCCGTCCCATCTATATTTAATATTGAATAAATTTATTTTTAACATATAAAAAGCCCCTTTTATCAAGGAGCTAAGAAACTAAGTTACAATTAATCTTTATTTTAACAATTTACGAATCAACCGTAAAGCGTTTTTTGTCGTATGGTATCTAATTTTCAAGTCAATTTTAGTAGTTTGGATAAGCACACTTTTTTCATGTGTAAAAGCTGCAAAACTGTACTCCCCATGATAATTTCCCGAACCACTTTCTCCTACCCCACCAAAAGGTAAATGAGGATTTGCCATATGGTAAAGCGTATCGTTTACACATCCGCCACCAAATGGAACTCTCTCAATTACTTTATTAGCTATCTGTTTACTTTCTGTAAAGACGTATAATGCTAATGGCTTAGGGTGTTGATTAATTTCATTGATTACTTCATCTATATTTTCATAGGTAAGAATTGGTAAAATGGGACCGAATATTTCTTCAGACATAATTGGTGAATCCCAAGTTAGATCCGAAATTATAGTCGGTTCGATTTTATGAGTTAATTGATCAAATTTTCCTCCATGTAGGATTTCACCATTATTCAAAAAGCTAACTAAACGATTAAAATGGCGATCACTGATGATCTTTGTATAATCATTATTTAACAAAGGCTTATCACTATAAAACTGATCAATTTCTTTCTTTAATGCATCAATAAAATCCTTTTGTACTGATTTGTGTACATAAATATAATCAGGTGCAATACAAGTCTGTCCAGCATTTGTAAATTTCCCCCAAACAATTCTTTTCGCAGCTAAATGGATATTCGAATCACTATGTACAATTGTTGGGCTTTTCCCACCTAATTCAAGTATTAATGGGGTTAAATTTTTACTTGCTGCTTCCATCACAATTTTTCCTACTTGAACACTGCCAGTAAAAAAGATAAAATCAAATTTTTGTTGTAGTAAGATGGTACTTTCTTCAATTCCACCATCAACTACCGCAATATATTCTTTATCAAAATTCTCATTAATTATTTTATTAATAATGATTGATGTATTTGGCGTTAATTCCGATGGTTTAATAATAGCAGTATTTCCGCCTATTATTGCACCAATTAATGGTGCCATCGTTAATTGAAAAGGATAATTCCAAGGGGATATAATTAAAGTTACTCCATACGGTTCTCTGTATATATATCCTTTTGTTCCAATATGCGTAATCGGAGTTTTAACTTTTTTTGGCTTCATCCATTTTTCAATCTGTTTGATTGCTTCCGATATTTCTTTTAAAGTAAATCCAATTTCAGTCATATAGGCTTCAAAATCTGACTTATTTAAATCCTTTTTTAAGGCTATTTTTATTTCTTCTTCGTTTTCTACTATTGATTTATATAATTTTTTTAATTGTTTAATTCGAAAATTTGAAGTTTTAGTTGAACCAGTGTCAAAATATACCTTTTGCCTAGTTACTAATTGTGTTATTTCAGATACTTTATATGTACTTTCCAAAATCATCACATCCTTTTTTAGTTCAATAGTTTAAACGTATAATCTAATGCTAATTTAAAATATCACATAAAGTCAATATTTCTGTGAATACTATTATTAATATAAAAAGTGTAGGAATCGAAATATTAACTTTGTTAAGGGAATGTAAAGATATTGTAAATTTGTAAATTAATTATTAGTTTTTAATTGATTAATTTCAAAAACCAATTATTATTATTAACGTGACCTTTACTTTTTTCGACATTTTTACATAGTTTCTGACATTTTAAAATTAATTGACAAATGTGAAGGTGATAATAAATTATATGTTTTAGTTGGAGGAATCATAATGTTTTTTGGACAAAAAAAGGATGTATTCTTTGAAAAGCTTTTAAGTATTGCTGAGAATTTGCACGTATCATCGAAGTATTACGTTGATTTTAAAATAAAAAATGCAAGCGACTTAAAGAAGTTTCAAGAAGAAATGAAAGAATATGAAACAAAAGGCGATAAGTTTATTCACTCTTTAATCGTTGAATTAAACAAAACTTTTATTACTCCAATTGAGCGAGAAGATATTTTACAACTTGCAATGAAAATGGATGATGTATTAGATGGATTTGAACATTGTTCAGCACGATTTGAAATGTATTCAATCACATCTGCTGATGAATATATGGTTAAATTCGTTGATATTCTTCAAAAAGCTGTTGAAGAAATTTTACTTGCAGTTAAATTACTTTCAAATAAAAAATTATTAGAGATCCGAGTTCATGCAATTAAAATTAAGGATTACGAGTCTCAATGTGATGAGCTACTACGTACATCAATTAAGCAATTATTTATGAATGAGAAAGATCCAATTAAAATTATTCAGTATAAAGAAATCTATGAAGGTTTAGAATCTGTAGCTGATAGTGCACAGGATGTAGCAAACACACTTGAGCAAATTATCATGCGAAATGCGTAAGGAGTCATAAAATGGAGCATTTATTTTTACTTACGATTTTAATCGTGATTTTTGCATTTTTGTTTGATTTTATTAATGGATTTCATGATACTGCAAATGCAATTGCAACGTCAGTTTCAACAAAAGCATTGAAACCACGTACAGCTATTTTATTAGCAGCAATAATGAATTTCATTGGTGCGATTACATTTACAGGTGTTGCAAAAACGATTACAACTGGTATCGTTGATCCAATTACAATTGAAGGTTCAAATGGGCTAGTTGTCGTAATTGCAGCTTTATTAGGCGGTATATTTTGGAACTTAATAACTTGGTATTTTGGAATTCCAAGTAGTTCTTCTCATGCAATCATTGGTGCAATAGCTGGTGCTGCTGTCTCTGCAAAAGGATTTGACGTTTTAGAGGCAGAAGGCTTTGTAAAAATTATCGAAGCTTTATTAATTTCTCCTGTTATTGCAATTACGCTTGGCTTTATCGTTATGACAATTTTAGCAGCTATTTTCCGACGTTCTAACCTATCTAAAACTAATAAAGGCTTTAGATTAGTCCAAATTTTCACTGCTTCTTTACAATCATTTACTCACGGTACAAATGATGCACAAAAAGCAATGGGAATTATCATGATTGCTTTAATTGCCGCTAAAATTGAACCAGCAGGTGCCGATGTTCCTTTATGGGTACGTATCGGTTGTGCTTTGGCAATGGCTGTTGGTACATCAGTTGGTGGATGGAAAATCATTAAAACTGTTGGTGGAAAAATCATGAAAATTCGCCCGATTAATGGTGCAGCAGCTGACTTATCATCAGCAGCAATTATTTTCACATTTACTGCTTTACATTTACCAGTAAGTACAACTCACGTAATTTCCTCTTCTATTATGGGGGTAGGTTCTGCTCAACGTGTTAAAGATGTAAACTGGGGTACTGCTCAACGTATGGTAATAACATGGATTATTACAATCCCAATTTCAGCAACTGTGGCTGCAATTTTCTATCAAATTTTAAAACTTATTTTACTTTAATTATAAAAGGCGAAACGTAAAAATACGATTCGCCTTTTTAATTTACATATATTCTCTTTTCCTTTTCGGTTTTGTAATAAAAAATATTAACACCAAAAGTAAAATTACCGATCCTGCAATGATAAATGTATTCATAGAAAGGATGGTCGGTCGATCATATGATTTAGCAGCTAATAACTCAGTACTGTAAAGTTTTTCATTTTTTGTCCATACTTCAACTCTTCCAAGTTTTTGATTTTTAGAAATTCCATTTTCTTTGTATGACTTATCTATTGCACTTAAAGGTTTTATTTTAATATCGTAATTTGTATTTGTGCCTAATGCAGTCAAAAATGATAAATCGTTTCGTATTTTTGTATGAATTAGATCATTTCTAATTTTTAATTCTCTCTGCCAATCACTTTGTTTTATAAGAGTTTTTTTATGGATTCTTGAAAATGCATAGGAATCTAATAACTTAATATCTTGTAGATACTGTGGTTTTGATGATCGCAATAAAATATTAATAATCATTTGGCCGTCTTTTTTATCAATTTCAATTAAAGTATTCCTAGCAGAATCCGTGTATCCTGTTTTCCCCGCATAAAAATAAGGATTTTTAAACATTTTTCCACGATTATAAATATATACATCCTTATGCTTAGATGTACTAATACGAGCATCTTTTGTACCCATTGCTTTAATGATTAATGGATATTTTAAAGCTTCCTTTGTAATTAAAGCTAAGTCATGTGCAGTTGTATAATGATTAACATTGTGAAGTCCATTTGGATTCATGAAATTTGTATGATTTGCGCCAATCTTTTTAGCTTTTTCATTCATCATTTTAACAAAGTTGTCCATATTTCCACCAACTCGTTCACCAATAGCATAGGCTAAATCATTGGCACTTAAAATCATCATAGTTTTTAATGCTGTATTTCGATCTAAAACCTCACCTACAGAAAAAAGAATTTGTGAATTACTTTTTTCTTCTTGGATGCTTCTTTTTGTCATTTGAATCTTATCATTCTCTTTTAAATGATCCATCATAACCATTGCAGTCATTATTTTAGTTGTGCTAGCTGGGAAATCAACTTTATTTGCGTTCTTACTATAAATTACTTCCCCACTATCGGCCAATATTGAAATTGCCTTATCACTAAATAGGTTCATATCGTCTGCGTGTACAGTTTTTTGAATAAAGAAGCTACTAATTAAGCTTATACTTAGACATAATTTCAAAATATTATTAAAAGTAGATTTCATGAACACTAAATCTCCTTTGGACTTTTTCATTTAATTGTTTCCGTACAGGTTTCACAACTCAAATTTAAATTACACGAATAAAAGAGGAGTGTGTTAAAGAAACAATAAAGTGTATCGACAAATAATAAAAACTTGGATTTCCAGACTGAGCCTGGAATGGTTTAAATCAATAATAGTGCTCCTATTATACCCTTTTCATAATAAGGTCTCAACATACTTAAATTAGTAGTATTTTTCTCTTAAAATAAAATAGATCGGTTATTTCCCGGAAAATCGACATATCTAGTACTTGAATTTATCGATATATTTTAATCCCTCCCTTTTGCTTAAAGGCGATAAATTCGTTTGATGAATAAATAATTCAACCTCTTTAGGATTGATATAGGAATATTCTCTCAATGCCCAACCTATTGCTTTTTGAATGAAAAATTCTTCGCTTTCTTTGAGTAGCCAACAATAGTGAAATAAACGTTTCTGATCAGTTTTTTCCTTAAATTTCATTTGAAACAATAACGCTACTCTATTCAGCCACATATTATCCGAAGAGATCCACCTATTAGCGTGCTCATCAATCAATTCAGGATAGATTAAAAAATGATAACTAATTAATCTTCCAGCAATTGTATCAACGGTATCCCACCAAGACTTTTCGACTACTAGTTG
This sequence comes from Gottfriedia acidiceleris, assembly GCF_036421055.1. Taxonomy (GTDB): domain Bacteria; phylum Bacillota; class Bacilli; order Bacillales; family Bacillaceae_G; genus Gottfriedia; species Gottfriedia acidiceleris_C. Next base: position 1,766 of record NZ_JAZGQS010000010.1, on the reverse strand, counting down.
TTCATATAATTTAATCCGTTCGAGCTCTGCTTTTTTATACTGGCGATCTAAAAAGGTTAATGCAATATATTGAAATTCCCTTTCCTCTAAACTCCATATTTCGATGATTGATGCTAAATTTGGTGGTTCTCCATTACTCATTCGAAACTGTCTAATGAGTGCATTTCGTTCTGGTGCTTTTATTCCTAAAAAGGTAAATCTATTTTTCATATACGCTTCCATTGTGGGCCGATTTTTATTATTTTTATGTTCTTTAAAAAAATTCATTAACTCCGATGAATAGTTGTCCATTCTACACTCCTTACTGATTTTTAATTACCATGTTTCATAATTTACTTAGCAAGGCAATAAATACAATTTAAATCATTTCTTCTATTATAGATGAGCATAAAGTTTAATGAAAAGTGTATAAGGCAAAATTATGTAAATTTTCCGAAGATTAGTTTATGATAGATAAGTCAATAGGAAAGGAGGATATTATGCAGCCAGCAGTAAATACAAAGGTTATTAATCAGTCAACAATGTATCAAATTTTATTTGCAATCAGTTTAGGTCATTTATTAAATGATTCTATGCAAGCAGTTGTACCAGCCATATTTCCAATTTTAGAAATGACAATGAATTTAACTTATACAGAAATTGGATTCATAGCCTTTGCGTTAAATATGACTTCCTCTGTAATGCAACCCGTTTTTGGAATATTTTCCGATCGAAAGCCTTCACCATTTCTCCTACCGATTGGAATGGCATCTAGTCTACTCGGAATGCTTTGCTTAGCATTTGCACCTAATTTGTTAATAGTACTATTATCAGTTTTATTAATTGGTATCGGTTCAGCCATCTTCCATCCAGAAGGCTCAAAAGTCGCCTTTTTAGCGTCTGGTTCAAAAAGAGGACTCTCGCAAGCTATCTATCAGGTAGGCGGAAATACGGGGAACTCTCTGGCTCCAATCTTTACAGCGCTAGTTTTCGTACCACTAGGACAAAAAGGTGCCGCATGGTTTACAATCCTAGCTGCTATTGGAATTTGTGTATTAATTTACGTATCTACATGGTATCGAAAAAAACTGAAAGAAAACCCTTTTAAATTAAAAAGTAAAGGTCAGCCTTCTGCTGAAAACATCAAAATTACATCAGCTGTAAAATTTGCTATTATACTGCTTGTATTTATTACATTTGCACGTTCGTGGTACTCGGCAGGCATAGGTAATTATTATCAGTTTTACTTAATTAAAAGTTATGGTTTATCCATTAAAAGCACTCAATTATATTTATTTATCTTTATGATTGCAGGTGTAATAGGTACTTTCATAGGTGGAACCCTCGCTGATCGTTTTGGAAAACGGAATATGATTTTATTCTCATTAGTTGGTACATTTCCATTAGCACTTTTACTGCCTCATATCTCATTGTTAGCAGTTATTCCAATATTATTTTTAATTGGGATCATAAGTTCAAGTTCATTTAGTGTAATTGTTGTTTACGCTCAAGAACTCGTTCCTGGAAAAGTTGGTTTAGTAAGTGGTTTAATAGTTGGTTTAGCATTTGGAATGGGTGCTTTAGGAGCAGTATTATTAGGAGTAATTGCCGATGCAACTAGCCTTAATTTCGTAATGAACTTATGTAGCTTCTTACCACTATTAGGTTTAGTAGCTTTTATGCTGCCAAATGATCGAAAAAAAACAGCTTAAGTAGGCAGGTTTTTTCTAAAAAGCTATTATAAATTTTCTTTACACCCAAAAAGGCTGTCTATATGACAGCCTTTT
>NZ_JAZGQS010000009.1:0-209127 GCF_036421055.1 Gottfriedia acidiceleris | reverse complement strand
TTAATTTTTAAATTCTAGGTTGGTAGTCCTAATTTAAGTCTGTCTAAAAATTGAAAAATCCCTAAATTAAAACCTTTTTGGTTTGGTGGTTTGACAGTTTCGTTCATATCAGTTGCATAAGCATAAACCAATAATTTATCTAGGAGCTATTATTTTTAATATTAACGATTTAAAGGTATCCATGAAATTACATCAGTAATTTATCTCTTACAGGTTGTAATCTTTTAAATTTTTTATTATAAGATTGTCTAACTAACAATTCTTCTACCAATTTAATAGCATCTTCTTTTCTATTAGCTTTTACATAACTTTCAATGATTTCTATATATTGTTTGTCGTAAGGAATTTTCTCATGTTTAATTAGATCAAATGCCTTATCGAAGCAGTTAGTAGCATTTATAAAATCATTTAAATTAAGATATGTACCACCATTACCTACATGTAAATCAGCACGTTGTAGAACATTTAGTGCTTGTATCTTTAAACCTTCATTTCTAATTTGAATTGCTTTCTCAAATTCTTTTCTTGTCTCTGCATTAAATGCTTCACTATGAAAATGGTCAAACTTAGTTAAATTTTTTCTAGGCTTTTTTGTTTTAAGTATGAGCCATATAAAGACTAAATCAACTATTATTGTTAACAAATCATATACTAGTTTTTCTAGACTAAAATGTCCCCAATTTCTATATATTGTATGAATAATATGCCATGTAAGGTTTATGTAAAATAAATATAAAATAATTTTACTCACTTAAATACCAACTTTCACTTTCTAAGATTATGTAAATTTATTATACATTATAGATATATATATAGCGCCCATATATTTAAATTATAAACTAAACTGAAATTGTTATTATGCAACTAATCTGCCATTTACTTTAATAAGAAAAAGCTACCGAAGTAGCTTTTAGGTTGTTAAACTATTGCATGCTTTAGTTGAAGAAGATTTAACAAATTTTTTTATAACTTACAAGCGTCATTTTTTCATTTAAGCGTTTTGTTTCTCCTGTGAGGCTATAACCCATTTTTTCATATAAATAACAGTTACGCTTTTCTTCTAAGATAGTTCTTAATTCCCAAGTAGTTGCTTGTGGAAATTGTTTCTCAATTAACTGGATAGCTTTCTGTGCAATTCCCATTCCTTGGTACTCGGGTAAAATGAACATCGGACTGATCCAAAATTGCGTTTCTTCTTTCCAATAGATACAAATTGCACCTACAAGAATATCATCGTGCAAAATTTTATAAAACCCTCCAGTAGAGTAATTAATTCTCTTAATTACATTATCAATCGGTTCGTTCGCTGGATTTGTATCGGTATCTTTATATTTCTCTAACAATGGCATAAATGCTTTCACTTGCATTTCAAAAATTACTTGTACATCTGCGTCTGTTGCTTTGTCTAATCTTAAGTGCACTAATTCTCACCTCTAAATACTTTATTTTCAATTAATTATTAAATTCTATATCATTTCTTGTTTTCCTTGTTCAACTAAAACTACCAATTAGCTTAATAAAAAAAAATCGACTATCCAGCCGATATTGTTCAACTTTTGAGTGCGTTAGTTGTATAGTTTAATTCCACTCGTTTACTAATAGACCGTAAATAATATGGTCTACATAATGATCATATAACCATTCTGCATGCCTGATTTTACCTTCTTCAACAAATCCAAATCTTTCAGGAAGTGCTCTGCTTTTGTTATTTTCAGCAGCGACACTAACTTCAATTTTATTCAGTCCAAGATCTTTAAATCCATAATCAATTATAGATTTAAATGCTTTTGACATAATTCCTTTACCTTGGAAATGTTCCCCTAACCAAAAGCCTATTGTTCCAATTTTATTTGACTTATTAATGTCGTTAAAACCAATTGTCCCTGCAATTTCCCCTTTATAAATAATAGCGAATGACCTTGGTATTCCACCATTTTCAGCAAATGATTTCAACCTTGCATTAATGTTTTGAGCAGTATCTTCTACACTTTCAATAAAATCTAACCAACCAAGCCATTCTTTTAAATAAGCCTTTGAACTGATCGTTAAATTATAAAATTCTTGAGCATCTTCAATATTCAACATTCTTAACGACACATCTTCGTCAACCTTATGTAATAACATTTCTTTCCCCTCGCTTATAAAAACCTTTTAAATATTTTACCAAAAATAATCTATTACTTCATACTTCTTATTGAACTATCCTGCCATTTAAAAAACGATCCTTCGTTATTGAAGAATCGCATTAGTTAGTTGAATAAGGAATATCACTTAATAATAGGGATTTGGACCTCATTCAGCCAATCCTCGATAAATGGAGCCTGATGAGAATTTAAGTTTTTAGGAATATCATTTTTATTTAGAAAACATAATTCAATACTTTCATCATTATGTTGTAAAGTTCCTACATAATCAGTTATATGAAAAATAATTTGTACACTAAATACTTTATCTCCATTCGCATATTGAGCAAATCCATTTTTGCCAGAGTATATACCAAATAATTTAACATTATTAATAGTCAAATTTGTTTCCTCAAAAACTTCTCTTTTAACTGTATCTTCAAAAGTTTCCCCTAATTCTAATAGACCACCAGGAATCCCCCAAACATCATAATCAGTTCTACGTTGTAGAAGAATTCGTCCCGCATTATCTTCAATAATTGCACCACAGCCAACCGTTAATATAGTCTCATTTCCAACCATTTCTCTCATTGTTTTAATATAATCGTTCATAAGAATAACCTCGTATATTTTTTATTACTTATTTCGACAAAAAACGTAAAACCTCCTGCTTTTGAATTAATACATCAACCTACATTTAATTTTTCTTATTGAACTAAACTGCCAATTAGTTGAATAAAAATATCAACAATATACTTTAACAGAGCCTATTTATTAACAAATATTAGTACACATACAAAAAATAAAAAACTTAAAATAAAAGATAGGTAATTTCGTTTAGTTCGAGGCATTAGTATAAAAATAATTAAGTAACTTAACAAAAATAAACATGTGATTAATACCTTCACAATACTTTCTATCATAAAACGTGCATTTAACATAATAAGAACACCCTGTAACCCTGATGAAATATTTAGTATTCTATTCAAAGTAAATTCTTTTTCGTCATTTGGAAAAACATTCTCATCCATAATCTTCAATTACTCCTTTTTCAAAATTAATCTATAAAATCATTTTCCATCAACATTCCTCAATTATAATACATCTACTATATCCTAAATAAAAAAACATCCATATTATTCCATTACTAGAAATTAAATTAAAATGCTTATATTTATTAATATTATAATCCAAATATTGGTAAATTTGTTAAAAATCCTTGTTCAACTAAACTGCCATTTAGTGCAATAAAAAAGACCGACAAATCGTCGATCCTGTTATGTAATTAACGCATGCTTTAGTTGAATAAGGAAAAAAGAATCTTCAATTTTTGAAAATCCTTTTTTTCATTTCCGATATTCATTTTTTGGTTAACCTTGATGTAACTTTGAAAATCGAACCTCATTGATTTGTTCTTTCGCAGAACGTGTTGCAGTAGCAATTTCATTAAACATGCTATTCTCTGTGATGTTTTTCCAATCGTTATTAAATTCGCTATAATAACAATATGTAATTCCTCTAGAAGACGAAATGACTGCCCCAAGACCTTTTTCGTCAAAATATGCTTTCATATCTTCAGCCTTACCACCTTGTGCACCTAAACCTGGAACTAGAAAAATTGAATGCGGCATTAATTGTCTTATTTTTATTGCTTCTTCTGGATATGTTGCACCTACAACTGCACCGATGAAAGAGTAGTTATTCTCTCCAAGTGTTTTTGATGCTAATTTATTAATCTCTTTTGCCATGTTCGCATATAGTATTTCGCCATTCTCTAGTTTCAGATCCTGAATTTCGAATGATGAGGGGTTTGATGTTTTGATTAATAGAAAGATTCCTTTTTCATATTTATTAGCCGTTTCAATAAACGGCATATATCCATCACTTCCTAAAAAAGGATTAACAGTTACCATATCACCACTTAACTTACTTGTTCCTAGAAATGCTTCAGCATACGCCTCTGATGTTGAGCCGATATCCCCTCTTTTAGCATCTTGAATTACAATAAGATTTTTTAAACGTGCGTACTCAATTGTTTTCTCTAAAACTTCAAGACCTAAACTACCATACACTTCGTAATAAGCTAATTGTGGTTTCACTGCTACGGCATGTTCATGAACCGCATCTATTACCAGTTTGTTAAATTTTAGAATAGCATGACAAACCTCTTCATTTGTTGCATCAGCTTCTAATAAAAAAGACGGAAAATACTTAGGATTAGGATCCAATCCAACCACTAAAGCTGTTTCTTTCTTTTGAATGTGTTCTATTAATATATCCACAAAATTTTTCATACAATTTTTCTCCTTAATAATTTAACTAACACTATTATACTATAAGTAATTTTTTCCAAATTGAAAATTTAGAATTTTTTCACCAGAATTCATAAATTATAAAGGGAATTCAATATATGTTTATTATTCCTTATTCAACTATCCTGCCATTTAGTGACATAAAAAAAATCGACTAAACAGCCGATCTTGTTGTTCAACTAATGCATGCTTTAGTTGAATAAGAGTTTTGGTAATATTTTATATTCGTTAAATATCCAATAGTTCCATTACTCCTATGAATAGAAACATAATTCCGCTCAATATCCAAGCATCAAAATTATTTGTTTCTTTCTTTTTTAAAATTTTATGTTCAAGACTATTTAATAATAATAAAGTTGCTAATGAAAGATAGAATATACCTTTGTATATATGATTAACGTTCTCAGACGTAAAAGAATAAACCAAATATATCAACATTAACACGCTCAACATTTTTCTAATAAGTGAAATTTGTTTAATTTCGATATTATATAATTTATTTATAAATTTTCTAAAGGTAGTTCTCATATTAATCTTCCTCATAAACATATTATAAAAGTAAAATATTTAACAACATTTTTATTTACATTTTAATTCTAAAATTACCCTATCTTATTGAACTATCCTGCCATTAACTTCAATAAAAAAACTGCAATTAAGCAGCTTGTGATCTTCAACTAATGCATGCGTTAGTTGAATTAATTAATTAATTTAAATTGGATTTTTGTTATTTACTATTTATAGGTACTTATGTGTAACTATCGCATGCGTTAGTTCAATAAGGTTTTGTTCTTTTCACTTTCTTTTGAACTAAAAAAGTAAATGCACCTAGCAATATTAGGAAGACAATTCCTCCTACAATTAAATTAAAGGGACTGTATTTCGATCCAGCATACTCACCTTTTCTAATAGCTTTTATATATTTACCATCAGCTTCAACTGCTATTGCTATTTTCGTACTTATGCCTTTTATTGAATAATATTTTGTACCCTTTTCATAAACATTGGAAAAATTACCATAATAATTACCTTCAACGTCTGAATACTTTGTAACTGACCCTATTTCTCTTCCGATTTCTGTTACATACTCATCGCTAATAACATATGTGTAATCATTAAAAACAACAAACTTATATGCCCACTTCGCTAGCGTATTGTTGGGGTATAAAAATAAAATCATTAATGTTATAAATGTGATAAAGATAGGCAAGTACTTTCCTCTCATACTATCACTTTTTTCAAATTTTAAATATGGATGTGACATTCCAATTCCTCCATGTATCCTAATTCAACTAATGCATGCGTTAGTTTCATAAGTTCTAAAAATTCACTTTACCTCACGACAACCTCTTCGATCATGTATTTTAACCTATTTTTCGTTTCTATAAATTTAGCTTTTTCTTTGATATTATTCTTTTGTTCCTCGTAGTAAAATGGTTCTCCTTCAAACCTCGGTATGACGTGCATATGATAATGCTTCAAGTCGTTGAATTTTCCACCGTTTTGGCAAATAGTAATACCATCAGGATGAAATAATTTTTTTAGTGCCTTTGAAATGGTCATAGATGCTATCATAATAGCATTTGCTGTTTCAACATCTAACTCTTCGGTATCTAAATAATGCTTTTTCGGAAGAATTAAAGTATGTCCTTCATTAAAAGGTTCGATATCCAAAATGCAACAAACATATTCATTTTCATATACAATATTCACTGTTTCAAGTTGGTTAGATAGTCTGCAACCTAAACATTCTGAGTTTAAAATCATAAGTATCTCCTTTGGTAAGTATTTAATTAATATATTACCAAAAATATCCACTTACTTAATACCCCTTGTTCAACTAATCTGCAAAATACCTAAATAAAGAGCAGCCAGCGGCTGCTCTGGATCTTCAACTAACGCATTCGTTAGTTGGATATCTGTTTAAGAATTCGCCATTACACGAACAATATCCCAAAGATGTTCTTTAATATCACTTAATTGAACTCCTATGTAAATTAAAGCCCCAACACCTATAAGTAAACAAAGCGTTTTAATGATTCTATAAGTTTTTTCTTCCATATCTATGTCTCCCTTAGACTAACTTTTTTATCTATTTTTTTATAAATTCATATACAAAATTAATATTCAATTTAAAATTGAATATCCCTTTTCTGATTAAACTATACTGCCATTTAGTTAAACAAGAAAGTAGGGAAATCTCTCACGAGACTTCCCCCTTATCAAACCGTACGTGCCCTATTAAGGCATACGGCTTATCCATATGTTATATTGATTACCAAGAAGTTGCGTTCCAGGCATTATGCATCCACTCTTGGCTCATTACTATTCCATATCTTTTCTTAATGTTCATCCAATCGGTTTTACCGCAGTAACTCGATTGTTAACATAACATCTTGTCCATGACATGGAGCCATAGGTCGTTCCCCTTCCATTCATTCGGTGTTATGGTCACCGAACTACTCCTGTACTATGAGAACGTCTGACTTCTCCACCTGCTCTTCATCACTTCGGATTACCCTTATAGATTAGAACCCTGCCTGTTCGGTAAGGTGGAGATCTCACGGGGGCATCGCATTTTCCTTCAAGACATACCCTGCACCATCACGTTATAAGCCACATTTTCTCGCTCTGACTTCTAAAGAAAATGCCGTTTTAGTGGGCTTCCTCACTTTTCGAAGAGTCGCCAACTTATCCCGCCGCCGTGCTTCACACTTCTTGCATTAGGGTCTATCTTTTCGTCTACGGGTCTCTCGATTTACCGCATCTCCTTCAGACACTACCTCACGATAATGCCCTAGATTAGACTTCTCGAGCTAGGTCAGTCTCCTCGAGTATGGATTTTCACCATCTGGAATTCATTATTTTATCCTTCATTCAGTCGTTACACCGCAATGCCGTCTCTGTCCAGTTAAGAAAATGAAGGTTGCTGACTAGGTCAGCAACCTATGCGACTGCCCGTCGCACAAAAAGAGCTGCCGAAGCAACTCACGTTGTACAACTAACGCATGCTTTAGTTGCATACTTTATTAAACATTTGTTCGAACATCAAAGGAAGATATTACGGAAGTATCTTGTCAATACTCCATGCGTGAGGCGAGTGCAATAATAGGGATACAATACTAAAAATCATAGCTGAGCGAGCAAACCATTTCCCTTCTTGCTTTAATCTTCTATTCTCTATTGATAAAACAAAACTAATACTAGCAATTGTTACACCAATTGTAGCGAATACTATATCTCTTGTTGGTACAAAAAATGACAAGATTGCCAATATTAAAACTAATTTTGAATTAGTGATTGTTTTTTTCATTAAATTCTAGCCTCTTTTCTACTCTGTTAATAAATATTTTAATATATAATTCGTAAAAAGTATTCACATTCCTTATGCAACTAAACTGCCATTATGTTGAATAAGAACAAGCAAATTTATCAATTTTTTATATATTTTACTTTTGTTATGGTTGTGTTTTCTTGTCTAATCATATAGATAGAAATTTATTAGGTTTAAGGAATTATTATATAGTTTTGGACACTTATAACTGATATTTCAATTGCTATTATTTTATTCTTTATCTACAAAGAAAAATAAAACCATCTAAAACACAACAAAAAAATACCTATGTTAACAAATGTTATCAAAGGTATTCTAATTCAATCGTAAACGGTGCGTTCCGACGTATAGGGTTATTTGGTGATAAGTTTTTCAACTCTGAATCTAGTATACGGTTATAATGTATCTTACGTATAAACCGTTTTAAGTGAGTATTTACTTCCATAGGGTCTGCATTACCATTTTCAATATCATCCAACACAGATAAAACATTAGACAGCTTTTCTGTTACTGTTGAAGTATTAGTATTTGCAAGCCTAACAGTCAATTCTTCGCGTTCTACATTAAGTGATTCAATTGTATCGGTTATGGTTTCCTTCTTACTTGCTATTTCATTAACAGTAAATACACCACTAATGGCTAATTCAATTAATTTATTAAACTGTTTTGTTTGCTCTTCTATTTTCCCATTTATATGAATTAACTGTTCTTCTAAATTGGCTGTTAAATCAGTTGTATCATTATTAAGTAGGCGTTCAATTTCAAGCTCTATTTCTCCTCTTAATTTACCTACTTCCTCCATTACCAATTCTTCAACGTAAATAACATTAATACCCATATTGGGGCATTTGGTACCATCTTCCATTAAGTACTCGCACCCTTTAATGTAATAACTTGCATTTCGATTGTTTTTACAAATCACTAGCTTTCTACCACAATTATGGCAATAACATAAATCTTTTAAAATAGATACGCCTGTAATAGAGCTAGGTCGTTCTCTAATTATCTTTGCCGTTTCTGCCCTTGCATCACGAATACCGTTAGCCTTTTCCCAATCCGCAGCGCTAACAATTGGGGGGTGTGCATTTTCTACCTCAATCGTATTAAGGTTAATATAAACATACTTTCCATTCTGCTTAATTCGCTTACGATCATTAAACACTACCATCCCCTTATAAGCTGGATTACGAATGATACGTCTAATACTTGGTAAGTTAAACGCTTTACCTGTGGCACTTTTATATCCCTCTGCATTAAGTATATCTCGTATACGATAGCTACCTAATCCTTCATTCTGCAGCTTATATATGTAACGAATAATATCTGCACTTTTCTCATCTATTTCTAACCGTTTAGTATCCTTATTACGTTTATATCCATAAGGTACAGAACCACTAACATGCATTCCTTGTTTAACCATTGATAACTTATTATTTTTACTACGAGCACCAATTAAGGAGTGTTCTTGTGAAGCAATTAAACTTCCAAAACGGTACATTAATACGTCAGATTGACTATTCGCCAAATCGTAAATACGTTCTCTTGTAATGATTGGTTTATTATAATCTACACATGTCTGCAACACTTTTTCACTGATCAGTCCGTTACGGCTTAAACGGCTTAATTCAACTACCAAAATACCGTCGTATAACTCTATATTGTTTAACATGCGTTGAAGTTGCGGGCGCTCACTTAACTCTGATTTTCCACCGCTCATTACTTCTTGGTAAAGTTCGTATGCCCACCCACATTCCTTCGCATATTCCATTAACATGGATCGATGGTTTAGTAATGTGTCTGCGTTTTCGCCTTTCTTCTCTTGAGATATTCTTAAGTAAATAGCAACGTTGTTTATGCTGCTAGCTATGTTATTTTTTTCTAAGATATTCAAAGTAACCCCCCCCTTAATTATTATTACTGTGTAAATGGTTAAAACCGTACAAAATTTTGTATAAAATTAATAATACAATGAAATGAAAAGTACTGCATTATAAAAATGCAGTAGGTACTGCATAACCAGAAGTATGCCCACGTAACCCTTCAATAATTTCCAATCCTTTTGCAACTGGTGCTCTGAAATGACCGATTCCTTCTGACAAATCACATTGATAAATATAATATGGTCTGACTCTTATTTTTACTAAGTCATGCATTAACTTTTTCATGATCGGTACGCTGTCATTTATCCCTGTTAAAATAACTGATTGGTTCCCAACTGGAACACCAGCATTTGCAAGCATTTCACATGCTTTTTTTGCTTCTTCGGTTACTTCGATGCTCGTATTGAAATGAGTGTTTAACCAAACAGGATGGTATTTTTTTAATATTTCACATAAGTTTTCAGTAATTCTTTGCGGGAATACTACAGGAGCTCTAGTGCCAATTCTAATAATTTCTACATGATCAATTGCTCTTAAATTTTTTAAAATATATTCCAAAATATTGTCATTAATTAATAATCCGTCTCCTCCTGAAATTAGAACGTCCCTTACTTCTTCATTTTCACGTATATATGCAATTGCTTCATCTAATTGTTTTTTCGGTACTCCCATACCAATTTGACCCGAAAATCGACGTCTTGTACAGTAGCGACAATACATTGAACATTGATTTGTAACTAAAAAAAGCACTCGATCTGGATATCGATGGGTTAATCCAGGAACTGGACTATCATCATCTTCTCCTAGTGGATCTTCCGAATCATATTTTGTTTTATTTAATTCTTTACTAATTGGTACAGACTGCATTCTAATGGGGCAGCGTGGATCGGTTGGATTCATTAATGAAGCATAGTAAGGAGTAATATTTAATGGAATTGTTTTAGTAGATATTCTTACGCCTTCTTCTTCATCCTTTGTTAAATCGATCACTTGTTTCAAGTCATCCAATGTTCTGACTGTATTCGTTAATTGCCATAGCCAATCGTTCCATTGTTCATCCGTTACATCTTTCCATAGAGGAATGTCTTTCCAATGTCTTTGAGGTTTATAAAGCTGATTTTTCATTTATGGTCCTCCTTGTTTAATAGGACAATTTAAATTTACTAAAATAAGTAAAAGTTTCTAGTTATATACCTACTTCTTTATATGCATTTAATAAAAAGTTGGTGAAAAGTGTAATACTTTAAAAAATAGTATGAATACTGTTAAAATGAAATAAACCGACTAACAAAATCGTTAGTCGGTATCTGTGGCTGACGCTCAATAGTTTTTAGCAAGTTACAAAAGACGCACCGATGATAATTAATAAAATAAACAATACAACGATTAACGCAAATCCTCCGCCGCATCCCCAGCCACAACCGTAGCCTCCGCCGTAGTATGGTGAATATCCCTTCATATAGATTGCCTCCTTCACTTAACTTTTAGAAATCACAATAAAGTATATGTAAGGTTTACAATCCTTGTTACATAGGCATTTGACTATATTTCATTCAAAGTTAAAACGATTTTTGGATATAAACATGAAGTTATAGGTCTATGAATGAGTAATTAAATTCTTGAAAAATCAATTTAAACAAATAAAAAAGTCTTGAGATCATTCTCTCAAGACTCTAAAACTTAATATATAAATGATAATAGATATGTCCAAATACAAACAAATGCTAGTAATCCAAAACTATATTTTAATGTCATCTTTGTTAATGTTGATTCCTTACCTGTTTCTCCTACTGCAGCTGTTGCGATTGCGATTGACTGAGGTGAAACTAGTTTTGCGATTACCCCACCTGCAGTATTTGCAGATACTAATAACGAAGGATTTGTACCTAAAATATTACCAGCTGAAACTTGAATCGGTGCAAATAAAGTATTGTTATTTACGACAGAACCAGTCATAAATACCCCAATCCATCCTAAAATTGGAGATAAGAATGGGAATGCATCTCCAGTGTGGGCAACTGCTTGACTTAAAGCACTTGTTAATCCTCCATAAGTCATCAATTTTGCGATACTAATAATTGCACAAATCATTATGATCGGAATCCAAAATTCTGAGATTGTTTTTTTAAGTAGCGATAATCCCTTACCTACATTGATTGATTTAGAAGTGAAAATTGTAACTAAACCTGCTAATAAAATCGCAGTACCTGTTGCTCCAATTAAATCAATGCTGACATTTATTGTAGAACCTGGAACAACGAATTTTACTATAGTAGATGCTAAAGCTCCTCCATCAGCGAATAAACCTTTAAAAGATTTTAAGCTCCAAATTAATACGAAAATTGTTAGTAAATAAAATGGTGACCATGCTTTAATCACATCTGACATTGAATAAGATTCAATTTTAAATTCTTTCCCATTTAGTAAGAAAATATTTTTAGGTTGCCATTTTTTAAGAAATAATGCTAAAACACCCATTGTTAATAATGAAGGAATAATATCTGCTAACTCTGGACCTAAAAAGATTGTCATAATTGCTTGAGAAATTGTATAAGTAAAAGACGTAACTAAAATGGCAGGTAAAATTTCTTTAATTCCTTTGAATCCATCGATTAACCAAATTAATAGAAATGGAATTGTAAAATTTATAATCGGTAATGTTAATGCAGTCATAATTGAAACTTTCATTGAAGTTACACCATGTAATCCAAATGTATCAATAATTCCAACTGGTATTCCAATTGCTCCAAATGCACCAGATGCACCATTCGCAATTAAACAGAGCATTGCTGCTTGTAATGGTTTAAAACCGACTGAAACTAATAATACCGCACAGATAGCAATCGGTACTCCAAAACCTGCTGCCCCTTCAAGAAATGCATTAAAACAAAATCCAATCAATAAAAACTGAATCCGTTGATCACTTGAAATACCAACTATACTGCTACGTAATATATCAAACTTTCCGGATTCTACTGTTATTTTGTATAACCACACAGCCATTACAATAATATAACCAATTGGCCATAACCCTTGAATCGTTCCTTGGGTAACACTTCCAATTGATGCACCAATTGGTAATTTAAAGATCGTTAGTACAATAATAAACGTAATTCCAAGGTTTAATAACGCTGCATAAATACCTTTCATTTTTAATACTGTTAAGCATAAAAGAAATAAAAGAATCGGTATTGCCGCCACTAGTGCAGAAATTGCAAGATTATCAAATGGATTAAAACTATCTACTAACATTTGGTTTGCTCCTTTTTTTAGGTTCTAGATTTACTTACAAAATCTAGCATCCAACCTAACTTTTTTTGTTTAAATAACTTCACAAACATTATTATTTATAATATTGCCATATAAAATAATTAATATTATTTAAAACAAGTGACATTTTTGTGAAATATTTCACATATAGGTATAAAAAATAAAATCATTTTGGCTAATTCCTTATTATTTATTGTGAAGTATTTAACAAAGTTAATTTTATACTAAGAATTATTTCATAACAATCAACTATTATTTCCAGTTATGGATAAATATGGTATATCTCTTTTTTCCTTTTTTGTTATGTATTTTCAAAATATTTGAGGGGAATTATAAAGAAATACATAAAAAAACCAACTAACCTATAGAAGGAGTAATAGATTCATGTCAAAGTTCTTTCGAATATGCCTTCTTTCTTTTCTTGTTTTCTTTCTGGCCAGTTGTCAAATTAAACCATCAGGCAATGGCCAAAGCCAATCAAATCCACTAAGTGAGCAAAAAATGAGCTTTAAAAATAAACTTTTAAAAAACTCATTATTTTTCCTTGTTATAGGAGTTGATTCGAGGGGCGAAAAAAATTCACGTTCAGATAGTATTGCAGTAGTTCAATATAATGTTGATGACCGCACTTTAAAAGTCGCCTCAATTTTAAGGGATTCATACGTAAAAATTAAAGGATATAAGTATCATTACGGAAAAATTAATCAGGCCTATTATTTAGGGGGCGAAAAACTACTAAAAGAAACAATATATACTAATTTCGGTATTCCAATTGACCATACGGTTATAATCGATTTTAAAGGTTTTGTCGGGATTGTAGATACACTTGTTCCAGAAGGTATTACAGTTAATGTTAGTCAATCAATCATTAATGATATGAACTTAAAATTGAAACCTGGCATAAATAAACTACATGGAGAACAGCTCTTAAAATATGTACGTTTTAGACATGATCATGATAATGATTTTGGAAGAGTTCAACGACAGCAAGAAGTATTGTTAAAAGTCGTAAGTGCCGTTAAAGAAAAGTTAAATACATTTGGTGGGATCGCCAGAGTTCCTCTTTTATTAGACGAAACAACAAAATATGTTTCAACTGACTTAAAATTAGATGAAGTACTTTCGCTTGTTTCCATTGCATTTTCTCAACCAATTGAAAAAATTGACCGATTAAGTATTCCAGTAGATGCTGGCTTTACAAACGAAACAGTTGAACATTCAGGTGCAGTACTAAAATTAAACTTTTCTAAGAACAGACAAACAATTAAGCAATTTTTTAAAGCACCTGCACCTGTAATAAAAAGTAAAAATAGTAATGGTGATAAAAAGTTGAAAAATAAATGATTTATTGAACTTCACAAAAAAGAGAAGGTTGTATCCCTTCTCTTTTTTTGTTTAATTTAAAGCTATCTCGTTTATCTTTAGATTTTATTGATTAAAAGAAATGACTTTATATGTATCAAATGCGTATTCTAAGATTGTGATACTAGCGTTTTTTATTTCTAATTCAATATTAAACTCCTCTGAAAATTTTTTTACAATATTACGAATTGTATTTCCATGAGTGACAATTAATACATTTTCATCGTTTTTATTATTTTCAATGATTAGTTCATTTAAGCCTTTTTCAATTCGATCCCATAACTCGGAGTAGTTCTCAGCATGATGGTATGGATCAGATTCTTTGATAAAATTTGTAATATCTTCTAGAGACCGATTTCTTATTAGTTCTCTAAAGGAAGAATAACCGTGATCATTTGCGACTTTACCTAAGGCTACTGCTGAGAATTCTCCTTCAAAACTACCAAAAAAGGACTCTCGGAAGGCTTTTGTTTTTCTAATTACAGGTATTTCGTAACTGTTTTGCTGTAAAATTAGTTCTGCTGTTTCGACAGTTCTACCTGAATCGCTAGTATATACACGGTCAAACTGGATATTTGATAATTTATTTCCACATTCAATCGCTACTAGTTTTCCTTCTTCTGTTAATGGACTATCGGCCCATCCTTGCATTCTTTTGTAACGATTTAAATAAGTTTCACCATGTCTAATTAAATATAAATGAATTCTATTTTTCATCTAATCACCCACAATGTGAATTTTAAAATCTAGTTAAAGCAAGGGAAATGTTGATCCTTATTTGCCAAAACCTTACCTAAGTAAATCCCACTAGCCGCTGCTTGGGATAAGGAGTGAGTAACTCCAGAGCAATCTCCAATTACAAATAAACCCTCTAAACTCGTTTGAAAGTTTGAATTTGTTTCGATAATCGGTGAATAAAACTTTCCATCCATTCCGTAAAGAAGTGTATCCTCATCAATTGTCTCTCCAATAAATTCTTCCAATTGATTCAAAAATCCTTGTAAAATATTTAAATATAAAATAGGAACTTCATTTTTAAGGTCACCGCAATCGGCATCTAATGTTGGCTTTATACTGTTTTTTTCCATTTTGACATTAGTTGTAGTCTCACCGTTTAGTAAATCACCTAATCGTTGAACAACGATTCGATCTAATCCATTATTTATTTTTCCTATAATTTTATTAGCATAAAGATTTGCTTCTTTCAGTGATGGAAAATATTTAGGTGTGAATAGTGTAAAATTTAAATTAGTTGTTCCTGATTCTTTTTCCTTAAAATTTTGTCCATCAGGCATTACTAATCCTTCTTGAAACTTACGAACGATTCTACCTTTTGGATTCATACAATATGTAGTTGAAATTAATTCATTAGATTCAAAAGCGAGTTTCGTTTCGAATGTATCTTGTAAAATTGTCCGAAGCTGTTGTTCTTTCATTTCAACTCTAATTCCTAAATCTAACCGAGTTCTACCTTGTTTAACTCCAAGTGATGTACACTGATCATTTAACCATTCAGTACCAGACCTACCTGTTGCAAATACTACGTTTTTAGATTCGAATTTTCCTAAGTTAGTATCCAAATAGAATAGGTTATTCACCTTTTTAATCGTTTGAGTATCGACTTCAAAGAGAATATCAATTCTACTAGATAATTCGTTATATAATCGTTCGAATATTTCTGTTGAAAGACGCGTACCCAGATGTCTAACTTCAGTCGTTAACATATGTAAAT
This sequence comes from Gottfriedia acidiceleris, assembly GCF_036421055.1. Lineage (GTDB taxonomy): Bacteria > Bacillota > Bacilli > Bacillales > Bacillaceae_G > Gottfriedia > Gottfriedia acidiceleris_C. Next base: position 193,114 of record NZ_JAZGQS010000009.1, on the reverse strand, counting down.
TGCAATCTCTGGCTTTTTTCGCCAACTTTTCATTTACAGTCGAATACTTTTCTACAGAACCTCCCCCAAAAAGGCATAATAAATCGTCAACCTCTTTCATTAATTTTTCAAGATTTTCTTTCCCTACCTTTTTAGCTAGTTCTCCTCCAAAATCACATGAATAGTTAAATTTTCCTTCTGATTTACCAAGTCCTGCAAAGCCATAATATTTTCCACAAACATCGCATTGGCATATTCCGCCTTTGTCTATAGCACAGGCCCTTTCCTCTAAAGACTTTCCTTTTTCAAGAATTAATACTTTTTGATTTGTTTGTAATAATGTATATGCTAGAAAAATACTACTTACACCTGAACCGATAATTGTAATATCATACATCTTATTCACCTACTTGATTTTTTCACTTATTCTAATTGTACAATAGTTACTATACTTAAGTGAAATCCCAAACTTATAATGATTAGGTATTATCTTTAGTAAAAAAAAAACGCCTTTTTGGCGTGTTCAAGAATTTTTATTCTTATCCTTATCTTTAAACTCTAAAATGGCGATCACAAACATACCAAAGCTAATCATTAGTGATAAAACTTCGAAAGTAACTATATAAACCGCCTCCTTACTTTTAAGCCTTCCCGGAACCAAGTTTGTCCTATACATTCATCGATTTTTTTTTATAACTTCTTTAAATAAAGGGACTAACCTGAAGGTCCTTCAAAGCTAGGAGGAGTTAATTCATTTTCTTCCACAAAACGATAAATGTCTATTTTTTACTAAAAATTGGAACAATATTACCATAGGAGGAATGTAAATGAATCATTTCGAAGCATTTTTAATTAGTAAGAATTGGATTGATAATGATCTTGATGCAAGGTATATAAATATAAACCACCCTTATGCGATTTTAATTTCAGGAGATGAAGGACAAATTACTTTAAGAGGAAACACCGGTATTGATAATGGTCAAAACGGTGAAGAGATTTTCTCCTTTACATCATTAAAAGAGCTTCAAGAGTGGTTTGAAGGTAATATTGGAGAATGAATTTGTACAATAAAATAAGTTATCCTACTCATGCCAAAATCTTAAATAATTGGCTGAGTTTTTTTTATTGCATTGTAAAACGCATAAAATAATTCAATGAATCTAAGAGATTGTAAAAATAAATTTTTGAATTTAAAAAAGCAAATTTACATAAAGGAAATTGAAGCATTTGTAACGAATAATTTTCTTTGGAGGTGTTTGATATGAGCAGTAATAATAATGAATTCAATTTTAATAAAGAAGATTTATATCTTGAGGTAATCAACGAAATGAAAGGAATACAAATTCATTTATTAGAAGAGATCAATCGGTTAAACAGCGAAGTTAATTTTTTGATATCAGTTGTTCTACCAAATATTGATAGAGATAATTTAAATAATGATCAATTGGCCATGTTTGGAGAAATCGTTTTGAATAAAAGAAGTTAACTATTTATTAGTATTACTTGTAATTCTATCAGTTTAAAATTGACAAGTTTCTGAAGCAATCAAAACAAATTATGTTTCGCAAAATTGTTCCCTTTTACCTCTTATAACTTTTACCACTTAAAATTGATTGTTAGATTGATGAACCTGAATCGATAGGTTTAACAACATTTAATGTAATGATCATTATCTTAATGTAAACAGCAATTACCGTTTTACTCTTCAATCTTTTTAGAAAAAATTTTACCGTTATTCAATTGACACCAGTCCAAATCTGTAGTTTCACTGTATTTTGAGTTAAATTCATCTATCGAAAGGAAAACTTCAATATTACCTTTTTCAAGCTCTAAAAGAAGTGTATATGGAGTTAAACCGTAAACATTCGAAACAGCAATTAATTCACCTATATGTATTTTTTCTGAAAAATCAATTTTATCTTCCATTTCAATCTCTCCTTACCCTTTAGAATTGATCGTCATAAATATACTTTTATATACTGCCCTTAATAAAAATATATCTTAAAAAAATTTAAATTTTTTAGAGTTTAATTAAAATAACCATTCGTACGAGACAATCATCAATTTAAAAAATATATTCAAAATAGTAAAATGACTCAAGTATTTTTCTTGAGTTATTTTATTATTGGCTTTACTAACAGAAATAATTGTATTAGTAGAAATTTTTTTGTTTCTATTATTCCCTTTAATATAATTAACAAAAAAGACTCCAATTGCTAGGAGTCTTCATTTAAAGCTATTTATTTTATTCAATAGGAAAAACCGGAATAAATTTAAATTCATTTACATTAAACAATCCTTTAGTAGTTAGTTTTATACTCGGAATTACAGGCAGCGCTAGAAAAGATAATGTTAAAAATGCGTTAAATGTATTGTTTGGTCTAATTTGGAGTAATGATTTTTCAATTTGATGTAAACCGGCTTCTACTTCTTCTGCAGATTTATTGCTCATTAAACCGCCAATCGGTAATGATAATTTTGCAATAACATTTCCAGACGATACGACTACTATTCCACCGTTCATTTCTTCAATTGTTTTAATTGCAAGATACATATCATGATCATTCATACCGGCAACGATTAATTGGTGTGAATCATGTGCAACAGTTGTAGCGATTGCTCCGTCAATTAGATTTAAACCTTTAACGATTCCTAGACCAATCTCTTTTTCAGAATGATAGCGATCGATTACTGCTAATTTACATAAGTTTTCTGCGACACTTGGAACAAAATGAGTAGATTCAATTGATAAATTTTCAATTAAATGGTTTGTTACGATACTATTCGGATTAATTTCAATTATATTTGCAAGCGTTCTAACACCTGTTTTTAATTCAAGATCTTCAATCTTTAGATCACCTAAGCTTACTTTTGAATCAATTAAATTGGACTTTTCATTTTTATTTAGGTTTCTAATTTGTTTGTTTTCAACGATAAACTCATTTTTACACCAAACATCAGTAACTTCTACTAATTCTAAGTCGTTTAAAAATACAAAGCTTGCTTCATACCCAGGAGCAATTGCACCTTTTTGTTTTAAACCATAGCATGTAGCTGGATTTAATGTTGCCATTGAATAAGCAGTCACCGGGTCAATTCCATATTTGATTGCTGTTCGTATACAAAAATCAATCGAACCTTCTTTCATGATATCATCTAAATGTTTATCATCTGTGCAATACATAATTCGCTGTGCATTTTGATCATTTACTGCAGGTAATAAATCCTTTAGATTTCTTGCAGCGGACCCTTCTCTAAATGCAACATATAACCCTGCTCTTAGTCTTTCCATTACTTCCTGGACATTTGTACATTCATGATCAGTTGAAATACCTGCATATGAATAAGTGTTTATTTCGTTTTTAGATAATCCAGCTAAATGACCATCGATTGGCTTTTGATAAGCGTGAGCTAATTTTAATTTATCGATCATTTGTTTTTCCATCGACATAACTGCAGGATAATCCATTACTTCAGCCAATCCAAGTACTCTCGGATGTGTCATAAAAGGCTCTAAATGTTCTGCATAAAGTATGGCTCCCCCACGCTCTAAAGAGGTTGCAGGTACACAGGACGGTAACATAACTCTAACGTCTAACGGAATATTTTCTGAAGCGTCTAACATCATTTTAATTCCATCCACTCCGGAAACATTTGCGATTTCATGTGGATCGCAAATAACAGTTGTTACTCCATGTGGTAGTACAGTTCTGGCATATTCACTAGGTAAAACCATAGATGATTCAATATGGACGTGGGAATCAATAAAGCCAGGTGATAAATATTTCCCTTCTGCATCTATTACTACATTAGCCTCATAATCACCAATTCCAACGATTATTCCATTTGTAATTGCAATTGAATCTTCAATAATTTCTTTTGTAAAAACATTTACTATTTTGCCATTTATTATTAGAAAATCAGCCTTTTCAGCTTTTGTTGACGATTTCATTTCATGTAAGTTCAAGTTTGTTTCCCCCTAAATATTTAGGAGAGAATATGCTATGTCATATCTCTCGTAGTCAAACTATATCGGCAGCTTGGTAGATACTTTTGGACCGGTTATTTCCAAAATTATACGAGCGTATTAAGAATCTCTTTATTTTTTTGACTCATATTAGAAAAACAAGTTTTACTGAATCATTTAAATGAAAGTGAATGAACTTAATTAGCTACTATTTAATTGTAAAAAACTATATTGATAGTATTCTATTAAATTTTAACTCTAAAAAGCAATAACTATTTTGATGGTTTTAAATATAAAATAATTCATAATATTCCTGTAAATGAATACTATTTTAAATGGGATCGTTGGATGGTAATCATAGGAGGTATGTAGTTTGAACAAAGTCGTACAAAAAAGTCGTATAAGCCCAAATATTTTTAATCATTTTTCATCCTATTCAAAAAAAGAGGACAATTTGTTTCATGTAAATTATAATCGATTTGATTCGTTCCAAAGTCTAATAAATAATCATTCACCAAAAAGTTATAAAAAGGACATTATAATAAAGCAAAATTTAGCTTTTATAAGACTCATTAATGTTTTACCAAAAAAAATAAGAATAGACATATATATTAATCGTACGAAATTTATTTCGAATCTTGCCTTTAAAGAATCAACTCAATATTTAACTTTGCCTTCAGGGTTACACTTTGTTGAAATTTTTAAAACGAATGATCAATCAAAACCAATACATTCAGAACAAATCTCTTTTCTTGCTGAACAAAATTATACGATTGCTGTTGGTCAAAATTTAGACCAAATTTCACTATTTTTATATATGGATAATCATTCCTTGCCTCAAGGAGAAGCTAAAATCAGGTTTATCAATTTATCCCCTAAATCACCTAATCTAGATTTTGCAGTAAAGTCTGGTGAAGGCGACGTTGTGTTTTCAAATGTCCCATACCGAAAAGCCTCAGAATATCTGCCTATATCGCCTATGACTGTTAATTTGGAAATACGATTAACAGGCACAAAAATCATCCTATTTCCCCTTTATAAATCAAAGTTTGAAGAAAATATAGTATATGATTTAATTTCAGTAGGGTGTGTTGAAGAGAAGCCAAAATTTGAAGTAATTATATTATTTTAGATCGTACATTAGAGTATATATAAAATAAAAAACTCGGACTAATCATCCGAGTTTTTTAATGCCTCTTTTGGCAATGTTATGTAAAATGCTGTCCATTCATCGTCAGATAGACATTCAATTTTGCCATCATGTTTTTCAATTATTTGTTTACATACAAATAAGCCAATTCCAGTACCATGATTTTTTGTCGTCACAAATGGTTCAAAAATTGTTCGTATGCTTTCTTCACTAATTTTAGGTCCATTATTTCTGATTTGAATTTCAATCTTATCCTCTTGATCCGAAACTTGATAATGAATCTTTTTTTGACCATCGTTTTCCGCCAACGCATCAATTGAATTCATTAATATATTCAGTAAAACTTGACGAAGTTCATTCCTGAAACCCGGTATGTATATTTTTTGTGAAATTCCTTCTTGTAAAATGACATTCGAATTTACAATACTGGGATATAAGAATTCTGTGATTTCTTTAAATAAATCATTAATTAAAAAAGATTCCACCCTTTGGTCATGATCCTTTTTCGAGACATGAAGAAATTGATCAATTCTAAAATTTAATTGATGCAACTCATGATCTATAATGTCTAAGTATTTTAAATGTGGATGATCTCCTTTAAGTAATTTTACAAAACCAATAATTGATGTAAGTGGATTTCTAAATTCATGAACGAAACTAGCAGACATTTGTCCTAAGATTGTAAGTCTCTCTTTGTGGGTCTCGTCAATGAACTGTTTTTTCTCTTCTATATCTTGTGTAATGAGATACGAATATTCTTTTACTGTAAAATAAATAAACTGGTCAAAAACGTAGTTAATTTTATCAATCAGCGGCTGAAGTAGACTAATACTTTCTTCAAATTCGGATAAATGTTTAAAAAGTTCACTTCTAGCTATATTTGAGTTATACACAAAATCTCCGATGTTAGCACTTGCTTGAGCTCGTTCAAGGGCGATTTTATATGCCAAATCTTTGACTTGATCCTCATTTATTTTTCCCTCAATAAATAATAATGTAAAGTCAATCAATTTAGTTCCATTAATGATAATCTCGGTTTTAAATGGATCATTATCGCTAATTACTGCTTGAGCGACCCAATTCTTTGTTAATGTAGGCATACTTTCCTGTATGAAAGTGCTATACCTACTCTCTATTGACATATCAATAAGGAACACCTCCAATAAAAAATCTATTAATTAAATAGTAACAAATTTTTAAATATTCGTTAAGTAAAAAAATAAAAATTTGTCGAATTTATTACGAAAAAGTAATATTTTTTACAATTTTCTGATTAAATTGTAAATTAAATTTATGAATGTTTCTTACATATCATTCAACAACTGAACTTTTACGATTGTCACTTCGTTCTAGTAATTATAAAACTAAAAGTATACAAAAATGTCAATAATAAGGTGTGTAGAATAGATTAATGTTAGATACAATTAAATTAATAAACTGAAGGTAGGTATTACAGGTGACTGGAAATAAAGTTGAAGATTATTTAATTAAAGGTATCTATGGCGAAAAGCAAATAAAAATTGAAGAACGAAATATTTTTTTAGGAACAATTCGCGAAAGAATTGAAATTGCTTTAACTACAAGTCAAGTGATGGCAAATTCTATTTATCCAATCGTTGAACAATCAATCAATATGAAAAATGTTACATTATTATTAAACGGTACACTTCCCTATAATACAATCTCGAAATATCTTTTAATGGCAAAGAAAAAAAATATTCCCTTTTCACTAGTCAATAATTTACCCGTCCCTACTCCGATTGGGCTTGTCGTTACACATAAAGACGCAGTTGATAAAAATGAAATATTTATTAAAGATGAGCTATATAACTCAACTAATTTTTAACTATTTCGGTATATGAAATTTCTTGCAATGTGGATAAAAGCGCAGCTCAATTGTTTTTACAATTTAAGTTGCGCTTTCTTCTTCAAGTTCAGGTTTTTTAATTGGTTCCCGTGTGAATTCAATTGATTTTATATAATGTCCGTCTAACTTAAGTACTTTAAATGTACAGTTATGATATTTAATCGAATCTCCTTCTTGCACATCAAAATTTTCAGTTAATATCCATCCACCTATTGTATCAACATCTGTATCATCAATGTCCAAGCTAAAAACATCATTAATTTCACTAATTAAAACTTTACCTGCAATGATAAATTTATTTTCGCTTACTTTACTTATATCCTCTTTCTCATCAACATCAAATTCATCTCGAATTTCCCCAACAATTTCTTCTAAAATATCTTCAACTGTTACTAAGCCAGATGTACCTCCGTATTCATCAACTAATATCGACATATGTATATGTTCTCTTTGCATTTTAACAAGTAAATCATGAACCGATATTGATTCAATCACTTGAATGATTGGTCTAATATATTGTTCAAGTGTTTTTACCTCTGCTTCCCCTTTATGAAGAACAAAATCAGTAAAAACATCTTTAAAATTTATTAAACCAACTACATGGTCCTTATCTCCATCGACTACAGGAAAGCGCGTATATTTTTCTGTACTCATAAAGTGAATATTCTCATGAAAAGCTTCACGTAAGTCAATTGCAACCATTTCCGTTCTAGGAACCATTATTTCTTTTGCTACTCGCATATTGAAATCAAATATATTGTTCACATATTTAAATTCAGATTGATTTATTTCGCCACTTTTATAGCTTTCAGAAAGTAGAATTCTTAATTCTTCTTCTGAATGAGCAACTTCATGTTCTGAAGCAGGAGGAAGGCCGAATATTTTTAAGACCATCCTTGCTGAATTATTAAATAACCAAATGAACGGATAGGTAATTTTGTAAAATAGAATCAAAGCCGGTGAAAAGGTTAAAGTAATCTGTTCAGCCTTTTGAATTGCGATTGTTTTAGGTGCTAATTCACCAACTACAACATGAATAAATGTAATGATTCCAAAAGCAAGTAAAAAAGAGATCGTGCCGCTTACAGCAGTAGGTAAATGCAAATCGTCAAGTAATGGATGCAATAATTCATCTACAGCTGGTTCACCTAACCACCCTAATCCTAAACTTGTAACAGTTATACCAAGTTGACAAGCTGAAAGATATTCATCGAGATGTGTTATTACTCGTTTTACAGCTCTTGCTTTTTTATTTCCCTCACCAATTAACTGATCAATTCTAGAACTTCTAATTTTTACGATTGCAAATTCTGATGCAACAAAAAAGGCAGTAAATGCAATTAATACAACAACTAATAATAACTTCGTACCAATTCCAAACAATTGAGTCATCCCTCCAATAGGAAGTGAAGGCCATCTTCGTAATTTATATTTTTAAATTAGGCTTATCTTAGTATATTCAGTTAAATAATTTGTTATCAAAATTTTTTTATTTAGCCATTCTTGAATCAGTATTGAAATGATGTTAGAAATGCTTTGCATTTCTTTCTCTCTTATTACCATTCTTTACCTCATTTCTATATTCCTTCTTCGATTTAGTGTCTTGCATTATATGCTATTTATCTACTTTATATTCTAAAATTAGAAGAATATTTAGCTAAAAACACCTTAAAAGTCCGAGTTTCGATAAAAATCAATACAAAAGGAATTAACTTTACATTTTCAGCCATTTTGAGTCGTTAGAACTTATCTATTCGAAGTATTTTAAGAACTTTTGCCGAGTCAACACTAGTTTTGTCAACCTCAAAGGAATGTACAATTTAATAAAGAATTTTTAATATATAAATTATTTGGAGGAGGAATAGCGTATGTATACAACTTCTCAAGTGGCGGAACAACTGCAATTAACAAATAAAAAAGTATTATTTTTTTTAAAAAAAGGAAATTTAAAAGTAGAGAAAACTCATAATGGATATTTATTTACAGAGGAACAAATCGAACAAATTAAAGAAATTTATGAAGCTTCGATGCAAACAATCGAACCAAAACAAAATGACACTGATCATATTGACATTATAAAAGAATTAACTCAAAAATTAATAAAATTAGAAGAAAAAGTGGAAACAAAAGCAAATGAAGTCGTTTCAGTACAAATTTTGGAACATCGATGTGAAATTGAAGATTTAAAGAAAGTAGTTGTAAAACTTGAAAATCAAGTTGAACAATTAAATGAACAATTGACCTTATTAAAAGCGGATTTAGAGGATCAGAAAAAGATTATTACTTTTAAGCCGAAAAAACGATTTGCAATTTTATCGATATTTGGAGTTTAAATAATCTAAAAACATATTTAAATATTTGCGTGCTTAAAAACGTAGAAGAAAAATTCTTCTACGTTTTTTATACATACTAATTTGAATGTTGGTCAAAAATAAATTCATATGAAAGGAGGAATTACCATGCAAAAAAATGCGCGTCAATATACTCAGGATGCAACTACTGAACTTAAACAAGCAATTGAATGTCTTCAATCTGCATTAGAAACCGTTGAAAAACCGCAAAACCATGAAAGAATCGAACAAGCGCTTCAAGCTTGTCAAACAGCTTATAATCAAACGAATCAGGCTGCAGGTATTCTTGGTCAAGAATAATCTGTAAATTGAAAAACTCAGGATTATCCCTGAGTTTTTCACAATTACTTATCATAAAACATTAATATTTCTTTAAACTCATTTGAATATTTTAATAACTTAATAGCATGTTTAATATCCAATAAAAATGGTACAGCAATAATATCATCACTTATTTCAAAATATTCATCAATCGGTAAAATTTTAAAACCTGCACTTCTAGCAAACATATATAGTCTTTTATTTATTGTACCTATATACCAATCAGCATTAGTATGATTTGCATGATCATAGCACGCTAGTAAAATTTGTTTAAAAAATCCTTTTCCCCTATTTTCCCTAGTAATTAATAATTTACCAATTTCATAGATTTCTTCATTTTGAATGTATTTAATATATTTGTTTTCGGAAAAATTATAATAATATTTATTTTTATTCTCATTTTCAATATTATATTTACTAAACTCGAGGGTACCAATTAACTTTTTATCCGAATTACAAATTCCATAACGAGTAACTTCATTCCTTCTTACTAAGAAAGGTATTTCGTTTTCTTCACAAAAATCTCCCCAAAGCTCGTTAAATAAATTATTCTCTTCTTTTGTATGAATAACACGAAACACTCTCACTCACCCCTAAAATTCCTATATAAATATTCTTATCTTACGTCTATAAAACAACGATTATACCAAATTTTAATATTGCCTCTTTAATTCTATTTAATTATTTTGTTAAAAAAATATTTAATTGGTCTGTTTATATATGGCTCTATTGTATGGTAAAATTTAGCTTTTGGCAACGCTTACACAACTAATTATGTATAATTTGTGAAATCAAAATTATCTCAAAATTAGTTTTTTAGTATAGATTAATAAGCTATTGTAAGTTTTCAACTGAATATTATTTCGTATTTTATACTATAACAATGATTAAAATGTCAAAAACGAATTAAAAAATTATGCCCTATGCCATCGATTGGTAAAGGGCACATATTTGTTTGTTTGACTTTCTAAAAATCAGTTTCAATTACAATGGTACCGCTAAGTTCGATGTAGGATTATTTAAGTTCTTCAAGTGTTCTGTTTATTATTTCTACTAACTCTCTTTCACCTACTAGTTCATAAAAATCCTCACCCTTTTTCTTAGGATAAAACTGAATATAAGTGCCACAACCCGCTTCTAGAACTTTACGATGAACATTACTACCTGGATATAAACAAATTACTTCATTGATCGGTTTTCGCACATATGTCATTTTTCCATTAACACGTTCTACATACTTAAGTCCCCAGTATTTATACATTTGTTCCATTGCTTTTGTATTCCCTACTGGTTGATAAATATTAAACATTGGACTATATTTAATTTCAAAAATGATTGAAGCAACGTATTCTTTATTTTTTTTTCGATAAAAATCTAATCTTATATCCGGTTTTTTCGATTCTTCACCACTAAAAAAATTAGTTCCTTTTAACAGAGAGACTTGTGGACTTCCCTCGATAATTTCGTTGTAAACTAAATTTATTATCCAATTTTTATTTTCAAGAGACACCGATGCTCCATCCATTAGCTCATCGTCTTTTATATGCATTAAAATCTGTTCTGCTAATGGTTCGGAATCATTTTTAAATTTTAGCTTTAAGAAAATATCGCATAACGAGAAAAAGACAAAGTATTCATATAGTAAAAAAGTTGGTTTATATACAGGTAAAAGCATTTGTTTTTTCCCGTATTCCTTTACCTTTTTATCAAACAAACTTAAAGAATGAATAAAATTTAAAAATACTTTCGATGGACTAGTTGGATATTTTGAAGTATCTGTATCCGTCGCTATACGGAAGATTCCAATTGTATATTCTCTAAAATAGACTTCATAAAGTTTCTCCAAAGAATTCGTAATACGTTCTTTTTCTGAAACACTTCTCGTTAATTTTTCTAATTCTAGCTCTTTTAACATTTTTGACTGTCTATACTTGGCTTTTTCTCGATCAGTAATAGAGCCATTCCCAACTACATTTTGCATCATTTTTTCTATATCCTTCACTTGAAAATCGATTTGATCCATTTTATTTCTGTCTTTTACTAATTCATATTTTACGAAGGTTAATAATGTTTCAATTGTAAGTAGAAATTTACGAACTTTATGTTTAGCATATTTTATCTCATCGATATAATTTTCTTCTTGAACTACTGGTTGCATTGTTAAATTAGTTGCATTTGAAATGGCCGGATGCAATAAGGTCCATCTAATTGTATTAAAATCTAATTTTTTGACTTGTCTTTTTAATTCATATTCCTTTTTTTGTTTTCGCTTTAATTTACTTATAAACTGTTGGATTGCAACTAATAGTCTTTCCTCATTTGACTCGATAAATCGAATAATTGGCCAAAAATACATTGTTCCATTTTGCGTAAACGAAGCGGAAGATTTTTTAAAGTATTGCGAGTCATTCATTATTCCATTTATTTGTTGATTTAAAGTTGAATGCATCCACTCTAATTGATCATAATCTAAATTTTTCGGTACTATTTTTATCATTCCATAAAAATGTTGTTCTTGATATATAATACAGAACTCATAATATCCACATCTCCAAGGATAAGCATTCTCTGTTTTACCATGTTCATATATTAATATTTTTCTTTTTTCAGATGTAAAAATAAACTGCTGATCATCTAAGTTTTCTTGTTGAAAATGATAAAGATTATTCCAAACGAACGTAATTTTACCATCAAACTCACCATCGACTTGAAATAAAAATCTTTTTAATTCCTGTATTTCATAGGCAAATAAGTAAGCTTCTTTTGGGTTCATTGTAAGTGCATCAAGAGATATTTTTTCCTCTTTCCCCCTAGTACCGACAAGAATTGCAATCGTAAACGGGAGATAAAGTGGTTCAAAAATTTCTGGACTATTATTAGTTGACATATCCATCAATCTCCAGCTGCTTTCTTTTCTTTTTCAATTCTTTAATAGAATACTCAAAGTCAGAAATTGATCTACCCAAATTAGATTTCATCACCATATTTAGTAACCCTTCCTGCTCGTTTCCATCACCTGTACCAATTAATTCTTCTAAATTAGCAAATAATCCCCTAACTTTCGTTAATACGCGTTGTTTAACAAAAAGATCGATTGCTTCTTTTCGTTCGAACTGAACATGGGAAGGAAGAGTAGGTATGTTAGCTAAATAATTTGATAAATCTTTCATCATACGTGGAGAGATGATTCGCTCACTTAGTGACTGTTCAACTATTTTATTAAACTCATCAAAAAACTTTAATTCATCACTTGTAAGCTCAGATGCACTTAAAGTTTTCTTTGTCCAATTACTATAGTTTTCTGCATTAATATAGATTTGTGGTACAGTTTCATAAATATTTTCATTATTCATCTTTTCTGCATAATTTACGAATGAAGTTGATCTAAGTGAGATTATATTTACACGATCTAACAGTCTTAAAGAAAACTCACTTGACGTTTCATCAAAGTTAACTGTTCCAACAAAAATAATATTATTACCTATTCTTACTTTAGGCTTATAATATTGATTAATGACTACGTTATGATCATGGAATAAAGTAATCACTCTCTTATCCTGAGGCATTTCTAAAATTGAGAGAAATTTACTAAACCAATGTTCAATTTGCGAAAGATTCATTTCATCAAAAATCACCATATACATCCTGTGTGGAAATTGTTCAGCCTCAATCAGTAATTTCGTTAATCCCGTCTCAGAATCGATATAAATCCCAGTAGACGGATTTAAATAGCCTAATAAATCATAGTGTTCGCGATACGATGGCGAAATTGGAACAAATAATAATTCCTTTCCAAATTCAAGCCCTAACGTTTCGCCATATATGCGTGCTAATTGAGATTTCCCAGTACCACTTACCCCACCTAAAATTGTTAGAGCCTGAAATTTACAACAGATATGAAAATTAATAATATCTTTTTTTTCGTATAACAAGCCTTGCTGCAAACAATTTTGATAAAATCGTTCAATAAAAGCATTTTCAGAATCATTACTCCATTCAATAGGAAAAGCTTGTTTCTCAGTAAATTCTTGCGTATAAATAAGTTCTTTGCATTCTTTTTTAAAGTTTTTACACAACTCTTCCCACTGTTTTTCGGGAATAAAATAAATTAAATGATTTAAATGAATGAACGACTTTTTAAGTTCATCTTCATCATAATCTTGAAATGTAACTTCATTTTGTTTTTCTAAATAACTAATATCATTCATCATCGATTTTAAAAACAAATTGCCATATAATCTATTTTCATAAAAGACAAATTCAGGTTGATCAAAGTCATTAAAATATTTTGGCAGATGAATAGGCAAAGAACCTTTTATCAGTCGATTTTCGACCTCTTCACGCTTTCCCTCTCCCCTAAGTTCAATAACAGGCAGAAGATGGTAGAAAGTGTCTCTTTTCCCATCAAAAAACTCAACTAGATCCGCTGTGACTACTTCATTTGCGTATTCAAGGCGAAACATAACTAATTTAGAATCAAAAATCTTTTTTAACCCATCAATAATGTCATCTTTTTTCTTACTTTTAATTAGTGGTTTTATCTTACTTTCATTATTTTTATTTGCAGTTGTCCCTACAAACAAAACATCTTGAGTTGAAAAACTGGCTTTTAACTTTGATGGAATTGGAGATAAGCACTCCACATAAAAACGAATATGATCTTCATCCTCATAGAAAAGTAAATTCTGCTTCTCTTGGTCCACGATTCTTTCTGTAACAATTTTTCCAAGGAATAAAAAGTTGTGAATTTTTTTTGCTAATTTCTGGGTCAATGCGCGTTTTAATTTCAAAGTCATTTCCCCCACTTTCCGACATTTCTCCTACATTTTACGTTCATAGTATAGAAATTATGAATAATACGGCCTTTTTCCATATAAAAACACCCAGGTAGACCTGAGTGTTAAACTTCCCGCCAATTGATCGATTTTCTAATTACTTCGCCTATCTGAGTGCACATTATCATCTAAGGTAACTCCGTTTCTCACAAGTCTTCGGAGCCCTTGAGAGACGAGCGCTTACATTCAATTTGATATCTTTATTTACAAGCTAACACCCAAGTAAAATTGAGTGTTTCCATCGCCTATATAATCTTTTAGAGTTTAGTATTTCAGCTATAGCATTAATTGATAATAGGCAATATCCAACCATTGATTAAATTTCTGGCCTACTTTATAAAAATGACCTACCTTTTTAAATCCCAATTTCTCATATAATCTTTCGCTCACTTCATTTCCGCTAGTAATACAAGAAATATTTGTAGAATGACCTAATTTTTTTGCAGATTCAATCATCTCACTCATTAATGCCTTTGCTAGTCCTTTTTGACGATGATCAGGATGGATATAGATAGATAGTTCAACTGTATGTTTATATGCATCTTTTTCCTTAACTGTGAAAGTGAACAATCCCCAGTTACTTGACTATTTTCTTTAGAAACGATAACTGGATAAAGCTCATTATGGTTGGCAAACCATTTTTTCATTTCTTCTTTTGTTTTTATTTCATATCAAATGTTGCTGTGGTGTTTAGAATCGTATCATTATAAATGGTTACAATTTCTAATACATCTTCTTTTGTTGCAACCTGTATTTCCATTCTTCTTCCTCTTCTAACTTTTTATCTTTCCGTTCATTGTACATGACAAAAACTGATTTTCACCATTTGTTTTAAAAAAATCCTTACACCTAAACATGCACAGTGTTTAGGCTCCTTACATATACTGCGTTAGTCGGAATGATAGGAGGTATGAATATGAGTGAAAAAGAAAAAAACAACGCTCAAGATGAAAAACAAAGTCATTCATCTATTGATCTTCAACATTATTTAAAAAAGGTGGATGATTTAATAGATCAGTCGCCTATTAGAGGTCTATTTGATGAAATTGATAAATTCTTTCATAAACATGGCGTTTTTTCCTCAATCGGTGTAGAGATTATTGAAAACGGTGAGGAATTAATCATTCAGGCAAGTATGCCAGGTGTAAGCAAAGAACAAATTTATATGGACCTTGAAGGAACAATCCTAACAATTGGCTTAAAAACTGATTCGACTACTGAAGTACAAAACGATCAATCAAATTACTCCTATAAAAAATATTCTTATAGCCAATCCCAAAGAGTTGTAAAATTACCTTACCCAATTAATGCAACAACAGCAACTGCAACATACGAAAACGGTATGCTTGTCATAAAAGGTACTAAATTACCTGAATACCAAAAACAAATCTTTTTAGACTAAAAGTAATACTGCATATGACCGACGAAAATATATTCAATTGGAAGTCGGTGTTTTAACTAAAAAACACCATTAACTAAATTCAAATAAAAAAACTGAGTATCTTTTAGAAACTCAGTTTTTTATTAAATCTCTTTACTTAAAGGCAGCTTTATTTCCCTGTCAAAGTTTCAATATCAGATAAAATCTCATCAAATGGCACATTACTTACACCACTATAATCTTTAACGATTTTTCCGTTTTGATCAATTAAATAAAATTTAGTACCATGAATAACTTGTGAATTGTTTTCAGGTTTCTTAACAATCGTTTTAAAATTTTCAGATGCAAATTTTTCAATGTGTTTTTGAGAATATCCAGTTAAGAAATTCCAATTACTAAAATCAGCATTAAATTTATTTGCGAATGTAGTTAATAATTGTGGCGTATCAACTTCAGGATCAATACTAAATGAGATGAAGTCTACATTTAACTTCTTCTCTGCAGCCTTTTGTTGAAGTTTTGCCATATTTGCTGTCATTGGCGGACAAACTGTTTCACAACTTGTAAATATAAAATCTGTTAGCCAGACTTTTCCTTTTAAATTTTTTGTCCCAAAAGCCTTACCGTCCTGGTTAGTGTATGTAAATTTTTCTAGATCCCAATTTAAAGGATTCTCAATTTTATTTCCACAGCCACTTAATAATGCAAGACATAAAATCATTATAAATGTCACAAATACCGAATTTCTCTTCATACTTATCCCCCTATGTTGCATTGTACTTGTCCATTGTATCAAAAACGGATCGGTTCTTTCTAATAATTTAAACTAATTGTCATAGATATTTAAAGTTTTTCAAATGATACTTTTACAAAGTAAAGTTAAACTAAACATATTGATAAAGAATCTTGAAAGGATGACTGATCATGGCAAATAAAAAATATGAAAATTTAGACACAAGTTATCGTAAAACTTTTAAAGATTTTATCAAATGCGGTATTGAAAGAAGTAAGACAAAAAAGGATTATAGTAGTGTCATTCAACAATGTAGTCATAAAAAAATCTCTTATTTAAAAGAAAATCGTGATAAAACAACAGTTACTTGGATTGGACACTCTACTTTTTTAATTCAAATAAAAGGAGTCAATATATTAACTGACCCTGTCTATGCTAATCAAATGGCTTTAAAAAAACGATTGTCAAAACCAGGAATACTTATATCCGAATTACCTCCAATTGACATAATTTGTATTTCTCATGGTCACTATGATCATCTAGATTTTAATACGTTGCGACATTTTCCTAAAAAAACACGGTTTATTTTACCAATCGGCTTAAAACAAAAATTTGTTAATAAAGGCTATAACAATGTCCATGAAATGAAATGGTGGGAGTCAAAAGACTTTTTAGGGATCAATATTTCATTTGTACCTTCTCAGCACTGGACGAAGAGAACTTTATTTGACAGAAATAAGTCACATTGGGGTGGATTTGTATTCAAAACGACCAATGACTGTATATATCACGTAGGTGATAGTGCTTATTTTTCAGGTTTCAAAGAAATCGGTAAAAGATTTAAAATTGATACAGCCATTATTCCAATCGGAGCATATGAACCTGAATGGTTTATGAAACACAACCATATGTCACCTGAAGAAGCTGTTCAAGCGTTTTTAGATGTAAACGCAAAGTTATTTATCCCAATGCATTACGGAACGTTTAAACTGGCAGATGATACTCCTTTTGAGGCTCTCGAGCGATTATGTTCTGAATGGAAAAGGAAAAAAATACAACCCGAAAAGCTAAAAATTTCATTACTTGGTGAAACAATTCACCCCTCAATCGTTGGAAATAAAAAAGAAGAAGCCATTATTTATTAAGCTTCTTCTTTCTTATGTTAAAAATGAAATGTTGAATCTAGAAACTATTCTGCATAAAATACGAAGCCAATCGCACCTTTTCCAGTATGTGTACTAATTACTGGAGTTGTATAACCTGTTTCATCTAATTCTAGGTTCGTTAGCTGTTGTATTGATTTTCTAAGATTTTCTGCAAGTTCTGTAGCATCTGCATGTGCAATTCCTACACCTTTTATCGTTTTTCCTAATGTGTCTTGTTCAAAATATTTAGTTAAAGTTTTTACTACTTGCTGATGGCTACGTACTTTACCAACTGGAGAATAGACTCCTCCTTCAAGTGATGCAATCGGTTTAATATTTAGTAATGACCCAATGAAAGCTTTACCCTTTCCAATTCGTCCACCTTTAACTAAGTTTTCAAGAGTATCTACCATTATATATAAATACGTGCTATTTTTAATTTCCTTAAGACGGTTAACGATGTCTTCTACTGTGTATGCCTCTTTTGCCATTTGTGCTGCCTCAATGACTTGAAAAGCCATTGCTCTTGTAATAAAAGCTGAATCAATTACAGTTACATCACCTTCAACCATCCCTGCCGCTGCACATGCGGTTGAATAAGTACCACTTAAACCACTAGATAAGTGAATTGAAATGACCTTACTTCCATCGGCTGTCAATTTATCAAATGTTTCTACAAATGTTCCTACAGCTGGTTGAGATGTCTTTGGTAATTCAACTGATTGTTGCATTTCATCAATAAATTGCTTTGGAGATATATTAACCCCATCTAAATATGTTCCACCATTTATTTGAATTGTTAAAGGAATGACTGTTATATTTAAATTTTCAATTTCTTCTTTTAATAAGTCGGCTGTTGAGTCAGTTACTATCTTTATGTTTGCCAATCAATTCACATCTTTCTTCTAAAATTCTACAAATTTTGCAAAGCAAATTCATTATATCATTTTTACTATAAGTTGACAGTAAATATTAAAGTTCTATTAAAATTTCAATAATTGTTTAAAAATCATATTGACATAATGGGGAGTTTTAAGTTTAAGAATGGACAAGATGTGGCGTTTGAATAAAATGCGTAGATAGAAAATTTTCAAAAAAAAAACTCGGTACGATTACCGAGTCTTTTACTGATTTATTTGCCGTTCTTTTCGTCTTTGTCTTCTAAAAGATCATTTGTTAATCCTTGTGTAGAACGCTTAAATTCTCTAAGAGTATCGCCAAATGCTCTTCCGATTTCAGGTAATTTTTTTGGTCCAAATATAATTAATGCTAAAATTAAAATTAAAATTAAACCTGGAAAGCCTATGTTAGCCATTATTTTCCCCCAACTTCCATCCACTATTAATAAGTAAGTACCAAACTTTCCTTATATAGTAATATTGTCAAAAATTTGTTCATTCGTCAAATAATTTCAAGGAATTTTAATAAATTTTAATAACTTAATACGTTTCAGTTTACATAATAATGTTATTAGTTCTTTTTTATTTTTAAATTAAATTAATTTTTCTTTAAATTGTAAGTACTCTTCTTTATTACTAGGTACCACTAAATCACCATTTTGAATTTTATCCTTATATTCATTAACCTTTACTAAAATTTTGTCCTCAACATTATGATCAGCCTGAATTAATTTTATACCATCTTCATTTAAACCATAAATTAAAGTTTTACCACCATGAAATTCATTCGACTTTGCTTGTTTAGCTAGATCATATACTGCCTGGTCAATTTTTTTCACAAGTGAGATAAGAGTTACGTTCTCAGGTAAACCGTGTTTATACTCGTTACGGTCAGCTCCTATTACCCATACTTCCCCTTGATTTGATCTCCTAATTTTTTTTGCAGTAGTAAATACACCTTTACTTGTTAAACCCGCTACTGGAAAAATGATATCAACGTCTTTCATAAAAAAGTCATTTGCTATTCTTGAACCTATTTTAGGGTCATTAAAGGTATTAGAATATGCTGTTAGAACTTCAATGTCTTTATTTACTGATTTTACCCCTGAAATAAATCCATACTTATACCTGTTAATAATTTCATTGTCGTCCCCACCGATAAATCCAATTTTTTTAGTTTTTGTTTTCATCGCTGCAATTACACCTGCTAAAAAACTTCCATCTTGTTCAGTAAAATCGATACTAATTACATTTGGTTGGTCAACTCTTGAATCAATCACACCAAATTTAGTACTATTATTGTTTTCTGCAACTTTATTTAATACAGTAGATAAATTATTCCCTATTCCAATAATCAAATCATAATTTGCATCAGCCAATTTAGTAATTTTTTTTTCAAAACCTTTTTTACTGCTAGTTGTAATGTATTTATAATTCTTATCTTTTTTTAAATGTTCCTCTTTAGCAAATTTAGTAATACCTTTCATAGCAATTGAGTTTAAATAACTATTATTTTTACCATTTGAATCTGAGACAATCCCAATATTGAAAGTATTACTAGACTCTTGATTATTACTGCAAGCCGAAATGACGACTGCAATGATCGAAATTAAGATTAATGCAGTCTTTTTTATATACAAAATCATTCACCTCATTCGAATACAATTATTTCTAGTATGAATTTTCGATTATTGTTTTATTCGTTGAAAAGATGAGGGAATAGGAAAAGGTTATTTTCAACAAAGTAAAAGCAGGTAGTTCCTTGTACTTCCTGCTTTTAAACTTTATTCATTCAAATGTTCCTTTTACTAATACTTCTTTATCTTGCATCATTATTTTTCCTTTTGAAATAACTGCTTCAATTTCTAGTGTGTCTTTATTTAGGAAGACTAAATCTGCATCGGATCCATTTTTGATTTGTCCTTTTTGTAATTTTAAAATATTAGCTGGGTTTTTAGTGATGACGCTAATTGCATCTTCAAGCTTAATGCCTTCATTTAAAATTGCGTCTTTTACTTCGTTATATAAACTGCTTACTCTTCCAACTTTCATTCCTCGGAGTATTCCGTTTTCATCAAAATCGGGTAGACTCCCTTGTCCATCAGATGTAAACGTGATTTGTTTAATGCTAACACCTGAATTGAGCATTCTTTTCAACCCTACACTACATTTCACTTCACCATTATTTAAAAAGTGAGGGATTGAGCTAGTTGTAAAGTCTACAAACCCTCCTTTTTTAGCATAGTTTATTCCTGCTTCAAATAAATAGCTATTGCGGTTAATATGTGTTGGGTCCACCTTCACCTCCACCACCAATAAGATGTACATGAGCATCAATGAAGCCAGGCACAATATAGTAGGCAGATGCATCAAATATTTGTAAAGGAACCGAAGATAAGGTAATGTCTATTCCTTCATGAACATACTCAATTTTTTCATTTGAAATTAAAATATCGTTTTTACCAATTGATTTCGGGGTGAAGATTTCACCATTTTTTATCAGTAGCATATTTACCTCCATTTAGATAATTTTGATTAATTCGGATTACCATATCTATTTGATTTATGATTCATTCTTGCTTTATAGAAACTGTTTAAAATAATCTATCAAAATATACATAAAGCTATTAAATATTGAAAACATTAAATCTCTAGATTTGTTCATAATACTCTCATGGATGAAAATGATTCAATAAAATTAGGAGGCATTTTTATGAGTAGAGCAATGAAAGAAGAATTAGCAAATGCTATTACTCATGGGATTGGTGCAATACTGAGCATCCCAGCACTATATTATTTAATTAGTAAGGCTATGCATAAAGGGACACCATGGCATTTAATTTCCTTTACAGTCTTTGGTTTGTCTATGCTGCTACTTTATATTTGCTCAACATTACTTCATAGCGTTAGAGACCCAAAGTTAATTAGGCTATTTACAATTTTAGATCACTCGGCAATTTATTTATTAATAGCTGGAACTTATACTCCATTCTTACTCGTAACTTTAAGGGGGAGGATTGGTTGGTCTTTATTTACAATTATTTGGTGCTTGGCAGTTTCAGGTGTAATCTTTAAATTTATCTATGTTAATAGGTTTGAATTATTTTCAACGTTTGTTTATTTAATTATGGGTTGGTTAATGATGTTTGCAATTAAGCCGATATATGTAGGACTATCTGGAATAGGTTTTTTCTACTTATTATTGGGAGGGCTATTTTACTCAATTGGAACAATTTTTTTTCTAGTTAAACGCTGGCCATATAGTCATGCAATATGGCATTTATTTGTATTATTAGGTAGTGCGTCTATGTATTTTTGTATCTTAAAATTTGTTGTTTAAAAAAGCGCTTCATTTTAAATGAGCGCTTTTCGTTTTATTTTTCAATAATCTCTTTTATATAGTTAGTTAATTCTTTCGGATCAGTCATTCCAATTTGTTCAGGATAAACTGGTGGAAATACTTTTAGTGTAACATTTGCTGGTTTAATTCGATTACCATTAGCTTCTAAAATATTATAAGTCCCTTCAATTTTTACAGGAATAACAGGAACCCCTGATTTCGTCGCTAAATGAAGACTCCCTGATTTAAATTCACCCATTTGACTACCCTTACTTCGTGTACCTTCTGGAAAAATAACTAATGAATGGCCATTTTTAAGTTTATCAATGCCCTCTTTTATAGCATTAAGTGATTGTCTTCGATTACTTCTGTCCATAAATACACTATGCATTTGTTCCATCCAGTCTGGTACGATTGGTAGTTTTTTTAACTCGGCTTTTGCAATAAATCCAATAGGCTTATTTAAATATCCTAATAATAGCGGAATATCAAAATTACTTTGATGATTACTTACAAATAGGACCCCTTCGTCTCTAGGAATATTTTCGATTCCTTCAACCTTTACTTTACTACCAGTACAACCAATCATCATTTTCCCGAAGTAATCTGGAAATTGGTGCATTATACGGTCTTGCTCATGTACAGGTAAATCTTTTGGTATTTTTTTTACTGATGATAATTTTAGCTTTGCTTCAATTACACCAACTACAATGCGTGTTGCAGCATATATTGTGCGAAACATAATAATCCTCCGATAATTGAGTATGTTAATTATTATACAAAATGCCCAACCACTTGAAAAGTATTATCCATCCTGATTATTTAATAAAACGAGAATCACAAAAAAAGAATCGGCTTTTATTTGCCGATTCCTTAATATAGTGAATCTTTAGTTCGAAACTTTTGCTCCACTGAATTCTGCAGCAAGAACTTTAGCTTTTTCAATTGCATTAGCTTTAATTTCTTGTGCTTTATCTGGCATTGCAGCCATACCTTCTACGAATAATGTAGTTACATCAGTAACACCTACAAAGTTTAAGATACTTGTTAAGTATGGGCTAGAGAAGTTAATTCCAGCTGCTGGACCTTCTGAATAAACGCCACCGCTTGCTTGGATGTGTAATGCTTTTTTATTCTCAAGTAAACCAACTGGACCATTTTCAGTATATTTAAATGTTTTACCAGCAATTGAGATATTATCAATAAAGTTTTTTACAACTGATGGGAAACTAAAGTTCCAGAATGGTGTAACAAATACATACTCATCAGCTTGAGTGAACATTTCTAAGTTACGATTCATTGCAGCTAAAGTTGCTTGTTGATCAACACTTAATTCTTCAAAAGCAGTACCATTTCCTAATTTGCCCCATGCATCAAAAACATTTCCATCTAACATAGGAACATTTTCTTTAAATAAATCAAAATGAATAACTTCATTTTCAGGATTTGCTTTTTTGTATTCATTAATAAATGCTTCCCCTACAGATAGACCAAATGAATTTTCAATTGCATTTGGGTTTGCAGTAATATAAAGTAATTTTTTCATTTTAAACATCTTCCTCTCAGTTTCGTTTATCTTTAATTCGAGATTTATTTTTAAAAATTAAGGGATAACTAAATCCCTTAACCTCATAATAATATCTTTAATTCAAGATGTCAACACTTTTTTTCATAAACAAAATATCTAAATTTAATTTTTGATTTTTCATCAACTTGTACATCAGAAACAGATTTAATATTCCATTCTTCCTTTGAAAAATTCGGGAAAAAAGTGTCACCTTCAAAGTTATGTTCAATTTCAGTGATATAAAGTGTATCTAAATATGGGAATGTTAAATTAAAAATTTCAGCCCCACCAATAATAAATAAATCTTTATTTTTATTTTCTTCTACATAACTTATAACGTCATTAATGACAGTAACACCTTCTGCTTGAAAATCCTTTTGTCTTGTCACAACGATATTTTCTCGGTTTGGAAGTGGTCTACCAATCGAATCAAAGGTTTTTCTTCCCATAATAATCGTATACCCAGTTGTTACTTTCTTAAAATAAGCAAGCTCTTGTGGTAGATGCCAAGGCATCTTGTTATTTAAGCCAATTACATTGTTTTCTGACATCGCTACTAATGCAGCAATCATACACTTACTACCCCTTTGATCG
Source organism: Gottfriedia acidiceleris (assembly GCF_036421055.1). Taxonomy (GTDB): domain Bacteria; phylum Bacillota; class Bacilli; order Bacillales; family Bacillaceae_G; genus Gottfriedia; species Gottfriedia acidiceleris_C. The sequence goes on along the minus strand of NZ_JAZGQS010000009.1, from coordinate 168,985 downwards.
CAGGATGGCACTCATAATCTTCTAATGTGAAATCCTCATATTTAAATTCAAAAATGTTTTTAATTTCTTTATTTAACTTCATTTTTGGTAATTTATGTGGCTCTCTAGATAGTTGTAATTTTATTTGTTCAAGATGGTTTGTATAGATATGTGCGTCTCCAAATGTATGTACAAAATCACCTAATTCTAAATTACATACTTGAGCAATCATCATTGTTAATAGTGCATAAGATGCGATATTAAATGGAACTCCTAGGAAAATGTCAGCTGACAAAATCTTCAACCAAGTTCGTTAGGCTTGGCCCGTTCATATAAGAACTGCTGCATATCACCATGCAGATGAGACTATATCACGACCTCATATAAGGCCCCTTGCATTTCGGGTGCCAATCACTTGCACCCTACTCCATATTTGGATAGTCGTTAGGCATTTATATTCTTTATCGTCCCAAAAGAATAATTTTAGCACGGGATTGTCTTAATTTAAGAGTTTCCCCGTTTAGCAAGGTTTTCGATACAGATTACTCTGTAAAGGCGCTCAGAATTAACGCTGATAAAGCTGACAAGAAAGTTTTCCATTATTCACATAAAATTGGAAAAAACAATGACAAGGTGCTAAAGCCATCTTATCAAGTTCCCCAACATTCCAAGCAGAAACAATCATTCTTCGGGAATCTGGGTTTGTTTTGATTTGATTAATTACATCTGTAATTTGGTCAATTGTAGAGCCGTCTGCAGCTTTCCATGATCTCCATTGTTCACCATATACAGGGCCTAAATTACCATCTTCATCTGCCCACTCATTCCAAATCCGAACACCATTTTCTTTTAAGTATTGAATGTTAGTGTCACCTTTTAAAAACCATAATAATTCATGAATGATTGATTTTAAATGCACTTTCTTTGTTGTTACTAAAGGGAAGCCATCTTGAAGATTAAATCGCATTTGATAACCGAATGTACTAATTGTTCCAGTTCCAGTACGGTCTGTCTTTGTCATGCCATTGTCTAATACGTGTTTACATAAATCTAAGTATTGCTTCATATTGACCTCCTAATTATGTATTGTTAATTCTTAATGATCTTCTTTAATTTCAATATAGCCAAAATGAAATTCTGATGATTTGCGAATTAATTGATTAAATCCATATTTTTTAAATCTTTCACTTCTAAAATGATCTTTCAACACTATTCTTTTTTTAGCAACGCGCTTAGCTTCATTGATTACTTCATATGTTAAGTCATCATATGATGCTAAATTTTTCAATGCTGCAATACCCGAAGAGGCTTCGATATTTTTTTCAAACATCGGATCAAAATAAACGATATCAAAAGATTGATCTGGAAGTGTCTTCATATAAGTTTTATAATCTATATTTTTTACTTCAATTTTGTTAATGATATTCGACCAATCTAAAATGTTCTGTTTATTTGTTTTTAATCCTTTCTTAGTTAGGTAAGCAATAATTTGGTTTTTCTCTAAACCTAGAACTTTACCTTGGTCACCTACAACGTAACTTGCAACAATACTATCTGAAGCCATTCCAAGTGTACAGTCTAGTAGGGAATCACCTTTTGTTAATAAACAAGCGTCACAAAATGGATCATGTTCACCCTTCATTAATCGTCTAATCCTAAAAACTGAGGAGTTAGGATGAAAAAAATATGGAATTGCATTGCCATCCTCATACCATTCTAATCTATTTTTACCTAAAACAAGTATAGGTTTTTTAAATTTATTATAGATTTCTTCAATGCTATATTCTTTCCGGAGAATTAGTTGCCCATTTAAGTCTGAAGCAATTATCTCTGCTTCCTTTTCTAAATAAACATCTGGTCTTAAGCAAGTTGTAATAATCATATGTCTCCTTAATTAAGAAAAAAAGAGGAGAAATCCTCTTTTTACATTTGTGCAAATATCGATTGAATTCTTGCTTTAATATCTTCAGGAGTTGATCCTTCAATTTGTTCACGAGGAATAAATCCAACTACCTCTTTACCTTTAAATACTGCCATTGAAGGTGAAGATGGTGGGAAGTCAGCTAAATATTCTCTTAACGTTGCAGTTGCTTCCTTATCTTGTCCAGCAAACACTGTCATAACATTTGCAGGTTTTTTCTCTGACTCAATAACTGCTTGAACTGCAGAAGGTCTAGCAAGTCCAGCTGCACAACCACAAACTGAATTGATTACAAAAAAAGCAGTATCATTTAATTCATTCATAAATGATTCGACTTCTTCCCCGGTCGTTAATTCTGTAAAACCATTTGAAGTTAATTCCTCCCTCATTGGCTTTACGATCCCTTTCATGTACTCATCATATGCATTCATTAGTTTGTTTCTCCTTTTTCATTTTCTATTTTATTACGTTCAGTCATTTGTTTCCAAACTGAACCAAGTGCTTCCTCACCATTCTCAATTCGATGCAAAGCAAGCTGAACTTGTAATTTCACTTCGAATTCTGGGTCTTCTAATGCAGCTTTTAATGCTGGAATTGCACTTTCATCACCTAGTTCAAAAAGAAACATTGCTGCACGCCATCTAACTAATTTACTAGGATCTTTTAATGCTTCAATCATAGCTGGCATGGCTTCTTCAAATCCTAAGTCTGATAGACAATCTCCAGCAATTCGTCTTACACCGACTGCCTTATCCTTTAAAGCCTCATATAAATAAGGTAACACTAATTCTGATTTTAACATACCTAGATAAGCTGTAGCTAATCTTCTTATTGAAACATGTTCATCTTTTAATGCAATCTCTAGTAAAGGTAAATCTTCAAGGGTAGGATTGATTTTTACAAATCTCGCATATCTTTTTTTCCAATCTTTTTCTTCAAAAATATCTGCAGTAAATGGTTCAAATTTAGGAACTTCTTTTTTCTCAATAGTAGATGCATCATTCGTCATCACTTCGTTGACGATATTTTTTATGTCGTTTTCAGTGTGTGTAGCCGTTAATTCATCAATAATTTCTTTCTCGATTGTTGCTAATTCACCATATCGAATTCCATAATCAATCCATTGTCTTTCAAATACTACATTTGATGCAGATGTTGTTAGTTTCATGATTGCTTCTTTATAAAAAGGAGGTAAAGCGGCTCTTTGTTCTTCACCATTTACAATTAATTTCAACTGCATTGGTATATTATGATACATTTGAACAAATACTTGTACCTCTCCAAAATGATTATCAATTATCGTTTCATTAGTAGCTTCATCATTTACTTCTTCACCAAATACATTTCTGACTTGAAGTAAAATGGTTTGCCAATTCGCATTTGACTTACGATCAATAGCAATAAAATCAGCTACATGATAGACACTTTTGATTCCTTCTATTCCTAATATTTCTTGAATGATTAATGGTGCCTTGTCAAAATTATCAGTAGAATAATGATTTCTACTTCCTGAAGGCAATTCCTCATCTAATAGCACTTTCATTGTATTAGGACTTGGTGTTGGCTCGATTGACTTAATTTTCATCTTAATCTCCTCTTCTTGTTATTTAGTTCATTCTATCAAAAAGAGGAAAAACTCACTATTGTAACGCCTTAACAAATTCTTCGAAGTCATTTGTACTAGATTCGATTGCGTTGTGAGTTAACTCTTCAGATCGACGAGTAAAAAGGTGAAATTTCTCAACTATTATTTCCGTCACATAAATTGGTTTTTCAGATTCCTTTACATAACTTGAAGTTTTTATCATTCCTTCAATAGAAACTTCCATCCCTTTTTTTGCTTTTTTAGTAGCATATTCAGCAATGGGCCCCCATAATTTTACTGAAACATAGTTCGTTCTCGTTTTTTTCAGATAATCTGAATAAACATTCGTAGCAATGTTAATAAAAGTTGTTTTTCTTCCATTTGGTGTAGTTTGTAAAATGGGCTCCTTCGTTAATCTCCCTACTAATACAACATTGTTTATCATTATTACCATCTCCTTTATTTTTTTCTACAATACAAAATTTTTGTAAGTCCGTAAAAAAAGGAAAATAGTATTTTAAACAAACTTTTATTTAAAAAAATTCATTATGAGATAATAAAACAGGAGTAGTAAAATGAAATTAAATTCCAAAACTCAAAATTAATACTCTACTTTAAACTTTCAACTAAATCACTTAAAACTGACCAACGCTCCATTTTCTGTTCTAATTGAGCTTCTTTTTCCTCAATATCTTTAGAAAGTTTATAAGCCTCATCAAAATTAGAGCCTACACCTTGTAACTTTTCATTTAATTGCTCAATCTCAATTTCCAGTTTTTCGATATCAGATTCAATACTATCCCATTCTTTTTGTTCTTGATAAGTTAATCGCTTTTTCTTTTGTTCTTTTTGATAAACTGGTTTTTCTATTGTTTCTTTTACCGCTTCAACTTCACGTTTTTCATTTGATTGTCGTTCTAAATAATCTGTATAGCTTTCTAATGTAGATGAAATTTTTCCTTCACCTTCAAAAATTAATAATTTATTTGTAACTTTATCTAAGAAATAGCGATCATGTGATACGGTAACGACTACTCCACTAAAATTCTCAATATAGTCTTCTAAAACTGTTAAAGTATCAATATCTAAATCATTTGTTGGCTCATCAAGTAATAATAAATTTGGAGCAGTCATTAAGAGTCTTAATAAGTATAGTCTTCTTTTTTCGCCACCTGAAAGTTTTCCCAATTGTACTCCGTGCGATTGAGTAGGAAATAGGAATGTTTCCAGCATTTGTGAAGCTGAAATTGTTTTTCCATCTGGTGTATGAATGACTTCTGCTTCTTCCTTAATATAATCAATCATTCTCATAGTTGGATTCACATTTTCTTGAATTTGAGTATAATATGCTACTTTTACTGTTTGCCCAATTTCAATTTCACCAGAATCAACTTGCTCTTCTCCTACAAGCATTTTCAATAAAGTTGTCTTACCTGCACCGTTTTCTCCAATTATTCCAATTCGATCAGTTTGAAGTAAAAGTAAGTTAAAATCATCTAATATTTTTTTCTCGTTAAAGGACTTATTAACATTTATAAACTCAACAACTTTTTTACCTAATCGAGTTTGTTGAAAGTTCATCTCTAATTCCGCTTTTTCTTGATTGTTAAGCTTACCCGAAAGCTCATCAAATCGTTGAATACGAGCTTTTTGCTTAGTCGTTCGAGCTTTTGCCCCTCTACGCATCCAAGCTAATTCTCTTCTAAATAAATTATTTCTTTTTTCATTAGTAGCTGCCTCTTGCTCTTCTCTAGCAGCTCTTTGTTCAATATAATACTGATAGTTTCCTTCATAACGATAGATATTGCTATTTGATAATTCTAATAATGCTGTGGTAACTTCATCTAGAAAATAACGATCATGTGTAACAAATAATACTGCGTTTTGTAGTCTTTTTATGTATTCTTGTAAAAATACGATACATTCATAGTCCAAATGGTTCGTAGGCTCATCTAAAATTAATAAATCACATGGATGTATTAATGCTTTTGCTAAGGCTACTCTTTTCTTCTGACCACCTGAAAGTAATGAAACATCTAAATTTAAATTTGATAAGCCTAATTTCGATAAAATTGTCTTTGCATTTGCTTCTAAATCCCAACCATTTAATGAATCCATTTTAGCTTGTAATTTTAATAATTCATTTTGTAACCCTTGATTAGATGGATCTTCTCCAAGTGCTTGTAAAGTTTTCTCATATGATTTTACTAAAACCATTACTTTATCATCACTCTCAAATACTGCTTCAAGAATCGTTTGCTTTTTATCAAAATCTTCATGTTGTGGCAAATAACTTATGACATAATCCTTTGGAGTCGTAATTTTTCCATCATCAGCTGACTCGACACCAGCAATGATTTTTAATAAACTTGATTTACCAGTTCCATTAATACCTAATAATCCAATTTTCTGCCCTTCGCTTACAGTAAATGAAATTTTATCGAATAAAGTTTTTTCCCCATATGTTTTAATTAAATTCTCTACACTTAAAATCTTCATATTTTAAAATTCCACTCTTTCATAAATTCATCGATGAATTTTTCTACAAATAAATGTCTTTCTTCAGCCATTTCTAATGCTGTTTTTGTATTCATTAAGTCTTTTAGTTTTAATATTTTTTCATAGAAGTGATGTAGCGAAGAACTTTTATCACTTCTATATTCTTCGATCGTCATGTTTTCTCTTATTTTAAACTCTGGGTTAAACATACTACGACCTTTTTTTCCACCGTATGCAAACGTTCTAGCAACTCCAATTGCTCCAATTGCATCCAGACGATCAGCATCTTGTACAATTTTACCTTCTAAAGTGGTCGGAATTACCCCATTCCCCCCTTTATAGGAGATATTTTCAATTATGTACATGATTGCTTCTACATCTTTATTATTATTTAATAATTCATTTAGAATTGATTCTAATTGTATTTTTTGAGCTTCAAGATCATCATGTAACTTATCATCTATTACATCATGAACTAATGCAGCACATTCTACGATGAATTGATTTGCATTTTCTTTTTGAGCAATATGTACAGCTAAGTTTCTAACCCGGTCAATATGATACCAGTCATGTCCAGAACTATCACCTTGATGAAGATTTCGAACATAATTTTCTAATTGTAATATGATTTCATGCGTATTCAAACTCGTACCTCCATAAATCGACTAGTGATATTATATCATTTTCTATCACCGTAAAACATTATTAGGTTATGTGGGAATTAAATTCACGAAAAAACCTTCACTTTTAGTGAAGGTTTCAGTAACAATCTAATTATATTGAGTAGTATATTTGTTCTTATATCCATTAGGATTCGTTTTATGCCATTTCCAAGCGTCTTTAATGATTAAATCAATGTCTTCATTCTTTACTTTCCATCCTAAAACTTTTTTAGCTTTCTCAGAAGAAGCAACTAGAATACTTGGGTCACCTTCTCTTCTAGAACTGATTTTATATGGTATTGAATGCTTAGTTATTCGACGAACTGCTTCAACAATTTGTAATACTGAATATCCCTTATTATTTCCAAGGTTAAAAATATCACTTTTTCCACCATTAAAAAGGTAATTAAGCGCTAGTAGATGAGCATTCACTAAATCTTCAACATGAATATAATCTCTAATACACGTCCCGTCAGGAGTGTTATAATCATCTCCAAAAATAGTAATTTCTTTTCTTTGATCTAAAGCAACTTGTAAAATTAATGGAATTAAATGTGTCTCAGGAGAATGATCTTCTCCAATTTCAGCTGAACTTTTTGCTCCAGCTACATTAAAGTATCTTAAGGAAACATAATTAATACCATATGCTAAACTACTCCATTTCATCATCTTTTCCATGATTAATTTTGTTTCACCATATGTGTTCGTAGGATCTGTAATAATATCTTCTGAGATTGGTATGATGTTAGGTTCACCATATACTGCAGCCGAAGATGAAAATACGATGTATTTAACATTAAACTCATTCATCACTTCTAATAAAACATGTGTGCCAACTACATTATTGCTAAAATACTCCAACGGTTTTTCCATTGATTCACCAACTAGACTATTTGCTGCAAAATGTAACACCCCATCAATCTTTTCATTTAGAAAAACTGACCTTAAAAATTCCTTATTACGAATATCACCATGATAAAAAATGGCGTCTGAATGGATAGCTCCTTTGTTTCCTGTCTGCAAATTATCAACAATTATTACGTTTACGCCATTTTCAATCAGCATGTATACTGCATGTGATCCTATATATCCAGCTCCGCCAAGTACTAAAATATTCATATTGATCACATTCTTTCGTTTTCAGATTGTTTTATAGTCATATTTCTATGTTTAAAAACAAGTAATTTTTGACCGAAATAATTTAAAACCGTATATAACCCAGAACTAATTAAAACAGCTAAGTCATTTTTAAAGTTTAGAGATATAAAATCTTGTAAATTTAAAATGTAATCAATTATTTTAGCTCCAAGATTAAATGCTATAAAATAACAGGTTAAAATGACAATGATAAACATTGGGATACTTTTTTTTACAGAGCCTTGGCTTTTAAACGTAAAATTCCGATTTAAAATATAACTGATACATGCTCCTAAAGAATTTCCAATAAATGTTGAAATCCAATAAGATAAACCAAATAAATGAAGCAGTAAATAAATGAATGATAATCCTACAATTGTATTTGCAATTCCTACTGCAATAAAACGGAAGAATGTCGTATTCATCTTTGAACCTTATGGACTAGTTCAGTTTCAATCATTGTATATAAATCTGTTTCAATAGCATATCTAGGACGTTTTTTGACTTCGTGATAAATCTTTCCTATATACTCACCAATCATACCAATTCCCATTAATTGAACTCCACCTACAAACCAAATTGAAACCATTAACGATGGCCAACCAGTTACTGTATTTCCTAACACATGTTCAACCACTGCATAGCCAGCTGCTATTAAACTAAATATGATGGCTAAAAATCCAAGCAATGTTACAAATCTAATCGGAGCTATACTAAAAGAAGTAATTCCGTCGAATGCAAAAGAAAGCATCTTTTTTAATGGATATTTTGATTCTCCTGCAAACCTTTCTTTTCGATCATAATAGACTTTCGTTGAAGAAAATCCTACAAGTGGAACGAGACCCCTTAAGAATAAATTTGTTTCTTTATATTTAAATAATTCATCTAATGCTCGTTTACTCATCAGTCTAAAATCTGCATGATTGGGAACTAGATTGATGCCTATTTTCTCCATAAATCGATAGAAGCCAAGTGCAGTGGAACGTTTAAAAAATGTATCACTTTCTCGACTATCCCTAACGCCATAAACAATATCAAAACCTTCTAAATACTTTTCTATAAATTTACGAATTACATTTATATCATCTTGTAAATCTGCATCAATTGAAACTACACAGTCAGACTGCCTATTAGCAACTTCAAGGCCAGCAATAAGTGCATTCTGATGTCCCACATTTTTTGCAAGCTTTAATCCTCTAACATAATCATTTTCATTACTTTCATTTTCTATTAGTTCCCATGTTCGATCTTTACTTCCATCATCAACAAACAGGATTTTACTATAGTCAGAGATTAGCGAATCATCTATTAATTCTTCAATTAAGTAGGTAAGTTGTCTTGTTGTTTCCTCAAAAACTTCCTGTTCATTGTAACAAGGTACAACTATTGTCAATAAAGGTAGTTTCATTTATCATCACATCCATTTCAGTCGTTATTTACCTCGTAAAGATAGATACGCCATGCAGAATTTTTATTATTAAAAACTTTCTTCAATAAAAGTCCATTACTACTAGCATTTTCAATTGGTACAGCAGCAAAAATATATTCTCCACCCATTTTTTTAAACTCATTAATATTTAGATGTAAATTGTGAATTTTTACGTTAGAGTCCTTTTTGAATTCATAATTTTTACCTAGTTCCGCAACAAATAAATAGCATCTTCCACCCCAATGATCAAAGTAATTTTCAAGTAATGGACTTTTATCGAGTTCAGGGGCAATTATTTTTCTAAATTGGTGCTTATATTTTAGCGAATAAAAATTATTATATGTATCGAGCGTGTAAAAACCGTTATACTGTGCAATCGCAGGGTGAATGCCTATACTTGCAACCCGATAACTATTTTTAGGTTTTCCAATATATTTGGCGACTTCATTAAATTGATTTACAGCATAAAATTGTTTGTATGATGGTTTCCCCGCAACTCGATATACAATTTCATCATTCGCACAAAACAGTACAAATACTTGAACTACTAAACAAATTTTCACAAACTTTTGCCAGCCATTACCCTTTAGCCAAAGAATATAGGCTCCCACAGCAAACATTAAATAGATTATTAGAGGTCTTAAAAAATGAAATCTAGCAAAATTAAACGTATTTAATAGTTGAAATTGTTCTTTTACTGGCTTCCATCCTTTATAAAACCAAAAGGCGTACCATACGGATAATAAAAAATTAAGAATAAATAAGTATAGAAATCTTTTTTCAATACTTTCTCTTTTTTTATTTCTTAAAGTCCAGAATACAATAAAAGATAAAGGTACAATGACAAGAGTGTGAAGTGTTAGAACATGGGTATGTCCTAAAAAATAATTCTTAAACACTAATCGAATCGTATGCCAAAAACCCAATGTAGAGCTTAAAAACTCATTTCTACTTGTTGGTTCAGATGGGATGACTAGTGAGAATACAAGACGATATTCTATTGCTAAATACATTAAAGTCATTAATAAAATACTTAAAAAAAACATTGGATTGATTTTCTTTTTTACAAATACATCTCTTAACCATAGCAATCCCATAAATACTAAAAAGAAAAAGAATCCTAACACAAAACTAGAATAAAAGGGTAATAATATAAGAGTAATCCAGTCTTTCCAGGAATATTTTCCAATTCTTATATTTAGAAACGCCCATAGTGCTAGTGGCATTCCCAATGTACTTAGCATTCCAGACGGCCAAAATGGTGTCAGTGCAAAAGCAAGTGAGACCCATACTCGAATTAAGTAATTTTCTTTTGCAGTTATAAAATGCTTTTTTAACAAAAGATACATCCCAAGAAATGCAAAGATCCTGGTAATTGTCTGACCTATGGAATAAGCTAGCATTGGCGGAAAAAGATTATTTAGCCACTGTATACCGCTAAATTCCGTTCCATAAGCATTTCTTGGCAATCCATTAATAATCTGGGGGATTGTAGAATTTAATTTACCAAATAGTTGTCCTGAGTTTCTAAGTGTTTTATACCATGCAATATTTGAATCTAAATTATCATGTACTCGAATATGTGCATTTTCCCCTAAAATGAATAGTGGAGAAACATAGAAAATCATTAAGAGTGTTGCAATGACTAAATGTTTATTTTCCTGGCTTAATTGTTTAAATAATTTCATATTTATTACACCACTTTGTTTATATTTAGTTTTTGGAATCCTGATTAAAATTCCCTCCTTTGTTCGCCTGAGTTCGATCCTTCTATTTTTCTTACTTTAGTAATTAATGAATAAAGATTTCGATAGTCAATTAATATTAAAATTCTTTTCTGAAAATCAGATGAAAATTTGACTAAAATTTCATTTAAATTTTCTCAATTATTTTCAATCAGTAAAAAATATTAATTTTATAATGTGCATAAAAATTTGATTAGACTAATTTCTTTAATAGTATAAAAGTTTTTAGAAGTAATTAAATCATGTACTAGAGGTGCAATCATGCTGATTTTTGTGGATGACGAACAAAAAAAGTTTCATCTAACAAACGGAAGAATTAGTTATGTATTTTATGTCATGAAAAATGGTCATCTTGGGTCTTTGTATTTCGGAAAAGCGATTGACATTCATTCAAATTTTGCGTATATCCAAAATGATAATTCTTCTACAACATATACTTCTTATTATTATGCTGATCGATCAATAAGTCTTGAAACAATCAGACAGGAATTTCCTGTATATGGCACTTCTGACTATCGTGAACCGGCATTAAGTATTCGTCAGTTAAACGGTAGTCATATTACTAATTTTATCTATAAATATTATACAATTACAAAAGGGAAACCTATTTTACAAGGTTTACCTGCCACTTATACAAACAATGAAGAAGAGGCTGAAACAATACAGATTGTACTAGAAGATTCAACCCTTAAAGCTGTGCTTGTAATTTCCTATACAATATTTAAGGATTTATCTGTTATTACTAGAAGTGCATATATTTGTAACCAAGGAATTGAACCATTTTATTTAGAGCGATTTATGAGTGCTTCGATTGATTTTCCTGACCATGATTTTAATATGATTCAACTAAGTGGTGCATGGTCTAGAGAGAGACATATAATGGAACGACAGTTAGTAATGGGTACACAGGGCATATCGAGTTTACGTGGTTCCAGTTCCCATCAACATAATCCATTTCTTGCCTTTAAAAGAAAAGAGACTACAGAAAATCTTGGTGAAGTATTTGGTTTTAATTTAGTTTATAGCTCAAATTTTATTGCTCAAGCTGAAGTTGATCATTACGATACGACTCGAATTACGATGGGAATACATCCGTTTCGTTTCACTTGGAAATTATCTGAAAACGAACACTTTCAATCCCCTGAAGTAGTGATGGTATATTCTGATCAAGGTATGAACGGAATGAGTCAAACTTATCACGATTTATATCGAAACAACCTAATTCGTGGTAAGTGGAAAAATAATGAACGACCTATTCTAATAAACAATTGGGAAGCCACTTATTTCAACTTTAATCAAGAATCCTTACTTCAAATCGCTAGAGTTGCAAAAAAGCTTGGGATTGAATTATTTGTATTAGATGATGGATGGTTTGGTAACCGAAATAATGCTACTAGCTCTCTTGGCGATTGGTATTCAAATACCGAAAAATTCCCTAAAGGAATAAATAATTTTGCTAATAAAATTAAAGAGTTAGGTTTAAAGTTTGGTCTTTGGTTTGAGCCTGAAATGGTTAGTCAAAATAGTAATTTATTTAAAAATCATCCAGATTGGATTATTTGTACACCTAATCGACAAGTTTCTTTAGGAAGGCATCAATTAGTGTTAGATTTCTCAAGAAAGGATGTTGTCGATTACATCTATAAAAAAATGGCAGACGTTATAAAAAATACAAATTTAGACTATATAAAATGGGATATGAATCGAAATATTACTGAGGCTTATTCTAAGAAGTTAGCTAATGATCAGCAAGATGAATTTTTTCATCGGTATATTTTAGGTGTGTATGAATTATACGAACGACTAGTAAGTGATTTTCCAAATGTGTTATTTGAATCATGTGCTGGCGGTGGTGGTCGATTTGATCCTGGCTTATTGTTTTATGCACCACAAGCATGGGCTAGTGATAATACAGACCCTATTGAACGTTTAAAGATTCAATACGGTACCTCATTACCATACCCAATTTCTAGTATCGGATCACATGTATCAGCATCACCTAATCATCAAACATTTCGTAATACCCCATTATCAATTAGAGCCGATGTCGCTTTCTTTGGAACATTTGGTTATGAATTAAATCCTTTGATACTTACTGAAAAAGAAAAGTCAGAAATTAAATCGCAAATACAATTTTACAAACATCACCGATCATTAATTATGAAAGGAGATTTTTATCGGTTACTTGATCCTTTTAAGGAAAACGAAGTAGCTTGGATGGTAATAAGCAAAAACAAAAATGAAGCCATTATAGGTTGGTACAAAATATTAGCAAGTCCAAATCCAGTAAAGTACCAGACTTTAAAACTAACAGGTTTAAATCCCAATAAGAAATATTTACTAAACAATACGAATCTTACTTTTTATGGAAACGAGTTAATGGAAAACGGAATCCCTTTACCACTCGAATTTAATGGTGCCAATAAAAAAATTGCAAAACGAGCAGGCGATTTCCAATCTTGTATCTTTCATCTCGTTTGCCCTGATTAAATGTACGAATCTCGGCCTTAATGTACTACGATGAAGTTTGTAAAAGTTGAACTATTGACCAATCAAAACGCTTGTCTTTTGTGGGGCAAATCTTTTCAGATGTCCGATAAATACAAGCGTTTTTAAATGGTCTTTACACCATTCAACATTAAAGAAGGTTCTTAAGCTTTCAATAATTTCTCAATGGTCGATCTCATCTCTTGAGGATTTGTTTGAGGAGCAAATCGTTCAATGACTTCACCATTTTTATCAATAATAAATTTAGTAAAATTCCATTTTATTGATTTTAACCCCATAATACCAGGAGCTTTTGAGCTTAAATATTTAAATAGTGGATCTGCTTTATCACCATTTACATCAATTTTTCCGAAAATAGGGAATGTTACACCAAAATTTAATTCACAAAAACTTTGAATTTCTTCATTTGAACCTGGTTCCTGATTCATAAATTGATTACATGGAAAACCAAGAATTTCTAGTCCATCTTCTTTATATTCTTCATATAATGCTTGTAAATCTTTATATTGAGGAGTATATCCACATGCACTTGCAGTATTTACAACAATCATTACTTTATCTTTATATTTTGAAAGAGATACATCTTGGCCCTTGCTATCTTTTACTTCAAAATCATAAATACTCATTTCACATTCCTCCTACTTCCTTATATTGTTAATAGTAATTATTTTCCATCAAAAAGTCTATTGTAATTACAATTTTTTGAAAAAAACCTTCAATCCTATTAGTATTTACATTATAGTTTAATTAAACTAATTTCTTTACCTTTTAACCAAAGAATGGAGGTATAGTATGCAAGATTTAGGTTTTAATACATATTTAATTGATTTATATGATTTATCGTTTCAGGAACGAACTGGTAGCTATATTATATTAGATGAAGATATTACAATCATTGAAACAAGTGCTAGTCCTTCCCACGAGTATTTATTACAAGGATTAAAAGAGCTTCAAATTTCATTTGACAAAATTAAAAATGTTATCGTAACACATATTCATTTAGATCATTCAGGTGGCGCAGGCTTACTAATGGAAAAATGCCCTAATGCAACTCTATTTGTTCATCTAAAGGGAGCTAGGCATTTAGAAGATCCGACAAAATTAATTTCGAGTGCAAAACAAGTTTATGGTGATGATTTTGATCGTTTATTTAATCCAATTCTACCAATTGAATCTACTAGAATTTATCAGGTAGCCGATGGTGAGGAGCTTGTTATTGGTAAAAATCGTAAATTAACATTTTTACATACTCCTGGTCATGCTAATCACCATATTTCAATTTTCGATTCTTCTAGTAAATATATGTATACAGGAGATACATTAGGTATCTATTATCCACAACTTCAAAAGGATATAGGTACGTTTATTTTACCATCTACATCGCCTAATCAATTTTCATATGAAGCAACGTTAAGTTCATCTAGAAAAATTCAAAAGTATAACCCAGATGCGATTTGCTTCGGTCATTATGGTTTAACTAAAGATACAAATTTCGTATATGAGTCTTTAAAACTATATTTAGATCGTTTTATCAAGCTAACTGCTTCCACGATTGAAAATAATCAAGAAAAACCTTTTTATGAGAAAAGCAGGATTCTCTCAGCAGCACTATACAATGAAGTAAAGGATGATCTTCAAAGTAAGAATATAGATGAGAATCACCCAGTTTTCCAAATTATTAAGTTAGATTTGGAAGTTTCAGCTATGGGATTAGTTCTGGCTATGGATCAAAATTAAAAAACTTCAGCCATTAGGCTGAAGTTTTTATTATTTCTTAATTTTTTTTATTGGTTTATTTTTGCTTGAAACAGGTTTTTTATGTTGATTTGTAACTGGTTTCGTTCTTTTTTCATTTGAATGATTTTCGTTCACTTGTTTTTCTTTCATTTCGACTTTTTGTATCTCACCGTGTGATACGGTTAACTGTTCAAAAAACAATTTTTGCGTTCCTCTTAAGCTAAATAAATTCTTTTTCTCACGAGGTGTTACCAAATTTATGACAGTACCTTGTTTACCCATTCTACCTACACGGCCACTTCGATGTGTATATTGTTCAACTTTTTCAGGTACATCAAGTGTTATGACATATGGTAACTCTTGTAAATCGATACCTCGTGCTGCTACGTCAGTTGAAAATAGTAAAGTAGTTTTACCTATTTGAAGCTCTTTTAAAACTCGACTTCTTTCCATTTTCCCTAGCTTTGAATGCAGTACCGCTGTTTTAATTCCTCTAAAATTTAATTTAGAAGCGTATCCTTCAAGTTTAAATGGATCATTACTAAATACGATTGCTTTCATATTTTGAACAGAAGCAATTCTTCTAAGTAATTCTAGCTTCTCTCTTTCTTCACAAGGAATAAAACCATGAATAATATTTCCTTCCAAGCTTTGTTCAATCGAAATTTCTTTTAGATTTGAACTTGTTTCCTTTGCAAATTGCATTGCCCCCGGTGTAATTGTTGCAGATAAAAATACTAGTTGGCGATCTTTCATCGTTGCTTTGACAATTTGCGGTAAATCTTTTTGATCATCCGTTTTTAATAATTCATCTACTTCATCAAAAACAATTGTTTTAACACAATGCATTTTTAATTTTTTCTGTTTAATTAATTGTGAGATTCGCCCCGGTGAACCAACGATAATTTTAGGCTTCTGTTTTAATTTTTCAATCTGACGTTTTATATCAGCTCCACCAACAATTGAAGCCACTTTTATATTTGTATTTTGTGTATAGTCTTGAACAACTTGAAAAATTTGCATTACAAGTTCTCGAGTTGGGGCCATAATAATAATTTGAGGATTTTCTTCCAATTCGTTCACTTTATTAATTAAAGGTAAAACATATGCAAGAGTCTTACCAGTACCAGTTGGAGATTGTGCTATGACATCATTCCCATCTAAAATCGCTGGGATTGCTTCCTCTTGGACTGCTGTCCATTTCGTAATATTATTTGCTTTTATTTTTAAGATTGTTTGTTCTGCTAATTGAAAATGTTCCATTTAAATCTCCTTTAATATTTGCTCATCGTACCATTGTAACATTATTTCTGTAATCTGTATCAATTCTTCTATTAGATCAAAGTCATCTTCGGTCATTTTATTTTGAAATTTTATGTTTACAGACGATTCAATGATATTTTTATCTAAAATAGAGTGTTTAATGTTATAAAATGGAGTGAATTGCTCATTTGTCTTATTTTGAAATAAAAGTAGACTTCTTTGAATGGTTTCGATTTCTAATGGTTTTGGAAAGGAAAAATCAATTTCAATATAACATCCTACTTCAGTATTTCCATTAATTAATTCATTATATAAATCACTAGCTGATGTACTCATTGAAAATGTGCAACTTGTTGTCTTAGTCGACTTGTTTAATTTTTTAAATCGAATGGAGAATAATCGATCCATTTTGGAAAGATTAACATAGTCATTTCGATCAGTGATTTCATATTCTCCATCTAAATCTTTGTCATATAAAAGCCCTTCTACTATAACCTTCATATTATCAAAAGCGGTCGGATCAAACATTATCTAAACTCCTTTAATCAATAGATTCCTAAGTTCGCTTATTTACTATTATCTACCATAATAAACGAACCACACAAAAAATAATCCGATAAAATTATTTTAATTCAATTTTATCGGATTATTTTTTATTTTATTATCTCAAATTGGCTATTATAAAGATTTGTGTAGAAACCTTCTTTTTCCATTAATTCCTTATGCGTACCTTGTTCAATAATATCGCCATCCTTCATACAAAGAATTAAATCTGCATTTCGAATCGTCGAAAGGCGATGCGCAATCACAAAACTCGTTCTTCCTACCATTAAATTGTCCATTGCTTTTTGAATGAGTGCTTCAGTTCTCGTATCAACACTACTTGTTGCTTCATCTAAAATTAATATTTGAGGATCTGCCAAAATTGCACGAGCAATCGTGATTAGCTGCTTTTGACCTTGGGATATATTATTCACTTCTTCGTTAAGTATCATGTTGTATCCATCAGGCAAAGCTCTTATAAAGTGATCAGATTGAGCAGAAATAGATGCATTTGTTACTTCTTCATCCGTTGCATTAAGTCTACCAAAACGGATATTATCTGCAATCGTACCATTAAATAGCCAAGTATCTTGCAGAACCATTCCAAATAATGATCTAAGTTCATCCCTTTTAAAATTCTTTATGTTATGTCCACCGATTGTGATTTCCCCACTACTAACATCGTAAAACCGCATGATTAAATTTACAATTGTTGATTTACCAGCTCCAGTTGGCCCAACAATTGCAATTTTTTGGCCAGGTTTAACGACTAAATTAAAATCATGAATAATCATTTTTTCAGGTGTATAACCAAAAGCAACATGATTGAAGCGAACATCACTTGTCAATTCATTAGGCTTAATTGATATTGCATCTGTCACTTCAGGTACTTCTTCTTTCTCTTCTAAAAATTCAAATACTCTTTCTGCAGCAGCTGCTGTTTGTTGAAGTATATTTGAAATATTAGCAATTTGTGAAATTGGTTGCGTAAACGAACGAACATACTGAATGAAAGCTTGAATTCCCCCAACAGTCATTGATCCATTTGCTGTAAAATATCCACCTAATATACAAATCGCAACATAGCCAATGTTCCCAATAAAACCAGTAATTGGAATCATCAGTCCCGATAGAAAATTCGCTCTCCATGCCGATTTATATAACTCGTCATTATACTCACTAAAAGCTCTTGTAGATTCTTCTTCACCACTAAATGCTTTTACTAAAACATGATTTCCTAACATTTCTTCTACGTGTCCATTTACTTTCCCTAAATATCTTTGCTGGTTAATAAAATGTTTCTGAGATTTTTTAACGATCATCATGACAAATACCATTGATAGAGGCAATATGCATAGCGCAACTAACGTGAGTTGCCAGCTGATCGAAATCATCATAATTGTTATACCAATAATCGAAGTAATCGATGTAATGATTTGTGTTAAACTTTGGTTTAATGTTTGATTAATTGTTTCAACATCATTCGTTATTCTAGAAAGAACTTCACCGTGACTAGTCTGATCAAAATAGCTTAAAGGTAATTTATGAATTTTATCATTTATATCACTTCGAAGCTTAAAAGTTACCTTCATCGTAACACCACTCATTACGTAGCCTTGAAGATAAGCAAAAAGTGAGCTTAATAAATATAAACCAATTAGCCATAAACCAATTACACTTATTTTTCCAAAGTTAATTTTTCCACTTCCGCTTATTTGTTTCATGACACCGGAAAAAATTTCATCTGTCGCTTTACCAAGAATTTTTGGTCCTAGTATCGTAAAAACAGTTGAAATAATTGCTAGTACAAAGACAAAAACGATGGTCTTTTTGTGTGCACCTAAATAACTCATCAATTTTGCCATCGAACCTTTAAAATCTTTTGCCTTTTGACCTGGTGCCATTGGGATATTTCTTCCAAACATTTGACCGGGCCCGCGTCCACTGCCATGATTATTAAAAGTATTTTTATTAGAATTGCTCATGCTAATTCCTCCTTGGATAACTGCGATGAAGCAATTTCTAAGTATTCAGGGCAATTTTTCAGAAGTTCTTTATGAGTACCTTGGCCTACAATCCTGCCATTATCTAAAACAACAATATGCTCTGCATTCATGATCGTATTTACACGCTGGGCAATAATGATCATGGTAGATGATTTTATCTCTTCATTTAACGCTTTTCTTAGCGTAAAATCCGTCTTAAAATCAAGCGCGGAGAAACTATCATCAAAAATAAGAATTTCAGGTTTCCTTGCTAAAGCCCGAGCAATCGAAATTCTTTGTTTTTGACCACCTGAAACATTATCTCCACCTTGAGAAATTTCAGCATTAAATTCCCCTTCTTTTTGAGAGATAAATTCACTAGCCTGAGCGATTTGGGCTACTCTTTTCATTTCTTCATCAGAAATATTTTTATTTCCGTATTTTAAATTAGAAGCAATTGTCCCTGTTAGTAAAAATCCTTTTTGAGGTACATACCCTATTTTAGTACGTAAATCCTTTTGCTTTACTTCCCTTAAATCTACACCATCAACTAAGACTTCCCCTTTTGTAACATCATAAAAACGTAATATTAAATTTGCAATTGTTGATTTTCCCGAACCAGTTGGACCAATAATGGCAGTTGTTTGTCCAGGTTTTGCAACAAACGAAATATTATTAAGAACATCATTTTCAGCACCTTCATATCGGAAAGAAACATTTTTAAATTCTACAAATCCTTTTTTATCTACTTCAAAATTTTTATTTAGTTCTGGATCAATAATTGATACATTTGTAGATAATACTTCTGAAATACGAGCAGAAGAAACAGCAGCTCTAGGGACAAGGATAAACATGATCGAAATCATTAAAAATGCTGTAATGATTTGCATTGCATATTGCATAAATGCAATCATATCACCAACTTGCATGTTTGATTTAGCAATTTGATGTGCACCTACCCAAATGATTAATAGTGATGAACCATTCATAATTAACATCATTGAAGGCATCATCATTGTCATGATTCGATTGACAAATAAATTCGTTTTCGTTAATTCGCTGTTTACCTCTTGGAATCTCATTTTTTCATGTGAAGCATTTCCAAAAGCTCTAATAACCATCAATCCTGTTAAATTTTCTCTTGAAACTAGGTTTAACTTATCAATTAGCTTCTGAATCAATTTGAACTTTGGAATAGCCACTGTCATGATTACCATAATTAAAGAAAGTAGAATGATAACAGCTAATGCAATAATCCAGCTCATCGAAGCAGATTTGTTAATTGCCATTATAATTCCGCCAATTCCCATTATTGGTGCATAACAAAGCATTCGAATCCCCATCATTAAAAGGGTTTGAATTTGCATTACATCATTTGTACATCTTGTAATTAGAGATGCTGTTGAAAATTTATCAAATTCATTGTTTGAAAAGCTTTCAATTTTTTTGAAAACATCTTTACGTAAATTCCTAGCGACTCCAGAGGCAATTCTTGAGGACAAGAAGCTGACTAAGACTGTTGCTATTCCTCCAAGTAAAGCAATCACAATCATAATCAATCCAATTTTAACGATATATAAACTTCCTATTTTATGTAAATTTACACCTAATTCAGTATAAAATGCTTTCGTCATCATAATCCCACTTTGGTTTAGTAAGGTTTTATCCAATGATATTGCTTTATTATGGGCATTTATTATCGCATTTTTGGGAAGTTTATCAAACATTGGTTGTAACTCATATAGCTTTGTTAAATTAATCTTATTTGAACGTGGCGTACTACTAGTTCGTGCATGACTTACTTTTCCAGTGGCTTTTTCTTGGATAATATTTAATAACGTCCAAGTGGAAGTACCAAATGATTGATCAAGTTGTTTTTCATTTGTCATATTTAATTTTTTCTTTACGTATATGTTGTTACCTGCCTTTTTGTAAATACTTATGTATGTTTTTCCTTTTGAATTTTTATCATTTGAGGATTTTAAATCATAATTTTTAAATATTATTTCTTTTTCCTGATCTGTCATAAAGGTAGTCATTAGTTTCATACCTTTTTGACTAATTGCTTCTGGAGCAACATGCAATATACCATTTTGCTGAATACCATTGTTTACAATTTCGGACATATAGTTAGGTAAGTTCAAATCACACATGGCCTGACCAAATAAAAATAATATAGCTAAAATTATA
Organism: Gottfriedia acidiceleris; assembly: GCF_036421055.1. Taxonomy (GTDB): domain Bacteria; phylum Bacillota; class Bacilli; order Bacillales; family Bacillaceae_G; genus Gottfriedia; species Gottfriedia acidiceleris_C. The sequence goes on along the minus strand of NZ_JAZGQS010000009.1, from coordinate 147,802 downwards.
CTTGTACTAAATGCTTTTAAATACTTAGCTAACTTGATCAAATGAGTATCTCCCCTAATAAGAAGTTTTTTAAACACTAAATATACTGAAAAAACTCGCATCAAATGCGAGTATGTTTTTTAGTATGAGTTAGTAAGTTAGTTAAAACAATCCTTTTGGACGGCCAAGTTCATCTACGTCCATATTTAATGCAGCCGGTTTTTTCGGTAAACCTGGCATTGTCATTACGTTACCTGTTAGTGCAACAATAAAACCTGCACCAATTGATGCTTTAAGTTCTCTTATTTCTACTTTAAAACCAGAAGGTCTTCCAACTAAACTTGGTTGGTCTGATAACGAATATTGGGATTTTGCCATACAAATTGGTAGGTTGCCCCATCCATTCTCATTGAATTCCAAAATTTGTTTTTTTGCTTTAGGAGAAATATTCACTCCGTCTGCACCATAAACTTCTTTTGCAATTTTTTCTATTTTATTTTCAATTGAATCTGATAATTCATATAAATAATTAAATTTTTCTTTAGGATTTTTTAACAAACTAACAAGAGATTCAGCTAGCTCTACGCCACCTTTACCTCCATGTTCCCAAACCTCTGTTAAGACGATCTTAATTTCGTTATCTTGTCCCCATTGTTTTAATACACTTATTTCTTCTTCTGAGTCAGTAATAAATTTATTAATTGCTACAACAACAGGTACGTTAAATTTACGAACTGTTTCCACATGCTTTTCAAGATTTTGAATGCCATCTTTCACTGCTAAAGCGTTTTCATTAGTCAATTCATTTTTATTTACTCCACCATGCATTTTTAATGCTCTAATAGTTGCAACTATTACGACTGCATCAGGTGTAACCCCTAAAGCTCTAGTTTTGATATTTAAGAATTTTTCTGCTCCTAAATCTGCACCAAAACCAGCTTCCGTTACAACATAATCCCCTAATTTCATAGCCATTTTCGTTGCAATAACACTGTTACAACCATGAGCAATATTAGCAAATGGGCCACCATGTATAATTGCTGGAGTGTGTTCAATAGTTTGTACAAGATTTGGTTTAATCGCATCTTTTAGTAATAATGCTAACGCACCTTCTACTTTTAAATCTCCAACAGTTACCGGAGTTTTATGTATAGTATAGGCAACAACAATTCGTTTAAGTCTTTCTTTTAAGTCCTGAATTGATGTCGCTAAACAAAGAACCGCCATGATTTCAGAAGCAACCGTTATATCAAACCCATCTTCTCTTGGAACCCCACCAGATGGACCACCTAAACCTACAACGACATTTCTTAAAGCACGATCATTTAAATCGACTACTCTCTTCCAAGAAATTCTACGCACATCAATTTCTAGTTCATTACCTTGATGGATATGATTGTCAATAAATGCTGCTAAAGCATTATTCGTCGTAGTGATTGCATGAATATCACCGTTAAAATGCAAATTTATATCATCCATCGGTAAAACTTGAGAATAGCCTCCTCCAGTTGCACCGCCTTTTACTCCCATTGTTGGACCTAACGAAGGTTCGCGCAATGCTACAATTGCATTTTTGCCGATTTGGTGGAAAGCTTGTGCAAGCCCAACAGTGACCGTTGATTTACCTTCACCAGCAGGAGTAGGATTTATCGAAGTAACTAAGATTAATTTTCCATCTTGATTTTCTTTTAATCGATCTAAAATTGATAATGACAATTTAGCTTTATAATGCCCATAGTTTTCAACTTCTTCATCAAAAAGATTTAAATTATCTGCAATTTCGGTTATTTTTTTCATTTCTGATTCAAAAGCAATTTCTAAATCTGACTTAACTTGACTCATTCAATCATCTCCAATTGCACTTCATTATAATCAAAATTATAGCACAATTTTACAAATTATTCATTTTTAAAAATTCAAAATTCTTTCAACAGATCATTTAAAATTACTAATACTTTCTACTTATCAATGGAATACAAAGTCACATACTAATGATAAGGCATTAAATGAGAGGAGTGTAATGAAATGTATCGTCATAAAAAGCATAAAGAACATAAACGTAATCACAATTTACCAAAGGATCAAAACGAAGAATATAGTGCAGAGTTTTATCCCACAAGGAATGTGTTTTATTCGGAAACAACTTCAGATAAATCACATGCTTCAGGAATTGTAATTGGATACGTAGCTCTATTTTTTTCACTATTTTCGTTATTTTTAATGCCTGTTTTATTTGGAATCGTCGGAATTGCACTTGGAATATACTCTGTCACTAAAGGCCATTCTACTTTAGGATATACAGCAATTGGATTTGGATTATTTTCTGTAATAGTAACTATTTTCTATAATTTACTAATTGTCCTAAGTGCAATTCTGTAAGAATAGATTAAAAAAAAGACCTTTAAGGTCCTTTCAGAATTTTACACACTGAAAGAACCTTAAAGGTCCATTTAAATTTTCCGCAAAATTTCACTACTCATTGTTCATCAATAACAATTGGTATCTTAATATAACATAACAAATCGAAAGACATTCAATTTCATTAAACATGAACGACAGACCATTCGTCATCTTTCTTTGAATAAGTTAAATTTGCGATATGATTTGTCAGGTCGCGATATTCTTCAACATTTTCCAAAATTTCATCTACACCAGAATAAAAATCAACTCGGAAAATAGGGATTTCGATTACTTTTCTATTTTCAACTCTCTCACTTAAATCAATGATTAATCCATCCTCCATTAAAGGATATAATGTCAACATTAATTTAATATTGATTGGAGTAATTTGTTTTGAACGATTAAATATATTTAAACTTCTTCTTTGAAGTTGTGTAATTTTATAAGATATGACATTACAAAGCATAAAAATAAAGTCATTAGTTCGTTTATAATAAACTTTTTGATACATTCCATCACTTATATTCATATAAGCAAAAGAATTGTTTAATCTTGGTATAAAGGGCTTTTGTAAAGGTTCTTTTTTGTGAGCAAGATAGAGTAATTCTGCAATTTCTTTAGGCTCCAGCTCATCTAAATCTGCTAATTCTTCAAAATCGATCCAACATAAGTCATCGTGTTCACTATGCTCTAATATAAATTGATTAATATATTCCCTTTCAACATAATAAAAAGAGGAATTTAAATTAAATTCGGACCATTGAATATCGTGTTTTAGCAAAAGAATGTTTTGAAGAGGAAAAGGAAGTCCTTGAACAAACTCTTTATAATTTATACCTGATGTTATAAAGCAATGATTATGGTTATCACCATAAATATAGATTATCTCCTTTATTGAATCAATTCCCGCCAACGATATTGCCACCTTTAATTTTTTTCTCTATCATATCATACTTTATACTAAATTTATCATCAAAAATGATAAATTTAATTCTTTTTACCTAATATATTTTTACATTTTTTACCAAAATTTTGCATCTCAAACTAAAATTTTTTTATACAGGGGGCCTACATAAAGATGTAGTTTTTGTTTGAATTGGTTCTTTTGTAACAGAGCGAATACTCCATTCACCGTCATCATTTGAAAAGTTAAATTTAACAAGAGTAAAAGGTGGTTGTTGATCTTGTTTATATGCAATTAATTGAATTGTTGCTCCAAATACGTATGTACCATTATATTTCTTTTTTATATTTGTTATTGTTGCACAGTTATATTGTTCTCCTGGACCGAACATTTTATATAAGCGGTTATTTATACTAGGAAAAAGGATTGACAACACTGCATCTTCTAATACTTCATTTTGTACTGCAAATGTATTTGCCGGTTTTGATGTCGCAATTAAGCACATTAATAGTATGATAATTAATCCTCTTTTCATATCTAATCCTCCATCTTAATGTTTTAACAAATTACTCAGTATCTATTCTTTACAATTTACTGATTGTTATGAAAGAGAGTTTAAATGAACTGGGGTAGGAATTTAATGGAATAAAAAAAGAAGACCATGAAATGTTTTTTTTTCGTGGTCTTCTTTTTTCTTTTAACTACGCTATTGATGATCCCAATAGTATTTACTCAGGATATCTGAGAGCAAGTCAATTGTTCTATAAAGTTCTGGTAATGTATTATCGACCCCACCTACTTCAATTAATATAGAGTGTGGTGATAAATCTTGGTTATACACGCCATTTCCTTGTTTATAGTTTTTACTAAATATTCCTCTCGTTAAACCTTTGTTAAATTTCATAATTTCATTATTTAAATCTTTAGCTAATGCTAAATTTTTTCTATAATTTTTGTTTTCTACCCCAACGATAAAGTAAAGCTTTGCGTATTTTTGCCCATTTATCTCAGTAGTTGTCACATTTTTTCTTTGGTCATCACGATGTATGTCAATAAGATAATTTAAATCTTGATCTTGAGAAAGCGCATCTTGTACAACCAATCTAGACATTTTATATGAACTTCCCCAATTCCAATTCCTTTTCGTTAATTCAGCCCCTATATTTGTTTTATCGTCAATCGCACCGATTCCATTTGCTTCTAAATTCTTTTTCAATCGTTCTCCTAATAAACTAACATTTACTTTTGGAGAAGAAGCTTGATTTGGCGACTTTGCACCTGGGATTAAAGGTAAAAATGATTCCCAGCTATGTGTGTGATAAATAAAAAAGACATCTTTTCCATTTGTAGTTTTTGTAGGTGGATTTGTTGGATTTTTAATTGGTTCATTCACTGGATCTTTAACAGTTGGATTTTGGTTAATTTCGTCAAGAGTTAAGCTTGATTCTATTGGAAGATTCGTAAAATCAATACCTTCTCCAGCAACTAAAATATTATTTTCGAATTTTGTCATACTAGATATTTCATGTACTAATAAACTTTTTGGATCATACAGTCTAATATTTGTTATAAATGAAAAAAGTATATTACCGATAGGTTGTCCATTTTTAGTAGAATCGTCACCAACCTTAAAATGACCATTTTCATATTCAAACGCTTTAATAAATCCTTCATAGCTCATTTTTTCAAACCATTGATGCACATAATATGATTTCGCATTTTTCATAGAAGTTACAAATAAACTCGCTAACAAAAATAATAAGACAATGCCTACAAAGACACTTGCCGTTACACGTTTAAGATTAATTGATTTTATATAGATTGATTGTCTCATTAAATCACCTCTAATAAAACGTATGTACAAGCCCTAAAAAATAGAATGAAAAAATTATTAAATACTTTTAATTAAAGTCTACTTATTTAAAAAGAGGTTTTAGTGGAACTTAACTCATTTATACTTTTTTAGAAATTAGATTACTAAAAAAAGAGATGTCGTAAAAGACACCTCATAAAAAAGTTCATAATTCAATTAGTGTAAAAGCTCTTTTTTAAATAAATTACATATTATTATTATTGTTGCAACGATTAAATGCTGTGAACGGATTTGCAACGCAACTATTTCTTGCAGCTTCTAATTGAGTTTCACAAAATGAGCTTGTTGCTGGCGATACCATACTGTTATTCATATTTCTATTTCTATTTCTTCTACATCCACCGCGTCTATTATTACTCATATTTCTGTTTTCATTTCTGTTTTCATTTCGGCTATCGTTTCTGTTTTCATTTCTGTTTGAATGACTATTATGCATATTTTCACTCATAAATCTGCCATTGTCATTATGCATACTTTCACTCATTACTCTGTGATGGTCATTATTTCTATGGCAATCACATTCATTACAAGGTCTACGAACTTCAACAAACTCTCTCATATCTCTTACTGGTGATACTTCTTCTCTTTCTTCTCTTCTACGATTGCAACCACAAAATCCCCACATTTAAGAACACCTCTATAATTATTTATTGTACATTTATAACATACGTAGAAATTTAGATATTGAATGTGTACATGTCTAGATATGAACAAGTTTTTTATATAATTTTTCTATTTTTAATGTCATTTCGGTAAATGTAAATTTAAAAACAGTCATTTTTATAAGAATTTAATAATTGTTTATCCTAACAGTATAAAAAAAATGAGCCATTTAGGCTCATTTTACTTGTTACGGTATACATACGCATCTTTTGGTGGTTGAATTTCCTTAATATTAGTGACGTCTAAATAAGGAATGTTTACTTTAAATGGTTGATAGTACATTTGTTGTATTTTACCAGTAGCTTCAATCCATTGATCATTTTTTAACGTTTGTCCATCAGGCAAATCAATTAGCACACCATATACACCAGAATCGGCAACACAGTGGATAATTCCAAATCTAAATAAGAAAACCTGATTTTTTTTCAATCCCTTCTCATGATAGATAAAGCCTTTATAGGTTAATTGCTTTCCTAAATATTTCCCTGGCTCATCATATAAAACTTCCATTCCTTTAAGAAAGTCATAATCATTTAGGACAATGCTTTTTTTATTTATATATTCTTTTGATTCTTGTTTAATTAATTTTTGATATCCTTCTTGCCCATAGTAGATACTCAAATCAGGCTTTAAATACTGCCTTTGCATAAAAGGATCATTATTACCCGGTTCTGAAACAGGGAAATGGAATCCTTTTGCTTGTACAATCGTAGAATCCAATGTTGCAACAGGTAAAAATATACCTGTAAACAATGGAAAGATGAAAACTAAGCCATTTAAAAACTTTTTAAAACCTTTTGCTTCTTTATGAACATGTCCATGTACACAAGTATGATCACAACTATGATCATGGTCGTGGCTATGGTTTTCATCTTCATCATGACTAGTTCTTAACGTATGAATTACTTGAATTAAAGTTAGAAATGCAAATAATATCCCAGCTGTCAGAGATAAATAAGAGTATTTCATATTAATATATTTTGAGATCGTACCCTTAATATGCAATTGCATTAAAAAAAAGGTAAATCCTAATAGTACATATGCTCTTGCCATATTGATTCTCCCTTAAATGAATAATGTTGTGAAAAACGTTAATACAATAACTAATCCAATAATAATGAATACATATCGACTTTTGAAATGTTGGAATAACATTAATGTATTTTTAATATCGATCATTGGACCAATAACCATAAACGCAACGATTGAGTTTAAAGAAAACGTACTTTGAAATGATGATGCTACGAATGCATCAGCCTCAGAACATAGAGATAAAATAAAAGCTAATGCCATCATTACTAGAATACTAGCAACTTGTCCATTTCCTATATGCATTAACGTTGAAGTTGGAATATATGTTTGTACGAATGCTGCAATAAATGCGCCTAAAATTAAAAACTTACCCATGGAGAAAAATTCTTCTATAGCATGTACACAAACACTCCATAATTTTTTCCTAGCAGGAATTGAATGATCAACTGGAATTGTAACTAGATCGTGTTTTAAAGGATTCTCGATTTTTAAATAGGATAAAACAATTCCTATTATATAAGCAATTATCATAGCAGTCCCTGCACGATAAATAACCATTTCAATATTATTACCAAATGCAATAAATGTTGCAAACAGTACAATTGGGTTAATGATTGGCCCTGTTAACATAAACGCCACGGCTACATAGTGTGGCACACCTTTTTTTATTAGCCTACTTACAATTGGTACAATTCCGCACTCACAACCTGGGAAAATAAATCCCAATAAAATAGCGACTAATACTGCTTTATATCTATTCTTAGGTATTAATTTATATAACATTTCTTCCGTAATAAATATTTGAATAATCCCCGATATAAATACACCAATTAAAATAAATGGCAATGCTTCTACTACAATCGAAATAAAGATCGTATTCATTTGTAGAAATGAATGATAAAAATTCGTACTCATACTCTCTCTCCCATGTACTTTAAAAAATGAAAACTCACAAAACCTCCGAATGACCGGCGGCTTTGTGAGTTAAAAGTACCTTTTTTTCCAAAATATTAGTGCAATTGTTGTTGATAATATTGCAGATATGCCAATTACAATTGGAAACGCATGTGGTATATTTGCTAATGGAATATGATCAACGTTCATCCCATAAAAACTTGAAACCATTGTTGGGATTGATAAAATAATAGTAATAGAAGTTAAAAATTTCATTACAATATTTAAATTATTTGAGATAACTGAAGCAAAAGTATTCATCATTCCACTTAAGATATTACTATATACTTCTGCCATCTCTATTGCCTGTTTATTTTCGATAATTACATCCTCTAATAAATCTTCATCATCTTCATACATTTTTAATATATTCCCTTTAAGAATTTTTTGCATGACGATTTTATTCGATTTAAGTGAAGTAGTAAAATAAACAAGACTTTTTTCAAGGTTCAGCATTGTAAATAATTCTTGATTTCGCGTGGATTGATGTAATTCAACTTCAATTTCATTTGTTTTACGATTAATTTGTTTAAGATAACGTAAATAATATGATGATGTCGTGTGCAATAGTTGAAGTGCAAATCTAGTCTTTTTAAACGTAAAGAAACCTTTAACTTTTTGGTAAATAAATCGTTCAAAGATTGGATTTTCACTTAAACAGATTGTGACAAAAGTGCTGGATGAAATAATCATCCCGATTGGTATTGTATCAAAAATTGTGTGCCCATTATCATCATGAGCTACAATTGGTATATCAACAATAATTAGAGTGTGTTCCCCTTCAACCTCTATCCTTGAACGTTCTTCATCATCTAGTGGGTCTTTAATAAAATCTAAATCTAAGTCTAATTTTTGAACTAGATATTGAATTTCTTGTTCTGTTGGATTGATCGCATTGATCCAACAACCTTTCTCAATTACATCGACTTGATTTAGTTTCCCTTGTGCATCTGAAAGATAAAAATTTAGCATCTTAATTCACCTCTAATTCTAAAACAAAAACTACACAATAATAGCATACGAAACATTTTTATATGTTTCAACCTTTATTAAAAAGAAAGTCCATTTTCTAATAATCAAACGGTTAATGCAGCTATTGTAGTGAGCATTTATACTATTCACAAATAAAGAAAAAGGCCACTTATAGTGACCTATTTTTTAGTATCCGCTTTTATAAAAATAATACATATCACTTAATTGATCAATGTATTGATAAACTTCTAACTGACTTTGTAATTGCTCTTTTGTATGTAATGAATAATCTTCTGTATTCAATTGATTTTGAACATTTGAAAGAGTATTTGATAAATCAGATTTTAATGCATCATACGACATAGAATACATAAAATTCATCCTTCCAATTTGAAATTTATCATATTATATGTAATATAATGTAAAACAAATCATATTTATTTTATTTTCTACCTTTTCCTACTAATTTTTTTATTAAAAAATATACAACAAATAGTGCAATCGCTATAATGATTATCATAGGTGTATATGGCGCTAAAACAGATTTGGCAGTTTCCCAGTTTTCACCTAATTTCTCACCTATTTTGATAAATAGGATAGACCAAGGAATGATTGCAATAAGTGTATAAAGTGTAAATTTACTTATTGGCATTTTTGCTAATCCGGCTGGAATCGAAATAGCATGTCTAACAACAGGAATAAAACGAGCCGTAAACACTACTCCTACGCCATATTTAGAAAACCATTTTTCAGCTAAATCAAGATGATGCTTATTAATTAGAATATATTTACCATATTTTTCAATGATTGGTCTACCACCAAAATAACCTAACCAATATAAAAATAGCTGTGCAATCGTTCCCCCAATCACACCTGCTAGTAGAGCACCTGAAAAATTGATATGTCCTCCGGCTACAAGATAACCAGCATATGCTAAAACAATCTCACTCGGAATAACCTCTATCATTAATCCTAATGCTACCCCTAAATACCCTAATGAGGCAAAAAATTCTAATATTTGATGTATGATATTTGTCAATAGGATCCCCCTCTCAAAAACAACTTGTACTACAATGATAATACATAGCAACATTAAATATGTCAAAATAAAGAAATACACAGGTTAAAGTATCATTTCATAAAAAAAGGCTGTCCAAGTCAGTGACCTGACATTAGAACAGCCTTTTATCATTTATTAATTATTTAATTACAACGTTTTTGTAAGTGTAATCTGGTCCGAATGCATGCTCAATTAATCCAGTTACTTTTGGCTTCATAACGTACGCAATAGCACGTTGGTAAATTGGAAGAATTGCAGCATTGTCTTGTACTAAGATTTTCTCTGCTTTTAAGAATGCATCAGAACGTTTAGTTGGATCTAATAAGAATTCAGAACCAGCTTGTGAGATTAACTTATCATACTCTTTGTTAGAGAATCCCATTTGGTTGAATGGGCTTTGACTAGTCCACATATCGAAGTATGTCATTGGGTCTTTGTAGTCTGGACCCCATCCGCCGAATGAGATGTCATAATCTTTCTTAGTGTTTAAGTCTAATTGTTGTGCAAATGGAACTGATTTAATGTTAATTTTTAAACCTGGTAAGTTTTTAGTGAATTCACCTTGTAGGTACTCACTGATTTTTTTGTTTGTTTCAGTATCTGAACCTAATAATTCGATTGAAACATCTTTCTTACCGATTTCTTTTAATCCTTGTTCCCATAATGCTTTAGCATCAGCTGGATCGTATTTTACAAGTTTTCCAGAAGCATCACGGAAGTCTTTACCATTAGCATCTAAGAAGTTACTTGGAGCTAAACCGTATAAAGGTACTGAACCGTTATTTAAGATTACGCTAGTGATTGCTTCACGGTCAAATGCTTCATTTAAAGCTTTACGGATGTTCACGTTTTTAAGAGCTGGATTTTTCGATTCGTTTACACGTAAGAAGAATACAGTTGGCTCTTTAGTTGTTCCGTAGTCAGGGCTAGATTTATATTTGTCAACAAACTCTGCAGTTAAACCAGCACGGTCAACATCACCAGACTCATATAAGTTAACTCCAGTTTGTGGGTCTTTTACGATTTTAAAGTTGATTTCTTTTAGGCTTACGTCTTTAGCATCATAGTAGTCAGGGTTTTTAACTAACTTGTAGCTTTCATCATGTTTCCATTCTGATAATTCAAATGGACCATTGAAAATTAAATTAGATGCTTCTAAACCGTAGTTTTTACCTTGAGATTCAACATATTTTTGATTTAAAGGTAAGAATGTTGGGAAAGTTACTAAAGAATCAAAATATGGAATTGCTTTTGCTAATTTAACTTCTAAAGTTTTATCATCAACAGCTTTAACTCCTAATTGATCAACTGGTTTTTTACCAGTAGTAACATCTTCACCGTTTTGTAATACATTCAACATGAATGCATACTCAGATGCATTTTTAGGATCTGCAGCACGTTTCCAAGCATAAACGAAGTCTCCAGCAGTTACAGGCTCTCCATTAGACCATTTAGCATCACGTAAGTGGAATGTATAAGTTAAACCATCAGCTGATTTATCAAAAGATTCTGCGATACCAGGTTGTACAACATCATCTTTACCTAATGTGTTTAGACCTTCCATAATGTTACCTAAAACGTTGAAAGATTCAGCATCAGTACTAGTACTTGAATCTAAGCTTGGTAGTTCAGCTCCGCCTAGTAAGTTCAATACTTGTGGTTTTGCTTTTGCTGTTTCTTTTTTACCATCCTTTGAGTTATCTGAGTTACATGCAGTTAAAAGCATGCTCACAGCAACAGATAAAGATAGAAAATATGATACCTTCTTTTTCATTAGATTGCCTCCCCAAAATTAAACAATTAGACTTAAAAACTATTAAAATATTCAAACAATTTTTATTGTCGGAATAGTTAATAACCTTTAACTTAATTCTTATTTTACATACTTTTTTGAAAATATCAACAAAAAATCGACATTTTTTTCAAAAAAATTAATAAATTTAAATAAATCTTTACTTTCTTGTAATTAAAACCTACATTTTGAAGTCTTTTTTTGCATATTAAATCAAAACTATTAATAATTGCCCCAATTTCAGTAAATGATTAATGTTGGACAAATATGTATACTTTTTTTAAATAAAATGATATTATTCCATTTTAATTTTTTTCAAGTCCTAAATTAAAACGGTATCTAGCTAAAAAGTGATCCGTCTTGACACCCTTTAACATTCACTTTTAATTTCTGACTTGTTCACTTATAAAGAAAATATAATTATCAATCAAAACTAAATTTCTAAAAAAAGAGAAGGGTTGTCCCTTCTCTTTACAGTGTAAATTATTATTTTTCGTTAGATGCCCACTTGTAAGAGAAATCTCCGCCAAATTTGTGCGCAATAATCCCTTTAACTGAATCTTTTTGTAAATATGCACGGCCACGTTGGTAAATTGGTGAAATACCAGCCTCATCCATAATTACTTTTTCAGCTTCTACCATATCATCCCAACGTTTTTGAGGGTCTGCTTCTTTCTTAGCAGCAGCTACAAGCTCATCATATTTTGGATTGTTGTATGCCATTTCATTGAATGGACTGTTAGAGATGAACATATCAATGAATGTCATTGGATCTGGATAGTCCGGACCCCAACCTGAGAATGAGAAGTCGTAGTCTAATTTTTTCTCGTTATCGAGTTTGATCTCAAACGGTTGTGGAGCTACCGTAATTTTTAAACCAGGTAAATTCTTCTCAAGCTCACCAGCTACATACTCAGCAGCTTTTTTGCGAGTAGTATCATCATATGAAAGCATTTTTAACTCAAATGTATCTTTACCAAGTTCTTTCTTAGCTTCAGCCCATAACTTTTTAGCTTCTTCAACATTATATTTATTGAAATCGCCGTTATGGTCACGGAAGTCTTTAGAATCTGGGCCTTTTACCCACTCAGAAGGAACTAACCAATAAGCTGGTTTAGAACCATCATTTAAAATTGAAGATGTAATAGCTGATTTATCATAAGCTAAATCAAATGCTTTACGAGCTTTAGCATTTTTAAAGATTGGTAGTTTTTCATTGAAACGGAAGAATACTAAACGAGCATCTAATTGAGTTTTGTAATCAGGGTCATTTTTATATTTATCAACATACTCAGAATCAAGCATTACTTTATCAATATCGCCGTTTTCATATAAGTTAACTGCAGCTGAAGTATCTTTAACTACATTGTATTTGATTTCATCTAACTTAACCGAATCCTTGTCCCAATATTTTGGATTCTTCTTTAATGTAAAGCTTTGCTCATGCTTCCACTCACTTAATGTAAACGGACCATTATATAATTGAGTATTTGCTTCTAAACCATATTGAGTTCCTTTAGACTCAACCCACTTTTGGTTTTCTGGTAAGTATGTACCAAAAGTAGTTAATTGTAAGAAATAAGGAGTTGGTTGTTCTAGCGTTACTTGTAAAGTTTTATCATCTAGTGCTTTCACACCTAATTGGTCTTTTGGCATTTTACCATTAAAAATTGCTTCAGCATTTTTCACATAGTATAAAATGAATGAATATTCAGATGCAGTTTTTGGATCAACAGCACGTTGCCAACCATAAACGAAATCATTAGCAGTTACAGGCTCACCATTTGACCATTGTGTATCACGTAAATGGAATGTATATGTTAGACCATCTTTACTAACTTCAATCGAATCTTTTTTAGCAACTCCGTCTACTACTTCGTCACCTTCACCTAAACGAAGTAAACCTTCATTTACATTGTCTAAAACTTCAAATGACATTGAATCAGTAGTTTTTGCTGAATCCATTGAAGGAATCTCAGTAGTTGTAGTTAACCTTAACGTTTGCTTCTTTTCCTTCTGTGAGTTAGTTGCTGTCTTTTCTGTGTCTTTGCCACAAGCCGCTAGTACCGTACTTAGTACTAATAAACTTGAAACAGTTGTTGCTAATCTACGCTTCATTAGAGCACCTCCATATATTAGTGATTATTCATTTTATAATTTACTTATTTTTCTGAAAAATCACTTTTTACTTTTTCAATATACTACATATTTTTCAGAAAAAAAAGTATTTTTTTAATATTTAATTTATTTTTTATTAAATTCCCTCAAATTTTTAGTTCAAATATCATATTTTTTCTTAATTTTAGTGTAGTGCAATATGATTGTAATACTATTCACATATTTTTTCGGTGCAAAATACGACAATTTTCAATAGAATTTATGTCGATTGTACAAACATTTTATGAACTTAATTATTAGATTCCATTATTACTAAATTTTGGGTTATAATATATCTTATTGAATTTGAGCATATCTATTTTTTATATCAATTTTAGGAAGTGAATGTATGATAAGAAAAAGTATTCCAAACCTATTTACTCTAGGGAATTTATATTGTGGGTTTCTATCGATCGGCTTTGCGGCTAAAGGAGAATTTAGAAATGCCGCAATTCTTATTTTAATAGGAATGATGCTCGATAGTATGGACGGTCGAGTTGCTAGAGTTTTAGGAGTCCAATCACAATTAGGAAAAGAATTAGACTCTTTAGCTGATATAGTTACTTTTGGAGTTGCACCTTCTTATTTGGTATATTGTACACAATTTTCCACTGAAGGTATCCTTGGTCTTGGAATTGCTGGTTTATTCCCACTGTTTGGGGCATATAGATTAGCAAGATTTAATGTTACACCGATTTCAACATCTCTAAAATATTTTACTGGAGTTCCAATTACAGCAGCTGGTGGTCTTGTTGCCTTTTTAACATTATTCGGAAGTCGTATACCGCAAATAGTCATCATTACAGTTTTTGTTGCATTAGCATTCTTAATGGTTAGTAGAATAAAAATTCCAAGCTTTAAAGATATTCCCATTCCTAAATATGCTACAATTATTACCATTTTTTTAGGATACGCATTATATCTAGTATGGCATGCTAAAAAAGAACAGTGGCCATTCTTTATTTATATAGCAATTCCGCTTTACATCTTCTTTATTTTCTTTCAATTTTTTAAAAGTAAAAAGAAGCAATCAAATAATGAAAATAAGAAACCACGTAAATTCCGTTTAAAAAGAAAATCTTAATAAAAAGTATGTTTTGATGCATTGTTTCTCATCAAAGCATACTTTTTTTATAATTCTCCTCCTAAAAACCCCATTTTTCTTGCACATTAATCATTACTGTTCTATAATGACAAAGGATTAAATCGTATTTATTACGATTTTGAATCTTATAATTTATGTATCTAATTGTTTGATAAGAATTATCTTACATTTTTTTTAAAACATAAAAAGGAATGATTACGAATTAATTAAAATATTTTAACTTTATTCGTTTAGTTACAGCCTAATTATAAAATACTAAAATGAATAATTTTTTTAGGGAGAGAATAAAATGAAATTTAAAAAATTAGCAATAACGACTCTGCTATTAACTAGTACAGTTCTGTCTGCTTGCAATAAAGGCACACAACAGGAAAGTACTAAAAATAAAAATAAATTAACCGTTTATACAACCATATATCCTCTACAAGATTTTGCTGAAAA
This sequence comes from Gottfriedia acidiceleris, assembly GCF_036421055.1. Classification (GTDB taxonomy): domain Bacteria; phylum Bacillota; class Bacilli; order Bacillales; family Bacillaceae_G; genus Gottfriedia; species Gottfriedia acidiceleris_C. The sequence goes on along the minus strand of NZ_JAZGQS010000009.1, from coordinate 132,470 downwards.
AATTGGTGGTAAATACGTTGATGTACACTCCATATACCCTACTGGTGTTGATACTCATGATTTTGAACCAACTTCCAAACAAATAGTAAAAATCGCAAACTCAGATTTATTTGTTTACAATGGTGCAGGTATGGAACCTTTTGCAGATAAAATCAAGGATACACTTAAAAATAATCATGTTGCAATCTTAGAGGCAACTAAAAATATTGATTTAATAAAGTCAAACGAAGAAGAAATTGAGGAAGATGAAGATCATCATGACGTTGATCCACATGTATGGTTAGATCCATCTCGTGCAAAAATTGAAGCACAAAACATCAGAGATGAGTTAGTTAAATTAATGCCAAAAAACAAACAGTACTTTGAGGCAAATTATGATAAAATTGAAAATCAATTTGATGAACTTGATAATGAATTAAGAAATTTAGTTTTACATTCCGCACGTAAGGATATTGTCGTTTCACATGCAGCTTATGGATATTTGGAACAACATTACGGAATCGAACAAATCCCGATCACAGGCCTTTCCCCTTCTCAAGAGCCGTCACAGAAGGATTTAAAGAAAGTTGTTGATTTTGTGAAAGAACATCATGTCAAATATATTTTGTTTGAAACGTTTGCTACACCAAAAGTAGCAACTGTTGTAAAAAATGAAACCCATGCTGAAATCTTGAGACTTAATCACCTAGCAACTATTTCAGAAGATGATTTAAAGAATCACAAAGATTATTTCGACTTAATGCAAGAAAATATTGACACACTAGATAAGACATTGAATAACCGTTAAAAAAGACAAGCGCTTGCAATCAGTCTAAAAATCAAGTTTTTAGTACTTTGTCTACACACTGAGAGGATCCATTTTATTGGATCCTCTTTTACTACTACTTATCCTACCTTCATATTTTCAGAAAACGGTTCAGTTTTTTTCTTGATTTGTTTAAACATTAGTTCAAATAAATATGCTCCAATCAAAGCCAGGATTGAAATTATGCTAAATGTCCATTTATATCCAATTAACCCAGCTAGTGGAATTGTTAATGGTGCAATAGTTCGTCCGAGTGACCATCTTAAACCTGCTGCTGCAAAATACTGTCCGCGTTGATTTTCAGGAGCAATTTTTGCAATAAATGAGTTTTGATTTCCTACGACTAATATCTCACCTAAAGTAAAGAGTGCCATTGCAATAAAAATAACATAGGCTGATAGCGTGAATCCAAACAATAACATGGATAAAGCATAGCAAACAGATGATGCAAAAAATAAAAGTCTTTCATTAAACTTATTGGCAAATTTTGTTATTAATACTGTAAATAATGCTACGATTAAACCATTTTCGGCTATGACCCAGCTAAATAATGTTTCACTATTCGTCTTTAAAGTATAATCGCTAAAACTAAATAATGTTTGAACAGGAATACTTTCCTTTATATAAACGGCTAGTAATAAATCTAATTGAGTAAAAGTTTGGGAGATTAATATACCAGCTGCAACAAATAAGAAAAAAACCTTATCAGTAAAAATAATACGATAATTCTTTACTTGTTTTATTAAAACTTTTGAAATAGACGCTTCTTTTTCTTGTCTTATAGAGTCTGGTAATGACTCCTTTATTAATAGTAGAATCATAAATGCGACAATTAAAAAGATCAATGAGGATGTAGCAAATAATAAAAATCTTGCTTTGAAAAATAAAATTCCACCGATAATTGGACCAATTACTACATTTATGTTGATCATCGTATAAAAAACAGCGAACACTAGGTTTCTTTCATCTTTATCTTCTACTGTATCTGCTACCATAGCCGAACTCGCTGGATTATAAAGCATTCCTGTGACACTAATAATTGCAAACCCCAAAAAAGTTAGCCATGGAGAATCTAAAATTGGTGAATTTGCAACCGTTAATAAAATCATTCCTCCAGCTTGAATGAAAGCTGAAATGACCATCATTCGTTTTCGACCATACGTATCAGCCAAATATCCACCGATTAAATTTGCAAATACCCCAACAGCTTGAGAACACATAAGTAAAATCCCCGCTGTCACTTTACCTAATTCTTCGGCAAAATAGATTGCTAAAAATGGTAAATACATCCAAAAGAATAATCCAAAGAAAAACTCAGCAACAAGCCTAATCTTCATATTAAAATTCCATTTAAGTATATTCATGATGTCCGTCCCCCTAACCTTCTCACTTTAACATAATAAAAAAAATGCGTAAATTGAATATTAATTAGAACTTCCTTGTTCTATGAAATCTATAACAGTAAATCCAAGTTAATTTGCTTATAAAATTTTACTAAGGAGCATGTCTATTTTCGTAAAAAGTATCATACAATTTAGTACTACATTTAGGAGGACTTCCTATGAAATTCAACTTTAGTAAAGAAGCTCGAAATATAGCCTTTACATATGTCGGAACAGTAATTGGAGCAGGTTTTGCCACGGGTAAAGAAATTGTAGAGTTCTTTTCAATTAACGGGGTATATGGTGCTATGGGGATCCTTTTTGCCACTATATTATTTTGTTGGTTTGGAACTAAAATTATGACAATTGCTCATACATATAAATTAAATTCTGCTCAGCAATTTAATGTACTATTGTTTGGAGAACTCGGAGGAAATATTATTAATGGGCTATTATTTTTTGTTTTAATTGGCGTTACAAGTGTCATGTTGTCTGGTGCTGGAGCTGTATTTAAAAATTACTTACATTTTGATTCTTTTATCGGATCAGTATTTTTTATCATTTTGACTTTTATCGTTTTAAGAAAAGGGACAAGTGGTTTATTCAGTTTAAATAATACGGTAGTACCAATTATGTGTGCTTTTATCGTCGCAGTTTTTATCAACTCACACTTACCATTTACGATGCATGAAATAACATTAGACCATATTCTACCTTCTATAAATACACTTAACTATACAGTGTTTACAAAACCAATAACCTATGTTTGTTTAAATATGGCATTAGCCCAAGCTGTTTTAGTACCGATTGGTTTTGAGTGTAAAGAAAAATCTTCTATTGTACAAGGCGGAGTTTTAGGCGGTCTAATATTAGGCACTATTTTATTACTAATTCACTTGAACGTATCAGGTGTAACCAATTTTCAACAATATGAAATTCCAATGGTAGAGGTCATTAAAAAAATCCATCCAATTTTCTATTACTTTTTCCTAATGGTTATTCTAGCTGAAATTTTCACTACACTAGTTGGAAATATATATGGGATGTCTAGACAAATTAATTCTTATATCCGATTAAATACAAATTTAGTCGTTATCTTATTATTAATATCCTGCTTGTTTATTAGCATTATCGGCTATGGACCATTATTAACATTCCTCTATCCACTTATCGGTTGGATTAGTTTTCTTGTAATCTTAACCTTACTTAAACCTAAAAAATCATCTTAATCGCAATCATCGCAAACTTCATAATATAAACCAAATTCAATGTGTAACTTTGGCTTCCATTGAATCTTAAACATCCTACTTTGCCAACGTTCTAATACAAATTGAATTGAATTTTCATCATGATCGTTTATTAATATCATTTGATGAACTTGTAGGCTTTTTACTGAGAAGCGATTTTCATTTTCGATATACCAATCAATGGTTAACTCATCGTATTCATTTATAATAAACTTAACATACGTGCTCGGTTTATCTTTCAGACTCATCTCGCTAAATATACCTTCGTCAGTCACAATAATCGGATAATTACCTTTATCATTTTTTTCTAATTTTATTTGAAAGGTATTTTCTAAAAAACAAATCATTTTGTCACCTTCTAATTTTTTATGATATGTTGATAGTTTAACAAATTAAGACAGGAAAAGACAGGAATATGCCAATGCCAAAGATCCTGTTAGGCTTGATATGCTGAAATTTTGTTCTCAAATTGAAAAAGGTTTTGCTCATACATGAAAATGTGAAAACGGACATTAAAAGAACATTTTATTAATGAAATGATCTTTTTTGGAAGATCTTTTAATGGTATTAAATGTAAAGCTGTTAGAGCAATTTGTGATTCCAATAACAAAAGAAATATTTTTTTAAGTTAAAAAATTATGAGCTAACTTTTTTGATAAACAAGTTCTACTGATTAGTTTTATAAATGTTCGATCTTAATTTACTACAAACTGATTAATAAAAAAAGGTAGGTTACTCTAAGTAAAGGTCTATTTGATTAGGGTTTATTGCATACTTTTTTTAATGAACAAGTAAATTTGGTAAATGAATTGATATGGTTGTTTTTCAACAACGTAAAAAAGGATTACTCTTAAATCATAGAGTAATCCTTATAAATTTATTTCCGTTTGTATAAAGCTTTATATTTAGACCATGTATTTCTTCTTTCTTTCATTAAACTAATGAATTCCGGTTTACATTCATCTAAATTTGTTAACGCTACTAGTTCGTTATTTTTCCATATTGTCACTATACCTTCAGTAGTATAAATTAAATATTGGTATTCTAAGTAACTTCCTAACGTTGATAAGCTTATTTGTTCAAAAATATTTTCTGCAAAACTGTTAGAAAATGATACACATACCGGCCTAGTGCCCACCCGATCCAAGTCAAGGACATGTACAATTTTCCGATTACAGTCTATACATAATGAATAGACGGAAGGAACAATTCCACCAGTTAGAAAAACTTGTTCGTTGCTATAGAATTCCTTCACTCTAATCCTCCTATTATCATTGTATATAATTATATGCAATAAAAAATAGAATTGACTAGTTAAATTACATTATGCTCCACTTTATTTTATGGAATTTTGGATAAACATAATCTTCCCTGATTCATTGAGTTTTAAAGACGCCTCAAATTCTTTTCCATCCTTAGAAAATCCTTTTATAACTTCTGTAGTCTCACCATTTAATAACTGCTTCATTAACGCCTTGGTAATTGTTTTTCCTAATATTTTTTTTGAAATTGTTACGCCACATTTTGTTTTTTGGAATTGATCACAACCATAAAATGAACCTTTATCGATCATTTTACCATCGCATTTAAAACATTTTCCAACACTAGTTGATTTTTTCTTTGGACCAAACTTTGAATTTTGCATATCTTCAATTTTAAACTCTGAAAAATTCCAAATCTTCTCGTTTTCATATGCATCAAGAATTATTTTTTCAGTTAATTTTTTTGTTTGTTCCATAAACTCAAGACTACTTGCCTTTCCTTCTCCTATTTCACTTAATCTCTGCTCCCATTTTGCTGTCATTTCAGGTGAAGTTAAAATATTTTCACCAAGAGCATAAATGATAAGCTTCCCTTTATCCGTTGCGAAAACTTGATTTTTCTTAACTTCAATATATTTTCTATTTTTTAAAGTACCAATAATACCAGCCCTAGTTGCCTCAGTACCTAGTCCTTCTGTTTTATTTAGTATTTTCGTTAATTCAGGATTATCAATATGTTTTCCGGCAGACTTCATTAATGTGATTAATTGACCCTCTGTATATCGTTTAGGTGCTTGGGTTTTCTTTTCTTTTACCTCAACCTTTTTAACAATTCCTTCTTGCTGAGTTTCTACAACGGGTAAATTTTGTTCTTCTGTATTTTTTTCTTTTGATTTTTCGAATATGACTTTACGCCAACCTTCTTGAACCATTATTTTCCCTTTTGAAATAAAAGTTGCTCTCCCATCTACTATCGTATGAATTGTTGTATAATCAAAAATTGAATTAGGATAATGTGCACTAATTAAACGATTGACAATTAGTTCATAGATTTTCAATTCCTCATCATTCATTTTATGGATATTTGGCACTTGCTCAGTAGGAATAATTGCATAGTGATCAGTGACCTTTTTCTCATTAACGAAGCGACTATTATTTAATATAGATTGATTTGGCAGAGGGAAGAAATTTGAAAATTGCTCAATATTTTCAAGTTTCTTCAATATATCTGGAAGCATCATTGCTTCTTCTTTCGTAATAAAACTTGAGTCTGAACGTGGGTATGAAATATTCCCTTTAACATAAAGTTTTTGTGCAATCTCAAGTGTTTTTTGTGGAGAAAACTTATATTTACTGTTTGCATCAGCTTGAAGTGCTGATAAATTATAAAGAAAAGGTGGTTGAAACTCTTTTCTTTCTTGCTCAATATCAGTAATTTTTACGTTTTTATTTTCACAAAAGCCTGCAATTTTTTCAGCTAATTCCTTTGACATAATTTTAGATTCTAATTTATTATGCCATTTTCCAAAAAACTTTTGCTTATCAAACTGAAATGTAGCATAAACCTCCCAATAAGGTTCGGAATTAAACCTTTCAATCTCAAGTTCTCTTTTTACAATAAGAGCTAATGTAGGTGTTTGAACTCTTCCTAACGAAAATACATCCTGAATTCCTTTTTTTTGTAGATGTAATGAATATACTCTTGATGCATTCATTCCAACTAACCAATCAGCACATGCACGGCTATACGCCTCAAAGAATAAACTTTTTGTTTCACTTTCATCCAATAGTTGACTAAATCCTTTTTTAACAGCATTTTCTGTTAATGACGAAATCCAAAGTCTTCTCATTGGCTTTTTATTTCCAGCTAAATTTAAAATAAGGCGAACGATATGTTCTCCTTCACGTTCACAGTCGCCTGCAAGAATTATTTCAGTAACCTCATCTAAATGGACTAAATTCTTAATGATTGAAAATTGATCCCATTTTCCTTTTGATACTTTATGCCCAAAACGATTAGGTATAATTGGCAAAGTATTCAATGACCACTTTTTCCATTTTTCATCATATTCTTCAGGTGATAATAACTCACATAAATGCCCAATAGCCCAAGTTAAATAAGCACCTTTTGGAAAAAACTCGTTAGGCTGAATGACTAAGAACCCTTTTTTCTTTTGAAACTTAAAAGGGGCTGCAAGCTTTAAACCTTGATCAGGCTTTTCGGCAATAATTAATTTCATTTTCTTCCTCACAATTTAAACTAATTTTTATATCACTTTTTTTGGTAGATATAGTTATTATATAACTTATGTAATGGTAGGGAAAGCAGGAAGAAACAGAAAAAGGCAGTGCCTAAAGAATTCAGACTGCCCTTTCTTTTCTTAATTATTAGAGGCTTTTTAATTACATGCTGGATTACGTGGTATTTGTATAAATTCTACTTCTTCTAATATTTTGATACGTTTTGTTACGATGACAACATAGTTAGCTGTCCATATATATTGAGGAAAGTTATTTTCGTCTACCATCATTGCTTGAAATGGATCATTCATCATTTCTTCAAATTTTTCCTCTGTTATCAAATCATTTTCAATTTTAAATTCAATCCAATCACAATGAATCATTTTCATCTCTCCGTCTCTTTATAAAGTGAAATCAAGATCGATTCTTAATAGTAATTAATTACTTACTATGGTTGTAGTATATCATGTACGATCCATCTTGTGAATTTTTTCACAAATTAATCTTGATTTTTTAGTTTAATTATGAAATTTTTAAGTCCGTTGTATGTATATTTTGATATTAAGCGCTTACTTGACTTATATTCTTAATAGTTGTATATTAATTTCAACATTTATTATTAAAATTATTAATAAATGGAAATTCTTTCGCGCTTCATGTGCAATGTTTTAGGAGGAAAAGAAAAATGCAAGGAAAAGTAAAATGGTTCAACAATGAAAAAGGTTTCGGATTCATCGAAGTTGAAGGTGGAGACGATGTATTCGTACATTTCTCAGCAATCCAAACTGAAGGATTCAAATCTTTAGAAGAAGGTGCAGAAGTTTCTTTTGACATTGTTGAAGGTAACCGTGGACCTCAAGCTGCTAACGTAGTAAAGCTATAATATGAACTTGACTACATAAAGGACTGATTTATCAGTCCTTTTTTTATTTTAACTAAGGAATGGCATTATTCAGTATACTTAAACAAAAAAATCCTCTCGCTTTTCATGATTCCTATTATATTTGGGAATACTACGAAGTGAAATAAGGAGGGTGTTTATGTCAAACTTTAATAATTTTGAGGATGTTGAAATGAAAGTGAAAGCTGCTCAAAAGCTTGTAGGCTATGCAACAATGAGCATGGACGAGCAACAATTAACAGATGCAACAACTGCAGTTAACCAAGCAAGAGAACAGCTTGAAAAAATGAAAGGTCTTGCTACTGATTTAGATGATGAGTTTTTAAAGAAACAAGAAGAAGACTTAATGCAAATTGAGCAACAAATAAGAGAAGCTCAGATATAATTGAAAAAGAAGGTACTTTTATTAGTACCTTCTTTTTATGTTTAAATAAGTAAGTGCTAACTAACAGTCAGAAGTTAATTGCTTACCGATTGTTTTTATTTTTTCTCCAATTGTACATTTATTAATACAAAATGATTGTGCGAATTTTTGGCTATGGTCTTTTCTAAAATGTTTATAGACAAAACAGCCATCGCAATAGGTCTTTATTAAAGTATCTATTTCCTCTAAGATTTCTTTACGTTCCATAATTCAATTCACCTCTTTAAGTCACTTCAATCGTACTTATTATCTTATTCCCTTTAAGTGCTTGCGTTGCTAGATTATGAGCTTCTTTATTATCATTCCGTTTAACAAGCTCTAATTGTAACGTTAATTTCAAGTTTTTACATTTTCTTTCGATTCGATTTATGAATCGTTCATGTTGTTCTTCATAACAAGGCCAATCACCATTTAATTGATTAATGACTACTTGTGAATCTCCTTTAATAACAATCGTTTGTCCTGTTATATTCATTTCCTCTAATAATAGGATTGCATTTTCAATTGCAGCAAACTCCGCTTCATTATTTGTCAATAACCCATCTAATTTTTCATTAAACCTTTTTCGATAGTTTTTACCATTTTGACTAAAGTATAAGCATACACCTATTCCAGATATAGAAGTTGATAGATCAAATCCACCGTCAAAATATATTGAAATATTATGAGGTTCCTCCTCGAGTTCTTTTAAGTACTTTATTACTTGTTTTTTAGTCCACTCTGTGTCGAATTGATCTAAAAAGATAATTTCTCTTGTTCTACCGGTACTTTCAAAATCTTCCGCTAAAAGTAGTGCTTCTTTTATTTCTAACCAATCAGTTTCAAGTGTAATTTGATATTTCTTCTTGGTTTGATACTTCCAACTGATCTTTAGTTTCATTCGACACACCTCTACTATTGTTTATTTTAGACTTGCTATGGTTTTAATATAAATTACTTCATTTCATATTTTAAGTTTTCATTTTTTTGAATATATACTAAAATGGTACATATATAAGTTTTGGAGGTTTACTATGATTGAAGTTTATATTGACGGAGCTTCCAAAGGAAATCCCGGGCCCTCAGGTGCAGGTATTTTCATAAAAGGAATTAAAGAACCTGTTTTTTTAAGTATTCCATTAGATTCGATGTCTAATCATGAAGCTGAGTTTCATGCACTGCTACTTGCTCTAGATTATTGTGTAAAGAATAATTTAACAATTGTTTCATTCCGTACAGATTCAAAAATCGTCGAAGAGAGTATTGATAAGAAATATTCGAAAAACGATTTGTTTATTCCTTTATTAGAGAAATCACTAAAGTTGATTAATCAACTTGAACTTTTCTTTATTAAATGGATTCCATCAAGTGCAAATAAGGTTGCTGATGAACTTGCTCGAAAAGCTATAAAATAAAAAAGGAATGGACGATATGAAAAATAAATTAATCGCTTTTTCTTCTTTACTCTTTGTGTCCTTCATTTGGGGTTCTTCGCTTTTCATTGTTAAAGAAACACTAAAGTTTGTCCAACCATTTACATTTAATGCATTACGATTTATTGTAGCAGCAATTGTATTATTTACAGTTCAAACTTTGTTAAATCGAAAAAATAATAAAAGAAATCGCGGGAAAGCAGGTTTTATTTTCCCCGGAATCGTTATAGGATTATTTTTATTTCTAGGTTTTGTATTTCAAACATTTGGATTACATTACACGTCTATATCCAAATCAGGTTTTATAATCGGTATTAGTGTTGCGATTGTTCCTTTTCTTTTATTCTTTAAGTATAAGAAAAAACCTACTTTACGGGAAAATATATGTGCAATTATTGCCTTCATCGGATTATTTTTATTAACACTATCCACAAATTCTAAGTTTAATTCTGGTGATATTATTTCCTTTTTCAGTGCGATTGCGTTTGCTCTTCATATTATTTATTCAACGATCTACTCACCTAGTTATAATTCACTACAACTAGCAACTGTACAAATAACTTTCGTAGGGTTAGCCTCATGGACATTTGCTTTAATCTTTGAAGATTGGCAAGTCATTTTCAACCATGCATTATGGACAAATAAATATTTGGTTTTTTCAATTCTATTTACAGCAATTTTTTGTACCGCTGCAGCTTTCTTTATCCAAATGTTTGCTCAACGTACAATAAGTGCGACTGAAGTAGGGATTATTCTCGCTACTGAACCAGTTTTTGCAGCGATTACTGGTTATTATTATGGTGGAGAAAGATTACAAGAAATCGGTTTATTCGGTTGCAGCTTAATTTTAGTTTCTACAATCGTAACTCAAATTAGAAAGAACAAGAGTAAAAAGCAATTATATAAAGAAGAAAAAACCATTCACAAAATGTGAATGGTTTTTTTTCCCGCAAATGCCGTTGTTCCTTTTATGCCTAAAGTAAACCGAACTCCAAGGTGGATGTCCTCACAAGTAACTTTCATCCTCCTATAAATAGGCACGATGTTGTTACTTAAATATCGGTCTTCCTATACAAAATCATTGGTTTAAGGCATAAACTGACAACGCACACAGCAGGTTTTGTTAATTTGTATTCTCATTCTATACCAATTAAATCTATTTTGCAACTAATTATTTTTCTTATTCACAGCATTTTCCTCATAAGAAATCCAGTCACTAAAACTTCCCGGATAAAGTTTTACATTCGTATATCCAGCTTCAACTAATCCTAAATAATTAACACAACCAGTGACACCTGAACCACAGTAAACAACTGTTTCATTGTGATTGTTAAATGGTTTGAAATGGATTTGTAATTCTTCTATTGTTTTAAACTCTCCTTCTTCATTTAAAACATCTTTCCAAAAAGAATTTTTTGCTCCAGGTATATGACCAGCAATTCGATCAATCGGTTCATATTCGCCAAGATATCGAATAGATTCTCTAGAATCAATTAAATTGAAATCCTCTTTATTACTATTCTTCTTAACTTCATTCATCGAAGTAATCATATACTCTTGAACATTTATCTCGAATTTTTTAGGTTTTACTTCTTCAATTTTAGTAGTTACTTCAAAATCGTTATCCAACCATTTTTTATAACCACCATTTAAAACAAAAGTAAACTGATGTCCTACTAAATTACATAAAAACCAACATCTTGCGGCATTATCATTCGTACCATCGTCATAACAAATAACAATCGTATCATGGTCAATCCCTAAATTTCCTAAAAGATTTCCAAAATCATTTAAATTAGGAAATGGATGTCTGCCTCCATGCTTTTGTACAGGACTAGATAAGTCATTATTTAAATCAACATAACGAGAAAGCGGAATATGATTTTTCTGATACTCACTAAAACCATATTCAGGATTTGACAATTGAAATCGGCAATCTAAGAATACAACATTTTTATTTAAGCGCAATTTATTTGCAATGTTTACATCAATAATATTTTTCAATTTTAATTGTCCACCCTCATATTAAATTAATTTTTTAAATAAGTTTAATACTTTTTCATCTACTACTACTTCATTTAAGTTTTCAGTTGCTTTAATTGTTTGTTGAACATCATTTTCGATTTGACTGCTGCAGTTGTCCAATACAGAATTTAATGCGTCAACATATTGATTGTGATAATGCTCTGCAAATAAGCTATTCATATTTGCTAAATAGTCTTTTAATGGTGTTCTTAATTCATTAATGCATTCATCAATCATTGTTTCTTTCATATTTTCAACAAAAAAGCTTTTTGGATTTTTAAAGTAATTCTTTAAGCTTTCAAATCGATCAACATTAATAAATTGATCAGGATTCTTTATCGTAACAGGTAAGATCTCATTAATTTCACTCTTTTGAACAATAAATTCTGATTGAATAGAATGTATTTCATCAATTACTCGATCTTGCGACATTGAAATTTCATTCGTTAAAAACTTTTCTAATCTAAATCCAGTTACTCTTAATTCCTTTAAAATCTCTTCCAATACTTCATAAATAAATTCACGAATTTTCGTTACAAATAATTGTTTAATATTTTTCGTTGTATTATTGAAAATACTTGGATTAAAGAAATAAGGGAATAAATCACGCATCCTTAATTCAATACGTTTTTCGATGAAGAAAATCAATTGCTCGTTTTCTTTCATAAATGCTCTTGGTAAATTAGTAGGTTCTGCCTTTTTAATCGCTTCTTTAACTTTTTTCTGAATTTGCTCAAGTTCGTTGAAGAATTGATCTTTTTCACGTTTAATTCTTTCGAAACGATTAATCGTATCACGTAAGATTTTTTCAATTGTTAATATGTCATTAATAAATGTTTTAAAGACTTCATTCGCAATTTCAAATTGGAAGAAATTTTGGATTTTCGTATTTAATTTCTTATAATTATTCTGTATTTCTAAATTTACTTCTGAGTCACCATACCCCTTCATTTGAAGCATACTTGAAATAGCAAACACAGATGGGAAACGAACTCCTAATTTCGTTAATTGATTTACAAAGAAATTTTGTACGATTTCGATTTCGTTTTGATCCTTTGCTAAATCCGAAGCATTTAAAACAAAATAAACTTTATCACTATCAAAGCTTTCTCTCATTCGTCCGATTTGCATTAAAAATGACTCATCTTGACGTGTAAAGGCATGTTGATAATGTGCAACATATAAAATTAAATCAGCTTTTTTCAAATAGTCGAATGCTAGTTCAGTATGTCTTGAATGGATACTATTTCCTCCTGGCGTATCCACTAATACAATTCCACTTAATGTGATCTCACAATCAAAATAAACTGTACTTTCTTTTACAAAACACGCTCTATTTTCTTCACTAATAACACTTACATACTCACTTAAGTCATATCGCTTAGTAGTACCTAGTAAGCTTCTCATTTCTTCATAATTTTGACATACGCTTTCTGCATAAACGAAAGCATCTGTAGGGATTTTATCCTTCTGTTTCTTAATTAAATTTTGAAGGGTACTAAACCACTCTTTTTCATTCGCTTCCACACCCCATTTTTTGAAGAAATCAAGAAACTCTTCTTTTAAAGATTCTTCTGATTTATAACTCACATCAGCTTTCTTATTACCAGATTCATCTGTTGAGCGTTTTATTTTACAAATTGCTGCTGTTGTTGGGTGTGGAGAAACAGGTAGTACACGATCGCCTAATAAAGTATTGATATACGATGTTTTTCCAGAACTAAACGCTCCGAATAACGCAATTGTGTATTCGTTTGATTTTATTTGTTCTCTTTTTTCTTTTAAGGTGCCGATTTTACTCTGGATAAATTTATTTGATGTTAATTCGTTTAATATTAAATCAGCGACTTCATATTTAGCTTGAATTTCTTCGTTTGAATATTTCTTTGAATTACTTTGTTCAAAGTCAGTATTAAGTTCTTCTTTTATTTCCGGTGTTTGAACAGTTAAGATTTTGTGATTAATTAATTCACTAACTGATATTAAAGTAGGCTTAATTTCAGGCAAGTCTTGAATTAACTCTTGATGATTATTTAAAATCGTCCTAATTTCTGAAACCATATGTGAAATTTTTTGATTATTAAACTCTAATTCATCAAATCCATCTATTTTTGATTGTAAATCATTCTTTCGATTTTTTAATTTTAGAATAGTTGATTCATTTTGAACCTTAAGTTCTTTTGAAAGTGTGTATATAAATTCAGCAATACTTTTACGATAAACCGCTTTAATTCCTTCACTAACTTCCTTCGTATACTGTAATAAATAATTTCCACCTGTATCGATCAAATGAGATGGCTTAGGACAAATTACCTCTTCACTCAAATTAGGTTCTAAGATTTTATCAAAGTCACTGCTATCAATTTTATTATTTTCAATTTGTTTTACAGTTCGAATTGCTGCTTCTTTTACAAAATACTCAATTTGTTTATTTGTTAATTCTTTTACCTTTTGAATAAATTGACTTTTAGATTCATGTAAAGCATTTTCAAGTTTTTTTCTAGATTGAAATAATCCTTTATTTTGCAATGCCTTTTCTGATTCTAAGTAGTTTGATGCTAATTCTCTCATTTCAAATGGTGTAATGTTTGAATTAGTAAGAACTTGTTGTGTAGACTGCAAACAATTTTCCTCAAATGTAGAAACTGATGTTTCAATAACTTCAATTTCATTATTTAAATCATTATACTCTGATCTAATCTCATCAGCATTTTGATCTAAGTCAATGTAATCGTTCTCAAGTTGTTGTATTTGTTCGTTCATAATTGTTAAAAAACTTGCATAGTCATTTTCAATTTGCACTACATCTTGATGACTATATAAGTCATTTAAATAATTAATAAACTGGCTATATTCATTATTATCTACAGATTTATCTCTTGTAGAAATATAAAAAACTTGTAAGTTACCCAATCCTTGTTTTTTCAAGTTTCCAATTACACCATGTTTAAACTGTTCGAACGTCAATTCTGTTTCATCGTGTTTATCAATACAGGTAATAACTAGACAAACTTTATTATTTTTTTCTACTAAATTATGAATAAAATCGATATTTGTTTTCGAATGAACATGTTGATAATCCATTAAATAAAAAATACTATCCGCTAGATGAATGACTGAGTTTGTCGCCTCTAAATGATCCATATCTGTTGAATCAATTCCTGGGGTATCAATTAAAACAGATCCAGCTGGAATTTTAAATATTTCTTGTGCCCACTCGAGTTCAATAATAGAACCACTATCAGAAGCTAACTTTTTTAGTTCATCTACTTGAATATCCTCTTGAATCTGATACATTTCACCATCTTTAAGGGTAATTAACATTTTACTTTCGCCGGTTTTTAATTTTACAACATTTGCACTTGTAGGAATTGGGCTTGTAGGTAGTTTTTCTACTTGTAAAAGATCATTTAGTAAAGATGATTTACCAGCAGAAAAATGCCCACAAAATACGTAATAACTTTCCTTATTTTGTATTTTGTATGCTAATTTTTTTAATTGAAATAATTCCTTTGAATTTCCTTGTTCAGAAAGTAAATTGATACCTGAAGAAACCTTATTCAGTAATTCCCCTCTGTTAATCTTTGTGTTTTGCAACGTGATTTCCCCATTTCATTTCATACTAAAATAATTTCCCTAGCATTATTTTATCCCCATATATATTAATTTGGAAGAAGAATGTATAGGCAAATACATATAAAATAAAAAAACTAGGTAACATCACCTAGTTTTGAACTTGTTTAAGTACATATTTAGTTAATAAAAAGTATAAAAGAATTGTAGCTGACACAAATCCAAGAACCATTTGACGCACAACCTTTCGAAATTGATAATGATAATGATTTTCATTCTACATTAATCATAATCAGTTATTTTCCATTTGTCAATAACTATTCGATTGATTGTAAAAGCGCTTTATCTTCTTCTCGGATTCTTACTTTTAATAAAATTAAATTACAAATAGAAAAGATTACAGTTGTAATATACGCATGAAACATAATAGGTATTACTAATAATTCAATTGTAACGATCATGTAATTTGGATGCTTGATAAATTTATAAAGCCCACGTTTTACTAACTTTTCATTAGGTAAAATAATGATTTTTGTATTCCATCTTTCTCCTAACGTTGAAATAACCCATACTCTTGCTAATTGTAATATGATAAAAACAATTAGGAAAAAGGTAAAAAATCTAATTTCTAAATAATGAATGAAATAATTCTCAATTAGAATTGATATAAAAAACATGGTATGTAAGATGATAAAAAACTTATAGTGCTCTTGGCCAAATTCAAGTGCGCCTCGCATTTTTAGTTTTTTTTCATTATTCTTTGCTATGCCTAGCTCAATCACTCTTTGTATGATAATGAATAAAAAAATAATCTTTAACATTAGCATTCTACCCACTTTAACAACGATAACTCTGAACTAAATCCTGGTCCTAAAGCACAAAGAAGACCGTACTCATTCGTTTTTCCTAACTTCATATACTCACTTAACACAAATAACACAGTACAAGATGACATATTTCCAAATGATTTTAAAATTTTTAAAGAAATTCCGATTTTCTCTTCAGAAAGATTTAAAGAATCGATATATGCATCTAATACTTTTTTTCCGCCAGGATGAGCAATGAAATGAGTTAGATCCCTTATTGTTAGTTCATTTTCCGATAAAAAATTTGAAACAACTGGTTTTAACCAATTTTTAACGATGGATGGTATGTCCCTTGAAAAAATGACAAATAAACCATCATTCCGAACATCCCATCCCATTACGTCTAATGAATTTGGCATTAGAGTTGAATTAGTTTGTTCAATTGACGGTAAAGATTTATGGATTGTTCGATTTTTCAATTCACTCTCATCGCCAATAACTAGAACCGCTGCAGCTCCATCAGCAAATAATGAAGTTCCTATAATATTACTTTTGGATAGATCTTCTTTTTGAAATGTTAAACTACATAATTCAACTGCAACTAGTAAAATATTTGACTTTGGATGGGCTTTACAATAATCAAATGCTCTAGATATTCCACTTGCACCACCAGCACACCCTAAGCCCCATATGGGAATTCTTTTAATCGAAGAATTAAATGGCAGGATATTTGCGATATGTGCATCAATGGTAGGGGTTGAAATTCCAGTTGATGAGACAAAAATAATTCCATCAATTTTTTCATATTGTATTTCTGAAGATAGAAATTCATTACTTGTCAAACAATTTTTAATAGCTTCTATTGATAATTCGATTGAGATTTCAGTGTAAGCTTGATTTTTTTGTTCAAAGCTATGCTCTTCACTATACCAAGAAAGCTCCTTAGAAATATATCGACTTTGAATCTCACCATTCTGAAATACAGACAATAAGCGATCGATTGAAGGATACCTTTTCAAAAAAAGATCTCGAATAAAAGGCACTATGTTTTCCTGATCGATTTTATATTTTGGTACAGCTTTCCCAACAGATAAAATTAAAGGCATAATTTCCCACTCCTTATAGGCATTACCTTTTGTATTAAACTGGAAAATTATTCTTATTAAATAAAAAATCCTAGTGTGGAAATAACATGACTTTTTAGCCTCAAAATTTAAAAGATTAAATTCGCACCAAAATTTAAACAAAAAAAGACAATTCACTATTCATTCATGAACCATGAACAAATAATAAGAATTGTCAAGCGTTTCAAAGGAGTTTTCTTTCTGTTGTGCAGTTTTAGTATATCTCATTTTAATCGAATCTACATTCGCAATTATTTCCATTAAAACGCTACTAATATAAACCACAATTATGATTTATTTACTTCTTCCAACTCATACAATTTTGTATATTTTGATTCCAAATAATCAACAAAATATTTCACATTCAATTCTTCACCAGTAACATCCTTCAAAATTTGTTGTGGTTCTTTCATTGCACCATATTGATGTATATTCACTTTTAACCAATCAAGAATTGTTTGAAAATCATTCGTTTCAACTAATTCACTAAAATTTGGTAACTCTTTTTCCATTGTTGCTTTAATTTGAGCAGCATACATAGCACCTAGTGCATATGTTGGAAAATATCCAAAAAGCCCCATTGACCAATGTACGTCCTGTAAAACACCTTCTCTGTCAGTTTTAGGAATGATGCCTAAATACTCCTCTATTTTTTGATTCCAAATTGAAGGAAGCTCAGAAACTTGAATTTTTCCATCTAATAAATCCTTTTCAATTTCATAACGAATCATTACGTGTAAAGGATAAGTTAATTCATCAGCTTCAATTCGAATAAATGAAGGCTTACTATTATTTATCACTTTATAAAATTCATCTAAAGAAATATTATCCAACACTCCATTAAGTTGCTGTTTTAACCTAGAATAATTTGATTTCCAGAATTCATAACTTTGTCCAATTATCTTTTCATATAAAAGTGACTGAGATTCATGAATCCCTAACGACGCTCCTTGAGCGATCGGTAAACCTTCCAAATCTTTGGAAATGTTTTGCTCATATAGTGCATGACCACATTCATGAATTGTACTAAAAATGGCTTTTTCAAAATTATTTTCATGATATTTCGTTGTTACTCGAACATCACCTAAATTAAGAGAAGTAGCAAAGGGATGTGGAGTTGGGTCTAATCTTCCGGCATCAAAATTATAACCAAGTGAAGTTAATAGTTGTTCACATATTTCTTTTTGTTTTTGCGTCGAAACGAATGCTTTCATCTCTTCTTTTTCATAGTTTTTCCCACTGGCTGATACAGCTTTTACAATCGGTACTAATTTATTTCTTAATTCTGAAAATACTTCGTCCAGTTTTTTCACAGTCATTCCAGGTTCAAATTGATCTAAATATGTATCATATTTACAGTCTTTATATCCTAAATATTCAACGAATTTACGTTTATACTCAATTATTTCAGTTAAATAAGGTTCAAATTTAGCAAAATTATTTTCTTCCTTCGCCTCTGCCCATACACTCTCTGAAATTGCTTGGCATTTAACAAAGGCTTCAAACTCATCAACTGGTATTTTCGTATTTCGATCGTATTGTTTTCTTAAATAGTTTACAGTTTTTTCAACTTCTAATGAACATTTACCTGCACTAACGGCTTCTTCCATAGTAATTAAATAATGAGCCATATCTTTTGAAGTACTCATTTTAAAAACATCGGCTGATAATTGACTAATAACATTTGAACGCTGACTCACAGCATTTTTAGGTGCACCTGTTCGAAGATCCCAATATAAAACACTAATTGCCTCTTCAATGTTTAACATTTTTTTTACATAATCTAAAAACGAAGCCTCATAATCTTTTAAGCTCATCAAAACACCCACCTTTTAATATCAAAATATTGAGTCAGCTAAATAGTAACATAAAAAATAGATGGATTAAGAAGAATTATCTTATTTTTCAAATAATATTTCTCGACAAAATGAATAGTGTCTAATGACTTCGTAAATACTACTCATGTCATTTTTAGATAAACACAAATTTATACTCTGAATATTCCTTGACAGGAATATTCCTCATGAGGTATATTCAATTTATGAATTCGACTTTAATTGCTCTTGCTGAGCCGAACCGGTTACAGATTGTCGAACTCTTACGTGACGGTCCTTTATCAGTCGGTGAAATAGCTGATAGCTTAGGACTTAAACAACCACAGGTTTCAAAGCATCTTCGCGTTCTAAGTGAAGCTGGGCTTGTCGAAGTTCAACCAATCGCCAATAAAAGAATTTATAAACTAAGACCCCAGCCGCTAAAAGAAATGGATTCGTGGATTAAGTCATTCCGACACGTCTGGGAACAGAGATTCGATCAATTGGACGATTATTTAAAAAAATTACAAGGCAAATAATCTTAGCTTATTCAATGCACAGAATTTAATTAGGAATAACTATTTTGAAAGGAGAAGTACACAGTTTTATTTTTTTAAGGAGGAAAAAATGTCTACCTTAGTATGTCATTGAAACGAACTCCTTGTTTATTGTCATGGCTCAAGTGAAGCAAACTGCTATGTGTGAAGAACAGATTACTTACTGTGTCAGCATATTTTCCTTCTGCAGAACTTCCAAAAAAGGTAAATTCCATATAAGATTGTTTGAGAAATCGACTGTCTAGAAGGTGAAAATCAGAAATATGCCACCTTGCAGATTATTTAGTTCATATAAAATGGAGGAATTAATAATGAGTAAAAATATGTTTAATGTAGATGAACAAGGATTAGTTTTAACAAGGGTTGTTGATGCGCCTCGTGAATTAGTATTCAAGGTTTGGTCAGAAGCAGAACATCTTAAAAATTGGTGGGGCCCAAAAGGCTTCACTATGGATGTAGCAACGTTAGAATTTAAACCAGGAGGTAAATTCCACTATAAAATGGAATCACCAGAAGGATTCGTAATGTGGGGATTATTTGTTTTTGGTGAAATTATTGAACCTGAAAAAATTGTATTTGTTAATTCATTCTCTGATCAAGAAGGGAATATGGTTCGCGCTCCATTCTTTGATGTTTGGCCATTGGAAATTAAAAATACTTTAACTTTAGAAGAAAATGATGGTAAAACAACGATTACATTAAAAGGTTTTCCAATAAATGCTACTGATGAAGAAGTTGCAGCATTTATTGCAAATAAAGATTCTATGCAACAAGGCTTTACTGGTACATTTGACCAACTAGATGAATATTTAGCTAAAACAGCATTATAAGACAAAATCAATACCCTTTAAACTTGAAAAAGCTTTAAAGGGTATTTTTTTGTGTTATTAATAATAAACAACCTTCGTTTGAGCGATTAAATCATGCAATGTTTTCCGATCTTTTCGGAAGATAAAAAATAGATCAATTACATACAAAATTCCGATTGCTTCTATAAATATTGGTAAGTTTACCTGACAACCAAAAGCAAATATTGAGCGTAATGTCATCGTTTTTAAATCAACTAAGTCTTCTGTATCCCTTACAACCATTATACTTAATAATCTTTTTCCTATTGTTTGTCCGTTCCAAATATAAATAGGTACAATGACATAGAATAAGAAAATGAATAATAGCGACCAAATTGAATATAGAAACAGTTGCTTACTACTAAACATAAATAAATCTAAAATGTCTTTACTTTCTACCCCAAGTATTAATAAGCCCAGTTTAGAAAATAAAAGATTTAATGAGCCATCAATCCAAGCTGCAAACAATCTTCTTATACGACTTGCCAGTTCGAAATCCATCTAGATCCTCATTCCATATTTTTATATAAAAATGGATATTAATCGATATACTCTATTATACTTATGCCATTTTGAATTTGATTAGTGAATTTCAACTAATTGTTTTAAATTTTTTATACAAGCTGCCCGTTTATTTTAACTAGAGTACCTATGAATATTAAATTTTGTTAAATACAAATAGACTTTGAAAATAAAAAGACCACAAAAGAATAATTTTTGTGGTCTTCATACTGTTGAAAAACTATCTTTTCAATTAATTATCAAATTTTCGTAAAGGAGTAGAGTGTTGTTGATTTACATTACAGGATGTTCGCTTTCCATAGGGCGAAATTCTTTAGCCTTCCCGCATATCCCATAGGAGTCGAGCACTATCCGCTCCAATCAACTTATTCATCAAAAAATGTCTGTGATAAATCCTAATTAAATAGCCTTTACTTAGCGAAATCTAACTGTTTTATATTCATCAGATTGTAAGTCAATTAAGATCGAACTTTTCTTAAACTAAACGATCGAATTTGTTTTCTAAAAAAGCTCAAAATATTAACTTCTAAAAAATCATTACTAGTGTTATTGAATTAATGAAATTGCTGTAATAGATTAACTTTTAAAACCATAAAAAGGACATTGAAAAAATATTATTTATCATAATTAAATGTTCCCTTAAAGTTTGTTTTCTTATTGACCATTTTATATTTCAACACTTTTAAGACCACAAAAAGAATATTTTGTGGTCTTAAAAGTGTATAATTATTATTATTTTCAGATTGGTTTAATATTAATTTTTGATTGTTTAACTGTAACCGTTTTCAATAACTTCTGTAGTTCTCTTAAATCAGTGTCCAATTGATGACGAATCTTTACTACTTCTTGATGATTGTCATTATTTTGATTTTGAGCTTCTTGCAACTTGATTCGTTTTTCTTCAATATTTCGTTCTAAAGATCTGGCTGTCCTAAAAAACATTGTCAAATTACCTCCTTTTCAAAAAAGTATGAACACGCTTTCATTTTTATCTATAATACTATAAAAAAAACATTTTAAGACTTTCTAAATGTGAATATTTTTTGAACTTAATTTTGGTTTCTTTCGTTCTTCAATCTATCGACTAATTTAATTCAACTCTTCTAAATAAATAATTGTGAACACGCTTTCATTTTTATCTATAATACTATAAAAAAGTAATTAATTAAATATCTAAATATGTCTATTCTTTGAATTTATTAAAAAAACATAAAAAAATAACAATCTGCAATTAATCATTTTTTATTGTTTTCTTTCTTAATAAGTATAGGGAGGTTCCCCCCCCTCCTCACGTTTAGATTATACTAAATTATACAATTTAGAGTATTTATTTTCTAAGTAATCAATAAAGTATTTTACATTTAACTCTTCACCTGTAACATCTACTAATAATTCTTTCGGTTCTTTTAGTTTTCCATATTGGTGAATATTAATGGTAAGCCAATTAACAATTTGATGAATCTCGCCGCTTTTTAAGATTGTTTCATAGTCGCTTAAATCTTGTTTCATTTTATGCTTAAACTGTGCTGCGTACATCGCACCTAATGCATACGAAGGAAAATAACCAAAATCTCCACCTGCCCAATGAACATCTTGAAGAACGCCTTCTCGATCATTTGATGGTACGATACCTAAGTATTCTTCCATTTTATCATTCCAAACTTTTGGCAAATCCTTTACTTGTAAATCACCATCAAACAGTTCTTTTTCAATTTCATATCGAACCATTATATGCAATGGGTATGTACATTCGTCCGCTTCAATTCTGATTAACGAAGGCTCACTATGGTTTATTGCTTTATAAAATTCTTCTACCGATAAATTTTTAAAATATTCACCAGTTTTCGCAATTAAATTTTCATACTGTGCTTCCCAAAACTCTTTACTTCTTCCAATCATATTTTCAAAGAATAATGATTGAGACTCGTGAATTCCCATCGATGCACCTTCACACAATGGTGTCCCAATTAAATTCGATGATAAATTTTGCTCATATAGTGCATGGCCACATTCGTGAATGGTGCCAAAAAGCGCACTCATAAAGTTATCTTCTATATATTTTGTTGTTACACGAACATCACCCGGATTTAAAGTAATCTGAAATGGATGAACTGTTTCATCTAAACGACCCGAATCGAAATTATAACCTAATTTTACAAGTATCTCTTCACTAACTTCTTTTTGAAGATCAATTGAGATCGGTTGTGACAATTCTTCGCGAATTAGTTTAGTTTGCGAATTTGAAATTTTCGCTACTAATGGGACAAGACTTTCTCTTACCTTACCAAAAACTTCATCAAGTTTCTCAGTTGTCATTCCAGGCTCATAAAAGCTTAATAAAGTATCATATTTCTTTTCTTTGTATCCCCAATATTCAATGAATTGTTTTTTCATCGCTACAATTTTTTCTAAAAATGGTTGGAACTTACTAAAGTCACTTTCATTTTTAGCGTCTTCCCAAGCATTTTCACTTAATGAACAAAGCTTCACGTATTCTGCATATTCATTTTTAGGGATTTTACAGTTTAAATCGTAATTTTTTCTACATTCCTTAACAGATTTTTCAATGATTTCATTTAAGTTACCTGTTCCTATTTCTTTTTCTAATAAATTTAAATAGTTTTCCATTGTACTTGACGTTGTCATTTCAAATACTTCTGCAGAAAGCTGACTGATGACATTTGACCTTTGTTCAGCTCCATTTTTAGGAGCTCCCGTTCGTAGGTCCCAATACATAACATTAATTGCTTCATTATAATTTTCGATCTTCTTTAAATAATCAGTAAATTCTTCCAGTATATTATTAATTGCCATTTATACCCCTCATTTCTAAATTTTAGGATGTTAATTTCATTCTATCATAACTTTTTTATTGAATTAATATTAAGCATAAAAAGCACCTTCATTATCACAAATCATGTAATTTTAAGTTTATATAAAAGACATAATTAATAAAAATATAGTACAATACAGCAAGGTGATGTTATGAAAATATTATTATTAGGAGCAACTGGAAGAGTTGGTTCTTTTTTAGTCGATTTATTATTAGAGGCTAAACATGAAGTAATTGCATTAGTAAGAGATGAACAAAAAGTAACGATTAACCATGCAGCTCTTACAGTTTTAAAAGGAAATACACTAAATGAAGAAGATTTAAATTTAGCTCTAGATAAAGTAGATGGTGTAATTTCTGCCTTAAATACTGGAGGTGAGAATATTTTATCTAAAACAATGGGACTATTAATTCCTCTTCTTGAAAAGAAAAACATAAGTAGGATTGTTACCATTGGAACTGCTGGTATTTTACAATCAAGAGTTGACCCAACAATTCTACGTTATAAAAGCTCTGAATCCAAACGAAAATCAACAACTGCAGCAACCGATCATGAAAAGGCTTATGACTTATTAAATGAAAGTCAATTGAATTGGACAATTGTTTGCCCTACTTACTTACCAGATGGTCCAATAACGAAAAATATTCGTACTGAAAAGAATTATTTACCAATTGATGGCCATCGTATTACGACTGGGGATACCGCTTTTTTCACATATAAGGAATTTTTCGAAAGCAATTTTAGTAAATCTAGAGTAGGAATTTGTAATTGAAAAAAGATGTTGTCAATAAAATATAATTAGAAAAGTACAGAAGAAATTAGGTTAAAATTCAAAAAATGTTAGATTATAACACGTAAAAAAAGCTAGCTCCCGCTAGCTTTTTTAGTATTTCTTCAAAATTGATTTTTAGAATGATTACGATGGATTAACTGGCAAACTGTTTAAGATTTTTTGTTTCGTTTCACTGTTTACATCATTCTCAATAAATAAAACGATTTTCCCTTTATCTTCATGACTACGGATTAGGCGTCCAATGCCTTGGCGTAATCTTAATAACATATACGGCTCATCGATCTCGAAGTATGGGTTTTGTGCATTTTGACGTTTTGATTGGAATACAGGATCATTTGGTGGGAATGGTAGTGCATGAATAATCACTTGACTTAGTGACATTCCTTGAATATCTAAACCTTCCCATAAATGAACAGCACATAAAGATGCGTTAATATCTTCTTGGAATTTTTGTACAATCGAACTAATTTCTTCTTCACCTTCAAAGTATAAATTGAAGTCCAATTTCTCTTTTTCAACTTGAAGTTTAAATTTTTTCATTTCCCTAGTTGAATTGAAGAGAATTAATGTACTACCATTATTATCCTTTAACTTCTCGATAATCTTTTCATTTTTTTCCTCAATTTTGATTGGGTCAACTTGATTTAATTCTATTTTCATTTGTTCATCATAATCAAACGGAGAATTAACCGAAAATGAAAGGTAATCTTTTATCCCTAAACTACCTGCGATATAATCAAATGAACTATTTTGAGAAAGAGTTGCAGATGAAAATACAATTGGCATTTTTTGATTAAATACTTTTTCTTGTAAGAGCTCATTTACAGCCTTTGGCATGATGACTAATGTTAATTCATTTTGATTATACTCAATCCATTGAATCGCTGTTATTTCATTAATAAATAAATTTAAACAACGCTCAACATCATCTAAATGCTCATCAACAATATTTAATTGATATTCATCAATTGTATACATTTCACTTTCAAAGACTAATTCATCACCAATGCTACTAATTTGAGACTTTAATCTCTTTGCTAACTTAATTAATCTTTCATTCATATTTAATTTAAAACGTCTAGATCCTTCAACTTCTTCAGTATTATTATCTAATTCAAAAAAGAATTGATCATAAGTTTCTAATGTATCTTCTAGTAACTGTTGGAAGCTTTCACGAGTACCTGATTGCATTAAAAATGATAAAAATGTATTTAATGTCTCTTGTTGTAGACGATAAGTTAACGATTTTTGACTTGCAAATTCAAGTAAATGTCCTTCATCAAATACTACACAGCTTGGATTAGGAAGTAATGGCAATTGTCCTTCACGTTTTCTAGATTCAACTGTCCAAATATGTTCCATATAAAATTCTTGCGAGCATACAATTAGGTCAGTTGCTTTACGATAATGTTCCCTTGATAGAGTTTGTCCACATCTATGTCTTTGTTCACAAGTGGAGCAATCCTGGAAATAATCATATGCAATTGTATCCCACTCTTCATCTGTTAAGTCCTTATATTCAGTACGGTCTCCATACGGAGTAAACTTTTGGAGTGTTCCATAATCATTTACAAAGCTTGGTAAATTTTCATAAACCCCTAAAATAGCGTCCGATACATCAATTTCTGAACGTTGTAAATCTAATTTTTTTAAACATAAATAATTTGTAGTTGATTTAGCTAATCTAACATCTATTGACAAATTTAAAGCATTTGATAATTTTTCAATATCTCCATTTTTCTTTACTAACTGTTCGATTAAGGATTCATCAGCACATGCGATAATAGCTGGCTTACCAGTATATCTTGCATAGCATAAACAATAAAGCAAATAGACAAACGTTTTACCTGTACCAACACCTGCTTCAGCAAAAATCACTTTCTTTTCTTTAAACGCTCTTTCAAGCTGATAAGCCATAAAAATTTGTTCATCTCTTAATTCATAGCCTGCATCTGGTAATAAATCGTAAAAAACGTCCCCAATCCATTCCCCAAGCTTTTCAATGAATTGGTCTTGTTTTCCTACCTCAAAAGGTAATTTAGTTGAATGACTCATTGCTACCCCCAAAATGTATATTAAAAAGAAAAAGTCCTCTTGTGAGAACTTTAATTTTGCAAATTTATTCAATCCATTATATTATTTAAAAATTGTCTCTACCCGCTATCATACAAAAAATGTGAGGGAAAGGCAAGGGAAATAAGGCATGATTACCTAAAGACAGTTAATTTTACCAGCCTTTTGCTTGCTTTATCATTTCTTCAACAATCATTTGAGATTTTAATGCTTCCTCTCCATTGATTGATGGTTTTTCATCAGAGTATATGCAATTGATAAAATGGTTGACGCAATCTTCAAAGCCTCTTTGTTTCAATGTTGTGTCCCATGATGATGAAAACGAATTATTTATTGAGTTATTTTTTTCTATTTCGAAGTTGTTCATATTTTTAACCCTTATAATCGAACCTTCAGTAATTAATTCTAAACGTTCAAGATTTGTTCCTGCCATTCGGTGCATTACTGAATTAATAGTAGTTCCTTTTAACGATTCATATTGGTGAGTAGCATACTCTAATTGATTAGTATCAGTAAGTTGAACTCTACCATTAATCAAATTAACTTCTCCATCTGCAAACCATCTAATGGTATCTACTAAATGTAAATAATCATCCAACATCGTAAACTCGAATGAATTAGACCCAATTTTATTCTCTCGATGTTTTTCAAATCTGATAATCGCTATATTCTTTGCCTGTTCTTTTGCCTGCACATACATTGGACAGAATCGGCGGTTAAATCCAACCATAAGTTTTCGATTTAGTTTAATACTTAATTCAGTTAATTTTTCTGACTCTTGCAAGGTAGCTGCTAGTGGTTTATCAACATATACATCTTTACCTTTATTTAATAAATACGATACAACCTCAAAATGTGAACTAGTTGCACTATGTACAAATACTGCGTCACTTTGTTCTGCAAGTAATTCCAAACTTTCAAAATCTTGAATTCTGTATTGGGAACATATTTTCTTACGTTTTTCTTTATTTGGTGAAAATGCACCGATAAAATACCAGTGTTCTTCTTTTGTAAGAATGGGTAGATATGCTTTTTGTGCAATATTACCTAATCCTACCATTCCAATACGTGGTTTTTTCATTTTTGATCAGTCCTTTAAATTGGCTTATTTTTCTAGATTTATTGTAACAAAATATCTTTCTTCATTTAAAAGAAAAATTTTCAATAGGAGATCTATAGGCAATAACATTTAAATTATCGGGAAATCTATAAAAATAATCATAAAAATGGTAGTTTGGAGGTGTTTATTTGTACTTATATTCTTTAATTCAGACAAATTTTGATACAAATGATGATATAAGTGTTGTAAGAGACCTTTATTTACTTCAGCATGAAAAGAGTTTCTCTAATGATGAATTCCATGATTTAGTCACTCAATATAAAGGAACGGCAGAAACGAATTGGCATGTTGCACATTTACTTGAAAAAAATCACGGATTTAGAATTGTACCTGCAATAAATTTATAGTGCTTTTAAAACAAATTCAATTTTTGTTCAAGTTTTGTTCGTAAAGAATTAAACTAAATACGCTATTATAAATAAAAAGGTGCCCCAATCATCTGATTAGACATTGGGAACACCTTTTAACCTTTTTACTCTTCGATTCTTCTTGGAGGTCTTTTTCCAAAGTATTGATAATAGTCAGTTTTAATGAAACCATTAAATAATTTACGTTTTTTTGTTGCTGGTTTTCCGTAAAATTGTTCGAATCCCTCATGACTAGTAAGTACATACACTGACCATGTATCTAATTTTGTAAAAACATTCCCCATATCTGAATATAACTTTTCAACGTAAGGTCGATCGTTTAATCGCTCACCATATGGTGGGTTGGTAACAACATACCCATACTCTGATTTAGTAGTAAAGTCTTTTACTTGCATTTGTTTAAAAGCAATTGAATCTGATAATCCAACTTCATCAGCATTGGCTTTTGAAACATTAATCATTCGATGATCAATATCTGATCCGATTATTTCGAGTTTTTGATCATAATTTGCTAAGTCTTCTGCTTCTTGTCTTGCTTCATTCCATCTTTTTTTACCGATCCAGTGCCAATCTTCAGACGCAAAGCTTCTAAACGAACCTGGAGCGATATTATGTCCAATTAATGCAGCCTCAATTGGAATAGTACCAGATCCGCAAAATGGATCAACAAAAGGTAAATCAGCATTCCAATTCGTTAATAGTACTAATGAAGCTGCCAGTGTTTCTTTTAATGGTGCTTCACCTTGATCTACACGGTATCCTCTTTTATGTAAACCTTCACGACCAGTAGTATCAATTGTTAATGTTACGATATCTTTTAAAATAGAAACTTCTACTCGAAATAATGGACCGTCTTCAATTAACATACCTTGAATATTTTGGATTGTTTTTAATTTATCAACAATTGCTTTTTTGACGATTGCTTGGCAATCTGATACTGAAAATAATTTAGATTTATGCGATTTTCCTGACACAGGAAATTGACCGTTTCTTGGAATAAACATATGCCAAGGTAAGGCTTTTGTTTTTTCAAATAATTCATCAAATGATGTTGCCTTAAATTCACCAACACGAAGTTTCACTCGGTCAGCTGTTCTAAGCCATAAATTCGCTTTGACAATTCCAGCTTCATCCGTTTTAAATAATACTCGACCATTTTCAACTACTACATCATCAAACCCTAGGCTTTTTATTTCTCTAGCGACTAGAGCTTCGATCCCCATTGCAGCAGTAGCAATTAATGTATATTTCGCCAATGTAATCACCTATCTCATTCAGATTAAGAATGAACTTTTCTTTTCATATTTTCATTTTAAATTCCTATTTTCATTATGGACAATTTCCGTCGAAATTACAAAAAACTCTCCATAGAATGAAGAGTTTTTAAACAGTTTCATCATTTCATATGTTCTGTAAGCCATGTTCTGTACCATTCGTACTTCAAGCGGCTCTCGCCTCGTACTACAAGGTGGTAATCATCTATCTACAGAATAATCTGTCCCTTTCTCAGTTCAATTCCTTTGAAAGGATTCCCCTACCATAATTTGGGTTTCTCGCTCGTGGGGTTTACCGCGTTCCACTCCTCTCATTTCTTCGAGGACTACGTCACTGTGGCACTTTAAAGGTAGTAGAACCATATCCATAAAGGACTTAGGTCCGTTCCCTGCCGTTAGCTGAATACACAGCTACCCTATCTTATGACTTCGATAGGCACGAACACTACAGCCATCGCAGGACTGTGCGAGCATGGACTTTCCTCAACAACGTCAAGCGTTGCAGCGATTACCCGAACATATTGAAACGAACATTTATTAGTATAGTAAATTATACTTAAGTTTGCAATGCTTTCTTAAAATATAAATTAAGTTAAAATTATTCGAATAGTTTACTACCAAAAACATGCTTCTCTAAATTTGATAATCTTTTAAGAACATCCGTATTCGTATTATTAAATGGTGATGGTGGAGGTGTAGCTGTGTTCTTTTGGT
This sequence comes from Gottfriedia acidiceleris, assembly GCF_036421055.1. Lineage (GTDB taxonomy): Bacteria > Bacillota > Bacilli > Bacillales > Bacillaceae_G > Gottfriedia > Gottfriedia acidiceleris_C. The sequence continues at coordinate 102,351 of NZ_JAZGQS010000009.1, read as the reverse complement.
CCTCCAACAATTTTTTATACTTCGCATTTTCTTGTTGTAGGGCTACGATTTGATTTTGAAACGATTCATAATCTTTAATGATAGTGTCTAAGTATTGATCCACTTCCTCTTGATTATATCCTCGCATTGAAACTTTAAACTCTTTATTTAGGATATCTTTTATACTTAGTTTTATTTTTGTTGATTCCATGTGTGTCACCCCAAAACATTTAGAAATATTTACCTTCTATTTTTTCAAACTCTTTATAAATTGTCAATTATCTATTCTATATTTCCCTATATTTATTGTCATCATTCTCAAATGACTCTTCTGCAATTACTTGTAAATCGTCAAATGTGATCATTTCAACAGGATAATTAAATTGTTCATTTTTCTTGTATGCTAAATCATATAGATATCTAGGGCTGCCTTCTTTTTCATTATCGTAAAATAAAATACACCCTTGGCTTTTACTAATTAAAAATTCATTTTTAGCCTTCAGCTGAATTGGAGATTCGTATGGCTTTCTTGAAATTGAGTCGACATGATCTGCCCCAATTAAGATTTCATTATAATATTCTTTATTTGCTTCATTCCAATTTTTCTCTTGATCTTCGTATGGTGTAAAAATACCCAACTTTAATTGGGGATAATCAAGCTGTAATTCGAAAACTACTTCAGCCGCCCATAATTCAGTACCCATTTGCCCTGAAATAATAATCCATTCTAATTCATCTATAAATAAAAGTATTTTATTTTTTATAGCTTTTTTTATGTACTTTACTGCATCGTGTTTAGTTGAAAAAATTCCTAATTCAAATGATTTATAACCAGATATAAGTAGTATCTTCATATTACCTCACAATAATAAATTAGGAAGAACTATAAGTTTAAGTTCTTCCACAAATTAAATTTTATTGTATGAAATACTCTGCTTAATTTCAAATGTTAAGTAACAAATAAATATTGTAAGTTAAAATAATTTATCTCGTAAAATCATTAAATTAAATAATATTCAAATGTAGAAATTTATATTGAGGGAATCTAATATTTAACTTTGCATAGTAGTCATAAGCTAAGTGGAAATCAACTATTAAGACCTATTTGTCTATATTTGATTGCTGCTCATAGAGGATATTTTATTCCCTTTTAGATTAGTTATTGTGATAGGAATATTATTGTCAAATTTTTTCGTCGAAATTTTATGATAAAATTACATATAAAGCTTGTTTAAAACTAGTAAAAATAATCAATGTTAATGTAATTGTGAAAAAAAATAAAAAAAGTATTTTGTTCAAAATTATCCTCTCCAATATCCTAAATATACTTTAATGTCAACTTTTTTATTTTATTAGGTTTGAACATATTTCACAACAATAAAATTAACAATGATTAAAAGTTTAAATATTCAGATTTTTGCGAGTATACACAATGATTGCCGAAAGCATTTTATTCCTTTAAAATGAGTTATGAAATCGTTTTAAATATAGATAATTAATTGCAATTCAAGGAGTAAAAAATGATTAACAAAAATTCCCCAATACCAATTTATCACCAATTATTAGAATACATAAAATGTAAAATCGCTTCAGGTGAATACCCTGCTGATGAATTGATTCCATCAGAAAGAGAGTTTTCTGAGAAATTCCAAATATCTCGTATGACCGTTCGACAAGCATTAAATAATTTAGTTCAAGAAGGAATTGTTTACAGACAAAAAGGTAAAGGTACATTTGTTAGTCGTCAAAAAGTTGAAAAAAAAATTAGTAGATTAAATAGTTACACTGAAGAAATGATTGAGAGAGGTTTAAAACCTAGTAGTAGATTAGTTCAATTTGATATTATAAAATCTGATAAAGCATTATCCAATAAACTAAAGATAAAAGAAAACGACCCAATTTATTTTATAAAACGGGTCCGTTTAGCAGACTCAATTCCTATGTCGATTGAAAGTATCCACGTGTCATGCGAAATAGCTCCAAACTTAAATCAAAGTGTATTAGAAAAATCATTTTTTGATTATGTAAATGCCAATATTCCAGACCCTATTCAATACGCTGATCAGTCAATTCAAGCTAGAATGCCTTCTGAAGACGAAGCTCAATTATTAGAAATTCCGCCGAATTGTCCCGTATTAGCAATTTATCGTACAACATATTTAAGAAGTGGCAAGGTTCTAGAATATGAATTAACTGTTTACAGAGCAGACCGCTACAAGCTCGTACATTCTCTATCTAGAAATGATTAATTGTATTTTAAAATTTGAAAAAGCCAGGTAATCCTGGCTTTTTTTATTTGAATAAAACCCCAATTTGTTTAAATAATCCACCAACTTGATTCATCGTATTCATCATTTGACCTGCAGTAGACATCATTTTAGGAACATCGTATGAACCTGAACCGTTTTTAAATTGATTTAATATTGATGAAAACTGAAAAGATTGACCATTGTTATTTTGCTGGTTTAATTTTTTGGGTTGAGTTGGATATGGTGTACTAGGCGCAAACATTGGTGGAGTTGTAAATGGACCTTGTTGTACCATTTGAGCATGTTGAGGTTGCATTGAATATTGGTGATTTTGAGGGCTACCTAAAAAGTTCGTTTGATTACCAAATTGTGAAGGATGCATTTGCATATACGGAAATTGGTTTTGCATCATTCCGTAATAATTAGGATCGTATTGATAACCTTGGTTATACGAAACAGTTGGATGTTGCATTGGAAAGTGTTGTGGTGTTGCATACTGGATTTGATTTTGATCATAACTACCTGTTTGTATTGATGGCCCCCCATAAGGAGTAGGTTCAATCATCTGTGATTGTTGCAATGATTGTGTTGGTTGAGTTGAATGTGCCTGTTGTGTCTGTTGCGATTGAACAGGCGGTTGTAATGTATTCATAGCAGGGTTTTGGGAAAAAGGTTGAATTGTATTTCCATAGTAACGCTGATTTTCATTCAATATTTGATTCATTTCTGGAAAATTAAAATTCTCATCAATCATTTGATTTTGCTTTCTAAACCACTCAAAGCTGTTATCTGAATGGTTTGGAGGAAACATTTGAGATCCCATATTCTCACATCCATTATAAGTTTTCTCATTTATAAATATGTTACAAATGCCTATTCTGTTACTTCTATTATATTATGCGCTATTTGTCATAATATGTCGGAAGTTTAAATTTTTAAAAAAATTTAAATCTTAAATATTTATGGTACATTTTAAATAGTTATACAAGTTGTTAATTAAATTTTAATGTTGGAGGGGTAATAATGACTGTACAAGAATTAAAGAGCAAGTTTATTTCATCAAAAAGTTTCGAACCATCTGACTTTAATCAATTAATGGATTTTTTACAACAAAATTACCTAAATGGCGAGGTTACTATTCAACATTACAGAGAATTAGTTAAAGAACTTGAACTTTTTGGAGCTTGTAAGCCAATTTAGTAATCGGGAATATTATATTATAAGAAATAAAGCGATACACATTTACAAGATTGTAAAAGTGTATCGCTTTATTTAATTCATTCCATTATTCTCTAATCCGTTCATTCAAACAAATATTACGTTATCTATAATTATTAAATATTAAATGCTAATTGTCTTCCTAAAAATGGTGTTGAGATCCAACTACCACCCTCTTTTGCTTGACTTACTTTCTTTTCAAAATGATGAAGATGCACTGTCGTTGACTGGATCTTATTTAAAAGTAAATTCTTTTCATCATCACATTTTTGATCAATTCTTAAAGCTAAGGAGTGCTCAATAAATTCAACCTCATTTAAAAATTCATCAATCGCTCGAAAAAAATCATCTCTTTGAATTAACTCCATACAGTTCAACTCCTCTTCCTAATTTTCTAAATTTTCTTTATAAAATAAATTCAACAACAGTTCATCTACCTCCTTCTCTAGTGACAAAACTAGAACTAATTCGCTAAACAAAGTGAATAAAGGTATTTTCATCTATAATTTCGACAAAAAAACTTGTATCGTAAAACAGAATTGGGAAAAGTATATTACATGGAGGTGTTTCAAATGGCAAAAAACAAAAATGAAAAAAAGAAGAAACAAGAAAAAAGTAAAAGTCAACAAACTGGTAATCCAAAATTAGATGGTCCTAATTTCCCTGCTACATAAGCATTGGGAACCACTCGATTTTGATTCACATTCTTTCTATTGAAAAGTCGATTTAAAAGAAAAAGCTAGCATTTTTGTGCTAGCTTTTTTAGAGTGTTAAATATAAAAAGGTCCAAAAGAAAACAAAATTTAGGCGAACAAGACGAACTAGTTAATTTATTGAAAGATTGATTTCAATTTTAACAACGAACCAAGCAACTCTTGTTTTATTAAAAAAGATTGCTTAAAACTATCTCCATTCGTAACTTCTTCATTTTCATACCATTCATTTAAAATTTTACTATTAGGATACCAATCATCCTCAACAGTTCGCGTGTGAGGAATTATTGGATAAACATCTCTTAACTTCGGATTATTTGAACTTGGAATTCCAACCAACCCTTCATAATCGCTTCTACTGCCAGTGTGGATGGTTTGCATAGCAAAATCGATAAATTCATTGTGTAAATCCTCATGAAATAAAATTGAATATAATTGCTTTCCAATTTGAATCCTTTTCGTTAAATCTTCAAAATGGTATACACCAAGGCCATAAAGTTCACCATTACTTGTTGGAAATATTACATAACTAAGTTTCAATTGTTCCTGAAGTTTAAATGCTAAAGAATTAAAAACTTCACTTTTAAAAAATTTATTTTGAATGACTGGTCTTTCAATCATATTTTGCTCGTTAATGATCAATGAATAAACTAGTCTTTTTTTATTACGATCCGTCCAATATTTCTCCCATTCAATTTCCATAAAACTAGATACTGATAAATATTTCAATAAATAAAATAATGGCTTATTTTGGACTTTTGAATATTCAAATAGAAGTAATTGTGGAAATGCATCTAAAAAAATAATCCAATTTGCCCGTTCATACGTCATAAAAAGCTGTTTTCTTTGTTTTACACTTAGTCCATTAACGAATAGTTGATTTTCCAAATCAGTCATGTTATAACCTGCATTACGTGACACCATACTTGCAAGAAAAGACCACTCTATTTCACTTTGTCTTAAAAAATATTTTTGGTATGCAATTGTTCTAGAAATATTATCTGCATTATATTTAACTGTTTCTTTCTTTATTAAATCAATAAGTTTTAATTCTTCTTGTGTTAAATTGTAATCTTCTCTTCTTTTTTTTATGAAACCTTTCCAGCTTTCATGGTTTGCATTCATTGACTCACCCCAAGGAATCTGGTATTTTTTTACACGAACATCTGTTTTAGTGCTATAATACAAATTGTATGTAAATTAAGGTGGAGTTGGTTTTATGACAATAAGTTACCCAAATCGAAGAAATAATGTAGTTCAAAAAAGTCAAAAAAATAACGAAATACAAGTAAAATCTAATCAAACTTATAGTAATCGCGGAATGTCTCTTGAAGATGATTTAAATGCTACTAATACGTATTATTTATCAAATAATATCGCAAACATACATAAAAAACCAACACCTGTACAAATCGTAAAAGTAGACTATCCAAAAAGAAGTGCTGCAGTTATTAGAGAAGCCTATTTCAAGCAACCATCAACTACCGACTATAATGGCATCTACAAAGGGAAGTATATTGATTTTGAAGCTAAGGAAACCAATAATAAGACTAGTTTTCCTTTACAAAATTTCCATTTACACCAAATAGAGCATATGGAAAATGTACTGAAACACGGTGGAATTTCGTTTGTCATATTAAAATTTTCATTATATAATGAAATTTATTTTATGAAAGCAACTGATATTCTTACCTTTTGGAAAAGACAGACAGATGGTGGAAGAAAATCAATTTCTAGAGAAGAATGCAAAGAGTATGGAACATTACTTAAACCAAGTTATCCAATCATTGTTCCTTACTTAAAATGTATCGATGAACTTTTTGTAATTTAATATTTTAATAATTTCATTAAGTTCATTTGAAAGGCAGGAGAAACAAAAAAATGGCAAAAGAGTATAGTTCACGACAAGAACGAAAACAAATGGAAATGGAAAAGCCTTCAAGCGTTAAACCAAAAAAACGTGAAGGTTTATGGAAAAAGATTACTTTATCAATATTAACTTTAGCAGTACTTTGTATTCTTGGGGGAGTTGGAACTTTCTATTATTTAGTAAGTGATGCACCTAAACTTGATGAATCGAAGCTTAAAGTACCTTTATCGTCTACGATTCTAGATAAAAATGGAAATGTTATTGCTGAGTTAGGAACTGAACAAAGAACGAAAGTTTCATATAACGAGATTCCTAAAGTAGTAGAAGATGCATTTATCGCTACTGAGGATGTTCGTTTTTATAAGCATAAAGGTGTTGATATCCGCCGTGTGCTTGGTGCTGTTTTAGCTAATATTACTGGCGGATTTGGATCACAAGGTGGTAGTACGATTACTCAACAAGTTGTTAAAAACTCATTCTTGTCTCCACAAAAAACAATTAAACGTAAAGTACAAGAATGGTATTTATCATTCCAACTTGAACAAAAATATTCTAAACAACAAATATTAGAAATGTATTTAAATAAAGTTTACTTCTCAAATGGTTTAAAAGGCCGAGGAGTTTATGGTGTTGCAAAAGCAAGTGAAACATATTTTAGTAAAGATTTATCGAAAATTACATTACCTGAAGCAGCTACACTTGCTGGTATGGTACAAAGTCCAAATAACTACAATCCAGCAAAACATCCAGCTCAATCAGAAGCTAGAAGAAATGTTGTATTAAGCCAGATGAAAAAATATGGATATATAACGAATGAACAATATGTTAAAGCAAAAGCAATTCCAGAGAAATCATTAGTTAAACTTCATGAAAGTGGCCAAACAAAGTATCAAGCATTCCTTGATGTCGTTATGGATGAAGTAAAAAAATACGGTGATGCAGATATAAATACAGATGGATTAACAATAGAAACAACTTTAGATCCAAAAGCACAAGCTGCAGCAGATGAAATTATTAATCGTGGATCTGATTTTTATCCAAGTGATGATTTCCAAACTGGTTTTGTATTAACTGACACTAAAACGGGTGAAATTAAAGCTGTAGGTGCTGGAAGAAATACAACAAGTGGTGGTCTAAATTTCGCAACAGATATTAAGAGACAACCTGGTTCAACTATTAAACCAATCCTAGACTACGGTCCTGCTATACAATATTTAAAATGGTCAACTAATCATCAACTTGTTGATGAGCCATATCAATATTCTGATGGTACACCTATTCGAAATGCTGATAAATCATATAAAGGTAAATTATCGATTCGTAAGGCGTTAATTGGTTCAAGAAATATTCCTGCACTAAAAACAATGCAACAAGTTGGATTAGATAAATCACGTGAATTTGGTAACGGACTTGGATTTAACTTCCAAAAGGACAGTTTTTATGAGTCTCATGCAATTGGTGGATTTACAGGTGTATCTGCAATGGATATGGCAGGTGCATATGCAGCTTTTGGTAATGGCGGTGTATATATAAAACCACATGCTGTTACAAAAATTATCTATCAAGATAAAACTGAAAAAGTACTAGCTCCTGAACCAAAACAAGCAATGAGCGATTACACTGCATATATGATTACAGATATGCTACGTGACGTTGTTAAGGCACCAGGCGGTACTGGTGGTAGAGCTAACGTACCTGGACTTGATATGGCAGGTAAAACTGGTACTACAAACTACCCACAAGAAGTAAAAGACAAATATGGCTTCCCTTCTAATGCAACTCGAGATAGTTGGTTTGTTGGTTATACTCCAGATGTAACTATTTCGGTATGGACTGGTTATGAGAAAAATAAACAAGGTCATTATTTAAGTAAAACATCAACAAATATAGCAAAATATATTGCTAGAGATATGTTAGCAGCAACAGCTAATCGTTCATCTGAGTTCCATAAACCAAGTTCAGTTGTAAGTATACAAGACGAATTATATATTAAAGGTGAAAAAATGGATGACCTACCTACACCAGATACATTAGATCCGGCTAAAGGTGTTACAGCGAAATATGATGAAAAAACGAGCAGTGTTTCGTTAAATTGGCAGTATCCTTCTGACTTACTTGCTTCTACAACTTTTGAAGTAAACTATGATATTAACGGTGTCAAAGGCCAAACTCAAAAAGTTAATGGAACATCAGCAAAAATTAATGGAATCGTAGCTGGAAACAAAGTAAAAATTACGATTGTAGCAACCAATGGCGAAACTAAGAGTGCTGCAGTTACTGTTACAGTCGATTTAACCACAACCCAAGAACCTACTACCCCACCAGCTGATAATAATGGTAACGGTAACGGTAATGGTAATGGCAACGGCAATGGCAATGGCAATGGCAACGGCAACGGCAATGGCAACGGCAACGGCAACGGCAACGGCAACGGCAATGGCAATGGCAACGGCAATGGCAATGGCAACGGTACTGGTGACGGTACGGGCACTGGTACTGGTGACGGTACGGGTACTGGTACTGGTGACGGTACGGGCACTGGTACTGGTGACGGTACGGGTACTGGAAACGGTGACGGTACGGGCACTGGTACTGGTGATGGCAATGGTGGTGGAACTGGAGATGGTAATACAAATCCAACGACACCGCCAACAACACCAGACCCAACTAAACCAACTAAACCATCAAAACCAACTAATACGAATCCAACTTCGTATAACTCTGATTCATACTCAAATAATCGATTTAATAAGTTGGAACGTAATATTATTGCATAAATTAAAAACCTCCTCGTTTTTTGAGGAGGTTTTTCTATGTAATTATTTTAAACATTGACTCAATGAATAGCCAATTTACTCTAAATCTAAATAAGCCACCTCATCTTGAGAAGGTTTTTCTATGTAATTATTTTAAACATTGACCCAATGAATAGCCAATTTACTCAATCTAAATAAGCCTCCTCATCTTGAGGAGGTTATTTTTTGCTTATAATAAAGCTTTTCTAACTCTGTATATAAGCCAGAAAGTTGAATGAAAGAGTGATAGTGATCTGGTTGATTTAATACAAAACTAATACGCTCGTCTAAATTAATTGGCTTGATCTTTAATTTATCTAACTCCAGTAATAAATTATTTAAATTAAGTAGCAATTGACTATTTATCCATGTAAGGATTGATATAAAATTAGCTAAGCCTCTTATCATCGGCTCACATGCAAGTTTTCGATTCCGTTGTTTAAAGTAATTAGAAATCTGTTCAGATTCTTCTTTCCATTCCTTAATCATCTCTTTAATAATTTCATCACTTCCACTTGGGATGTTAAAGCTCTTATTAATTAGAATCTGATTGCTTTCATAAAAAAAAGGTTTATTTTTAATTTTAATTTCTTCATTGATTATTTGCTCATTAGCATTGTCTTTATAAAATGGCTTAACGATAAAATCCTTATGAATACTATTTGTCATTTACTCTCTTCACTTTCATTCGTTTTTTTCCTTCTCTACAAATATCAAGTAAAGGACATACTTCACAACTCGGCCTTTGAGCTTTACAATGGTATCTGCCAAAAAATATGAGTCGATGATGAGTTACTCCCCAGTCTTCGATCGGAACTTTTTTCATTAATGTCTCTTCTACTTCTAAAACAGAATCTTTCCAACGGCATATAGCTAATCTTTTTGAAACCCTCTCAACATGAGTATCTACTGCGATTGCTGGAATATTAAATGCGACTGACATTACTACATTAGCTGTCTTTCTACCGACTCCAGGCAATTTTACTAGCTCTTCTCTAGTACGTGGAACTTCTCCATTAAATTCATTAATAATCATTTCACTTAATTTTTGGATATTTTTTGCTTTGTTCCTGAAAAGTCCAATTGAGCGAATATCATTTTGTAATTCCTCTAAAGAAACATTTAAATAATCCTGAGGTTCTTTATATTTTTCAAATAAATTTTTTGTCACTTTATTTACTAAAACATCAGTACATTGTGCAGATAAAGCAACCGCTACTACTAATTCAAACGGATTCTTATGGTTTAATTCACAATGTGCATCGGGGAACATCTCACCAATTATATTAAGAACCCCATTTATTTGTTGTTTATTTAACATCTCAAGTACACTCCTTACTAAAAAAGAGCGAGGAGCATGTCCACGCTTCAGACAGTCTGAAATTCAAATTTTTTTGTAGATTGTTTACACAATAAAGCGAGGAGCATGTCCTCGCTTTATTTTTCAAGCCAATTATAAAAAGGAATTGATCCTGTATACTTTGTTTCGTTTTGTGGTTCTCTTGTTTCTTTTTTTCTAAAATGCTTACTATAATTCATTGCTTGGTCTACTTGCTTTATTCCATTTTTCTTCCACTCAAAAAGAATTCGATCTATATAACGAAAATTTAATTTTCCACTTATAACTGCTTCTTTAAGAGCAGTTTTTATTAGTTTTTCATTATGATCATCTTGATCCATCCACATTGTTAAAGTTTCAATCTCAAAAGGAGATAATAATCTACCAAATTCTTTTTCAAATACTAAGTAAATTGATTCCTCTTCTTGTTCAATAATTGAAGGAATAGTATGTTTTTCACTTGATTGTTGACCATTCTCGGTCAAATCAATTAATTTTAACCATAACGGCGAAAGTGAATATGCCTCACACCGTATATTATGATGGTCAATTTCTTCCGTAATTTCTAATAAACCTTTTTTAAGAAGTTCTCGAATAACTTCCATACATTTTTGTTCGTTTATTGACATAATCTTTGCTAATTGAGTAGGTGTTGGAAACGTATGACCTTGTTGTTGAAAAGAGTAAAGCTGTAGAATCATGACTAGTTCTTCTTCATTTATGTTTAAAGAAGAATAATGACTAAGAAGTATATTTGGAATACTAATATTCCCAAATTGAATCCAGTTTAAAATGCTATTATTATTCACTTCGAACACCTCTAGCATAGTATAGCATGATTACATAAAATAAACAGTAAAAGAAACTCATGAAATAAAAATAAATAGAGGCATGTAAATCACACCTCTATTTTAGTATATGTTTTTAGTAATTAAAAAACCAAGTAATAAATTATTTAATTAAGGAGATAGTCTGGTGTTTAAAATTCATATAAAAAGTATTGAAAAAAGCTAAGCATATGCTTAGCTTCAATATTTAAATAAGAGTTTTTTAACTGATTGAAATTAACTTAAAATACTTGCTTTCATGAATTCTTCAATGCGATCTAAAGCTTTATCTAACTGTACTTGTGATGTTGCGTATGATAGGCGGATATTATCAGGTGAACCAAATCCTGAACCAGGGATTACCGCTACATTAGCTTTTTCAAGTAATTCAGTAGAGAATTCATCTACATTTTGATAGCCAGCCATTTTAGCTGCTTCAGTCACATTTGGGAATAAATAAAATGCACCATTCGGTTTAACACAGCTAAATCCTGGAATTGTAATTAAACGCTCATAAGTTTTATTTAAGCGATCTTCAAACGCTACTCTCATTTCTTCAACAGGACCATCGCCTAACTCATATGCTTTAATTGTAGCGATTTGAGCCATTGTAGTAGGATTTGAAGTAGAGTGACTAGCAAGATTTGTCATGGCATTAATTATTTCCTTATTACCAACAGCATAACCAATTCTCCATCCTGTCATTGAATGAGATTTTGATACACCGTTGATTATAATCGTTTGCTCTTTAAGTTCTGGGCTTAATGAAGCAATTGAAACATGTTTTGCACCATCATATACTAATTTTTCATATATTTCGTCAGAAACGATTAATATATCATGTTTTAAACAAATTTCTCCGATTGCTTTTAATTCTTGCTCATTATAAATCATACCAGTTGGATTACTTGGTGAATTAATAATGATCGCTTTTGTATTCTTTGTAATTGCTGCTTCGATTTGTTCAGGTGTTACTTTAAATTGTTGATGTTCATAACCTTCAATAAATACTGGTACACCTTCTGCTAATATAACTTGCTCAGGATAGCTTACCCAGTAAGGTGTAGGAATAATTACTTCGTGACCAGGATCTAAAATCGCTTGGAAAAGTGTGTAAAGTGCATGTTTTGCACCATTTGTTACAACAACCTCTGCTGGAGAATAAGTTAATCCTTGATCTTTCAATAACTTATCACAAATCGTTTTTCTTAAAGCTGGTAAACCGTTTGAAGGTGTATATTTAGTTTGGCCTTTAAGCATTGCTGAATAAGCTTCTTCAATAATTTCAACTGGTGTATTAAAATCAGGTTCACCTGCACCTAAACCTATTACATCAATACCTTGATCTTTCATCTCTTTTGCTTTTGCTGTAATAGCTAGTGTTGTAGATGGTGTTAGTGCACTTACTCTTTTTGCTAGTTTCATCTTGTTAATTCCCCCTAAATACTATAACGTTTTAAAAGCTCTCCATTCTCGAAAGCAGCGTAGTAAAAATTATATCGGCCATTTTGGTCTATATATACTACTTCCCAAAGTGGTATTTTGTTCTCTATTCCTAATTTTACTTTATGTATTTTTTTTGGGCTTCTCTCACTGACTACTTTGTCAATGATTTGTTTTTGGGTCAATCCTTCACTTTTCTTTCGTGTAATAACTTCTCCATCCTGTACCCACGCGATCATTTCATTATTTGCATCATCTTTACCACTTACAACGATTGCTTGTTCTTTCCCATGGAAATAATCAGAAGTTTCCACAGATTTTAAATATCCTTGATTTAAAACAAGCTCTTCGGCATGTTTTTTATCATCATTTAGCTTTGAAATTGATGATTGATATGTGGCGATTAAAAATAATGAAAGAAAAATGATGCTTAATCCAAGGATGACTAACCATTTTTTCATATATACCTCATTTATGTTCGATAAATTGTAAATACCGCATATTCTTGATCTTCTTTATCAAGTGCAAGTCCAAACATTAAATCTTTTTCTTTTAAAGTACGATTTAAACTATCAACAATTTTGTATAAATCTCTAGTATATTCAATTTTTGTTGTTGATAATACTTCAATATTTGAATTCATGTTGCTCCTCCTAAAAATGTATTATAAATACATTACAATTTATGTCATTATACCACACGTCTAACCTTAAATCCCCTACTATTCTCATGCTAAATTTTGAAAAACTACTAAAAATCTTTTAATAATTCATCAATTGAATTAATTTTTATTTTGTTTTTCGGGATTAACTTTAAAAATTCTGAACCATAACTAGTATTGATTATGCGATTATCTAACACAAATAATGAACCTTGATCTTTTTCATTTCGTATTAGACGACCATAACCTTGTCTAAACTTAAATACTGCTAATGGTAAAGCCAATCTTGAGAATGAATTTTCTCCAGCTTTTTTTAATAAATTTGATTTAGCAATAAACATAGGCTTTTCAGGGTTTGTAAACGGTAAGCGTACAATGATTAAACAATCTAATTCTTCATTAGGTAGGTCAATTCCTTCCCAAAAAGTGTTCGTACCTAATAAAATTGTTTGTTTAGATTGTAAAAACTGTTTTATTAACTTTTGTTTTCCTCCAGGAGAAACACCTTGAGCTAATACAGATGAATTCAGTGAGTCAAAATCTTGTATTAATTGATCATAAGTCTGTTTTAATAAATCAAAAGCTGTAAATAAAACTAATGTTCGACCTTTTACTTCCGCAACAATTTTGCGAATTGTATTTGAAGTTTGTAATGCATACTCTTGTTGCGTAAGCTCTTTTATTCCCATTAAATCTGAAGGAATGTACACTCTCATCCCTTGGGCAAAATCATTTGGGACAGGATATATTTTTTCAATGACATCTTTATTTTCATTCATTCCTAATGATGACTTTATAAATGAGAAGGATGAATCAATCGACATCGTAGCTGATGTTAGTACAATTGAATTTCTTCCACTAATTAAATAATCTTGTATTAAATCTGCATTATCGACTTTTTCACAATAAAGCATCGTAGTATGAAATGAGCCTTTTGCTTCCGTTTCCATCCAGCAAATATAATGATCATTTTTATCGAATAATATTTCATAAAGACCATTTTTCATGCTTTTTAATTGTTCAATAATCATTTTAAACTCAGTAACGATTGAACGATGAAACGCTGATACCTTATTATCTTCAATTAAATTCAAATATTGCTCGCAACCCGTGAATAAAGTATTATTCACGTTAATTAATCTATTTGCACATTCTTGGATAACCTTCCAATTTTGGCTAGCAGTATTTTTATCACTTAGTGTAATTGACTGTCTAATGTTTTCTTTATCAAGCTCATTTTGTTTGCTTAAAATAAAATCACGTAATAACCTAAATAACTCTTCAGATTCATACTTTATTTCTTTTACTAAATGATCAACTTTTTTCCACCATTTTTCACGATTTGGTATTCCCTCATCAAATTTATATAAACGGTGAACAAGTTCATTACTATCAGTAGTACTTAATCTACTTAAATATTGATAATATTTTAAGCAAGAAAAAGTAATTCCAAAAGTTTTTGATGCTGCCTCCTCAAGTGCATGTGCCTCATCAATTATAATATTTTTGACAGAATTAAGTAAGTGATCTTTATTTTTTAAAGTAGACAATAAATAGGCATGGTTTGTAATAATTATATCGGCTAACATTAATTGATTTTTAGCTTTTTGATAAAAACATTTATGAAACCAAGGATTTGTTCTTTTATTTTCACTTTCTTCGTTACAACAAACTCGATCCCATAAGTGTAAGCCACCTGAAGGAAGTGATAATTCATCTAATTCTCCATTTTCAGTTTCAGTTAACCAAACTGTTATCATAGCCTTAGATAAAATACTATCGTAATTATCATCAAATTGTTCGCCAACAATATATTCAAATTTTTGCAGACAAAGATAATTTCTTTTACTTTGTATAGAAGCTATTTTTAACTGAAATGGAACTATTTTTTCAATGGTTTTAATCTGTTTTTTAAGTAATTGTTTCTGTAGCGAGATGGTACTTGTACTAATGACCACTTGTTTGCCAAATTGTTTTGAGAAAAATGCTGACGGTATTAAATACCCAAAAGTCTTGCCAACACCTGTCCCAGCCTCAGCTAAGAGAATTTTATTCTGGCTAAATGCATCGAACACATCATGCATATACGCAAACTGTTCATCTCTTTTTATAAAATTTGGAATTTCCACAGCCATCTGATCTACAAGTTCACGTTTAAGATGCTCGTCGAATTCTACGAAATCTTCTTCCTCTTGAGGTAGACTAAAGCTTCTTTTTTTAAGGGCTATTCGTCTAAATTCTTCAAAATCAACAGATTCATTTGAAAATGTTTCAGATTGTTTTTGAAGTATATCTGAAATATAGTATGTAATGTCACTTTTAAAGCTAGTGCTAAGTTTTTCTAAAATTTTTAATGACGCATATGGCAAGCTCTCAAGTTTTTTTAATAAAATTGTTAATAATTCAGCAGTTACTTCAGCATCACTATCAGCTTGATGAGGGTTTTCATGTTGAATATTGAATACTTTTGCTAAATCAGATAATTTGTAACTAGTTAAAGTTGGATATAAAATTCTCGTTAACTCGACTGTATCAATAGCTAACGGTGTAATTTTTGGTAAACCAATCCGCACAAATTCTTTTTGCAAAAAGGTTAAGTCAAAATGGACATTGTGTGCAACAAAATAGGCGTCATTAAACATCGGGTATAATTCTTCAACTATTTGTTCAAATTGAGGAGCATATTGAACCATCTCATCTGAAATCCCTGTTAGTTCGGAAATAAAGGTTGGAATATTCATGTTTGGATTAATAAAACTTGAAAACTGTTCAATAACTTCTCCACTTTCCAATAAAAAGGCTGCAATTTGAATAATTCGATCTTGACCTCTATTATTATTTCCGGTTGTTTCTAAGTCAACGACCACAAATTTATTCATATTTTGCCACCTCCAAATTCTCTATATAGATATTATTTTGCATAAACAGATTAAACAATACAACCAACAAAAAAATCCCCTAAAGAAGGGGATTTCAAATTGCCCTCAAACGCTCGTTTTCTTCACTGTTTTTCTAGTCTGTTAAATATTTTGATTACCCAGAAAGTTGTCTATTACTTAACTGTACCTGCAATTTCTTTGCCAATCATTTCGACAATTTCATTTGCATCATTTAAAATAGCAATCTTTGGTTCATGCTGATCCAGTTTCTCTTCCTCTACCTGACCGTATGCAATAATAATTACTTTGTCGCCTTCTTGGACCAATCTAGCTGCTGCACCATTAAGACAAATTACTCCACTTCCACGTTTTCCTGGAATAACATATGTCTCAAGTCGTGCACCGTTATTATTATTTACAATTTGAACTTTTTCGTTTTCAAGTACATCAACAGCATCCATTAAATCTTGATCAATTGTTATACTTCCAACATAATTTAAATTAGCTTCTGTAACTGTAGCTCTATGAAGTTTTGCTCTCATCATTGTGCGAATCATGTCATTTCCCCCTAGTTGTTCAATCCTTAAATAGAAATTATCATATTATCAATTAAGCGAGCATTAGAAAATTTTACGGCTAACGCAATAATTACTTTTCCTTTTATTTTATTTAAAGGCTCTAAATCTGGATATGAATAAATACTTACGTAATCTACTGTTCCAGATGTTTCGCTTTGTATTGTAGAAATAATAGTTTGCTTAAGTTGAGCAGGATTTAAATTCCCATTATTTATCTCTTCAACTGCTTTTTGTAAACTCTTATAAAGAACTGGTGCTTCTTTTCTTTCTTTGTCTGTTAAATAGACATTTCTAGAACTTTTAGCTAATCCATCTTCTTCTCTAATAGTTGGAACTGGATTAATATTTACAGGAATATTAAAGTCTTCAACTAAACCTTCAATAACAGCGACTTGCTGAGCATCCTTTAATCCAAAATATGCCTGGTCTGGTTGAACAATATTAAATAATTTTGTTACAACTAATGCCACACCATCAAAATGTCCAGGTCTTTTTTCACCACAAAGGACATCTACTCGTTTTGTTACTTTCATTGTTGATTTTAAATCATTTGGATACATTTCTTCAACTGTTGGATAAAAGAGGTAATCTACACCAGCATTTAGTGCAACTTTTTCATCTCTTTCAAAGTCCCTTGGATATCGATCAAAATCTTCATTAGGGCCAAATTGAGTCGGATTAACAAAAATACTTAAAACGACGATATCATTATTTTTTCTAGCTTCTTCTAATAATGATGCATGACCTTCATGTAAAAACCCCATTGTTGGAACAAATCCAATCGATTTTTCATTTTTCCTGTGAATTTTTAGTTCATTTCTTAAATCATTTATTGTGTGAAACACTTTCATTGCGAACTTCCCCCGTATAATGCCTTTAGCTGTTCTTCTTTCATCGTAAACGAATGTTTCGTATCTGGAAATTGTCTAGTTTTAACTTCTTGGACATAGGAAGCAATTGCATTTTCAATTGTTGTAGATACATCTGCATACTGTTTAACAAACTTAGCTACTCGACCAACACCATATGTTATTAAATCGTGGTAAACAAGTACTTGACCATCTGTATCAACACCAGCACCTATTCCTATTGTTGGAATGGAAAGATCCTTAGTAATATCCTTGGCAATTTGCTTTGGTACACATTCAAGTACGATTGCAAATGCTCCTGCTTCTTCACATTTTTTTGCATCATTAAACAATTTCATCGCACTTTCAGAGTCACGTGCTTGAACTTTATAGCCACCTAATACACCTACTGATTGTGGAGTCAATCCTAAATGAGCTACAACAGGTACTCCCGCGATAGTTAATGCTTTAATCACTTCGATAACATTTTCATCTGCGCCTTCAACCTTAACTGCGTGGGCATCACCCTCTTGCATAATGCGACATGCACTACGTAAAGCCTCTTCTTTTGAAAAGTGGTAAGACATGAATGGCATATCTGTCACAATAAACGTATTTTTTGCCCCACGTTTAACTGCTTTTGAGTGATGAATCATGTCATCTACAGTAACCTTTATTGTAGAATCATATCCTAGGACAACATTCCCAAGTGAATCACCGACTAAAATCATATCTACTTCACTTGCTTCTGCTAATAATGCTGAAGGATAATCATAAGCAGTAATCATGACGATTGGCTCATTGTTTTGTTTCATGTTTAAAAAATCTTTTGTTGTTTTCATCTTTTTTCCTCCTTTTAAATGAAGAGGAAATGGGGGCTACAATAAAAAAACTTTGCTCTTTTAGAGAACAAAGGAAAATTGTAAACCGTCTCATTCCTCTGTCCCAGTCCTTATAGGATCAAGGCAGACACATTTTTAAAATTGATTTTTTAAAACCTGGTGTAGTTCTTCTTAGGATACTAAAGTTTGATTGACCCTATTCAGATACCACCCTTGAAGCATCAACGGAAGTCGCGACCCTTCCCATACAGTTTATAGTAAGAATAGCAAGTAAGTAAAGAAAAAACTTGGTATTATTTACAAATAGACGTGATAATTATACGGCAAATAAAACAACTCTCTTTCAAATTTAAAAAGAGAGTTGTTTTATTTCGTATTACATTATTTCTTTATCGAAATATCCGCTGAATAGATGGTATGAATATTACCTAAATTGTCTTCAATCAATAATTGACCTTCATCAGTAATTCCAATGGCGTTACCAACAATTTCTTCGGTTAAAGTTGTGGCTTTTATTTGTTTCCCTAAAGAAATTGCATAACTTTCCCATAAAATTTTAATCGGTTTAAATCCTTTTTCTAAAAATATTTCATAGAACTTTTCAAATTCAGCTAATATAGCTTGAATTAAATTAGCTCTCATAAAGGTTTGTCCTTTTTCAATACGTAATGAAGTAGCGATATCTGACAGTTCTAATGGGTAATCTTCTTCAACTTGATTTACATTGATCCCAATACCTATAACAACGCTTTTAATACAATCAGCGTCACCTTGCATTTCAGTTAAGATTCCACAAACTTTTTTATTATTAATTAAAATATCATTTGGCCATTTTATATTTGGATGTAAACCGGTCACTTTTTCAATGGCTGAAGCAACGACTACAGCCGTTAATAATGTTAGCTGAGGTGCTACTCTAGGTGAAATAGCTGGTCTAAGGATAACACTCATTGCGATTGCTTTTCCATCTGAAGTTAACCAGTTTCTTTGTAATCTGCCTCTACCTAATAATTGACGCTCAGCCAAAACAATCGTACCTTCTGGAGCATCATTTAGTACTAATTCATTCGCTATCGTTTGGGTTGAATTAGTTTCTTCTTGGTATACGACATTTCTTCCAAATTTTTTCGTTTCTAAACCAAGTTGAATATCCGTAGGAGTTAATCGATCAGATTTGCCTGTTATTTTATATCCAACCTTTCTAACTGCTTCTACTTCGATTCCTTCGTCTTGCAATTCTTTCATATATTTCCATATTGCAGTACGTGAAATTCCTAATTCATCACTCAAAAATTGACCTGATAAATATTCATTACTATTTTCAGTAAATAATTGTATAATTCTTTCTTTTACTTTTGAAGCCAATTTATGAACCACTCCTTAACAGCAAGTTGGTTATTCTCAAGCTGGTTCTCTACTATTTGTAATTCTATTTCACTTAAAACTTCTTTCAACCAAGGACCACCTTTTAATTGTGACCACTCTAATAAATCATTACCTGTGATACATATATCTGACTTTGAATAAATCGGTAATTGATTATATAAATTCTTTAATGAATTCTCATTAAATTCATTTGCATCGATATGATTAATGACACACTGTAAACGCTCATATTTGATTGCATCTGGTAATCCAACTTGATATAACTTTGTATTGCTCCATTTCATTTTCGTTTCATTTAACAAATTATAAATCTTTACTATTTGTTTCATGCGACTATTGGACATCTTCCAATTTCTTAAAACCTGTTCCGGGTTATCAGAATTACATTTATATAATATTAGCGCCCAAATCTCTTCAATTGTTTTTAATGATTGAATCGGTAATTCTAATAGATCATTAAACTGATTTGTATATTCTTTTAAGCTTGGCAGATGATTTACTAAATTTGTTTGTATTAATAGTTCGATGCCCTTTTTAGGTGATTTTCCTATTAACATTTTTTCGATTTCAACCGAAATGCGTTCAATCGCTATATTTTCAATTAACTGTTTATTTGATTTAATTGCGTTAAACGTTTCATCATGTAAACGAAAATCTAATTGGCTTACAAACCGTATACCTCTTAGCATTCTAAGAGCATCTTCCTGAAATCTTTCCTTCGCTTCACCGACACATTTAATTAACCCATCATAAAGATCAATCGTACCATTAAAAGGGTCTATTATTTCATTTTTTGTCGTCATAGCAATGGAATTCATCGTAAAATCTCTTCGTTTTAAATCTTCTTCGATTGACTTTACGAATGTAACCTCCGATGGTCTACGAAAATCATAATATGTTGATTCAGTTCGGAATGTTGTTATCTCATATGGTTCACTATTTTGTATTACTAGAACCGTACCATGCTGTAACCCAGTAGGAACGGTTTTTGGAAATATTGACATAACTTCTTCAGGTAAGGCTGAAGTTGCAATATCAATATCTCCAATTGTTCTATTTAATAATTTATCTCTTACACAACCGCCGACAAAATAGGCCTCGAAACCATTTTTAATTAATCTATCTAAGATCGGCTTTGCTTTTTCAAAAATTTCCATATTATTTCATTCCCAATAACTCATTATAAATGGATAAATATTGTGAAACGATTTTATTTGATTGAAATCTTTCTTTAACTATTTCAATCGCACGACTTGATATGCGTTTATATAGTTTTTCATCTTGTAATAAGTTGAGTGTATAATAAGCAATTTGATCAATATCTCCTAGTTCACAAATATATCCATTTTCTCCATGTTCGATTACTTCTGGAATCCCGCCAACTCTAGTACCGATACATGGAACTCCACAAGCCATCGCCTCAAGTAATACTAAACCAAAGCTTTCTTTTGATGAAAGAAGTAATTTTATATCGCTCATTGAAAGTAACTCTTCAACATTTTCTTGCTTTCCTAAAAATAAAACATCATCTTCAATTCCAAGCTCTCTTACTAATTTACATAAACTTGAGATTTCCGGACCATCACCAACTAATAGTAACTTAGATGGAATTTCTTTTCTTACTAAGTTAAATACATCTACTACATCTTTTGTTCGTTTAACTTGACGGAAATTAGAAATATGTATTATGACTTTTTCGTGCTCTTGAATCCCGTATTCTGCTTTTAATGCCTGACAATTTCTTTTGTAATACACTCTTTCATCAATAAAATTATATACAGTTTGTATTTCTTTATCAGGGTTAACTAATTCCTCTGTTTGACGTATTAAATCATTTGAGACCGCAGTTACAACATCTGATTTTTCAATACCGAACTTAATTAACTCTGTTAATGATGAGTCATAACCAAGAACAGTTATATCTGTACCATGTAAGGTCGTTACAATTTTAATATCATGATGAATCATTTGTTTTGCTAGAACAGCACATATTGCATGCGGAATCGCATAATGTACATGTAAAATATCTAATTTTTCACGGTTTGCAATTTCAGCCATCTTACTAGCCAATGCTAAATCATATGGTGGATATTGGAAAACTGAATATTGATTTACTTCAACTGCATGATAATAAATATTAGGATATACTTTATTTAAACGAAACGGCATACTTGATGAAATAAAATGAATTTCATGTCCTAGTTCTGCTAATAACTTTCCTAGCTCAGTCGCAATCACACCAGAACCGCCCACTGAAGGATAACATGTAATCCCAATTTTTAATTTCATTTGATCTCTCCTAAACTTCTTCATTTCTTCTTAAACTAACCAATCTGCATTTAATAGGAGTGGTCTCTTTGACATAAACCCTTCGCCATATGGCACTCCAGCTTCTTTCCCAAAAATTTTCTCTCTTGCAATTACGCTATTTACATAGTCGTTTGTTAAAGGCGTAACTACACCATCCGGACCCGGAGTAAATTGACTTTCATATGCTTCTAAAGCTGCCCTTTTGTCCTCAATCGTTTCTGAAACATCAACTATAAAATCAGGCCGATGAAACCCATTAATCATGTATTGAAAAACGTGTTTTACTTTGTGGGCTTCATGATTTGTATTTACATTAAATTTTCTAATCCCAGATGAGAATACAGCTTCTTCTACTATTTTTGTACAGTTACCATGATCAGGATGACGATCCACTTCATATGGCGAGAAAATAATACTAGGCTTCGTCATTCGAATTAAAGCAGTTACTTGTTTAATCGCTTCCTCAGATAAGTATAGCCCCCTATCTGGTAATGATAAATTAAAACGCTTAGAAACCCCTAAAATCTTATCTGCTTCTTCAGCTTCTTTTCTTCTAATAAAAGTATCCCCATTTGATGAGAGCTCTGCTTCAGTTAAATCACAAATAGCAACTTTATAGCCTAACTTAGTAAACTTAGCTATCGTGCCTGCCATACCAATCTCAACATCATCTGGATGCGCTCCAAATGCAAGTACATCAAAATATTCCACTTATCTCACTCTCTTTCAAACTAACTAAAAAATTTCACTACTGCCTTAGCGGTTTGAATGTTCGTTGCCACTGGGACATGAAAAACATCACATAGCCTTAATAATGCATTTACATCCGGTTCATGCGGTTGAGCAGTTAATGGATCCCTAAAAAAGAAAATCGCATCCATTTTCCCTTTGGCAATTAATGCACCTATTTCTTGATCTCCTCCGAGTGGACCGGATTGAAAACGATAAACTTTTAAATTTGTATTTTCCATTACGCGTAGTCCTGTAGTACCTGTTGAAAATAGTTCATGCTGTTGAAAAAAAGATTCATTTTCTTGAACGAAAGTTACTAATGCGTCTTTTCTCTTATCGTGAGCAATTAGAGCTATTTTCACTACCTGCACCACCTTTAGTCCATTATATTTTCTAAACCATACACTAGCTCTGAAAGTTTCATTACTTCCTCAACAGCTACTTTAACTCCAGACATAAAAGAAGCCCGATTCATTGAATCATGTCGAATCGTTAATAGTTGACCATCTCCACCGAATAAAACTTGTTGATGTGCAACTAAACCAGGTAATCTCACACTATGAACTCTCATTCCATTTAGATCAGCACCTCTAGCTCCAGCTTCAGTTTCAACTTCATTTGGATGTCCTTGTATTTTCGATTCACGAACTTCCTCAATCATTTGAACTGTTTTAAGAGCTGTACCTGAAGGCGCATCTAATTTTTGGTCATGATGTAACTCAATGATTTCGATATCTTTAAAATATTTCGCAGCCATTGCAGAAAACTTCATCATTAATATAGCACCAATTGCAAAATTAGGTGCTATAATACAACCTAGCTGATTATTTGAAGCTAACTCTTTTAAATCATCAAGCTCCTCTTTTGTAAAACCAGTTGTCCCTATTACAGGTCGAATACCATTTTTTAATGCTAAAAATGCATGTTTTTTTCCAATTTCTGGTGTTGTTAAATCAACAAGTACATCAAAGCTTTCATTTTCAATACATTGCTCTAATGTTTCATATATGTTTGCTTCACCTTTAAAGTCTGGGCTAACTTTTTGGATTTGTTCTCCACCTAATTTATAGTCTACTGCAGCTACAAGGTGAAAATGCTCAGTTCGATTAATTAATTGTAAAGCTTCAATCCCCATTTTACCTCTGGGTCCTGCTAATACTACTCTAATTACCTTTTCCATTTTAAACTTCCTTCCTTGTCCAACGATCTTTATCTCGCGTATTAAACTTATTCATTACCATATCATGTGCTTCTTGTAAGTCTATATTTAGGCTATTTGCTAAACAAATCATAACAAATAATACATCACCTAACTCTTCTTCAATTAGCTTTTCTTCTTCAGTGCTTTTCTTTGGCTTTTCACCAAAGGTATGATTGATTTCTCTAGCTAACTCACCCATTTCTTCAGTTAACCTAGCCATCATTGCTAAAGGACTAAAATACCCTTCTTTAAATTGACCTATATATGTATCGACTTCTTTTTGCATTTCTTTCATCGTTTTTTCGTGCATACTAATATCAACTCCTCAATTAAATCTTATCGAATTGACCACTTTTTGACAAATTATATATTATTTTACTTGAAAAAAATACAAGATAAGATAAAAATAAGAGTTTAGGGTAATTTTTATAGTATGGAGGAAGTATATGATTTTTAAATTGAAGTTACGCAATATCTTTTTTATTATTTTAGGTTCTGCAATTTTTTCTTTTGGAATTATGAATATAAATATTCCAAACAATCTAGCGGAAGGTGGCTTTACGGGAATTAACTTAATTCTTTTAGCTGAACTAAATATTCCAGTTTGGATCTCTAACTTAGCCTTAAACGTCCCTTTATTTTTTATTGGTTGGAGATTACTTGGTACAGTGACAATGCTTTATACAATCATTGGAACTGTAGCAGTCTCTTTCTTCTTAAAATTATTTGAAAAATTTACTTTCAATATAGATGTTCATGGCGATTTAATGTTAGCTTCATTATTTGCAGGTGTATTTATTGGTGTAGGTTTAGGAATTATTTTTAGATTTGGTGGAACTACTGGTGGTGTCGATATTATCGCTCGTTTAGCCTATAAATACAAAGGGATTAATATGGGGAAAACGATGTTTATTTTCGATTTTGTTGTCATTTCGCTTTCACTGTTAACTTACTTAAAAGCATATGAAGCAATGTATACTCTAGTTGCAGTTTTTGTCGGAGCAAGAATTATTGATTTTATGCAAGAAGGTGCATATGCTGCTCGTGGAGCAAATATAATTTCTGAGAAAAATGATTTAATTGCGGCTCGAATTATGAAAGAAATGGAACGCGGCGCAACTTATTTAAAAGCAACTGGAACATTTACTGGAGAAAGTAAAGACGTTTTATTTTGTGTCGTACCAAAAAACGAATTAGTTCATTTAAAAAATATCATTCAGGATATCGATCCACACGCTTTTGTAGCCGTTACAGAAGTGCATGATGTATTAGGTGAAGGCTTTACGCTAGATGAAAATAAAGTCCCTCTTCACCCTTGATTTTTAACTGAAACAAAAAGAGGTTCTTGGCAATTTTTGCCAGAACCTCTTTTAAATTTATAATCATATTAATCATCACTACGTGTCATACCAGTATAAATTAAAATCAATCTTAATAATTCTGCGACGGCCACCGCTGCCGCTGCAACATATGTCAATGCAGCAGCATTTAAAACACGTTTTGCATAAACATGCTCATTTGAATTAATGATGCCTAATGTCGTAATCTGTTTTAAGGCTCTACTTGAGGCATTAAATTCAACAGGAAGTGTAACAACTTGAAACAATACACCTAGTGCTAATAAAATGATCCCTATTAATAATGCACCTGATAGACGTGAAAACATGCCAATTAATATAAATATATAAGAAAAATTGGAACTGAAATTTGCAACAGGAACTAATGAATGACGGAATCTTAAAAAGCTATAGTCATTCGCATCTTGAATTGCATGTCCTACTTCATGAGCAGCAACTGCAGTACCAGCAACTGAATATCCATAATAATTTTCAGTTGACAATCGTACAACTTTTGCACGAGGATCATAGTGATCAGATAAATATCCTCGAGTTTCCTCTACTGCCACATTGTATAATCCATTTTCATTTAAAATTTTTCTGGCTACTTCTGCACCTGTTAAATGTGATGTAGAACCAACTTGTGAATACTTTTTAAAAGTTGATTTAACCTTCATTTGCGCATATAAAGGTACAAGCAACAAAATTAAAAAGTAAATTAAATAACTCATTGTAATTCCTCCAAGGAGTGTGATTTTACGATATTGTAATAACTTTTAGAGAAATTTGTCAATCATTATGTTCTCTTCTTTTTTTGTTCTTATTTCGATCACCTATATATTTTCTCCAACCGACATAACTTAATGTACAAACAATAATAATCCCAGTTGTAAAGATTGTCCATATTGAAACAGGTGGAATAATTGAATTACCTTGATCAAAAATGAATAATAATTCACTTTTTGTCTCATCCAACTTTTGTTGAAAAGCTGGTATAGAATCTTGGTTAATACGATAGTCATCTAAAAACGAAACAAGTGAATTTATTTTTTTTACTTCATCATATGGAAGATCCATGATAAGACTTGGATAAATAATCTCAAACTGGTGTAAGAATTGATTTAATTGCGTTTCATATGCTTCAGAATTACCTCGTTTATATGCTGACTCCATATTCTCTAGCGGAGTCATAACCGACTTTTTCATTTCCTTCCACATCGGCTGCATAGTTGTTTCTCCAGCATCAATCAATAATCTCAAACCAAGTACATCAGCAACTTTTTCTTGTGGATCAATTGCATCATTTGTTAAGGATCCTAGCGCATTTTGAAAAGTAACTGAAATTGTTTCTAACTCCTTTGGTGTGAAATCCTTATTCTTTTTTGCTGATGCCATATACGTTGATTCTAATTGTTCTAATAAATTAGCGCCATGAACATAATCACCATCTTGTACTAAAGAGAGCGATTTTTCAATTAGAGAAGTTTCTTGATCTATTTTAGCGTACCCTTTTACGGTATTAAATGAAAAGAAAATAAAAAAAACGCTTATCCCTGCAATTAATTTTTTCATCAAACCCCTCCCTCATAACTACTAATAATTATGAGAGAAAGGACAAGATTAGAACTTGTTCAAGCACGAGCTCTATTTTTTAAAATTAACTGGTAATAAGCTATTAAAATAACAAATATCGTTAACCAAAATGTAATTAAAGCAATCCAAATTCTGTAATCAGAAAGCATATAGTATTCTGGCATTGTACCAAAAACATAGTCAAAAATTACATCTTGTAAAATCCAAATACTCGCAACAGTCAAGTGCCATTTTTTAACTAGAAATGTCCTTGCATATAAAACAGCTTGGATTGCCATAGCTCCATGTGAAAAAATTAATAAATATGCAACCGCATCAAGTCCACCTGATAAATAAAGAACCATTCCATTCATAATAACTGCCCATATACCATATTTCATCAAGCTTACATATGCTAGTGCTTCTATTAGTCCATTCCGTTTATTTAGAATGAAAAGTAACAGTACAATACAAAAAAATAATGATGCAGTTGGACTGTCAGGTACAAATAATTTTAACCAACCAGGAGTAATCTCAAGTTGAGATTTATACCAATAGTATCCATAGATTGTCCCTAGTACATTTATTATAAATAAAGCAATTAGGTTCGGTTTAAGCCTTAGCATCGTATAGAGTAAGTTCACTGTTTCACTTCATCTCACTTTCACTTTTGGAGATTTAATAAATTTATAACACAAAGTTCACAATTTATATGTATCATCACATTTTTTACATGTTATTATTTCAGTATACAATAAAACATAAAAAAAGAGTCGAAAATTCGACTCTCTTTTAATTACTCTGTTTTACCTGCTTTTGAAACGAATTCAGCTAGTACTTTAAGTTCTGCATCAGTACCTTTAAATACACCAGCTGGCATCGCTTTTCGACCGTTTCTTGCGATATGAGCGATTTCTTCAGGTTTTAAACCATTATTTTGAAGACTTGGAGCTGCTGCGCCACCTTCAAGATTATCGCCATGACAAGATACACAAGTATTTTTTTGCAATAGTTTATATGCTGGATCTTCTTTATTTAATTCAACAAAAGTACGGATTTTACCTTGTTCTTTTTGTTTTTTCCAGTCATGGTGTGCCGCAGCTTCCCATGTTAAATAAATTACACCAGATAAAGCTAATAACATAAAGCCTGTTGCTAAAGGACGTTTAATTGGTTTTCGATGTGGACTACGATCTAAGAATGGCGCTAATAATAAGCCACCAAATGCTAATCCAGGAATTACGAAAGCACCAATTATGTTATAGTCACCAGAAGCATAGCTATATTTTAAGAATTGATATAAGAATAAGAAATACCAGTCTGGTAATGGCGTATAGCCAGTATCAGTTGGGTCTGCAACCCTCTCAAGTGGAGATGGATGTGCAATTGTTAATGTTAAGTATCCAATTAAGAAAACTGCTCCTACCATCCATTCTTTTAATAAGAAGTTTGGCCAGAATGCTTCAGTTTTACCAGGATATTCTGAATAATCCTTTGGAACATTAGGTTTACGTCCTGCCATTGCAGGGACACGTGAGTCACCTACAAATTTCATTCCTTTACCGCGATGCATGTTCTCCCTCCTTTATTTCGACACACTTTAGTCATTTTTTACTAAAGCCCCATGCACTAAATCTTAAAGTGGACCTGAAATACCTTGCTTACGAATAATTAAGAAATGGGCACCCATAAGAGCAAGTAAAGCACCAGGTAAGAAGAATACATGGATTGCGAAGAAACGAGTTAATGTTTGTGCACCGATGATGTCCGGATTACCTGCAATTAACGTTTTCACTTGCTTACCAATAAATGGTGTTTGTTCAGCAATTTGCAGACCTACTTTAGTCGCAAATAACGCTTTCATATCCCAAGGTAATAAATATCCAGTAAAGCCTAATCCAAGCATTACGAAGAAGATTAAAACCCCTACAATCCAGTTAAGCTCACGAGGCTTTTTATAAGCGCCTTGGAAGAATACACGTAAAGTATGTAAAAACATCATAACGATTACTAAACTTGCACCCCAGTGATGCATACCACGAACGATTTGTCCGTATGCAACGTTGTTTTGTAAGTAATAAACTGATTCCCATGCATTTT
This sequence comes from Gottfriedia acidiceleris, assembly GCF_036421055.1. GTDB lineage: Bacteria > Bacillota > Bacilli > Bacillales > Bacillaceae_G > Gottfriedia > Gottfriedia acidiceleris_C. The sequence goes on along the minus strand of NZ_JAZGQS010000009.1, from coordinate 73,472 downwards.
TGATATCTGGAACATAGTACATAGTTAAGAACATTCCAGATAAAATTTGAATCACTGTAACGAAAAATGTTAATCCACCGAAGCAATATACGAATGCTGAAAAATGGTGTGCTGGATTAACGTGTTCTGGTACTTCATGATCAGCGATATCTCTCCAAAGAGGCGTAATTTCTAATCGCTCATCTACCCAGTCGTAAATTTTGTTAAGCACGATTATTTACCTCCTGTATTTGGTTCTAGTTTACCAAGATAGAAAGAATCACCTTTCACTTTTACCGCATAGTTGTCTAGTGGACCAAGCGGTGGTGTACCTTTAATGTTTTTACCATCCTTATGGTAACGACCCCCATGACATGGACAGAAGAATTGATTTGGAAAATCTTTATTGTCGTTCCAACCAACTGTACAGCCTAAATGCTTACAAGTAGGTGATAACGCAACGATGTCTCCATTTGAATTCTTGTACACCCATGCAATGTGTGACGCGTCAGATTTAACCCAACCATCCACCTGCTTAACTTTAAAGTCAAAGCGTTTTGGTTCAGTCGTTAAATCTTTAACTAGTCCAACTTGCACCATTGCTCCAGCTGCTTCTTTTTGTAAGACTGGGTCAATGGCAAAACGAGCCAATGGCATTAGCATTCCTGCTGCCATAAAGCCGCCTACACCTGTTAAAGTGTAGTTTAAAAACTGGCGTCTTGAAACCTTTTCACTCATGAAAATTCCCCCCTCTATCACAAGTACTCCTGTACGGACAACAGCTATAATAATAAAACTAGGACACTTTCATAATATAATAACAAATTTAGAAGGTCAATAATATCCTAATAATAATCATAGTAATAATGTTGTTTTTATTTTTATCCCCATATTTTAGAAAATAATGCATTTATGTGTGATAATTGTTTATCTACAATTACGCGTTGTGATGATTCTTCTAAGCTATTGATGTTTAAATTAGGTAACCAAATTAATGATTCCTCCAGTTCAGCTTCTGACTGTCTCCAATCAAAATCACATGTTAAATAAAAAACATGCTTAATCCCACTAGCTTTAAACTCTTCATTCCAAGATTTTAATCGGCTTATTTTATTAGATTCTTCAGGTAAATAAGTAAATTCCGGAGCGATAACAACTCTGCCTTTATATGCACGTTCAAGTTCCGAAGTAAGAATTATTAGGTCCTCTCTTTGCTCGGCTAGACCAATATTTTCTTTTTTCAAAGAAACAGGACAAAGTGGAATAATGATCGTATCGATGTATTCCAGATTCTCAATAACTTGATTTAATTCATTAGTTGTCCATTTCATCAAAATTACCTCTTTCTATTAAAATAATTTATTTATAATTGTGAAATTTTTGTGAACAAATGTCTATTTTCCATTTAACCATACATTACTATTTTAAGAAAGAAAAAAAGCCTGCTAAAAAGGATTTTCAGTCATTTGAAAGGGTTCTTTATATTCAATTCAGAAATACCAGAATTTAGTTTTCTGATTAATATGAAAGAATAACAATGGTTTATCAATCAAAAACCAAGAATCTTACTATGTTATGTGACTTTTTTACTAACTTTTTTTAATGAGTATTTTTTTATATGTAATTTGAAATCTTAAGTGTTCATACTGTAAATTTCAAACTTTAATAAATTTCATTGAAACGCTTTGCTCCTGTGGGCAATACAAGATGTTCAAAAACCTAATGGGTACGCCTCTGATGATTTAGATCAAGAATGTAGCCACACTTAAAAGAGAAGTAAAATGGAAATTAACCCCACCTATCTTATTTAACAATAAAATTTTATTGTGTTCAATTAGCAAATACCTTTTTAACAGTAAAAAAGCCCCCATTATGAGGACTTTTTTCGGTTTTACATTAAGTTAATGAATTCAGTTGCTTAGTTAATTCTTGAAAAAGCTTTTTGTCTTGTTTATCTAGAGCATCGTCAATCATTTTCATCAATCTGTCTTTTTGGAAATTAATAATTGAATCTGACAATAACTTTTCGGCAATTACTCGGTCTTTTTCGTTACTATTTAAGTTTTTTGGTATATGTGGGTTCTCTTCTAAAACTGAAACAAACATCGGATATTGAAAAGAAGATTTAAAATTGAGCTGGATATAAATATCCTCATCCCTATTTAGTCGAATATCGTGAAAAGATTTCTCTGCATCAGTCGTCATAACATTTTGTTTATAAAAATGAAATGGGACTTCTTTAACACAGTTTGTCGACATCACTAACCCGCGTGGACAATATTTAGACTGCTCTACAAAATGAACCTTTTTCATTAAATAATCATGGCTCATCAGGTAATTTAAAATCCAAACACATTCTCTTTGCTTTAACTGAAAATTACTTAGAAACCATTTAACAAAATCTTTCTTCTCATTCACAGATACAGGGGTTGCCATTATTAAATCCCTCCTCTGTCCATAAAATTTGTCCCCTTTTCTGAATAAAGAAAACTACAGAATTTCATTTATTCTTTCAAGACGTTCTCTTACTTCTTCCTGTAGATACTCATCGTCTACAAGTTTACTGTAAACCTCTTTTGCTTCTTGTACTAAACCTTCTTCAAACAATAGGTCTCCGTATTCCTTTAAGAAGGAAATTTCCTGGTTAAAGTCATTATATGCTAGACGATATTGATTTAATGCCAATTCATAATTTTCATTTCCATAATAAGCTTTACCTAAGTCCCAATTAAAGTGAGGATCTGAAGCCCCATGCTCAATTGCTAGTTCAATTGTACTAATTATGTCATCGAAATCTTCCTCTTCGAAAAGAATTCCAACTAATAACTGAACTGCCTCAATTAGTGAAGGATCATAAATTAATGCTTCCTGTAAATGTTTTTTACTTGCATCTAAATTTTTCATTTTACGAGCTAATTTTGCTGCTGATAAAAGGCATTCTACATTTGTTTCATCAACAAGTAAAGCTTTTTGTAATATATCATAACCTTCTTGAAATTGGCCTTCAAGGTCATGTGCTTTACTTAGCCATAAATGTGCTACTAAGTATTCAGGATCAAAGAAGATTGCTTCTTCGAATACCGGAATAGAGGCTGCATAGCGTTCAGCTTGAAATAGCGTTATGCCATATCCTAATAGTGTATGGAAGTCCTTTGTTTTCTGAATTCCTTTTTCATAATAGGAAATTGCATCTTCCCATTCACCTTCAGCACTTAAACATTCAGCTAGTCTTAAATCTTTATTTACTCCACTTACTTCAATTTCTTGATTAGCAAGCTTTTCGTAAAATGGAATTGCTTTTTTATAATCATATTTACTAAAATAATACTCCCCTAATGCAAAATCTACTACAGGTTCATTTGGTAAAATTCTTTTAGCTTCAAATAATTTTTGTTCAGCTACTTCATCAAGACCTTGAACTTGATATAAATCAGCCATTAATAAAAGTGCTTGGACTCGACTTTCACTATCATCCTTTATGGCAAGTAAAATTTCTAAAGCGTCGTCTTCTAAATCAAGATCCAACAATATTTCTGCATACATTATTTTAAGATCATCGTCGTCATCATATAAGTAAACTAAATCTTCAATGATATTTTTCGCATCTTCCACAAATCCTAATGATTGAAAAAGAAGTGCTGCTTCGTATTTTTCTTCATCGTTAGCAGTATTTAGATTCTTTCTTAATAATTCTAATCCCTTTTCAGTATGACCGTTCTCTATTAACTGAACAGCTTCGTATAAACTCATTCTTACACCTCATATGACTACTTAATTAATTCATTTAATTGCTCTTTAAAGTTCGGAAAAGATACAGCTATACAATCTGTATTTTCAATAATTGTATCACCTTTAGCAAGTAATGCAGCAATTGAAAGCATCATTCCCATTCGATGATCTCCATGTGAATTTACATTCGCACCTATTAAAGAACTATTCCCTTGTATAATCATACCATCTTTTGTTGCTTCAATGCTTACACCAAGATTTGTAAGTTCTGTTACAACAGTTTGGATACGATCCGTTTCCTTTACTCTTAACTCTTCAGCATCTTTAATAATGGTCTCGCCATCTGCTAAAGCTGCTGCTAAGGCCAAGATTGGTAATTCGTCGATACATGTAGGAATTTCAGCCCCACCGATTACAGTTGATTTTAAATCGGATGACTTCACTCGTATATTCGCAATCGGTTCTCCGTTTACAACTTTTTCATCCTCTAATGTTATATTAGCGCCCATTCTTTCTAAAACTGTTAATATCCCTGTTCTAGTAGGGTTTACCCCTACATTTTTCAACAATATTTCACTATTAGGAACAATCGAACCTGCCACTAAGAAAAATGCTGCCGATGAAATATCCCCAGGTACAATAACATCTGTTGCTGTTAATTCTTGGTTTCCATTAATCGAGACTTTGTTTCCATCAACTTCTAACTCACAACCAAATGCCTTTAGCATTCTTTCAGTATGGTCACGAGACTTTTCTGGCTCAGTCACAGTCGTAGTACCTTTTGCGAATAGACCAGCTAGTAAAATTGAAGATTTAACTTGTGCACTTGAAACAGGAGAAGCATAAGAAATACTATTCAGTGAACCTCCTCTAATAGAAATAGGTGTATATGTAGCATCTTCACGTCCATCTATAGAAGTTCCCATCATTTTTAAAGGTTTTGTAACTCGTTTCATTGGTCTTTTACCAATAGATTCATCACCAATAATAACTGAATGGAAAGGTAAACCACTTAATATTCCCATCATTAATCTTGCTGTAGTTCCCGAATTTCCTACATCAAGTACTTCATGTGCCTCTTTAAGTCCTTCAATTCCTTTCCCATAAACGATTACTTCATCTTCTGTTACTTCAATTTGTACACCTAATTTTCTAAAACACGCAATCGTACTTAAACAATCTTCACCTAATAGAAAGTTAGTAATCTTTGTAGTCCCTTTCGCTAATGATCCAAACATAATTGCTCTATGAGAGATTGATTTATCTCCTGGAATTGTTACATCACCAACTAAACGGATTTTTTCTAACTGGGAATTTCTCATCATAGTCACCTTATCTAACCTTTCTATATGTATTTACATTCCATTTTTAATTAAATCAAACCTTTTTTTTCTGTGAAATTCTATTCGACGAATTGTCCTATGTTTTTCATTTCCAATGATTTAGTTAGCTTAATTTAGAAAAAGAAAATGATATTTTGATTTAAAAATTGATCAAAACACCATTTTCAGGTAAGTATTATGAAATTATTTGTTTTAAAAAACGATCTAAATTTTCTTTTATAAAGTCTTCCTCTAATTCACATATCACTGGATTCCCAAAACTTTTTAATAGTATATAGTTTATTTTTAAATCGATATTTTTCTTATCCTGTTTCATTAGATTTATAATTGGTTCAAGTTCTAGATTTGAATAAATAGGATAATTCAATTGATTATACCAATTTACTATCTCATTAAATTTTAAGTCAACCTTAAAGAACTGTTCACTCAAATAAATTGAAAATAAAGTTCCAAATGCAATTGCCTCACCATGAGTTGTTTTAGCATAACCTAAGTAAGCTTCAATTGCATGCCCAAGTGTATGGCCTAAGTTTAAAAATGCTCTTTCACCAGTTTCTCTTTCGTCCTTGGATACAATTTCATTTTTTACACTTATTCCCATTGTCACACATTTTTCAACTAACTCATCATCTAATTCTTCAAGGGAAAGGATATGATCCATTAACCAATTCAAATTATCGATAGAAGAAATCATAGCTTCCTTACTAATTTCAGCAAAACCTGATCTCCATTCCTCTATTGGCAAAGTAGTTAAAAAGCTTAATTCATACAATACTAATTCTGGTTGATAAAATGCGCCTACTATATTTTTAGCTTTTGGAAGGTTTATAGCTACTTTACCACCTATCGCGCTATCATGGGCTAGTAAAGTAGTAGGTAATTGGATAAAACGGATACCACGCATATAAGTAGCAGCAACAAATCCTGCTAAATCACCAACTACTCCCCCACCTAAAGCAATTATTATACTATTACGATCTAATTGGACATCATAACAATACGTTAAACAATTTTCGTAAATTCCAAAACTCTTACTTTTTTCACCATGTGGAATGATAAAGTGTTCAACTTTATTTGTTTTACTACAATTTTGTAGTACTTCTTCCAAATAAAGTGAGGCAACTTGATCATCTGTAATGATTAGTATTTTTGAAACTTTAGGAACTAAATTGTCTAATTTTGACTGTAGTTCACTCAGTACTCCAAACCCTATACAAACATCGTATTGTTTAGAGCTTGTATTTACGGTTATCACATTCATTAAAAATTCCTCGCATACTCACGGAAATCTTCAATATTGCGTTTTAAACGCTCAAGTTGATCTGATTCAAATTGTTCAACAATTGCTTTTGCAACTTCCCAAGCAACAATGTGCTCTGCTACAACACTTGCTGCAGGAACAGCACAGCTATCAGAACGTTCAATACTTGCTTCATAAACTTCCTTTGTCTCAATATCAACGCTCTTCAACGGCTTGTAAAGCGTTGGGATAGGCTTCATTACTGCTCGAACGACAATTGGCATACCTGTTGTCATACCGCCTTCAAAACCGCCAGCACGGTTCGATAATCGGTAGTAGCCCTGTTCTTTTGAATAGTCAATCTCATCATGAACTTCACTACCTGGTAAGGAGCCAGCTTGAAACCCGATGCCGAATTCTACACCTTTAAAGGCGTTAATGCTTACAATTGCACCTGCAATTTTTGAGTCAAGCTTTCTATCATAATGAACGTAGCTACCGACACCAGCTGGCATACCTTCAACAACAACCTCTACAATCCCACCTACTGAATCTCCTTTTTGTTTTGCATCATCAATTAATGATTTCATATTTTCTGTTGCTTCAGCGTCTATACATCTGACTTCTGAGTTTTCAGCCTTATTATGTAAGTCTTCTACATTTTTATAGTCTATATTTTTTGCTTTAACTCCACCAATTTCAATCACATGGCTTGCGATTGTAATTCCTAGTTCACTCAACAATTTTTTTGCCACCGCTCCAGCTGCAACACGTACAGTTGTTTCCCGAGCTGAAGATCGCTCTAAAACATTTCGTACATCTCTAAATCCATATTTAATGGCACCATTTAAATCGGCATGACCGGGTCGTGGTTTTGTAATGCTTCTTTTTCCTTCATATTCAAGATTATCCAAAGGTTCAGCACCCATAATATTAGTCCAATGTTTAAAGTCGTTATTTTCAACAACCAATGCGATTGGAGAGCCTAAAGAATAACCATGTCGCACACCGCTAGTAATTTGAGCGGTATCCTTTTCTATCTGCATTCTTCGCCCTCTTCCATATCCCCCTTGACGTCTTCGAAGTTCAACATTTATTTCTTCTGCTAATATTGGTAAGCCTGCTGGAACGCCTTCAATAATTGTAGTTAATTGTGGTCCATGTGATTCACCAGCTGTTAAATAACGCATGTCAACACCTTCTCTTTATGTAAGTTTAAAATTATTAGTTACTACTATACCACAACCTATTCTCAAATTAACATAAAAAAAGAGCCATATTTTGGCTCTTTTTTTGATTTTTTGCAAAAAAGTGAAATATCATATACAAAAAAGTAATTTTCTGTCCGTATTTTTTTACTTAACTCAATACGTGATTATTATTTAAATAAAATAAAGAAGCCAGCAAGCTGACTTCTTTGTTTTTGTAAAAAACTATTTCTTAGTATACCCACTCTTTAATAAGCTTAGAGTATTCAACTAATTCATTTTGATTGAAGAAAATACCGATTTCACGTTCTGCACTAGCAGGTGAATCTGAACCATGAATAATGTTTTTACCTACAGTTGCAGCATACTCCCCACGGATTGTTCCTGGTGCTGAATCTTTTGGGTTTGTTGCACCCATCATTTGACGAGCGGTAGCGATTACATTTTCACCTTCCCAAACCATAGCGAATACTGGGCTTGATGTAATGAAGTCTACTAATTCACCAAAGAAAGGACGCTCTTTGTGCTCAGCATAGTGAGTTTCAGCTTGTTCTTTACTCACTTGCATTAATTTAGCTCCAACTAATTGGAAACCCTTTTTTTCGAAACGTGAAACGATTTCACCAATTAAGTTACGTTGTACACCATCAGGTTTTACCATTAAATAAGTTCTTTCCATTATGCTCTACCTCACTTGATCTCAATTATGTATAAACAACACAGTAGAATAGTAACATCAATTTATAAAATTATCAATAGTTTAAAATCTTGTTATATTGTAAAAATTGAAATCGCTTCCAGATTATTGATTAACTTTTATAAAGATAACTGAATAAAAGGAATTCTAAACGTATCTAAAAAAGCCAAAAGAGGCAGTTGTAAATGCACTAGCATTTTCCCCGCCTCTAGTTTTTTCGATTTCCAATATTTTTAGCAATTAATATTAACATTTCCTTTGCTTCACTATTAGGAAGACTATTGATACTGTTTAATGATTTTTGTAAATATGCTTCACTAACTTTTCTTGCTGCTTTAATATATGTACTTTTACGAATTTGATTTATAAGAGGTTTAACAGTTTCTGGATCGATTCCCTCGTAAACTGATTCAATTTTCTCTTTAAGAGCTAAATCTTTCATCGCAAATAAAACAGGTAATGTAATATTCCCTTGAATTAAATCGCTACCTGATGGTTTCCCTAATTCTTTCTCAGAAGCCGTAAAATCAAGAATATCGTCCATAATTTGAAAGGACATACCTAAATAGTATCCGTAATCTTTTAAACACTTTTGAAAAGCAGGAGATGCTCCTGATGCAATTGCACCAATTTCACAACTCGCTGAAATTAAAAGTGCAGTTTTTCGTTTAATTCTTCTTAAATAACATTTTAAATTTTGGTCAAAATTATATTTATCTTTTATTTGTTCAATTTCACCTAAACAAATCTCTAAAATAGTCTCAGATAATTTTTGATGGGCCAATGGGTTTTCGATTTCCGACATACATTCCAATGCTTTTGCAAATAAAAAATCCCCTGCATACATAGCAACACGATCATTGTAAGTTGAATTGATTGTCGGTTTACCTCTTCGTAAACTAGCTTCATCAATTACATCATCATGAACTAATGATGCCATATGTATGATTTCCAAAGTAGCTGCTACATTTTTAATCGATTGAAGGTTATATTGTCCAAATTTAGCACTAAGCAATACAAAAACTGGTCTAATTCTTTTCCCACCTGATTCGAGCAACTGTACAGATGCATTTTTCAATATTGGCTGCGAAGAATTGACTACTTTATGAAGCGTGCTTTCAATCTCATTAATGTCCTTTTTTAAATAAGAATATTTCCATTTAACCTTCATTCCGTTCACCTTACTATTCATCCCATTTTCTCGCTTTTTTGTAACTAGCTTTTTGGTTTAACACCTAAATGCATTGCTGCTACACCAAAAGTATAAGGTTTAATTTTTATTTTTTCTAAACCTGCTTTTTTGAAAAGATTGGCAAGTTCATTCATTCCTGGAAACGTGCTTGCACTTTCTTGTAACCATGAATATTCTTTAAAGCTTTTAGCAAATATTTTCCCAAAAATCGGCATGATGTATTTAAAATAAGCTTTATACACATGTCTAATACCAAATGCAGTCGGTTGTGACGTTTCTAAACAGACAACAATCCCTCCAGGTTTAACGACTCTTGTCATTTCCTTCAATACTTGGTAATAATCTGGAACATTTCTTAAACCAAATCCAATTGTAACAACATCAAAATAGTTGTCCTCAAAAGGTAATTCCATTGCATTTCCATGAATTAATTTTACTTGGTCTAAATGCATATTTTTAACTTTTTCTTCGCCGATAGATAGCATATTTTTACTAAAGTCTAATCCTACTACTTCTCCATCTTTACCAACCGTATTTGCAAGTGCAATTGTCCATTCACCAGTACCACAGCATACATCAAGCGCTTTCATACCTTTTTGAACATTCATAATTTTCATAGTTTGTTTGCGCCAAGCAATATGTCGTCTAAAACTAATAATACCATTCATTGTATCATATTTATTGTAAATCTTTTCAAACACGTCATGTACGCGTTCTTCTTTTGATTGAGTCATATAAACCCCCACTAAACTAATTACGATTACTTCTATGAAGATTAATTTTGTAATTGTATTATTTTTGATAATTCTTCTTTTGTTTTAGCTAAATCAACAATCCCCGTTATTCTTTGAAATTGTGTAATAAAATCAGAGCAGTTTTCAACTGATGATTGTTCGAATTCTTTTTTCAGTCTTGACTTTAAACATTCTTGCTCAATATGCTTTATTGATTCTTCAGCTGATATAAATTTTGCAAAATGTACTAGTATAGTTGATTCGATTACAGTAATACAGTTGAAAAGATCTTCTAAAGAACTAAATTGTTCGTGAACTAGATTTATTTTTTCTTCATTCATTTCTTTTACAGCATATGAAAGTTCTCGTATTAATCCAATTTCCCCAGTTTTAGATAGAGCATCATAGTATAAACCACTATATAAGTCCCCTTCTAAAACGGTTAATTGTTTCTTTTCACGATCCATGGGTGTACCTTCATATGTGGATACCTTTTCATGTGTATCTAATGCAATTTGATGAATCATCAAGGCTTTACAGTAATGTACAATTTTATCACTCGTAAAATTGTGTTCTGTTAATAAATTTATTAATAAAGTAACCTTTACATCATCAATGGTCGGTGCTTGAAGATGTTGATTTAAATATGGGTGTCTAATTGTATGTAAGATTTGAGTGATTACTTCATTCTTTAACTCGTGAATACTATTCATTATTTCCATCCATTCCATTTATAACTGATTTTTTCATTATACCATAAGTATTTTAGATGGTATAAGTTGATTGCTCAATCAACTTGCATTATTTATAAATGAATATTTTAAAAAAAGCAGGACTTTCGGCTTTTTAAACTGCCTATCAAACGCCCTGCTTTTTGATTATCTGATTCTATTTAGTTGAATGAATCATTGCAAGAATTTCATTTCTTCCTTGCACATCCTCTTTAAGTGAGCCACGCACAGCAGTCGTAACAGTTTTTGATCCTGGTTTTCTGACCCCACGCATAGACATACACATATGTTCTGCTTCTACAACTACCATTGCTCCGTGTGGTTGTAGTACGTCCATAATTGCATCAACTACTGATGCAGTAATACGCTCTTGTAACTGAGGTCTTTTCGCTACTGTTTCAACAGTACGTGCTAATTTGCTTAAACCAGTTACTCTACCATTTTTAGGTATGTACGCTACATGTGCAACACCGTAAAAAGGTAATAGATGATGCTCGCACATTGAATGGAATGGAATATCTTTTACAAGTACTAATTCTTCATGATCTTCACCAAATACTTTATGTAAATGAGCTTTTTCATCTTGGCGCATACCAGAGAATACTTCAGCATACATTTTCGCAACACGTTTTGGCGTTTCGTAAATTCCTTCTCTATTTGGATCATCACCGATAGCTTCAAGAATTAGACGAACCGCTTGTTCAATTTTTTCTAAATTAACTTCATTCATTAATTGATCCCCCATGCTAAAAAAAATTCTAATATTCACTATCAGATTCGTTTTATTTTAACATAATTCTTTTTTTATAGGCAAAAAAAAGAAGGATACTTTCTAATTCCTTTCATTTAGACCGCCTAAGTACAACGCTTTCTTTGTCCAAAATTAATGATTGATCCCAAAACCATTTGACTTTTTGGACTTTTTTAGCAAAAAAAAGAAGGATGCTTTTTTTAGCATCCTTCTTTTTCGCTTAAATTATGTAATTATTTTACTGCATCCTTAAGCGCTTTACCAGGTTTGAAAGCTGGAACTTTACTAGCTGCGATTTCGATTTCCTCGCCAGTTTGTGGGTTACGTCCTTTACGAGCTGCACGCTCACGAACTTCAAAGTTACCAAATCCGATTAATTGTACTTTATCCCCGTTTTGTAACGCACCAAGAATTGATTCGAATACAGCGTCTACTGCTAAAGTAGCTTGTTTTTTAGTTAATTCACCAGCTTCAGCAACTGCATTGATTAAATCTGTTTTGTTCATGTCTTTCACCTCCTCCCAAAATTTTAGAAATGTTTCTTAATTTCATTTGTGACCAAAATTTTAAATTTTATACAACAAATTCCAATTAATTTCTTTGTCATGCCTTATATTATACGATTCTACGGCTTTTTTCAATATGTTTTATAAGAAAATGTTGGAATTACTCGAAAACAGGTAATGATTTTTCTGATTAGTTCATTTTTCGTCTACAATTTTCTTATAAGTACCTCTGAAAGTACGATGATTACTGTATTAATCGGTATTTTTTTAATTTTTTTGATCATTTTTAATAAATTTATTTGCACAGAAATTTGTCGAAAAATATTTAATTTCCTTTCTAGTTTTCTATATTTTTTTTTGAAATTTCGTTTCACTAGATAAAATATAACTTCTAGATTTTAAATAAATATATCTTTTTTATTTAGTTAACACAAAAAAAATCAGATGGTTTTTACCACCTGATCAATTAATGATTAAAGGATAATTGCAATTAAGCCGCCACTTCCTTCGTTAATAATTCTTTCTAAAGTTTCCTTCAATTTATATCTTGCATTTTCAGGCATTAGAGAGAGTTTCGCTTGGATGCCTTCACGCACGATTGAACTTAATGAACGTCCAAATATATCTGAGTTCCAAATTGATAATGGATTATCTTCAAAATCTTGCATTAAGTATTTAACAAGTTCTTCACTTTGTTTTTCAGTTCCGATGATTGGTTCAAACGTTGACTCGACGTCAACTTTAATCATATGAATGGAAGGTGCTACCGCTTTTAATTTGACTCCAAACCTTGAACCATGACGTATAATTTCTGGCTCATCTAAGCTCATATCTAAGAGAGAAGGTGCTGCAATTCCATAGCCGGTTTGTTTAACCATTCTTAAGGCATCTGCTACTTGATCATATTCTTGTTTTGCGTGAGCGAAATCTTGCATTAATTCTAGTAGATGATCTTTACCGCGAATTTCTACTCCCACTACTTCTTTTAATACTTGATCATATAACTCATCTGGAGCAGATAAATCAATTTCTGCAACTCCTTGCCCCATATCTATTCCAGCAAGTTGTGCATGTTCAATAAATTCATAATCACTAAATTGGCCAACTACAAAATCTACATCTCTTAATCGCTTTATATCTTTAACTGTTTCTTGAATTGCTTCTTGGTAGCTTTGGCGTAGCCAGTGATTTTCTTTTAAAACTAATACCCAGCTAGGAAGGTTTACATTCACTTCAAGGACTGGGAATTCGTATAAAGCTTCGCGAAGTACGTTCATTACATCTCCTTCGCGCATTGCTTCAACACTTAATGCGATGACAGGAATATCGTACTTTTCAGATAATTCTTGTCTAAGTGCTTCTGTATTAGGGTGATATGGCTGAGAAGAGTTGATCACCATAATGAAAGGCTTTCCAACTTCTTTTAATTCAGCAACTACTCGTTCCTCTGCTTCGATATAATCATATCTAGCTATTTCTCCAATTGTACCATCAGTTGTTACAACAACTCCAATTGTGGAATGCTCTTGAATAACTTTTCTTGTACCGATTTCTGCCGCTTCATTAAATGGAATCGGTTCTTCATACCAAGGAGTGCTAATCATTCTAGGACCATTTTCATCCTCATATCCTTTTGCCCCTGGCACACTATAACCAACGCAATCTACTAATCGAATATTTACATCTAACCCATCCGCTACATGAATTTTTACTCCTTGATTCGGAACGAATTTTGGTTCAGTCGTCATTATTGTTTTACCTGCAGCGCTTTGAGGTAATTCATCATGTGCTCTAGCACGATCAGCTTCATTTTGAATATTAGGGATTACAACAGCCTCCATAAAGCGTTTAATAAATGTTGATTTACCAGTACGCACAGCACCTACAACACCTAAGTAGATATCTCCTCCTGTGCGCTCGGCAATGTCTTTAAAAATATCTATCTTTTCCATGTGTTCCCCTCCCGATTTATCAATACATGGGAATAATTGACTTGAAGTAGTATACCTATGACAATATCATTCTATGATGTTGTCCTAGTGAGTTATGACAAGATTTTTTATTTTTTCTTTTTATTCACTTGGGATCAAATAAAATAATCCTTCGATAAAATGTATTCTTTTATCAAAGGATTATGATTTATATTATTTATTTTTGTTCTAAAAACACTGGTTGTCCATCTTTAATCGTATATGGAAGTGAGTATGCAGGCACGATTGGTGAGTCTTTTACTAAGATTGAACGAATATCTTCACCGAACTTATAGTTTTTAGCTTCTTTAATTTTGGCATATAAATCAGTTGAATAGTCTACATAGAACTCCCCATCATTCCCCATAATAATTGGTAAGTTCTTATTGCTATAAGGACTGACTACAAATGGTTCTTCCTTGAAACCCATCTTTTTATAGTTTAATAGAAAAACTCCATTAGCCAATGTTTTCTTGATTGGTGGGTAAGTATGTTTATCTTTATAAACTTGTACTCTTAATGAAACATCTCTTAGTTTTTCTGCAATTCTAAGATCGACTAATTTAACAGTCGGATTCTTCTCTGCATCTACTAATACGTATTGATAGATACCACCATTTTCATAAGAATTACCAGGTGCATCACTTAAATAGCCAGGAGTTAGTTTTGTAAAATCAATTGGATATTTAATATAAATTGGTGTATTCATATCCTTGTTTTTTATAGGTAACATTCCTGAATTGTTTTCCTTAAATTTATTAACTGCAGTTTGAACAGATTGCAATTGATCATCATATGGTACTTGATTTTGTGCAAGTTTATCTTGTGGATATAAACAGCCACTTAATAGACTTATTACAAAGCACATTAATATGGAAAGAAATAGCTTTTTCATGTTAGTCCCCTTTATTCTCATTAACTAGGCCAGCTTAATACGATATATGTAATTAAAATCCCTGAAATAATTAAGGACATATATGCAATAAAAGCTGTAATCATTTTTAAAAATTTTATTTTTATTTTGTTTCTACTTAAGAAAATTAAAAATAATGATAAAAGCATTAATCCGATTCCTACAAAAGAAATAATTTCATTAATATGTGCCGCGTTCATTATGTTCCCCCTATGTATTTTCTACCATTATTATAGTATCAAAATAATCACATGATTTGAATTAAAATCTTTTTCATCCTATTAAGACATTATCGACTTATTTAATACTTACCTATACTTGTCTGTTATAAATTTATCTCCTGGTTTTTATAAAAAATCCACTAGAACAATTTCACTAGCTACAACCTTAACAAACACCATCAAAATACCTCCTTGATAGAAACCAACCAAGGAGGGGGTTGGGACCATTCACATATTTAAAAGGGCAAAATAAAAGAAAGAAAAAGTATTAATATACTCTTTCTTTCTTCGAAGCAAACTGGGGCAATTGCTCCGTATTCATCCTCGACTAACACCCACCAGAATACATCCGGTATAAGTCATTCTATAGTATGCGAAAATGTATGATTATGCACTAAATACATCGCTGAAGAATAAGCCCAATTATTTTTGTTTAAACATATTTGTTAATGATTGAAAATCTAATGGCATATTATTTGTAACAATTGCTTGAACGATTTTATCTTCTTTTTCCTTAGAAACTTGACGACCTGTCATCAATGCAATTTGACGAACTAATTTTCTAACTGTTGCTTCATCTTTAAAGTTTGCATCTTTTACTGAATCAGCGACTTTAAAAATATCTGATTTACTTACATTTGCTTTCTTTTCAATCTTATCGAAGAAACCATTTGGATTATTATTAGTCACCATTCAAACCTCCTTCTTTTCTATACAACATATGCTATGCAAAAAAAGAGAAATGGTGAAACGCCTATTTTAGTCCACACAAGAAAAAGCATTAAAACAAAGTTTTAATGCTTTTAATCTATCTATTTTAATAAAATTAATTACTCAGCAAGATCGCTTATATAATTTGAAGTACTTTCACCCTCATGTTTTTTTACACGAGACATAAGTGCATCTACTGCTAGTTTTGGATTTTTATTTTCAAATAATACTGCGTGCAATTCATTCACAATTGGCATCTCTACATTTACTTGTTTTGCTAATTGATATGCAGCCTTAGTCGTGCGAACACCTTCAACGACCATACCCATATTATCCAATACTTCGTCTAAAGATTTGCCTTTCCCTAATAAATTACCAGCTCTCCAATTACGGCTATGGACACTTGTACATGTTACGATTAAGTCACCCATTCCTGTTAAACCAGCAAAAGTTTGAGTATTAGCGCCCATAGCCTTACCTAAACGAATTATTTCAGCAAGTCCTCGAGTCATTAAAGCCGCCTTCGCATTATCGCCATATCCAAGTCCATCAGTAATACCTGCAGCAAGTGCGATAATATTCTTTAATGCTCCACCAATTTCTACACCAATCACATCTTCGTTTGTGTAAACACGGAAATAACCATTTGAGAATAATTCTTGAACAATTTCCGCATCTTCCATATTTTTAGATGCCGATGTTACAGTCGTTGGGTGTCTTAAAGCAACTTCTTCAGCATGACTTGGGCCTGATAATACAACAACTGATTTTAAGAACTTTGAATCAATTTCTTCAGAAATCATTTCCGAAACACGCTTAGATGTGTCAGGCTCAATCCCTTTACTTGCATGGATTATAGTAACCTCGTTCGTTAATTCATTATTTAATTGTTGGCATACTTCTCTTATTGCTTTAGTTGGAACAACAAGCAAAATATAGTTAGCTCCATTGATAGCTTCCTTTAAATTGACCGATGCCTTTAAATTTTGAGGTAAATTAATTTCTGGCAAGTATCTTTTATTAGTATGATGTTCATTTATTTCATTGATTAGTTCGGATTTATTTCCCCATAAAGTAACCGTATGACCATTGTCTGATAAAACCATGGCTAATGCAGTTCCCCAACTACCTGCACCTAAAACAGCGATTTTTTCCAAATCAACACTCCCCTTCATAAAGAATCCATATTTACATCGAATTTAAGCTCGTGCACGACCGATAATCTTAATTGGAGATCCCTCAAAATCAAAAGCATCTCTAATACGATTTTCTAAGAAACGCTCATAACTAAAGTGAAGTAATTCAGGATCATTTACAAAAACAACGAATGTTGGTGGTTTAATAGCTACTTGAGTTGCATAATACACTCTTAATCTTTGTCCATTATGAGTTGGTGTCGGATTCATCGCAATTGCATCCATAATTACATCATTTAATACATTTGTTGGAACGCGTAAACTATGGCTTTCACATGCTTTATTAATCATTGGTAATAAAGTTTGAGTTCTTTTCTTCGTTTTAGCTGATAGGAATACAATTGGAGCATAGTCTAAGAATTGGAAATGCGCTCGAATGTTTTCAATGAATTCATTCATCGTTTTTTCATCTTTTTCTACTGCATCCCATTTATTTACAACAATAACAACAGATCTACCTGCTTGATGTGCATATCCAGCGATTTTCTTATCTTGTTCGATTATACCTTCTTCACCATCTAATACAACTAAGACGACATCTGATCTCTCAATTGCACGTAATGCACGTAATACACTGTATTTTTCCGTACTTTCATATACTTTACCTTTTTTTCTCATACCAGCTGTATCGATAATGACATAGTCTTGGCCATCTTTTGAATAAGGTGTATCGACAGCATCACGTGTAGTTCCAGCAACATTACTTACAATTACACGTTCTTGACCTAATAATGCATTTACTAATGATGACTTTCCAACGTTTGGTCGACCAATTAAACTAAATTTGATTGTCTCTTCATCATAATTTTCATCTTCTTGGTCAGGGAAATGTTTTACAACTTCATCAAGTAAATCACCTAGTCCTAAACCATGAGAACCTGAGATTGGAAATACTTCTCCAAATCCTAATGCATAAAAGTCGTAAATATCGCTTCTCATTTCAGGATTATCTACTTTATTAACTGCTAATACTACCGGTTTTTTTGTTTTATAAAGGATTTTTGCAACTTCCTCATCTGCCGCTGTAACCCCTTCACGGCCATTTGTTAGAAATATAATAACATCCGCTTCATCTATTGCGATTTCAGCTTGTTGACGAATTTGCTCTAAAAATGGCTCATCACCAATGTCAATTCCACCTGTATCGATTAAACTAAATTCTTGATTTAACCATTCTCCTGAACTGTAAATTCGATCACGAGTAACACCTGGAATATCTTCTACAATTGAAATTCTCTCTCCCACTATCCTATTAAAAATAGTTGATTTCCCTACATTTGGTCGTCCAACTATTGCAACTGTCGGTTTAGACATTTAATTCATCCTTCCTAGCATAACTATGTACCATTTAAATCATCTAAATGAGTTTTAGTTTAGTTTTAAAAATTGATTTATTTAAATAACTTATCTATTTTAACAAAAAATATGAGAAAAGACCAATACACTTCAACTTTTTAATAATTTTCTATTTTTGAGACTTATTTTTGATACGTAAATTACTATGAATTGAATTGCTGACAATAATAAAATAGATATAAATAAAGTATCAAACCAATTTAAATCTCCTATTATATAGTTAAAATGAATCGACTTAAACGTAATATAATTAAAAATGTCTCCCTGAACTAGACCAATCGTTATATAGCGAATTTTGTCAAAATAGGATTTACTTAAAAAGAAAGAAAGTAGTATTGCTAAAAATGAACTAATTATCATCTCATCAATAAAAAAACTTGCAGGATCATAAATTGATAGAAGTGTAACTACACTATATGTCATAGCAATAATCAAGCCTTTAAAGAAATGAACGATTTGTTCAATAAAATTTAATAAACTAATAAAGTAACTTATGATAAAAATTATGATGATATATGAAAAATTTATTTCAATCGAAAATAGATCAATTGTGTAAGTAGAACAGCCGATTAATATTAGCAATCCCGCTAAATACAAGAAATTCTTCTTATTTCGATCCCGGTAAAGCAAAAGAAATAAAACAATAATCCAAGAACTAATGATAAATAGACTACCCTGCACACGAAAACCTCCTAATACTACTAGTATGAACAATTCATATTTCAAAAATAATCAAATACAAAAGAAAGTGTATAAGAAGTTGCTTTTAAAACGAATCTATAAATGAGATTTTTTTTGGAGGTGAAACGAATGGGAAAAGATCGTCAAGAAAAGAAACTTAAACAATCTAGAAGAGTTGAATCTGATCGAGATCAAAGCATTCATAACAAAGGTGCTACGCGTTTAGATACACCTGAAGAAGCAAGAGCTGAAAATCAGCATAACTAAAGTGTTCAAAATAAAAATCCTTCAGCAAATGGCTGAAGGATTTTTTATTATTTTTTAAATTTATTTAATTTGTCACCAAGTAGTTCGCTTAATTGGAAACCACTTTCACTTGGTTGTACATATTTAGCAATATCCTCTTGAAGTTCAGCTTCACCAGCTTCTTTAATACTTAATGATAAGCGTTTTTCAGTAGGGTTAATATCTAAAACTTTAACTTTTACTTGTTGACCTACTGTTAGGACTTCGTTTGGATTTTTAATATGTTTATCAGCAATTTGAGATACATGAACTAATCCTTCAATTCCATTTTGAACTTCTACAAATGCACCAAAGTTTGTAAGACGTTTTACAGTCCCTTCAACTACAGCCTCAGCTTTAATGCTTGGATTTAGTTGATCCCATGGACCTGGCTGAATTGCCTTCATTGATAAAGCAATACGGTTTGTATCTGTGTCAATTGATAGAACTTGAACTTTTACTGTATCTCCTACAGCTACAATCTCTTCAGGCTTTGTAACTCGTTTATGAGACATTTGTGATACATGGACTAATCCATCAACTCCACCAATATTTACAAAAGCACCGAAATTAGTTAATCTTTCTACTTTACCTTCAACGATTTGCCCAACTTTAATAGAAGAGTATGCTTGACGGCGATTTTCATTTTCATTTAATTGCTCAACAGCTTTATGAGATAGGATTACGCGATTTTTTTCGCGATCTAGTTCTTCAATCACTACTTCAAGCGATTGACCAACATAGCTTCCTAAATCTTCAACGAACTTTTTAGAAACGAGTGAAGCCGGAATAAATCCACGAACGCCTACGTCTGCAATAAGTCCACCATTTACTTGCTCAGTTACGATAACTTCAAAAACTTCTTTACTAGCTAATTTTCCTTCTAATTGTTCCCAAGCTTTAACAGCATCTACGGCACGTTTAGAAAAAACAACAGTATCTTCTTCAACTTTAATAACTTTTAATTCAATTTCTTGCCCAACAGTTAGCGCGTCACTTACATTTTCAATATGTACGTTAGAAATTTCTTTTATTGGAAGAATACCATCTGTTTTTCCACCGAACCCTACGATTGCTTGCTTATCTTCAATTTGTTCTATTACACATGAGATAATTTCCCCAACTTCTGGCATTACTTTTTCAACCATGTCATATTCCTCCTTATGTTTTAAAAATGGATAGACCAATTATGTATTATCCTCTTTTACTCTCTAATAAATAAGCAGAAAAGTCAAGAAATCTGATGACTAATTCTTCTAAATATTTTTTATTTTACCTTCAACAATCGTTAATATTTCATTTACAACATCATCAATGTTTTTAGAAGTCGTATCTAATGAGATTGCATCATCAGCTTTTTTCAATGGTGAAACTTCTCTTTCTGAGTCAATTCGGTCTCTTGTTGCGATTTCGATTTTCAATTGTTCTAAATCACTTTCAAAACCGTTTTTGACATTTTCGATATGTCTTCTTTGTGCTCGTTCATCCACAGAAGCAATCATGAAGATTTTAACTTCTGCACCAACTAATACATGAGTCCCAATATCTCTTCCATCCATTACAACTCCACCATTTACGGCATATTCACGTTGTAAATCGACCATTTTCTCACGCACTAAACTGTGTTTTGCAACAAATGAAACATTTCTAGTTACTTCTGGTGTTCTTATTGGCTCTGAAACATCGACATCATCAATGAAAACTTTTTGAGTACCTTCTTCCGGGATTAACTTAATCGTTATATTTGAAAGCAAGTTACTTAAATCCATCTCATTATTTACATCAATATTGTTTTGGATCGCTTTGAAGGTTAGAGCACGGTACATTGCACCAGTGTCTATATATACATATCCTAATTTTTTTGCAACAATCTTTGCAACTGTACTTTTTCCAGCAGCTGCAGGTCCATCTATCGCGATACTAATTTTTTTACTCATAAGTCCTCCTACATAAAAAAAGTGCTACTTCAATAGCAACCTTTAATCTTATCATGTCCTAAAAAAATAAAAACAAATAAAAATAAAGCAGGCTAGCCTGCTTTATTTTATATTACCATATGATTCAGACGAATTCATCTATTTACCAATATGATTATATACTTCTCTCGTTACGTCCTTAGCTTTTTGCGTAACGCCTTCATATAATTCAATTTTCGTTAAATAGACAGAAAGACTAGGGAATGATAAGACATATTGACTTATGATTAAACAAAATAATTGAATAATAATTAATTTTAATAGAATTCGTTCGATTCTTTTCATTTAAAATCATACCTTTTTTATTACCAGTATGATTAGATTCAATTAATTTTATACACAATTTTGAATTTAATTTTTAATTCATCTAACGTTTATCATTATTAAACCTAGCAAAAAAACAAGTAAAAATTATTTAGAGAATCCTTCAGTAATATCGTTTACTTCGGACGCTAACATAACAGTTAATTTAATTCTTGCTTTTTTACTATCATAATCTTTACCTAAAATAACACCTTTATTAACTAAATCATAAGCACTTCCGTAATAATCATAAGTCGGATATACTTCGCCTTCTTCAGAACTTGTAGTGATGATTACTTTAATGCCATCTTTAACAGCTTTTTCAATTTCTTCTGTCATATGTGGAGATACTTGTCCTCTCCCAACACCTTC
The DNA here is from genome assembly GCF_036421055.1 of Gottfriedia acidiceleris. GTDB lineage: Bacteria > Bacillota > Bacilli > Bacillales > Bacillaceae_G > Gottfriedia > Gottfriedia acidiceleris_C. Next base: position 51,378 of record NZ_JAZGQS010000009.1, on the reverse strand, counting down.
AAGGATAATACCTTTAGCACCATTTTCAACTGCTGCTTTAATTAAATATCCTTTTGCTTCAATATAACATTTAATGATATCAACTTGAGGTAACTCACTTGTGATTTTGTATTTATCCTTTAATACCGGTTTTTGATAGATATGTACTTTATCATTATCGATAATACCTAGGTATCCGAATCCAAATACGTTAAAACCTTGAATATTAGATGCATGTTCTTTTTTTACATATTTTGCAGTGAAAATACGCTCATTAAAGACAACAACTGTACCAACGTTTCGAGTAGATTCGTCAGATGCAGTATAAATTGCATGTCTTAAATTGATAAAAGCATCGGTACCTAATTCACCTGGTGATCTTTGAGAACCAGTAATAACAACCGGACGATCATCGTCAATTGTTAAATCTAGAAAATAAGCCGTCTCTTCTAACGTATCAGTTCCATGGGTAACGACAACCCCATCGATTGTTTCATCTTGATAATACTCTTCGATTTTATTCTTTAACAACATCCAATGTTCGAAGCCTATGTGCATACTTGGAACTTGGAAAAAAGAATCAACAATAACATTTATATCTTTTGGTAAATTGAGCATTTCTGCAATTTCTTGACCTGACAATGCTCCAGAATCTAATTTTCCTGATTCTGCATTTGGTTTACTAGCAATTGTTCCACCTGTTGTTATTAATACTACTTTTTTCATTTTAGCACCTCATTTCACATGAAATTATAACATTTTAAAATTCTCTAAGTAAACAGAAAATAGTTTGAAAATGATTAATAAAAAAAACGTAGCATAGCTACGTTTCGCCTGTTGATAATAAACCTTGTCAATTCATTACCAAATTTTCGAGTTTCATTTTATAAAATTATTTATTACTAACTAAGTGTGACGCTATTAAGTCACCGTGAAATCGACCATTTTCTATAAATATTTCGTTTGCATTGTTTCCAGCAGCAATTACGCCGGCAATATATATGCCTGCAATATTTGTTTCCATCGTTTCTGGATTGAATAATGGTCTACCTGTTAGATCATCTACTTTTACGCCCATACTTTTAATTAATGTATGATCAGGATGGTAACCTGTCATGGCATAGACAAAGTCATTCTCAATCTCAAACTTTTGTCCTTCTCTTTCGTATACTACTGATGATTCTTTTATTTCAAGTAGATTTGCGTTAAATTCCATTTTAATTGTTTCAGAACGGACAAGTGCCTCGAATTCTGGTAGAACCCATGGTTTAATACTTGGTGAATAAGAACTGCCTCTATAAAGTACAGTTACATCCGCTCCACACTTTTCTAGCTCTAGTGCTGCGTCAACACTTGAGTTTTTACCACCAATAACGACAACCTTCTGATTAAAATGTTTGTGACCTTCAAAAAAGTAATGGGAAACTTTATTAAGTTGTTCACCAGGTGTTGATAAGTAGTTGGGTTGATCATAATATCCAGTTGCTACAATAACAGCTTTCGCTTCATAACGTTTTTCTTCACCGTTTATTGTAACTGATTCGATGATAAAATCACTTTTCTTATTAACCGTTTTTACTTCTTCAAAAGCATTAATTTTTATTCGATTTCGTTTAACAACATCACGGTAATATGCTAGAGCTTGGTGCTTTTTGGGTTTTCTACCTTCAATAATAAATGGAATATTTCCTACTTCCAATTTTTCACTTGTACTAAAAAATGTTTGATGCGTTGGAAAACGACTGAGGGTATGAACTATATTTCCTTTTTCAATTATTAATGCAGATATCCCTTTATTTTTTAATGCTAGATAAGCTGCAATACCACAAGGTCCTCCACCAATGATCAGAACTTCAACTTTTTCCATTTTGAAACATCTCCAATAAACTAGAGTCTTAGTTATATTTACTATTACTATTTTACGTAAAATATTCAATTTGTCTAATAATAGCTAATCAAAAAAAACAAGATGGAAATTTTCCATCTTGTTTTTATCATCAATTATAATATTATACCCAGCCTCTAAATCGGCTAGCTTCAGCCATTTTACGCGCACCAACCATGTAAGCTGCTAAACGCATATTTACTTTTCTATTAACACTTGTTTCATAAATATTATTAAATGAACGCACCATTACTTTTTCTAATCGTTCTTCTACTTCTTCTTCAGTCCAGTAGTAACCTTGGTTATTCTGTACCCATTCAAAGTAAGAAACGGTTACGCCACCAGCACTAGCTAATACGTCTGGAACTAATAAAATACCGCGCTCTGTTAAAATCTTAGTAGCTTCAAGTGTTGTTGGTCCATTTGCAGCTTCAACTACGATACTTGCTTTAATATTATGAGCATTATCTTTTGTAATTTGATTTTCAATCGCTGCTGGAACTAAGATATCACAATCTAATTCTAATAATTCTTTATTTGAAATTGTATTATTAAATAGTTTAGTAATTGTACCAAAGCTATCTCTACGATCTAATAAATAATCAATGTCTAAGCCATTTGGATCATGAAGTGCACCATAAGCATCTGAAATACCAATAACTTTTGCGCCAGCATCATGCATAAATTTCGCTAAGAAGCTACCTGCATTACCAAATCCTTGGATAACAACTCTTGCTCCTTCTAAGTTAATGCCTTTACGCTTTGCTGCTTCACGAATGACAATCGTTACACCTTTAGCAGTAGCTGTTTCACGGCCGTGAGATCCACCTAATACTAATGGTTTACCAGTAATAAAACCAGGCGAGTTAAATTCATCTATTCTAGAATATTCATCCATCATCCAAGCCATAATTTGTGAATTTGTAAATACGTCTGGAGCTGGAATATCTTTAGTTGGTCCTACAATTTGGCTAATTGCACGAACATAACCGCGGCTAAGTCTTTCTAATTCACGGAATGACATATCACGTGGATCACAAACAATTCCACCTTTACCTCCACCATATGGTAAATCTACAATTCCACATTTTAAGCTCATCCAGATTGAAAGGGCTTTTACTTCATTTTCTGTTACATTTGGATGGAAGCGGATACCACCTTTAGTTGGTCCTACTGCATCATTATGTTGAGCTCTGTAACCAGTGAAAATTTTCACTTGTCCATCATCCATGCGAACTGGAATTTTTACAGTCATCATACGAACTGGTTCTTTTAAAAGTTCATACATTTCATTTGAATATCCTAATTTTTCTAACGCTTCTTTAATAACTACTTGTGTAGGCGCTAGTACATCTAACATTTCTTCAGTGTTGCTATTTTTCTCTGTAGATTTCTCGGCAACCATTGTAAACCCCCTAGAAATTTGAACTATGAAAAGATTCATTCATTCTGAAATTAGTATACAACTTTCCATCCCTTTTTGAAAGTTATAAACACATAGAAAACAAAATATAATATCCGTTTAATGTAAGCGTTTTCTATGGTCATTATACTCCTATTTCCATAATTTGAAAAGGAAAGAATACGAAGAAATACAATATATTAATAAAAAATTTACAAAAGTAAAACCTCTCGTAATAAATTACTGAGAGGCTTTATTTTTAACGAAATAAAAATGCAGTTGTTCAATAGCATTTTCTGAGATAAGTTCCTTACCATATTCAATAATACGGTAAATTGTTCTTGTGGAAGGATTACCATATTCAGCTAGAATCGCATAAAATGTTTCTCGATCTAGTCTTCCTATTTCATTCTCCTCGAACTTTAAGTAAAACGTATTTTCAAAAGAGAATAATCTCCCACCTAAAGCATCACATGAAACTAATTTTTCAGAAAGTAGGATTAGATCATCTAAAGTAGAAAACTCGTACAATATATGTTCACTTTCATCTAGGATTACTTCCATCGAGATAAAATCGTCTTGAAATTCATCTTCCTCTTCTTCAATTTCATCGGATTTTGTTACAATAACAACCATTCCTTGAGCTTGAAGAGAGAAAACTTCAACGGATACTTTACCATCTACTTCGAAACCTAGTTCTACGCTAGCTTCATGCATCATATCTTGAAAAAGCTGTTGAACTTTTGGTGCATTGTACCATAAGTCTTCTTTTGTCAGACCACGTTCAGATAAATCATCAGATGTAAGAAAAACTTTTATTTTATTGTAGTTCAACCGTTCCAACCTCATGAACTAGCCTCCTTGCTGCATTTACCATAGTACAGTTTATGTTTTTATACAATTTTGGTGATTCTAAAGTCAAAATTCATTTATAATTAAAATTCTGCTTTAACCATTCATCCCAGTTCGATTGTTGACTCCCAATATAAAATTCCTGTATGGAATCCATAATTGGGCTCTCACAAGTTGAAACTGCGTGTCCACCAATTCCAATAATGATATCCGGTTTAATTTTTTTGATTATGATGGCTAGATCAATTGTTTTCTTTAAATTTTCTCTTAAAGTACAAGTCATGATAAATCCAGCTGGATTCACTTCATTTATTACTTGTTCAACATCATTTGAATCAATGGATGCACCTAAATAAATAACTTGAAAACCGATTCTTCTTAAATAAATCGTAAAAATTAATAAACCTAGTTCGTGTTTTTCTTCTGGTCCACAAACTGCAATTAACTTTGGCAAATGTTTATTGTTAGGTAAATTTTGATAAATCATACCTAATCTCGTTCTCAAAAAAGATGTTGCAAAATGCTCATGGGCACTTGTAATTTCACCATTACGACATTTATCACCTATTAATATGAAAACCTTAGATATAATTTTAAATAATACTTTATCTACAGAAAAAAGACTAAAAGCGTCATTCACATAATTGTGGGCTTCACTTTCTTCAAAAGATAATAATGAAGAAACAATTCGATTTACTAAAGCATCTGATTGAAGATTTTCAGTAAGAGAGCTGTCATTAGACGATTTATGTTCTTTTGCTTCGTATAAATTAATTGCTTGTCCAATTGTAAACCCTTCATTAACTTTTTGAACGAGCCATTTTAAAATATAAACATGTTCCTCTGTATATAGTCGATGGCCAGCATCATTTCGTACAGGACTTATAATATTATATCTTCTTTCCCAAGCTCTTAATGTACCTGGTAAAATCCCAACAATGTTAGAAATTGCTTTAATATTGTATTTTCCTATTTGGGCCAATTTTCTTTCCTCCTGCATGTAAACAACAAACACTTATTTCATAACTTCAAAATTTAAAATTGTTATTGTGTTTTGTTTGAGAATTCCTTTATTGTTATGTAGCTCCAAATATACCGTTTTCTGATTTCGATTTACAGTTAATTGACTTCTTTCAAACAGATAAACTTGAATACTTTCAAAATTACTACAATTACTATCCATGACTTCAGTATAGCTGGTTAAAATACTAAAATCATCTTCATATCGCTCTTCAAGTGCAAAGTCTAAATGATCTCTCTTTGTTTTCACATCATCTAAACCAACAATCGAAAACTTAGTACCATTTTCAGTTTCAAATGAAGCACTTTTATTTTCTAAAATTGTAATTTTACAATCTAGTAATAATGCATTTAAATCCCTATAGTTGCCATTATAGTCAAATTCATTCCACAAAAAATAGACAGGTGCTATAGAAGATAAATAATGGATGTTATCATCTTTATATTTTTTTGACTTCTTTTTTGAGTAACCACTTAAAAGAATTAATGTATTATGATTGCATATTTTTTCAATCTCACTCAATTTAATAGGAATATCGCCTATATTTGGAATCCATATAAGCTGAATTGACTGTAATGAATCATCTACATGCTTTATTTTAATTTTTTTATGTATAATTTCTAGCTTACTTTTTCGATTAAACAACAAAATAATAGCTAAAATTAATACGAATCCGATCAATGATAATACTTTTATTTTAATTTCCCCCTTGATATTTAACCCATAAACGAAGTAAATGTCAGCTTCGTTCTCTGATCTTACTTTATTCTAAAAATCAGCTTATCTATTTCTTTTTGTAACAGTTCAGGAGTGCTTTTTTTTTATTATACAAAAACTAGTAGAAATTGAACAATTTTAAACAACAAAAAAACTTATGTCCATTAAAATATAATGGACATAAGTTCATGCTGTTGAAAAACAACCTTGTCAATTAAATTATCAAATTTTAGTAAAAGGAGTAGAGTGATGTTGATTTCCACTACGGGATGCTCGCTTTCCATATTGGCGAGATTCTTTAGCCTTCCCGCTAATCCCATAGGAGTCGCGCACCCCTACGTTTCATCATTTCCAAAAGTCTATTTTTGTATAGGATAAATAATATCCTTAATTAATATTTAGTGACAAAATATAGAGCAAATGGATCCACAATTGATTTCGAATTTCAAATCCCTACTTATCATTATTTATCCACATCAACATTTAATGGGATTTTTAATATCTGGCCGGGTGTCACTTCTATCCCATTTAAATGATTTGCATCTTGAATAATCTCTTCGCCATCACGGTTACCATAATATTTCATTGAAATAGTAAATAAAGTTTCTCCTCTTTGGACTTCGTGATTAATCTCTTTCACTCCAACAGTTTCACTTGAATCTGTTGGAGGTTTTACTTCATTTTTTATCTCTTTTTTGATTGGAGCTTTTTTCTGAGTTTCATTATTTTTTTGTTTTTTCAAATGATTGGTAGCAGCTAATTCAACTTTTTCAAATTTATTAGAAGGAATGATTAAACTACCTTTTTCAGTAAAAATTTTATCGTATTTACTATGTACAAACTTCACTACTCCAAATGGAAGCATGATAAAGATGATGACTAAAACAGTGATTAGAGGATATTTTATTTTCCACCAAGGTCTTCGTTGCTCCTCTTTTATTTTCATTGTTTCACTTCTAGGTGGTAGATTTAACACATCAACTGCTTTAGTTTGATCATTTATTTTTTTATTTTTTAATCTCTTATTTTTTTTCTTTCGACTTAAGTCAGCTATACTATTAGTCTCAAGCTCATTTTTCATTCTTTGTCTTCACTTTCCAAACTTAATTTCATATACATTCCTAAAACATAATCTAAGATAAAATGTGCGATAAATACTATAACAAGATTAGTTGTTTTCAAATATAAGTAACCCAAGAAAAAACTTTCAATTAATACGATCGTAAGTAAAATTGGTTTTTTCACATAGCGAAAATGAACTAAAGCAAACACAATTGATGCAATAATTAGTCCAAACTTAGCTTGAATAAATCCTCTAAAGAATAATTCTTCTGATAATGCGATTAAAATACAAAGTAGTGTCATTTCAGGAACTGAAAGTGACGTAAAGAATCTTTTATTAAACCCACCATCGTCCAACAAACGTTCTGGAATCGTATAATTTAATAAAATATTAAATAAGACGAGGGAAAATCCAGCACCTAACCCATATAAATATGTTTTATAACTTTTAAATAAATGTAAATCATCTATAAATTTTTCTGTACCAATAAAAAAAGTAATACATAAAATAGCGATCACTAAAATGATTAACTGCGTACCATATACACTTTTCTTTAAATAGTTAACTGGAATTTCTTGACGGTTTAATTCGCTTTCCATATAGATTCCTCACAGCCCCAATTTATTTCTTAATTCTTGTTTCCATGTAAGTACGTTCGTATTTTCATATTTCTCATAATCATATGAACAATACTCTTCAAACGATATACCACAAATATTACAGCAATTCATTGGTCTCTGTATTAACATTTCATCAAAAAGTAAAAGATATTTTTCGCGATAACAAGTGGATGACGATAAAAAATCGATCATCTCTTTAAGTTTTAAATATTTTACTTTTTTTCGCTCCGAAATTAATTCTTTAATCGATTCGATTAAGTCATTATTTATTTTTTCTAAATATAAGTGTTCATCTACGATTACATTATATTTAACCATTTCAGAATGAAGCGTTGTCCACTGTATTTCACTAAATTGAAAAACTGATTTCCAATTAGACACGAGCGTTTCAGTCAATTTGAACGAATTTTCATCTAATCTTTTTAAATACGCTAGAAAAGACTCAACTTGATTTACAGAAAGAATTTCGTCATCTATTAGCCTTAGAGGTAATTCATGATCTTCTTCACAAACGATTAGTATTGCTATACTAGGCTCTCCATCTCGGCCGGCACGTCCAATTTCTTGAAGATAGTTCTCAATGTTTGAGGGATACTGATAATGAATTACAAACCTTACATTTGGTTTATTAATCCCCATACCAAAAGCACTTGTACAAACTATGATATCGATTTGATTTTGAATAAATTGTTGTTGAATTAAAATTCTTTGTTCATGTTCCATTCCACCATGATAATAAGCGACTTTGCATTTTAATTTTTCACTTAAGGTATGTGAAATTTTCTCGCAAGCAGCTCTTGTGCCACAATAGACGATGCCTGGACCTGTTAATTTAGAAAGATGGTCAGTTAGAGTCTTAAGCTTTTCTATTTCCGAATCTACTTTTTCGACTTGAATGGCTATGTTCTCTCTATTAACAGATTGGATATATTTTTGAACATGTTTTAACTGTAAAGTTTCGATTATTTCTTCGCGTACATTTTTGCTAGCTGTAGCGGTTAAAGCTAAAACAGTCGGATTATTTAATTTCCGTTTTATTTCCCCTAAAGTTTTATATTCTGGTCTAAAATCATGCCCCCATTGCGATATACAATGTGCTTCATCAACAACAAATAACGAGATTCTAGACGCCGAAAGCTTTTGAATTAAAAATTGATTTTGTAACATTTCAGGCGATACAAAAATAAATTTATAGCTATTAATATTATTAAATAAATATTTTTTTTGCTCAAAACTTCTAAAGCTATTTAGTGCAATAACTCGTTTATCCCCAAATGCTTTAATTTGTTCTACCTGATCCTCCATAAGTGACAGTAATGGTGAAACGATTACCACAATTCCTGGCAATAGTAGCCCTGGTAATTGATATAATAATGATTTCCCCCCGCCTGTAGGGAGCATTGCTAAAACATCCTTCGAGTTTAACAAGTCTATAATAATTTCTTTTTGGTTTTTTCGAAAACTTGAATAACCGAACTTTTCGTATAGAACTTTATTTAGTTCCATGTAAATCACCCATTCTTGCAAGCGTAATACGAATTTGAAAATATGTTACCTCATTTAATAAAGCTTCTTTAATAATTTTTAATTTCCTTGTATTTAGTTCAATAATTTTATCTTTTATTAAATTAAATTGATTTGTTGTAATAAATTCATTAATTGGAAATAAATTATCTCCTAATACACACTCAACAATATGATCCTCTATTGTACTTATCTTTAAATTACGGATTACAGCTATTTCTTGAATTGTTTTACCCTCAGTAAATAGTCGCTTCGTTGCAATAGAGGTATTCGTAATATTAGTACTTTTATCTCCATTAACAAATTTTCTTAATAAAGGATATTGATTGTTTGGTTCAACTAAAATAGTGATCATATGATGCAAAGTATTAATTGAATTGAGATAAATTTTTTCAACACTCACTTTTTCTTCTAATGCAATTTGTTCATAAGTCATCCCATAAGCATTTGCGCCAGACAATCGTTTCACAAATCGTAATGCGTCTTCGTCACTTACATTTTCTAAAATTGAATGCAATTCTTTGTAAAATTGATTAACTAATTCGTTTTTATCCCCAGTAAAATTAAGAATTTCATTTTTTACCCATTCTTGTATATCTTGGTCTTGAATTACTGCCCTAAAATATTTTAAATTCATATTCAGATTGGAAACCGTTTGAAAAAACAATGAAAATCTTTTCCAAAATACCTTTTGAATACTAGAAAACCTTAGTCCGTTTATATATGTAAATTCCATAAACTCTAATTTTTGATTTGCTAAATAAGCTTGACCATTTTTATTTAACAAATAAATATTCTTATTTTCAGACTGACCTATAAACCCCTTAACTTCTAACTCATTTATAATTTCTTGCATATTCTGATGAGTAAGGAAATGAAAAAGTCCGAAAAATGATGTGACTTGATAAAAATGAGAATCTTGAATAATTTGAGCACTTTGTTTACCCTTTAATAAATACATTATACCTTGGATCGTTCGTTCTCCATTATATCGATGAAGTAAAAAAAGAATGATTTCTTCCAATATTGATAGCTTAAACATCATAAACCTCTCAAATAAAATTATTCCATTAATATATTTAAATATTTTTCGAATAATAATTAGTAGTACAAAAATAGTTGTGCACTTTTTCTAAATCGTTTTTATTTCTTCTAGCTTATCATATGTATCAATAACCAAACCATTTTAAAGATATAAAAATCATTATTTATTTTATTTGAGATTTCATCATTTCTCGTTTTTTTCAAAACCTTGTACAATTATATTGAAAAGTTTTGGAAACCGTTTTAAAATGTTTACAGGTACATTACAAAAATAGTATCTGTAACACAAACAGGGAATAATTTGGGAGGTCAATACAATGGCAAAATATACAATCGTTGATAAAGACACTTGTATCGCATGTGGCGCATGTGGCGCAGCTGCACCTGATATCTATGACTATGATGATGAAGGGATCGCATACGTTACTCTAGATGATAACCAAGGAATCGTTGAAATTCCAGACGTTTTAATTGATGACATGATGGATGCATTTGAAGGATGCCCTACAGACTCAATCAAAGTTGCTGACGAAGCATTCGATGGCGACGCTTTAAAATTCGAATAGTAAAAACTGCGGCGAAGTTATTTCGTCGCTTTTTTTATTTTTTTTAATAAAAACACTAGCTATGTTTATCGCTCGTGTTCTTTGGAACCCCTTTATATTAGTTCATATAGAATCTTATTTTTCTTCTGCTTTGATCCACAATATTTTTGAATTAGATTAAAACAACATAGGATAGAATGCCAATGTAAGCTAAATATGAGTTGCAAATTTGTAGTAATTCATCCGAATAGCTGTAAATAAAACAAAAAAGTGTCTACCAAAATTTAGTAGACACTTTTATTTATTTAAACGTTATGGACATTCATTCTTTGAGTTAACCAAACCTTTAATTTAGGGTAGATAACTAAGAATAAGATCATGATTAATAAACCTTTAATTGCATTAAATGGCATAATTGACGCAACAATTACTTCATTTGGTAGTTTAAAATTCATGAAATGTGCATATGCAGGTAATAACACAAAATAATTTAAAAGACTCAATATTCCAGTCATCACAAATGTACCAACGATTAATCCAAGAGTTAGCCCTTTAACTGAACGATATTTTCTAAAGAAATATGACGCTGGTAGAATGTATAATACTCCCGCACTAAAATTAGCAAATTCTCCAATCGGTACACCCGTCATACTACCATTAATAACATAATGAAGGATGTTTTTTATTAACTCTATTCCTATACCTGCGACAGGACCAAAAACAATTGCTCCTATTAATGCTGGAACGTCACTAAAATCAATTGTAAGCCATACTGGAAATGCAGGAAGTGGAAAGTACAGCATCATCAGTACATATGAAATACTGCTAAGCATTGCCACTATCACCATTTTATTTACTTTGTTACGTTGTTGCATATTACCTCTCTCCTTTTTCCCGATCATATCAAGAAAAATGAAAGGTTCGCTTAAGTTGCGTTATTATTTGCACAAATTATAATAAGACCAAAATAAAATTAAAAATAATATAAAATTATGCAAATAAAATAAAATCCCCTATTTTTTACGAAATAGGGGAGAAATTTCAGCACGCCAAATAAGCGTTCAAAAAGAAAAAATTTTTGAACTTGCGAACCTCCATCTTCTCCCATCCAGACTATACTGTCGGCTCTAGAATCGCACTAGATCCTGCCCAAAAATCAGGCTCGCGGGCTTATAAGCAATGCTTAATTACCGCCGGTGGGGAATTTCGCCCCGCCCCGAAGATAGATCGTTTATTAAATTACATTTTAATGTTACTAAATTAAATACAGTTTGTAAATAAAAATCTCCAACTAATCCTTTAAAGCATTACTCAGGTTTTCTTGACAAAAACGTACTAACGAATCATTCTTTTGATCGTTCGCATATAACAATAGCACAACGGTCGTGAAGACTGCTCTAAACTGTGCTAGTTTCTTTGACGGTTCCGTTACATTGCCATAAATCTCAAAAAACTTCTCTCTCATATCGTTCGGAATGAGACTATAAATAATTGATAAATCTAATTCACGATTACCGATATGAGCATCACCCCAATCTATAATTCCTTTAAGTTGGTTTTGTTCATTAACAATCAAATTCTTAAAATGTAAATCACCATGAACAAGAACTAATGGAGTCTCACTTTTAATTTCAACCAAGCTTTCTATATAATGATTAATTTCCTGTTCATCTTCAATTAGTTTCTTCTTTATTGCCTGTTGTATATATTTTTTAGCCTGAGGTTTCCTGAAGTTTATATCTAATCTCTTCAACTCATCATACGGTAAATTAATATCCTTTAATTCATCGATATTTATTGAATGCAAATTTTTCAAGAAATTCGCGAATGGTTCAATCATTAAAATTCTCTCAGTTCTATTTAAATAAATTGGAGGATTTCCTTCAATAAAATTATATCCTAAAAATGGCCAAGGAAATAATTCAGAAGGTTTACCCTCGAGTATTGGTAGTGTTGTCTTCAATTCAAAATGATTAAATATAATTGGGAGTAATCTTTTTTCAACGTTTAAAATTGCGACAGCTATTTCTCTTCGAGGAAATCTTAGTAAAATTTCATTATTTAAACAAAAAACAGTATTATCAAATCCTTCGCCAATTTTTTTTATTCCGTTTATTTTTATTTTTGGAAATTGTATCTTTACTATTTTTTTCACTAATTCTTCTTCCAATACAATTGCTGGATCCCATATATTAGTCATTTTTTCTCCTTAAAATCAAAAATAGAACTTCATATTTAAATGTACTTCACCAAATTTATTAGTAAATTACATTTATAATAGAAGTTCTAAAAAGTCTTTTCAACACTAATAATTTATAAGTCCAAAATAAACGGCTAAGGATTTGAAACGATTTTTAATTCATGAAAATTTTTATCAAATATTATATCTTTTAATTTCTCTCGACTTCCTCCGATAAATAAAAGGCCAATCGTTAAAACAAACACAACAATTACAAAACATCTCCTAAGAAAATCAAACATTATTTGCCTCCTACTTTAAAATGTAAAAAGTGTTTAATCTACCAAAAAAACCGTGGACTGACAGCTGGTAATTCAGAAAAAAATTGGATTAAGCGCAAAAAATTCATTTCGAACCTTATACTCTTTTTTATGTAAATTACTTAAGATGCCACTTGAGCAAATCGAAAATGTAAACGCTAAGAAGTATTTTTACTAAAACATACACTCAAACATTCTATGATTGAAAAAACTTATTTATTCAAAAAAATAGCGATTGATTAGAAAATTTTAACTAATCAATCGCTATTTTTTATTTTTTATCAGTTCGAAATACGATTGCACCTCGTTCGTATTCAACATCCTTAATATTTAAACGTGTGTTGATTAACCTTGCAAGTGCAAAGAAATAATCAGATAATCGATTCAAATATAAAAATACTGGAAGATGAATCGTTTCTTGCTTCATTAATGTTACGACCGTTCTTTCGGCACGTCTCGTTACCGCTCTTGCTTGATGAATGATTGCAGCAGGTTTTGACCCACCTGGTAAAATAAATCGCTGTAAAGGGGGAGTAGCTTCCATATATTCATCGATTAATGTTTCAAGCTCCTCAACCATTTTCTCAGTCGTTTTAAAAGGGATGCTATCCTTAACTACTGCTAAATCTCCGCCACAGTCAAACAGTTCATGTTGGATTTTTTGAAGTGAATTATAAATATCTCGCGTATCTTCTTGATCTAAATATGTCATTGCATACCCAACAATTGTATTTACTTCGTCAATTGTCCCGTAAGATTCTACCCTTAAATCATCTTTATCAACTCGTTTGCCAACTAAGCTAGTCTGACCTTTATCACCAGTTTTTGTATAAATTTTCATGAAAAACATCTCCTTTTTTCAATATTAATTTACAAAACATTACTTTTATAAATAATGACCTTTTTATTTGTTTCGGGATTATCTAAAATTTGAAAAGATGTGTCATATAAACCTTCTAATAAATTTTCATTTAAAACTGAGTCTGTTGTTCCTTCGATATAAATTCTTCCATTCTTTAATCCTACTAATCGGTCACAATAAAGACTTGCTAAATTTAAGTCATGAAAAACAGTTACAATCGTTTTATTTTCTTGTTTTTGTAATTCCTTTAAAACGTCTAAAATTTTAATTGTATGCATTAAATCTAGATGGTTACTTGGTTCGTCTAAAAAAATATATGGTGTTTCCTGAGCAAAGCATTGAGCAAGAAATACTCTTTGACGCTCACCACCACTAATTTCATTTATGAAGCTTTTTTCCATCTTCTTTGTACCAGTCATCATCATTGCGTTATTGACTGCAGTTTCATCGACTGTGGACCAGCTAGGAAAAAAGGAAGACGAATGAGCTAGACGTCCGAGTTTAACTGTTTCTTTTACCTCATAAGAATATGTATAGGAATTTTGTTGTGATAAAACCGCAATCTTTCTTGCTATTTGTTTATTAGACATACTAGTAACAAATTCTCCATCCAACATTACATTTCCTTTAGACGGCTTAAACAGTCCACAAAGAATATTTAAAAACGTTGACTTTCCACTCCCATTTGGACCAATAATCCCTAGCCATTCTCCTTGATTAATTGAATAAGACAGTTCATCCAAATCAGTATGAATTCCATCATATGAATATGAGATATCTTGACATTGAATCATACTTTTCCCCTATTTCTCTTTAAAGATAGTAAAATAAAAGCAAATATTGGCGCACCAATTAATGAAGTAATTACCCCTATTGGTAACTCTCTTGGAGCTAAAACAACTCTTGATAATATGTCAGACCCGATTAAAAATATTGCCCCATTGATCATCGATAAAGGAAGTAATTTTTTATGTAATGGCCCTACCATAGTTCTAGTAAAATGCGGAACAACTAATCCTACAAATCCAATTGTTCCCGATACTGCTACTGCTGCACCAGATAAGACACTTCCAGTTAACAAAATTAAATAAGTGGATTTTTTCACATCAATTCCGATATGTTTTGCATTTGTGCTACCAAATGTCATCGCATCTAACTGCCTATTTTGACTAAATAAAATTAAAAAAGAAACGATTAAAAACGGTAATAAACTAAGAGAGTATTGGATGCCTCTACCACCAATATTTCCCATTAACCAACCAATAACTGCTCGTAATTCATTATTTGAAAATGTAATAAATAATGATAATAATGCAGAACAAAATGAACTGATTATGATACCACCTAATATAATTGTCTCTACATTTAGAGATCGATCTAGTTTTCTAACAAAAAGGATTAATAAGACGAGTGTACCAAACCCAAATAATATACTAACAACTGGCAATGTAAAATAAGTTACAAAAGGTAAACTTATTTGGAAAAACAAAACTACAACAGCTCCGACAGAGGCGCCAGAAGAAACACCTAATGTAAAAGGATCAGCTAATGGATTTTTAAGTATTCCTTGAAATGCAACACCTGCCAACGAAAGGCACGCACCGACTAATCCAGCTAACATAACCCTTGGCACTCGTATATTCATGACAATTGTTTGAATATCAGTTGGAACATAATCTGTTTTAAAGAATGCATCTGAAAAGCTAGAAATAATAGAAGAAAAGGGAATCGATGTAGACCCAATCGAAACCCCTAAAATAAATAAAAAAATTAATAAGATAGTTGGTATTAAAAAGATAGAATATGTATTATTTATAAAGCTCTGGGTAAACCGCCTTTGCAATTGCTTCGACTCCCTCTGCAAGTCTTGGACCAGGTCTAGATGTTGTATCTGAATTAACATCATATACACGGTGATTTTTTATAGCGTTTACTGTTTGCCAGTTTTTCCTAGCCATTACAGTTTTTTCTAAATTTGGAACATAAGATCCATAAGTTGTTAAAATCACATCAGGATTCGCTTTAATAGCTGATTCCTCACTATACTTTACCCAACCTTTTTCACTTTCAGCTACGTTTTTAGCATGAACAATCGATAGCATTTCATCCAAGAAGGTACCTTTACCTGCTGTATATATTTCTGGTGGTCCTGATATTTCAAGCCAAACCTTTGGATTAGTATTTGCTTTAGCTGTTTTTTTGCTAATTTCATCTAATTTTGTTTTCATACCAGTTATAACTTTTTTCGATTGCTCAGTTTTTCCTGTTATTTCTCCAACTTGTTGAATTGTATCATACACATCATTAATAGTTGCAGCATTTTTTACGACAAAAACATTGATTCCCGCTTGTTTTATCTGCTCTAAACCGTCAGCAGAAATTCCTAAGCTTGATTCGTGTGCTAAAACTAAATCAGGTTTTAATGAAATAATTTTTTCAACATTATATGTCATATCAGCATTATTTCCGCCAACTTTATCTATTGATTTTACTTCTTTCGGATAATTGTCAAAGTCCGTTACCCCTACAACATCCTTGCCATCTCCAATAGAAAACAAGATTTCAGTATTACTTGGAATAAGTGATACGATTCTTTTAGGTGCCTCTTTAAAGCTAATTTCTTTGTTCGTAGCATCTTTAACAGTCATTGGAAAAGTTGCTTGTTCACTCTTACTTACATTCGATTTTTTTTGAGTCGTATCATTATTACAACCAAATAATCCTAAACACAATAACAAAATGATCACACTTGATAAAAACTTCTTCATTTAAATCCTCCTAATAAGTTTGGAAAGCATAAAAAAACCCCATTCATTTTGAACGGGGGCTGAAACAACATAACTATACAAGAAGTCTTGCAACTGCTGCTTCAAATTCTTACTCCCCGAAGAATTGAACAAGGATGAATTTAGCAGGTCTACTGACTTTGTTTCAACCTACTCCGACCTTCCCATTCTTAAAGAACAGTGGTTATACGTTTCGTCCACATTACAGTTGCGGGGACAGCTCTGGATTATACCAGATTCCCTATTAAGCAATACTTGCACTAAACTCATCAATATTTCATTAATTCAATCGTAAGATAAATTGGGTAAGAATTCAATTATTTTATTTATATGTTTATTATTTTACTATCCTTTTATTTGTTTTTTTGTGTGATTTGCAGAGATTTCGTCTCTAAACTTAATGGAAATATGTTTTATATGAAACAAGATTACTCTACATCTTTTTCGTTCATTCGTAAATTATGCGGTATTTTAACCTTAAATGTCGTTCCCTGTCCTACTTCACTATAGACCTGAATAGATCCACCATGTGCTGTTACAATATTTTTAACGATTGATAAACCTAAACCCGTGCCACTTCTACCTCTTGTACGTGCTTTATCCGCTTTATAAAAACGTTCAAATACAAATGGCAAATCTTCATTTGAAATCCCTGCACCTGAATCAATAAAATTAAATGTAGTTGATCGTTCATTTTGATTTACTGAAACAATTATTCTTCCATTTTCATTTGTATGTCTTATCGCATTATCAATTAAATTTGTAAAAACTTGTTCCATCCGATCCTCATCTATATAAATATACAAATATGGAATGTTGTCGATTTCACCAAATAGCTTAATATTTTTGTCCTTTGCCAATCCTTTAAACTTGCGTAAAATTCGATCTACAAATTGTACTAGAGGAACGTATTCTCTATTTAATTCAGTAAATCCGTTCTCCATTCTTGCTAAGTCTAACAAATCATTTACTAATCGACCCATTCTAAGTGACTCATCATATATGATTTGTGATAATTCTTGCATCTCTTCTTTGGATTCTGCTACACCATCAACAATCGCTTCGCTATAACCTTGTAATAATGAAATAGGTGTACGTAGTTCATGAGAAACATGGGCTATAAAATCTTTTCTCATTTTTTCTAAACGTCTTTGTTCTGTAACATCACGAATTACCGCAACAACGCCTCTTATATTTGTTTGATCATAAAGAGGCGACATTAAAACTTGCCAATTGCCTTGATCGAAATTTAATTCGATAAATTGTTTTTTCTCACTTTCGACTACTAATACAAATAAATCTAATAGTTCCTTCGTTAATACAAGTGAAGAAGGTTCTTCAAATTGATCATCATTAAGCATTTTCAAAAAGCGTTCAGCTGGTGGATTCGATGTCACGATTTGACCTTCTTTATCAATCGAAATTACACCATCTACCATACTTGTAATAATATTAGAAACTTTCTCCTTCTCTTGTTTTAATGCATTCATATTAAAATTTAATTGTTTACTCATCTTGTTAAATGAGTAGGCAAGTTCTCCAATTTCATCACTTGAATGGATTGGTACTTTCACATTAAAATTTCCTGAAGTCATACTACTTACAACTTCTTTCATCTTTCTAAGAGGTGCTGTAATTTTAGAAGAAAGAAAGAATGAGAAAAATGTTGTTAACACGATTCCGATCGATGCAGCGAGTAAAACAAAATTAGTCGTTTGGTGAATCATTACTTTTACAGGTTGTAAAGTTTGATATATAAATACAGCTCCATTTTTTGTGTTTGTATGTAATGGAACACCCACTACTAATTTTTCTCTCTCACTATTTTCACCATATACAAGTCTTTTACTGACCTCTTTATTATCAGTTAACGTTTTATTTAAGATTTCATCATTTTTAATTTCTTTAAAAGGTAGCTCCTGTATCCCATATGTATTATTTGAATACCATGGCTCTTGTCCGTCAATAGATATGATTACTCTTGAATATCTACTAACAATATTATTTGATAGATACTCTATATTGGAGAGTGGTTGACCATTTTCTATTAATTGCGCAATTTTCGTGGCATCATCTTTCATATTTTGTACTTGAAGGTCAATATAAAACTTTTCAAAAAATCCTATTAAGACAAAGGTCAAAAATGATAATACAAGAGAGACTAGTAAGATAATTGTAAGCCAAAGCTTCCCAACTAAACTTCTTACAATCATTACTCCTGACCTACTTCAAATTTATAACCGACACCCCAAACAGTGACGATCATTTTCGCAGCATCCTCAGAGCTTTTACTTAGTTTTTCTCGCAATCGTTTTACATGTGTGTCTACTGTACGTAAATCACCGAAAAAATCATATTGCCAAACTGATTTTAATAATGTTTCACGATCAAATACTTTGTCAGGTGCCTTAGCTAAAAACAACAGTAGTTCGTATTCTTTAGGCGTTAAGCTGATTTCTTCCCCTTCAACAATTACTTTATGCGCGTCATTATCAATCGTTAGATGCGGAAACACAACGACATCCTTTGCTGAAGTATTGTCTGAAGTAAATACTGGTACAGGTGAAGAACGTCTTAATAAAGCTTTAACTCGAAGAACGACTTCACGTGGACTAAATGGTTTAACGATATAATCATCTGTCCCTACTTCAAAACCTTGAACTCGGTTTGTTTCTTCACCTTTTGCCGTTAACATGATCACAGGAGTTGTTTTTGTTTTTCGTAATTCCCTACAAACTTCAATTCCATCAATTTTAGGCATCATCAAATCTAGTACAATTAAGGAATAGTCATTCTTCAATGCTAAATTTAAAGCATCCTCGCCATTTTCAGCTTCATCAATACTATAACCATCACGTTCCAAATACATTTTTAATAATCGTCTAATACGATCTTCATCATCTGCTATTAATATTTTTATATTTTGATCCATAATTTCGACCCCCTCTTCATAATTTTACATAATAAAAATTGTATATTCTAGTATAATTTGTGAACATTTTTACATAATTCTTAGAATTTATTATTTCCATAAAATAGTGAAAAAAAACTAAGAAGTAAGTCTACCATTTCTAGGGAATCAAAATTTAAATACATGTGCATCGAAAATATAAATTAGAAAAAAGCCCTGTAAAGGAAGTTTTATCATCCTTTACAGGGCTTTTTATTAATTAAGCATATGAGTGTAAGCCTGCAATGATTAAGTTAACAGCAATTAAGTTAAACATAATAATTGCAAATCCTAATACAGCTAACCAAGCTGATTTTTCACCTTGCCAATTTCGTTTGAAACGAAGATGCAAGAAAACTGCATAGAATAACCATGTTATTAATGCCCAATCTTCTTTTGGATCCCAGCTCCAGAACTTTGTCCAAGCAATTTGAGCCCAAATCATCGCAAAGATTAGTCCTCCAAGTGTAAATACCGGAAAACCAATCGCTACAGCACGGTATCCGATTTCGTCTAATAATTCACTATCTACTTTTTGTACAAAAGGTTGTAAAAATGCACCAATTCGTTTTCTTAATATTAAACGGATGATTGCATATAATGCCGCTCCAGCAAAAATTGACCAAATTACAGTGTTTAATTTCTTAGCATTAACCATTGCTGGTACTTCTGCAAGTGCTTCAAATCGGTCTTTTGTAGTCAATTCACCTTTATGTGGACCAACAAGTGACGGAAGATTATAGACCATTTCTTCTTGTACTTTATCTTTATTAATCCAATTATATTTTTCTTCGTATCCAGATGCAGTAAATGCTGTTGAAATAACGACGAAACCAACAACAGTTACTAAAAAATATAAAACTGCTTCTAACCAGAATGTTTTCTTTGTTGATACTTTTTGATCGATATTTTTAATTAAATAAATTAGTCCTGTAATAAAGCTAATGGCTAAAATAGCTTCCCCTAAAGCTGCTGTCGTTACATGGATATGTAACCAATAGCTTTTTAAAGATGGAACTAATGGTTTGATTTCATGTGGAAATACTGATGCATAAGCAATGATAATAATTGACAACGGTAATGCGAATAATCCGATTATATTTAAACGATACATAAAATAAATCATGATAAACGCAAAAATTAACATCATTCCAAAGAATGTAATAAATTCAAATAGATTACTTACAGGTGCATGTCCAGCAGCAATCCATCTTAAAATAAAATAAGTAATTTGCGATAAGAATCCAATTATTGTAATTGTAATACCAATTGTGCCCCATCTATTAGGACCATTATCATTTATTTTCATCGAGCCGCCAAAAAAGAAAGTAGCTACAATATAACAAATAAACGCGATAAATAAGAAATTACTACTTAGCTCGTACATATTTTCCCCCTATTAAACACTATTCATTAGCTTGTTGATCGATCGGCAATTCTATTTTTGTGTCTTTAAACACTTTCTTTAATTCCATTTTTAAACCATAATAGTTTTTATTTGTAAATGCCGCAACCCAAACTTCCCCATCTTGATTTTGGATCCAAATGCGTCGGTGATACCAATACATACCTTGAATTACACCGATCATAAAGATTGCTCCTCCAAGACCTAGTAACCAAAGAGTTAAATCTTTACGAACTGTTAAACCTGTTGAATCTTTTGTTTCAATACCAGCAAATGACATTTTATATTTGTTTTCACCATTTGGTTCAATATTTTGTTTGATCGCTACGAATGCTACTTCACCTTTTGGTGTTTTTGGAGTAGTCATTTTAAATACAAACGCTGGATTGTTTGGTTTTCTTGTTTTTGTATCAGGTTGACCATCAGAGTTAAAATAGAAATCTGGAAAATAATTTTTAAGTTCTACTTTATATCCATTTTTTAAGTCATATACTTCTTTAGGATTTTGTAAATCTACTGTTATTGGCCCTAATTTTTCACCTGTTTGTTTATTTTGTAATGTAAATAAAAATGCACTAAATTCACCAATTCGATAGTCTACTTGATAAAGAGCGAAGTTTTGGAACTTTAGAGGTTCATTAACTTTAATACTATAATCTTTTACTTTTTTAAGTTTTGGATCTTCTCCTGGTATTAAATTTCCTTCGCGTTTATACAACGTAACATCGGCTTGATAGTTTTTAGGAATTTTATCATTTCCAAAGCGCTCAATCGCTTTTTTATAAACTTTACCCTCTTTATCTTTATCATACGTTTCCATATGGAAATCATTTAATTTAATATAATAATTTTGGTTAGTACCTACGACAGGCTTTAATTCGCCTTCTTGAACCCAAAGGGCCTTATCCATATACATTCCTGGTACATATCTCATCATTACCCCAATAAGGAAGATAATTAACCCTATATGGTTTACATATGGTCCCCAACGAGAGAAACGACCTTTTTCTGCTAAGATATTGCCGTTTTCTTCACGGATTTTATAACCTCTTTTGCGTAAATTAACTTTAGCTTTTTCTATT
This sequence comes from Gottfriedia acidiceleris, assembly GCF_036421055.1. Taxonomy (GTDB): domain Bacteria; phylum Bacillota; class Bacilli; order Bacillales; family Bacillaceae_G; genus Gottfriedia; species Gottfriedia acidiceleris_C. The sequence goes on along the minus strand of NZ_JAZGQS010000009.1, from coordinate 29,142 downwards.
TCGTCTGGAATATGTTCAACTCTACTAATTCCAAACATTTTTTGTCTTTTTAGAAAGTTTGGATGTCTAGTAACAGTTTGTTTGTTTAGAGCTTTATAAAGTGGTAAGATTCGATCTAAACTACATATTACTAGTGAGATCCCTATCGATGCCACAAGTAACATGAACCACCAAGAGTTAAACGTATTATCCAAACCAATTGCATCGTATATTTTACCAAAGATTCCATATTCATCTTGATAATACGTTGTCGGATTCGCAGTCGGCGGTAGTAAATCTCTTTGCGGAAAAATAGTACCTAATGCTGCTGCTACTAGCGTAATTAGGATGATTACAACAGCTACTTTCACAGATGAAAAAAACGTCCATATTTTATCTATAAAAGTTTGATTATTAACGATTGATCTTCTAGCAGTTCCTTCATAGCGCATATCAAGTATTTCAGTTGATTTTTCATCTTGTGGTTTACCACAGGACTCACATATTACAGTACCTACATGATTAAGATGACCACATTCACATTTAAAAGTCTCCATTTTATTTCCCCTTACTAATGTACACTCATCATTTTGGTAATATTTCTTTAATATAACTTTCAAAAGAATTCGGTGTCATTTGACCAGTTACGATTCTCTTTATTGTCCCATCCGGACTAACAAAAAACGTAGTTGGTAAAGGGTTAACACCGTATATATTTAAAACCTCTTGATCTTTATCTATTCCGACTGGAAAATTAAGTTTATAATCGCTTACAAATCTTTGTACTGAAAATTTCGATTCATCTGCGTTCATTGCAAGTAACTCGATTCCTTTTCCTTTATATTTCGAATAGATTTCATTCATAAAAGGCATTTCTCGCTTACATGGCTCACACCAAGTACCCCAAAAATTAACAATTACGCCTTTTCCTTTTTCACCTGAAAGAGTATATCTCTTACCAGTATTCAGCTCCGTCATAGCAAAATTTGGTGCCTTACTTCCTTTAGTAATCACTTCATCTTTCTTAAAGAAATTTATGTAAAAAGTATAACCAATTGCACAAACCAAAACTAATAAGATAATTGTTCGAATTAACGTTCTATTTTTCTTCATATATACAGTTCCTCCCATATGATAGAATATCATTATTTCCTATTCTTGAATAGAAATTTGATACGTTTCAAAAAAGACTAAATTTTCAATCTTTTACCCTAAAATATTTCATGTTTAAAGCAAAGAAAAAACTCGGTATTTACCGAGTCTTAGTGGAAAATTAACATATCAGACTGAATTAAAACACAGTTTCTAAAAGTGTTAACCGGATTATAGATCAATACGATAAATAGGTAAGATAACTAAATATGAAAGCAGTGATCTTTAGTCTGACTTATCATTAGCGTGGCTTTGCTGTAGCCATTGCTCTTAGTTTTTTCACTTCATGAGGAGATAGTTCTCTTGCATCACCAGGCGTTAATCCAGTCAAATCTAAAAACGCATATCGTTCACGTTTTAACTTCATAACAGGTGTACCAATCGCCTCAAGCATTCTCTTGACTTGACGGTTTCTACCTTCATGAATGATCAATCTTATAATGGCAGTATTTTTGCTTTTATCAAGTGAAATCATTTTTACTTGTGCCGGAGCCGTCTTCCCGTCCTCAAGTACAATTCCTCTTTCTAATTTACGTAACTGCTCTTTAGTTGGAATCCCTTTTACTTTTGCAATATATTCTTTATCTATTTCATATTTTGGATGTTGAAGTAGATTTGAAAATTCTCCATCATTTGTTAATAGAATGATACCTGATGTATCAAAATCCAATCTACCAATTGGATAAATACGTTGTTTAATCATTGGAAAAAAGTCTGTTACAACTTTTCTACCTTTATCATCTGAAACGCTTGAAATTACACCTGATGGTTTATATAAAAGGAAGTAAACTGGTTCTTCTTTGTCAATCGGAATCTCTTCCACTTCAACACGATCGTTACCACTTACTTTTACACCTAACTCAGTAACAACCTGACCATTTACTTTCACTTTACCTTCTTTAATTAACTCTTCTGCTTTACGACGAGAAGCAATACCCGCTCTAGCAATAACTTTCTGTAATCTTTCCATTCGATCATTTCACCTCTTCAACCATCATACAGATTTATACAATTGAAAACAAGTGGCAGGTACAAGGTTTTTGTGAATAAAGTATGTTAAACGCTAAATCTAAACCATAATTCCATTTTACAAGTAGTGCAAAAACGTCATTCTTCCATCTATCCCCTTTTTCCATATTCCTTTTCTCAATATCATATTTTTAAAAATCTATCATATAATTTACTAGATTTGCAGAAATGAGGTAATAGATATGAATTTAACTTTAAAACACTCCTCAGCCTTTGACCGTTCTAAAATTATTACGCCAGGTAGTGTACTTATAACTAAAAAGAATGAAACAATCTATATGCTTGTTTATGAAGAAAATGAGGACGATTTTCCATATGTACTTGTCTCATTAACTGATGCAAGACTAGTCCAAAATTATGACATTATGCCAACCCTAGGAGATATTGAAGACTGGATTGGTGAAGTCACAATGGTAACGCAAAAAAACAAGCTATCTATTACAATTCAAGCAAATTACTAGTTTGCTGTTTAATCTATTAGAAACCCGTCAATAATATAATAAGTAAAATGAAAAAGGAGCTTACTATATGAATTATTCTTTTAATCCTGCAGTAAAATATAATTCAGTTGGTTCGTTTAAATTAGGCGATGTATTTTTCACTTCAGATAAACCATCAAAAGCATACAAATTAATCTATGACTCTACAGAAACTAACTTCCCTTATATTTTATTATGCTTAGATGATGCCATTTCAATTCAAAGCTTTGATGATATCCCAACAATTGAAGATATTGAAGAGAATATTGGAGAAATTAAATTCACTGTTCCAAAAGAGAAATTACTTCTTGTGATTAATTAAAAAAAGACATATATTTGTTAATTAAAAACGCCATCAAAATTTGGATGACGTTTTTTCATCTGCTTAAAAAACGATTTTTATCATTCTTACTTGATTTGCAGTCTGATGAATAGAAAACAATTAGATTACCCTAAGTAAAGGCTATTTGAATAGGGTTTATCGCAGACATTTTTGATGAATAAGTTGATTGGATCCAATAGTGCTCGACTCCTATGGGATTAGCGGGAAGGCTAAAGACCCCGCAGGCTTTGCCGAGGAGGCGAAAGACCCCGCAGGCTTTGCCGAGGAGGCGAAAGAATCTCGCCCCATGGAAAGCGAGCATCCTGTAATGGAAATCAACATCACTCTAATCCTTTTACGAAATTTTGATAATGAATTGACAAGATAGTTTTTCAACATCATAAAAAAACGTCATCCATTAAGATGACGTTTTTTACGATTAAGCAAATACGCTTTCCAACGTTTCGTCTGTTTGTTCGCTCCAATATTTTAACCATTTTTTTGCGCCTTCAAGGTCATGAAGTTTTGCTTGGCCGCATTGAAGTTCATTTGCAGCAGGTACTTCTTCAACTTGTAGTCCAAGTTCAGCTGTTTTACGTAATAATGTGATTACTTCTGAAATTGAAGGTGTACCAGCGATAATTAAATAAAATCCTGTTTGGCATCCCATTGGTGATAAATCAATAATTTTAAAAGGGTCACCCGCAGGTACTGCTTCACGAACGTTCAAAGCTAATAAATGTTCTAAAGTGTGAATTGTATCTGGCTTCATTGCTTGCTTATTTGGTTGGCAAAAACGAATATCATATTTTGTAACTACTCCATCTGTACCAACTGCATGAGTACCACAGTGTCTAACGTAAGGAGCAACAACCTTTGTGTGATCTAATTCAAAACTTTCAACTGATGGCATATTTTATTTCCTCCTAAATTACATCTCTCTATTTTTTTGTAGCTTCAACGATCCATACAAAATCATTATATTGTTCGAATTTCACTTCAAATCCATTTTTTTCAAAATGTGAACGAACAACTGGAATTAATGGATAATATTCTCTAATTAAATCATCTCTTAGATTGATATAATTTGCATTTTCTGCTTTTGTAATTTCATTCTTATAATCTTCTTCTGTTAGAAACATTGTATCCGCAAATACGATTTTCCCATTTGAGTTCAGTATGGAGCTATATATTTTAATAGCTTCATATTTTTCTTGATCAGTTAAATGATGAAAAACGTATGAACTTACTATTGTATCAATCGGGGACTGTGGTTTCGGAAAATCAATTAAATCTCCGTCGTGAATCGTAATATTCTCTCCTAATTTCTTTGAGGCAATAATTCTCATCTCAGGAGATGGTTCGATTGGAAATACAGTTTTTCCTTCATTAAGAAGTAACTTTGTTAGATTTCCTGTACCAATACCAAATTCAAGGACGCTGTTTCCACTTCTATTAACAATTTCATTCAGTATTTCATCGTAACGTCGAAATGCTTCTTTGTATTCTGGATCATGGCCTTGAACAAAAGAATCATAACTTTCTGCCCAACCAGTAAAAACGTCTAAAAACTCTCTACCCATTTATCTCACCTTTGATGTTTGAAATATTAATGCTTGTTCTAGGTCTTCAATTAAATCTTCTAAATCTTCTAGACCAACCGATAATCGAATTAATTCATCAGAAATTCCTGATGCAATTCGTTTTTCTCTTGGTATTGAAGCATGCGTCATTTTTGAAGGGATACCGACAAGACTTTCAACTGCTCCTAAACTTTCAGCTAATGTAAACCACTTTAATTTACCTACAAATTCTTCTGGATCTAATCCTTCTTTTAATTCAAAAGATAACATGCCACCAAATCCACTGCTTTGTTGTTTTGCCAATTCATGATTTGGATGTGTTGCTAATCCAGGATAGAAAACTTTATTTACATTTGGGTGATTTGATAAGAACGTTACAATTTCATGCGTATTTCTTTCATGCTCTTCCATTCTTATTCCAAGTGTTTTAATACCACGTTGTAATAACCAGCTATCGTTTGGTCCTAAAACGCCACCAATCGAATTTTGATAAAACGCTAACTCTTCAGCTAACTCTTCTTTATTCGTTACAACAATCCCAGCTACTACATCACTATGTCCTCCAAGGTACTTTGTTCCACTATGAACAACAATATCAGCACCTAATGTAAGAGGTTGTTGCCAATATGGTGTAGCAAAAGTATTATCAACAATCGTTAATAAGTCATATTCATTTGCAAGTTTCGCAATTGCTTTAATATCAGTAATTTTTAATAATGGGTTACTAGGTGACTCAATAAAAATTGCTTTTGTATTTGGTGAAATAACACTTTCAACTAACGTAATATTACTTGTATCAACAAATGTAGCTGTTATACCTAAATTCGATAATACTTTTGTAAGTAAACGGTAAGTACCACCATAAACATCATCGCCAACTACGATATGGTCACCTGTCTTAAATAAACTAAACACCGTATGAATCGCTGCCATTCCAGATGCAAATGCAAACCCTGCAACACCGTGTTCAATATCTTTCATTAACTCTTCAAGAGCATGTCGTGTCGGATTGCCTGTTCTGGAATATTCAAATCCTCTATGTTTGCCAACAGCATCTTGTTTATACGTACTAGTTTGATAAATTGGAACACTAACCGCACCAGTTGTTTCATCTCTACTAATTCCCCCGTGTATTAACGCCGTCTTTTTCTTCATATTTTATCCCTCACCATATATGTTTTTACTTAAGTATCTTTCACTACTATCTGGGAAAATCGTTACGATTGTACTCCCTGGTTTTGCTTTTTTGGCTTCTAATAAACTTGCATATAACGCAGCTCCTGACGAACTTCCAACTAAAAGTCCTTCTTTCGTTGCTAATTCTTTTACTAAACGAAATGCGTCTGAATCAAGTACTGTGTGAATATCATCAAATAAGTTTGTATCTACAAAAGCAGGAATGAATTCCATTCCAATTCCTTCTGTATCATGTGAACCTGGCTTTCCACCATTTAATATTGATCCTTCTGGCTCAACAATAACTGTTTTTACATTTTGTAATTTTTCTTTTAAATACTGAGCTGTTCCAGTAAATGTTCCTCCACTGCCAGCTCCAGCAACAAATACATCTATTTTTCCATCGAGTTGTTCAACCAACTCTGGACCTAATGTTTTGTAATAAGTTCTAGGATTTGCTTCATTACTAAATTGTGAAGGTACAAATGAATTCGGAATTTCTTTTGAAAGTTCATTTGCTTTTTTAATTGCACCTGTCATTCCATCTTCTGTAGGTGTGTTCACAATTTTTGCTCCAAGTGCTTTCATTAACGTTTGTTTTTCTAAACTGAATTTTTCAGGAACAACAAATATCACATTTACGTCATATTTTATAGCTGCTAGTGCTAAACCAATTCCTGTATTTCCTGCGGTGGGTTCAATTACTGTTCCACCTTTTTCTAATTTACCTTCATTAAATGCAGTTTCTAACAATTCCATTCCAAGTCGATCTTTTACACTTCCACCTGGGTTACAGAATTCTAGCTTTGCAAATAGTCTTGTTCCTTTTGGTAAAGGGAATGTTGTAATTTCAAGCAATGGTGTTGATCCGATCAGCTCGTGTACTGACTTTACAACTTTCATAATTTCAAGCTCCTTTATGTCACAAAAAGGTTAGTTTCTTCCAATCCATTATATGCAACATGGGTAAAATTGAATGTTGTCTTAATACCAACTATTCTTATTGGTATTATAAGATATTAAATTTAAATGTGCAATAAAAAAAGTACTTTTATCCTAAAATAAAAGTACTCATGTTGTTGAAAAACTACCTTGACAATTCATTATCAAATTTTTGTAAAAGGAGTTTAGTGAGGTTGATTTCCTTACGGGATGCTCGCTCTCCATGGGACGTATTGTGTTTAGTTTACGAAAAGAACATTGTTACAAAAATAATTGAAAAAATAATACTAATTGCATCTGCGATTAGACCGACTTTTAATGCATCACCCATTTTTCGAATACCTACTGCTCCAAAATAAACCGTTAGAACATATAACGTTGTATCTGTACTACCTTGCATAGTTGAAGCTAGTCTTCCTATAAATGAATCCGGTCCATATGTTTTAATTAAATCCGACGTAATACCTAAGGCAGCTGAACCAGAAATAGGTCGAATAATTGCTAGCGGAAAGACTTCTGCAGGAATACCTAGTGAACTTAATAACGGGCGCATAAGTTCTACACAAAACTCTAGAGCACCTGATGCTCTAAAGATCGAAATGGATACTAGCATCCCTACTAAAAATGGGATTAATTGTACAGCAATTGTTACACCTTCTTTTCCACCTTCTACAAAAGATTCATACGTCGGTACTTTTTTCCAAGTTCCATGTATTAAAATGACAGCGATAATAAATGGAATGATATAAAGTGAGAGTGTATTCATATATCCCATTTATTTTCTCCCCTTTCGATTTCGCCTACTTGCAAAAAAACTATTTACTGCAAGTCCCCCAATAAATGAAACGACTTGTGCAAGGATTGTAACTCCTACTATTTCAGTCGGATTTGAAGAATGATAGGACATTCGAACTCCTATGACAGTTGTAGGAATTAGTGTGATTGCACTTGTATTTAACGTTAAAAATGTAATCATGTCATCACTAGCTTCATTACTATTTCTATTTAATACTTTTAGTTGTTCCATCGCCTTTATTCCTAATGGGGTTGCAGCATTTCCTAAACCGAATAAATTGGCCACCATATTTGACATAATATAACCAAGAGCTGGATGGTCTTTAGGAATTCTTGGAAACAAGAATGCTAGAAATGGTTGAAATATTTTTGAAAGAATTTTTAATAATCCTGATTCTTCTGCTATACGCATTAAGCCTAACCAAAAAACAAGAACACTTACTAGTCCAATAATAATGGTAATTGCTTGTTTTCCTCCGTCAAATACTGCTTTATTTACTTCGTCCATCGTGCCATTAATCATCGCAAAAATAAAACCAATTATCGTAAGAGCAACCCAAATGATATTAACCATCAGAGTGCTCTCCCATTAAGTTTAATAGAACTTGTTTTCCATTTTGGATGATTTCTTTCGTAAATACTTTGACCTTACTATCACTATAAAAAATATTCCTAAATCCAATTTGTTCACCTTCTAGTTCAATAATTGCTTTACCAACAATTGCATCATTCGCGATTTTTTTCTTGGTCGGCTTTTGCATTTCAATTGTAATTCTTACTTGATCACGCTCTTTTTTATCTAATGGATAAGAAAAGTCATTTTTTATATAAACATGTCCTTTATATTTTTTATTTGTGACCTCCTTAATTCCACCTTTACTTAATACTTTCGTTAAAGGATAGTTACTGAAACCATATTCGAAAAGTGACATATGATCTTGCCAATCTTGCCCATCATTTAGTGTTACAACAATTAAATCCATTCCATTTTTTGAAGCAGTTGAAACGAGTGTTCTTTTTGCTTTTTTAGTAAATCCAGTTTTTCCCCCAGTACTATACTTGTACATAAAAGTAAGCAACTTGTTTTTATTCTTCCAAACATAATCCCAAGATTCTGCCGTATTTGGGGCACGATGTACTTTTGTACCTGAAATTTTTGCATATTTAGGATTTTCCATAGCGTATCTCGTTAATAGCGCCATATCATAAGCAGATGAGTAATGTTCTTTTCCTTGCTGATCGAGTCCTGATGGATTGCTAAAATATGTATTACTCATTCCTATTTCTTTTGCTTTCTCGTTCATCATATAAACAAATCCTTCGATGCTACCTCCTACAGCCTCGGCAATTGCATTAGCCGCGTCATTCCCAGATCTAAGCATTAAACCATAGACTAAATCTTCCAGCTTAATTTTTTGACCGGGTTTTAAATAAATGGATGATCCTTCTGTTTGAACTGCTCTTGAACTAATTGTTATCGTGTTTTGCATTTTACCGGACTCTACAGCAAGAATTGCAGTCATTATTTTTGTAATGCTGGCAATTCTTTCAGGGTCATGCATTGCCTTACCATATAAGATTCGTCCAGTTTTTTGATCCATCAAAACAGCATTTCTAGCACTAACTCCTCCAAATGCTTTAACATTATTCGTCGGAATAAGAATTCCGATTAAAAATAAGCCAATGATTCCTAATATCAGCCATTTTTTCATCTTTCGCATCAACTCCACAGTTAGTCCTAATTAGTACAAGTTTACGAATTACATTATAAAAAAATGACTTTTTTTAAGAAAAAAAGTGCTGAACTTGTTCAGATATATAACCTGAGCAATTCCAGCACCTACTTTTTTTCGCAAATTAATAAAAGGGTTGCCATTTTAATTGACTAGCATAATCATATCGATAATTTACATCCGGCCAATTAACTATGTTCCAAAAATTTGTAATGTATGCGTCTTTATCAAATTTATATTGTAAATAATAAGCGTGCTCCCAAACATCCAAAACTAACAAAGGAATTGTATCCCATTGAGTAAAAAATTGATGTTTTTCAGTTTGAAGAATCTCCAACCGATTCGATCTTGGAACCCAAACTAAAATCGCCCAACCGACACCTTCAACTTTTTTAGCAGCTTGTGTAAAATGCTCTTTAAAGTCTTCATAACTTCCGAAGTCATCTTCAATTTGTTTTAAAAGAGCTCCATGAGGTTGCCCTCCACCTGATTTACTTAAATTATTCCAAAATATAGTATGCAAATAATGACCCGACCCATGAAATGCAAGCTCTCTTTCCCAATGCTTTAATAAATCGTATTGCTTATTTTTTCTTGCTTTTTCTAATTCAATTTCAGCTTTATTTAACCCATCTACATAACTTTTATGGTGCTTATCATGATGTAGCATCATAATTTCTTTTGATATATATGGCTCGAGTGCATTATATGGATATGGTAATGGTGGAAGCTCATGTTTACCAATTCCTACTCTCTCTTCGACTTCTATTACCCGATACGCATAGCTATCATCATATTCCTCTTCATTTAAAATTGAAATTAAACGTTCTTGAATATCGTCCACATCCATACTAATTTCATCTAAAAAGGAATTTTGATCTACATAATGACTTTTTGTCCCCATTCTGTTTAGTAAGAGTTTTACTTTATATTCTAATAGTTCTTTTTCTTGAATATGGTCAAATCTTTCAGACAGCAACTGTAATACATTCGCACACCAGATTTCTACCTCCTGAAAGTAAGTGACGAGTTCAGATTGATTTAACATCATACACCTCCATCAGAGAAAATAAATTTCTCTTCTACTTTCCATTGTATGATTTTAAATTTATAGCTATTACTTGTATTCACGTGTTTCACACGATTAATGGAATTTGCGTCATTAAGAAATTAGATCCACATGTTCTTATAATAAATGATTAGTTTAACTTCTCTAAAACAGTCTGATTTTCTGAGTAAAACTCCATTTTTAATGAAATTATTTTTTCCAATTCATATACAATCATCATTAAACTAGCTCTAGTCTCGAACTCATCTCTTGATTCAGGTAATGGCATCTTTCTAAAGTCATTCATCATATGACTGAATTCGCCTAATAATTCAATACCCGTAGATTTTTCTTTTAAGTAAACACCTGTGTCCTCAAAAAATTCAGCGACAATTTTTGAATGCGGATAATTTAAGGCAACTTTTTTTAATAAAGGAATGATTTGATTCGATATGATTTCAAATTGACGTTCTCTCATTTCAAAATAATTAATATAGTATAAGTTCGATTTTATAAAACTATTTTCAACTTGCCTATAAGCTAATGTTTTCGCCGTTTGTAAAAGCATTTTAGTTTCATAAATTAATTCATTTTGTGAATCTTCATCCTTACCCTTCATTTTTAAAGCAATACCTAGTAGTAACATTTTAAAATTTTGCTCAATTTTCTTTTGAGATTCAATCATCTTCTTCTCAATACTCGGCATATATGTATTCATTATTAAAGCAATTAAGATCCCAACTGCTAAAATTTCAACTTGATTAAATAAGAAAGAGATTGATTTATTATTACTCACATAGATTTGCAAAACGATAACTGAACTTGGAATGATTCCCTCTTGTAACTTTAAAGTGACTAATAACGGTATTGTTAAAAGAAAATAAATGACAACTGTTAATGGTGTATAGCTTAAAAATTCAAACATCATCCATCCAATTAACATTGCGATAACTGATGCAACAAATCTTTGAATTGCAACAATAAATGATCTACGTTTTGTATTTTGAATACTTAATAGTGTAACGACAGCTGCAGTACTGTAATTTTGTAAATGTAGCGCTTCTGCAATTAATAGGGATATTCCACTTCCAATTGCTGTTTTAAGTGTCCTTTGTCCAATTGAATACATTTGTTTCATTTTTTATCCTCTTCTCTTACAAAGAAATTTCAATAGTATTGTAACGTATCTTAGCTAAAAATTTCTAGATATATCCAATTTTTTTGAGTTTTGTTCAAAATGAAAAGACTAGAAAATTTCTAGTCTTGTTCTTTTCACATTATTATTTACATTTAATTAATTTCTAATTATTGTTTGTATTGTTGCATAAGTTTTGTTGAATAATCTGTTTCATAATACTCAAGTTCTTCTCGCATTTGTTGAAAAACTTTTTCTAATGACGAAAATAGGTCTTGGATCGTATCTGGTACAGTTTTAAAAAATGTAATTGCTTGGTTACCAGTGTATGCTGAACGACTATTTTCATACCATGCATCGTTTTTAGGAGAGAAGAATTCTGCGATACATCTGTGATAAATTTTATGTAAAGTATCTTCAGCTGTTGCTTTATGGAACTGTCCACTTAAAATTTTCTCACAAACTTCTTTAGCATCCTCACAATATACTGTAATTCTACGTAATGAAGAAAGTATTTTTTCTAAGTAGTTAGAATCCACTGCTTGGTTTTCATGTTGAAATGACGGTAAAGAATTCTTATTTAAAAATAAATTACACTCTAGACCAACAATCCCTAATTGATTACCAACAATTTTTAATTGATGCTCTACCATCTTATTCGACATTTTTTTCCCTCCGTTAATTTAGATCGATATTTCAATTTTATTTGAACTTTGTTTAATACTTCTCACATATCCAACTAATTTATCAAAATCAGCACCTTGTAGCTCTTTTACAAATTGATCTAATTCATTAATATATATTCGCTTTCTTCCACGATAATCAGGATTTTTAATAATTAACGCAAGTGCAACTATATCACGGAAATCTACTGATTGATCGCCATTTTCATCTAATCTTGTTTTTAAATCACTTACTTCAGAAAGTTGTTCTTCAAAAAAGCGAACATATAAGACAGAAGTTACAATTTTTTGACCATTGTATTCATATTCAACTTCAGAACGATTAAAAAAATCTTCTGAAGTGTTTGGTTGAGCCTTTACTAATTCATACCCATGACAATTATAAATTAACAATTCTTTCACCCTCCAAGATTTCCATATTACTAGTTTAACATAGGATACAGTTAGATTTGCAGAATTTTTTAACTAATCTTGTTTTTCAAATTTGCTAAAAAATAGATCTGCTTCTTCTTCTACCTCTTCCATTTTTAAATCTTGTGGTAGTGGAGGTAATTCTTTAATGTTTTTTAGGCCAAAATAATCTAAAAACTCTGAAGTAGTGCCATATAAAATTGCACGTCCAGTACCTTCAGCCCGTCCAACTTCTTTAATTAGATATTTCGAAACAAGAGTTTGAATTGGTTTTTCAGTCTTAACTCCACGAATATCTTCAATTTCTGTCCTAGTAATTGGTTGTTGATATGCAACAATCGCTAAAGTTTCTAATGCTGCTTGTGACAACGAAGAGTTCGATGGACTTTCAACTAATTTTTTGAAAAACTCACCATGCTCCCTCTTTGAAGTAAGTTTATATCTGTTAGCTAAAATTCTAATTTGTAATCCTCTGTTAGGATTTTCATATTCTCTTTTTAGACTCTCAATTAATTCTAATACATCGGTTTGAGTTAATTCTAAAGTCTCAGATAGCTCGACGATTGATATCCCTTCATCGCCTGCTACAAATAAAAGTCCTTCTAGAATTCCTACTAATCTTTTTTCCTGTTCCATTACAAGTACACCTCAGCTTGCTTATCTTCAAAAACCTCCCGTGATGTTAGAAAAATTTCTGAAAAGTTTTGTTCCTGTTCTACTACAATGTCTTTTGTTTTCATTAACTCCAAAATCGCTAAAAAAGTAACTACAATACTTTCTTTATCATTATATGGAAATAAACTGATGAAATTAGTTCTCTTTTTTATACTTTTTAAGTAGGTAATAATTTCGCCCATTCTTTTTTCGATTGATATTTCTTCTCGAACAATTTTAGTTTGTAGCGGTTCTTGTAGCTTTTTACGTTTAAATAGCTTTTGAAGTGCACCAAACATATCGTATATTGTCACATCAGTCGGCATGACAATATCTTCTGGTCTAGGTCCATATTCAGACAAATCAACCGGGTTTCGTGTGAAAATCATCGCCCGTTCGGATTCTTTTTCCTGAAATACGATCGCCGCTTCTTTAAATTGCTTATATATTATTAATCGATTCATTAATTCTTCTCTAGGGTCTTCTTCAAGTATTGCATCCCAATCAGCTTGTTCTTCATGATTAGGTAAAATACTTTTACTTTTCATCGCAAGTAATTCAGCTGCCATCACTAAATATTCACTTGCAATATCTAATTCTAATTCTTTCATTGTATGAATATATGAAACATATTGATCTGTTATTTCAGATACAGGTATATCATAAATATCAATTTCAAATCGTTGAATTAAATGAAGTAATAAATCTAATGGCCCTTCAAATGCATCAATTTTAACTTCATATTGCTTCACAAACTACTCACCAACTTACTTTAAAATAAAAATATACTCTATAACAGTATAAAGTATTATTTCATAAAACTATAAAACAGAAAAGGTTTTTTCATCGATGAAGTTACTTTGTTCCTAAATTTTTAGTTTTGCGCCTATACCATTTTCTTCAAATTTTCATAAGATATCAGTGCAAGAGAATTTTTTTTTGGTAAGGAGGTTATTTCATGGGTAAAGGTGCTGTTTCTCCAGAGTTCGGCGGTTTTGGCCACGGCAGGGGCTTTGCTTTAATCGTAGTATTATTTATTTTATTAATCATCGTTGGATGTGCTTTCGTCTGTTAATTTAACCCTGTGAATAAACAAAACGTGAAAGTCTAGACATTAGCTCTAGGCTTTCTTCTTTTTAAATCATTCCATTTCTGATAAAATTTTAGTAATAAAGAGGTGAAAAACTTGGTCCATTACAATAAAAGCGAACGATACATAAAATATTTATGTCATTTCCATTTCGATCAAGATTTTTTTGAATGTCATGAAATTCTTGAGGAACAATGGAAACTTGAATTAAATGATCAATATAAAAAGGTCTGGTTAGGTTTAATCAGATTATCGGTAGTGTTATATCATTATAGAAGAAGAAACTTTACTGGTGCTAAAAAATTATTTCGACACGTCATTACCTTTTCAAATGATTTTAATTTAGTGAATATGGCTGGAATTGATCAATTGCGCTTTCAACAAATCATATCAGATTTACAGCTAAAACTTCAAAACGAAACGGAATTTCACCCTTTCGATCTCCCAATATATGACCAAGAATTAATAGAAAGATATCAAAATCAAAAAGAAAATTACTCGACTTTTACGGAAGATTTAATTAATAAACATTCTACAAGAGATCGAACAGATGTCATTTCGGAAAGATTAAAACAATTAGAATTACGTAGAAAAAATTAGCGTTATAGGAAAAGGTGCTCAGGATATTGAGCACCTTTTTCTATAATACTTTCAAACTAACATGGCAATGTTCAATAAATGAAGCAATTTCTTGAGTTGTTACGATTGTATAGTCTGTATACTGAGATCTAATAGCATCGTAAAGTGAAGTTGCAATACCTTGATTTCGGAATGAAGGGTTTACACTTAAATGTTTAATCATAATAACCTTATCTGGTAGTAGTTGTATTCCAATAATCCCAACAATATCGTCTAATTTCCAAAGGAATAAATGATTATCATCTTTAGTTTCATAATCTTTAATCGTATTTACTAAGCTCTTCACATTCTTTTCATTCGGCATAAACGAAAGCAGGCCCATTGCAATTTTCTCATATGTTTTCTTATACCTAATTAACATGTTAACCCCTCTTAAAAATTATTAAAACTCTAATTTGCTTCTAAACCAATACATAATATATGATTGATTATCCCTCTATAGTACGGTAAATATAAAAAATTCGTTCCAAATATATCAATATTTCAAATATATAATTCTCACATTTTTCTGTCAAGTCTAAAAAATCAGAGAGAAAAAAACGGGATCTATGATACAAGAGAGAATATTAAATAATTTAGAGACTAGTTATTATTCTTCCTGTCCTTCCCACCTTATAGGCTTTTGTCACCAATTTTAGAAGTTTGAATACAGTAAATTTTAGTTAGAGTTCTATAAAAGGGTGATCATTATGAGATTAGATTTAGATTATACATCGCCAAGTATTCAATTTACTTATGATATCAATAAAAACCATGCCTTTGTGAAAGATAATCAAAACTTTATCAATCAATTAAGCGTTAATGATTTGAATACTTTGGATAATTTGTCTTTATTGGATATATATTTAAGTGTAAATAATGTTGTAGAGCCACATTATCATCAAAATTCATCAGAATTAGTATATTGTATTTCTGGGGCCGCAGTTGTATCGATTTTGAATCCTTATACAAAGCAACTATTAAATTTCCCAATTACTCCTGGTCAAGTTGCAAACGTACCACAAGGATGGTGGCATTATGAAATTGCAACTGTTGACAATACTCATCTATTAGCAATATTTAATGCGCCTTCCCCTGATGTAATTTTATTCTCTGATTTAATGAAATTTACACCTTCAAATATCGTCTCACATACTTACTGTCTTGATGAAAACCAATGGAAAAATGCAACAGCAAATTTACAACCTTCTATATTTATAGGACCACCAAAAAACTGTAATCGACAAGCTCATAATCAGCATGAATTTGTAAATCAGCAGAACCATACTAATTATCAAAACTCCTATTACAACCAAATTTATTATCAACAGCGTTTTTAAATGCAAAATAAAAGGGCGAACAAGAAGTGAAATTAAATTTGGGCAAGTGCAAATAAAAAAATCATGTGGAAATAGATTAAAATAGTCAAAAATATTAGAAGAAATAACATGCAATAGAATGTGAAACAATTAAAACTAAATTTACATCCAAATTAATGTTCAATAAATAGTTCGAGCTGTTTATCGAATAATTTCTCTGTTCAATCAACAATGAGCCACAAAGAAATTTTCTTTGTGGTTTTCTTTATTTGAGATCTAATTTGGAAAGACAGAATTATAAGGATCATTACTAATAAATATTCTTTAGTCTTGTCGTAAAATTTACTTATTCTTTATTATTTGAACAAAAAGGAAAAATATATAAATGTAAATAAAAAGTAGACTAACAGAAATGTTAGTCTACTTTTTATTTATTTTATCTCTTACAAAAAATTAAAATGTATATGAAAAGTTGATATATCAAGCTTTTCAGAACATACTTTGTTACTAAAGTACTCGGTCAAAACACTTAAATCTATTCTTCGTCCCAAACCTTCACTTCTTGCATAACATCGCCATTACGCATTCTTAAAACTGTATCCATACCCTCGATTACTTGACCGAAAACTGTATGTACGCCATCTAAATGTGGTTGTGGCTCGTGAACGATAAAGAATTGGCTACCGCCAGTATCTTTTCCAGCATGTGCCATTGATAAAGCTCCAGCTTTATGTTTTAATGGGTTACCAACAGTTTCACATTTAATTTTGTATCCTGGGCCACCTGTTCCATTACCGTTTGGATCTCCACCTTGAGATACAAATCCAGGAATTACACGGTGGAAAGTTAGTCCATTGTAAAAACCTTCACGGATTAATTTTTCAAAGTTTTCAACTGTACCTGGTGCATGCTCTGGGAATAATTCGATTAAGATTTGTTCACCATTTTCAAATGTAATACTTGCTTTTTTCATAATAAAAAATCCTCCTTATGTATGTACAACTTTATAAGACTTAAATTGTCCTATATTTTTCATTACTGAATAAATTAGTAACGCTGATATTATCATACAAAAAACAAAAAGTAATGACAAGTTTTCGAAAAGTACTATAATAGTGTTGTAAGATGTAAAAAATGGATTATTGTAAAGGGAGTGTCTCTTTGTTAAAACGAAAGTTATTAGCGTTCACCTTATCAATGGGATTAGTAGCTATGCCTTTATCGGTATTTGCTGATGCTGTTCCGGGTGAAACGATTGTTACTCTTGGGCAAAATTTATCTGAAACGCAAAAGAAATCATTATTAGCTGAAATGGGTGCGCCATCTGATGCTAGAATTGTGACTGTTTCAAATCAAGAGGAGCATAAATATTTAGATGGTACTGTGCCTAGTGCTCAAATCGGTACTCGAGCTCTTTCATCTGCTATGATTACAATTGGTGAAAAAAATACAGGTATCGTTGTTCAATCAAATAACATTTCATGGGTTACTAACTCAATGTATACAAATGCTTTAATCACGGCTGGATTAAAGGATGCAAATATTGTCATTACTGCACCATTTCAAGTCTCTGGTACAGCTGCTTTAACTGGGATTATGAAGGCTTATGAGCTAAGTTCAGGTGAAGTTATACCTGATGATGTTAAAAAAGTTGCAAATGAAGAAATGGTTAAAACTGCTGAGCTTGGTGATTCAGTAGGTAATGAAAAAGCTGTACAACTTGTCACTAAAGTGAAAGAAGAACTAGCTAAAAATCCAAATATGTCAACCGATGAATTAAAATCATTAATTGATCGATTAGCAAAGGATCTTGGTATTACATTAACTGCAGATCAAAAGGCTAGTTTAATGTCTTTATTTGAAAAAATGAAAGATTTAAATATAAATTGGGATCAAGTAGGAAACCAATTGACCAAAGCTAAAAATAAAATTTCAGAATACCTAAATTCTAAAGAAGGTCAATCTTTTATTCAAAAACTTAAAGATTTCTTCTCCGCATTATTTGATGCGATTCTTTCATTCTTTAAATAATAATAAAAAACCCGGTTACTAAAAATAACCGGGTTTTTCTTTGTTAAAAAGAAGTTTTTTTCACTGTAGTATGCTTGTCCCATGGGAATGAACTGAGCGACGCATAAGCCCTAGCTACATAAGCCTTGATTGTGCAAATAATTTGAGAATCGCAATTAAAATTAACAAAAACTTCAGTTTAACTCCATAGAAACGCAAATAAAGAGTAACGTTACTAGTATAGGTATTTTGAGTAAAAGCTACCACCATAAAATCTGATGAAAATTGGTTATTCCTATAAAAAGTACAATTTTATCTACTAAAAATAAAAAGCGCTGTAGAGATAGCACTCGCAGCGCTAGTACATTCTTGAGGGTGTTGTCAGTAAGGACAGTTTCCTCTTTTATTTATAAGTAAATTAAATGGTAGCATCACCGATTGTTTTTCCACCTTTTTGATGTTGACTTTCACTAGCTTTTGTACGGATCACTAAATGCCAGAAGGCTCTACCATCAAATGGGATAAATGGCCAAAAATAAGGTGTATTTAAAGTATTGAGGCTTGCTAAAAACAGTATAAATAATGTTGAACCAATCATAAAACCTTTAACACCTAATATTGCAGTAAAAATTAATATCAAGAATTTGGCTAGTTTATTTGCAAGTGCTAGCTCATAACTAGGTGTCGCATATGATCCAATCATTGACACAGCTGTATATAATACTACTTCTGGTTGGAAAAGGCCAACATCAATTGCGACTTGTCCAATCAATACGGCTGCAATAATCCCCATCGAAGTGGAAACTGCATTTGGTGTATGTATACTTGCCATTCTTAGGAATTCAATCCCTACATCTGCAATAATTAATTGTAAATAAATTGGAATATTACTTGTTTCTTTTGGACCTATATAACTTAATGATTTTGGTAAAACCTCTGGATAATTACATAACAGTAACCAAAATGGTAATAAAAAGACTGACATAAATATCCCCATATAACGGACCCAACGAAGGAATGTTCCGACTGTAGGAGTTTGTCTAAATTCCTCAGCATGTTGCATATGGTGGTAATATGTTGCAGGCGTTATGATTACGCTTGGGGAAGTATCTACGATAATACATACATGTCCTTCCAATATATGGTTTGCAACAACGTCAGGTCTTTCCGAATATCTAACTAAAGGAAATGGATTATACCCTTGCTTTAAAATAAATTCCTCTAATTTCTTATCTGACATTGTAAGACCATCAACGTGGATACCTGTAATTCGATCCCGAACTTCTTTAACAAGTTCAGCGTGCGCTAAACCTTCTATATAAGATAAACAGATATCTGTCTTTGAACTTTCACCTACTTGAAGAATTTCATTTCTTAAATTTTCATCGCGAATACGTCTTCTAATTAGGCCAGTATTATTTATAATGTTTTCAGTAAAACCATCTCGCGAACCACGAACTACTCGCTCTGTATCCGGTTCTGTTGGACCACGTCCAGGATAACTTCTAACATCGACTGCAAGTCCTTTGTCTTCCCCATCAACTAATACTACGATTAAGCCAGATAATACTTTCTTAATAACATCTTCAAAAGTTAAAACGATCTCTACTGATTGATGGACAATTGTATCCTCAATATTTTTAAACATCGATTTATTTTTCTCGACTTTTTCTAACCCAATTAAGTCATCAAGGAATCTTTGAATAAAGCTTGTATCTGTTAATCCGTTAACATAGTATAGATTTACTTCAACTTTATTTACAAATATCACACGTTTTCCGACATCAAAACTTACTCCATAACCTATTCGATCACTTATTGTATGAGCATTTGTCACTAATTTATTTGTAAGTTTTGTCGGCTCTTTTTTCGTAGTCATTTGAGTTCACTCCTCTCGAGAATATATTCAATTGCTTTTCTTGTAATGGGTGAACCGATTTCAATATCATCTCTTCCACCCATTTTTCCAATATCGCCGATTCCTAAAATGAAAGGAATATTTAGTTGATCTAAGTTATAAACGGTGTCTCCATTTATTCTTCCGATTTCAATATCCGGTACTCCATACTTATCGACACCGTATTCAGTTAAATTCCCTTCATTATCGATACTTACATCTACTTTTGTCCATTCTTGATGATGTGTATTTGATGCTACTGCAAGTGCAGCAATAACTTCAATATGTTTATCACTCGCAACATATTTTAAAGCTTTTTCTCCAGGACCTTCTCCCATAAAGCCACTATCATCAAACAATACAAATACTGGTTCTTTTTGTGCTTGCATTATGATTTCAACCATTCTCTTTCCAGAGAACTTAGTGGGATTACCTTTAGATTGTGATATTGTGCATCCGCCAAATTGCTTTGCCAAATACTCAATGCTCCGATGTGCATATACATCTCCGTCGGTTACGATAATGATCCTTTTCTTTTTCATAAGTTAACCTTTTGGCTTAAAAATAAGTGCAATTATAAATGAGAATAAAATTGCTGCTGAAATCCCAGATGAAGTTAAGGAAAAGATCCCCATTCCAATACCAATAAATCCGTGATCACTCGCTTCTGCCATCGCTCCATGTAATAATGAATGGCCAAAACTAGTAATTGGAACGGTTGCACCTGCACCGGCAAATTTTATTAACTTATCGTAAATGCCAAACCCATCTAAAATTGACCCAATTACTACAAATATGCACATCACATGCCCTGGTGTTAATTTTGTGAAATCAAAAAATAATTGCCCAATTACACAAATTAGACCTCCTACTATAAAAGCATTAACAAAATCCATCTGAACACCTCCTAACAGCTTTCGAAAACGACAGCATGTGAAATAGTTGGAATTGATTCTTTCTGTTGAATCATTGTTGGACTTAAAAGAGCACCGGTTGCCGCTACTAAAATTCGTTTATAAGTGCCTTTATTTAATTCTTGAAATAAATGACCATATGTTACAACCGCTGAACAAGCACATCCACTTCCGCCAGCAAAAACTTCCTGATTTTCTCGATCATAGATTAGCAATCCACAATCATTGTATTTTCCTGCCATGTCATACCCTTCTTCTCTCACTAGTTGCTCGCAAATTGGTGCGCCTACAGCGGAAAGATCTCCTGTTACAATAAAATCGTAATCATCAGGTGTCGTATTTGTGTCCTTAAAGTGTTGTACGATTGTATATGCTGCTGCTGGTGCCATGGCAGAGCCCATGTCGAATGGATCTGTCAATCCTAAATCCTGAACGGTACCAATTGTTGCGCTTTTAACTTTTATTTTGCTTTTTTTATTAGAAAGGAGAACACTTCCTGCTCCAGTTACTGTAAAAGTTGCAGAATCTGGTTTTTGTCCACCATATTCTGTAGGGTATCGATATTGCCTTTCAGCAGTAGCATTATGGCTACTTGTTGCTGCCAATGCCATTTTTGCATAGCCACTATCGATTAACTGTGCACCTAGTGCAGCTGTTTCCATAGAAGTTGAGCATGCACCAAACATACATAAAAAAGGAAGTTGCAATTCCCTTGCCATAAAGTTTGCAGTAACATTTTGATTTAGTAAATCACCTGCTAAAAATACATCGATATCTTCAACAGTTTTATTTGCTTTTTTTAGTGCAACTGAAATTGCATTTCTCATTAATGCTCTTTCTGCTAATTCCCAATTATCTTCATTACAATGTAGATCTTCATAAGCATAATCAAATTTGCCACCTAACAGTCCCAAGTTTTCTCTTGGTCCTACAGCGGTTCCAGATGCTTGGACATAAACACCATTTTGAAACTCCCACGTTTGTTTACCGACTAAAGCCATATGTACTCACCTCCTAAAAGAATACTTTAAATGCGTATCTGATCATTCCAACGATGTATGCCGAAACAACTCCATAAACAATTACACAACCAGCTAGTTTAAACATATTTGTTGCAACCCCTAAAACAAGACCTTCACTTCGATGTTCCATAGCAGCACTCGTCATAGAGTTGGCAAAGCCTGTTACAGGAACAGCCGATCCTGCACCTGCAAATTGTCCAATTTTGTCATATATACCAAACCCTGTCAGTAAGCTAGAAATTAATACAAGTGTAGCTACCGTTGGATCACCCACATTTTTTTCAGTAAAGTTAAAATAGTTAATATAGATTTTCGTAATACACTCACCTAAAAAACAAATAAATCCTCCAACTAAAAACGCTTTAATACAATTTTTTAATACCGGCTTTTTTGGTTGGTATGGTTTTATATTCTCTTTATAATTAGCTTTTAATTTCCCACTCATTTCATCCATCCTTTACTCTATAAAATAAATCCAATGAAATAACGACCCAAAAACTTTACCTAGTGCAATTGCCATTAATAAGTAAACAATTTTCTTTTGAATGCCAATTCGTTTCGCTAAGATTGGAAAAACGTTTAATACTTCGGTTAACGCTGCAGCTAACATCCCAATAAAAATACCTGCTAATAGCCCAATAAAAACTGAAAAGATATTCGGCAAATTAAAAACAGTATTTCTTAAACTAATCCAGCAACCAAAAATTGCTCCCAAAATAACTGCAAACTCATAAGCTCGAATTTTTTTAACCGTTTTTGTTAACTGCGTTAGTCTCGGAATGATTCCAATTACTGATAAAAATGCTACAAAGCCAGTACCAACAGCTATACCTCCCGAAAAACCTACAAACACTATAAACAATTCTCTAATCATCGGTATTTACACTTTTGTTTGGCTTTTTATTTTCGTTTACTAGCACATATTCATCCATTGAGCGTTGATACTGAAACATTTCTACTTCAAGAGGACTCGGTTCTTCGTTTAATCTAGTCTTAAACCATTGATTAAAAAATAAAATCATCCCAATTCCTAGTCCAAAAGAATATGGTACTTGAAGTAATAAAGGTTTATGATTATGTTCCCCTGTAATCATATAGTAAATTCGTTGTTGAACCTGTTGCATGCTAACATCTTCGTGGAAATAAATAATTGCTAATGAAGAACCTGTAAATAACAAGATCCAAACGAAACAAAACAGGAAAAAACGATCCTTTGAAACTTCATTTTTAAGTTCTATTATGCACATCGTCACTCCAACGATCTCAAACGAAATATCAGGTTCGATTTCAAGAATTAATGGTAAAAGCTCTAGAATATCAATAACTGTATGTGTACCATCCTCCTTTTTTGATTCATGTACAATAATGTTTTGAATTTGGGTTAAATCAACATTAATCCCTTGT
The DNA here is from genome assembly GCF_036421055.1 of Gottfriedia acidiceleris. Taxonomy (GTDB): domain Bacteria; phylum Bacillota; class Bacilli; order Bacillales; family Bacillaceae_G; genus Gottfriedia; species Gottfriedia acidiceleris_C. Next base: position 5,747 of record NZ_JAZGQS010000009.1, on the reverse strand, counting down.
AATCGTGCAATCTCACCTAGATGTACACGTTTACCTACTTGTACAACGATTCGATTAAGTAATTTAATGTATAACACCTTATTCATACTTTCCCCTCAGTTTCAAAGCTTTATGAATTCAATTACATCTAGTATGTGAAAACTTCCCAAAAATATAAGTCCAGTAAGATTGATCTCCAATAGTTCGGTAAGTAAAAATAGGAAAAGTTAATCATTTGCCCTTTCAAAAAGTGTCTGATAGTAGAAATTGAAGATGTTCATCTTTAATTTGAAACCGGAGTTACAATAAAATAACGCCAAAATAAAGACAAAATAAAAAAGCTGAAAATCGTATTGTATTTCCTACGATTCTTCAGCTTTTTTAGCTCAAGATTTTATTTAATTTTGTCTTTCATTTGTTGGAGAATCTTTTTCTCTAGTCTTGAAACCTGTACTTGAGATATTCCTAATCGTTCAGCAACTTCTGATTGAGTTTGATCTTTGTAATATCTTAAATAGACAATTAATCGCTCTCGATCATCTAGTTGTTTTATCGCTTCTTTTAATGCAAATTTTTCAAACCAATTTGTCTCATGGTTATCAGCAATTTGGTCTAACAATGTAATTGGATCACCATCATTTTCATACACCGTTTCATGTATTGATGAAGGAGCTCTACTAGCTTCTTGTGCAAGTACAACATCCTCTGGAGTAATTTCCATATGAGTAGCAATTTCATTAATTGTTGGCATTCTTCCAAGCGTTTTACTTAACTCTTCTTTTGCTTTTCGAATCTTATTATTCGTTTCCTTTAATGAACGACTCACTTTAACTGTTCCATCGTCTCGAATAAATCGTTGGATTTCTCCGATAATCATCGGAACAGCATATGTAGAAAATCGCACATCATAAGATAGATCAAATTTATCTACCGATTTCAATAAACCGATACAACCAATCTGAAATAAATCATCTGGTTCATATCCACGGTTAATAAAGCGCTGAACAACTGACCATACAAGTCTCATGTTGTGCCCGACGATGCTGTCTCTAGCCAATTGATCTCCAGCCTGACTACGCTTAATTAACTCTTTTAATTCATGGTCCTTTAACTGCGCACGGGGTTGATCTTGCTTGACTTCTACGTCCATAGGCGATTCTCCTTAATTACTTAAAACATTGCTATTTGATAAGTACTTTTTAACCGTAATCGTTGTACCAACATTAATAGTGGACACAACTTCACATTGATCCATGAAATTCTCCATAATCGTAAATCCCATGCCGGATCTTTCTAAATCTGGTTTTGAAGTGTATAAAGGTTGCATTGCTTCATCTAAATCAGCAATACCAATACCTTCATCCCGAATTGTTAACGTTACTGTTTGATCTTCAAGAAGAACTGAAATGAATACGATTCCTTCAGGATTATTTTCATATCCATGAATAATCGCATTTGTTACAGCCTCAGATACGACAGTTTTAATTTCAGTTAATTCATCTAATGTAGGATCTAGCTGTGTAATAAATGCAGCTACAGTAACACGAGCAAATGATTCATTTTGACTTAATGCGGAAAATTGAAGGTTCATTTCATTTCGCATTATGCCACCCCCAATACATTAAGTCCATTTGACTCATCATCAGCTAAATGAACAATCTTAAATAAACCAGACATGTCGAACAACCGTTTAATTGATGGAGAAATTGAACATACAACCATTTCTCCACCTTTATTTCGAATAACTTTATATCTACCTAAAATGACACCTAAACCAGAACTATCCATGAACGTTAAATGCTCAAGATTTAATAAAATATGTTTGATAGTCTGTGACTCTAATACCTCGTTTACTTGTAAACGTAAATCCTCGGCAGTGTGATGATCTAGTTCCCCTGCAAGTCTTACACAAAGGATTGCATTTTTCACTTCAAGTTCAATATTAAGACTCACTACAATAACCTCCTTATTTGACGGTTATTGAAAGTTTCGTTAAAACTAAACCGAATTCCTTCATGCATGACAAAACTAGTGGTAAAACGCCAAATCTTTTAGTAATACTCGAAATTAGTCGGAAAAAATTAGTTGAATCCTCCAACAGTACGTTTAAATAAATCGTACCAATTTGCTTTACTTACCGATTTATTAGCAACCAAGTCTGTTTTAGATAAAACTTTACTACCTTGTTTTAATACCAAAATTCCGACAACTTGCCCTTTTTTAATTGGTGCTTGAATATTTTTGTTGAGCTGAATATCTTTTGTAATTTTATTCATCGCTTCACCCTTCTTCAATACAACTGAAACTGGGCTTTTTGTGATCACATTTACACCTTTAGACTTACCTTTACTAATACTAAGCCTTTCGATATTCTCACCTTGTTTAATTAATTGCTTTACTTGATATTGATTGAATGCGTAATCAAGTAAATTTGTCATTTGTGCATTTCTTTCTTTAGAAGTTGGTGCACCCATTATCACGCTAACTACTCGCATATTGTTCTTTTTAGCTGTTGCTGTTAAACAATATTTTGCTTCTGCAGTAAATCCAGTTTTCAATCCATCAGCTCCTGGATAAAAACGGACTAGTTTATTCGTATTAACTAACCAAAATTGTTTTTCAGTATCTTTTCTCAAGTAGTCTTCATAAGTACCAGTAAACTTTGTGATTAAAGGATATTTTAATAGCTCTCTTCCCATGATTGCCATATCATAAGCAGATGAATAATGACCAGGTGCTGGTAGCCCAGTTGGGTTTTCAAAATGTGTGTTTTTTAATCCTAACTGTTTTACTTTTTTATTCATTAGAGCAACAAACGCCTCTTCTGTACCTGCAATTTTCTCTGCCATTGCGACCGATGCATCATTTCCTGATGCGATTGCAATCCCTTTTAACATTTCTTTTACTGTCATCTCTTCACCAGGTTCTAAAAAGATTTGTGATCCGCCCATTGACGCAGCATGTTCACTTGTCATTACTTTATCATCTAACCTGAGTTTTCCTTTATTGATTTCTTCCATAATAATAAGCATTGTCATAATCTTAGTCATACTTGCTGGTGGAAGCTCTTTTCTAGCATCTTTTTCATATAAGATTTTCCCAGTATCTTGTTCAATAATTACGGAAGATAATGCACTTTTTGCCAAACTTACATCATTATTTTGTGTCTCTCTTGCATTTACTTTAGGTAGTGATAAAGAAAAGATCATAACACTACTTAAAAGAGTTAATAATACCCTTTTCATCTATAACCCTCCATTCTTTTCATACATATTTTTTCCAAATATAAGTAGTTTAATCAACCACAGAAGAAAATATTAGAAAGAATGGAACTATTTACACATATGAGAACATATGATATAAGTAAAGTGTATTAATTACACCCATACACTTAATACACTCCATACACTTAAGAAAATATTTGAGGTGGTGATCTCTTGATGATTATTTTAGACCCAAGAAGCCATTTACCCCTTTGGGAGCAAATTGTTCTACAAACAAAAGAACAAATGCTAAAAAAGATTTTGGTAAATGGAGATAAACTTCCTTCCGTGCGTGAATTAGCAACTACATTACTAATCAATCCAAATACTGTTAGTAGAGCCTATCAAGAACTAGAGCGCACTGGTGTCATCGAAACGATAAGGGGAAAAGGAACATATGTAATTGGATTAACAAAAGAGACTGTTTCAACAGATACCCTTTTAAAATATAAAAATAAACTTTCCAATTTATTAATTGATTGTTTAACAGATGGCGTAAAAGAGGAAGAAATAATTAGTTGGGTAAAAGAGTTTTATTCTAATAAAGGAGCTGAATAGTTTGTTGAATATCCATCATTTAAGTAAAAAACTAGATGAACATGAAGTGTTAAAAGAGCTAAACTTTCAAATAGAAAAAGGTAAAATAACAGGGTTAATCGGTAGAAACGGGGCTGGTAAAACGACTCTTTTAAGGACAATCGTTGGCATTTTATCTCCAGACGAAGGCTCAATTAGTATTGACGATGAAGAGATTAACGAATCGCCAATTACTAAAAGACAAATTGCATATATGAGTGACTCTACGAATTTCATTAATCAATATAGTGTAAAAGAGCTTATAACAATCTATGAACATTCATACCCAAACTTCAATAAACACAAATTTCTAGAAGCATTAAATAAATATAAATTACCTAATACTTCTCTTCGTAAATACTCAAAAGGCATGAAAACACTTATCTATTTATTATTAACGTTTTCAACAGATGCTAAATATGTCATTTTAGACGAACCAACTAACGGTTTAGATCCAGTCGTAAAACGGACAGTTTTGCAATTAATCATTGAATATGCAAGCACAAACTCAGTCGGAGTGATTATTTCATCACATCATCTTGCTGAGCTGGAAAAAATAATTGATCAATATTTATTTATTAAGGATGGAAGAATTAATTCAATCTCTACAATGGAAGACAGTACGAGTCAATTTTATAAATTACAAGTTGCATTTGAAAATGGTTTACCTAAAATATTTGAAGATGACCCGTCTATTTCTGTATTCTCAAAAACAGGCAAGGTAGCAATTATCATTATTAATGGAAATAAAAACGAATATATAAAACGAATGGAAAATGAAAATCCGCTTCTATTAGAAGAACTTCCATTGACATTAGAGGATTTATTTTTCATAAATGATGGAGGGGATTTATATGTTTAGTAAAGCATTGTGGCTTATAAATTCTAAACAATCTAGACTTGCACTTATTTTATTATATCTTATCTATTTGATTATTCTTCCATTTAGCTATTACAATAACACGGATGAATTAAAAAGAGCATTACTAACTCAATCGAGTGATCCTTACCTTTATATATCTGACTTTAGTATGCTAGCAGTTATTTCTCCAATCATTGTCTTAATTTTAAGTATCTTATTAATCGGAATTGGACGAAATACAGGTGGAATTGATTTTCAATTTTCGCTTCCCTATTCACCAAGACAACTTTATCTATCAAAATGGGTATTTGGAATTGCGCATATTTTTATGGCGACTGTTGGATTAATTATTTTAACTCTATTAATCCATTACAATACTAATCTACACAATTATATCGATGCTTCATCATTTGTAACGATTTTTTCTGTCATTTTCCTATTTACAATTGCTTTTTTTACGATTGGTCTTTCAATTGGAACAATTACAGGTCATTATTTTTCTCAAACTCTATTCACTATTTTTACGATTTTCTCACCTAGTATTATCTATTTTAGTATTTATTCAAACTTAAATGGTATCTTCAACTATAAATTACCTATCAATAGCTTTGAAAAAATGATTACTAGTTGGTCTATTCCATATCAAGCAGGCCAACTTTCAATATCAAAGGATTTTAATGAAAAGATCGTTCACTATCCTACAGTAGACTACGGAAATTTAACGATCATTATCCTTTATATTGTTGCATTTTTAATCATCGGTTTATTATGTTATAACAGAAATGCGAATGTCAATAATGGCAAATTATTCGTTTATAAAAAATTCGGTTTATTCGTAAACATCATATTTGTATATCTTTCAGCGACATTAATCGCCTTATTAACATCTACCATTGCAAATGGAAATAACACGATTATTTACGTAATCGGATTGGTAATTGGTACCGTTGTTGGCTATTTCTTTTATAAACGTTTAAATAAATTTTTTGACTAAAATTTTTTAAAATTTAAATTTCAAAAAACAACAAATAAAAAAGCGCTGGTTCTTTAGTAAAAGAATCAGCGCT
>NZ_JAZGQS010000008.1:0-250757 GCF_036421055.1 Gottfriedia acidiceleris | reverse complement strand
CAAAGAAGTTACTTTAAACAGTAACTTCTTTGCTTTTTATTAATCAATTTCATTGAGAAATAAACATTTGTGTCCAAGCATTTGAACGTGAATCATAACCAACGCCAATTTGATTCAAATTGCCATTTAAAATGTTTGCACGGTGACCAGCGCTATTCATCCATGCTTTTACTACTTCTTCTGGTGTCTTTTGTCCTTTTGCAATGTTTTCTGCAGCAGCTTTATAAGAAATATTGAATTTTTTCATCATATCAAAAGGTGATCCATAAGTCGGGCTATTATGGTCAAAATAGTTTTTATCAGTCATTTCTTGTGATTTGATGCGTGATACTTTTGATAATTCATTGTTTATTTTGAATGGTTTTAACCCTGTTTTTGATCGTTCAACGTTTGTTAATTCAACAACTTTTGATTCAAATACAGATAATGCTGTAGAGGTTGTAGTAGTTTGATTTTTTGTAGTTGTAATAGAAGTAGTTGGTTTATATGTTGTAGTAGATGACTTTGTAACTGGCTTTTTAATTGTAACCTTTTTTACATATTTTACACTTGTCCATCCTTTTGTTTTTCCAGATGTAATATATACCCATTGATTCGATTTACGTGTTACTTTTACTGTCTTTCCTTTCGTTAGTTTGCCGACAACTTTATATTTTGTTCCAATTCCAGAATGGACTTTTAATGTTTTTGCAGTAACTTGTCCTTTATAACTTACTTTTGTATAGTTGACTTTCTTTACAGTAGCTGCATTTACTTTTGAACCTTGTGATCCAAATAATAAAGCGCCAGCTAAAACTGTTAAAGTAATTGTTTTGTTCATTTTAATTCCCCCATTTAATTTATTAAAATTTATAAGATGAGTCATAAAATTCTTTTGGAAGTTCCGTTTCCCCGGGAACACTATTAAATTTAACAGTTATTCATTTGATGGATGTCTCAAATTTAAAATTGAATCATATATAAAAGAAATTGACAGTGATATCTGGTTGATATAGATAGTTTTTATTGAAGGAAATTTAACAAATTTTAACTGTTACCTTTAGCAAAATAAGTCATAGTGGGTCGTAAAAACTTTAAACCTTTCAAGTTAGATGTGGACAAATAAATTATCAATAAAAAACCTAGTCATCTATGGCGACTAGGTTTTAAAAAATCTAATAATCATTTTGTAATGCGTCTCTTCCTTCTTCACCAGTGCGGATTTTTATCGCGTTTTCGATAGGGTATACAAATATTTTTCCATCTCCAGGTTTTCCAGTTTTTAACACTCTTTTTGCTTCGTCGATTACAGCTTGAACAGGTACGTCACATACGACTATTTCAACTTTTATTTTTTCATGTAAATTAATCGTTCGTTTTTTCCCTCGATAGACTTCCGTATAGCCTGATTGCATTCCGCATCCTAAAACGTTCGTTACGGTCATTCCAGTGATTCCTACTTTTGAAAGAGCATCTTTTAAAACATCAAATTTATCTGGCCGAGTAATGATTTCAATTTTTGTTAATTTTGCAGTCATTAGTATCCCTCCTTATATACTTGCGTCGTGATATGCTTTTTCTCCGTGTATGCTTAAGTCAAGGCCGAGGTTTTCTTCTTCTTGATCGACACGAATGCGGATGAAAAAGCCTATAACTTTCACAATTAAAAAGGTAATAACTCCTGCAAAAAGATAGGTTGCTAAGATAGCGAGTAGTTGTTTCCAAAGAAGTGATATATCTCCGTAAAAAAGTCCATTTGCACCAGCGCTATTTACTGATTTTGTGGCGAATAATCCTGTTGCAATAGCTCCCCATGTCCCACCGATTCCGTGGCAACCGAATGCGTCTAAAGCATCGTCATATCCGAATTTATATTTTAAGTATGTTACTGCTAAAAAGCATATGATTCCACCTAAAAATCCAATTACGATTGATGAAAGAGGTGTGACAAATCCGCAAGCAGGTGTAATTGCTACTAATCCAGCTACAGCACCACTAACTCCACCTAAAATAGTAGGCTTTTTATTTACGTACCATTCCACTAGTACCCAAGCTACTGAAGCTGCGGCAGCTGCAGTATTTGTAGTAATGAATGCAGTTAATGCCACATCATTTAATGTTAATGCACTACCTACATTAAATCCGAACCATCCAAACCATAATAGTCCTGCACCTAATACAGTTAGTGGTAAATGATGAGGTGATGTAGAGCCGAAATCTCGCCTTTTGCCAAGAAGTAGAGCCAGAACTAAACCTGAAACACCTGAGGAAATATGGACAACTGTTCCGCCAGCGAAGTCTAAAGCACCGAGATTACGAAGCCAACCATCCACGCCCCAAACCCAGTGTGCTAATGGATCGTAAACAAATGTTGTCCATAAAAGAGTAAATAATAGAAATGCTGAAAATTTCATACGTTCAGCAAAGGCACCTGATATAAGAGCAGGAGTTAAAATTGCAAACATTAGTTGGAACATCATGAAAAGATTATGAGGGACTGTTGCGCTGTAGTGATCATTTGGAGTAAAACCAACATCCTTTAATGCTGCCCAAGAAAAGTTACCAATCAAATGATTAAAATCTGGACCGAATGCTAAAGAGTAGCCAATTAACACCCACTGGATTGATACGATTGCCATAGCAGAATAGCTATGCATTGTAGTACTTAACACATTTTTGCTTTTAACCATTCCGCCGTAAAAAAGTGCTAAACCAGGTGTCATAATCATGACTAAAACGGTTGAAATAAAAAGAAACACACTATCCGCAGCTTGAATACCATTCATCTTCATTCCCCATTTCTTTAATGTTAGTTTTTATAACATTAAATGTTATATAAGTTATCATATTCAGAATATATGCAAATTTCAATAAAAATTTCGTTAAAATACCAAAAAAATATATAAAATTATATTGAAAACGCTAACATTATTCTAGTTTGTTAGAAAATCTAACATAACGTAAATGGGTGAATAAAAATACAGACTCAATTTATGAGTCTGTATCTTCTATTTGCAAGATTAAAAAGTCGGTCTCTAATAGATCAACACCAATTGAATCAGATTCAGTTGCAAACTGTTCGCCATTCCATACATTTGTAATTCTTCTTTTACCTAAATTTATTGGTACTTTAACTGATTGTTTTTCGTTTGAGTTATTTATAATAATAAAAAAATGAAATTGATTGTTCTTTCTTTCATACATAACAATGTCAGGTTGGTCAGATTGTACCCAATTAAACTCACCGTCATTTTCTAAAACTGAGTATTTTTTTCTTATCGAAATCAATTTTTTTATTGAATTAAAGATACTTAAATTATATTTTGATTTGTCCCATAACATACAGCTTCGGCATTCGGGGTCATTTCCACCTTGTAGACCAATTTCATCTCCGTAGTAGATACAAGGAGTTCCAAAGAAAGTAAATAAAAAGACATATAATAGGATCACTCTTTTTTCATTTTGATTACATTGTGTCAGTATTCTAGGTGTATCATGTGACCCTAATACATTGAAGAGTGCTTTGACTACAGGTAATGGATATTGAGCGATTAAATCATTAATCGAATATTGAAATTGTGTCTTTGAAATTGATTGGTATCCGAAATAAGCCAAAAGAGATTTCATTAGAGGATAATTCATAACAGAATCGAATTCGTCGCCTCTTAGCCATGGCATTGCATGGTGCCAAATCTCGCCTACAATAAATAAATCATTTTTTAGTTCCTTCATTTTTTTATTAAATTCTTTCCAAAAATAATGATCGATTTCGTTTGCAACATCTAAACGCCAACCATCTATATTAAATTCTTTTATCCAATAAGAACCTATTTCTAATAAAAAATTCTGTACTTCTTTATTTTCTGTATTAAGTTTTGGCATTTCCTTTACAAAAGAAAAAGTTTCATAAGCTTGATTGTTTTGTTCATCTTTAAAAAAGTGAAACCACTCAAAAAAGGCGGATTCCCTTCCGTTTTGCAATGCGTCCTGAAAGGGGGGGAAGGATGCACTCGTATGGTTAAATACTGCATCAAGCATTACTCGAATATTATTTTCATGACATTTTTCGATTAATGTTTTTAAGACTTTTTCATCTCCAAAAGTAGGATCTATCCTAAAATAATTGATAGTATCATATTTATGATTTGAATTTGCTTCAAAAATAGGAGTTAAATAAATCCCGGATATTCCTAAATGCTTAAGATAATCTATTTTTTGAATAACACCTTCTAAATCACCACCAAAATAGCTTGAACTCGTTGGTAGAGTAGAGCCCCACGGAGTCGAATTGATTGGATTATTTTTATTATTTCCACTAGCAAATCGATCGGGGAAAATTTGATACCAAATCGTATCATTAATCCAACTAGGAGGTGATATTAAATTATTTTTATGGAGAAAAGGCAATGTAAAACAGTTTGCCTGATCATGAAAGTTAAAATTGTTTGAAAATCCGCCTTCACCATAAATAAGAGAATCTCGCTCATTTTTTAAAAGAAATTGATATTTCATTCGTTTATTTGGAGGGTTAACATTTACTTCCCAGTAGTCAAATAGTTCTGTGGAAAAGGCAAGATACATGGAGAGTGGCGATTCAATTTGCCAACCTGAATCATTAAATTTGAATGGATCTCCGAAATAAAAAATAATTTCTGTGCAATCACCTTTTTTTGTTCGAATTCTTATACGATAGGTTTTATCATCTATTGAAAAAGCATATTGATCATATGGCTGATGATATATTGATTCAATTTGCATGATCCCACCCTTTATTTTAGTATTATTAATATCTGTATGGAATTAACTTGCTATCTAATTTAGTAACAGTATAATTAAATAGTGTGTGCAATCGCTTCCATTTATATGAAATTTAATTTAACATTTGAAATTCATTGTAATATTTTGCAAAATAATGTAGAGAGTGAAATTTTTGTACATGCGAGTGTCTTGCAGGGGGAGAAAAAATGAGGCGATTTGGTTTTTTAATACTAGTGTCTGTACTATTTTTAAGTACATTACCAAGTATTAGTTTTGCAGAAAAAAATACAACTGATCTAAGAAAAGAAATGATTTATCGAATTTTAGTTGATCGTTTTTTTGATGGTAATCCTATGAATGATAAAAATACAGACCCGAAGGATTTAAATAAATCTCAGGGTGGGGATTTAGAGGGTATTACCCAAAAATTAGATTATCTTAAGGATTTTGGATATAATGCAATTTCTATTTCACCTATTTTTGAGAATGATGCAAATTCATATGATGGATTCTCAGTCGTTAATTTTAGGAAAATTGATCCAAGATTCGGAACAAATAAAGAACTTAAGAAGTTAGTTAAAGAAGCGCATAAACGTAAGATAAAAGTTTATCTTGATTTTGTAACAAATAATGCTTCGCCAAATAGTGTACTTGCTAAAAAAACGGATTGGTTTAATCCTGAAAATAGTACAAGTTCAGAAAAGAAATGGATAAATGGGTTACCTGATTTCAATCAAGAAAACAATGAAGTAGCTAATTACTTAATCGAAACAGCTAAGTATTGGATGGATCAAGCTAATTTTGACGGATATAATTTACAAGAAGTAAATAATGCACCTGTTTCTTTTTGGGAATCATTTAACAAAGAAATAAAAATGAAAAATCCAAATTTCATTTTATTTGCTGATTTAAATGCTTCAAGTGATATAGATCTTAATAAATATAAAAATTTAGGTTTTAATGGAATTTATAATGTAGATTCAGTAGCGGATTTGGCAAATACATTTTCTTCACAAAATCAATCATTAACTGACATAATGAAGCAACAAGCTGATTTAAATAAGCAATTAGGCTCGACATTAATAATTAACTATGTAGATGATGAAATGACAAAGCGTTTTGTTTCAGTAGCTGTAGCAAAAGGGCAGTATCCACCTTCAAGATTAAAATTGGCGCTTGCATATTTGTTTACAACACCAGGGATTCCGTTGACGTATTACGGGACAGAAATTGCACTAAATGGTGGAAATATCCCTGATAATCGAAAAGGTATGGATTTCCGTACTGATGAAGATTTTTCAAAATATATTAAAAAACTGACCGAATTAAGAAGAACTTTACCGTCACTTTCTGATGGCGATTTTGAAGTACTATATGATGATTCTAAAGGTATGACTTTAATTAAAAGACATTATAATAATGAAACAACAATCGTTGCAATAAATAATACTTCCCTAGATCAAAAAGTTCATTTAGATTTTGATGTCGTTAAAAAATCAAATGAATTAAGAGGAATGTTAAGTGATGACTTGGTTCGCCCAAATAAAAAAGGATTTGATATAGTCCTTAAAAGAGAATCTTCAAATGTTTATGCAGTTGCACCTAAAACTAGTTTAAACATTGGAGTGATTATTGCAATTCCATCTATTTTTGTTGCGTTTATCATCTTTTTATGGTTTGCAAGAAGACGTAATAATGAAGAGAAATAAATACTAGTCAATTGAGCTTAGAATACTTGAAATGCTTTTGGTCTTTTTAGTATTCTAAGCAAATTAGAAAAGATTAAATCCACTAGATTCCAGTATAATAAACGGGACATCGACTTGTGAAGGAAGATGTCTTTTAAGTAAAGTCTACATCTAAAGTGAAAATGATAACGTTTACATTCATTCGTGAATAAGGGGAATTAAAATGACGATTACAATTAAGGATGTTGCGAAGAAAGCGAATGTAGCACCTTCAACGGTGTCTCGAGTTATCTCAAACAACCCTAGAATTAGTGAAAAAACAAAAAGAAAAGTTAGAAAAGTAATGGATGAACTAAACTATCATCCCAATTTAAATGCAAGGTCATTGGCTAATCGATCTACGAAATCTATTGGATTAGTTTTGCCACCAGCACTAGATACATCATTTCATAATCCTTTTTTTGCAGAAGTAATAAGAGGTGTGACAGCGTATTCGAATCAAAAAGATTATTCTCTTTATTTTATTACAGGGAACAACGAAGAAGAAGTTGAGCAAACTGTGATTAAAACAATTAGAGGTAGAAGAGTCGATGGAATTATTCTACTTTACTCAAAGGAAAATGATAAGATTATTGATTATTTGAACGAAAATAATTTTCCTTTTGTATTAGTTGGGAAGCCATATCATTCAATTGAGGAGATAACATATATTGATAACGATAATTATGCTGCTGCTAGAGATGTTACGAATTATTTAATTGAATATGGACATCGCCAAATTGCGTTTGTTGGAGGAGAAAGTAATCTTCTAGTAACCCAAAACCGTTTACGTGGTTTCCAAGATACAATGCAATTAAACGGACTTTCAGTAAATGAAGAAGAAATTATATTTACATCATTTACGAGAGACGGTGGAAGAAAAGCAGTAAATCAATTGCTAGAACTAAAGGAACTTCCGACTGCAATTGTTGTAACTGATGATGTATTAGCATTAGGAATTATAAGTGTATTAAGCGAACATAATATTTCAGTCCCTAATAATATTTCAATTATTAGCTTTAATAACGCAATTTTTGCAGAGTTAGCAAACCCACCATTAACATCTGTAGATATTAATATTTATCAATTAGGCAACGAAGCAGCAAAAAATATAATTTCAAAAATTGAAGAACCAGATGATACTGAAAAAAGTATTATCGTTCCATATAAAATAGTAGCTCGTGGTACATGTATAAAAAATGAGAGATTAACTTTAGTAAGTAGCTAATTAAATTTTATAAAAGTAAAAAAAAGAGGATGATTAGTTTCATCCTCTTTTAATTATGTATATATTTATCGGTAATTTAAAAATTGAACATCAATTGATAAATCTGCAGCCTTTACAGCAGCGATAATTGATTGTAAATCATCTCTACTTTTTGCAGTCACACGGATTTGATCATCTTGAATTTGTGATTTTACTTTTAATCCACTATTTTTAATGATTGTATTGATCTTTTTTGCATTCTCTTTATCAATACCTTGAACTAATTTAGCTCTTTGTCTTACAGTACCACCTGAAGCACCTTCAACTTTACTGTAGTCTAGGTTTTTAATTGGAACATTGCGTTTAATTAATTTATTAATTAAAACGTCTTTTAATTGCTCTAATTTATAATCATCATCAGAAACTAATACTAGTTCCTCTTTTTCTAATGTGATTGAGCTTTTGCTTCCTTTAAAGTCATAGCGAGTTGCGATTTCTTTCGTAGCAAGTTGAATCGCATTCGAGACTTCTGGTAAGTCAACTTTTGAAACAATATCAAATGAACTTTCTTTTGACATAGATAGAATCCCTCCAATTCGTTAATACTTGTATTATAGTGTATGATAGACGAAGTAACAAACTTTCAGGTTAGCATGATATAATAATTTTTAGTTTGAAAGTTAAGAGAGGATGTAACAAAAAATGAGTTTACAAGCAGGAGAGATTGTAACTTTAGTTTGCAGTCGAGAAACGGATATTGGGTATATGCTTGTCCAAGATCAAGAAGAAGTTTTTTTACATAAAAATGAGGCATCTGGTGAAATTGAAATAGATCAAGAAGTAACTGTATTCTTATATCATGATTCTAAAGGTAGACTTTCTGCAACGATGGAAATGCCATTCATTACAACAGAAAGCTATGGATTTGCAAAAGTAGTAGATAAACTTGATGGAGTGGGTGTTTTTGTAAACATCGGCATTTCAAAAGATATCCTTTTAGAAAAAGGTGACCTTCCACCTCTTCAAGAAGTTTGGCCTGAAGAAGGCGATGAAATTTTTTGTACGTTAAAACAAACAAACAAAGGTAGACTATTAATTAAAATTGCTACTGAACCAGTCATGAGAGAGTTCTCTGTGCCCGCTGAACCTAGTATGCTTAATAAAAATGTTACAGGAATCATTTATCGTACTTTAAGAGTGGGTTCCTATATTTTAACGGATGAACGATTCATAGGTTTTATCCATGAATCACAGCGAAAAACTGAACCTCGTATTGGTGAAAGAGTCAGTGGACGCATTATTGATGTTAAAGATGATGGAAGTATTAACGTATCACTTTTACCAAGGGTGCATGAGGGGTTAGATCAAGAGGCAAATGAGATTTATGAATATATGATGAGTCGTGGTGGGGCAATGCCTTACTGGGATAAAAGCGACGCAGAGGATATTAAGGTAAGATTTAAAATTAGTAAGGCTTCATTTAAACGAGCGATGGGTAGATTATTAAAAGAAAATAAAATCTATCAAGAAGACGGTTGGACATACGCAAAAGAACTGTTTGAGAAGAAAGAGCAATAATTATATTTTGAAGCCACTTCACTGAATGAAGTGGTTTTTTTGCTATTTTTTTACAATTAACAGGCATACTAAACATATGAATGTTTAGGAGGCTTAAAGGTGAATGACAAAAAAGAATTGTTAATAAAAGTTCTTGTAGTAATATTTGGTGCATTTATGAATGCATTTGCGATGAATTGTTTTTTAATTCCTGTCAGCGTTTATTCAAGTGGTTTTTCTGGTTTAGCACAGTTACTTTCTAATTTATTAAATGATTTTACACCTTTTTCGGCTTCTACTGGTATTTTACTTGCAATCTTAAATATCCCAGTCATCATTTTAGCATGGAAAAAAATAGGTCGATCTTTTACTTATTTTACGATTTTAAGCGTTGGAATTACGACGTTATTTTTAGAAGTAATCCCAGTAACGCCTTTATTCTCAAAAGACATTTTACTAAATGCGGTATTTGGTGGATTAATTGTTGCCGTTGGAATTGGTTATACATTAAAGTTTGGTGCTTCAACAGGTGGATTAGATATTGTTGCACTAGTATTATCCCGTTCGAAAGGAAAACCAGTTGGTACATACTTCTTCCTGTTTAATGCTTTAATTATCTTAACAGCGGGCTATATTTATGGAATGGAGAAAGCACTTTATACACTAATTAACCTGTACGTAACGTCTAGATTCATTGATGCAATTCATACTAGTCATATTAAAGTAACTGCCTTTATTGTTACAACAAAAGGTGACGAGTTGCGTAAAGAAATCCATTCGAAGCTAGTGCGAGGAATTACTGCGATTAATGCAAAAGGTGCCTTTACGAATCAAGATAAACAAATATTAATGATGGTATTATCACGTTACGAGCTATATCATCTATCGAAAGTCATTAAATCGGTTGATGAAAAGGCGTTTACAAATATCGTCCAAACAATTGATGTATTTGGAGAATTTAGGAAGTTTTAAGAGTATAATTTTATTAGAAAAAATCATAAAAAACTGTTCAAACTTTACCAAAATTAATGGAAAAGTTGAACAGTTTTATTTTTTGAATCTTATTAATAATAAGGCTTTTTCAAGTTTAGAAAGTTCTTATTGTCTTTCAGAAAGATTTAAATATACTTAAACTATTGGATGAAATTCTACTTGTTTTGAATAGTTTAAAACATTTTTTAAATATTAAAGATGATCGACACTTTTAGAAAAAGATTTCTTACCAGCTTGTGCATTTTTTCTTTCTTGTGCATTTTTCTTTTCTCTTATAGCGTTATTATCTTTTGCTTTTTTGTCATTATCACTAGTAGGCATAATTAAGCTCCTTTATAAGAAATTATAATGTTAGGTTTGCCTTTATCACTCTAATTATGTATGTGTGTTCGTTTTTACATTTTGGCTTTTGTGAAACAACTTATGATGTTCTACAGAGGAAAGTTTTTTAATATAGAGAGAAGTTTTATTTTTTTTGAGGAGGAAACAGAGTTGGTGGAAAGAAATAAAGAGCTTTTATTAAAGCTAGTTGTAGTAATGATTGGTGGTTTCTTAAATGCGTTTGCAATGAATTGCTTTTTAATCCCTGCTAATGTTTATTCAAGTGGTTTTGCAGGTCTAGCGCAGTTACTTTCAAATATTATTACTGACTACACTCCGTTTACTGCAACTACGGGGATTCTTTTAGCGTTGTTAAATATTCCTGTTATCGTCTTAGCATGGAAAAAAGTTGGACGTTCTTTTACGTTTTTTAGTTTCTTTAGTGTAGGAATCATGACATTATTTTTAGAAATCTTACCTGTTAAACCGATTTTTTCAGATGATATTCTTCTTAATGCAGTTTTTGGTGGTTTAATTGCAGCGATCGGAATTGGAATGACATTAAAATTTGGTGGATCTACAGGTGGGTTGGATATTATCGCCTTAGTTCTTTCAAAATCCAAAGGGAAACCAGTTGGAACCTATTTCTTTTTGTTTAATGCAATTATCATCATTACAGCTGGCCAGCTATATGGCATGGAAAAAGCTCTTTATACTTTAATCAATTTATATGTTACTACTCGTGTGATTGATAGTGTTCATACAAGTCATGTTAAGCTAACGGCAATGATTGTTACAACAAAAGGTGAAGAGCTTAGAAAAGAGATTCATGCGAAACTTGTGCGAGGAATTACACAAATGAATGCTACAGGAGCATTTACTAAACAAGATAAAGATATTTTAATGATTGTTTTATCTCGTTATGAATTATATGATTTGGAGAGAATTATAAAAAGGGTAGATCCTAAAGCTTTTACAAATGTGGTACAAACCGTTGATGTTTTAGGGGAATTTAGAAAGATGTAAATAGATAAAGACTAGCAAAACGTTTAAATTTGCTAGTCTTTTTTTGAATTATTTCAATTTAGGATTTTCGGGTTTTTGTTTTCCTTTTAGTTCATCAAAAATTGAACTAGTACTTTGCGTATTCATGCTTAATTTATTATTATTAAGTTGAAACCCGTACGACTCCATTAATGTTTTAAACTCTCTAATTGTTAATGGTTTCGCATCCTCGGCTAATTCGAATCCTAATAAGCCATTAGGTTCAATTGTAGCAAACTTAATATCATCAAATTTATAAATTCCTTCATTTCGAATACGCATTTCTAATTGATCAACCGTTAAACGTAACTTTTTTAAATTTCTAACATTCACCTTCCCGTTTTCTACTACAATTTTTGATTTTCCTGTAAAAAATTTTTCAAGAGTATTCGATTTCATCTGCAAAAACTCTAATGCAAGTAGAGTTAATACAAATACTGAGGCAGAAATAATTGTTTTACTTAAACCTTTTTCAATAATTGGTGTAACGATAATTGTACCAATCGAAATCATAACAATCGTTTGGGGCAATGTCATTTGTGCTATTGATTTTCTTCCTGCTATTCTTAATAGTAAAATGCCAGCTAAAATTAGTATGAATGAATGTAAAATTGTTTGCATCATGTTAATTCCCCTTTCAAATATGGGTAAAGAGTACATGTGTCTTTATAAAGCTCTATTATTTTTTATAAAATTTTAATGATTAGATAAATACTTAATTAATTTTTCTTTTAATTTTAAGATTTATGCATTTGTTTCTAATAACAGACTGTTGATGTATAAACCCTATAGAAAGATTTAAATAAAAAGTAAGTCTTTTGTCCCAAACTTCAGTATGTAGATAAAGTAAAAACGATAAAAGAGTTTAGCAAAATTAAAAATATTGCTACTCATTTTCTAATTACCTAACTATAGAAGCTTTTTGGTATAATTTAGGAGAAGGATACTAAAAAGGTGGTGATTATTTTGAAAAAGGGATCGATTCTCTTATTAGCTTGTTCACTACTTCTTTCTGGTTGCGATGCAAAGAGTGACAAGGAAAAAACTACAACACCAAGTACAAAACAAACTGTAGGACAAATTAATGAGATTGACGTTGAAAAGCTTTCACCAACACTTGACATTACAGAAGCAAACGGAGTCGTAAAGATGAAATATTCATTATTTAATGAAAATAAGATCCCTGCAAACTTTACATTCCCCTCATCACAAACCGTTGAATTTACAATTAAAGACGAGAGTGGACAAGTAGTTTATCAATCATCTCGAGAAATGTTATATGCACAAGTCATTACGAACGTTGCCCTTCCTAGTGGAAAAACACATGTTTGGGAAGAGCAAGTTAATTTTAAAGATAAAAACCTTCCATATGGGAATTATGAAATAACTGCAAATATCGTTGCAACAAAGGTTAATGAGAAGAATCTTAATGGAGAAATTAAACCGGTTACCCAAACAGTTTCTTACAAGAAACTTCTTCAGTAAATAAAAAACAACCAAAGGAGTAGTCCAATGGTTGTTTTTTGTTTTTAATGCTTTAAATTAAGCATTAAAGCTTTGTCTATTATTAGCTTTTCGCGCTTCTGCTTCAGCTAATGTAAAGTGGTAAGGGAATTTTTCAGAGTACTTTGTAACAGAATCAGAACTTTGTTGAATAAAGCGCTTAGACTTATTACTTTTGCCCATCATGATTCCCTCCTAAATAGGAAAGCTTTTTTTTGACTTCTGAAGAATTTCCAATAGTAATTGATCAAAATCAAAAAGTGGATAATCCATTTGGTGAAGTCCTTAATAGAATGCTCATTTAGCAAATTGTTATAAGTGGTTATTATTAGTTATCTTTGAAATTAATGACAAAGAAGTTTTATAATTTTAAGTTGAAAAAATCTTCTAGGAAAATCGCGATTCCGTCATCTTGATTAGATAATGTTGTGTGATTTGCAATATTCTTTAATTGATGAATTGCGTTATCCATTGCAACACCATGACCTGCATATTCAATCATTTCCAGATCATTGTCCTCATCCCCAAAAGCGATAATGTTTTTTCGAGGAATGTTATAGAAAGAAGCTACTTTTTGTAGACCGATTGCTTTATTCATACCTGCTTTAACAATTTCGATTATATGATGAGGTGCTGCCCACCGGCGGTGATCTATTACTTCTGCGTGGACATTTGATAGGTGCTCACGAATACTTGCAACATGAGACTCTTCACTATCGATTAGAAGACATGTTGGCGCTTGAGTAAGATTTAGAACTAAATCACCGTGGATTATATCTTCTTTTAAGTAGTGGAAAAGTGGGAGGATCTCCTCTTCATGTTTATCCGCGTATACATCGTCCATAACTTCAGCATACATATTTTTTAATTCATACTCTCTACAAGAACGAATTACCTCTTTTGCTACTTCTAAAGGTAATGATTCGTGATAAACTCCCCATGAATCATCTAGGGGGTGATGAACATAAGCACCATTAAAGTTTACAATTGGAGTTGTAAGATTTAATTGGTCATAATACATTTTACTAGCTCTAAAAGGTCTACCAGTTGAAATGCATACTTCGTGACCCTGATTCATTAATTGTTGGATCACTTTTAAAGTACGTTCGGATATTGTTTTTTCATCCGTTAATAAGGTGCCGTCTAAATCTAGTGCAATTAAGTGTTTTGTTTTCATATTCATCACCTTTTATTTTTTAATGTGAAGCTTTTTAAGAAAAAATATTATTGGATAAAATACCAATAATTACTAATGATACCATCTTTTTAAAAGAAAAAACTTTCTTTTTAGAGGAACAATAAGAACCTAAAAAGAAGGAGGAATGGATTATGGGTCAAGCACATCAATTTCGACCAGGCGACAAAGCACCAAATAATGGGGTATACGTGGAAATAGGTGAAACAGGAAGTAATGTAACTCGCCCAAAACAAATTAAACTTCAGGCAGGAGAAGTTTTTCCAGATACACAAAACCATAACAGAAAATGGACATATAAATCCAAATTTAAATAATTGTGGATCATAGAGTAACCAATAAAAACCCAAAAGAGGTATAAAAAAAGCGCTTTCGATTACTTAATCGAGGGCGCTCTTTTATGCGTTTACAATATACAAAATTGTGAATGTATTTATCAAAATTTTAGTATTTTATAAATTATCTAAATCTATAATTGATGACATATGTAGATACCAAGTTGAACGTTTTTGGGTGCTACAACATATGTTATATATAGATTTTAGTGGTGTTTTGCAACAGGTTCATTAGGAATTATTGCTTCGCTAAGAACTGAAATAGCTAAAGATAATACTACAGCCATAATTGAAGCAGTTGTGAAATTATACTCTCCGCCAGTCATTGAACTTAAAACGTAAGCTCCCATTTGGCATAAAACAAAGCTCCAGAACAATGTCATAATAAAACGCACTCTAATCACTCCTATCTAATTAGTTCTTATCATATTATATACCTAGAAATTTGATAATTGAAGTTATAATTAAAAAGTTTTAATTAAAAAAGTAACGTAAGAATTTTTTGATACCTATTTTATAATTCCCTAAAAATACTACATTAATAATAAGGTGATAGGAATGCCTGTAACTGAGAGATTTTTTAAACAAGAGGATCAATATGCAGTTATTCATCTACCTATTAGACCGAATGGTTTCGGAGTACTCTATGTCGGTGGGAATACTCATTATGTAGATAATGAACATAGTTGCTTATTGCAGCATTTTGATAAAAGAAAGTTATTATCAACTTTAACAGATGAAGGATACACAGTATTCACTTCAAATTTATATGGAAAAAATTGGGGTTCTGATGACGCTGTCGATTTAGCAGAAAGTTTATATCATTCAGTTATGAGAAAAGAAATTTTGAATCCATCAATTCATATAATTGGCGAAGGTACTGGGGCATTAGTCGTTTGTAAATTACTTGGCCTCTTAAAGGGAAAAGTCAGAAGTATTTCATTATTAAATCCTTCGTTAAATATAAAAAATGAATTAGATTTAGAAAGAGAAAATAAATTTTTCTATAAAAGAACAGTTCATGAAATTTTAAAAGCATATAAAGCTTCGGATATATATATGGTTATAGATAGAGAATGTTTTTTTTATGAAACAATCTCACCAATTAAAATTTACACCACGACAAGAAATCATTATAAATGGAAAAGCGATATTAGACTTTTAGAAGAAGAGCGACATAAAAATAATTTACCGATTTCGATTTTGATTTCGTTAGAGGAGAAAAAATTTGACTGTGGAAAAAACTTAATAAGGTTTTTAAAAAAATATCAAGATGTTTTATAGTCTTTCTATTTTTTTTGAATAAATTTCCTAAAAGAAGGAGGTTAATAATGAAAAAGTGTGCTGTTATCGGATCCAGTGGGTTTATTGGTTATGAGTTAGTTTGCCAACTGATGGAATATAATGATGTTTCAGCAGTTGTGATGGAAAAAGGAAATGAAAGTGATTTAATAAGTGAAGAAAAAATCTTTTCGATTGGAAGAAATGCAAGGGTTATCTTTTTAGATGAAGAGCAATTTTTATTAGAGAATGAGCAATATGATACGATTTTTATTTGTTATTTTTATGACGAACTAAAGTTAAGAGGCTCAATTAATAGTATAGAGTTTACAGAAAAACTATTTAACAAGATCATTAGCAAAAGTAAAGATATTATCTTTTTATTATCTACCAAAAAAGAATTAGCCGATTTAGAAAGAACAGTTAATGATTTGAGTAAAAATATAGATTGCAATATTACTTTTATTGAAATTCCATCTTTATATGGACCTTGGGAGCCATCCGCAGGCTTAGTACATGAATTGATTGTGCAAGACCTAGGGAAGAGAAATGATTCAATAAAAAATGTATACGGTTCGAATGAAATATTATTTGTAGAAGATGTAGGTAAAGCCATTCGAATAATTTCTGAGAAGGAATTAAAGGAACATAAATATATTATTACAGCTAAACAATGTATGTACTTACCAGAGGACGGAAATTTCACCGGATTACAAAATATGATCGACGGAATAAAGTTTGCTCAAAACAGAAACTATATAGATGCAACTCCTTTTGTAATTATTAATACAACTTCAATCGAGGACGGAATACAAAAGCAAAAACAGCAAATCCAACAGCATTTTCATCTTTACTAAGTAAAGGTTTTTTCAGAAACCTAAAAATATGAAGAGCTAATTTTTAGAAAATATGAGTTCATGTTCAATCTTAAAATTAGGAAGAATGTTTTTAAACAGCGTGAAGGGAATGGTTCATTTTGAACTATTTCCTTTTTTGTAGTAGAATACTAATCGTTTAAAAATTCACTTTAGCTTTGAGATTCGTCCAATTGAGTGGTATTCTTTTTAAGAAATGATTCATCTTTTTTACATAGCTTGGATTTTAAAAGATAAAAATGTAGACAAAGTACATATTATTTCATAAAATTAGTACCAGGTAATAATAAGAAGACATAAAAATATAAAAGTAAGGCGGGGATATTAATGAATGCTGGAATTTTAGGTATTGGCTCATACGTACCCGAAAAAAAATTAACTAATTATGATTTAGAACAAATGATGGATACCTCAGATGAGTGGATTGTTAGTCGTACTGGAATTAAAGAAAGAAGAATTGCTAGCGACGAACAAGATACATCTGATTTAGCATATGAAGCGGCGGTAGAAGCTTTAAAAGATGCAGATGTAAAAGCAGAAGAACTTGACTTAATTCTAGTTGGAACTGTTACTCCAGATAAGTCGTTTCCATCAGTTGCATGTGTAATTCAAGAAAGACTTGGAGCTAAAAATGCTGCTGCAATGGATATTAGTGCTGCTTGTGCCGGATTTATTTATGGGGTTGTTACTGCAGCTCAATTCGTAAAGACTGGAACATACAGTAGAGTTCTAGTAATCGGAGCTGAAAAGTTAACTAAAATTGTTAACTGGGAAGATCGAAATACGGCAGTTTTATTTGGTGACGGTGCAGGTGCTGCGGTTATCGGTCCAGTAAGTGAAGGTAGAGGAATTCTTTCTTATGAATTAGGAGCGGACGGTACAGGTGGTAAACATCTTTATAAAGGTGGAGATCACTTAGTAATGAATGGACGAGAAGTGTTTAAATTTGCAGTTCGTCAAATGGGTGATTCTTGTGAAACTGTATTAAAATTAGCAGGATTAACAAAAGAAGAAGTCGATTTCTTAATTCCACACCAAGCGAATACTCGTATAATGGATGCAGCAAGAGAAAGACTACAGCTTCCTAAAGAAAAAATGAGTGTAATTATTGATCGTCATGGTAATACATCTTCATCTTCAATTCCAATTGCATTAGTTGAAGAATATAAAAAAGGAAATGTTAAAGAAGACGATGTATTAGTATTAGTTGGATTTGGCGGCGGATTAACTTGGGGTGCAATTGCACTTCGATTCGGAAGATAATCTAATTGAAGGAGGATTTTTGATATGAAAAAACGAGTTGTTATTACAGGTTTAGGTGCAGTATCACCTATTGGTAATGATATCAATACAGTATGGGAAAATTTAATGAATGGAAAGAGTGGAATTGGTGTTCTGACTCGAAAAAATCCTGATGATTTCCCTGTTAAAGTTGCAGGTGAAGTGAAAGACTTTGATCCTGAAAAATATATCGATAAAAAAGAAGTAAAACGCATGGACCGCTTTACTCACTATGCAATTGCAGCTTCTAAAATGGCTTTAGAAGATGCAAACTTTACGATTGATGAAGAAATCGCTCCAAAAGTTGGTGTTTGGATTGGTTCTGGTATCGGTGGTATGGAAACATATGAAGAACAGTTTAATACTTTCCAAACAAAAGGTGCACGTCGAGTAAGCCCATTCTTTATTCCAATGCTAATCCCTGATATGGCATCTGGACAAGTGTCTATTTTAACAGGCGCTAAAGGTCCAAATGGTTGTACAGTTACAGCTTGTGCTTCTGGTGCAAGTTCGATTGGTGATGCTTTCAAAATTATTCAACGTGGCGATGCAGTAGCAATGATTACTGGTGGTGCAGAAGCACCGATTACTGATATGGGTCTTGCTGGATTCTGTGCTGCAAGAGCTTTATCATTAAATCCAGATCCAGAAAAAGCTTGTCGTCCATTTGATAATGCTCGTGATGGCTTTATCATTGGTGAAGGTGCGGGTATTGTATTCCTTGAAGAATTAGAACATGCATTAGCTCGTGGAGCGAAGATTTATGCTGAAATCGTTGGATATGGAACAACTGGTGATGCACACCATATTACAGCACCAGCTCCAGGAGGAGAAGGTGGCGCACGTGCAATGAGAATGGCACTTGATGATGCTGGTTTATCAGTTGAAGATATTCATTATATTAATGCACATGGAACAAGTACTGAATTAAACGATAAATTTGAAACGATGGCAATTAAAGAAGTATTTGGTGAGCATGCATACAATGTACCAATTAGTTCAACGAAATCTATGACTGGTCATATGCTAGGAGCAGCTGGTGGAATAGAAGCAATTATTACAGCATTAACAATCCATAATAAAGTAATTGCTCCAACAATTAATCACCAAGAAACTGATAGCGAATGTGATTTAGATTATGTACCAAATGTTGCTAGACCATTTAATGTAAAAGCAGCAATTTCTAATTCATTAGGATTTGGTGGACATAATGTAACGTTAGCATTTAAAGAGTTCACTAAATAAGTTTTTAAATTTATTTATATACTGTTTGGACAAAGAAAGCTTAGGTCTTTACCTAAGCTTTTTTTTATTAGAAATCACAGTGTAAAAAAAGTAACTTTCACTAGTTAATTATCATACTTTAATAATAAATCGAGGTGATTAACTTGGGATAATGCCGACTTATAAATGGGTTGATTTTATTGAAGATAAACAAATAGTAATGAAAAAACTTTTACCATATTTTCCGAAACATAATGAGGAGAGTTTATATAAATATCTTCTTTCCCACGGTTTATCGAGGCTGTCAACCTTGAGTAAAGATGATCTGAAACAACTAGAAGAAAAAAGTATATGGAAAAGCCTTTCTGAAGAGTTTGAGAAGTTAAAAAGAGAATTTAATGGACCTGACTTACCTATCTTTATTTTACCTTGTCATAGAACGGGAAGTCTGTTTAAAAACACGACTTATCAAAGGGGTGGAATCGCACATAAAAATTGTATTTGTTTATTTTTGTCCCCTTTAGAAGGAATTTTACAACATAAAGCAGTATTATTACATGAGTATCATCATATTGTAAGATTGACAAAGTTATATAAAAACAAGAAGGTCACATTACTTGATGCTATGATTTTAGAAGGTTTAGCCGAAACTGCAGTTTTAGATAAATATGGAGAAGCAGTTCAGGCACCATGGACAAATCAGTATTCTTCCAAGCAATGTGAATTATATTATAAAAAATATTTAATCGATAAACTTGAGATAACAAGTAATGATGATAATTTTTCTAAATATTTGTATGGTGGTAATGGAATTCCAAAATTATTGGGTTACAGTGTTGGATATGACATTGTTAAAAGTTGTACAGAGCAGACAGAATGGTCAACTGATATCCTTTTACGAACGGCTAGTAAAAAGATTAAGGAAAATGCAATACATTATATCTCGATTTGAATGCAAACGATTCCAGAGCAGATTAGAGCGTATAGAATGTATTGCTTAAGTATTAATGTATCAGAGAAGCTTTAATCTATGATATTTTAATGGTTTATTGACGATTTTTCATTCAGTTTGTTAAACACTTTTTGTAATTCAGTGGAAAATGGAATAAATTAGTGAATCACTGACCATACTGAAAGTTACATACAGTTGTGAAGTGAGGGGTAGTAAATGTTGTATTTACATGATGTATGGGTCAATTGGTTTGAAGGTGAAGAAAATGGTTACAATGTCTGTCATTTTTTTGAATGGAGAAAAGATGATAGTGTTGAATTATTAGACCAAGTTCCAGTCATTAAAGTTACTCCAGAGTTATATCAGTATATTGAAAATGAACTATTAGAGCTTCCTTCCGGTCTATTAACTGAAGTGTTTCAAAAGTCTTATGTAAGAAAGAATCATGAGCGTATTCAGCTAGATTATTGCTTTGTAGTAACTGACGGTAATGGTATTATTGCGGTAGACACAATTGGGTATAATATTCCAATTCGAAAAAGCCGGTTAATACCAAGACAAGAACAAATGGTGTATGATATGACAGCCGAGATTGAAGAAAGTCATTATAATCTTCAAAATTTAGTAAATGATGAAACAAAAGAACATCATATACTGTCACCGTCGCCAATTATTATGAGCGGACTAACAAGAAAAGAAAGACAACTAAAGCAGTTATTATTTATGGCGCTAGATCAACTCCATTCATCAAAAAATCCTTCGGAGATCAGATATTGGTACACTGAGTGGAATCCAAGATCTTATCA
Organism: Gottfriedia acidiceleris; assembly: GCF_036421055.1. Lineage (GTDB taxonomy): Bacteria > Bacillota > Bacilli > Bacillales > Bacillaceae_G > Gottfriedia > Gottfriedia acidiceleris_C. The sequence continues at coordinate 229,719 of NZ_JAZGQS010000008.1, read as the reverse complement.
ACAAATTCAGGATTTGTCATTTGAGGACATTTGGTCCCAATTATATGACGAAATAAAGAGTGGTTGGTCAGAACGACATGAGCAATTATGTGGCAGAATCGTTAAAGGTCAACCTTTCTTTGAAAAGCTATGGGAAATGGAACACGAACAAAAAGTAAACTAAATGAGGTTATGGCCTCAAAACGAAAAAACCCTCAAGGTAATTAAGTGCCTTGAGGGTTTTTTTTTGTTTTGATATTTCGTTCATTTCGTTAAAGTTAAGAAAAAGGTGTCTCTATTGTTCTTTGACTTTTAAGACACCCATTACTATTTTAATTTTTAACAGTGTTTATTTTTTTCTCTTGCGACCTAAGCCCATAGCATTTTCCATTTTTTTAATCATTTTATTCGCAACCGCATTTGCTTTAGCAGCACCTGCATCTAAAATATCATCTAATTCAGTTGAGGAAATAATTTCTTTATAGCGTTCTTGTAATGGACGTAATCCGTTTACTACTACATCTGCAACATCTTGTTTGAATTCTCCGTAATTTTTACCAACGTATTTATTTTCCAATTCCTGAATTGTTTCACCAGTAAATGCTGAGTAAATGCTTAATAAATTTGAAATACCAGGCTTATTCTCTTTATCATACTTAACAATGCCTTCAGAGTCAGTTACAGCACTTTTAATTTTCTTTTCAATTACTTTAGGTTCATCTAAAACGAAAATTGTAGCTTTTTGATTTTCATCGGATTTACTCATTTTCTTTGTTGGATCAGCTAAACTCATAATTCTTGCTGCGTCTTTACTAATTCTAACTTCTGGTATTGTAAAGATATCATTATATTTCTTATTAAAACGTTCTGCTAAGTCACGAGTAAGCTCTAAATGTTGCTTTTGGTCATCTCCAACTGGAACTAAGTGAGTACCGTATAAAAGTATATCTGCGGCCATTAAAGGTGGGTATGTTAATAAAGCAGCTGATACACCATCTTTACCAGATGATTTATCTTTAAACTGTGTCATACGCTCTAATTCACCGATATACGATATACATTGCATCATCCATCCTGCTTGTGCGTGTGCAGGTACTTCAGATTGGATAAAAATAGTTGATTTTTCTGGGTCTAATCCAGCTGCAACATAGATTGCAGATAGACTTTGAATGTTTTTGCGTAATGCAAGTCTGTCTTGCGGTACTGTTATTGCATGTTGATCAACAATACAGAAATAACAGTTATAATCATTTTGTAATTCAATAAATTGTTTTACCGCACCTAAATAGTTACCTAATGTAATACCCCCAGATGATGTTGGTTGAATTCCGCTAAAAATAGTTTGCATCATAAAATCCTCCTAAATAAAGCTAAATAAAATAAAAAAAGCGGCATAATCTCTCTATTACATAGAGACGATTAAACCGCGGTACCACTCTAGTTATTCCAAATAAGGAATCACTCATGCATGAAATCATGCCCTCATCTATCGTTTGAGTTACGTCGAAGCCTACTAATATTACATGTTCGGTTCGAAGCTCAGAAGTCCATTCGACAGGGAGCATGACTTGTTTTCACCATCCACAAGCTCTCTTAACATGCTAAAATCTGTGTACTACTCTTCTTCATAGCTTATATATACTTTCTATAGATAATATCTTAATTATATTCACTTTTCAAGCCGTTGATACATCATTTAGTAAATAATGATAAAACTGAATAAAAAAGAAAGGATTACTAAAGTGATTGAAGCCAAAAGTAATGGTTTTGTAATTGAAAATCGATATCTTCTATAGATCATATCTTTTTTAACAGTAAGTGATTCATCACCAGTCATTTCTGCCATTTGTTGGTCTCTCGTTCCGAATACTTTACGCATTCCAAAGCGAGTGATATTAAAAAATCCACTTTGTACGATTAATAAAAAACCACCAAAAACAAATAATGTTAGTCCAATATAGAATATTGTGTTCGTAAAATGTAGGAAAAACTTTAATGTTCCTTGGGTAAGTGAAAAGATTGCTGCTAGTACTATCGCAGATAATACAACAATAATATAGTGTTTCGACATTTAATTTGTGATCCTCCTGTTGGAAAGAATTATATATTGTAGACTTAATAATGCTATACTATAATAACAGTGTTAATAGTTTCAACTAATCGTTACAAAATATTTTTAAATTGTTAGCATTTTTAAGATAATTCACTTTATTTTAATAAATTATTTAATTTTATTTGTCAAAATTGTTGTAAAACTTTCATAAAAATGTATAATAAAATTTGTAGAAAAAAATCGATACTTATCGAAAATTCTACTATAAAAATTCAGAATTGTATATTAACTTTCTGTATTTTAACCTACATTGCATTAGCATCATAGGGGGTATACATCTTGGATTGTGAGATATGTTACGATAAATAAATTTGCTATACTGAAATTGTAATTGGAATTTATGAATAAGCATTCATTTTTTTACCGAATTTATGAATAAATATCTAAATATGCTATTTTTTATAAGAAACTCTGCTAATTTAATAAGGGAGAATTCAGTAAGGAATAATCTGTTTAGAATAATAATTTAGAATTTTCAAGTAAAAAAATATTGACCAAAAGCGTCATTACGAATACGCTTACATTGTTGGGTAAAAAGCTTAAGCAAAAATTTACACCATTTTACATCAAATGAAAAAAAAGGATTAAATGATTAATCCCATGTTTGAGAATAATATGGACAAGATATTAAATCGATCGAAAAAATTAACAGAATTATAATTGGTATTTAAGAGTATGTGGAGTAGTTCCAAAAGGGAAAAGTCCAAATGCTCTCATTTTTACAAAAGAATTATCAAAAAATAAAAAAAAATAAAATATTTTTTAAATTAATAGGGGGGTGCAGTTGTGGGACGTTACGTGCTACAGAGATTTATTTACATGTTTGTCACACTATTTTTGATTTGTACTGTTACATTTTTCTTAATGAAGTTGTTACCAGGTTCTCCATTAAAAAACCCAGAGAAATTAACACCTGAACAAAAACAAATTATTTTTGCTAAATATGGGTTAGATAAACCAGTACCTGTACAATATGCAAATTACATGAAGAATCTTGCTAAAGGTGATTTAGGAGATTCATATAAATACGATAATCGTAAAGTAACTGATATGATTAAAACTCGTATTGGTCCATCTTCTCAATTAGGTGCACAAGCACTATTATTAGGAACATTTATCGGATTAATCTTCGGTATCGTAGCAGCATTAAAAAATAATACGATATATGACTATGGTTCTACTGTTCTAGCAGTTTTAGGTATTTCCATTCCGTCATTCGTATTCGGAGCAATCCTACAATATTATTTAGCAGTAAAATTACATTGGTTCCCGGTAGCATATTGGGAAAGCTTTAAATACACAATTCTACCGACAATTGCATTGTCAGTATTTGTTACAGCAACTATAGCTCGATTCTCAAGAACAGAATTAATTGAGGTAATGAACTCAGAATATATCGTAACTGCAAAAGCAAAAGGTATTTCTCAAATAGGCATAATTGTTAAACATGCTTTAAGAAATGCTTTAATCCCAGTAATTACAATTTTAGGCCCAATGGCTGTAAACTTAATGACTGGAACATTAGTTATTGAAAATATGTTTGCTGTACCAGGATTAGGTTCTCAATTCGTTAACTCAATCCAAACAAATGACTATTCATTAATTATGGGTACAACAATTTTCTATAGTGCGTTATTATTAATCGTAATTTTCGTAGTAGATATTTTATACGGTGTAATTGATCCACGTATCCGTTTAGCAGGAGGTAAATAAATAATGAATAACAACACAGCTCAAAAAATTTCATCTGATTTATTCCAACCTGCAAACGTAGATTTGAATAATGCAGACAAAATTTCTAGACCTTCAGATTCATTCTGGAAAGATGCAAGAAGACGTTTTAGAAAAAATAAAGGTGCAATGCTAGGATTTATTATCCTTGGTATCTTATTATTCTTTACATTGTTTGGTCCAATGATGAGTGGACACTCATATAAAGACCAAGACTTAAAAAGATCCAAATTACCACCAAAAATTGGCGTATTAGAAAATGTAAAATTTCTACCATTTGATGGATATGATCAATATGGAAATGATGTTTATAAAAACAAAAATATTAAAGAAAACTATTGGTTTGGTACCGATGATTTAGGCCGTGACATTTTCACAAGAACATGGGCTGGTGCTCGAGTATCAATCTTAATCGGTTTATTAGCAGCAGTAATTGATATGGTAATTGGTGTTACTTTCGGGGGTATTTCAGGATTCTTTGGCGGTCGAACAGATACAATCATGCAGCGTATTGCCGAAGTCTTAATGGGTGTTCCATATCTAATCGTAGTAATCCTATTCATCTTAGTCTTTAAAAATCCAGGTATTCTTTCAATCGCTTTAGCGATGGTAATTACAGGTTGGGTAGGTATGTCCCGTATCGTACGTGGTCAAATGTTAAAACTAAAAAATCAAGAATTTGTATTAGCTTCAAGAACATTAGGAGCAACAAATACTCAACTAATTGCAAAACACTTAGTTCCAAATATTATGGGTCCAATCATCGTTATGATGATGTTCACAATTCCAAACGCAATCTTTGCTGAAGCTTTCTTAAGTTTCATTGGTTTAGGTATAGCACCACCAAAAGCATCATTAGGTTCGTTAGTAAGTGATGGCTTCAAGTCATTACAAACTTTCCCACATATGATGATTATTCCAGCGATTGTAATCAGCTTATTAATTTTAAGTTTCAACTTAATAGCAGACGGATTACGCGACGCTTTAGATCCAAAAATGAGTAAGTAATTTTGAAGGGAGAATGAAATATGAGTAAATTATTAGAAGTAAAAGATCTGTGTGTCTCCTTTTATACTCATGCTGGTGAAGTTCAAGCTGTACGCGGAGTTTCATTTGATCTTAAAAAAGGTGAGACATTAGCAATTGTAGGTGAATCTGGTTCAGGTAAATCAGTTACATCTAAAGCATTAATGGGGTTAATACCAAACCCTCCAGGTAAAATTAAGAGCGGTGAGATCTTATTCGATGGTAAAGATTTAGCTAAATTAAGCGAAAAAGAAATGCAAGGTATTCGTGGGAAAGATATCTCAATGATTTTCCAAGATCCTATGACTTCTTTAAATCCAGTATTAACAATTGGATACCAAATAACAGAAGGTCTAATAAAGCATCAAAAAATGAGTAAAACTGAGGCAAAGAAAATTGCTATAGACTTAATCAATCTTGTTGGTATTCCGAATGCTGAAGCTCGTTTTAAACAATATCCACACCAATTCTCTGGCGGTATGAGACAACGTGTTGTTATTGCGATGGCGTTAGCATGTAATCCAAAATTATTAATCGCCGATGAGCCAACGACAGCTCTTGACGTTACAATTCAAGCTCAGATTCTTGAGTTAATGAAAGAAATTCAAAGAAAAACTGATTCAGCAATTATTTTTATTACACATGATTTAGGTGTAGTTGCGAATGTTGCAGATAAAGTTGCAGTTATGTATGCAGGTCGAGTAGTTGAAATGGGAACTGTAGACGATATTTTCTACAATCCAAAACATCCTTACACTTGGGGACTTTTAGCTTCAATGCCTGACTTAGATAATGAACAAGGAGCTGAATTAGTAGCAATTCCTGGTACACCGCCGGATTTATTAAATCCTCCAAAAGGGGATGCGTTTGCACCACGTAATCCAAATGCTTTGAAAATTGACTTTGAAATGGAACCTCCAATGTTTAAAGTGTCTGATACACACTATGCTGCAACATGGCTATTACATGAGGATGCTCCAAAAGTTGAACCACCTGAAGCCGTTATGAAGCGTATTCAACGAATGAAGGAAGGTGAAGCAAATGTCAAATAAAGTAGAAAAATTAGTAGAAGTTAAAAATTTAAAACAATACTTTAATACAGGTAAAACGACAGTTAAAGCAATCGATGATGTTACATTTGACATTTTCCGTGGAGAAACTTTCGGTTTAGTAGGTGAATCAGGTTCTGGTAAATCTACAACTGGACGTTCAATCATTCGATTATATGATGCGACTGATGGACAAGTAATTTTCGATGGTGAAGATGTACATGGTAAGAAAAGTCGTAAAGAATTAAAGCAGTTTAACCGTCGTATGCAAATGATCTTCCAAGATCCATACGCTTCATTAAATCCGCGTATGAAAGTTGCAGATATCATTGCAGAAGGTATTGATATTCATGGCTTAGCTCGTAACAAAGAAGAGCGTATGAAAATGGTTTATGACTTACTTGAAACAGTAGGATTAAATAAAGAGCACGCTAACCGTTTCCCACATGAATTCTCAGGTGGACAACGCCAACGTATCGGAATTGCAAGAGCACTTGCTGTACAACCAGAATTTATTATCGCCGATGAGCCAATCTCTGCTCTTGACGTGTCAATTCAAGCTCAGGTTGTAAACTTAATGAGAAAGCTTCAAAAGGAAAAAGGTTTAACCTATCTATTTATCGCCCATGATTTATCAATGGTTAAGTACATTAGTGACCGTATCGGTGTAATGTACCACGGTAAAATTGTTGAACTTGCAGATAGTAATGAATTATATGATTACCCAATGCATCCTTACACAAAATCATTATTATCAGCAATTCCACTTCCAGATCCTGATTATGAGCGCAATCGTAAACGTATCGTTTATGATCCAAAACAACACGATTATTCAAACGAACAACCAAAATTACGTGAAGTTCGTCCTGGACATTTCGTACTTTGCTCTGAAGCAGAATTTAAAAATTATCAACAAATGTATAAATAATAAATCAATCCTAGTGAGTTTATCACTAGGATTTTTTGATTGGTTTAAGTAGAAAATCAAAAGAATAGGTTACTGGGGGCAGTAAAAGGTAAATCATGAGGAAGGATAACAGCAAAAATAATCAAAATGGCTACTCATGAGAGGGACGTTACTCAAAAAAATTCAAAGGCAAGTAAAAAACAGAAGTCGAAGTTAAGGGTAAATTAAGGTGAAGGTTATATGATGATAAGTGTAGAGAAGGCTTAATAATGCTAGGACAAGCTTAAGAGAAAATTTAACCGAATTTTTTTAATTCAAAGCCCCTGAATTTAATATTTCAAAGTACGTACCGTAGGACGGACTAGTCATCTCATTATACATTAGTTATACACTAAACCTTATTAAGGCAAAAAAAGAAAGGGCCTTGCCCTTTTTTAATCGTAAATTTCTTATAGTATTGATTTTAATAAGTTTTTTTACGGAACTTGCCTTGGCCACCAACTTGTTTGAAGTTTGCAGACATTCTGTCAGACATATCAACAAATTGACTTTTTTTACTTCTACCAAATATTTTTTCGCCAATCGCGTTTGTAAACACACCATTTAGTGCAGTAATTCCAATTACTAACACTGCAACAATCAATAGATCAGTTATGTAAGCTGCCATTAGATTAGCCTCCTAGGAATGTAAGCGTTACTATTATTGTATTAAAAATTTGGTGAAATAGAAAGAATAAATAAACTTTTTCAAAATTATTATTTATGGGCTTTTTATAAAGCTATCCTGCTTTTAGTATCGTAATCATTAGGCCAAAAGTTGTTTGAAACGAAAGGAGTACTTGAATACTTTTGTAAATGGTGCATGAAATATCAATTTTCGGATAGTGGTTTATGGTGTGAAAAAGCAGGTTTCATATACAAGAAAAGAATAAAAGAAATGACTTATATTTCCTTATAAAATTTACTGAAAATTGTACACCTTTTGTATAGGTTTTTTTAAATTTTTTTACAAATTTGTATATATTTATTTTGCACAATACTGTATAATGTGAACATATGGTGGTAGATTAAACTAATTATAATTAACCAATTCTTATAAATTAATACACATAACTATATTACTTTTATTTAAAAGAGTAGTTAGGGGGAGAGCAAAATGGTAATTTTGTATAATTCACCAAGTTGTACGTCTTGTCGAAAAGCAAAAATGTGGCTAGAAGATAATAATATTCCTTATAAAGAAAGAAATATTTTTTCAGAACCATTATCAATTAATGAGATTAAACAAATTTTACGTATGACTGAAAGTGGTACTGATGAAATTATATCAACAAGATCAAAAATTTTCCAAGAATTAAATGTAGACTTAGAAAGTCTTCCTTTACAAGACTTATATGAAATCATTCAAAAATATCCTGGTTTACTTAGAAGACCGATTATTATTGATGAGAAACGTTTACAAGTTGGTTATAATGAAGATGAAATTAGAAGATTTTTACCACGTTCAGTTCGCACATATCAATTACGTGAAGCACAACGTTTAGTTAATGAGTAAATCGACGTTTTGAATTGTGAAAAAAATTACAATTCTTGATTAAGATTCTCAATCATATTGAACAAATACTTATTCATATTATATAAAAAGCTGTAAAAAGTTAAATGCATACTTTTTACAGCTTTTTTTTACAATTAGGATGTTCGCTTACGGAATCGAATATTATTAAAATAGTAACCTATAACAGTGGTGAAGATTATACAAGATGAGCCCACAATTAATTCCATATCGTTCCGCCCGTTTATATACTGACTGATAAATGGCTCGTCTATTAACATTTTGCTAGCTGTTAAAGAAAGAACAGAGGCCCCTACAAAACTCAATATTGGATATCTCTCTAAAAACCATAAAACGATTTTACTTCCCCAAATAATAATTGGAATTGAGATGGAAAGACCTAAAATGACTAATGATGGCTTTCCATTTGATGCCCCAGCTATTGCTAATACGTTATCAATCCCCATTACTAAATCAGCAAATACAATTGTACGAATTGCGTGGAAAACTGTGTAGTTCTCCTTTATAGAAGGGTTGTCATCCTCCTGAATAATTAATTTGCAAGCTATGTACAAAAGTAATATTCCGCCAATTAAATGCAAGAATGGGACTTGAAGGACGAAAATTGCACCTATTGTTAAGATAATCCGTAAAACAATTGCGGTAATACTACCGAAAATTATCGCTATGTTACGTTGCTTATATGGTAATTTTCTACATGCTAATGCAATGACAATAGCATTATCTCCACCTAAAACAATGTCTATAATCACAATCATTAAAAAGGACCATATATAATGAAGATCTATCATGAATTCACCTCTCTTATTAAAAGCTTTAAATGATTGTCCTAATATTAATAGGTATATGATGATTTTTAAAAAATAGGTGAATTTTATTTCCAAAATTTTAAATAGTATCATAAAATATAATTGTAGTTACTATTCGCATTTAATAAATTTTCATGGTAAGATAGATAAAAATTTACTTATTAAAGCTAAATTTTTAAGAGTATTTTTCTAATTTACTATTTCAGAATTTTATATTTAACATAAAATTTCTTTTACTTTATTTATCTATTTCGTCTAACGCAAACTTGTTGTTCATTAAAGGAGGGGGAAAACTAATGGAAATAGAAAGAATTAATGAAAATACGTTTAAGTTCTCCATATCCTACTTAGACATCGAGGAGAGAGGTTTCTCTAAAGATGAAGTATGGTTAGATCGAGAAAGAAGTGAAGAGCTTTTCTGGGAATTAATTGATGAAGCGCATTTGACTGAGGAATTCATTGCTGGTGGCCCCCTATGGATTCAGGTACAGGCACTAGACAAGGGTTTAGAAGTTGTTGTAACAAAAGCTGTGATTTCTAAAGACGGCAAAAAAGTAGAAGTGAATTTAGGTGAAGGAGAAAAGAATTTAGAAATTCCATTTATCTCTGTAGATGATGAAGATGATTCAGATGAAGATGATGATGACGATATTTTTGATTCGATGGATGAAGAGGAAACAGAACTGATTCTATCCTTTAAAAATCTTGAAGACATTATTTCATTATCACATGCTGTTAATCAAGAATTATTTGAAACTACACTTTATTCCTTCCAAGATTATTACTATCTTTATGTTAAATTTGAAGAAGAATTACTTGATGAAGTTCAAGTTGAATATTTATCATCAATGTTACTTGAATATGGTCATCGTTCAAAAGTAACTATACATGTTTTAGAGGAATACGGAAAATTGATTTATGAAAAAACAGCTTTACCTCATTTTAAATCAATTTTTCCATTATTGTAATAGCCGATGCCTTAGGGATCGGTTTCTTTTCTTTATAAAGGAGAATATTGATGCAATTTCGATTAAAGATTTTAATATTTTTATCAATTGTTGTATGCATTTTATATTTTGCTTCTCCAACTATTAAATTCATTTGGTTAATGAATTTTGCATTTTTTGAGAAATCTACTATTTTTAGATTAATCAGTATAATGTTCTCGATCACTGCTATAGGTGTATCGATTATTATTTTCCTAGAAAATAGAAATCCCGCTAGAACTTTAACATGGATCATTCTTTTAGCTATTTTCCCGTTATTCGGTTTTGTTTTTTATTTAATTTTTGGACAAAATTACAAAAAGAAAATGGTCTATCGAAAAAAAGCAATTAATGATCAAAATGCAAATGGTTTAATAAGTGGATCAGAAGATGTAGAAGTGAAAGAATTTATAGCACAAAATCAAAGATTAGAGTATCTAATAAATATTGCGGCTAAACAGAGTAATACACCAGTCACGATGAATACTTTTACAAAAATTCTTACAAATGGAAGTGAAACATTTCCAAAAATAATTGAGGAACTAAAAAAAGCAAAACATCATATTCATATTGAATTTTATATCGTAAGAAATGATGAGATTGGTAATCAACTAAAAGATATTCTAATTGAAAAGGCACAAAATGGTGTAAAAGTTCGATTTCTCTATGACGCTGTAGGTAGTTGGAAATTATCAAGAAATTTTGTAAAAGAGTTACGAAAAGCTGGTGTAGAAATACTACCATTTTCCCCAGTTAAAATTCCAGTTTTAAACGATACGATTAATTACCGAAACCATCGGAAAATTATCGTCATAGATTCGAATGTAGGATTTGTTGGCGGTTTAAATATTGGAGATGAGTATTTAGGAAAAGACCACTATTTTGGAAAGTGGCGAGATACCCATCTATACCTTAATGGAGAAGGAGTACGAACGCTACAATTCATATTCTTACAAGATTGGTATTATATGACGAATGAGTTAATTGATGATAAAGAGTACTTTGACATTAATGCTAGTAATTATTCTTCCAAAGGAGCAATTCAACTTGTTTCTGGTGGACCAGACAGAAAGCATGAAGTGATAAAAGAATTGTTTTTTGCGATGATTACAAGTGCAAGGAAAAGTATTTACATTGCTTCACCATATTTTGTGCCTGATGAAGATATTTTAACTGCTCTTAAAGTTGCAGCAAATGGTGGGGTCAAAGTAAAAATTCTAATGCCTGATCGTCCCGATAAGAAAATCGTATTTTATGCCTCACGTTCATATTTTCCAGAGTTATTAGAAGCAGGGGTCGAAATCTATGAATATAGACAAGGATTCTTACACAGTAAAATATTGATTGTAGATGATGAAATCGCATCGGTTGGAACGGCAAACATGGATATGAGAAGTTTCCGTTTAAACTTCGAGGTCACAGCATTTTTATATTTAGAAGAAAGTATTAACCACTTAGTTAATGATTTTAATAATGATATCCATGATTCTGAAGCAATTATTTTTAAGGATTTTAAAAAGAGACCGATATACAAAAGGATATTTGAATCATTATCAAGATTAATGGCACCACTTTTGTAATTAACTATCTAATTGAAAGAACATTGATAGAACATTTTTATAATAAATCAGATAGACAACCTACCAAAGAGAAAATTTAATTTGGTAGGTTTTTTATTTGAAAAATCGTTTTTAATTTTTTTGAAGGATAATTCGAAATGGATAGTGAAGTAATACGCAAGGAGGTAGTGGTAGATGATTGTTGCATTAAATACAAAAAGGCATACTATTAATTTATTTGAAGTTAAAACGACAAAGGATTTATTAAGATTAAAGGAAAACGGACCATACTTTTGCCCGATTTGTAAAAAGCATGTGAGGCTCAAAATTGGAGTAAGGAGGGTCACTCATTTTGCGCATATCGATTTGACTGAATGTGAAAATGAGAAAAAAGAGAGTGTTGATCATTATAAAGGGAAGTTTGCTTTGTATCAATTTTTTAAAAAGTTTAATGTAAATGTTGAGGTTGAAAAATTTATACCTGAATTAAACCAAAGACCTGATTTATTAATAAAATTTAATACTCTTCAAATGTGTGTTGAATATCAATGTTCGGTTATTCCTTTAAAAGCAATGATAAAGAGGACAAACTCTTTTAAAAATAGTGGAATGAAAGTTTTGTGGATTCTAAATGACAAGCTATTAAATCAAAAAAGATGGTCATCTTTCTACTTTAATTCACTTTCTATTTATTCTTTTGTTAGAATAAACGGTTTTTCACTTCTCTTCTATAATCCTACATTACAATCATTTATAGTTCTTTCCTCTTTAATAGCATTTTCTCCAGTCCAATATGTTGGTCAAAAGGACGTATATCCAATTAATAATTTCAGTCTTAAGGAATTTTTAACTCCTAATCGAATTGATAAAAAGCTATTTGTATCTAAATGGAATCGTTTGAAAAAGGATTTTAGACGATATCAACATTTGCATACGAAAGGGAATTTAAAGGGTTTTAAACAGTATTTATACAATACTAAGATTCATTATTTTCCTGCAGTAATAGGAGTTCCCTTAGAAAGTAACTGCATAATTAAAGAACATTGTATCGTTTGGCAGGGGGAAATATATTTTAAATTTTTTCATGAAGTAGAAATTGGACAACTAATCTTTATAGATAACATAATTCAGTCTGTAAAAATGGAAGTACAGAATGGTAAATGGAGAGTTAATCAATTTCAAGATAGTGAAAATGATAATTTGGAGAAATGTGTAGAAAAGTATATTGACTTTTTAGTAAAAATTAGAATCGTAAAACGGATTAAAAATGGTAAAATAATGAAGATAGCTAATGCTATTATTCCATCATCATTCCAACAAGCAATGGATGAAGACTGTCTGAGCGCTAATACAGCATTTGATTTGTTGTTTAATGCAAGAACTGATTCAAATGATTATTAATATCAGGCACTGGAATGTTATTAATGCTAATAATAATTTTAGGGGGATCAGACATGCTAGAACAAAAAGCTGTTAAAACATTACCAACTAGAAGTGAAGTTCAAGAAGAATTAACTTGGAAGTTGGAAGATATTTATGAAACAGATGCAAAATGGGAAGAAGAGTATAAAAAAGTACTTGAATTAATACCATCGTTTTCAGAATTTAAAGGTAAATTAGGTGAGTCATCTCAAACACTTTTAAATGCATTGAAAAAACAGGATGAAATTTCGTTTTTATTAGGTAAATTGTATACATATTCTCATATGCGTTACGATCAAGATACAACAAATTCTACATATCAAGCTTTAGATGATCGTGCGAAAAATCTATACACTAAGGCTGGAAGTGCAATGTCATACTTTGTGCCTGAATTATTAACTATTTCAGAAGATACATTAAAAAAATTTATCGAAGAAAATAATGAACTGAAATTGTACGAGCACTCTTTAGAAGAAATTTTAAAGCAAAAACCACATGTTCTTTCAGCTGCTGAAGAGGAAATTATGGCACAAGCTTCTGAGGTGTTATCTTCTTCTAGCAATACGTTTGGAATGTTAAATAATGCGGATTTAAAATTCCCAACTATTGAAGACGAGAATGGTGAAGAAGTAGAAATTACACACGGTCGCTATATTCACTATTTAGAAAGCGCAGATCGTCGGGTTCGAAAAGATGCTTTTGAAGCAGTTTATCATACGTATGATGCGTATAAAAACACTTTTGCAAGTACTTTAAGCGGTGCTGTAAAGAAAGATAATTTCAAAGCAAAAGTTAGAAAATATGATAATGCTCGTCATGCAGCATTAAGTAATAACGAAATTCCTGAAATTGTTTATGATCAACTAGTTTCTACTGTAAATGATAATTTAAATTTATTACATCGTTATATTGCTATTCGTAAAAAAGCGTTAAAGCTTGATGAAATTCATATGTATGACTTATTTACACCATTAGTAGAAGAAGTAAAAATGGAAGTTAAGTATGAAGAAGCAAAAGAAATTTTATTAAAAGCATTAAAACCTTTAGGTGATGAATATATTGAAATTCTAAAAGAGGCATATGAAAGCCGTTGGGTTGATGTTGTAGAAAACAAAGGAAAACGTAGCGGAGCATACTCTTCTGGTGCGTATGGTACGAACCCATATATCTTAATGAACTGGCAGGATAATGTAAATAATTTATTTACATTAGCACATGAATTTGGTCATTCAGTGCATAGTTATCATACTCGTAAAAATCAACCTTATGTTTATGGAGATTACTCAATCTTCGTAGCGGAAGTTGCTTCTACTTGTAATGAAGCGTTATTAAACGATTATTTACTAAAAAATACTGAAGATCCTAAGCAAAGACTTTATTTATTAAATCACTATTTAGAGACTTTTAGAGGAACTGTATTCCGTCAAACAATGTTTGCCGAGTTTGAACATCAGATTCACGTATTAGCTCAAAATGGTGAAGCATTAACGCCAGATTTATTAACGAAAACATATTACGAGCTAAACAAAAAATATTTTGGTGACGAGATCGTTATCGACGAGTTAATTGGTTTAGAATGGAGTAGAATTCCTCATTTCTATTACAATTACTATGTTTACCAATATGCAACTGGTTTCAGTGCAGCAACAGCACTTTCAAAACAAATTCTAGAAGAAGGCGAACCAGCAGTTGAAAGATACTTAGGATTCTTAAAAGCAGGAAGCTCTGATTATCCAATTGAAGTATTGAAAAAAGCTGGTGTTGATATGACCTCTTCACAACCAATTGTAGAAGCATTGAAAGTATTTGAAGAAATGTTAAACGAAATGGAAGAACTTTTATTTAACGAATAAAGTATGTAAACAAACACATGTAGCATCATAGCTAGATGTGTTTGTTTTTGATCCAAACTTTTTCTGTATCATTATACCTACTATTTTGTGTCTAAAATGTGAAATATTTCTCAAATGGTTGCCAAACTCTAAAATAAATTGTATTATAAGGGTGTGAATTACTTCACAAACACAAATACCCCTTTGTTGAACGTGAAAATTTCTCCCATCCCCTTGATGTAAAATATTACATCAAAAGAAGGACCTAGCGAAAGCTAGGTCTTTTTTTGTTTCTTAAACAACATACTGATAATAAATTTGATCTTTTTGAACAATTTTCTTAACTTTTCTACGTAGGATTAATTTTTTTAATTCTAACTCCATACATTGAATAGATTGTTCGTAAATCATACATAATTCTTTTATCGTAACAAATGGCTGGAATTTAATAAATTCAGCTAAATCAGGTAGTTCTCGCTTTTCTAATTTTGTATTAGTCATTAGTTCTAAAATTTTTACATAAGTCTGATAGCTTTCAAAACCAGAAACTTTCAAACCTTCTTCTTCAATATTTTCATTAAAAAATACAACGCTTGGAATTTCAGTTACATGCATTTCTTTCGTAACTTTAATATCACATTGCAAAGCTTTAATAGAGTGGGTACTGTGTAAATCTTCCATAAACTCTTTTACATCAATATTTATATCTTTAGCACATTCGATAAGAACATCTTGATCTGTAATGTCTAAATCTTTCAAGAAATAATATTCTTGTAACTTCTTTAAGTAGTTAACGCCAGCTACTCTCCCTTGAAGCTCAGCAGCCTTTAATGCAATTGCAGAGTAGTATGGGTAAAGTTCTTTATTATCAATCCATAAGTGATCGTCGCAAAGAATATCCGATCTGCTAGCTGTCTTCTCCCATACGAATGCAAGCTGAGAAGGTCGTTTTTCTAATAGTTTTTTAGTTGTGTAATATCGACTAACTGGAATATAAGTAGTTGAAAAATATTGGCCATATTCTAAGTGAAACTTTTTTAAAATTGTACTAAAATCCCAACAATTTCTACAAAGTGGATCTATGAATACATACAATTCAATCGATTTTTTTGTACAATTCTGCCCGGGAAGCGTGATTGATTCATTTTTATATTGTTTGTCATTCATATATTTCACCCTTAATGCAATTCATTCGTCCGTACTATAACAGACTTGAAAATTAATTTGTAAGATATAACACGTTTATTCTCTAATGGTATTGTAGCAACCGATAGTTAATATTTCAAATATGATGCACTATTTTTCATTAATCTATTAATATTTCCTTAATTCATATGAATAAGGTCATAAAAAGGGGGTGCTGCAGAAGTCAGAACGGATCGCATAATAAATTTTGAAACTTATTAAAAAACGAGAGTGAAGTCTATTCTGCAAAAAAGAATGAGGGAGCTGCAAATAAGGAGATTATCTGTGCAAATAAAATTCCAAAATCGCAAATAAAATTGTCTAATCTGCAATTAAAAAAAGAGAATCGCAAATAAAAATTACAATACTGCAATTAAAACCATTGTCATAGCAAATAAGAGGGATTTATACCCATACTGGTTAAGGCATAATGACAGAAAAATTAGACATAAGTAGTTCGTTTTAAATGGCAAACTAGCAAAGCAGCTTTAATTGCAGATAAACGTTTAAAAAGCTGAGTGAAATCTACTATTTTTTGATAAAAAGATTGATAAAATCAGCTTCATACTAAAAAACGCCGAAAAATACCCTTAGGTTTCTTCGGCGCTTAAAAAAACTAATTGTGTTGGGCTATTTCAACCAACTTGACGTATACTCGGTTCGTTCATAGAGCAAACATAAACATACCTTTTAAACTAAAAAAGATGCTCAAATGTCAGTTCGTTTGATTTCCTTGTTTAACATTAAAAAAGCGTCTAATTTTATTTAATGTTTTACGTTGAGGAATTTGATGATTCTCTAACAGATTGATAAACTGTAGTTTACCAATGTTTTCATCCGAAACTTCGAATTCTAACTCATAATCCTCGTGATTTAAATATGTACTATGGTCTAAAACTAAGAGTCCACTTTCATATGGGAATTCTACTCTGTTTGTTGTTAATTTACCAATCAATTCTAGGTCAGTTAAGTTTAGTTTTACTTCGTTGATATAATCTTTTACTTCTCCAGCTGGAAGAACATAGGTTTTTAGCATTGTTGATGCTTCAGTTTCATTAATTTTTTGATTAATTTCTAAATGTCCAACTGCTTGTTTTATTTTTAAAGTTAAAGTAAATAAAGTTAGTGACTTTTTTCGGATTCTTAACGCTCCACCATGTTCTTTAATTGTAAAATCAGGTGTCTCAAAATAATAATTAGTTTGTGATTGGAAACTTGACTCGTTTACTTGAAAATAGGATTTAAGCTTTTCAAATTCCTCTTTTGTTAATAAGTTCTTAAATTCAATTTCAATTTCTTTAGCCATATTTAACTCCTTATTTTTTAGTATTATTTTTGTTATTGAATGTGCTAGTCTTCGTCTATTTTCTATTTGATATGTTACAATAGAAATGGTCAAATTTAAATAAAATACATACATTAAAAAGGTTGAGGTTTTAGTGATGAGAAAAATGCTTGAAATAAATGAAATAAATAGAAATGAAGATGGTTTATTTCTGTTAATCGACGATACTAAAATGATTATAGAACAGTGTCATGAAGTAGGAACAATGATTGCAGATTCAGACCAAGGTTCACTATTGTATATATTAGAAGAAAATGAAGAATTTGTATATGTTACAGTTCCTTATGAGTATTGGCCGGAATTGAAAAAAGCAAATGATCAAAATTTAAACGTATTTTTAAAGGTCGGTGAAAAGAGTCTTTCACTAAATAATTGGAATGAAGAGTTAACTTATTTAATCCAAAATGTTGAAGGTAATTTTAACTATGGAGAAGAATTTGTTAAGCAAGTTCAAAGTGTATTTTTAGAAGAGAAGTAAGTTGGTGGTGATTGGATGAATGGTCAATGGGAAAGTTTTTTAGCACCTTATGAACAAGCAGTAAATGAATTGAAAGTAAAGTTAAAAGGGATTAGAAAACAGTTTGAAGAAACTAATCAGCATTCCCCAATTGAGTTTGTAACTGGGAGAGTTAAACCTGTTCACAGCATTGTTAATAAGAGCATAAGAAAAGGAATTCCTTTAGCAAATTTAGAAACTGAATTACAGGATATTGCCGGTCTTAGAATGATGTGCCAATTTGTAGAGGATATTAAAAATGTAGTGGAGCTTCTTCGTAAACGTAAAGATTTTACAATTGTTGAAGAGCGAGACTATATTACAAATAAAAAGAATAGCGGGTATCGTTCTTATCATGTAGTTGTTGAATATCCAGTTCAAACAATTGAAGGTGAACGAAACGTTTTAGTTGAAATTCAAATAAGAACTCTTGCGATGAATTTTTGGGCAACAATAGAGCATTCTTTAAATTATAAGTATAAAGGGAAATATCCTGAAAATATTCATGAACGATTACAAAGAGCAGCTGAAGCAGCGTTTTTATTAGATGAAGAAATGTCCCTTATTAGAGGAGAGATTCAAGAGGCGCAAGCTGAGTTTTCGAAAAAAAACGACCAATAAGGAAAGGACGAGAAAATGAAATTCGTAATTATGTCTAAGGGCGATCAAGAGTCCAATGAACTGACGAAACGAATGAGAGATTATTTAGAGAGCTTTAATTTTAAATTTGATGAAGAAGAGCCTGAAATTGTCATATCAGTAGGTGGTGATGGGACCTTACTTCATGCTTTTCATCATTACACTCATCTTCTCGATAAAGTATCTTTCGTAGGGGTTCATACCGGGCATTTAGGGTTTTACGCTGACTGGGTACCAAGTGAGGTAGAAAAGCTTGTTATTGCAATTGCGAAGACTCCATTTCAAGTAGTTGAATATCCTTTATTGGAAGTAATCATCCGTTATAAGGATGGAAGAAAAGAAATGCAAACATTAGCTTTAAATGAATGTACGATAAAAGGTCTTGAAGGTACATTAGTGATTGATGTTGAAATAAAAGGTCAGCATTTTGAGACATTTAGGGGTGATGGTCTTTGTATTTCTACACCTTCAGGTAGTACAGCGTATAATAAAGCACTTGGTGGAGCTATTATTCATCCATCAATTGAAGCGATTCAAATTGCTGAAATGGCTTCAATTAATAATCGCGTTTTTCGTACAATTGGTTCACCTCTTGTTTTACCTAAACATCATACTTGCTTACTGAAACCTGTAAGAAACGCAAATTTTCAAATTACATTAGATCATAAAACAATCGTACATCAAGATGTTAAATCGATTCAATGTCGAGTAGCTCATGAAAAAGTACGATTTGCACGTTTTAGACCTTTTCCATTTTGGAAGCGTGTCGTTGATTCTTTTGTTAAATAAAATGGTGAAGAATATGAAGCAATTTAGTTTATCATGGGAAGTAGAAAAAGAGCATAATGGAATTTTACTTAGAGAGTTTCTTAAATTAAAGGAGCTCTCTAAACGTGCTCTCACAGATATTAAATTTCAAGGTGGAAAAATTACAGTAAATGGTGAAGAAAGAACAGTCCGTACAATTTTAAAAGAATTAGATCTTGTACAAATCTATTTTCCAATCGAGAAACCAAGTGAGGATCTTATAGCTGAAGATATTCCGTTTGAGATTGTTTATGAAGATGATGCTGTATTAGTCATCAATAAACCGTTTGGCATACCGAGTATACCTTCTAGAGAGCATCCTAAGGGTACCCTTGCAAATGGATTATTATTTCATTATCAGTCAATTGGACTTCAATCGACCATCCATATTGTAACTCGATTAGACAAAGATACATCAGGATTAATGTTAGTTGCCAAAAATCGTTACATTCATTATTTGTTTTCGAAAAATGAATTAAAAAATGTACAAAGAAAATATTTAGCGATTGTCCATGGACAAATGAACGATACTGAAGGGGTAATACGTGCAAAGATTGCTAGGAAAAGTGATAGTATTATTGAGAGGATCGTTTCAGAAGAGGGACAAGAAGCAATCACACATTTTAAAGTCCTTGAAGTAAATAAGGACCACTCAGTTGTTGAATTAGAATTAGAAACGGGTCGAACACATCAAATCCGGGTACATATGTCTTCGATTGGACATCCACTAATCGGGGATGACTTATATGGAGGTAATACTGATCGATTAAATAGACAGGCTTTGCATAGTTATCAATTGTCTTTTGTTCATCCAATTGATCATACGGAAAAAAACTTTGAAATCGCTTTACCCGCTGATATAGAGAGATTATTGGATTCGTGAATGTCAAGTGTTAAATTTGTCTAAATTTTGTATAAATTATTGACAATATATGAATAATAGATTATTTTTAGTATGTAGTGTTTCTCCATGGGGATGGAAGAAACTAATATATTAAGCTGATAAGTGAGCGCTTACATTATCAGCAAAAAAGTAGGTTCCGATCAGAAACCTACTTTTTTTGTTGCTATTTTCCTATATTCTGCTTTCTTTTTCTTCGTAAAAACTAAATTTTTCTTCAATATATGGCATAGAAGATTGTACTTGGGTATATTTATGCTCTGGATACGAAAATGCTGTTAGTTTACCACCAAAGACAGCGCCAGTATCAATATTAATTGTATTATTTAATTCTCTAGGTTCCTTAATAGGAGTATGGCCATAAACAATTAATGCCTTACCTTTATACTCCTTAGCCCAATCTTTTCTTACAGGCATCCCATTTGGAAGCACTTCCCCGTTAATATCTCCATATAAAACGAATGTTTTAACATTATTTGAATGCTTACCAATCATGTCCTCACGTATACCTGCATGACTAACTACTAATTTTCCATTGTCTAATACATTATATAGCGGGGAGCCTTCATAAAGTTTTTTAAACGATGCCAGATAATGGCTCCTTTCTTTACCGCTAACTGATTCTAATTCAGCAACGGTTGTTTCAAGTCCATGTTGAATTTTTACATTGCGACCAAGAAAATAACGATAAAGTTTATTACAATGATTCCCTGGTGAATAATATGCTTTCTTATGCTTCATCACAAGTTCATATACTACTTTTATAACGGCAAGCGAATTAGGTCCTCGATCCGTTAAATCACCAACAAAAACTAACTTTCGATTTTTAGGGTGAACAGGAATTTGATTCTCCCACGAATAACCAAGTTTTTTAGTTAACTCAACAAATTCATTATAACAACCATGAATATCGCCAATTATATCGTATTTCATTCTATCAATCCTTTTAGACTAGTAATAAAGGTAGTATGCCCCAAAAAAGCAGTCTATAAAGAACTTTCTAAACAAGAGTATTGTTACGATTAAAAAAGAAGGGGAAAAGATCTTCATAAGATCTTTCCCCCTTCTACTCTATCAGTCAAACATATACTTATTCGTTCTAGATCTTACATTAAGGATGAATCCAATTGCTAGAAGATTAGTTGCTAGAGAACTTCCTCCGTAACTTACAAATGGTAGAGTAATCCCTGTAATCGGTAGTAGACCGATTGTCATACCAATATTTTGGAAAATCTGGAAAGTAAACATTCCGACTACACCAGCACAAAGATAGCTACCAAATTTGTCGTTACTTTCTAAAGCAATATGAATCATGCGATAAATTAATAAGAAGAATAATGAAATGACTACACTTGCTCCTATGAACCCGTATTGTTCGCAGATTACTGTGAAAATAAAATCTGTATGTGGTTCAGGGAAGTATGCTTCACCGTTATGGAACCCTTTACCTGTAAGCAAACCAGAACCAGCTGCCATTAATGCTTGAGTAAGCTGATAACCTTGAGAAGGGTATTCATACGGTGCTAACCAACCGTAAAAACGATTTAATTGGTATTCCTCAAGCACATGCGATGTGAAAAATTCAAAATGATAAAAGTATAGATAAACCATGAAAGCACCAAGACCAATGGTAAATAAAACAAGTCCAAGAATATAGCGCCAACGAATTCCAGAAATTAAAATCATTGTTGCAATAATTGCACACATAACCATTGTATTTCCTAAGTCAGGCTCTTTCGCAATCAGTAGTAGAGGAGGCAATGAAATACCGAATATTTTACCTAAAAGTAAAATATCTTCTCTCTTTCCACGAACAGCGTACATATCATTATGTCTTGAAATAATCGTTCCTAAAATAATGATCATAAAAATTTTCATTAATTCAGATGGTTGGAAGTTACCAATACCAGGTAATGTGTACCATGCCGTTGCACCTTTGATGGTTTTAGCACCTGGAATATGCAGTTCTAATCCAAGTAGTAATAGTAGTCCAAAACCATACATATACCAAATAACATTTTTATATCGATCAAAATCAATAATCATAATAAAGGCAATACCAACAAGTCCGATGATATACCATTTAATTTGTTGTCCAGCGAAATTGATGTTTCTTAGATTTGCAGGAAGGCTTGGCATTGCACTAGTAATTGCAAGATAACTTACAGTGGCAATACAAAAAAGGATAAAAAGTAATTTGAAATCAATTTGAAAGGGAGATGTACGGTCTTCCTTCATGTCCTCACCTCTCTATATTATGTTTTATTAGTATGCTTTTAAATAGGCACTTTTAATGTACGACAATCATCATTATAATTTATTTTTGTCCTTAAAGGAATTCAAAACTATAAACTCTTTTTAAATAAACTATTATATTTATATTTTTTGTGGATAAAGCTATAAATAACTTTACTATTTTCAATCCATCGTATTTGTGCTACTATTTTAGTATCTAGTACTAATAACTAATAATAAAGGAGATGAATAATATGATTTCATTGCAAGGAAAAACTTTTGTTGTTATGGGTGTTGCAAACTTCCGTAGTATCGCTTGGGGTATTGCACAATCATTACATAACGCGGGTGCAAATTTAATTTTTACATACGCAAATGAAAGATTAGAAAAAGGTGTTCGTGAATTAGCGGACTCACTAGAAAATTCTAATAATCTTTTAGTTCAATGTGATGTAACGAGTGATGAAGATTTAGCAAAATGCTTTGCTTCAATTAAAGAGCAAGTAGGCACAATTCATGGTGTAGCACACTGTATCGCTTTTGCTAATAAAGAGGACTTAAAAGGTGAGTTTGTAGATACAAGCCGTGATGGATATTTATTATCACAAAACATTAGTGCTTACTCTTTAGTAGGTGTAGCTCGTGAAGCAAAACCATTAATGGTTGAAGGTGGTAGCATTGTTACACTAACTTACTTAGGTGGAGAGCGTGTAATGCAAAACTATAACCTAATGGGTGTATCTAAAGCAGCTCTAGAAGCTTCTGTACGCTATTTAGCGAACGATTTAGGGAAATACAATATTCGCGTTAACTCAATCTCTGCAGGACCAATCCGTACGCTTTCTGCAAAAGGAGTAGGTGACTTTAATACAATTTTAAAAGAGATCGAAGAAAAAGCACCTTTACGTAGAAACGTAACACAAGAAGAAGTAGGAGATTCTGCTTTATTCTTATTTAGTGACTTAGCAAGAGGTATTACTGGAGAAAACATTCATGTTGATTCAGGATACCATATAATGGGATAAGAAGAGTAAGTATAGTAGAAGTCTAAATGGCTTCTATTTTTTTTCGGGTTGATATCACATACTTAGTCATAAGTATGTAAAAAAGCGAGAAGAGGAAAATATACTCATAAAAGGTTCCTTAAAAATTAAAACAGTAGAAAAAGAAAATACCGTACGCATAGCAGATTGTTACAGGAGATTGCCTAACTAAAATAGGGATGCAGGATGAAAAAACGACGAAACAGCTCAGCTCATGCCCGAAAAACCTATGAAAGCCGTGCATCCTGCAGCAGAAATAAGCGGTCTTCTTTATATGGGTAAACACTCCGTTAGGGAAATCAACCTGACATTAGTCAAATAAAAAAAGTGCCTTCTTATGATAATCATGAAAGGCACTTTTTTATTGTAAATGTGGCATTTTAATATTATAAATATTACGGAATAAAAATTGATTTTAAGTGACGAAGACCTACTAATTTGCTTTCTCCTCTAGATGTAGTCAACTCAATGAAATTCGAGTCAATAGAGCTCAACTTACCTATATATTCGTAATTTTCACCACTGTTCATTACGACTAATTCACCTATCAACTTATTTAATTGAACGTCTAACGTGCGCGCTAGAGGGATATTAGAAGGATTAACAGGTAATAAATTATTACTTAACATATAAGGGGTTTTTTCTGTGAGATACGGGGTTAACCATTTTAAATGCTGGAGGGATATATACATGATTTTATAGATCGGTGAATAGAATACAAAGTAATTATTCATGATGGTTGTAATAAAGCCATGAAAAGAACGATTATTTGAAAGATTAATTTCAACAAAAATTCCTTTGGCAGCAGTTAATACTTTACGTAAAGATAACTCATCTTTTTCGTGTTCCAATTCTTGCAATGACGGAACAACACCATATGATTCTTCAATTAAACTCTCACTTAGATTATGAATATGAAGTAGTGGAATATAAAGAAAATTTTCACCATTGAAAACAACTAATAAATCATTTCCAACTTCAATTAAGATTCCATCAACATTACTGTTACCGGATATTTCAATTGTAACTTGTTTGTTGAGAAAATTTTTGAAACTTGCCATGATTTTCTCCTTTCTTAAAAAGATAAATCATTATTATTCAGACATGTTTATTTCTGAAAAAGGATTTTCAATTTTATTTATATGGGCATATCGAGTAAAATGATAGTTTGTCTAAATAAAATCAATCATTTCATTTAAAGGTTGGCAAGGTAGTTAGTGCCTGTCTTATATGAATGAAAAAAGATTATTAAGTTTGAAAATTTATAGTTGGATCAGTTATTTCAATAACAGCATACTTCCAATGATTTATTGATTACCACTCAAAATTAAGTATAGTTTCAAATTACTTTATAATGGGTTTACATAATTAGAATGGCATCGAGGGTCAAAGTTTTATAAAAAAAGGGTCGTTTTATTTCATAAAACGACCTTTCTAAACATTATTTTCTTCTTCTTAATGTTTGGCTTGTCGTATTACTTCTTTCGTAAACTTCAAATTTTTCTCCGAAACTTACACTTTTTACATGATAAGTAGCAATATACACTAGTTCATCGTTAAAAGAAATTTCTACATAATCATGGTTTGCATCAAGAAGAATGCCTTCAACTTTGTCGTGGCCACCGCGATTAATTTTTACCCATTGTCTAACTTGAGAATTTAATAATTCTACAAAATTCTCGTTTGGTAATAATTCAATCGTATTGTACATTTCATCATAAGTTAATTTACCTTTTGCAAATGAAGTTACGCTTTTAATATGAGTATAAGGGAAGTAAATTACACCTTCAGCCTCAGTAAAAAGAGCAATATGTGTTTCATATGCACCAATTAATAAACCTTCTTTAGATTCATGACCTCCTCGACCAATTCTAACTCCTTTACCTACGAATACTGAGAATAACTCTTTATTCACTTTTTCATCGCTCCTTGTTTTTTCTGTGCGGTTACAATGTATTTATATGTGCCCTGTCAATTGTTTGTACTAGGATATTTGTCCAATTTAGATGAATATGTATAAAATTAGTCAAGTGTTGATAGGCATTTATTTTGTATTTCGATTAAAATTGTAGGTTACTTGATTGAGAAAAAAGTAACATGATAAATATTGTCAGTTCATATAATTTATGAGAGCACACTTACGAGGGAGGAACAACAATGGCAAGAAAAGAGTCTAAAGAGGGTGTAAAGCCATTATTATATATTGCGCAGCCAGATTTTCAAGAAGCCAAGTTGAACGTACAACACTCATATGTGGTCAAAGTAAATAATCAAGATCAAAAACAAAAGGATAAAGAATATGTAGCTTCTAAATACGTAGAAGTCGAAGAACCAGAAGAACTTGAAGAACTTGAAGAACTTGAAGAACTAGAAGAACTAGAAAAATTTGAAGATGTTGTGAATGTAGATGAACAAGAACAAGAACAAGAACAAGAAGAACAAGTCGAAGAAGACAATACTTGGATGAAAAAACCATTTAAAGCGATGACGAATGAAGAAAAAGTATTATTTATGATAAATAAGCCTCATTATATTCCAAAAGTTGAGTGCCGAATTCGAACAGAAAAAGACTTATATATTGGCTATATTATGGGTTACAACGAAGGTAAGGTTTCAATAAAGGTTTCTTCGAAAATTAATGATGTTGAATTGGATATTCAAAGTATTGTAAGTATTCAAATGGTAGGTATTTAAGGCGTTAAAAAGGTGGTAGATACATGATCTACCACCCATAGTTTTTTAGTTTACATTAAACTTACAGATTTGTAACGTGTACGTCACGTAAGCATTGGATTGCACAGAAGCAATCTAAGTCAACAGTTACACAAGTGTTTGATGCTACAAACATATCGCCGTCAACTAGTTCACAGAAAGTATTTTGGTTGTCTTTGTTGTTGTCTTTGTTGTCTTTGTTTTTTACTGGAACTAATGCTCTTAACACTGCACAGCAATCTTCATCTACACTTTCAACACGGAAAACAACTGTATCTTGGCAATTGTTGATTTGAGCGTTTTTGTTGTTGTTATTGTTATCTCCGCCATCACGTTGTTGAGACATGACTGCCATCATATTATTATTAAATGCTGGTACTCTAAATAATTCACCGTTTGCTAAATACAATAGGAAAGGGCGAGTATTTGCAAGTGGTACATTAGGGTTAGCACCTAAGAATGGAACGTCACAACCTGTTGGGCAAGTGTTTGTTGCGCAATCTTGTAGATCGTTTATGAATTTTACAACGTCACATACACAATGGTTTCTTTTTTTGTCGTGGTTGTCTTTGCAACTCATCATTTTCACTCCTTATCACTTTAGATGGATATTACATTACTATGATATTAAGCAGGCGAAAAACGGTTACTGAAGATTTTTGCTTTTTTAGATAAATGGGCTTAGGAGCAAAGTAGTACAGTTAAAGCAGGAAAGACAAAGAAGAACTTGGATCTGTAATAGGAAAATAGGGAGAGTAAAAAAGAAAAGGGGAGGAGAAGGGTTGGAAGGGATTAGATTTAGCATAATTGTAGGGTAAGGACATGAGATTATTACCCTTTGCATCCATATCCCTTGTCCTGCGTACTTAACATGGATATAAGTTGGTTGTTGTTATTCATCTTAATTTTGGCAAGCTTTCGTTTGACTCGTTTAGTAGTTCACGATAAAATTACAGCTTTTCTAAGAAGACCTTTTATTGATGAAATAACGCTTGAAGAGAATGGGATGCCAGTTACTTATACAAAGATTAAAGGAAGTGGAATCCAATATTTTTTTGGAGAGTTATTAAGTTGTACTTGGTGTAGCGGAATTTGGTGTACAGCGTTTTTACTATTAATATATGTGTTCTTCCCACATGTGGGAGAGTTCATCATTGTTTTGTTAGCTATTGCTGGGGCAGCTGGCGTTATAGAAACGATTGTTAATAGACTGAATTCGTAATTTTAGGTAGAACGATTGAAAATTCCTTTCATATACTATTGTGAATAAATTTATTGAGGAGGGAAGTTATGTATAATCAAGGTCAGGGTCAAATGACTCCTTTTCAATGGCAACAGCTCCAACAACAACAGCAGTACCAAATGCAACAGCAACAAATGCAGCAACAAATGAATCAAGCGAACTATAACCCATATTATCAAGGAGTTCCGGCAGGCTACGTGAAAAAATCAGGTTGTGGCTGTGGCAGTAGAACGACTAGACGTTAATCCATAAAAAAAAGGTGAGCATATTTTGCTCACCTCAGACTGTTGACAAACGCTCGCTTTCTTCGTTACTTCGCCTGTCTGCGGTGCTCATTACCGTCTGGGGTAACTCCGCTCCTCACCAGGCTTCGTGCCTCGAAAGACAAGCGCTTGCAATCAGTCTGAAAATTAAGTTTTTAGTACTTTGTCTACACACTTAGGTGAGCATATTTTGCTCACCTTAATTTTTTATACAAGAAAGTTGTTCAATCTCATTTCTTATTTATAAAACGTCGAACTAGTCTTGACGTATTAGCTTTTTTTCCTCTTCTTTTTTGAAGAATCGATAAGTATAATAGCTTTCTAGCTCTTGTACATGCGACATATAGAAGACGACGTTCTTCTTCCAGTTGATCTAAGTGACCATTTTTCAAAGATTCTAAAGCATAATCATGAGGGAATCCTCCGTCTACAACCCCTAAAATATAGACATAATCATATTCTAATCCCTTTGAACGGTGAGCTGTTAAAAGCGAAATATTACCTTGTGAAGATTGATTTTTTTTCTGCTTATATTCTTTAAATTTAGCGGAAATATGAAATGCGTGTTCAACAAATTCTCTAATTGATTTGAAATTTTTGCTTACAACCTTTAAATCTCTTAGATCATCAGAAGGTCGTTCGATTTTATTAGACTCATTTCCACGTTTTTTAATATAGTCCATAAAAGCTGGACTTTCTTCAATTCGCTCAATTGCTTCTAAAGGTGATGCGTTTTTTAAATAACGTAAAATTTTTATCAGGTTTTCAATTTTTTTAATTTGAAATGGTGCTGCACTTTTAATTGTGGTAAACGCTTCTAAGAAAGATAGGTTTTGCAAAACACTATTCATTTTTGCATCTTGAAATGCTTGTTGTTTTAGGAAAAAGACAGGCAATATTTCTTTCAATGCTGCTTGGTGGTCCTCATCTCCTATTAATAGTAAGAAAGAAATCATTTTTCGGATAATAGGTCGATCATAAAATGAGTCACCATCTTGATCGATTGTAAAAGGCAAACTTGTTCCTATTAAGCGCTCAAAAACAGCCCTTGATGCAGTATTAGTACGATACAAAATTGCAAATTGTCCTGGATTTGCACCGCTATTAATTTTTTCTTTTATATCATTAATAATCATCGTTGCTTCTTCTTCTTCATCGTATGGAAAGAAAAAAGAAGGTACTTGATTGGAGTCATATTGAGCATGCATTGATTTTACAAAACGGTTTTTATTCGGCTTAATGACTTCGTTTGCCAATGATACGATCCCGTGGGTTGAACGATAATTTTCACTTAAATGATAAATCTTTGCTCCTTGGAAATGTTCTTTAAAGTCCAAGATAAACTTGGGGTCACTTCCTCTAAACGCATAGATTGACTGGTCATCATCACCAACAGCCGTAATATTTTCTGTATGTTGAAAAAGGATTTTTAGAATATTGAATTGGATTTTATTAATATCTTGAAACTCATCCACTAATAAACATTTAAATCGATTTTGATAATGCAAAAGTAATTCATTATTTTCATTTAACATTTCAAAGCAACCGAGTAACATATCGTCAAAATCAAATTGCCCATTTTGCTTTTTTAATGATTCATAGCCTTCATAAAGAGAAGCGACCTGTTCTTCCCAAGCATCTTTTGATCTAATCTCATGTGGATAAACACAAGAGTTCTTCCATAAGCCAATTTGTTGAATTGCCTGGTCGTATGCAAATGACTTTTCATCAATTTCAAGGCGTCGGCCAATTTGCTTTAACATAATCTCCTTTTGAAAATCCGATTTAATTAAACGGCTTGAATCCCATTTCGTACGGTCAAATCGTAAAAGCATTTTATAGAAAATACTATGAAAGGTACCAATTTCCATCTGCCCAATAGGGTAACCAAGACCTTTCATTCGCTCTTTCATTTCTGCAGAAGCTTTAGACGTGAAAGTTACGAGCATCATTTCATGAGGAAGAATACCGCTATTCATTAAGTGCATTGCGCGAGTTGTTATGACGCGTGTTTTACCACTTCCGGCTCCAGCAAGTACAAGCAAAGGTGAACCGATATGTGTGACAGCATTCCATTGTTGAGAATCCAATGAAATTTGATTGATCACAAATTCATCCGTCTTTTGTTCATTTATTTTATATGGTGGAATATTGTAAAAAGGTAGTCTGTTAATAAATTGATTTTCATCTGTTTTTTCGATTGTAGCTGTATTTGAAATCGAACGCTTAGTAGGAAGTTTAATCATTCGATCGTTCGTAATTTCGGTAGTAGAATGATTATTTTCAAATCTAGCAACCATTTCTTGCTCTAACTCTACGTTATGATTCATACATGCTAGATTTTGCTCATTGTTTAGATGATAAAAATGAGGAATATCATAAATAGTTAATGTGAAATTTAATCTTTGATGACAATTAACACATTTAACTTCCCCGCGAATACTGGCTTGATATATTTCCTCATATCTTGATCGAGGGAATTCTGGTAAATAGATTGATTGATTTTGATAGTTTGCAATTTTCATTATTTTCCCCCTTAAAATTAAAGCAGACTCATCTATGTTACCAAAAAGATTTGTGTACGAAAAGTTAATTTTAATGGGAAAAAAGTATCTTTCATATGTATAGAACTAAATGTATCGGTAAGACCGTTGTTTGTTACATCGCGTCATGTATAGTAAGCCCCATGAAAAAAAACTATGATTCAATTGAATCATAGTTTTAAGTGTGTTTAATTAATTTTTAACTTCATTTCTGCGTGTGGAATGCCAGCTTCAAAAAATATTTCGGAAGAGATTTTATAACCTAATTTTTCATAAAAAGGAATTGCTGATTCTTGTGCGTGTAAGACTAATTGATCTAATCCTTTTTCTTTTGCAGTTTTATGAATTAAGTACATAATTTCATTCCCGATTTTTTTTCCTCGATAGCTACTTAACACACAGATTCGCTGAACTTTTCCAGTCGATTCGATTAATCTAAGTCGACCTGCAGCAATCGGTTGTTCTCCATCGTATGAAACAAAATGGATACACTCTTCATCAAGGCCATCAAACTCCAAATCTCTTGAAATTTGTTGTTCCTCAACAAAAACTTCTACTCGAACTTTAAGAGCGTCTTTTATTTCTTGATCTGTTGCTGCTACTATTGTGCGAAAGCTCATTTTTTTGCTCCTAATTTAAATGTTTCATATACTTCCCAAGCACCATTTTCTAATTGGTAAACTAATTTAAAGTTATCTACTACTTCATTGTAACTAAATTGAATCATGCGTAACTGGCCTAGAATATCAGCAAATTCAGCATCTTGTAACTGCTGACCAATTGTGATATGCGGTACGAATGCATAATCTTTTGTTTCTGGGAAAGCGCCAGTGTGCATTTTTTCATGAAGCTCTTTTAATGCTTCAACAGGTGTAACTTTTAAATAAATGACATTATTAACTGGTGCAAAAGAACTTACTTTATTAATTTCCAATTCAAATGGTTCAATTTGACTTGCAATTTCATTTAACTGTGAAATAATATTTGGAAGTTGATCTTCGCTTAATTCGAATCCACTTCTTAATGTAACATGAGGGGAGATTAACGTATACGCTGGATCATAACGTTTTCTATACTCATTAGCCTTTTCTTGAACGAAATTAGATGGGAAAAAAACAACGCCACATTTCATAAAAATTACCTCCTGTTTGTGATACTTTATATTTTAATTTGAAAAAATTAACGAAAGAAAAATAACTAATTTTAATTATACCAAATTTTTTGAAAATCGCTAAGTTTCACGAATTATTTTGCTAAACTAATTTTTAATACGTCCTCAAGCTGCTTTTCCCAGTTTGTCCAAGTATGGTCCCCTTCATATTCTGCATAATGTAATTCTACAGGGAAGTTTGCTAAAGAATCTTTTAATTGTAATCCACCTTCGACAAAATTAACCCATTGCTTACTTGGTGTAAAAACATTTTCCTCATGTTTTCCAACAGTTTGAACAATAGAAAGGATCGAATTTAATTTTGTTCTCTTTAAAAATTCCATCACATCATCGTTCACAAATGGTGATTGCATAATGACTTGTCCAAATGTATTCGGATATGTAAATGCTGCTTGTAATGAAACAGTACCACCTAATGAATCGCCGATTAATGTTCTACTATGGGCTAAGCCAAGTAAAGGTAAATGATCATCTAAATAAGGAAGTAATTCTTCAGCTAAAAAACGAATATAATTTTTTTGGCCTGCTTGAGAAGGGTGGTATAGTTTAAAACGCTCCTCTGGTGAAGAATATGGTATTCCCACAACGATTGTAGGTTGAATTGAACCTTCTTTTGTTAATTTTTCTATAACACGATGAACTTTTCCTAAATTAAAATAATCCTGTCCATCTTGTGCAATTAATAAGTGATGTTTTATTAACGGAGTGTACATGCTTGAATAGTATATTGTAAATGTAATTTCTTTTTTGATGTGTTCACTATATAGTGTATGTTCTTCTCTAGTACCATTTGTTTGTATCATAAAATGTCTCCTCTTCTTTTCCCTAGGATGATATAATTAGATGTTACTTCATACAAAAAATTTAGAAAAGTAAAATGTATTAAACGCTTACAAAATAAGTCGAAATGAGGTGAAACATGAGTAAAAAACAACCAAATGCAATGATGTCATTATTAATTTTGTCCATTATTGCAATTTCAACTTCAGCTATTTTAGCTAAATGGACGAAAGCTTCCCCATCTGTTTTAAGCATGTATCGCCTCTGGTTTACATGTATATGGATGCTACCATTTGTATTGAAACGAAAAAACGAATTAAAAGCCTTAAAAAAATCGCATTATAAATCATTCGCTTTAGGTGGGTTAATGTTAGCTGTCCATTTTATTTTATGGTATGGTTCATTAGTTTTTACTTCTGTAGCGAGCTCAACGATCATTTTAGCTCTTCAGCCATTAGTTGCAATGATTCTTGGATTTTTTGTATTTAAAGAGCGAACGTCTATGCAATCTAAAATATGTATGATAATCGCGATTATTGGTGTATGTCTAATAGGATTTGGCGATATTGGATTAAGTATGTCAGCGTTTAAAGGTGATATTCTTTCATTTTTAAGTGTAATTGCTGCAGTACTCTATTTAATGGTTGGACAAACAACCGTAAAAAATACATCTCATTGGGTGTATAGTTTTTGGGTATTCGCATTTTCAGCATCATTTTTAACAATCTATAATATTGTAACGATGGATAATTTCTTTGATTACCAATCCAAAGATTGGATCATATTTATTGCATCTGCCATTATTCCTTCATTAGCACATATAATAAATAACTATTTATTAAATTACGTAAATGCTACGACAATATCAATGAGTATACTTGGGGAACCAGTTGGTGCATCTATTTTAGCAGTTTTCCTTCTTAACGAAATGCTATCATCATTTCAGCTAATTGGAGGTACGATCGTAATTGTGAGTGTATTCTTGTACCTATATCAACAACAAAAAGAAGTTACATTAACACAAGTTAAAACAGGTAATTCTTCATCAGCTTAGATCAATTAATGAATTTAATAAATTTCAAAAAGGCTTTCAAATCTTTCAGATGATTTGAAAGTTTTTTTGTTTTTTAACTAAATTAGGTAGAATAGATAATAAAGGTTAGAAAAATATTCCATCAACTTTTATCCAGCCAACTAAAAGGAGAAAAGAGCTACTCATGAATAAAAAGAAGAAAAAAGCCAAAAATCCTCTCCATTACATATTTATTTCTTATATCATCATTATATTTTTATTTTCATTCTTGTACTATCTGCCATTTACGCGAATTTCGAATATAAGCTATATAGACAGTTTATTTGTTTCAACGAGTGCGATTAGTGTGACTGGGTTAACAACTGTTAACTTAGTTGAGACCTTTAATGTATGGGGAAAAATCTTATTAATGATCCAAATGGAAATTGGTGCTATCGGAATTGTTGTATTTATTAGTTACGGATTTATGATACTCGGTATTCGGATGACGATTTCAAATTTATTAGTCGTATCGAAGGATCAAAATCAAAGTAGCATTAAGTCGATTCGAAGATTAAGTTTATCAGTTTTATATACATCAT
Organism: Gottfriedia acidiceleris; assembly: GCF_036421055.1. Taxonomy (GTDB): domain Bacteria; phylum Bacillota; class Bacilli; order Bacillales; family Bacillaceae_G; genus Gottfriedia; species Gottfriedia acidiceleris_C. The sequence continues at coordinate 195,756 of NZ_JAZGQS010000008.1, read as the reverse complement.
TATTTTTTCAATTGATTGGCGGGCTCTTTTTTTATAGTCAATTTAGAGGGAAATATGACACTGTATTAGAAACTTTATTAGTTACTGCTTTCCATTCAATTGCAAGTTTTACTAACACGGGTTTTGATTTATTTGGTAATAGTTTAATATCGTTTCAAAAAAATAATGTAGTTTTAATTGTAACAGCTGCGTTAATTTTTATAGGTGGATTAGGATATCCGACTATTATGGAGTACATCTATAAATACAATAAGAAAAAATCTTTATTTACAAGGATTAATATGCGTCTGCATTTTTCGTTTATGATTTTTGGAACAATTGTATTTTGGCTTTTAGAAAGAGGCCATGCATTTAAGCATTTAAATTTTTTCGATCAATTCACAAATTCATTTTTCTTATCAGTTACGAGTCGAAATGGAGGATATGCACCTCTTGATATTGCAGAACTAACATTGCCTGCAATCTTAATCCTTTTAGTGCTGATGTATATCGGTGGAGCTTCATCGAGTGCAGCAGGAGGGATACGCTTAACAACAGTTTCGGTTTTAGCTGCAAAGATGTTTTCAGTTATTAAGTCACAAGACGATACAATTCTTTTTAGAACAAGTGTAAAGAAAGAAGTTGTTGATCGTGCATTTGTTATTGCGATGAGCTTTATCATATTAATCACAGTTGCAACGATCATGATTTCGATTTTTGAACCGTTTCAGTTAGATTTAATTTTACTAGAGGCCATTTCGGCAATTACCAATACAGGATTATCGTTAGGGATTACAACAAATATCCATAGTGTGTCTAAAATAATATTAATTTTACTAATGTTTATTGGGAGAATTGGAATCTTTACACTGATTTATTTCGTATTTAGGGTCGATAATCAAAAATTAAAATATGTTGAAAAAGACTTAGCAGTTGGGTAAGGAGGAGAGGTTATATGCCAAAGCAATATTTGGTAATAGGTGCAGGACGTTTTGGTCGAGGAATTGTAAAAGAGCTTGATCAGTTAGGTCATGAAGTTGTTGTTTGTGATAAAGATAAAAAGACATTAGAGCAATTAGAAGAGTATACAGAATATGCAGTAATTGGCGATTTACGTGAAGAGTCTATACTAGAGGATTTAAATGTAAGTCAATTTGATGCAGTATTTGTAGCGATTGGAACGGATTCTTTAGCCTCTATCTTAATTACGAGAAGATTGAAAGAGAGAAAAGTTAGAAGAATTATTTGTAAAGCAAATAATCGTGAAGTTGGTGGGATTTTAGAAAGTATTGGAGCAGATTTAGTAATCTATCCAGAAGAAGAAGCTGGACATAAAGCAGCACGTATGGAAGCGATGAGTGGAATCATCGAATACATCGAAATTACAAAAAATATTGCAGGAGTTGAAACGGTCATCCCTGAAAAATTGGTTGGCAAAACTTTAAGAGAAATAAGTTTTTCGATGAAATATGGCATAACTGTTGTCCTAATCATCCGTGACGGGGAGCCAATGGTATCGCATATTGGAGATGTAGTTTTTCAAAGTGGTGATTTAATTTTTATTGTAGGCGAAAAATCAAAAATTGAATTGTTTAAGAAGAAAGTTGGTTAATGATAATAGGGCTCAATTACAATTACCTATTTGGAACGTTTAAACGTTATGGATGAATATACTAATCCTAAATGACTAATCAAGGATTGGTGTTTTGTAATGAGCCAAGTTATGGAAGTTATTGGGGCATGGGTGAATGCAATTGGCACAATCAGTTCAGCAATTAGTAGTACTCCAATGAGAGGATTAAAAGGAGAAAACCGAAAAAGATGGGAGGATATAAGTTTTCAGCTAGATTTTGGTGGAAATAGCTTTCAAGCGATTGGTAATCTAATAGAAGCTTTTTTAGGAGAACCTAGTATATTAGAAGATGCAGGTGAAATTATCCAAGCTTCAGGTAATGTCACTGTATTATTTAGTTTATTAGTTGCGGAAGCAGAAGAACAAAAAGAAGAAGGACAAAAGGATCCAGATCGGGCGATAAAGTTAAATATGACTGGGAATGCTCAACAAGCTTTTGGAGGATTAATTGCAGCGCTTGAAGAAGTAAGTTCAGAGGATTTTGATGTATCTGGTTTTATGGGGAATTTTTTACAAGCGATTGGAAATACATTACAAGTTATGGGTGGTATGGTAGAACTAGAAATAGAGGATTTAAAAGACTATTTAGAAGAAACAGGGCAAGTAGAACAACCTAGCGATCTATCAGATGGAGTCATATTTGACGTACTTCAAGAATATCATGGCAGTGCGCCAGTGTCTGAGGCAAGTGAACTATCAGATGGAATTATTTTTGATGAAGTACAAGAATATACTGGAAGATTGCCAGAAGATGATACCGTTGAACTTACAAATGTAAATGAAGTTCATAATGAAAACATGCGATCAACCGAATCTTCGAATGAACACATATTGAATGAAATAGAATATCTTTATGGTAGAATACCAGATTATGAACCGATTGAAATGCAAGAAGAACCAATCCCAAGTCAACAGGATGAATCAATTTCTAGCGAACAAGGTGGGCCAAGTGATCTGTCAGATGGTGTCATTTTTGATGTACTCCAACAATACGACGAAGAAACTGAAACAAACCCATTAGTTAAGGAATACGAAGAATTAGCGCTACTATTAAAATATAGTGGAAGTTGGATACAAGCTGCCGGTTCAATCGTTTCCGTTTACTCTGAACAAAAAGAGTTATTTAACTCGAATGATGAACAAAAAGAGCAAGAGAAACAAGAACCAGAAGAGAACAAAAACCCTAGAAGAAATAGAAAGAAAAAATCGGCGGAAAATAAGGTCGAATCAAATCAAGAGAAAAGCAAAACTTCACAATATAAAGAGAAAAAGAAAAAGAACTAACAAAAATAAACTATAGTATGGATGTTAGTTCTAGATACATAGACTGTAAATTAAGGCCATACATTGAAGGTGCACAAAATGAACTTATAGAAATAGAAAGGATACAAAATTTTTCAGTGCTTGTATAGGTACAAAGGCAACAAAATACTAAATTGTAACGATTTTTTGAAATTTTGATTACATAATAGGCAAACAGGAAAATATTAATAAAGAGAGTGTACCTTCACCATTATTGGTTAAGGAATATTAATATTTAACTATTGGAGAGATCGCCTGTGAAAAGTAGAATAATTAAAATCGTTAAAAACTATAAAGTTCAGACATTTGTATTTGGTGTGGGTGTTTTACTATTGTTCTTAACAATTGTGGTTGGAAGTATTCTATTAAGCAATATACCAAGAGATAAAGACTTGAGATGGAAAGATTTAATGCATTCAATAAACGAAATAGAAGCGAAGTCGAATAGGTGAGTATTTTTCAAAAAAAGTGAAAATATATTCTAGTGACTTATATTCGAAATTTTTTGTTAAATATTGGTTGAAGAGTAGAAGACAAAACGGTATAATAGATTTTATTAGAGAGAATGATTTCTCCTTATAAATTACGATTCCATAGCTCAGCTGGGAGAGCACTACCTTGACAGGGTAGGGGTCGCTGGTTCAAGTCCAGTTGGGATCATAAACTTAACAGTATCAAGGGTTGAACGACATTTCTAAACTCTGTACTGTACAGTGGTTGTAGATGGAATTTCTACAATCCAAAGAGACCACTTCACTAATCTAAGGTGAGGTGGTCTTTTTAATGTTGTTAAAATTTGCAATACAAGATTTTTTAGATGATCGAGAATTTAAAAATTTGTCCCCAACAACAATTTCAAGCTATAAAGAAATTTTGCGACAGTTTCAAGATTTCTGTAATGCTAACGAAATTGTCAACATACAAGATATTTCTCCAAATGTAGTAAAGAAGTTTCTTCTTTTTTATCAGAAAAAAGGGAACAACGCTACTACTACCAATTCCAAACTACAAAGGGTAAAAGCATTTTTAAATTACATGGTAGAAATTGAAGTAATTCAGAATAACCCTGCAAAAAAAATTCAACGTGCTAAAGAAGATATTAAGATTGAAGTTTTTTCAGATTACCATATTAAGCAAATGCTGAATTATTACAGACGTATTAAACAAAGAGAAAAGGCATTTTATGCATATAGAGATTATTCTATCATTGTTTGTTTATTATCAAGTGGTATCAGATTGTCAGAAATGTGTAATTTACGTTGGAGTGATATTGATTTTAGCAATTGTACAATGAGTGTTTTTGGTAAATCACGTACTTATGAAACTATTCCAATTACTGAGAAATTAATTAAAGAATTATCAGCTTACAAAGTCTATTGTGAACAGTTTTTTGGTGCTGAAAATATTAATGAAAATGTATTTGCGGATCTTCACAATAAAAAGTTGACACCAAATGCAGTTAAAAATGTATTTAAAAGATTGGCAAAGATCATGAATTTTCGTGATGTTCGTTTATCAGCACATACATTTAGACACACTTTTTGTCAACGTTGTATTCAATCAGGAATGAGTACTTTTGCAGTTCAACGATTGATGCGACATTCTTCTATTGCAGTTACGGAACGTTATTCTGCAATGTGGGGAAATGATCTTAAAGAACAGAATGATAGATTTAATCCTATAAATACATTAGATATTTAATCTAAGAAACAAATAAAAAGAAAAAAGCCACGTGTTACCAGCACGTGACCACAAAAAATAAAATTGAAAACTATACAGAAATCAAACTAAATACCGTACAGTTACCTTCATTTTATCGAAAAAAATTTGATGATGCAAGGTGTATTAAGTATTGCCATTTTTAGCATAGAAGGGTACTTTGGGTTTCTGTTTGTATTGGGAGAAAAATAAAAATGCAATCAGGAAATATTGATAATTTTAAACATTTATCACAATTTAATAATATTAAAGATTTTAATAACAATATTGAACAATGGATGGTTGATCTTAAGATCAAGTTTACTAAATCAGAACTGGTTGCTTTAAAACGTCTTATTCGATTTTCTGCAAAAGTAGCTGGTGTTTGTAATGCTAAAATAGGTACTGTTGTATCAGCAACACATGATAAAGACGGTTTCGGCATCAGTAGAAGTACTTTTAAAAGAATGATTTCAAAAGCAAAGGAATTTGGATTAATTTTTGTATATGATACAGTTCGTAAAAACGGTTCGAAATCGAATAACGTATATGTATTTAATCGTTTTTGTGTACAAACTGAACCATCCGAAAACGAAAAATTGAACCAACCACAAACTCATAGTCCTTTAAAAACTAACAATCAAAATATTGATATACGTAACAAAGAAGTAAACCATGTACAAGAAAACGGATTTTTAGATGCTTCTTTCGTAAGCGAAAAAGTTCCAACAGAATTTACAAACCTTGTTAAATGTTACTTCGATAATGCAAAAAAAATAGAAGAATACTGGAAATTGGTATCTATTTCAGCGAACAATAACAAGGTTGATGAAAATATTTTAGAAACTGCAATCAATGCTTTTAGAATACTTGTAAGGAAAATCAAACTTAGTAATGTTACAAATACATATGGGTTCTATTTTGGAATCTTAAATAGAAAATTTAAAGCTTTATACTGGAGATTGATCTCCAAGAATTGGTGGGAATTAAATGAACACCAAACTGATAAATAAAAAAGGAACTGGAAAATTACCCAGTTCCATTTATGTGTATTTATGAAATACTAATTGTCAGTTCAGAATTATCATTTGAGTCTACACTAATTCGGTGAATAATATCATGAATTAACAAGAATATAGTATCTTCAGTTTCTTTAGTTGTATAGTCCCTAATTAATCCTATGTAACAAATGTATTTTAATTTGATTATTTTGTAGTAGGTATATCTGTCTTCTTGGCATATATTTCTTAATTCAATGATTTCACTAGATTTTATTCCATTTAGTGTTTTTTCAACTATGTTTATTATGTTTTTGTAATTTTTATTTATAGTCATTTTCTTATCATCCTTTTATTAATTTGATCCTTACAACCCTAAAACAATATAAAAGTGATCTTCAGACATAATTTTTTGATAAATTGTAGATTATTTTAAATTTGCTTTTAGATTTAATATATAATTAAAGGAAAAATGAAAGGTTTGGTAAAATTTGGAAAAGCTTAATTTACAAATCCCCAAAATAGAAAAACATATTGGTCTTACAAATTCTTTATTAGATTCTATACAACATGATCTGGAACAAAGTGAAGCCAATAAAAAAAGAAAAGAACAAGAAAATATACAACGTCAAATCCAACTAAATGAAATGATACAGAAAATAGTTGAAAATACAGCATACTTACCTGAAATGGTTGGATTGATAAGAAAAAATAATGAAATAAATGAAGAGATGCTTGAACTTTTTAATGAAATGACAAATGTATTAAAAGCTAAAAATGCAGAAGAAGCTAAAAGTATTGTAATGGATGTTGTAGAAAAAGCAAAGAACACAAAAGATGCTTTAGATGCTATGTCAAGTTTGTTGACTTATGGAAAGCTACTAATTAAACTTGTTTTTCCTGATAGTAATTAATACAGTTTAATAAAATAGTAGATTTTATGAAATGACAAAGTTTATTCTCAAAGAAGTGTAGGAAAGGGGAGAGTAATAACATGCAAAAATTGTTGAATAAATATTATTTATTCTATACACATGTATTGAAAGATAAGTATTCCCAAGAAGAAGTCATTAATAAAATGAAGAAAGAGTTTAATTTACCTTCAGATAGCATTGATATTAAGCAATTGGGAAGGCATCATTATTTTAACTGTGTAGTTATATATGATAAAGCTGGATTACTCACCATTCCTTTAGATAGTAAGGAACAAATACTGCAACGTAATAATATAAAGATATCATTAGGTGAACAGTTAATTGAATCACATGAATGGATTTTACCTCCGTTTGTACCTATGGGAGAAGTTATTGAATTATCATTAACTCCCTTAGGAGATCAAGCACTTAATATATTTAGAAAAATATATTCACCAGAAATAATTGTACGACAATTAAAAGGGACATATTATAAAATACCTGAATTTAAATCACACATCAAGTTAATTACACAAGCCGTGGAAAGCTATTATATTAATCATATAGCCGCAGCAATAACGCTATTGCTTACTGTTATTGAAGGAATTGCTAGAGAATTTTGCGATAACAATTTAATTGAATATAATAAATCTGGTTCAACGAGTGCCTTTAAGGAAGTTATGAAAAATAGAAAGGTAATATGGCGTGACAAAGTATTATTCGAGAATAAATACATACTACCTAATGATTATCTTGACGATTTATTTTTAAGAAGAATTGATGAAGGTCTGGATTTATTAATATCTTATGAAAAATATGGATTAGAATATTTGTATAAATCAAATTCAGAACATCCCTTAAATAGACACTCAATATTACACGGTGCCAACAATAATTATTATATTGATATTAATTTTTATAGATTGTTTTCATGTTTAGAAGCACTTGCATTTGCCGTTTCACTTAATCCTTTCTCATATGATGTGGAAAATACTGAAGAAGCAGTGCAACTCTTGATAAAATTTAATAAATTACAAGGGGTTTCTTCTTTTCTTTAAAACTACAAATAAATGTTCCCCTACTTTTCAAAATCTGCGATGGTTAAATAGGGGAACATAAAAATTTATTGACTATTAAATTAAGATTTTAAATTTCATTTTGTAAATAATCTTTTAATAGTGATCTCATCCTTTTAGAGGGAATATATAAAATTACTAGTTTACCTTTCCTGATTCTACTTCTCCAAATCCATTAATTGCACGTGCGTTATTTGAAACAAATCTTATAGCAGTCGAAAGTTTAGTTTTTTTTATTCTTCTTTCTATTGGTAGCTATCATATCAAATTCAGCGATTAGATTTGTATCGGGTGCAGAAGTACCCTTCCAAAAAAATTTGGGATTTAGTTTTAAATATTTTTCATTTTTACTCTCTACTTTTATGAAACTTGTCTGTTTATTGAGTATTAAAGATGATAGTGAACAACTCAATTTTTTACTGTCTTTCAAACCCAGTAGTTCTGCAACTTCTGACAGAGTAAAATATTCAATATCTTCAATGTTTTTTACTTCAGGATTTTTACAAATGATATTACTCGAATGATGCAGATAAGGAACAAGTGCAAAGATTGGATAAAGTGCAGTAGCTGAATATTTTCGTTTTCCGTTTTCATTTACTGCTTCATATAGTTCTCTTATTTGAGAAATATAAGTTCTAACTAACATTTTCGGCGTCGCTTTTCCTTTAGTTTTACCGTAAAAATTATAGTTTTCATTCCATTTAAAAGCATCATTAGATGGAATAAGTATTTGATGATTAATCAGCTTGTTAAAAAATTTTGAATATGAGTTTCTACTTATTTTTAAGCGTTCTTGAAGATCAGTCTTTGAAAGTTTTATTCCATTATCGAAAGCTAAATAACCAGTTCCGTTTACATAAGTTGCAAGGTAAAAAATCATAGTCAAATCTGCTTTATTAAATTCTGGCGAATGGATTATATATTTAATTTGTTTGGGATAGGACCATATAAATTTACCAGATTCTGCATTAAATCCCTCAAAAGCATCTTTAGATTTTTCATTTTTCTTTAAGAAAGCATCTTGCTTCCTACTTCTTAAATAATGTACTTCAGGATTAAATTCACCCACTACTTCACCAGTATTAGGGTTATATATTAAATGATTATTTTCCACGATCTCCACATCCTTTTAAAGTTGTAATCTACAACCCTTAAACAATGGTTTAACGTGGTTCAGACTTTATTAACGAAATTTCTAATAGAAAACGTCATATAAACTGGAAAATTTTGTTACAATAATCAAGGGGATTGCTACTCTTAGTGCAATTTACTATAAATAATTCTATTAATTATGGGGGCGTTTTTATTGGGTAGTAATAAAGTAGCGAAGGGTAAAGTTGGGTTTATTTTATTGGAAATCGTTGTTGCATTAATAGCTATTTTTGCGTTTGTTTTTTCTGAACATAAGACTGAAGTAATAACTCAAGTTACAAATATATCCATTATGTTTATATTTCCAATTCTAGCGGTATTAGTAACTGTTGTTTCTTTTGTGCAAAGTTCACAAACAAAAAAAGAAATAAAGCCTAGTATTGTTTATTTTATTGCTTATGATTGTATGGCGGTAGCAGTTGCTAATATATTGGCAACAGTATTAGCCTATTCTTCAGAAGAATGGTTATTATACATAGGGTTCGGGCTTCAATTAATTATTTTTCTAATATCAACTTATTTAATCAAAAGTCGTTTTTTAGATATATATTTAAAGTTTAACAAATAACAATAATTACAAAATGTCATGGTCGCTTTTTTTGTGCAAAAAAGGGGGGATTGGTCGCTTTTTTTGTGCATTATAAAAACGGCTGTAACTGTTGGGAGAGTAAGGTGGAAGGTGCTTTTTAAACAGTTTCGTATCTATTACTATATCAATTCAGTTAAAGTTGATTTCTGAACAAGTAATAAGTAAACCGTTATTTTTGCTAAAGCAAGGGGAAGAAAAGCACTTCCCCAAAAAGTAAATAAAGCATAAAAGATTAATCTGTTTTGTTTCTGAAAAAGTGTGGGAATTAATCAGGATCAAAAAAGAAAGATGTTTTGTGTCAATGCTTGGCGAATTTATTCGACAAGTTTGCGAAGCAAATTGAACGGTTAAATAATTAACTTCTAAAGTAAATGGATGAACTTGTAAGATCATGGTAATTGATAGAAAATTGAATTAGTAATTATCGGACTTTGAAAGGGGTAGTTTAATGAATAAACAAATAGTATTTGATTTTACAAGATTTGAAGAAACACTATCTTCACTTAGTAACTACCTAAATATAAGTGAAAGAAGAATCAGTAGTTATGCACTTAGGCATAAAGATTCTTTTAATGTAGAAGAATTTTTAGAAGAATTTGAAATTACAGTTGAAAAGTTACTAAGCATTGATTTATTAATCGCATCGCTTCATGTTACAACTAATAATGATAAATGTGAATCAATAAAGAAATATGGGTTGATTAGTTTACAAAAGGCAATTGAATTTGATACCCCACTTAGTATTTTTTTGAAAATTCGTGATATTTACATTGATGTGCAGAATAAAGAAATTCGATATAAAGATAAAGTGTTTGATCTGGATAAAAAATTTGAGAGTGTAACTACCCCAATTGATTCAGTTATTCGGAAATTATATATGGACTACCAGATAAATTCTTTTTTTTATTATAAAAACGTACTTACTTATGGTGTGCAAAATAATCCTGAATTTTTAATTAATTTATCGGGACTTTTAAAAGAAAATTTAATGTTAGAATGGATTCAGCAAAAAAATGATTGTTATGTTATAAAGTTTACTGTACCACTAGAAGAAATTGAAGATTACACATTTTTAGATGGAGAAAATAAAGAAAACTTTTCTACTTCTGAATTAGAGTTGCTTAAAAGAAAATGGATTATAAAGAAATCTTTTGAAAAGTTGAACGATGACTTCTATCATTCTAGTTTTGGAGAGTGTTATTGCTATTTGAAAGTTGGTATTAGTGTTCCATATGAGAATATAGTAAATATTTATAGTCCTGAAGAGTATCTTGAAGTGTATAGCGATAGTATTAAAGCCTAAATATATGAAAAGCTGGTACATAGGTATCAGTTTTTTATTTTTTAAAAGTCATATAATACATGGATATAGAGATTGAATGACTGAGACTTTTAAAAACGCATATAATGAACCCCAAGTAAGGAAAAGAAAATAACCGTTAATATTTTTCTAAACATAAATAAAAATACACAAAAAAGAAACCACAAAAGTAGTTTCTTTCAGTATATTCTGGAATTATAAAACAAAATCATTTAGACTTTCATTTATTTCTTCTTGTGTAATACCTATGTATCGTTTTGTAATATCTATGCTTGAATGGTTTAAAATAGCTTGTAATTTGTAAATATCTTTTGTTTGTTTATAGTACCAGTAACCAAATGTTTTTCTTAATGTATGTGTTCCAATCCCTTCAGTTATATCCACCATTTCAGAAGCTTTATTTAACTGTCTGTACGCTTGTACAGTTGAAATAGGTTTATCACTTTTACGACTTGGAAACATCCATTCTGAAGTGTTTTCAGCAACATAAGCTTGCACTTCATCATAAATGTTAGAAAGGTTTATTTCCCTGAATTTATCTGTTTTACCTTCTTTAATATTCAGCTTCTTCTTCTTTTTAAGGTCCGATACTTTTAGTTTAAGAAGATCACCTACACGTAAACCAGTATTAATACCAATTAAGAATAGAATATAGTCACGTTCTGAACAGTGTCTTTTAAGTGAAAACTTCATATCTTCTATTTGTTCCTTGCTTCTAATAGGCTGAACATCTTTAATTTGGTTTGGGTTGTTATTCATATATGTATCGTTTCCCTTCAGTAATATCAGTGTTTTGAATGTATGTTTTTGTAAGGTATTTTCATTTTAGCACTAATTTTAAAGAAATTCAATAATATCAATGAAATCAATGTAAGTTTTTATAGTATTTTCTTACATTGGGTAAATAAAAAACCACCTAGTAAGGTGGAAAGGAAAATAAGATTATCTAATTTGTAAGTTACTACGGTGAATTTTCGCTTGTGGTGCAAATTTCTCAATTAATGCATTTAGAATTATGTATTGTGCTTCAGAAGCTTTTGGACCTAATGTAATTTCTGCTTCATTGAAAATATCAGGTTCTAGATTGATGTCTATATACTTCTGTATAATTGGATAAGTTTCTAGATCTAGTATCATCTTTGTATACTCATCATTTGGAAGATAAACTTCTTCATGTAATGCTAAAATCTTAAACCGCCATTCTTGTTCAAACTCCCAGCTTTTCTTCTTGAACATACCTAAATCGTATAGGTTTATCCTAATATTTTGTTCATCTTGATTCAAAACTTTAGAATATAAATACTTTTCATCATCAGTATAATAAATTTTATTAGGACCTAATATACTTCCACTAGTAAATGAATAGTTTAAGTTTACCCTATCTATTGTAATAGAGTCAGTGTGTGATAGACGTGAACCACCTTTTTCGAATACTCTAGGTTCATCCCTACCCTTAAACATATTTATAGGTAATTTAATTCGGACACCTTCCATGTCTTTTGTGTACATTTTCCACATTGGAATTGATTCGCTTGATTCACTTGTCCAACTAGAATTAAAAATAGCAGTATTCGCATTAGGTAGATTTAATGCCATAGCTTCATTCATATCATTTACTCCATCTAATCTACTAAAACGAATGGTATTATTTTTTAATATTAAAGCTAGATTTTCAATAGAAGTATAATGATAAAGGAATTTTGGTAATTCATATATTTCTAGCTTTTCCCACATGAAATCATCTGTATAAATAATATCACCAAAGTAACTATCCATATAAATCCCCTTTATTAAATATAAGTGAAATAATTATCTCTCTATTTGATTTTACTTATTTAATTATTATTCATCAAGATTTATAAACACTTGATCACTCCCATCATGGGGAAGGGGGTGTGCATATTCATTTATTAAGCTATCAGACAATACACATAATATTTTTGGCTTTGTTATTTTCAAGTAGGGTATCTATGAAAACTTGAAAATTAATATTCAAAAACTGAAGAAAAAATTAAATAGAATTTTTTTTATGTCTTACTTTAGGTGGTTTTAAAGGACCTATATATAGAAAAGTATGAGTGATTGGTATTGGTTCTGAACCAGTACCTTTTCTTTTTGTCTATTATTCACTAATTGTGAACTTGAATAAAACAATTAAAGGAAGTGATGAAAATGAATAATGAATTACTTCGTCATTTACGACAGATTGCAGAGTATACCCAAGAAGAAATGGCTTTAAAAGTTGGATGTGATAGAAGTTTAATATCAAAAATTGAAGCTAATGTAATTCCATTACAACCACATACTGAACAGAAGATATTAAAAGCTTTAGGAGATGCTGGTATTTCAGGTGCTGAAATTGCCTTACTTCATACAGTATTTGCTAGTCGAAAAATGAAAACAGTTAAAAAAGATAGGTAGGTGGTTCCGTTATGGAAACTATTAAACAGAATTTAAGTTATATAGAAAAGTCATTACTGAATGAAACACATAAAGAACAAGGTGCAATTATCCATTTAATGTTTACAGAAACGATTTTAAGAGTAAAAGAAACTACTTTTATCTATGAAGTACCTTATTCTTCAGAAAACTATCAAAAACATATGTATTCTTTTATATCAATTTCAAGGAAAGCAACACTTCTTACAGATTTAGAAGAACTTCATGCTGAAATATCTAAAAAGAATACTAATATTAAGCGTTCTTTAGTGCTGGTTCAGAAAATGTTAAACAATGATTTATATAAATCTGAAGTAAAAGAAGTTATTAACAAGTAGGTTAATACTACAACTTTTAAAACTAAACATAAAAAATTATACGTTAAATAGGAGTAGGGAAGATGTTGGAACAAAAACAAATACCATTACCTTCAGGGTTATCTACTGAACAAGTAAATCTTGCAAAGGCATTTGTAAAAGAACGTCATCAATCAGGAATATCTATAAATGATTTTGTAACTAAACATGGAAAGTCAACAAAGACTTGGTATGAATGGATTAAAGATGAAGTGTTTTCCAGCTATTTAAATGCATTAGGTGGAACAATAATAAGTGAAGATGAAAGGTCCAGTTACCAAGTTGTCAAAAGAAAAATAATGTCAAACGCAACAAAAGCTTCAGCAACTGTAAAAGATATTGAGTTATATTTAAAAACCTTCTCTTATATTGTGGATTCAGAAAGAATAGAAAGAATGATTGAATTAGGTATTTCACCAGCACATGAAAAAATTGGAGAAACTAGATCAGTAGAAGAAAAGAAGGCTTCTTTACTGGCACGTTTAACTGCAAAACCAAATACAACAAAAGGAGATGTTACAGAATGAGTGCAATTTTAAATATTCGTGAAGGTATCAGACTACAAGCTGAAGAACGAAAGAAGCAATTAGGAACAAAGCAAGAAGAAAAGGTTGTAAATCTTACAGACAATGAAGGGAAAATGACAACCGAACAACAACTTGAACTTCTTGTAAAAGCAGTTGCTGATCTTACACTTAAAGTAAATGGGGGAAATAAATAATGGCAAGGCTAAAGAAAACTTCAACTGAAATAATGAAAGAGTTATTAGCAGAACAAGAAAAAGTTAATCAAGGATATGATAATGCACTTGAAACTGCTAAATCAGAATATAACCAATTAGAACAAGAGTTTTATAGAATACAAGAAGAAGTAAAAAATGTTCACAAGGCATATGTATTAAATCAGATAACGGTAGATACTTACACAGAAGAAAAAAAACGTCTTGCTGAAATAGATGAAAAGCTACGTGATGCTGGTTATAAACTGAATGAAATAAATCAATATCGTACAGAAGATTTACGTGATCTATTAACTAAAATGGAAGAAGTTCTTCCTGAATATGCCAAGGAAAAAGTTGCATCTGAAACTATTATGCGTTATAAAGCATTAAATGCAAAATATGAATATCTGAAAGCAATTAGAGAATTTGCAGTTGAACACACTGATGTTTGGAAAGTGTCACGTGAAGTTGATGATCTACGTGTTGAATTAGGTTTGAAATCTTATAATTACACATCATTAGAACAACCATTTAGAAGCTTATTAAGTAATACATATGACGGTACACAAGGTATTAATATTACAGAAACAGAATTACAACAAGCATTTTTTAAAGGTACATTTGATAATCGTTTCATTGATGAAATAGAAAATGGTAAACAAGCTGGAATTATCTAATAATTGAATATAGAAATATAAAAATCACGTACTGTTCACTTCATCCCGAATAGTACGTGATTTTTTTTTATTTTATAAGCGTATGTAACGAATTGAGTTGAAGTAGTACCCACTTGTTAATAACTCACTGTTCAATGTTTGCAAAAATAAAAATTTATTAAAAATTATGGAAAATATATCCTATTAGAATTTATAATAAAATTAATATAATACATAAATAAAAGGGGAAGAGAATTTTGATATACAATTTTATTACAAGAGTCCATGATTTTAAAATAGACAAAGTTTTAAACAAGGGTACACAGATTTTTGATAACATGAGACTTTCAAACAGTAGAGGACGATTAGAAACGATGGTCGATAGTGGTTTTGAAAGTATGATAGGTTCTTTAGAATTTCGATCATTAATTGGTAACCCATTTATTTATTCTGAAAATGAATTACCCGATTCATTTAATTATTCCGATGAAGATGAGAGACTTAATTTGCTTAATAGCTGCTTAATAACTACCCAAAAATTTGCTAGTTTTTTATGGGTTGTTAAGGATAATAGTGTGAGTATTGAGAACGGTTTTCTTTATATTAAACAAAATGATGGAATGGGACATTCTGTTAGTTCTAATATGAGGAGTTCCTTATTTTATAATGCATCTGGTCAACGAGAAGAAACTGTATTTTCAGATGAAGAGATAAGAACAGCTTTAAAATTTTATAACTATATTTTCGATGATAGTAAAACGATTATAACCCATGATGAAGTATCAAAAACAATCATTAATAATTCAAATAGAATTGAACGTTTTTTTTACTTTTTACAGGCAACTAGAAGCCAAACATATTTACCCAATAGGATTTCAATGTACTGTACATTATTAGAAACTCTGTTATCAACTGATAATACAGAGATTTCACATAAGATTTCCGAAAGAACAGCTTTTATTCTGGGTAATACTTTTGAAGAAAGAGATGAAATATATAAGTTAGTTAAAAAAGCTTATAGTATTAGGTCTTCAACTGTACATGGAGATACTATTAGTAAAAGTTTAAGAAGCGTAGATACACAAAGAGAAATTTCAGTAGAAATTGATAATTATTTAAGACATTTGTTTTTAAAGATTCTTTCAAATGAAGAAACTTCAACATTATATTTAAAAGATAATAAAGATGACCTAAATAAATGGTTTAATAAGCTAATATTCAGTTAATGAAATAGAGGACTTTTAAGGGTATATAAATATAAACAGAATAAAATTAAAGCGGTCCAATATATTTGGAACGCTTCTTTTTTTTCGTAAATGATATGGATAACCATACATTAGTATTGGTGTTTAGGAACATAATGGCATCCACATGAACCACATTCACATTTTAACCACCGTTACATTTATCACACTTTTCATGTGTA
This sequence comes from Gottfriedia acidiceleris, assembly GCF_036421055.1. Lineage (GTDB taxonomy): Bacteria > Bacillota > Bacilli > Bacillales > Bacillaceae_G > Gottfriedia > Gottfriedia acidiceleris_C. Next base: position 179,496 of record NZ_JAZGQS010000008.1, on the reverse strand, counting down.
TCGGAACCAGAAATAATAATACTATAAAAATAATAATCTATATTGACCACTTTACAGTAAATCGTGACCATAATATAATAGAGTTAATTAAAAATGAACGTGAAGTGGTCGATTAGTTTAAATGTTAATCGTACCATTAATACTGAATGATTCAGACTTTACTACCTTGACAGGGTAGGGGTCGCTGGTTCAAGTCCAGTTGGGATCATATGATTTAAAGTTGCCACAAATCCTTAAAGAACAGGGGGGTGTGGCTTTTTTATTGTCGTGAAAATTATCTTCTCATTTATAGTTAAAACTCAAATGCTCACATTTTGTTCACATCGATATTTTTAGAGTTAATGTAGGCCGAGTGAAAAATATCCGCAACTTCTCTATCTTGATTGGTTAAAGAATGAACATAAATTTCGTAGGTAATTCTTGGATTAGAATGCCCAAGCCTCCTTGACAACTTCATAATATCTACTCCTTCTGAAACAAGAATAGAAGCGTGTGTATGCCGGAAATCGTGAAGCGAATCTCCGGAACCTTCGCCAATTCAATTATTCGTTTCAGAGATCTTAGTACATTTCGTGGGTCTTGCATTGTTCCTGTATCAGTGCAAATAATGAGCTCATTGTCAGTATACCCTGGACCTAATGTTTTTTTCTTTAATTCTTGCATTTCTCTATGGTTTTGTAATTCCTCAATTAAATAATCTGGAATGGGAATTTGTCGATAAGCATTTTCTGTTTTTAAGGAGGTTAATATATATCCTTCATCTGGGATGTAGGCAAGTGAACGTTTCACGTCAATAAACTTGTTTTTGAAATTAATATCAGCCCACTTTAAACCCAGTATTTCACCTCGTCTCATACCTGTATAAATAGCAAGCAAGAATGTTAAATAATGTCTTTCGCCTTTACACTTGTCAATAAAATCGTGAATTTGATCAAAGCTCCAGATAGTAGGTTTTTCAGTTCATATAAATGTTCCTGGAATCCCCTAAATGGAATATACAGAAGAAGAAGAGCTTTTACAGTGGATGATCTAGAACTCTAGCAGGTTTTTTATCAAGTAATCAGCTCTTATACTAATATATAATGTTCTTTTAAAAAGGCTCTGTTAAAGTAGATTGTTGATATTCTTATTGAACTAACTGGCAGATTAGTCATAATGAACGAAACGGCTCCATTTTGCTTATCGTAGGTTGCAGTTGGCAATAATGGGAGTGATAAAAAGCCTACCCAAACCAAATGTAGAGCTACAAACAAAAGGAGCCGTGTATTATGAAGGATGGTCAAAAATTTATTGGTTTAGACGTTTCAAAAGATATTATTGCTGTTGGTATTGCTGATGAAGGAAGAAGCCCATCAAGATTTCATGGGAATATCCAAAATACTCCAGAAGCTATTCGAAAACTTTTTAAGAAGTTAGGTGATCCAGAGAAATTACTAGTTTGTTATGAAGCTGGTTCAAGTGGATATAGTATTTACCGTCAACTTTTATCGATGGATATCGAATGTATTGTAGTTGCACCAACGCTAATTCCTAAACGTACTGGAGATCGCGATTCATTAGTAAAGAATGATAAATTGGAAATTTCAAAAATAATTGTTAAGCAAACTTAAAATTGTGCACTGCTAATTACAAATCCTTATTCAACTAAAGCGTGCGTGTGCGGCCGAGCCTAGGTCGTATCATATAACGGGTGGGATTCCCGTCGAGTAAGAACTAGCCATTCACTCGTAGCGAGTCTTGGAGGGCTAAAGGTAACTTTAGTCTTTAAGCGTAGACAGTTAGGTTGCGGGCCGAAAGCCAAATGGTTGAAGGGATTGAGCTTCGAAATGTTAGTAAAACGAGAGGGCTGATGCCTTACGCATAGCAGAAAGCAACATTTTACCTTTCATTAAAGGCAAGAAGGGTAAAACCTCTCCGGAGTCAGAGACCTTGGCACGTAACACATTGATATGATACGGCAACTCGGGAGACCCTACCGGTCTTTTCATTTAATAGAAGAGTATGGTGTACAAACGATAACAAGTAAAGGAAACCAAATGCCGATGTAGGGAGTCGGATAGCAGCGTAGTACCTATGAAGTTGGGTAATGCCGATGGAGGAAAGGCTGCTACCAAAGTATCACCCTTAATAGGGACACATTTACTACACTCAGAGGTAGAATAAATGGAAACAAAACTATTAAGGATAGCAGAATTAGCAATATTTAAGATTGCTACATTCTGTGAATGATAACTTGGAGGAGCCGTGTGCATTAATAGTGCAAGCACGGTTCTGGGAGGGGGTGGAGTTCAATTTACCGCAAGGTAAAGAGACTCCATTCTACTCGACTAGTTGAATAAGGACTAATCATTACTTAAACCAAATCCAATTCTTAATTAATACCGTAATTGATTAAAAATTTTCTATTTTAAGTTCATTTTTTTTTGCAGTTTTTACCTAATCGATATCTTTTTTGAGAAACTACAATTCATTTACGAACTAGTTTATCATTCTTTTAGCAAATTTCCATTTAATAAAAATTGGGGTAATTATAAGTAATCTTATAAAAGAATAGCCAATTATTGTTCCAAGCGTGTTCAAAATTATGTCATCTATGTCAAACTGACCAATTTGTAAGAAGAATTGCAGAATCTCAATTGTAAATGTAATTATAAATCCACTTACAAAAACTTTTGAGAATGTACTATATTTCTTTGATAAGATAGGTAGAAGAACTCCAAGTGGTACAAAAATCAGGATGTTTCCTACTGTGTTATGTAGAATGATATCTAAGTTAAATCTATCTGATCCCATAATATAACCAAATGTGTTATGAAATGGAATAATATTGGAATTGAGTTTCCAAACTTCTAAATTAAAGAAGCTATCGGATTCTTGTTGGTACCAAAAATAAATGTTACGGTCCCCAAAATTAATGATTCTGTCTATTAAACGAATGAATAATAAGTGCCAAAGTAAAACAAAAGAGTATAAACAAAATCCTGTCCATATCGCTATTCGGAAAAGCTTATAATGCGGGAATAAAGAAAATTGAAAACCCTCTTTTAATTTTTTTTCATCTCCAAAGATTTCTAATGCTTTTTGAGAGGCATCTTGATCTGAGAAACCTTGTTCTATGTAATCATTTTTTAATAACAGCAAATGGTCTCGAATTTCTTCAGCTATTTCGCTTTTTTCAATTTCGCTGCAATTTAATCCGTTAACTATCTGTTTAATATATGTTTCTATGTTGTTATCCAAGCAAATCCCTCCGAACAAACTTTTATTATATTATTTACTTTCTTCCACTCTTGTAATTTCCTATTTAATTCTTTAATCCCATCATCTGTAATACGATAATATTTTCTTCTGGTACCACTATCTGGCTCATTCCAATAGGATTGAACCCATTTTTTGTTTTCTAACCTTTTTAAAGCTGGATACAGTGTTCCTTCACTCATATTGTAATGTTCATTGCTATTATCTTTTAATGTTTTCACAATTTGGTATCCGTACATATCCTTTGTATTAACAAGTGAAAGAAGTAAGATATCAATACTGCCTTTCATAATTTCCTTATCCATAAACTCACCTCTCTTTAATTAAATCAACAAAAACATCGTATCACTATGTACATCGTAACACAAGGTATTTTATTACAATTTTTTCCAACAACACTTATATATTTTTTAGTTAGAGCAATAGAAAAAAGACTACCGAATTGATTTTATCCCCATATAGTAGACACTCAAAAAAGCCTATCCGATAAAAAGGATAAGTTGTCACGTAGTTTTGATACTGTTTTATTTAGTCAATATAGAACTTAAAAATGAACTAAGCTCAGATCATTTTCATTTTGGGAAACAAGCAATTGCAATAGCCCATTGAGAGGATAATGATGATGTTTTTATTGGTTTAATGATATAAATAAGTATGCGGTAGTTCATTTAACTTAGATACATCAGAACAATACTGTAAAGAAGAATCAAAGTTTTATCAAACAATAAATTAAGTAATAATACTTTTTAAATGGGTTTCCTCTGACAAAACATTAAGGATCATAAAAAGTGAAAAAATCGATGAGTTTACTAAATGGACTTTTCCAAGCATTATTTAGTTTCGCGGGGAGGTAGAGTTGTATGAACAAGACAGATCGATTGTTAGCTATAGTGCTTGAATTGCAACGCAAAGAGGTTTTACGAGCTGAGGATTTAGCACATACATTTGAGACGAGTGTAAGGACCATCTATCGTGATATTCAGGCTCTTAGTGAAGCAGGTGTACCGGTGATAGGAGCCCCCGGGTTGGGATATTCCTTGATGGAGGGATATTTCCTTCCACCGATTAGTTTCACGGTGGAAGAAGCCGTGACATTGATCATAGGAACGGACTTTATCGAACAAAGATTTGATGTTGACTATGGCATTGGGGCTCAAACCTCTCGTGGGAAAATTGAGGCTATCTTACCTGAAAGTGTTCGTAGAGAAACATCTCGGGTGCGTAAGACGATACGTTTGCTTTCTTCTGGTGAAGATATTACGTGGGGAAAAGAGAAAGAATACATCGAATCAGCTCGTGGAGCAATATTGGGGGAGCGGAAGATATGCTTCCATTATTTGAAAAGAATACCCGAAGCGGATGGAAATCGATATAGTTTTCGTGTAGTGGCTCCCTATGGACTTGTGCTTGTTAAAGGATCATGGATACTAATTGCACATTGTGATCTTCGTGATCAAATTCGTCATTTTCGGTTGTCAAGGATGACCGGGCTTACCATTCTTGAAGACCGATTCAAGGTGCCAACCGAATTTAATTTGAACGATTACAAGCCACCGGATGATCGCAATGTTCATGTTATCATTCAGATCAACCCTGACATAGCAGATAAAGTGAAGGAATCAAACAACTTTTACATGGAAGCAATAGAGGAAAATGAGAATCGTTTGCTTGCGACCTTTCGCGTTCGACAGCCAGACGAACTACTGCATTGGGTACTTGGCTGGGGATCAGATGTCGTTGTGTTGGAACCTGAATCTTTCCGAAATCGGATTCGTGAAGAAGCTGAAAAAATGTTGAAACGCTACTGACATACTGTTGTCAGTAGCGTTTTGTTATAGTCAGATTAAATTAGAATAAAGGAGTTGTTTGAAGGATATGAGTACAATTGAAGCATTTCAGCGGTTTAAAGTCTTAGCGTTTCATTATCTTGGTGAATTGGATAATTTCAGTATTGAACAGTTGAAGAGGCAGCCAAGTGAGGATGAGTGGTCGATTGGACAAATGTATCAGCATCTGATTAACTCTGCTCTTTATATGCATCTTCGCAATATTGAATATTGCATTATGCAGAGTAAGGATGCTATGGTCTCTCCAATGGAAAAAACAAGGGAAGGTGCAACGATATTTAAACAAAATGGATTCCCTCCCGTACGTATTAAAGTTCCTCCTTCCCCACAATATACACCTGAGCAACCGGAAAGCAAAGAACAACTGATCCAAGGTTTGTACACTGTAATTCATCGAATGGAAGAAACCGAGCCAAAACTTGAAAAGGCACCTAAACAGAATACAGTTCCCCATCCGAGATTCGGTGCGCTAAATGCAAAAGAGTGGTTTTTACTTATTGAAATGCACTATCGTCATCATCTTCTTCAGTTGGACCGTTTGAAAAACTTTTTAGAAAGGAAAGTTTAGAATATGAAGAGGGACGTGACCAGATTATTAAGTGAACAAAGCCGCTACTGGATTGGCGTTGTATCTGCATCACATGTGAAGCTAGGGGTTTTAGGTGGATTTGCCCAGCTCTGCCATGGCAAATCAGGACCATTAAAGCGTATGAGTCCAAACGATTGGCTGATATACTACTCTCCACGAACGGATTTGGTAAAGGGTGAGGCGCTCCAAACATTCACTGCCATTGGACAGGTTGCTGATGAAAGAGTATACGATTATCAGATGTCCGAATCCTTTGTGCCATTCCGCCGAAAAATCCGATATATACCATGTCAGGAAGTAAAGATTGCCGATTTATTGGAGAAGCTTAGTTTCACGCGTGGGAATCGAAATTGGGGGTATGCCTTCCGCTATGGTCATTTTGAGATTGGGCGAGAAGATTTCCTGACGATTGCTGGCGCTATGCTGGGAGATGCGGATTAAATTACTAAGTGGACTTGACATATAAAACGATTCAATACTGTTCAAGTAAAAACAGAATTGAACAACTCGAATTTTCACTGTTTGAGATGCAATTGCACTAGGATTATAGTCTAATCCCATTGTGATTACAATCGAAACTGAGTTTAATTCCTTATTGTTCGAACAGCCTCTCCAATTAATAAAAAGCAAATAATTAATATACTAAAATTGAGTTTTTTCATTTTTTCCCTCATTAATTTCGCTTAGATTCAACTAAATTAAAGACGTCTAATGTCTTTTCTAGTTAATAATAAGTTTAATTCTTTTGTTAATTTTTCCAATTCAAAAAAGTATATTCAAAAATTCAAATATGCAAATATCATATTGTAAAGATAATTAAATTATGTCAGTATAGAAATAATAATGCTCTAAAAGCAATACTAAAGGAGGGGATAGTTTATGGTCGAACTACCAAATTGTCCAAAATGTAACTCAGGCTATACATATCATGATGGTAATCTATTTGTGTGTCCTGAATGTGGGTATGAATGGACACTGGATATTGAAACTGAAATGGATGATAAGAAAGTTGTAAAAGATGCCAATGGAAATATATTAAATGATGGTGATTCAGTGACTGTCATCAAAGATCTTAAAGTAAAGGGAACTTCTCTTGTTGTTAAAATTGGTACAAAAGTAAAAAGTATCCGTCTTGTTGATGGTGATCATGATATAGATTGCAAAATTGAAGGTTTTGGAGCAATGAAATTAAAATCTGAATTTGTAAAAAAAATATAGATGTTTTTTATATAACCCATCTTCCTTAGTAAAGGACCTTTTTTCGAAGAGGTTCTTTTTTTCTCTTTTTGTACTATGGAAATTTGGAAATAGTTACAATTTCTAATTATAAGATTTTGTTTGACGAGAAAGAGATCTGTTATTATGATTATATTAAATATTTGTATATTCAAATAATCAAATATACTAGAAGGTGCGATACAGTGAAATGGCGAGGGAGATTTGAAAATTATAATAAAGTATCTTTTAGAAAGGATTTAATTTCAGGAATAGTAGTTGGAATTATTGCAATTCCATTAGGAATGGCTTTTGCGATTAGTTCAGGAGTAAAACCAGAATACGGTATTTATACAACGATTATTGCAGGGGTATTAGTTTCAATTTTCGGAGGATCAAAGTTTCAAATAGGGGGCCCAACAGGCGCATTTATACCTATACTTTTATCAATTGTAATTCATTATGGTTATGAAAACTTACTTATTGCAGGTTTTTTAGCTGGTGTTATTCTCACCTTAATGGGGATTTTTAAAATGGGTTTTCTAATACAGTTTATACCTCGTCCTGTTACTATAGGATTTACAGCAGGGATAGCGGTTATTATCTTTACTGGACAAATTGTTAATTTTTTAGGACTTCAAAATATAACTAAACATGAGAATTTCATATCAAATATGAGTGAAATCGGACGACATATTTCAACGTTAAATTCTTATAGTGTAATAACCTCAATCATATGTTTAATTACAGTTATTACAGTTATTAAATTATTCCCAAAAGTCCCCGGATCATTAATTGGTCTGATTTTTTCTAGTTTAATGGCTTACATCTTTTTTAAAGGGGAAGTTCCAACAATTAAGTCCACATTTGGTGATATTCCGAGTAGTATTCCAGCATTTCAGTTAATAGAGCTGAATTTTGAAAAAATCCGTACACTTATTGGACCAGCCTTTGTTATTGCGATGCTTGGTGCGATCGAATCACTATTATCTGCAGTAGTTGCCGATGGTATGTCAGGTAACAGACACAATAGTAATAAAGAGTTAATGGGACAAGGGATTGCTAATATGGTTATTCCATTTTTCGGAGGAATTCCGGCTACAGGAGCAATAGCTAGGACTGCTACAAATATAAAAAGTGGAGCTATTTCACCTATCTCGGGAATTATCCATGGTATTATTGTCCTAATCATTTTATTATTGTTTGCACCATTAGCATCACAAATTCCTTTAGCTAGTATGGCCCCAATTTTAATGCTTGTAGCATGGAACATGAGTGAAAGAAAAGAGTTTATTCATATTTTAAAAACTAAATCCAGTGATTCTATCATTTTAATCTTAACTTTTTTACTGACCATTTTTTTAAATTTAACAACAGCTGTGGAGGTTGGTTTAATCATTGCTGTGATTTTATTTGTTAAAAGAATGTCTGAACTTCTGATCGTTAGAAAGGTATTACCTGATCGTTCCCGGCAGAATCAAAAATTGATGACATATATGGTTAATGAATATCATGATTGTCCTCAAATTAGCATTCTCACAATTGAAGGGGCAATTTTCTTTGGAACTGCTAATCTATTTGAAAAAACAATTTTAAAGTTATCAGAAAACAAACCAAAGTTTTTAATTTTAAGATTTGGAAAGGTTCCCTTTATTGATACAACAGGTGAAGCTAAGTTAGCAAGTATCGTCAACTACCTCAGGGATAATGACAGTCTTGTGTTACTAACCGGTCTTCAATCTCAACCAAAAGAATTATTAATTCGTACCAAATTGTATGATGTTATTGGTAAACAAAACTTTTTCGAGCATACAGGTGAAGCAATTGGCTACGCACTATTAAATATTAATTATATTAAGTGTTTAGGCTGCAAGCACTATGCGTTTTTAGAGTGTTCAAGCTTATCCAACTCAAATCTATTAGATTTAAAAGATCAAAAAAATGGAGTAGTAAATCAAAATAGTACGGACTCTGTTGAGTAATTATCCTTATAAATTTTATAAAAACATGCTGAATAGGTATAATGATAATAAATATTTTGAATTAGGATATGGATCTTATAGATAGTTTGGAGGAACACAATTGAATTTAGAACTACAACAATTTAAAGCAGATTTTTTTAAAGCACTAGGTCATCCACTACGAATTCGAATTCTTGAAATTCTAAGTGAAGGCGAGAGGAATGTAAATGAAATTCAAAATTTAATCGGAAGTGAAGGGTCAGCTGTATCGCAACAACTTTCAATTTTACGAAATAAAAATATTGTATATGGCACGAAAGAAGGAAATAAAGTTACTTACTCCCTCAGAGATCCGATAATTTCTGAGTTATTAGTAGTTGCACGCCAAATTTTTAATAATCACTTAGTTGATACGATTAGTATGTTAGATAAATTTAAAGAAGAATAATAACGATGAAAAAATTAGTTATTCATAGAAAGAAATATATTTAATTCTAGATAATAATAAAATCATTTTTTTGCATAGACCATATTTAGAATAAACTAATCTTCATTGGTCTTTTATTAATTGATTTTACTGACAAAATATTATGCAGGATTGTTATATAAGAATATAGGAGAAGAAGTAGTAACGACTGAGTATGATAATACTACTGCATTAATATGACATGCGAAAGTTAATGAGTTTTAGGAAAATCTGGGTAATATGAGTGTTAACTATTAAAAGATGTTAGATGAATACCATAGTAATGGAGCGGTGGCGCATGCATTTGAAATTAAAATATGAAATACAAAAAAGAGCAGCAGAGAGTGTAAAAGATATAGTAAAAGAGATGAACGGATTATCGGAAGAAGGTTTTATAGATAAGTTCTATCGAGACCCGCCTTTTCGTAAAGGTTTTGACACACTAGTAGAATTTTATATACAAGCAAAAAGAGATGTGCATAAAGATGTACACACGTAATTTTTAGAATTTAATAAGTGTGTCTGAGAAATAAATAACTGGTGCGGTAACCCGGAATCAGACCACAATGGTAACAAGGTTATCTATTTTCTTCGAGACCTATTGATTATCAATATACTTTTTGTTGTTCGATTAATGTTTAAGAATTATTTGTTTGATACGATCTTAATGATTGATAAATTCAAAGTTTTTAAGATTTCAGGTGTTTTCTAAAAGCAAAACACTCTCTTTTAGTAAAAAAAGAAAGGGTCAAAAGCGATGGATACTTATGAAAAGGAACGTCTCATGACAAGAGAAGAACTGATACACTTTGGACATCAGTATTTAAAGGGCGTTGGTATTTCATCCATTTGTAATGTTTGTATTGAAATTGGAGGGTCTTGTTGTAATTATTGCGATGAGTTAGAGGAAGGAAAAGGTTGTAAAAATAGAAATACGAGCTGTACTGCATGGTTATGTGGATTTTTGAAGTTAATTCTTTATAAGGCAGGATTACTCGATGAATGGGAACAATTTTGGGAGCAAATACCAGGTCAAGCATACAGAATGGATTATACACCAGCAATTGTTTCTATCCAAAAAGAAATAGAAATCCCTAGTATTCAATCATTAAGTGAAGCTTTTGCAAAAGACTTAATTGGTTTGAATGCAAAACATATAAGTTCAGATAATATTATTGAACTAAACGATAAATTAGATCGATATATCACAAGATTCTCGATATATAAAGAAGAAGAAGTTTTGAAGAAAGCTAAAAATGAATTAGAAGAAATAATCAGTTGTTTTAACTCTTTCAGGTTTGCTCTTCAATCTAGTAGAAACGAAAAATAATGCACCCTACCTCACAATAAACCATTACATTTTCAATTACACAAAAATTGCACAGACTTAATAGAAACATTCACTGGACTTAATTGAACTAACATATTCATTTTAAAACATATGTAAAACAAAAAAAGACGATTTTTTGTTCAGTTTTGAACGAACACCAACATCTATTGTGTTGTCAATTACAGTCGACACATGTGGATTGTTTAACTGCGATTTAAAAGCGATGCAAACAAAGTTTCAACGCTTCTATTATTAAAGGCATCAAGTTAATGGCAAATCATTGACTTCTAACAATGCTAACATTTTGCTAACGAAGTCCAATAAAATGAAGTAAATTAGGGTTAAAGATATTACAATTGATGCCAGCTGAATGCTGATTCGACGGGTCTTTCTTCTACTGTCGTTAAAAATGTTCATTGCCCAAACCCCTTGATATATGAGGGTTTTATGTAAGAGGGGAGCGGAATGCTAACATTTCTCTCTTAAAATTAGAGGTTTCTCATGAGTTGCTCTAACTTGTGGGAAGCCTCTTTTTCATTTTTTTGTTACGTGCAGATAGACGTTTTTTTGTTGTCTCGTCATCATAGTGGCCTAAGCAGTCCAAAAACTGTTTCACTTTCTTCTGCACTTGCATATGCTTTTTGAAAGCCGCAATGACTTCTTTATCTACTACAATGGCTCGTTTGGATTTCCTCGTCTTAGGAAGTACTAATTGATAATCCAGCGTGTTATTCGTCAGGTTGTAATACGTTTTTGTGATCTGATGGTGTTCTCAAAGTTGATGTCTTTCCACTTCAAAGCCACCAGTTCACCAGCACGCATCCCTGAATAGGAAAAAGTTAGAAAGATTAGTCCTCCTTTTCCATATACTTAGGGATCTCCTGTTCCTCCTAATTCTTCAAAGGTTTTTCTGTCTTTCTTCAGGTAAGCAAACTCCGTTGGTTCATTTTTAATCAGCCTCATTTCAATGGTTTTCTTAAAAATCATACTGCCAGTGCGATATACGCCATCCAGAGTGTTGGCGGCATATCCCTTTTCTTTTAAATCATTTAAAGCATCCTGATACCGTTTTTCTCTAGATGCAAAGGAATTGTGCGATGTGTGCTGCTGTTAATGCATCGGGCAGAGATTCACCAGTTATAATTCAATTTTTCTTTTTCAAAACTACTTTCATTTCTCTCAAATTAATACCATTCGAAGCCCGAACTTGTGTTTACTTCTAAGTTTTACTTAGTCAGAGTGTCTCCCTCCTCTTATTTTTTAAATTTTCACAATTATTCCGAAATTCATATTGTAAATTGGTAAAATAGCACATATAATCAAAAATGAGCATAAAAAACCAAATTCATTCAAAAATGAGCTAAAACGGTCAAATGTCGCATTTCAAATGAATTGGAGGTAAACGTTCTATGTACAGTATAGAAAGAAAGTCGGCAATACTAGAGTTACTAAACAAGAATGCTAGAGTAGATGTACAAGAGTTAAGTCAGCACTTTGACTTGTCTGAATCAACAATCCGTAGGGACTTAAAGGAACTAGAGGAAGCACAATTGTTAAAAAGAACGCATGGTGGGGCTGTCTTGTTCAAAAGTGTGACCTTCGAACCGACTTACATTGAGAAAGAAGTGCAGTTTCAAAAAGAGAAAAGGGCTATTGCAAAGGAAGCGGCTAAACTTATTAAGAACGGTGAAAGTATCTTGCTCGATTCGGGTACGACAACTTATTATCTTGCTCAAGAACTAAGAAACTTTTCGAGCTTACAGGTGGTTACAAATTCAATATTATGTGCCAACGAATTAAAGGATGTATCTGGAATTGAAGTCTTATTATGTGGTGGTTCTCTGCGTTCAGAAACACTAGCCTTGGTGGGTCCTTTTGCTGAAATGTGCTTTAATCAAATTTGTGTAGACAAATCGTTTATTGCTACGAATGGCGTTGATGTAGAAAATGGTTTAACCACCCCAAATTTAATTGAGGCATCAACAAAAAAGAAGATGATTGATTGTGCGGAAAAGGTTATCCTCATTACTGATCATACCAAAATAGGTCAAGTAAGCTTTGCGAAGTTTGCAGATATTCATGAGATAAATTATTTAATAACCGATAGTGCTGCACAAAAGACCGTACTTAACCGCATTGAGGAATTAGGAATTTCTGTTCACATAGTCTGACTTTTCCCCTATAGGTAAAGATCTAATATAAGATAAAAGCAAAAAATGAAGGCGTTTAAATGGAAGCGTTTTAAAAGGTATTCACATCATTTTTAGGAGGTGATGCTTATAGAGTTGTGAAGATAATAGAAAAGATTTTAATCGTTTTAATTAACTTGTTCTTCGGGGGAGAAAAATGAAGAATCACACAAAAAAAGGTTACGATTCAGGGCAACCACGACCAAATGGAAAAAAGCCCAAAATCACAACCCTGCCTGAGTATATCTAAAATTAATACTAATTTTAGCACTCATTTTTTATATTACGGTATTACAGAGTTTTTTACAAGGATTGTGTTTTGCTAGAAGTATCTATTACTTTACAAAACTATATTTAGGAGGAATTACAAACCATGAAAAACTTTAAATTTTTTAACATAGTATTATTAATTTTAACTTTATGCTTTTTAGGTGCATGTAGCAATAATGAAAGCGCTTCAAATACTAGTAAAACAGATGACAAGTCTAATACTGAAAAAAAGCTAAAGATTGGTTTAACAGTACCAAATTTAAGTAATCCATTCTTTGTAGCGATGTCTAAAGGGGCTAAAGAAGTTGCTTCTAAGTATAATGCTGATGTAACGACAGTAAGTGCGGATCAAGATCTTGCTAAACAAACTGCACAAATTGAAGACTTTATCACAAAAAAAGTTGATTTAATATTATTAAGCCCATTTGATTCTGCAGGTATTGCCGGTGCAGTTAGTGAGGCAAAAGCAGCAGGTATTCCGGTTGTTGCACTTGATGGATTTGCAGAAGGTGGTATTGACTCAGTGGTTATGTCTGATAACGTTCAAGCAGGTAAATTAGCTGCGGAGTACCTTGTAAAACAACTTAACGGAAAAGGTAACATTGTTATTATTGATGGACCTCCTGTTTCAGCAGTGACAGACCGAATTAAAGGTTTTAAAGAAGTAATTAAAAAATATCCCCATATTAAGGTTGTTGCTAAACAAAATGGTGAGGGTAATCGTGAAAAGGCTCTTACCGTAATGGAAGGTACACTAACAGCAAACAAGAAAATTGATGCAGTATTTACAATAAATGATGAAGAGGCTGTTGGAGTACAAATTGCTCAAGAACAGGCTAGTAGACAAAATGAATTCTTTGTCGTAAGTGTCGACGGTGCGCCTTCTGCAGTTGACGCGCTGAAAAAGGGCGGAAGCTTTGCTGGTACTTCAGCACAATTCCCGAATCAAATGGTTATTGATGGTGTAGCCTTAGCATTAAAAATTATTGATGGAAAGAAAGTTGACTCAAAAGTTCTTATTCCAACTAAATTTATTACTAAAGATAATGTTAATTCCTATAGTGGCTGGTAATTGATTTTCTCTCTAGTGGAGATAAAATATGGTGCTCTATCAGGAGCACTATATTTATATCCTAGTAAAAGAGGGCTTAAAAAGAGACTAAGGGAGTGGCACTAATGGCAGTATTTCAGGTTCAAGAACAAATAAATCGTCATCTAGCAGAAAGTCAGTTACCCATCCTTAGGATGAAGGCGGTTACGAAGAAATTTTCCGGTGTCAAAGTGTTACAAAACGTTAATATCGAACTCTATAAAGGGGAAGTTCATGCCTTGATGGGGGAGAATGGCGCAGGGAAATCTACTTTAATGAAAATCATGGCTGGAGTGTATCAGCCTGATGGAGGAACGATTGAATATAAAAGTCAAGAAGTACATTGGAATAATCCAATGGAAGCAAGAAATAAAGGGATCAGTGTTATTCACCAAGAAATAAGCCTTTCACCAAATTTGTCCATTGGTGAGAATATTATGATGGGGACAACATTTAAGAAAAATAGGCTGGGCTTAATAAAATGGAGTGATATTTATGAGAATGCTGCACGAGTTTTAAAATCCATAGGATCTTCCTTGGACCCTCGAGCGGATGTTTCCACCTTAAGTGTGGCCCAGCAACAAATGGTAGAAATTGCTCGAGCTTTATCACTTAATTCTGAGATTTTAATTATGGATGAACCGACGGCATCTCTGACAGATAAAGAAATAGAAAAGCTTTTTGGCATCATTGAAGAATTAAGAAGAAAAGGCGTAGCTATTGTATATATCTCTCATCGAATGGATGAGATTTTTAAAATTTCAAATCGCTTTACAGTTCTTAGGGACGGTCATTGGGTTACAAGTGGACCAATTTCGGATACAAATCCCGAGAATCTAGTAAAACTTATGGTAGGAAGAGAGTTAAATGAGCTATTTGTAAGAGAAAGAATCGAAAGTATTGATAGGTCTGAACAAAAACCTGTCCTTGAGTTAAAAAATGTCTCTGACAAGAAGTTTGTAAAGGGGGTATCGATGAAAATCTACCCTGGAGAAATTGTGGGCTTAGCAGGCCTTGTCGGTGCGGGACGGACTGAGCTGGTAAGAACAATCTTTGGACTTTCCGAACTGTCAGAGGGTCAAATAATTTTAGATGGCCAGGAGGTTCATATAAAAAGTCCTATTGACGCAATAAAACTTGGCATTGCTCATGTTCCTGAAAGCAGGAAGGAACAGGGGTTATTACCAAATTTATCTGTAAAAGAAAATATACTGATGGCACAATTGCCAACCTATCGTAAATTTAAACTATTACAATATAAGCAAATGAATCGTGATGCGGATCGATACATTAAAGAACTTGGAGTAAGAACGGCATCAAAGGAACAAAATGTTATGGGCCTTAGCGGAGGAAATCAACAAAAGGTTGTTATTGCTAAATGGTTATCTATAAGTCCTAAAATACTGCTGCTTGACGAACCGACACGTGGTGTAGACATAGGTGCAAAGACTGAGATTCATAAAATCATAACTAAATTAGCAGAGCAAGGGCTTGCTGTATTGATGATTTCTTCTGAATTACCAGAAGTATTAGGAGTTAGTGATCGAATTTTAGTGATTCATGAGGGAAAACTCAGAGCTGAACTATCTCGTGATGAAGCTACACAAGAAAAAATTATGTACTATGCTACAGGAGAGGTTAAACAATGAATACAAACCTACAAACGTCAAGTCCATCCGTAGTTTCATTCAAGGAACGGTCAAAACAGATTTTTAATCAGCTGGGCATGGTAATAATTCTTGCCTTATTAATCATCGTTATGATTATTGTTGCACCGAATTTCACGGACTCAAGTAATATCTTAAACGTACTAAAGCAGAGTTCAATCACTGCTATTCTGGCAGCTGGGATGACTGTAGTTATATTAACAGGAGGAATTGATTTATCGGTAGGCTCAACCCTTGCATTGAGCGGTGTTATATCTGTATTACTATCAAATGCCGGAACTCCTCCAGTTATCGCTATGTTAGTAGGAGTTGCGGTAGGATATGTTGCTGGGGCTATTAATGGATTTTTAACAGCTGTACCTAAGTTGCCTGCCTTTATCGTGACGCTTGGTAGTATGACCTACCTGAGGGGGGTGGCTTATGTTATAACCGGAGGATATCCTGTAGTTTTGGCATCAAAGCAGTTCAAGTTCATTGGTGCAGGTGAAATTCTGGGGATTTCTACTCCTATTTATGTGATGGTAATTGTTTATATCATCATGATAACTGTTTTAAAGAATACAATGTTCGGGAGACATGTTTATGCTATTGGCGGTAATGAAGAAGCTGCACATCTTACAGGGATTAAAGTTAATCGCACCCTGATTAATGTATATTCCATCAGTGGCTTATTGGCCGGTGTGAGTGGCGTTGTGATGGCAGGACGTTTGTTCTCAGGGCAGCCCATGGTAGGAATAGGATTTGAGCTAGATGCGATAGCAGCTGTCGTACTAGGTGGTACTAGTTTTGTAGGGGGACGTGGCCGTATACAAGGAACTATCATTGGGGTTTTGATTGTGGCTGTGTTAACGAATGGAATGACCTTACTTAATGTGGATTATTACTGGCAACAAGTTGTAAAAGGGATAGTTATTGTTATTGCTGTCCTTCTAGATAGATTACGAAGCAGAACTTAAATTAGTTCCTTTCAAATAACAAGCCAGAAGAGTAGTCTTCTGGCTTAATAAATTCAAGAATTTAGGAGAGGTTCAAATGTATGATGTAACAGCTCTTGGAGAGTTATTAATTGATTTAACTCCTTATAACTCTTCTCAGCCTGGCAAAGTTGTCTTTGAAAGAAATCCTGGTGGTGCCCCGGCCAATGTATTAGCGGGCTTGACCAATTTAGGCAAGAAGACTTGTTTCATTGGTAAGGTAGGAGATGATCAATTTGGACATTATTTAAAGCAAGTTTGATTAGATACAAACATATGCTGCGAAGGATTATCCTTTACCCGAAAGGCAAATACTACGCTGGCATTTGTTCATTTAGAAGAGTGAGTAATTGAAAAAAACGGAAAAATCTAACATTTTCCAAATAGGTTGACGTTTATTTTTATTTAGGTTAATGTTTAGTCATTCAATTTCGATATTACATAAACGATAAATCTTATCTAGAGAGGTGGAGGGATTTGGCCCTTTGAAGCCTCAGCAGCGGGTTCAAACTGAACACTGTGCTAATTCCACCAAGGTAAAGCCTTGAGAGATAAGGAGAGTTGATATTAAAGCTAATCCTCTTCTTTCTTTGAAGAGGTTTTTTCATTATTAACTAAGATTTTAAAAACCAAATATTATTATTTCTTATCCAGAGAGGTGGAGGGACTGGCCCTATGAAGCCTCGGCAACGGGTTCTTTGAATACCGTGCCAATTCCACGGGAGAATCCGAAAGATAAGTACAGAGCCAAAACCTCTCAACTTATCTTGTTGAGAGGTTTTTAGTTTTAATTTTAGTTATAGAAAAAATTTTTAAAGTTAATTCGTAGTATTCGGATGAGAAAAGTTTGTGTTATTAATTGTGTTTAAATGGTCTGACCACCATTTACTGAATTACAAAAAATTTAAAAGGAGTAGAATGGTGATTATGGAGTTTATTTTGAAAAACTTTAGTTGAAATAAATAGAAGGATGGTATAAAAAGAATAAATTGTAACCTAGTAACTAAAAGAGAGGGATTTAATTGGAAAATTTATTGAGAAAAGCTGTTGAAACAAGAAAAAATTATTTGATTAAAAAGTTATTAAAGGCGGGAGTATACAAAAAAGAGTCTACACATTTATATCTCTTAACCTTAAGTGAGTTGGAGGAAGAATTTAATCGAGTAATAAATGAAAATAGAAACAAGTGTGTATAATAACATCTTTATCATTGGTCTTTCAAGATTGTCCTTTAATCTCTAACTTTCTTTTTTTATCTTCAAAACCGATTCTGGTCATAGATGTTAATATACAAAAATGCGTTAATTAAATTAAAGACCACACTATAATTTTAATTACGTATTTCGATTTATCTAAAAAAACTATTAAATTTACATTATAAATAAAAATATTATATTTATAAATATAGAAATAAGAGAATTGATTCGGAGGGAATTTATTTGAGATTTATAGGTATTATTATTGGTTCGCTTATTGTTGTATTAGGATTCAACCTATTCCTAATCCCTCATGAAGTGCTAAGTAGTGGTCTAAGTGGTATATCAATGATATTAGGGATGCTTACCCCCATCAATACTGGTTTGTCTAATTTCCTTTTAAACCTACCATTGTTAATTATAGGATATATTATACTTGGAAGGAAGTTTATCTTTAATTCAATACTTTCAGTTTTAGTTATATCATTAGGTCTATACTTTGTTCCTGTCTATGAAATTGCGAAGGATACAATACTTTCATCAATATTTGGTGGTGCCATAACAGGTTTAGGTGTTGGAATCATCTTTCGATTTTCAGGATCTACTGGTGGGTTTGACATTATTGCCATGATTGTTTCAAGAAAAAGAGATTTTCCAATCGGTGTTTTGCTCTCAAGTATGAATGCGGTAGTAATTGTAATTAGTGGATTTTTATTTTCTTGGGATACAGCATTAAATACATTGGTTTCAATATTTGTCACTGGAAAAGTTGTAGATGCTATATATACAGATCACGCCAAGCAAACGCTAATGATCATTACAAATAAGGGTGAAGAAATGCGTGAGCATTTAATTGCAAATTTGTATAGAGGCTTAACAATAATGGATGGTATGGGAGGATATTCGAAAGACAAACGAAATATTTTAATTACAGTCATTTCTCGATACGAATTAAATGAAGTAAAAACCCTCATTTCAGAGGTTGATAAAAATGCATTTGTTAATATTACAGAAACGATAGAAGTTATGGGATTATTTCATAGACCTGTTCAGAAATAAAACAGATTATTGACTTTGGGAGAAATTTAATATTATTTTGAAACATCACTAGGATCGATAACGATCAATATTAAAATAGATAATAAAACTTTACCAAGTAAATAACAGATTAAATAGGTACTAAAGATTAAGTTTTTTACTTAGTCTTATTTTTTGTAAAAAATTTATCCGCCTTAATCTAATTGAATAAAATCTACTATTAACCTTTATCTTATTGAACTGTACTACCATGAGTTAATAAGAACATAATATACTCAAAACTATTAAGTTACACTAATCGTAATTGAGGATCTAAAAAAACCCATTTCCTTTTAATAAAAGGAGTGGGTTCTCGTAAAAATGTACATAACAAATCCCTTTTTTGAAAGTTCTATTTAAAGCAAGTTGAAAAATTTCATTTTATTTTTGGCTTTCCTGAAAATAAGGCGAAATTGGTTATTTTCATGCTCCTTGGTGCAAATATTATTAGCATATCACCTAATCAAATTCTTAAAATAACAACAAAGTATACAAAAAATAGCCTATTTTTTTGACAGGGTAGGGGTCGCTGGTTCAAGTCCAGTTGGAATCATACGATTAAGGAAGCACAAACCTAAGTGTATCAAGGGTTTGGGCTTTTTCTTTGTTTTCAGTTACTTCCATTTTTTGTAATGAATATTATGCATTGCAAAAAGACTGCACAGAAACTTCACGAGCATTTTAATTTAAACCAAATTTTTCATCAAAACGATCAGCTGTATTCTTGTGCATTTCTTCATTTGAATGTGAGTAAATACCAAGTGTTGTTTCAACTACTTTTTCCTTATCATCCCAGAGACCTTTTGCCACTGGGATTTATTCGAAATTTCTTGATATATTAATAAATTTCTATATCCCTACGGTGTTTTCTCTTTTTTCGTGTAACTAACATAAAAATAATAAAAGCAAGTAATGAGCCTATTGTGATCAAAATGCAGTAAGCTCCGATTGCAATACCATTGGGGTTGCTTAAAATAGCAAATATACTATGATTATTCTCAACAATTTTTCTATTATGGGTAGTATGATAATATTCAGGAATTTGAGGAATACCTCCCATCTTTTGAAATGATTGAAGGTATTCTGCGATCGCCATCCATTCCTTCACTTCGTACTTATGGTCATTAAGAGTATCTGTTATGATCTGTCCTTCATAATCAGTAATAGGTTTTCCCTCTTTAGTTTTCGGGACAATTGACAGCAAACCAAAGGATTTCTTACTTACTACTGAAAGCATTTGGGCTGAATATAGTCCTACTACAACTCGGTAAAGCTTATTTTCCTGAATTTTTTCTAGAGAACCGTCGTTACCTTCAAATTCACTATCTGTAACTTTATTAAAAATTAGCCTGTTTGGATTAAACTTAAAACTTATTCCTGACATATAAAGCTGTGCGGCAGGCATCATTGGAGAAATAGAGGCATCTACCTCGCAGATAGTCTTAATTTCTTTACCAGTAAGATATGCTGAAATTAAAGGATACCCCGAAATATGATCAGGGCCAATTCCTAAAGAACTTACATTAAATGCATCTGCTGTTGTTATATTGCCTTTTACAAAAGAACCTCTTATTATGCCTGCTGGTACAATGGCCATTGCTATAGGTTCATAGTTAGAACCTTCTGCTTTTTTTACAGCATAAACATAGGCATCTGTAATAAAATCACCTAAAGTATCTTCAGCATGCTTTTCTCCAATCTTTGATGTTTCTACAAAATTAAAGCTCGAATTTGCAAGTATCTCATCGAATTTCAGTCCAAAATTATTTAAGTATTTTTCTTGTACTATATTTTTAAAATTATTTATTGTCTTTGAAATATTTGGGTCATTCGGTAAACTGCTATTTATTGGCTCAAGCTTATAGTGATCTAGTTTCCAACCCGTATCTAAAGTATTAGATATATTAATTTTGCCTAAATATTCCCCGTATTCTCCACTGGATGCTATTACTGTTTTATCGACCTTTAGTGGTTCATTGAGTTTAGTGTGAGAATGGCCGCTAATAATAATATCTATACCAGGCACCTTTTTGGCCAATATTTCATCTTCAGATTTAGATTTATTTTTATTCGTACCTGAATGGGATAAGCAAATAATAAGGTCGACCTTTTCTTTTTGTTTTAATTTATCAACAACTCTTTTTGCGCTTTCAGAGATATCAGCAAATTTTACTTCAGACATAGGGGCATCGTCCGCTGCTTCCTTTCCCATCAGTCCAAACAAACCTATTTTTACTCCATTCTTCTCCATTACCGTATAATCTTTCACACCATAATTATTCATTGATTGTTTTAAGTTCATTAAAGATGGAGTTATATTCCCATTTTTATCTTTTGGATATATAACATTCGATGCTACAACCTGAGGTAACCTTTCCCTGCTATTTCTTGCAGAATTTAAGCTCTCAGCCAAGCCTTTAGCTCTAAAATCGAATTCGTGATTCCCTAAAGTTGTTACATCATAACCCAATTGTCCTAATAATCTCAGTTCAGGGGCATCACTTGAATAAATTGATTGAAATAAGGTACCCATTGAATAATCCCCTGCATCAACCAAGAGTAAGTTAGGATCTTTCTGTATTTCATGATTAATAGCGCTTTGTAATCTTGCATAACCACCGGCTTGTTCAATTTGTCCATTTTCCAATATATTAAATGGCAATAAGTGATCATGTAAATCATGTGTAAATAATATAGTTATGGATTTTTTTGTGTTCTCTGCGTAAACCTTTGATATGCTATCAAACTGAAGAATCGCTATAATCATAGTTGCTATTATAACCATGCAGAGTAACTTAAAATGTTTTTTCAATTCTTTCACATCCTAACTTCTTTAATAAAGGTTATAATTTTCCAGACATGATAATTTCCTAATAAGAATCATGTTTTTATACTAAATATCCGAATTATCTGAAAATAATTTTTAACATTTACATAATATACTAGATTTGAATAATATTCTAGATTTTTTTAAAATAATTATTTTAGGAAGATACTTATAACAACATTTCTCCAGGGAATTTATTATCCAAGCCTCCGCTCGTTACTATTCTAGAATTGCTACATAATCTTTTTAAGATCTTTTATGATTCGATTATTCTAATCTTTAACAGCCATTTTTCATTCTTAATAACACTTCGTTTCGTTATTGTACTTTTGCACCCCGTATTGACCAACAGTTCTGGGACTTTGTTTTGAAGGAAATGCCTGCTCTAAACCGATACATTTGTTTATGAGGGAAAAATGTTTTTCACCCAGAAAAAACATCCTCTCTCGGTTTTTATTACGATACTTTCTAATGTTCTGTATTTATACTTCTTATATATCACCAAATTACATAATGGCTTAATGGTCAATAGATTAATTTAAAAACCCAATTCAAAATATATATTAATAGTACGATTGATAGAGATTTGCAATGTTATTTCAGTTAAAATCATTTGAATTATAAAAAAAATAGGTCTCAAGACCCGTGAAAAAACCCATTTGTCACATCACTCTAGCAGATATACAATTCTATTAAATTCAGTGTTACCTATTCTCTTCATATACAGTTAAAAACTACATGCCTCTGATACTGAATCTGTAATTCGTCCAAGATGTGTCGCTTATAACCTGTTAGCAATCTCTTAATTTGCCCTGATCAACAATGAACCCTGCTTTTAAGATGTTTCTCTATATTTGTAATTTATTCATATCTACTAGTAGGATGTATGGTGAAAAAAAGGAAATTGAAGACGCTTTTAGCTACCTCTTTATCTACGTTGTTCTAGCTTTCTCGTATTATCTAAATAGACTACGATAGAAGATGGGACAAAAGTATAAAGTGTACATAAGACGGCATAGTTAGACAAAGAGTGTAGAAGTTTACGAATGTATATGAAAAAGTCTTAGAGTATTTCCTTCGTTTAATCGGTCATACAATTACAGCAACTTGTATGTTATGAAAACACATGTGCAAACTATGGATAGCTCCTAGCTTATTTAAATGTTAACAAGAACCGGTGACGCTTCGTTATGACGTTGTCGGTTTTTTATGATTAAATGCTCTATTCTGTAGAAAAAGTAGAATTGAGCTTTTACTTGCCGTTTCTCACGAGTGTCAAAATGGAGTGCAGCTTTTTAGTTAATCGATTAAATTATTCTAATTTTACTGTAACAAGTGCAAAAGATAACAACTTCAGCAGCAAACTTAGGAAGTCACATCAATAGAAAAATCTTTATAAGAGATATATTCGAATGGGGGTACTTAGGAATGGTTACTTTATTACAACAACAAGCAACACTAGCGATAGAGGAAAAGAGAAATGAATTATATGATGTTAATAAGAGGTATGGTTTTCTTCATTCTAAAACCATTCAATGTAGTCAAGAGTTAGACCTGTTAATAAATCAGTTATTCAATAGGTATACTGTATTGAAGGATGAGTGTTATGAATACTTATTAATTTAGGCACCGATAAACTGATCTTGAAGTAGTTGTTATCGTCATTGTACTTATCATTTAGCAATTAAATGTAACATAATCTTATATATTTCCAATTGTAGATTCGCATGTGGAGTGCGTGGCACAATAAATTTTAAAAAAGGCAGCAAGCCCATTGGGCGCTGCCTTTTTTACTTATAATATAGGTTCAATAAAAAATTATTCAATAGTAGCTGTTTATTATGAACGGGAAAATGGAATCGAAGGAATGTGGGGTTGAGTTGTTATACAACCCTATACACACAATTACTAAATTATCAACACGTTGATTAAAAAACCCAAGTCAAAATCTATATTAATAGTACAATTGATAGATTTACAATGTAATAATATTCAAAATTATTAAAAATGTAAAAAAGTATAAAAAAATGTAAAAAAATGTAAAAAAATAGATAGCTCTCCTTTACAAAAACCCCATTTGTCATCCTATTCTGACAAATATATAATTCTATTAAAATTCAATGTTACCTATTCATCTCATATACAACTAGAAACTACATAACTCTGAGACAGAATCGGTAATTGGTTTAGGAGATATATTGTTAGCAAACTCTTACCCTATTCAACTTTGAATCTTGCTTCAAGATATTTCTTAAAATTTGAACATGCAGTTAGTGTTGTAAGTCTCATCGCAAACCTATTTTATAAGTTTAATAGGTTCAAGCAATTAAGGGAAAGGAGGATAAAGGAGTAGTTAGGTAAATTTAATCTAAATATGGAGGTATAAACTTGATGAAAATCACCAAAAAATTGCTAACATTGTCGACAACTTGCCTACTTACCATAAGCTCATTTGTTGGACCAGCTGGAAATTATGGTAAGGCTTATGCAAGTGAAAATAGTATGAATAGCTATAACCAGAATTCTAAAGAAATAATAGAGAATAAAATAAGTCCAGAACTTAACAAAGAATTTGCTGACAAATCTCAAACTACCTTTCTTGTGAAATTTAAGGATCAGGTAGATACAGCAAAGGTTGCTAATGATGTTAAAACTAAGAATAAGCAACTATCAAATGTAAAAAAAGAGTTAGTCGTTCGTTCATCAATCGTTTCTGAATTAAGAATTAGATCAGATTCATCACAGAGAAACTTGAAAAAGTATATTGAATCAGAAAAGTTAAATGGAAATGTAAAGGATTATAAATCATTTTACGTAGTAAATGGTATGGCAGTAACAGCAACAGAGGAAGTAATGAGAAACATAGCAGCTATGCCAGAAGTTGAAAGTATAATACCTAATGAAGTGACAAAGTTAATTGAGCCAGAAAAAGCTACTGAAGCTGCTGTTCCAACTGTTGATAATACAGAATGGAACCTTAAACAAATTGGGGTGCCTGACGTTTGGGGTTTGGGAATAGATGGAACAGGAGTAGTTGTTGGTAGCATTGATACAGGAGTTCAGTGGGATCACCCTGCATTAAAGACAAAATATAGAGGGTATAACCCAGCTAATCCAGATAAACCAAATAATGAATTTAATTGGTTTGATGCAACTGAACAAAACGGTCAAGAACCCTACGATGATGTTGGTCATGGAACTCATACTGTGGGTACTATGGTTGGTTCAGAACCAAATGGAACTAATAAGATAGGTGTTGCGCCAGGAGCAAAGTGGATAGCTGCTAAGGCATTTACAGAAGATGGTGGAACAGATGAAGATTTAATAGAAGCTGGTGAATGGATGCTCGCTCCTAAAGATCGAAATGGAGTACCACATCCAGAAATGGCTCCTGATGTTATTAATAACTCATGGGGAGGCGGTCCAGGAATAGATGATTGGTATAGAACTATCGTAAAAAACTGGATTGCCGCAAATATATTCCCAGAATTTTCAGCAGGAAATACAACCCCTACCAATCCTGGTGGACCAGGATCAGTTGCAAATCCTGCAAACTATCCAGAATCCTTTGCAACAGGAGCAACTGACATAAACAACAAGTTAGGCAAATTCTCATTAAGGGGGCCATCACCATATGGTGGAATACAAAAGCCGGAAATTTCAGCACCTGGAGTAAATATAAGGTCCTCAGTTCCAGGAGGTAAATATGAGGGTGGATGGAATGGAACCTCGATGGCAGGTCCACATACATCAGGACTTGTTGCATTACTTCGACAAGCCAATTCATCTTTAACGATAGATGAAATAGAAAAAATAATAGAGCAAACAGCAACTCCTTGTACGGACTCTGAATATCCTACAACCCCTAACAATGGATATGGATATGGTGTTATAAATGCATTTAAGGCTGTAACATCAGTTTTAAAAGGAATATCTGAGATTAAAGGCCAAGTATCAACAGATGCCAAGGATACAGTTCCACCAACATTTAAACATATACCTGTTAAAGAGGCATACGAAGGATTGAAACAAGATTTAAAAATAGATGTACAGGATAATGTAAGCGTCGAGACAGTTGAGCTTCAATATAGAAATAATTCATCGGATGAGTGGACAACGGTTGCAGCTGAAAGGAAGAGTGGGGACTACAAGTCAGGAAGCTATCAAGCTGTAATTCCAGCTGACAAAGTAGTGGCAGGATCAAATCTATCTTACAGATGGAGAATAGTTGACAATGGAAAGAACGAGGTTACAAGTGATATCTATACAATACTTGTTAAATCTCCAATTACAATAGGATACTTTAATGATTTTGAAACAGACATGACAGGATGGGAAAGCGATGCTCGCGGGACGGATCAATGGAAGTGGGGAAAACCAACAACAGGACCTAAAGCAGCAGCCTCAGGTGAAAAGGTTTTAGCTACTAATCTTGAAGGAACGTACTCAGGAAATCAAGCTATGCTATTAAAAATGCCTGCTATTGTCCTACCGGAAGGGAATGCTTATTTACAGTTTAAAAATTGGTATGATATAGGGAAAAATGACCGTGCATTTGTTGCGGTTAAACCTGACGGTGCTGAGAATTATGATATAGAAGCAGCATATGTAGGCACTACGTCAGGCGGATATTCAAATGAGGAAGTAGATCTAAGCAAATATGCAGGAAAGAAAATAGATGTTGCATTTCTCTTTGTATCTACTGACTCCAATAATAATCAAGGATGGTTTATAGATGATGTTAGATTAACAAACAAATCTGCAGCATCAGGCAGCACATCAGCAGCTTTAAACAGTATCCCTAAAGAACTGATGAATAGATTAACAAACGTATTTGCGGCTTCAGGTAGCACATCAGATTTAAGCAACAGCCCAAAAGAACAAATAATTAATTCTGCAAAGACCAATTCTGACATAGCAAGAATTCCATTATCAGCTACAGTATCGATTGGTGAAAATGGTCGTTCAACAAAAACAAATCCGCAAGACGGGTCATATAGTTTTAAGGTTAAAGCAGGCGATTATACATTAAGAGCTGAATCCTATGGATACTATCCACAGGTTCAGAAGGTTACAGTAGCAGCTGACCAAGTTCTTGAAAATACAAACATTACATTGGCTCCAATACCTAAGGGAACATTTACAGGTAAAATCATTAATGCCCAAACAGGAAAACCTGTGAAAGGCGCTAAAGTTTACGTAATTGAGGATGCAGCAGTAGCACCAGTTACAACTGATGCAGAGGGTAATTACTCAATAACTGCATATGAAGGTAAATATACTGTACAAGTTACAGCAGAGAACTATTTTGATGAGCAATTTACTGTAGATGTTACGGGTAATAAAAATGTCTCACATGATATTTTGCTAAAACCATTTATAAATTTTTCAGGAGAAATCGGCTATGATGATGGAACACCAGAATATTCAGTGGCTCAATGGGAGGCAGGAGGCGGCTATGCGGTAAGAATGTCACTTCCAGCGGGAGAGACTAGAGGAATAGTAACTTCTGGGTCATTTATGTTTGATACAAGCTTTGGAAAAACATTTAAAGTGGCAGTTTATGATGCAAGTGGAGAGGGTGGCTCACCTGGAAAAATAATAGCAGGGCCATTCAATGGAACTGCTAATAAAGAAGCAGGAAAATGGACAGTCGTTGATTTATCAGCACAACAAATCGTTGTAACTGGCGATTTTTATATGGTTTTCATACAGGATAGTATGGCTCCTGTAAGTCCAGCAATTATGTTGGATAAAAATAATCCAATACTAGCAAAAAGATCATGGTGGTTTGTAAAAGGAGGTCCATTCACTTTAGCAAATAAAGATTTTGGTAACATGATGATCAGAGCAACAGTTAAGCAGGAAGCACTAGCTCCAGTTATAACTTCACCAGTGAACAACCCATTTGTAAATAATGAAAAAGTAACAATAAAAGGTATGGCGGCTCCAGGAATGGACGTTCATCTATTTAGCAAAGATGAAGATATAGCAAACGGAAAGACAAATGATGATGGAAGCTTCTCAATTGATACTGTACTACAAGAGGGAGTTAATACTCTGAAGGCGAAAACTATTACAGAAATCGGATCTACTCCTTATTCGAAGGAAATACAGGTTATAGTAGACAAGACTGCACCAGTTTTAGAAGTTAAAAGCCCACAAAATAAGGCAAATATTAATGATCAGGTACTAACTGTAACAGGAACAGCCAAAGATGAGTATTTAGATTATGTTGATGTTAATGGAACAAGGGCAGACATCGATTCAAATGGAAATTGGATAGTAAAACTTATGTCCAAGGAAGGGCAAAATGGAATAAATGTTGTTGCTAGAGACAAGGCAGGAAATGAAACAGTTAAGAGCGTAACTGTAAATGTAAAATATTCAATAAAAGGTATTACTAATTTGAAACCAGATCAAGATTTAAAATTAAAATCTGGTGATGCAGTGAAGGTTGAATTTGATTCAGAGGTAGGATTAAAGAAAGCAGCATTTAGAATTATTTCTCCTATTGGTAATGTAAATAAGACTATGAGCATACAAACAGCTAATGATTCTGCCATTGAACTGCCAATGAAAGAGGTAGTAGATAAAGATGGCAAAGGTACAGGACATTATGTTGGACAATGGATTGTTCAAAAGGACATTGTATTAAACGGTGGACAGATAGAGGTTACAGTTCAGGACAATAATGGAAATCAAATGACCATGATGACTAAAGGAAGATTGTATGTTAACTCAATTGTATTAAAACCAGTACCACCAGTAATAAAACCAGCACCAAAATTAGTAGCAGACAAAAAAGATAACAAAGTAGGAAAAACAATCAACATAACCTTCAAAGACGATGCAAAATGGAGAAGTTCAATAACAAGCATAACAGTAAACGGAAAATCAATAAAAGGAAACTACAAAATAGAAAAAGGAAACATAGTAATAAACGGAAAAGTATTTACAAAGGCTCAATCCTATAAGATCGTAATAAAAGCAAAGGATTACAAAGATGTACAAGTAACACAGGTTATTATTCCAGAAGTAAAACCAGCACCAAAATTAGTAGCAGACAAAAAAGATAACAAAGTAGGAAAAACAATCAACCTAACATTCAAAGACGATTCAAAATGGAGAAGCTCAATAACAAGCATTACAGTAAATGGAAAATCGATAAAAGGAAACTACAAAATAGAAAAAGGAAACATAGTTATAAATGGAAAAGTATTTACAAAGGCTCAATCCTACAAGGTCTTAATAAAAGCAAAGGGTTATAAAGATGTACAAGTAACACAGGTTATTGTTAAAAAATAACTAAATTAAAAGGGTGCCAGCTCCTGAGAAAAGAGAGAAAAACACTTACTCAGGTAGCTGGCATTTTTATATTATTAAAAAAATGTTTTTATAAAGTAATAAGCAATATTAAAGGGATATATCTATACATTAGGAAAGAGTATCACCTATGAGAATTTTATTTTGCTAAAATCATTTAATCTTAGCTAAGGAGGTTAGAGGCATGACAGATTGGATATGGGATGGAGATGTCATCACAGATGTGGAACAAGCCACATTTATTTTTACGTTAAAAAATAATAGTAATCAGCTAATGCTTATAGAGTCTTCAACAAGCCAGTTTTATGATTATAAGGTGTATAATGTACAAGGAGAACAGGTGTATCATTTTAGTCACGGGAAATTTTTTTTACAGGTGTTTCAAAATAAAGCATTAAACAGCGGGGAACAAATTCAATGGAAAAGTACGTGGAATTACAAAATGAATGATGGAGAGAGAGTACCTGCAGGAATATATACAGTTAGTGTCATTTTAGAAGTATGGAAAATAAATGACAAACTTGTTCATTCAAAGCCAGCTACTTCCTTTCCATTCAATATTCCGCCTGAAAATACAGCCATTCGATAAGTGAAAGTTGTAGGAAGAGAAGTTATTTGATTCAATAAACGTGAACAACTCCACACTCTTCAAAAAGTTCTTTCTTAATTTACTAAGATTGATACTTTAACACCTGAATTATTACATTTAATAATTGATAGGATTTAAATTAAAGCAGATGGTTCAGTGAGAATTTTTTATAGATTCTCGGTTCCATCTACTTTAATTTGACGTTGTTCTAGTACACGACTTTTTAAAAGGTATTAGTTTAAAAATCAAGCAAATTTATCGTTTTTGCGGTATTTTTCCACGAGATACGCTGCATATTGATTTGCTTCTTTGACATTGCCATTTTCCATGTGAAAGTCGAACAGCTTTATCGAATAATGTTCAATCATAAGAACATATGCCATATTCTTGAAATAAGGAAATGCTTCTTTTTCAAGATAATTGAAGTATTTTTCTTGATCATTTTGAAGATTATATTTATGTAAATGGAAAGAATGTTTAAAAACTGTCTCGTTAATTTCTTCAGAAAGAGCAATCCCCTTTCCGACCAATTGGAGCAATTTTTCGGTTGATTTCAATCCTTGATTCGTTAACGCCTTTATGTATCCTTCCAAAGCAGCTAAATAAGTTTCTGTGTGGGGGTCACTTATGTCCATGGATTGATGATAATATTCACTAGCTTTTCCATATTCTCCTTGGCGAACTTTCTGGTATGCGAGATTGTGGGTCAGCGTTGCTGTTTGATCATCTAATCCAAAGTTTTCTGTCATCTCGATTAATCTTTGATATTCCGTTTCTTTTGGTTCGTAAAACTCGTCCTGCTCTACTTGGATTAGCATAAGCATTTCTGCATCTATCATACGAGTAATACAGCGTATTTCCGTAAAAAAGTGCAGAGACTTCTCAGCATAATAATAAGCCATTACTCGTGAATTGAGAGAATGATAGGCAACAGCCAAATGATAATAGTACTCTTGGTTGTTGTAGTAGGTTAAATCGATCCCTTGAAAATAAGAAATTGCCTTTAAAAAGTCCTTATTCATTAATCCATTAATCCCTTTAATGTGAAGAAGCATGCTGTTTTCATATGGTGAAAGATCAGACCATTTTTCCATAGCATCAATTAGAGCTTTAGCTTGGTGATTCAGCCCCATTAATAAATAATATCTCGTAAGTACGAGCGTATAGGAACGATAAATAACCGGTATTTGTAGCAGAGGAATAGCCTCTAATTGTTTCTTAATACTCTTAGCCTTTGTTTTCAGTTTTAAAATGATCGATTCATGCCATTTTTTTAAAAGGGAATCTAGGTAATTGTAAGTATTAATTTCTGTTTCCATTTCAATGCAAAGGCGCTTTGATAGAAAGTCTATCGTTTCTTTAGAGACTTCAGTTAAGCCTCGTTCAATTTTGCTTATATGTGTACTCGAACAGATGCCCATACCTAAATCCTTCTGCATCATGTTCTGACGTTCACGATAGAATTTGATTATTTGTCCCTCTAGCATGGTGAACACCTCACTTTATCTCGCTGATATGAAATTTTTGTTCTTATTTTACTTAAGAAAACCCAAATTCAATATAATACAATGAGTCTCTATGGTTAATTTTAATGATAATTTTGATTTTTTCAAACATTTTTTAAAAATTCCAAAAGAAAAAGCAGGCTAAAAGTCCTGTGTGTAACCCCAATTGTTAACGTACTCTTTTACAATAAGGAGTACGAAATTAAATACTCCAAATTCAAAATTTATATTGATAAACTTATTATAGAAACTGAAATAATAGAAATTCCCATAGAAGTTAAATAGATAGAAAGTAATGTTGTGTAAGAAAAATAGTGTAAATGTACTGCAAATAAACAGAAAATGGAGATCAGTATTTCCGATTTCCCATTTAAAGGTCTTTGGATTAACGATTCCCGCTGTAATGCCTGTTTCAGCCATGGAAAATAAAGGGCATGTGACGATTGATTCTGTAAAATTTAATGGGATGGATGCGCCAAAAACTATTGATAAGATGGTTCAAACCTATTCGAACGCATCTCTGAAAGTAAAATAATGGTGAAGTAAAGAATTTCCGCTTTCATATAACAGGCTTTTCAAATCTGAAGATAAAATCGTAATGAACAATGGAGAGTTCATTCCAGCTGGTACACCTATTGATGTGAACGGGAAACCGATTGTTGATAACAGTGTAGCAGGAAACTCTACATATTTTGTATCTGATGCTCCCGATTCCACTAGTCTGTTAAACCCTATTGGTGGAAAGCTTTATATGGTCACTCATTATGAATCGTTTTATTGATTTTTCAAAATGTCGAATGGTAAGTCTATTTTTACAAAGTTCTTCTATAGCTTTTCATTTCGAAGCAGGTGTACATAATAATTTAATTGTGAAATTCTATGATTTCTTCCTTAATTTCAAATTTGTGCAATTCACTCTACCTCATAATAAAGCGTTACTTTTCGATTGCATAGAAATTGCACAGACTTATTAGAAACAATAGAATTAAAAGACTTACAATGTGTCTCAAAGGTTTTGGCTTACTCTTTGCAAAGACTGTACAGAAACTTCACATTTATACAATTGAAAAATTTTTTCATCAATCGATTAGCCGTTTTTCTGCATTCTTTATTTGAATGGGAGTATATACCAGGTGTCGGGTATTATTCTTGTGGTCCAATGAACACTCAATAAAAAACTTTTTGTAAGCAGTTATTAAAACTGCTTACTTTTTTTATTTACAAAAAGGATTATTAAACTTTTATAAACTATGAAAATAGTTTTCATCGAAATATGATAGACAGGTAACAAAACATAGGGTGATTAAAACATAGAATATCATGCAAGAAAAATGGAACCGCTTTCTACTAGTATTTGAGCAATTGATAAAATAATGGATTCATTCGAGATTATAAAACGATTTTAGGAGGGTTAAAAATGCAAATTCCAATTAAGAAAACGCTTGATAAAATTCCAGGTGGTCTGATGGTTGTTCCACTTTTTTTAGGAGTATTAACGAATACCTTTTTCCCGCAATTTTTACAAATTGGAAGTTTTACAACGGCATTATTTAGTAAAGAGGCATCTTCTACTATTTTGGCATGTTTTATGTTTTTAATTGGTTCACAAATTAATTTCAAATTAGCACCAAAGGCATTAAAAAAAGGTGCAATATTATTAACAGGAAAATTTATAGTTGGTGCAGGTATAGGTTTAACTGTAGCGATGCTTTTTGGACCAGCCGGAATATTAGGATTATCACCATTAGCTATCCTTGCAGCGTTATTAAATGCAAATGGTGGATTATATGCATCCCTTGCTTCATCATATGGTGACGAAACAGATGTAGGCGCATATGCTTTATTTTCATTAAAAGATGGCCCATTTTTCACATTAGTTGCATTAGGTGCATCTGGCCTAGCCACAATTCCTTTTCAAACTCTTATTGGAGTATTAATTCCAATAGTAATAGGAATGATTTTAGGAAATATTGATTCTGATATGAGAAAGTTCCTTGGAAGCAGTAAATTATTATTAATCCCATTCTTCTCATTCCCATTAGGTGCGGGAATGAATCTTTCAACTATTATAAAAGCGGGAGGTCCTGGCATATTACTAGGATTAATAGCTGCATTCACTGGAATTGGAGCTTACTTACTTTTAAAGTTATTTAAAGAAAATCCGATCGTTGGTTTAGCAACAGGGTCAACTGCAGGGAATGCTGTAGCTACACCAGCTGTTGTTGCAGCAGTAGATCCAACCTTAGCTGCAATAGCACCAGGAGCTACTGCGCAAGTTGCAGCAGCATGTGTAATATCAGTAATAGTATGTCCTATTATTGTTAATTATGTATTTAAAATGTCCGAAAAGAAAAAAGCTAATAAATCAATTGCAAGAGCATCATGACAATAAAGTGAAAAATTACTGTAATCCTTGTCTGAATAGCTAATTTAAGATAGAAGGAAGGAAACACCATGAATGTACTTGAGAGTGTACCTGAGAATGTTGTTATAACTACAATGAAAGGAAAAGAAGTTCTCTCCAATCCTTTTTTGAATAAAGGAACAGCTTTTACGAAAGAGGAAAGGGAAGAACTTGGACTTGAAGGTCTGTTACCGCCACAAGTAATAACTCTTGATGAACAAGTTAATAGGGTCTATGAACAATATTCGATGCGGACGACCAATCTATTCAAAAACGGGCTGCTTTATGATTTATATAACCGTAATGTTGTCTTGTTTTATCGCCTTTTGAAAGAACACCTGGCAGAAATGCTCCCTATCATCTACACTCCAACTGTGGGCGATGCAATCCAGTCATACTCCCATAGATACCGACGCCCAGATGGCTTATATCTTTCAATTGATAATCCTGAGGGTATCGAAAAGGCATTTTATAATCTTGGAAAACCAAAAAATGGTGTTGATTTAATTGTCGTGACCGACTCTGAAAGCATTCTTGGTATTGGGGACCAAGGGATAGGCGGTATTAATATTGCGATTGGTAAACTTGCCGTGTACACGGCTGCAGCTGGT
Organism: Gottfriedia acidiceleris; assembly: GCF_036421055.1. GTDB lineage: Bacteria > Bacillota > Bacilli > Bacillales > Bacillaceae_G > Gottfriedia > Gottfriedia acidiceleris_C. The sequence continues at coordinate 145,105 of NZ_JAZGQS010000008.1, read as the reverse complement.
ATTGATCCAAACCGTGTTCTACCAATCGTGTTGGATGTTGGCACGAACAATCAGGCTTTGATTGCAGATCCTATGTATATCGGCAACAAATTCGCACGTGTCCGAGGTAAACGTTATGATCAATTCATTGATTTATTCGTTCAGACTGCAAAGAAGTTCTTTCCAAAAGTTCTCATTCACTGGGAGGACCTTGGTAACGTAAATGCGCGAAATATCTTGGACAAATATGGTGACAAAATCCTAACCTTCAACGATGACATTCAGGGGACAGGTGCTGTTACCCTTGCTGCTATTATGTCTGCTTTGAAAGTAACAGGAGAATCCTTGAAGAACCATCGTATTGTTGTCTTTGGACCAGGCGCTGCTGGCATCGGTAACGCAGACCAAATGGTAGATGCCATGGTTCTAGAAGGATCGACCAGAGAAGAAGCCTTTGATCGTTTCTGGGCTGTAGACTATCGGGGGCTACTAACAGAGGAAACACCAGATGTTCTGCACTTCCAGAAGCCTTATGTAAGAAAGTTGGAAGATGTTAAGGATTGGGATACGAATGAGGACGGAATCATTTCATTAATGGAAGTAGTTCAAAGGGTGAAGCCAACAATCCTGATCGGTACTTCAGGCCAAGCCGGCGCGTTCACTGAAGAAATTATTAAAGAAATGGCCAAGCACGTTGAACGACCTATCATCTTACCTATGTCCAATCCGACGGCATTGACTGAAGCAGTGCCGGAAAACCTGATTAAGTGGACAGATGGCAAGGCTCTAATTGCAACAGGTAGCCCGTTTGCCAATGTGGAATACAAAGGTGTTTCCTATGAAATTGGACAGTCAAATAATGCATTTGTATTTCCAGGCCTAGGCTTGGGGGCGATTGTTGCAAAAGCTGAAGTGATCTCAAAAGGAATGTTTGCAGCAGCTGCTTATGCGGTTGCAAGCATGTCTGACACCAGTAAACCTGGAGCATCCCTGCTGCCATCTATTGAAAAGCTACATGAAGTCTCAAAATACGTAGCCATTGAAGTAGCCTACGCTGCTATAAACGAAGGAATTGCAAGAGCAGATATTCAAGATGTTGAGAATGCGATTGAAGATGCTATGTGGAAAGCTGAGTATAAAGAAATTAAAAGTATAGCTATAGAAGTATAGATGTTAAGGGGATAGCTAATAAAGTTAGTCCTTATTAATAAAACAGAGGCTAAATATTGAAAAAAAAATAAAGATGGAGCAAAAGTTTTACGTTGTCTCCATCTTTATTTCTTTACCATACCTTGCTTAACCAAATCGTGGCGGGGGAAATTTTATTAATAAGTTGATTTTATAGAGACTGCAAAGCTCTTCAAGAGAGCTTTGCAGTCTCTTAGTATGTAATGGATAAACCTTATTCATACTATAATTAAGCAGATAACCTGGAGGAGATTATGAAAAAGGGCAGATTTAGTTTACAAGCCATCATCATTATTTTTGTATGCCTTGTTGTCGCTTTGTCACTAGGTATAACTGATTTGCTAATCAGTAAGAGAATTACCTCCAGTGTGGAAGAGACACAGAAAGAAAAGGTACTCAATATTGCAAAGATAGTTTCTCTTAACCCGCAAGTCATTGGGTCTCTTGAAGGGAAAACAAATTCGACAGAAATAGAAGTTTTTGCTAATCAAATAAAAGATTTAACGCATGTTAACTTTGTTGTCGTCATGGATATGAAAGGAATCCGTCTATCCCATCCAGATCCCAGTGAAGTTGGAAAGAGATTTAGGGGAGGAGATGAAGGACCAGTCCTTCGAGGGAAAGAGTATGTATCTACCTCAAAAGGGATTCTTGGCCCCTCCATGCGGGCATTTACACCAATAATGAATTCAAATGGAAAACAAATCGGCGCAGTTGCGGTAGGGATTTCTTTGGAAAACGTAACAAAGGCTGTACATAAAGGTCGGATGGGGATGATGATTGGGACAATAATCGGAATATTAATCGGGGTAACCGGTGCGGTAGGCTTAGCCAAATTCATCAAAAAAATCCTATTGGGCCTCGAGCCGTTTGCTATTGCTAAGCTACTTGAAGAGCGGAGTTCCATGCTCCAGTCGGTGCGTGAGGGAATTATAGCCATTGACCAAGAAGGAAAAATTACCCTTGTAAACAGGGCTGCCCAAAAGCTTTTTAAAAAAGCCGGCCTAGGAGGGAATCCAAAAGGACTAAAAATAGAAGATTATTTACCTGAGACCCGCTTAACCCGTATATTGCAGTCTGGAGAGACTGAGGTTGATCAGGAACAGGATTTGCATGGGGTTACTATTTTAGTAAACAGGGTGCCGGTTGTGGTGGATAATCAACCGGTAGGAGCAATCGCTACATTCCGTGATAAAACGGAAGTACAGTTATTGGCAGAACAGCTCACAGGAGTGCGAAATTATGCTGATGCCCTTCGTGCACATGCCCATGAATTCATGAATAAAATGCATGTTATTCTTGGCCTAGTCCGTACCGAACAATACGACACACTAGCGAACTATGTGAGTGAAACGGTTAACCATCGGGAAATGGAAATGGGTTTTGTAACCAAGAATGTCCTGGATCCGGTACTAGCTGGATTTTTGATTGGCAAGCTAAGCTTTGGAAGAGAATCAGGTGCATCACTATCATTTGATTGTCCAAATAAGATTCCCCAGCCTGTGAACCCATTAATCACCCAAGAACTCATAACGATTATTGGAAACCTTGTCGATAATGCAATGGAAGCGATAGCAAACAGTCCTGTCAAAAAAGTTGACTTAAAGCTTGATTTCGCTGAAGATATTTTAACAATCGAGGTTAAGGATACAGGTATGGGAATGACGAAATCAATACAAAATAAAATATTCGATAAAGGCTTCTCAACGAAAGGAGATAACCGCGGGGTCGGACTATATCTTTTAGCTCAGGGGATTGAAAGACTAGAAGGGGACCTAATCATTTCTTCTAAGCCGGGAAAGGGAACAAATTTTGCGGTGTATATACCTTATAAAGCAGAGGATGAAAAGCATGATCAATGTAATGATTGTTGAAGACGACCCTATGGTGGCTGAAATCAATAAACGATATCTTTCTAAAATTGGTGGTTTTCGTTTGACTACGGTAGCCAATTCAGTTGATGATGCGATCCATTTGCTTGGAAAGGTAGAAATACAGCTTATACTTCTAGATATTTTTATGCCAGGCAAACAAGGTTTAGAGCTATTGAGTTACATCCGGAAAAATGAACTTGAAATCGATGTAATCGTTATTTCTGCAGCATCGGATTTAGACCGAATCAAAAAGGCATTAAGGAACGGCGTTGTCGATTATTTAATAAAGCCTTTTGAATTTGAAAGGTTCAATGCTGCACTTGTCAGCTATCAGCAAAAGACCCGGTTTACCGATAAACTGGAAACAGTCAACCAACAAGAGCTCGATAATTATCTTTTACACAGAGATGAAACTGCAATAGTTGAAGAGCTACCAAAAGGGTTAACTAAGGATACTTTAAAGCAAGTATGGGAAGCAGTTCAGGAATTGAAGGAAGTGCCTTTTTCCACCGAAGAAGTGGCAAATGTGGTGGGCATTTCTACGGTTTCAGCGAGAAAGTACCTGAACTTCTTAAAGGATTTAGGAATCCTTGTTGTCAAGGTTATATATGGGACCATCGGAAGACCAGTTTACCAGCATGAATATAACCAAATTAACGAGTACTTAATAAAAAACTTTCTGTAAGTGTTATACCGAAATTAAGTGTAGAAGATGGTGGTTCTTGCTTATTTGTAAGTTGCTTAGCTGAAGCATATATTTTGTTGAGCATTCCTATTTACCTAATACCACCTACTTTAACTCAAAAGAGAAACTCCTTCTAAGAGTTTCTCTTTTTTACTTAAATTTTTTAGCTTTCTAAAAAATACACAAATAGTTAGATGGATTAGAAGGTCAGGAACAGTTTTTATTTAATATATATCTAACTAAATTTGATTCTTCAACTAATTCTTTAAAATATTGAATATTCGTTTCAAAATTTGGACCGTTTATGTTTCTTCTGCTGGTTTTAACAAGCTTAACGACTAGGTTATTAAAAGGGACTATTATGTAAGGAATTATGATTAGTTTTTATATTGACAGTAAATTTAGTGTGTAATAATATAAAGATTAAATTTTAAAAATTAGGTATTTTCAGGTAATATTTTCAACGAAGGTAGTTTAGTGTAGTCATTTATAAAAGAGAAAGCTTGATAAGCAATATTAATTTAAGGTTAAAGCTAAACATATTTACTGTTACTTAAAAAAATAGATTGGTAATTTAGGAGGAGTAAAAATGAAAGCGATTACTGAAGGTGCTTTTTTATGGGAACCAACTAGGCAGCAAGTTGAAAATGCAGGAGTCAGCCATTTTATGAATTGGCTCGCAAAAGAAAAAAATTTATTTTTTAATACACAAGATCAGTTATGGAATTGGTCAGTTGATGAGTTAGAGACTTTTTGGGAAAGCATTTGGAAATATTGTAATGTAATTTCCCATGCACCATATGATCAAGTTCTTGAAGAGCGAAAAATGCCAGGCGCAAAATGGTTTACTGGTTCAAAAATTAATTATGCTGAACATGTATTTCGAAACGATCAGATCAATCGACCTGCACTAATTTTTCAATCAGAAATAACTCCAAAAACAGAAATAAGTTGGCAAGAACTTAAGGAAAAAACAGCTTTAGTTGCAAATTCTTTAAGAGAATTAGGCGTTAAATCTGGGGACCGAGTAGTAGCATATTTGCCTAATATTCCCGAAACGATTATTGCTTTTTTAGCTTGTGCGAGCATTGGGGCAATTTGGTCAAGCTGTTCACCTGATTTTGGAACGAGTGCTGTAATCGACCGATTTAAACAAATCGAACCGACTATTTTATTTGCAGTGGATGGCTATTCTTATAACGGAAAAATTCAAAATAGATTATCAAGTGTTGCAGAACTTCAGTCCGAATTACCTACATTAAAGAAAACAATCTTAGTACCATATCTGAATTTTAATGATTACAAATTAGATAATCAAACAATATTCTGGAATGATTTATTTGTAGGGAGCAGTGAACTGATCTTTGAAAGTGTTCCATTTGATCACCCACTTTGGATTTTATTTTCCTCAGGAACAACAGGGTTACCTAAACCGATTGTACAAAGTCAAGGTGGAATTTTAATCGAACAACTTAAGACATTAGTCGTTGAACAAGGAATAAATCAAGAAGATGTCATTTTTTGGTTTACTACTACAGGCTGGATGATGTGGAATCAATTAGTTGGAGGGTTGCTATCTGGCAGTACGATTTTATTATTTGATGGAAGCCCTTCTTATCCTAGTTTACATGTATTATGGGATCTTGCAGAAGAGGTAGGTGTAACATTTTTTGGTACAAGTGCAGGCTTTTTGAGTGCGTGCGAAAAATATGCAATAAAACCAAAGGAAAAAAATCGTTTTTCAAAATTAAAATCGATTTGTTCGACGGGATCACCTTTATCCGTAGAAGGATTTTCATGGGTATATAAAAATATAAGAGAAGACATCTGGCTTGTTTCAACTAGTGGAGGTACTGATGTTTGTACAGCATTCGTTGGAGGGTCACCGATTCTTCCAGTTTATGCTGGAGAGATACAAGCTCGTTCATTAGGAGCTCATGTACAATCATTTGATGATGAAGGAAATTCAGTTATTAATGAAGTCGGAGAATTAGTCATAACTTCTCCAATGCCATCTATGCCGCTTTATTTCTGGGGAGATTCGAATAATGAACGATATCTAGAAAGTTATTTTGAAGTTTATCCAGGTATTTGGAGACATGGAGATTGGATTAAAATCGATGAAAAAGGTAGCTGTGTAATTTATGGACGCTCAGATTCAACAATTAATCGACTTGGCGTACGTTTAGGAACAAGTGAAATTTATCGAGTTGTTGAATCACTTGATGAGGTTTTGGAAGGTTTAGTAATCGATTTAGAATTACTTGGCCGTGAGTCATTTATGCCATTGTTTGTAGTACTTAAACATGGGGTTGTTTTGACAAACGAATTAAAGGAAAAAATAAAAGCAGAAATTAAGCAGAAGGTTTCACCTCGGTTTGTTCCGAATGAAATTTATGAAGTTGAGCAAATTCCAAAAACATTGAGCGGAAAAAAATTAGAGGTTCCAATTCGTAAAATACTATTAGGGTTTTCTCCAGATAAAGTAGTCAATCAAGGTTCCATGACTAATCCAGAATCATTAAGGTTTTTTATTGAATTGGCACAGGATTTAAATGTGGAAAAAAATAAATCATGATAATTATTTTACAATGAGCAAGCAGTCAAAAATTCTAAATTTTAAAATCAGACACGCTATCTTAGATGGCGTGTTTTTTTAGTATTAAGCGATTTTAACAATCGATTTCATAAAATCAGAACACTAGTTAAAAATTAAACTGATACTTTAGGTGAGATAACTGTGTTTTTTGTTTCTCTTTTAATTGAATCATTTGTTTTTGCAAATACATTGGGAATCGTTTTACTTTGTAGAAGGTATGTTAAAACAGGCCTTCTTTTAGTTATAAAACATAAAATACACTTTTTTTGTTTACGACTTGATATCTCTACTACTTAGTGTTACTATGTAACGGTACTAAGTAATACTGAATATATGTGATACTTAATAGTTGGAAATGTTATAAAATTTTTTTTAAAAACGGTTCACATTTTCTCTACTTAGTAATACAATATACTATTACTAAGTAACACTGAATATCAGTCATGCTAAATAGTTGGAAAGAGTTCATTAAACGTTATCTTATGAAAAACTTAATCCATAGGCTATTTAGATATTTTTTCATCCAGTACTAAGTGATACTGAATATCTGTATTACTAATTAGCTTTAGAGGTGGTTATATGTATTAAATTTTTTTGACCTCGTTACCCAACGTTATAGCTTACTTATTTCTAATAGACTAAAAACTAATTTGAGCAAAAATAAAGGAGGTGTATGTTATGGAAAATTTAACAGAAATGCTTAAAGGTTCCTTGGAAGGTTGTGTTCTTGAAATCATTAGTCGAGGTGATACTTACGGCTATGAGATTACTCGTCTCCTTAATGATTTAGGTTTTACAGAGGTTGTCGAAGGTACCGTCTATACGATTCTGATCAGGCTGGAAAAGAAAGAGTTAGTAAATATTGAGAAAAAACGTTCTGAAATGGGCCCACCTCGAAAGTTTTATTCATTAACTGAAGCTGGGCATGAGGAATTAAAGCAATTTTGGAAAAAATGGGATTTTGTTTCATCAAAAATTAATAGCTTAAAAGGGGAGAAGTAATATGAAGAAATTTATAGAGCTAATCATTGGCGATTTAGAAAGCAAGAAGGAATACAAAGCATTTATGAAAAAAGTAAATTCCCTACCAAAAGATTACGCTTTTGTGTTTAAAAAGATTCAAAAGTATATGTGGAATTTTGGATATGGATTTGGTGAAGAAATTATTAATTTGTATGAACTGTTTGAAGCAAGTTCAGCTGAAGGCAAGCATGTGTTAGATGTAACCGGTGAAGACGTAGCAGCATTTGCTGATGAATTGATGGCTGCCTCAAAACTAGGTGGAGAATCGTCAAGTATATTAGGAAAGCAAGTAGATTTGAAAAAAGAAATTGAGAGTAGAGTAGAACAGCAAGTAAAAATTTGGACGAATAAAAAATAACTTAGGGGGCTAATAATCATGATGAATTTTTTCAAAAAAATACTTGATGACAAAAAAGAATACAAAGAAATGATGGCACGTGTTGAAGCTTTGCCAAGAAACTATTCAGAAGCCTACAAAACAATCTGTAACTATATGTGGAGTTTCGCCTCTGGAAGTGGCATGGATATGCTAAGAATACAGTACGATCTCATTGATTTGTTTGAAGCTGGTGCGGCAGATGGCAAAGACGTATTGGAAGTGACAGGTGAAGACTTGACAGCATTCGCGAATGGACTTACCGAACAAGCGAAAAGATGGGATGATAAGTTACGAAATAATTTGAACAAAAGCATTATAGATCGTGTAGGTAAGAAAAAATAGAGTGACATTTACAAAAACAGTGCAGGCGCTGCCGCAGAGAAACGCGCCTTATAAATGGGAGGGAATGATATGAGCAATCTAGCAATTTCAGTGAAAGGGCTAAAAAAATCCTTCAAGGAAATTGAGGTTCTTAAAGGTGTAGATTTTGAAGTGGAAAAAGGCAGTGTCTTCGCTTTACTTGGATCAAATGGTGCTGGTAAAACAACTATTATTAAAATTTTAACTACTTTACTGCAAGCAGATAAGGGGGAAATTGAAGTTTGTAATGCAAATCTTCAAACAAATCCACAACAAGTACGTGAGAAAATTAGTCTAACCGGACAAAACGTTGCAGTAGATGATATTTTGACAGGACGTGAAAATCTCGATCTAGTAGCAAAACTTCGCCACTTACCTAATCGGAAAGAAGCTGTGGAAGAAAGTCTACGCCGTTTTGATTTAGTTGAAGCCGGCAATCGTGCTCTTGCTACTTATTCAGGAGGTATGAAACGACGCTTAGATTTAGCAATGACAGTACTTGGATCCCCTGAACTTGTTTTTCTTGATGAACCTTCTGTTGGGCTTGACCCTGAAGCACGTTTAGGCTTGTGGGAAGTGATCCGCGATATGGCGAAAGCTGGTATCACTGTTTTTCTCACTACCCAGTATTTAGAAGAAGCCGAACAACTAGCTGACCGCATTGCAATTTTACATGAAGGAAAGATTCTCGTTCAAGGTACATTGAATGAATTAAAAGCAATTCTTCCGCCTAAAAAAGTGGAATATGTAGAAAAACAGCCGAACCTTGAGGAAATTTTCCTCGCAGTTACCGGAAAGAAAGGAGAATAGTAATGAATGGAAACCATTTTTTCAGCGATACCATTACAATGAGTAGTCGGGTGATGAAACATTCACTTCGAAGTATTGACACAATTATTACAACGATTCTTATGCCAATCATGCTTATGCTTGCTTTTGTCTATATTTTTGGTAGTGCCATGACAATGGATAAAATAGATTATGTGAATTTTATCGTTCCAGGTGTGTTGCTTATGTGTATTGGAATGGGAATTTCCTATACAGCAGTTCGAGTGAATACAGACATGACTAGAGGAATCTTTGATCGATTCCATTCCATGCCAATCGCCAAATCATCGATATTGGGTGGGCATGTCATCTCAACATTGTTATTAAACTTATTATCAGTTGCAGCGGTGATTCTCATTTCTTTTATCATGGGTTTCCGTCCTCACGCTGATTTTGTGGAGTGGCTATTAGCTGTTGGTATGATCCTGCTTACCGTATTTTCTTTCACTTGGATTGCTGTAGCATGCGGTTTAATGTCAAAATCGTATGAAGGTGCGAGCGTGTTCTCTTATCTACTTATGGGCTTAATGTTCGTAAGCTCTGCCTTTGTTCCAACAAATAATATGGGTAGTAAGCTTCGAGCTTTTGCCGAAAATCAGCCAATGACACCTATTGCCGAAAGTGTTCGTTTACTTTTAGCTGGTCAACCAGACTATGGAGTGATTTTAACAGCAGTGTTCTGGTTAGTTGGAATTGGGATTATGTTTTATCTGATTTCGATGAAGGTATATAAAAAACGAATGAAATAAAATGACGAAGTACAGGGTGGCGAATTCTTTCAGTCTGTACTTTTTTTGAGTTTACCTTTGTAAGATAAAAATAAGTAAGAGAAACTTAAGTTTCTCTTACTTATTTTTAAAAGACCTCTATTATACAGTAATTATTTTTTAATTTTTTCGTCTTGTATATCAGGAGTCAATTCTTCTGATGCCTCGGTTTGATAACGTAAATTGCCAGTTGATACATTCTCTTGATGCTCAGTATTTTTAATAACATTATGATAAACATATTTATGAAAAAAGATTTCAAATAATCCTATGCCTATTGCGGAAATTAATGCTGGAGTTACCAAGCTACCCCCATATGTTAACTTTGATCCCATGTACCAAATAATTAAGTATGCTAATCCTACATCTGCTATTGTTGCTATAGTATTATTTGTTTTGGGTAAGATCAAGAGATCACCAACTATATATGCGATTACTCCTAAGACTAACGAGATCAGAAATACATTTCTAAATGCCATATCATACCCAACGCCCAATATTATATATAGTAATGCAAGACAAGCAATAAATTTAATGATAAATGCTTTTATATGCTTCATAAAAATCCCTCCTGAACTTATTATGAGAAATTTATTTCACATATATTCTTTTTTATTTTATAGGGTGAAGATAAAAATAAAATGTATATAATACTGCCGATAAGTCAAATTCATTAAATCGTCATAATATTTTAAACATCCTTTATTATTATACAGAAATTATTAATTAATTTTTTCGTCTTGTATACCAGGTGTCAATTCTTCTGATGCCTCGGTTTGATAACGTAAATTTCCAGATCATACTTTCTCTCGATGCTCTGTAATTTAGAAAAAAGATTTCAAACAAACCTATGCCAATTGCGGAAATTAAAGCAGGAGTTACCAAGCTACCACCATATGGTAACTTCCATATACCAAATAATTAAGTATGCTAATCCTACATCAGCTATTGTTGCTATAGTATTATTTATTTTGGGTCAGATCAAGAGATCACCTTCCATTGCAATTGTGATAACTGTCGAAAACGGTGAAGAATAGTGTTCTGATGGGGATTCTACATTACAACAAAGATATGACATGTTTTGGAAAGAAAAGCTAGTGAATGTTCATATTACAAGACTGCTTTAGAGTATTTGCCTGAGGCGCGAATTACTTTTTATTTTTTAATAAAAGTATCAATAATATTATATTAATAAATATTACAAAAACTAAAAAAAATAGATTTTGTACTAAATATTTTATATTATAAAATGCTTGTCCCATATCTTCTTTATCTAACGGGTATGTTGACTCTAATATACTTGGAATCTTTAACTTCCAATAAGTATAATTAACATTAAAAAAAATCGTATGTAGTTTTTTTTCATTTTTTAATAACCTCAATAATTATTTATAGGTATATGTTTTATAAAATTCTACTCCATAAGCCTTTTTAGCTGTACCTGTGCCTTTTAGACTCCAATAAATTGAGTACCATGGCATTTTATGAACATCATATTTTTTAGTTTGATACACAGGGCTCCTTGTTCGATTAATAAATTTTAACAAAATAATATATTAAAAAATTAAAAAAATGTGACATATTCTCGAATCTTGCAGGAGTTTAAAAATATGAAAACTAATTTCACTTTTTCTACTACTCTAGTACATAAACAAAATTTATTACAAATTACAAAAAAGGTTGTGAAGGTATATGTTTGTGGAACAACTGTTTCAAGATATCCTAAGCATTCTGCTCAGTCTATACCTTAACTAGAAAGTAAAAAAAGTCCACCTAATTAATTTTAGGTGGACAATTTTTTTACTGTTGTTGCTTTGTTTCAAGGTGAAGAGGTGGTGGAACTAACCAACCTTTTGTTTTCATGATTTGTAGTAGTGCTGCACCATCTTTCGCTTTTTTAGCACCAAAACTTGCAAGCATAATCCCAATATCTTCGCGAATTGATTGACTCAATAATGCAGCGTTAGTTGTAATTCCAGCAGCTATTTCAGCAGCAACAATGTAAGCGATTTGAGCATCTTGAAGTCTAGCTCCAGCAGGGATTTGTTCTAAATCGGCATCTGGTCGTTCTGATGGAGTTGGAGGTACTGCAATATCATTATGTAGAAGTATTTCTTCAACTTCTTTAATTGCAGGTTTCATTGAATTTTCAATTACTTGTTTTAAAAATGCTCTTAACTCTTCATCACCAGTATGGTTAATATAAACTTGGTAAGTATCTACACCAGCTTTAGTAGCTGATAGGTGACTCCATAGACCGTAAACTTCTCCATAATGTAAAGGTTCATTTTGTGGATTTCCACTTAATACTCCCATTATAAATTTACTTCCCTTCTCAATTAAATTCATACTAAACTCCTTTTAAAGAGGTACGTACGAAAATTATTATTGAACCTTTTGGGGATTTTATACTCATAAATTTATTTGAGTTGAAAGGTTTTATTCAAAAAGTTTACAGTTTTTTCTTTGATTATTTTTGGATAAAAAAGCAAGAATTCGAAATCTTTTCCTCATTGTGGGTTCATGAGTAAGTAAAAGAGCAGGAATCCGAAATTTAGTTCCTTATATAGGCTTGATGAGTAAGTAAAGGAGTGAATCTGAAATTTAGTTCCTAATAAAGGGTTTATGAGAGAGTAAAAAAGCAAGAATCTAAATTAAAATTACACATAAGATTTAAGTCTTTAAACCAAAAGAAAATAGCTATTTTTACATATCCAAAAAAGGGAAAAAAAGGAATTTAAATAGAATGGATAAACTTGAAATTGACATACTAAAAAAATATGAAAAGTAATAAGGAGGGAAGCATAAGATGAGAAGTCAACTTGCAGTAATAAATGCACTTAAGCAAGAATTTGTGGGATCAAAAGATTTAATTGTCCATTCTTTTGAATATTACGATCAAGAAATAAGTTTAATTTATTTTCAAGATCTATGTGACGCAGATAAAATTAAAACTGATATCATCCAACCACTTATGCTTTGTGAGAAAGAAAGTAAATTTCTTTTACACTTACTCACCTTATCAAATTGTGAATCGATTCAAAACAAAAGGTATTTAGGTGAATATATAATTTCTGGTAATGTGTTAATTTTTATTTCGAATGGTATTTATTCTTATAATGCCATTCGTACTATGAATACTCAATCTGAAGAAGCTTCAGTAGAAACATCAGTTCAAGGGCCACAAAAAGCTTTTTCACATGACCTTAGTACAAATATAGCTTTAATTCGTAAAAGATATCCTTCTAATAAATTAAACATTGAATATCAAACAGTTGGAACAGTATCAAAAACAAATATAGCAATACTTTATGATGCAGATTTTGCAGATAAGAAGGTAATTGATGAATTAAAAAGTCGACTCGAGAGGGTAAAGGTTGATGTAATACAAGCAGTTGGCCAATTAGAAAGTAAACTTGGTGATAAAAAAATTCATTTATTTCCTAGCATGATGATAACAGAAAGACCTGATCGAACAGTTCTAAATCTTGCCCAAGGTAAGGTTATTATTGTTATGGATGGAACACCATTCTCTTTGAGTACGCCTACTGTATTTTTTGATTTTATCTCGTCAATGGATGACTTATATCATTCATTTTGGATTAAAAAACTTTTGCAAACAATCCGATATTTTGCTCTATTTATAACGTTGGTTTTACCTGCTTTTTATATTGCAATTACCTCATATAACCCGGAAATATTAAGATCGCAACTTACTTTGACGATTGCAGGTAGTAGGGCAGGGGTTCCTTATCCTTCAATTTATGAAGTTCTTTTTATGATGCTAGCTGTAGAAATGTTGGTTGAAGCTAGTATTCGATTACCAAGAGTAATTGGGCCTACAGCTACAACAGTTGGTGGACTTATCCTTGGACAAGCTGCACAACAAGCACAACTTGTAAGTTCTATCATGATTATTATTACAGCTTTTGTAGCTATTTCTAATTTTACAATCCCTATCAGTTCCATGAGTTTCTCAATTCGTTGTATTAGATATCCACTGATTATATTAGCAGCTCTATTTGGAATGATCGGATTAGTTGGAGGTATGCTTGCACTTATCTGTTATTTAGCTAATAAACGAAGCTTTGGAACTCCTTTTTTAGCGATCGAATGGGGATCTTCAAAAAAAATTGAAACGATTAGTGAGAACCCAAAGGAGGGACATAGCTAAGTGACTCGTTATTTTTACTATACTGTACTGTTAACAATGATGTTAAACATTATTATCAATGTACCAATGGTTTTAATTGGCGAACGGTTTAATGGGTCTCTTATATCTATGTTATTAAGTGTTTTCATAGGTGGAATTTTTATTTATTTATTTACAATCGGAATTAGCAAATTTCCTAATAAAGGATTGCCAGAAATTTTAAACAAAAGACTACCTACTCTTGTTACAAACTCTTACTTAGCATTTTTAGGAGTAATGTGGATGATTGCAGGAGCTTTTGTGTTAATTTCTTTTGGTTATATAACTAGACTGTATTTAACCCCTGAGTTAAATTTGGGAGTGCTGTTATCTTTTTTTCTGGCAATTGTTATTTTTGGAGCGAATAATCAAACAAAATCAATTCTGAATGTTATCGAAATAATCGTTCTTGTAACTGCTCCAGTTGTTGTTTTTATTATTTATAAATCGATGACAAGTAAATATTTTTATTTCGTCCATATTAAAAGAATACTCCATTATTTTTGGCAAAAGCCTAATTATAGTTCTATTTCAGCTGCCACTTATTATTTCACAGGGTATATAAATCTGGCTATCATCAATCGTTATCTTGATACTAAAAAAGTTGTTAAATTTCTGTGGATTTTGCCTTTAATCGGATTGGCTGTCATTTGTTTTACATTTTTGGTACCAATTGGTTTTTTAGGTGTTAACGGGGTTGATGAGGTAGTGTTTCCATGGATATTCATTTCTGATTCTTTAAGAATGGAATATGGTTTTATCGAAAGAGTGCTTTATTTAATGCTTTACATTTATCTTTTGTTGTCACTGTTATTTGCTATATTAACATGGCATGTTGGTTTAAAACTAATTGAAGGAATGTTTTCTAATTATTATTTGAAGTCTACTAAAAAAAGGAAACTTAATGGATATCTATTCTTAACATTTTTTGGAGTCTGTACGATTATACTTCAGGCAATTACTAGCGAAAGAGAATTATTTGATGTTGTTAGAATCTGGCAAAATATACGTTTTCCATCTGAACTCATATTAGTATTATTAGTTTTTTTCTTGTCTTGGAGGCAAAGAGCATGAAACGTATTTTAACGTTTTTGTTAATAATCGAATTATGTTTTGCGTCAGGTTGCCAATTACTCGATGTTGATAAACGTTTTTTTGTCGTTGGCATAGGAATCGATCAGACAGAAGATATTGGAGAATACCTGGTGTCAGTGAAATTAGCAATTCCTGCAGCTCAAGTTGAACCAGGTAAGTCTGCTTTTCAAGTTATTTCACAAAAATCAACCTCCGTTTCTGAATCAATTAGGATAATCCAATCTTTAGTAGATAAAAAATTAGATTTTGGTCATTGTAGGTTATTAGTAATAGATAAAGAGCTTTTAGGTGAAAACCAAATTGATTTAATGAAGTGGTTTATTAAACGGGCAGATATTCAAGGCATTGCTTATGTAGCTGTAGGTGAACCTTCTGCAAAAGAAGTTTTATCCTGGAAGGTTAAATCAGAGAGATTAGCTGGTAATGCAGTTGTGTTAGCCTTTGATGAAGAATCCAATAAGTCACCATACGTAGTGTCTGAAATACTTAATGATTATTATATGCGATTGAAGGAAGACGGTATAGATCCATTTTTGCCTATTATTGAACCATTCGATAGTACCTTTAAAATTAGTACAGCTGCGGTATTGAAAGGAACGAAATTCGAAGCAGTATTAAATCGCGACGAAACAAGGTTACTTAATGAGCTATTAAATCCAGAAAAAACAACTTTAATTAATGTTGGAAAAGGAAAAGATCAATTTTATGTAAGTGCTGAAAATACGAAAACTGACATAAGAATTGTTGCGCCCAAAAATAAGAAACCATATGCAGACGTTCATATAAAGGTAAAAGGTTTTATTGAGGAATCAAAAAAAGCATTACATCAAGATAGAGATTTGAAAGAATATGAGAAAAAAGCTTCAAAATTAATAAACAAAAGAATAAAAATTTTTTTAGAACATCTTCAAGATTTAAATGTTGATCCGCTCGGACTTGGGTTAAAATATCAAGCAAATTACGGAGTATCAAAAAAAGAAATAAAGAAGTGGAAAGAAATTTATCCGAAACTTGAATTTCGAGTAAAAACAAAAGTGATACTAAAGGGAACTGGTACTATGTATTAACTTTGATTTAACGTTATAAAAATTTTATTTTTCTAATAAATTCAATAATAAAAGGATTCTTTTAATAAAAGCTTTAATTCCCTTATTGACAATCCGTTTACTAGGATTTATGATTCAGTTATGAAATTACATAAAACAAACTTATCGAGAGTGACCGAGGGATCAGGCCCTATGACGTCCGGCAACCTCCTAATTTAGGAACGGTGCCACTTCCTGCAGAATGAAATCATTCTGATAGATAAGTCGAAAACAATTGTTTCCGATGCCTCTTTCTGAATGAAAGAGGCTTTTTTCTTTTTTATTTATTTATTTATTTATTTATTTATTTACGCGGAAGGTTAAAAAAAACTGAATTCCACTATATATAAATCCAACTTAACTAATGCGAAAACTAGACAATTTTAATGATGGAGGAGAGAATAGAAATGAAATATGGTTTTTGGTTACCGATTTTTGGAGGATGGTTACGTAATGTGGATGACGAAAGCATGCCACCAACATTTGAGTATGCTAAAGAGGTCATTCAATCAGCTGAAAAATGGGGATACTCGACTACTTTAATCGCTGAATTATATTTAAATGATATTAAAGGACCGGAGCATGATTCACTTGAAGCTTGGTCCACAGCAGCGGCACTTGCTGCAGTAACGGAAAAAATCGAAATTATGACTGCGATTCGACCAGGTTTCCATAATCCTGCAGTAACAGCAAAAATGGCTGCTAATATAGATCAAATCAGTAATGGTCGTTTTACACTAAACGTCGTTTCTGCATGGTGGGCAGAAGAAGCTCGTCAATATGGTGGAATTTTTACAGAACATGATGAGCGCTATGCTCGTACAGAGGAGTTTATTGATGTTCTAAAAGGTTTATGGACAGAAGAAACCTTTCATTATTCAGGAAAATTTTATGACTTAAAGGATACGAAGCTTGCTCCAAAACCTATACAAAGACCAAACCCTATTCTTTATGCAGGTGGTGAAAGTGAAAAAGGTAAGCAAACGATTGTAGAAAAATGTGACGCATATGTGATGCACGGAGGAACGGTTGAAGAAATTAATCAGAAAGTAACAGATATGAAGATACGCCGTGAACAAACTGGCAATGCACCATTAAGTTCTTTCGGTATGGCCGCATACGTTATTTGCAGAGATACAGAAGAAGAGGCGCAAGCAGAACTTGAAAAAATTACGACTGTGAAGGATTCTAGTGGGTATGCTGGCTTTAAAGATTTTACGACAAAATCACAATTAGAACAGCAAATTCAATTACAAGATTACTCAGTTTCGAATCGTGGTCTTAGACCAAATCTAGTAGGGACACCAGAACAAATTGCAGATCGAATTTTACAATATGAAGAAGCTGGCTTAGACTTATTATTATTGCAATTTTCACCTCAACTAGAGGAAATGGAACGATTTTCAAAGCAGGTTATGCCATTAGTAGAACAAAAACGTAGTTTAATAAAAAGCTAGAAGGGGGATATAAAAATGAGCAAAGTATATGTAATACATGAAAATAGCGAATGGACAATCCATTTAACAAAAAGATTAGAGGAGCTTGGGGTTCCATATGAGGAATGGCATTTAGATGAAGGTACGGTAGATTTATCAACAGTACCACCAGAAGGAATTTTTTATAGCCGAATGAGTGCTTCTTCTCATACACGTGATCATCGTTTTGCAGCAGAATTTACTGGTCAAGTATTAGCTTGGCTTGAAGCGCATGGCCGTACGGTTTTAAATGGTACAAATGCCCTAAAGCTAGAAGTTAGTAAGGTTTTACAATACATAGAGCTAGAAAAGTATGGTGTTAAGACTCCTAAAACAATTGCCGCAGTTGGAAAAGAAAACATTATTAAGGCAGCTACTAACTTTGCTGGACAGTCATTTATTACGAAGCATAATCGTGCTGGTAAAGGCTTAGGAGTTCAACTATTCCAAAGTATCGAAGCTTTAAAAGCTTATGTAGAAGGACCTACTTTCGAAGAACCAGTCGATGGCATTACGCTAATTCAAGAATACATTCAATCGCCAGAAAGCTACATCACTCGTTGTGAATTTGTAGGTGGAAACTTTGTTTATGCTGTAAAAGTTGATACTTCGGAAGGCTTTGAACTTTGTCCAGCGGATGCATGCCAAATTGGTGATTTATTCTGCCCAGTCGGAGAAGAAGTAGAAGAGAAACCTAAGTTCCAAATCATCGATGGTTTTGATGACGAAATTTTAGATAAGTATAAAGAAGTTCTGGCTAAAAATAAGATTCAAGTTGCTGGAATCGAATTTATTAGAAATGCTGAAGGTGAAATTTATACTTATGATATCAATACAAATACCAACTATAACTCGGATGCGGAAGCAATAGCTGGAAAATACGGCATGCTTGAATTAGCATTATTTTTAAAGAAGACATTGGAAGCAAAGTATTCTACAGTAACGGCTTAAGTAGAACTACTTAGATTAACTTTAACAAGCTCAAACCTAAACGTAACAGTGGTTTGAGCTTTTTCATGTCCAGTTTGTTAAACTTTTTCTTAGAACTAAGAGTAATAGGCAATTATTTAATAGGAATATGCTAACGATAAAGACCAACTAGTGTGTACTGTAGATTTGATAATTAATAGATCATAAAGGGGGAAGTAAATGAAAAAGACTTTATACCTCATGAGACATGGACAAACATTATTTAATAAAAGAAGGAAGAATCAAGGTTGGTATGATTCACCACTTACGGAATTAGGAATTAGACAAGCAAAAACTGTAGCAAAGTATTTTAAGGATAACAATATTATTTAATCAGTATAATGAGTTTATCTATCCCCTATTTTCCTTAAGAGTGAAAAGGGGTTTTTTATGTGATTTCACTATCTTTTAGATTAAAAGTATGAATTAGTATATATATCGTTCATATTGCTTTTCTAAGATTTGGAAAATGTTATTGTAAAAGCGCTACTCTTTAAACTATTGAAGTAGGAAATCATCACGTGTTTTTTGTCTCACAGTGATATATGTTGCAATATGTCAAAAAATCCTTCATATTTGTTTAAAAAGGAGGTCCGTTATGCGAAGTGATATACAACCGAATGAACGAGCTTTTTCTTCCAAGGAAGTAGCAGAAGAACTGGGGATTGCAACACCTACTGTTCGAAAGTATGGTCAAATATTAGAACGCAATGGATATGAGTTCTTGAAAGATGGCGATCGGCGTATATTTGTTCAATCTGATATTAGAGTGCTTATAGCGTTACGCGATTCAGAAAAGCCCCTGGAAGATGCTGCAAAAGACCTCGTATTTCAACAAAAAGAAAGATTAGAAGGTTACGATGAAACACAAATTGCGATAACCGATACATATGAAAATTTACCACATGACCCAAATCAATTAAAAGAGTTTTTAAGGTTTCTAGTCAGTGAACTGGCAGCTGCTCGTGAAATGAATGTTCAGCTGAAAAATGATATGTCAGAAATTAAAACGGCAATTTCTAGGCTTCAACAAGATCATCATGATATAAGTGCAAATATTGGAAACTCATCTAATAAAACGTATAACAAAATCGAAAAATTAGCCGAACAACAAAAAATCCAATATGAGACATTATTGGAACAAGAAAAACAAAAAATTGATGTTTTACAAGAAGAAATACAAAACATGCGAGAAGAACAAAGAAAAGAATGGCATTCACAGGATAATTTTAATAAACGTTTAGAAGTTGTAATACAAAAGCCTAAAGAAAAATGGGGATGGCTTTTCTCTTTATTTAGAAAATAAAGGACCTATTAAAATCTTTTTTCTAATCTTGTAAAAATTTAATTAATACTTTTGAAAATGTATACTTTAAGGTCGATCCATTCGTAAGGATGTATCGGCTTTTTGTTTCGTATCGTTTGCTGTAACAAATTTAATTTAAAAATTTTTTAATAGTAAAAATTCGTACAAGATACAAAACTGATATTTGTTTCAGTTTAAAAATGCTATTGAATATTATTTTTTTATTCAATAGCAAATTTTTACAAATTCCCGGGAAATATCTACAAATTTCTTGCAATTTAAATACTTTCACTACAAGGTAAATTGGTCCAATTACCCGTTGCGATTGTTCGACAATTTTGTATACTAAGGTTAGTTTTTTTCTAAGTGCAGTTAAATTGTTAAATGTAATATTTAGAACCATCTATCGAAAATTAATCATGTGACAATAGAGTTTTTAGCTCATTAAGTTAAAATGTATATTTTGAACAATTTTGCGATTAAATTAATTTATTCTATAGAAAAAGGCTAATCTAAAAGGACCCTTATTGATTAGCCTTTTTTATTTTAATTGTTATTTTAATCAAGCAATATTCATTTCCTAATTAACTGTTTATACTAAGTATTGCTGACACGTTTAAATTCTTCTTTTAATTCATCTATATATTTTTTCAGGTGATGAAAGCACAGGATATTCACTACGGACCCAACCAACATAAAAATCCTTAAGGAATCGTTAACTTTGATTAAGTATAATTAAATATATTTTAACCTATTTTAATTCTATAATAATTTTTGGGGATAATTTTTAATTAAATCCTAATAAAGTATTTTAAGGGGAATTTAAATGAGGAGTAAGAATCGTAAAAATTCGAAAGCGTTATCATTTTCATTAGCATTATCTTTATTAAGTATGTCAGTTGTGAGTACACAGGCGTATGCTGCACCAAAAGAGGCTGAACCTGTAAATGTGCTTGCATCTAATAAGAATAAAGCTGACAAGGATTTAGTAAACTTTCGAATTATGGAAACGACAGATATCCATACAAATTTATTAAACTATGATTACTACAAGGATGCAGCATATGAAAAAGTTGGATTAGCTAAAACTGCTACTTTAGTAAATGTTGCTCGAAAAGAAGTTCAAAATAATGTTTTAGTCGATAATGGGGATTTAATACAAGGTACCCCACTAGGAACATACGAAGCTAAAATTGACCCGCTAAAAAAAGGAGAAGTTCATCCTGTATTTAAAGCAATGAACATAATGGGTTATGATATTGCAACATTAGGTAATCATGAATTTAACTATGGGCTAGACTTTTTAAACGAAGCATATAATGATGCTGATTTTCCGTACATTAATGCAAACGTTTACGTAGATGATCACGATAAAAATCCTACTAATGATCAGAACAAATTTAATCCTTATAAAATCATTAAGAAAAAAGTGATTGATGAACAAGGAAAAAAGCAAGAAATTAAAATCGGCTTTATTGGATTTGTACCACCACAAATTAATGAGTGGGACAAAGCAAATCTTGATGGTAAAGTCATTACTAAAAATATAGTAGAAACAGCTAAAAAATTTATACCTGAAATGAGAAAAAACGGTGCAGATGTTATTGTTGCAATGACTCATTCGGGTTTTAATGCGAATAAAGAGAATACCGAAGATGTAATTTATTCATTAAGTGAAGTACCTGGTATTGATGCAATTACATTTTCACATACACATAAAGTATTTCCTGCAAAATCAGAGGCTACACTTGATGCCCTATTTTTAGGAGCAGATAAAAAGCCATTACCAGGTGTAGATAATTCGAAAGGGACTATTAACGGTGTACCAGCAGTTCAAGCAGGTTACGGTGGTGGTTCATTAGGACTGATTGATCTAACACTAAAAAAAGAAAAAGGAAAATGGTCAGTCGTAAATTCTCAATCTTCTACTAGAGAAATTTGGGCTGATGTGAAGGATCCTGTTACTGGTAAAACCAAAACAGAAAGTACAGTAGTTCCGGATCAAGAAATTGTAAATGCTGTTAAACCTAATCATGACGCAACAGTGAAGTATGTAAATACACCAATTGGAACAACTACTGATGATATTCATAGTTACTTTTCATTAATACAAGATGATCCATCGATTCAAGTTGTAACAAATGCGCAAAAGTGGTTTGTAGAAAAATATATTACTGAAAAGAAACCAGAATATAAAGAATTACCAATTTTATCAGTAGGAGCTCCATTCAAAGCTGGTCGTAATGGGGTTGCTGAGTATACAGAAATTAAAAAAGGCGATTTAACAATTAGAAGTGCAGGCGATCTATATCTTTATGACAATACGTTAAAAGCAATTAAAGTAAAAGGATCAGTTGTGAAAGAATGGATTGAAATGACAGCTGGAAAATATAATCAAATTGATCCTAATAAAACAGAAGAACAAGCATTATTAAATCCAGCTTTTCCTGTATATAACTTCGATGTAATTGATGGTGTTAACTATCAAATTGATGTAACAAAACCAGCAAAGTATGATTTAAATGGAAATCTAGTTAATCGTAATTCAAGTCGAGTAGTAAATTTAACTTTTAATGGACAACCATTAGATCTAAATCAGGAATTCATCGTTGTAACAAATAACTATCGTGCTGGTGGAGGCGGAAATTTCCCCGGTGTTAAAGGTAGCGAGCTAGTTGTAGATTCTGCTGATGAAAATCGTCAAATCCTAATGGATTATATTTCTGAAAAGAAGACAATTACACCAACAGCAGATCATAACTGGTCAATTGCACCAATTAGTGGAAATGTAAATGTAACGTTCACGACATCACCAAGAGCGGAAGAATTTATTAAGCCTAATAGTAATATTGCATTTACAAATAAAACGGATAATGCTGGCTTTGGAATTTTTAAATTAGATGTAGGAACTGCGCCAAAAGAAAATATTAAAGTTCAACTACTTGGTTTAAATGATTTTCACGGTCAACTTGATACTGATACAAAAGTTACGCTTAATGGACAAGAAGTATTAGCAGGAAGCATGGAATACACAGCTGCTGCTATGAAACAGCGTGAAGCAACTAATCCTAATACATTATTAGTTCACGCAGGTGACATGATTGGTGGTAGCCCACTAATCTCTGCGTTATTCCAAGATGAACCAACTGTGGAAGTAATGGAAGCAATGGGCTTTGACGTTGGAACAGTTGGTAATCACGAATTCGATGAAGGTATAGCTGAATTAAAGCGTATGATTAATGGTGGAGAACATCCAAAAGGAACAAAGGGTTATGATGGAATGAATTTTCCAGTAATCGCTGCAAATGCATATGATACTTCAACAGGACAATTAATCACACAACCATATGCAATTAAAGAAGTTGGCGGTAAAAAAATTGGTTTCATCGGTGTTGTTACTCAAGAAACGCCATCAATGATCGTTCGAAAAGGAAATGAAACGCTTGAAATCCGTGATGAGGTCGAGGCAATTAACCACTATACTGAAATTCTTAAAAAACAAGGCATCGAAGCAATTGTCGTACTAGCACATAATCCTACACTTCAAACAGGTAAAGCAGACTTATTTGATGCGACGGATATCGCAGAAAAGGTTGATGATGAAGTAGATGTAATTTTTGCTGCACACAATCATGTATTTGTTAATAAAGAAGTAGATAATAAATTAATCGTACAAGCTTATTCATATGGCTCTGCATTTTCAGATGTAGATTTAGAACTAGATGCTATAACTGGTGACATTGTTAAGAAACAAGCTGAAGTTGTAACAGTTTATCAAAAAGACTATACATCAGACCCAACAGTTTCTGCGATCATGAAAAAATATGAAGATTTAATTATGCCAATTAAAGCTGAGATTGTTGGTGACTCAATGCAAACTTTACCAAAAGGCTATCCATCTTCTGATACTTATGGTGATTTTGCACTAGGAAACTTAATTGCAGATGGAATGAAAGCTGCGATGAATGCCGACTTCGCAATGATGAACGGCGGTGGTGTTAGAGCACAGCTTAATGCAGGTCAAGTTACATTTGGTGATTTATTCGCAATTCAGCCATTCGGAAATGTATTAAATAAAGTAATGCTTAGTGGTCAAGATATTGAAACAGTATTAAATAATCAAATTACAGATAAGGGATTAGATTTCCATATCGCTGGATTTAAGTATACTTGGGATTCATCTACTAAAAAGGTAGTAGACATCTTTTTACCAAATGGTAGTAAAATTGATCCGAACAAAGAATATTCAGTTGTAGTAAACAACTATATGTATGGAAATGTAAAATATGGTATTGGCGAACGATCAACTGATTTAGAAGTTGGCCCTGAAGATTTACAAGCAACTGTAGATTATGTTAAATCTCTGCCAAGACCTTTCGTTTATGAAGTTGAAGGTAGAATTAAAAAAGTAAATTAACCTTTAAACAATTACTTAAAGTATTTCATAGTTTTCTAACTAAAAGACGCATTCTATATTAGAATGAAATGTCAGCTTGTAGACAAAGCGGTAATTATGTCATTATCCAATTGTCTACAAGCTTTTTTTTGTAAAAAGATTGTTCTTAAAGTGATGAGAATGTTTCAAGCACTATTTTAAAAATTATGTTTTCATATCGTATTAAAAAAATGAAATGGAAAAAAATAGAACTAGGAAGTTTTAGGTAGTTAGAAAGTAGGTTTAAAAATGATATGGAAACAAATTTAATTGAAAATGCAAATAGTTGGATTAAAAGTATATTAATTCTATTGTTAGCGGGAGTTTTAGTGTGGATTTTGGCGAATAAGTTAAAAAAACCATATACAATTTTTCTTGTCATATTAGGTCTATTAATTGGTTTAATAAATTTACCTTTTTTTAATAATATAGCTTATCTATTTAGTAACCAACAGTTTTTTTCTGTAATTGTCTTAAGTTTCTTTTTACCCTCTTTGTTAGGAGAAGCAGCAATTAAATTGGAGTTTAAAGATATAAATAAATTTAAAGGGGAAATTGGAAGACTAGCACTATTTGGGACTTTCTTAACCTTTATCATCATTGCTATCGTATTGACTTATCTTTGCCATTTACCATTTGTCGTTTCGCTTACGATTGCTTCTTTAATGTGTGCAACCGATCCAATATCAGTAATGGGTATCTTAAAAGTGATGAAGGCTAAAAAATCAATTGCGATTAGTCTAGAAGGAGAAAGTTTATTTAATGATGGAATAGCTGTGGTGCTTTTTAAAATTTCTACAGTTTACATTATAAGCTTCATGAATAAAGGATTATTTGGTGCTTTGGGAGCTAGTTTTTTATTATTTCTTAAGATTGTTTTGATAGGTGTGATAATTGGATTGGTATTAGGTTTTATCGCATCTTATTTAATTAGCTTAGTTAATGATTATCCACTAGAAACAATGGTTTCATTTCTTTTATTTTATGGTAGCTATTTAATTGCAGAAATTTTTCATGGAAGTGGTGTTATAGCTGTCGTTATTGGTGGCATTGTTTTTGGTAACTATGGCAAAAAAATAGGAATGAATGAAAATACAAAAAATTATATGTTTAGTTTTTGGGATATTATCTCATTCATTTCAAATACAATGTTATTCTTGTTGATCGGAATAGAAGTGTATCGATTAAACATTTCCACTAATTGGAAATTAACTTTATTTTCTATTTTAATTACTTTAATTGCCAGAACAATTGCAGTTTATATTAGTTTATTCAAAGCAAAAAGTTTCACGAATGCAGAAAAGTTTCTTATCAACTGGGGAGGGTTAAAAGGAGCTTTATCAATATCACTTGCATTAACATTACCTCATAGTTTTCCTTATTATAAAAGCATTGTATTAATTGTATTTGTAAATGTAGTTTTTTCTTTATTGGTACAAGGTTTAAGTATTTCGAGTTTAATTGCTAAAATAAAAAAACAAACGATTTAAAACTTAAAACAAAATAGAATTGTTGTCCTACTAGTGTTCTTTATTGGTGTTGATTCTGAATGTTTTATAAATAGTTTAATTTTATTTCATAGTATTGAAACAAAAACCTCTTGAACTTCAAAAGGTTTTTTAATTCGAATTTTATGTTTTTCCTAAGAGAAAAGGAATGTATTTTAGTAAAAAAGTAAGAGACTTTATATAGTTCACATTTCCTGAATATCTATTTATTAAAACTGAATATTCATAATATATTGTCAAAAGTAGTTTCGTATATTAAAATTAACTGTAAGCGAATACATATGCCGTTGCCAATTCTTTCCTTTCCGGTTAGAGTTTTGCACGGAATACCTGATTTGCGGGAGGAAATAAATTGTACAGTAAAGATACGATCTATCTTATTGGAGATGCAAAGACTTCATCTAATAATCCGATTATGCAGAAGTATAATGCTTTTTTTATTGGATTAGTAGTTGATCGGACAAGTCATTTAATTGTTGATGCAGATTGTTCAGCAACAATTTCATTAACATCATCGTTTGTGCAGCAATTATTCGTCGGGCAGTCAATGTTAGACGTGGATGGAGTATTACAAGAAATTAGTACACGTTATTTTGGCTCATCCCAGAAAGCACTGATGGTAGCCTTTAAAAATGCACATATAAAATACTTGCAAATAATTGAATCTTAATGCTGCTTTATCTATTTTCGTAGATGAAATCCAGCTATTAGCAAAGGAAGTTCCTTTCTAATAGCTGGATTTTTTATTTCATACAAAATTATTGCGACTATGGGAAGATTACTAAACTTTTTTTAAACAGAAAGGAAAAAAACGATGATTATTCAATCAATACAAGTGCAAACAGAAGTTTTCCCTTTAAAAAAGCCATTTAAAACAGCACTTAGGACAGCAACTGAAATAGAGAATGTTTTTGTCTATGTCCAATTAGAGGATGGGATCGTTGGATTAGGGGCTGCAGCACCTACATTAGCTATTACTGGAGAATCAAAGGAAAGCATCGAAGCGATTTTAAAGACAGTCTTTACACCGCTATTATTAGGAAGAGATATAAGAAATATGAATGAACTCTCTCTAATGATTGAACGCTCTTGCTTTTTAAATACAAGTGCAAAGGCCGCAATGGAAATCGCACTGTATGATGCCTTATGCCAACATCTTAATCTTCCACTCTATCAATTTCTTGGGGGAAGGTCGAATCAATTAAAAAATGATATGACGGTTAGTGTTGGAACAGTAGATGAAATGTGTCAGGAAGCAAGTCAAATAATCAAGGATGGCTTTTCTATTTTGAAAATCAAAGTCGGAAAAGATTGGACGAAAGACATTGAACGAATAATGGCCATCCGTGAAAGGGTCGGAAACGACATTACGCTTAGAGTAGATGCCAACCAAGGCTGGACTCCAAGACAAGCCGTTTCCATTATTCAAGAATTAGAACAGTTAAATTCAAAAATTGAGCTTATTGAGCAGCCAGTCCCAGCAGGCGATATTGATGGGCTAAAATTTGTAAAACAAAATGTCAAAACACCAATTATGGCCGATGAAAGTCTTTTTTCTCCCCAGGATGCATTACGTCTGATTAAAGAGGATGCAGTTGATTTGCTAAATATTAAGTTAATGAAAACAGGAGGAATAAGAAGAGCAATGCAAATTGCAGATATTGCTGAAAGAGCAAATATTCCTTGCATGATTGGCAGTATGATGGAAACTTCAGTCTCAGTACTTGCGGCAGCACATATTGCTACTGCCCATCCAAATATTCAAAAAATCGATTTAGATGCTCCACTTTGGTTAAAGAATCAAGATTTTGATGGAATTAAGTTTATTGGGGATGAAGTTCATTTATCATCCTTACCTGGTTTAGGGCTTCACAGAAGATTATCAAAAAGTCTTCGTTAAAATAGGGAGAGGAGTTTTACGATGAAAAAGACAAAAAATTTGATTTTAAGTTTATGTGTTGCAGGTACTTTACTTTCTACAATGACAAGTCAATCGTTAGCAAAATCGCAAGAGGAACTTACTCCAGGTGAGACAGCCTACGTTGATGTGTCTGTTTCAACACAGTGGACAACAGAAGGTAGATTCCAAGTTAGAGATATTGATGCACCTTCTTTAAGTAATCCTGTTGATCCGCGTCAATGGTCAGCTAATATGGAAAATACTGAAGTTCGTCGTTGGCTAACAGATTATCTTGAAACTCAAGCGGTATATGGTACAAAAGTAACCATTTTAGAAGAGTCAGGCGACTGGGTAAAGGTTGCTGTAGATGGTCAGCCTACACCACGAAACTTAATAGGCTATCCTGGTTGGATGCCGAAAAGACAATTAACAACGGATGACCGATTAGAGAATTATAAGAATACCCCGTTTATTATGGTATCGAGTCAAACAGCATGGCTGTACGATGGGAAAGCATTGAACCATAAGTTCATGGAAATTAGCTTTAACACTCGCTTACCAGTTGTGAAAGATTTTGGGGATGTTGTAATGGTTGCAACACCAGATGACGGAAATAAATTTATTAAAAAGGAAGATGTTGCAGTATATCAAAATGAAAATCAGTTCCCTAAGGCAACTCCTGAAAATTTAATTAATACGGCGAAGAAGTTCCTGGGTTTACGTTATTTATGGGCTGGTGTGTCGGGATTTGGGTTTGATTGCTCAGGATTTACATATAGCATATTTAAGTCATATGGTATTACAATTCCAAGAGATTCAGGACCTCAATCTAAGAGCGGTAAGGAAGTAAAGAAAGATGAAATTCAACCTGGAGACTTATTATTCTTTGCAAGTAAAAATGGAACTGGATCAGTTCATCACGTTGCAATGTATATTGGTAACGGTTTAATGATTCAGTCTCCTAATGCTGCTAGAAGTGTAGAAATCATTCCATTAAATACCCCTGGTTATATCGAGGAATTCTCAGGTGCTCGCCGTTATTGGCAAGAATAATTGGGTAAATATTATTTTCTACTTGAGATAGGAAATGTTGAAAAACCATGAACAGTAGTTGTTCATGGTTTTTTATTTATACTCTTAATGTTCGTAGATTCATATTCAGTTTTTTCTCCACTATTTTCTTATTTAATAAAGTTACACACCAACTGGAAAAAATTGGAGTATAGGATAATAGATTCATTTTGAATAAAGTCTATCACTCCCTACTTGCTTGTCCCATAGGATAGAGGGAAAGGGATGGGAATTATTTGAGAAGGAAGCTATTTTCTCATTTTCTATCATTTCTTTCTTAATTTAATAGGAAAGGAGGGATATATGTTGGCTTCCATTCAAAAAAGTGTTGATTCTTCCAGCCTAGCTGAAGTAATCGACCGTATTCTTGACAAAGGTGTTGTAATTGATGCATTTGTAAGAGTATCGTTAGTCGGCATTGAGCTTTTAGCGATTGAAGCTCGTGTTGTCATCGCAAGTGTTGATACTTGGTTACGATATGCAGAAGCAGTAGGATTGCTAAAAGACGAGGAAGAGGAAGAAGAAGAGGAAGTAGCTTAAGCAAGTAGGGCCAAGGCTTTATGCTTTGGTCTCTCTTTTTAGACAAGGAGGCTATTATGGAAATTATTAAAATACTAGAAGTAGTAAAAACTTTTTTTGGGCAGTATATTCGACCAGTTCATAAAATTACTCACGTTCATAAATCTGACAAAGGTTGGGAACTAACCGTTGAGGTAATTGAAGAGAAAGAATATATGAAGGCTCACGCTAAAGATGAATTAATAGGAGTTTATTCTGTTTTACTTAATGCCGAATTAGAAATTGTATTATTTCAAAGAAAATCATTGCGTGCTAGAGGTGCATTAATTCAAGAGTGAGGGAGAGAAATATGGAAAAAAACTTTATATCGTCTCCTTATTTGCATAGCTTAACAGAACGGTTACTGTCTTATTTACAATCTGGATTTGCAGTCCATCTTACAGGGCCAGCTGGCGTTGGAAAAACATCACTTGCACTTTATATTGCAAAACAAATAGGTAGACCGTTTCGATTAATTCATGGAAACCATGAAATGTCTAATAGGGATTTGCTTGGTAGTTTTAATGGCTTAACGAATAAAAAAATTATTGATAACTACATTCATTCTGTTTATAAAAAGGAAGAAACGATTAAAGAAACCTGGGTAAACGGCCCCATTATAGAAGCTGCAACAAAAGGATATACATTGATTTATGATGAATTCACTCGTTCTCATCCTGAAACGAACACTCTTTTTTTATCAATTTTGGAAGAAAGAGTGATTCCACTTTATGGGATGAAAAGGAAGGAGTCTTTTTTGCCAGTGCATCCTAACTTTTCAGTTATTTTTATAAGCAATCCGCAGGAGTATGTTGGTGTATTTGAAGCACAAGATGCACTTCTTGATCGATTAATTACGATTCCGTTAGAAAAAATGGATCATGAAACAGAGTTCTCCATCTTATCACATATAACTGGATTATCGGAAAAAGAAAGTCTTTATATTACCAATTTAGTGCAAATTGTCCGTCATCATTGTAGAAAAATTGAACCTCAAAGTCTTCGAACATCGATCAAGCTTGCATCTATCGCAAAGCGAAATAATATGCCAATAACAATTCATAATGAACAGTTTCAGACTTTATGCACAGATATTTTTTGGTTTCATCTTAAACAAGCTGGCAAAGTTCAAACATACTCACAGGCAAAACAATTCCTTGTAAAAACGATAAGCATACAAATGGAGGGAGTTTAATATGAGCGAAGGTGTTTATCCATTTTGTATCATACAAACGAATATCGATCACGATTTCGGTTTTACAAAATGGGATGGAAAAGAAATTAATCTGTATCCAATCCGATATAAAGATGTTGTTATGATTGTTGCAGATGTATCTGATCAAGACTACCCTCCAACGCGTGCAAATTTACTCGCCCATCAAGGTGTAGTCTCATTCATTATGAAACAGTTAACCGTCATTCCTATGAGTTTTAATAATGTATTTTCCTCTTCAGAAGAGATTTATTTATTACTAGAAAAACTGTATGACGAACTGCAATCAATCTTTCAGAAAATAAACAATAAAATTGAGGTAGGTTTAAAGGTAATTGCGCGTAAGGAGTGGTTAGAAGAAGAAATACGAATAAATGACGACATACAAAAACTTAAACAGAAAGTAAATCAGCAAAAAGAAGCTGCATTTTACGAAAAGATTAAACTTGGAGAAAAAACGAAGGACTTTTTCTACAATCTGCAACACAATCTGCACAATGAGATTTATTTACCTCTTTCTACACTTTCAAGTGCCTCTAAATCTAACCCTCCAATATACGAAACCATGCTTCTCAATTCAGCTTTTTTAATTGATCGGGACCAGGAAGTAATCTTTGACGAAAAAGTTAATGAGCTCTATGAATTATGGAAGGATAAAGTAGAATTCAAATACTCTGGACCATGGCCCGCATATAACTTTATTCACTTAACCATAACGGCAGGAGATAAGTCATGATTTTTAAAGCTTTAGCCTTTCCACTAAAATCAATCATTTTATTAGGTGAAAAAATAAAGGAGGAAGCTGACCGCGTTTTATTTGACTCGAAATCGATTGAGCAACAATTGATTCGTCTACAAATGATGTATGAATTAGGAGAAATTTCGCAAGACGTTTATGAACAACAAGAAGAGGAACTACTTCTGCGATATCATGTCGCAAAAATGAAAGAACGGGAGAGGGGCAGTTGAGTATTTATTTATATGGTTTGCTACCGACAAATCAGCTAAAAGATTCACCCTTTTATGCAGTTAAGGGGATTGATCAAGATCAAACTAGTTTTGAAATTGTTGAAAAAGTAACTGCAGTTTTTTGTTATTTAAGTGAGGAAGAATTTGCTGAGTCAATTCTAAAAGAAAAGATGGATAATCCAAAATGGGTACACAAACATGCAGTTCATCATCATGAAACAATTGTGACTTATTCTAAAAACTATTTATTTCTTCCTTCTAAGTTTTGTACCGTCTATTCAAGTATTGAAAAATTAAGAGAGGATTTGTCGCAGGAGCAGCTAAATATCGTATCCCTTTTTGAGCATTTAAAAGAAAAAGAGGAATGGAATGTAAAGATGTACTATGATAAATCGAAATTTTTAAAAGTATTGGAGCGAAATAGTAAAGTAATTCAAAGTATGAGAGATGAATTAAAAGTATTATCTCCTGGGAAACAATTCTTTATGAAGAAAAAGCAAGGACAACTACTCGAAAATGAAGCACAAAGTGAACTACGTTTAATATCACAAAGCTTGGAAGACAATCTAAACAACGCAACGGTTGGCAATAAAACAAGAGAAAATTGGAGCCGAAATGCTACAGGAAGAAATGTTGATATGATCTACAATAGTACTTCTCTAGTCCCAATAGACGGCAGAAAGAAATTTGAACTGCTAATCAAAGAATTTAGACAAAAGTATGAGGATAAAGGAATTATTGTAGAGATTTCAGGACCGTGGCCATTTTATCATTTTGCTAGTTTGGATTCTAAAACTACATGAATAGTCAAAATGATAACATCACATTATTAGATATTTTAGACGGAGTTCTAGATAAAGGAGTAGTAATTACAGGTGATCTCGTCCTTTCTATTGCAGATATTGATTTGGTATATGTAAATATTTGCTTGCTTGTGACAGCAGTAGAATCGATTCATGAAAGGGGGATAAACAATGTCAGCGAATCGGGGAATAGCCGCCGAGAGAATTAATATGAATCCAGAAGATGTTGAACAAGGACTTGCTCAACTAGTACTAACAATTTTGGAATTGCTAAGGCAACTTGTTGAGAGACAAGCTATTAGAAGGGTAGAGGGCGGTATGCTTACGGAAGAACAAATTGAAAATCTTGGCACAGCTCTATTGAATTTAGAAGAAAAAATGGAAGAATTAAAGATCATTTTTGGACTTGAAGGAAAAGACTTAAACATTGATTTAGGACCTTTAGGGAACTTAATGTAAGAAAGGAGAAAACATGCAACATTCAGCACAATCTACTAATATTTTAGATATTTTAGAGAAAATTTTGGATAAAGGAATCGTCATCGCAGGGGATATTAAAATCGCCTTGGCAGATGTAGAACTACTTACAATTAAAATTCGTCTTGTTGTTGCTTCAATTGATAAAGCAATGGAGATTGGGTTAAATTGGTGGCAGGATGATCCGTATTTTAATTCAAGTGTTAAAGGGAAGCTTTTGCATGATCGGATTAATCGGATAGAAGATCAGCTGGGTATAAAGAAGGAGGAGTAGAGTTATTCCCTTTAATATAAATAAAGCAGCAACCTATTTGGCTGCTGCATTACATAAAAATAAGGTATTCGTAGTTAATTCGAATTGATAAGTTTAATATCAAATTTTGGTTCAATTGTCATTCGAGGATAGTCTTTTCTCCAATCTAAAGACGACCAAATGTTAGGATGGAACGCTTTTAATTCCTTTCCAATACCAAGAACATCAGAATTTTGCGGATTGCATCGTCTTGATTGTATTTAATGCGAGTTTCTCAAAGTGCTTATTAAGTTCTTTTTCAAATTGGACGTAATTAGGCTTTCATTTATTTACCTTATCACCAAGCTCGAAAGCACTAACTAGCAGTGTGGTCCACGTAAAACACGTTCATTTATTGGAATGTTTACTGAGCGTTCTTTAACTAACTCTGTTTTAAGTAAATAAAGCTTTAATTCTCCTTTTAGTTGTAAAATTGTTTTTCCTTCAATGAGCGCATTTGCTGCATCAGAAAGCAGTTCAGTTTCAGTGCAATCGAGAATTGAAACGGCCTCTCGTATATTGACATTTGTATTATTTAGTAAAGGACGGATAATGTGGTCTTGTACGGTTTGATCATCAATCATTGTATTATCTAAATAAAATAACCGATAACGTCGGTCACCGCTTGCAAAATCACTTGATTTGAAGTCAGAACTATTAAATAGCAATTCCCGAAGCGATTTTTCATTTTTATCTAAATCTCGGTCCGCTATCATTTAGTACTCCTCTTTTCTTTAGGTGGTAAATTTTATCCTATTTTTCCATAAATTCTGTTACTAGTACTTAAGATGTAGAGATTTTAATCTATTCAGCTTAATTTATAAGTGCAATTTCGAACAATGTAACGTTTTACTGTACGTTTTAATCGAATTCACATATAATACAAATATAAGGAGCGTGAAAACATTGGGATTGTCTATAAAATTGGAGAATTAGCAAAAGAAGTAGGAGTGTCTAAGCGTACAATTGATTATTATACAAACTTAGGATTACTTGAACCTGAGCGTTCAGAATCTGGGCACCGGTTTTATAATGAAGCTTCTTTAGAGACTTTAAAATTTATTGAGCAATGCAAATCAATGCACTTACCACTCCAAGAAATAAAAGATATTTTAGATAAGAAAAAAACTCTGATTCACGATCAGAGTGTTGCCCCTCTAACAGAGGAAGTTACTGTTCATATGAATCAGTTACAGAATGAATTATCACAATTAAAATATTTACTAGAAAATTTAACTGAAGAACAAAAGCTAAACATTATCCGTCAATTAACGTCACAAACATCAGAATTAATTCAGACGTTATTGTCATTTATTCTTTAAAAGGAGAGAATGTGAATGTTTTTTCATCCTATGGATTTCCTTATTTTCATTGCTTTCGGATTATCGATCTGGGCACAATTTAAAGTGAAATCTAGTTTTAATCAGTGGGCTGAAGTGCCAGCTTCAGGAGGGTTAACCGGAGCTGAAGTAGCAAGATATATATTAAATAATAATAATTTACCTAATGTACCAGTGGAAGTAGTATCTGGTCGCTTATCAGATCATTATGATCCGATGGCAAGAACGGTTCGTTTATCAGAAGAAGTATATTATGGAAGATCAATTGCATCTGTATCAGTCGCAGCACATGAAGTAGGTCATGCGATACAGCATGATACCTCGTATGGTTTCTTAACACTTCGTCATACGATTTTTCCAATCGTTAACATTGCATCAGGTGCAGCTCCATTACTATTACTAGCAGGATTTTTACTTCAAGCATTTTCTTTAATTGGAGTAGGAATTTTACTTTTTTCAGTAGCAGTAGCATTTCAACTGATTACTTTACCAGTTGAATATAATGCAAGTTCAAGAGCAAAGAAATTAATGCTAGCAGGAGGAATTATCAACGATTCCGACAGAAAAGGTGTAAATAAAGTTTTAGGAGCTGCTGCTCTTACGTATTTAGCTGCAACCTTAATCTCAGTTTTAGAATTAGTAAAATATTTATTTATATTTTTCCAAGGACAAACTGAAGAAGAATAAAATTAATTCAAAAAGATGATTTCGTGATCAATTCGAAATCATCTTTTTTTTGTGAAAAATTAAATTTAAATAGGTAAGTATGTTTAAAATATCAATGTCTAAAATAGTAAATAGGATTTATTTTTTGGAAGATTTATGTATTTTTGTAACCTTAGCTTTTTTATCATACTAAATGTTGTACAATTAAGTGGTTAAAAAAAATGGGGGAAAATTATGACACTTTCTGCAATTGAACATTTTTTAAATACATATAAAGACTATGCAGTGATCCTAAGTATTTTAATTAATGTTCTTATTAGTATTGTTGGTATTATACCAGCTTGGTTTTTGACAGCAATCAATATTAAATTATTCGGTCTTACTGGTGGATTTTTAGTCTCTTTCATAGGTGAATTAGTTGGTACATTCGTATCTTTTATCTTATATAGAAAGGGTTTACAAAAAAGATTTATTAGTAATTCAACTAAATTTAAAGGATTAAATAGGCTTTTAAGCTTAGAAGGAAAAGAAGCATTTTTTGGGGTATTAATTTTGCGTTTTATTCCTTTTATTCCTTCTAGTTTGATTACATTGTTTGCTGCCTTTGGAAAAATCACATGGTCAAGCTTCATGTTAGCTAGTTTTATTGGTAAGTTACCTGTCATATTATTTGAATCGTATTCTGTTAATCAAGTTTTAGAGTTCACTTTATTCGGTAAAGTCATTTTAGGATTGTTAATTATCGTCTTGCTGATCTATTTTTATAGAAAACGCTTTACTATTTTTGTGAAGAATAAATTTTGAAAAAATGTAAAAAGCTCAAACCTACTATATGGTTTGAGCTTTTATTTTTTTCTAATACAACTAACTAAAATTGAATTAATTCGAAAAAGAATAGCTTTCTTAACTTTTGGCAAAAAGCTTAAATAAGCACTAATTAAACACTGATAACCCCTTACATAAACATGTCTAAATTAATTTATTTAATCATATATTGAAATACCTCAATTTTAAATAAGCTTTCCCTTTTTAAGAAAGATTGTAGAGTAATTGTTCTTACTTGGAAATGTGCTTTACTTTTGCTGTTGTATGGAATGAATGCGATTAAAATCATTGAAACAGTTGAATAAGCAGCTTTCTTAAAAAGTAACTTTGTAGCCTAATAGGAGGGTGTTGTTAGTGAATAGAGTTTCATTAGAGGATTTATCGAAGAACTTTGAAGAAGTCCATCCTGGATTATCCGAACGGGAAGCAGTTGAAGAAGCACATCGATGTCTTTATTGCTATGATGCCCCATGTATTAAAGCTTGTCCAACTGGGATTGACATACCTACGTTTATTAAGAAAATTGGTTCAGGTAATTTAAAAGGATCAGCCAAAACGATTATGTCATCTAATCCGATTGGAGCCAGCTGTGCCAGGGTTTGTCCTACAGAAGAACTGTGCGAAGGTGCATGTGTACTAAAATCTTCTACAAAACCGATTATGATTGGCAATTTACAGCGGTATGCAACTGATTGGGCGATAAAAAATAATCAACAATTATTTAAGGCTGAAAAAAAGAATGGAAAAACGGTTGCAATAGTAGGTAGTGGTCCTGCAGGTTTAGCAGCAGCTCGTGAACTTGCTTTATTAGGCTATGAAGTAACAATTTTTGAAGCAGAAAATCATGCCGGAGGTTTAAATCGATATGGTATCGTTTCTTTCAGGTTACCAAAGAGTATATCAAACTGGGAAGTTCAACAAATTGAAAACTTAGATGTGAAAATTCATACGAACACAAGAATTGGTTCGGATATTTCTTCAGAGGAATTATTAAAAGACTATGACAGAGTCGTTCTGGCAATCGGTATGGGGAAAGTACCGATGCTTGATATAGAAGGAGAGGATTTGGACGGGGTATACGATGCGATTGATTTTGTAAAAGAGACAAAAACGGGAGAATTATCAAATCGTTTTATCGGTAAAAATGTTGCTGTAATAGGAGCGGGCAATACAGCAATTGATGCTGCAACATGTTCGATTCGACTAGGCGCTGGCAATGTCAAAATTTTATACCGTAGAACGCAATTGGAAATGAGCGCTTATCAATTTGAATATGATTTTGCGAAGCAAGATGGTGTGGAATTCCGATGGCTAACATTACCAATACGAATAATTGGCGAAAACGGAAAAGTAATTGCACTTGAATGTGTCCGATTAGAACTAGGTGAAGTTGGAAAAGATGGTCGCCGTAGGCCAGTACTTATTCCAAATTCAAATTTCACGATTCCAGTTGATGGGATTATAAAGGCGATCGGGCAAACTCGCTATACAGAGTTGATCGAACAATTTGGATTAGAACACACTGACGGAGTTGTGAAGGTCAATAAAGAAACTTTCGAAACGTCTAATCCGAAAGTTTTTGCTTGCGGTGATGTCATTTTTGGAAAAGGGCAAGGTGAAGCGATGGTAGTGACTGCAGCTCAGCAAGGTAAAGAAGTAGCTTATGCAATTCATAAGCAGTTAAACACTTAAAAGGAGGTTTTCTTGCATGGCAGATCTACGAATTAATCTTGCAGGTATTCAGTCACCTAACCCGTTTTGGCTAGCTTCTGCTCCTCCAACAAACTCAGGTTATCAGGTTCAACGTGCATTTGAGGCTGGCTGGGGAGGGGCAGTTTGGAAAACATTAGGTGAACCGATTATTAATACTTCCTCACGATTTGCAGCGATTAATTTTAACGGACAAAGAGTTGCAGGATTTAATAATATCGAACTCATATCTGATCGACCGCTTGAAGTAAATTTAAAAGAAATTTATGAAACGAAAAAAAGATTTCCAGACCGAGCGATTATCGCCTCACTTATGGTTGAACCGCAACAATATAAATGGCATGAAATAGTAAAAAGGGTAGAGGACGTTGGTGTTGACGGTTTAGAACTCAACTTCGGCTGCCCACATGGAATGGCAGAACGAGGAATGGGGTCTGCATCCGGTCAAGTTCCTGAATTAGTAGAGCAACAAACTTTTTGGGTAAAGGAAGTTGCGAAAACACCTGTCATCGTAAAACTAACTCCGAACATTACGGATATTACTGTAACGGCTGAAGCGGCAGTTCGAGGTGGAGCTGACGCAGTCAGTATGATTAACACAATTAACAGTTTAATGGGAGTAGATTTAGACTCCTGGAATACAGTACCACATGTTGCTGGGAAAGGAGCACATGGTGGGTATTGTGGACCAGCAGTCAAACCAATTGCATTAAATATGGTGGCAGAATGTGCACGTAACCCACGAATATCGGTACCAATTTCCGGTATTGGGGGAATATCGAATTGGCAAAATGCAGTAGAGTTTTTATTAATGGGAGCGACAGGCGTTCAAGTTTGTACAGCTGCAATGCACCATGGATTCCGTATTGTTGAAGACATGATCGATGGTTTAACGAATTATTTAGATGAAAAAGGACTTTCCTCAGTAACAGAACTAGTCGGTAAATCAGTTCATAAATATTCAGATTGGGGAAATTTAGATTTAAATTACCAGGTAGTTGCTAGAATTGATACGGATGAATGTATTAACTGCAATAAATGTCATATTGCTTGTGAAGATACATCTCATCAATGTATTGATATGGGAATAGATGAAAATGGAAAATCATATTTAAAGGTTCGGGAAGAAGACTGCGTAGGATGTAATTTATGCAAAATTGTTTGTCCGGTGGACGATGCAATTAACATGGTAGAAGTCCCAAGTAGACAGCCCTCGATGACTTGGAATGATCGTCAACATGCTTTAAAGACATTAGCAAGATCTAATCAATATTCAATTTTAAAGGGGGGGAGGAAAAGAAAATGAAGAAAATTATTCGAAATGGAACAATTGTCACTGCAACGGATACTTATAAGGCTGATATTTTAATAGAAGAAGATAAAATTTCTGCAATTGGTTTAAATTTAAATCAGACAGATTCAGAAGTGATAGATGCTTCAGGTCATTATATTTTTCCAGGT
Organism: Gottfriedia acidiceleris; assembly: GCF_036421055.1. GTDB lineage: Bacteria > Bacillota > Bacilli > Bacillales > Bacillaceae_G > Gottfriedia > Gottfriedia acidiceleris_C. The sequence continues at coordinate 106,073 of NZ_JAZGQS010000008.1, read as the reverse complement.
GGAGTAGACCCCCATACACATTTAGATATGCCGTTTGGTGGAACCGTCACAAAAGATGATTTTGAAACAGGAACGATTGCCGCTGCCTTCGGTGGGACAACAACAATTATTGATTTTTGTTTAACGAATAAAGGAGAACCGCTCCAAAAAGCGATTGAAACATGGCATGAAAAATCCAAAAATAAAGCAGTGATTGATTATAGCTTTCACCTAATGATTGGCGAAATAAATGATGAGGTATTAAAAGAGTTACCTAGAGTAATAGAAAATGAGGGAATCACATCATTTAAAGTATTTATGGCTTATAAAAATGTATTTCAAGCTGATGATGCGACGTTATATCGTACTTTATTAGCAGCAAAGGAATATGGGGCACTAGTAATGGTGCATGCGGAAAACGGTGATGTTGTAGATCATTTAATCAATCAAGCTTTAGATGAAGGGAAAACAGAGCCTATATACCATGCATTGACACGTCCGCCAGAAGTAGAGGGTGAAGCGACCGGAAGAGCGGCTACATTAACTGGTCTAGCAAATTCACAATTATATGTCGTACATGTTACTTGTGCAGAGGCTGTTGAAAAAATAACGGAAGCCCGAAATAGTGGAATTGATATTTGGGGTGAAACATGCCCACAATACTTAGTACTTGATCAGTCTATGCTAGAAAAGTCTGACTTTGAAGGAGCAAAATATGTTTGGTCTCCACCACTCCGCGAAAAATGGAACCAAGATGTCCTATGGAATGCATTAAAAAATGGTAATCTGCAAACTTTAGGATCGGATCAATGTTCATTTGACTTTAAAGGACAAAAGGATCTTGGTCGCGACGATTTTTCAAAAATTCCAAACGGAGGACCCATGATTGAAGACCGAGTAAGTATATTATTCTCTGAAGGTGTAAAAAAAGGCAAAATCTCATTAAATCAATTTGTTGACATCTCTTCTACTAGAAGTGCAAAGCTATTTGGCTTATATCCTCAAAAAGGAACAATAGCAGTTGGTTCAGATGCTGATTTAGTTATTTTTGATCCGAATTGTAAGCGAACGATTTCATCTGAAACCCACCACATGGCAGTCGACTATAACGCATTCGAAGGGATGGAAGTGACTGGAGAGCCAGTGAGTGTCTTAGTTCGTGGAGAATTTGTCATTAGAGAGAAGCAATTTGTAGGTAATGCAGGTAGTGGTGAGTACTTAAAGAGGAAAAAGTATGGTGAAACTAGTCTATAAGAAAAGATTTGTAATGAAAGGAATGAGTAAATAAATGTCAACATACAAGGACTTTTTAATCGAAAGAAATCAAATCGATTCCCTTGTAAAGAAAGGCTACAAGATTAAGAGTGTAAGAGAAACGCTAGATGGAGCTTATGTTAACTTTGAAAATCAAGATGAAGAGGAGAAGTTTGTTACTCTTCACATAATGAATGCAGATACACGGAAATATTTTGGGATGTTAATTGTTAGGCAGTTGGGGATTCATTTGTGAGGATTATAGAATCGCAATTATAATGGGCGAATTGCAAATAATAATAGACGAACGCAATTAAAATCCGAGAATCGCAAATAAAAAAGGCCGAATCGCAATTAAAATTCGAGAATTGCAAATAAATCGAGAATTACAAATAATGATAGTAAAATGAGTCTTCAATAAGCTAAATCATTAAAAAAATAGATGAATTTCAACTAAAATTAAAAAAATTGAATTTTAGCTACTTTTGCTACTTTTAATTAATAACGATGCAATCTTGGTAAGTTTTTGAACGAATTTGCAATGATCAAGCAAAACTGAACGTCCAGCATTAAATGAAGATATACTTTCTGGCAAATCAATAATGAATGAAAAATCGCATCTCATCCGTAACTACTAACGGGATATGCGATTTTTTCTATTAAAAAAGGCCTCCCATTAGTCAGTTACTTAAACTAATGGAAAAGCCAAAATTTATTTACTCTAATCTACTCGTAATCATTTTTTTCCTTGTATAGAATTCAACCCCATCTGCACCATTGGCATGTAGGTCACCATAGAACGAGTTTTTCCAACCAGAGAATGGAAAGAAAGCCATTGGTGCAGGAACGCCAATGTTAACTCCTAGCATACCTACTTCAATGTTCTCTCGGAAGTATCGAATACTTGATGCACTGTCTGTAAAGATACAAGCCCCATTACCAAAATCTGATTTGTTCGTTAGCTCAATTGCTTCTTCTAATGTATCAACTCTAACGATTGATAGAACTGGGGCAAAAATTTCTTCCTTCCAGATTTTCATAGATGGTTTCACGTTATCAAAGATTGTAGGTCCAATGAAGTAGCCTTTTTCTTTTCTAATTAAATCATTTCGTCCATCTCGTAATAATGTCGCACCTTCTTGTATTCCACTTTCTATATATTGTTCAGTTCGTTCACGATGTTCCTTGCGAATGACAGGACCTAGGAATACATCTTCATCTAATCCATTTCCGATTGTGATGTTACTTGCTTCTATTTTTAATTTCTCTATTAAAGGATCAGCAATGTCGCCAACTGCTACTACTACTGAACAGGCCATACATCGTTCACCTGCAGACCCGTATGCAGCTGTAACGATTTGTTTAACCGATTCTTCTAAGTTTGCATCTTGTAAAACGATACTATGATTTTTAGCACCTGCCAAAGCTTGAACGCGCTTACCATTTGCAGAGGCAGTTTTATATACATATTCCGCCACTGGTTGAGAGCCTACAAATGAAATGGCAGGAACATCTTTATTTTGAAGTAATTCGTTTACAATTTCATGTGCTCCATGAACAATATTGAATACACCTTTTGGTAGACCTGCTTCGGTAAAGAGTTCTGCTAAACGATTTGCAAGAAGTGGAGTACGCTCTGAAGGCTTTAGGATAAACGTGTTTCCGCATGCAATCGCTAATGGGAACATCCAGCAAGGTACCATCATTGGAAAATTAAAAGGCGTTATGCCTCCAACTACCCCAACAGGATATCGATACATTGCTGATTCAATATTTGTAGCAATATCAGGTAATTGTTTACCCATCATTAATGTTGGTGCGCCGGCAGCAAATTCTACACATTCAATTCCACGTTGAACCTCTCCGTATGCCTCATTATAGCTTTTACCATTCTCAATTGTTATTAAATTAGCAAGTTCATCCCAATGTTTAATTAGTAATTGTTGATATGAAAATAGTATTCTTGCTCTTTTAGGAACAGGGGTTTTACTCCATGAAATAAAAGCTTTTTTAGCTGCTTTTACAGCGGTATCTAAATCTGATTTAGTTGAGAGAGGTACAAATGCTAATATTTCTTCAGTAGCAGGATTAGGAACTGGAATTGTCTTGGCATTTGTTGAAGCTTCAATCCATTCACCATTTATAAAATTTTTTAATACCTTTATATTAGTTTGTGTAGACAAGAAGATCCCCCCGCACGATTATAGTTTTGAGAATGCTTTGTTTAAAGTACTTACAATAAAGTCAAGCTCTTCATCAGTTGTTGTAAATGGAGGCGACAATGTAAGGATATTATTGTAGCCTGGTACCGTATCTCCATTTCGACCGATTATTAATCCTTGCGCCTTACATTCAGTTATTATTTTTAATACCAATTCTGGACTAGCAGGTTCTTTACTCATTTTATCCTCAACAAGCTCAATTCCTGCAATAAACCCAAAACTGCGAATATCTCCAACATTTTTATAAAGTAGTAAACCGTCTAATCTTTTACGGAGCTCTTTACCTAAATAGGAAGCACGCTCTATTAAATTTTCTCTTTCAATAATTTCTAAGTTTTTAAGTGCAACTGCACATGAAGCTGGATTTCCTCCGAATGTATTAACATGACGAAAATGATTATCTGTTCCTGGTTGTTTAAATACTTCATAAAGATCACTACTTACTGCAGTTGCTGAAAGTGGGGAATAAGCACTCGTCATTCCTTTTGCCATAGTGACAATATCAGGTTTTATACCGAAGTTTTGATGTCCAAACTGTTTTCCAGAGCGGCCAAAACCACAGATTACTTCGTCAACAATTAGTAAAATACCAAATTTATCACAAATTTCTCGAACTTTTGTTAAGTATTCGGCAGGTGGTACAATTACTCCTCCACCTGTAATCACCGGCTCCATAATGATTCCAGCAATCGTTTCACAACCTTCATAATTAATAATATCCTCAATCGCTTTTGCACATTGGATGCCACAGTCCCCATAAGTTTTACCAAATGGGCATCGATAACAATAAGGTGGTGCGACATGCTGGAAACCTGAAGAAAGAGGTTCATATTTAACTTTTCGATTAGCCTGACCTGTCGCACTTAAAGCGCCCATAGAGTTACCATGATAAGCACGATATCTTGATATAAATTTATAACGCAGGGGCTCACCATTTTGTTGGTGGTATTGTCTAGCTATCTTAAAAGCTACTTCATTTGCATCCGATCCAGAATTAGAATAAAAAATACGATAGTCTCCACCGAGCCATTCATTTAACTTTTCAGCTAATAAGATAGATGGAACATTGCCTTGAGACATTGGAACATAGGGAAGTGCTTGAAGTTGTTTGGCAGCAGCTTTGGCGATTTCCTCGCGACCGTAACCTACATTCACACACCATAATCCAGACATCCCGTCTAAATAATTTTTACCATCAATATCAGTAACTGTACTATTTTTTCCAGAAACTAAAACCATTGGATTTGGATTGTGAGGAGACATATGATGCCATACATATTTTTGGTCTAATTCAAGAATCTCTTCTTTTGAAAGAGAAGTAGAAGGAGTTGCTTTTACAGTTTTATCATTCACTAAAATAGTCACCAACTTTCAAAATTCTAGTATTATGGAAATCTCTCTTTATTAATTAATATTACATAATGATTTATATTATCCTTTTATGATGGACAAAATTGTAGATTAGTTGATTTATGAATAAATTTAAAAAAACTAACCGCTAATTTTGTATTTAGCGGTTAGTTACTTTTAGCTTCATTTAATAATTTCTTACTACAATACTCAATAATTTCTTTTCTCTTCACCATTCCGATAAACACATCTTTATCATCAATAACCGGAATAAAATTTTGATTAATAGCTCTTGTAAATAAATCCTCTATTTGAGCATTAATTGAAACAGGCTCATAAAAGTTGTGTAGGGAAATTTCTTTTAAATCGATTTCTTGTGTATTTGAGAATGATAAATTTTCTGTATTTTTTAATTTCCATAATAAATCACCTTCAGTGAGGGTGCCTACATATTTACCATAATCATCGACTAAAGGTATAGCTGTATAGCGATGGTGCTCCATTTTTTCAAGTGCTTGACGCATTGTTGAATTGATATTCAAATAGACAAGTTCATTTTTGGGGGTAAAGAAAAACGCGATATTCATTTTTCATACTCCTTACTTAATTATAATATTTAGATATAATCATTTAACTGTTCTTAGCTTCTAGTAATTTAATAATATTTTGCTCCATTATAAAAACTTCAATTCGTTCCCCGGTATTTGTACTAGTATCACTATGACTAGATAAAACCTTACATCCAGTATATTTTTCAATAATTTCTTCATATTCTTTACTATACATTTCTCTAAGAACTTGGCGCATTTTTTTGACAAGGCTTTTTCCTGTTTTATGAGATACTAAGTGTTTCTCTTCTGTTGTTAAAACGCCTTTGAATCGAAGGATAATCATATCCTCAACTATATAAGTTTTCGCTTCTTGAGGACCTCTACCAATAAGTTCTCTTTGAAATTTTATAAATGCCTCACTTAATTCGATTTCTAGTTTTTTTTTTGATGATGCCATTAATATCTCTCCCATACTGTTAATTAAAACAAAAAAATAGCCAAAAGAAGAGCAATCTTCTCGTAGCTATTTATTTCAATGGTAAAAGTATATTGAAATAGTAATAACTCGGTAAAATTTTGCTCCCTTCAAACGCTGGCGAGGTTAGCTGACGGATTCGGGCTTGAAAAGTAGCCCTACCATAAATGGATTCACCCCATGTGCAATGCACGAATGGATCCCCCGCTCGTAATTTACGATTTAGCGATTACAGCAAATTTATTTGTTGATATGTATATCATACAGAGATAATTCTAATTGTAAAGGAATAAAATTTTACAAAGAATTTTTTTGAAAAAAACTCTTTACATGAAAAAATCATCGCCGTATAATCAAATCAGCAAAATAAAGATCGGCTTAATTACGATTATTCGTAAGCGGAGGAACCAATTTTTTGGGGTTAATTTTACATGAATGTAGAAGGGATGAGATACTCTTTCGCCATCCTACCCGACAGCTAACTTCGTAGGCTAAAGCGAGGGAGGTCAATAGACCGCCTAATTTGAGCGGGTTTTTTATTGCCTTTTTGCAATAATTACCTGAGCAAACAATAGAGTAGGTCTTTTTATTTTGCAAATTAATGGAAAATTATGGTAAAGATTAAAAAGGATCAGGGAGACAGAACACAAAGAGAGCGAGCTGCTAGCTGGGTGTTAAGTAGACCAATGAGTACTTTTCTTCTGAAATTGAATTAACGAACTTATTAGGACAACATTTATTTAATGTATGTTCCTCTTATTAAGTTTTAGTTAATTAATTTGAAGATTAGTATCCATTGGTCTTTTTTAATTCTCTAAATCAGTATTTTTGAAAAGGTGAACTAGTTTAAAAAGTCTATTTACTAATGAAAATGTGCATGAAATATTATGCTAGCTTTTGAGATAGAAAGGGTGAACTACTTTGATAAATGATTATACGATGGTAGCTTTATTGGTTATTGTATTTGCAATATTTTGGGGATTTACAATATTTTGTGAAAAAGCGTAAGGGGGAAATATAGATGCTCATTCCAGCAATAATAGGGATTGTTCTAATTCTATATTTAGTTTTTGTTCTAATTAAGCCAGAGAAATTTTAGTAATTAGTTAAACATGTGGGAGGAATTATTAAATGTCCATGGGAATTTTGCAGGTAGTCGTTACATTGCTAATTATCGTTTTATTAGTCAAACCAGTAGGTAGCTACCTTGTTAAAGTATATGACAATGAAAAAACCGGATTAGATCGGTTTTTTGGACCGATTGAACGATTAATTTATCGTTTAATCGGTGTACGAGAAGATGAGAAAATGGGTTGGAAAAAATACGTTTTAGCGATGTTGCTAAGTAATTTTGTCATGATGATTCTTCTATATGCGATCTTTAGATTTCAAAAATATTTACCTTACAATCCAGATCATATAGGGAATATGCCATCAGCTTTGGCATTCAATACAGCAACTTCCTTTATTACGAATACAAACTGGCAAGCATATAGTGGTGAAAATTCACTATCCTATTTTTCACAGATGATGGCCATTACATTCCCAATGTTTACTTCAGCGGCAACTGGTTTTGCAGTTGCAATTGCATTTATTAGGGGATTAGTAGGACGTCAAGATAATCTAGGAAACTTTTATGTTAATTTAGTTCGTTCAATCACTCGAGTATTTTTACCTTTAGCATTTATAGTAGCACTATTTTTAGTGTTTCAAGGAGTACCTCAAACATTAAAAGGTGCAGTCGATGCAACAACAATCGAAGGACTTAAACAAGTAATAACAAGAGGGCCAGTAGCTGCTCTAGAGGCTATAAAACATATTGGTACAAACGGTGGAGGATACTTTGGCACAAATGCAGCCCATCCTTTTGAAAACCCTACACCTTTATCAAATTTAGTTCACATTGTATGTATGATGCTTTTACCAACTTCATTGGTTTATGCATTTGGTGTAATGGTTAAAAACAAAAGACAAGGTTGGACAGTATTTGCTGCAATGGGTATTTTGTTTTTAGGGCTTCTTACGGCAGTATTTGTTGCAGAGTATAATGGTACTCCTGCATTACAAGCAATCGGTATCCATGGAAATATGGAGGGTAAAGAAGTACGTTTTGGAATTTCAGAATCAGCTTTATTCACAGCTGTAACGACTGCTGCTACAACAGGTTCTGTTAACAACATGCACGATTCATTAACGCCAATAGGTGGTATGATTCCACTTGCTGAAATGATGTTAAACAATGTTTTCGGAGGAAAGGGCGTAGGTTTATTAAACGGTTTATTATATGTCATCTTAACTGTTTTTATCTGTGGTCTAATGGTAGGAAGAACACCTGAATTTTTAGGAAAGAAAATTGAAGCAAAAGAAATTAAATTAGTTTCTATTGCTATTTTAACTCATCCTTTAATTATCTTAGTTCCAACTGCCTTAGCATTAGCATTAAAAGGACCAGTTTCTTCTATATTAAATCCTGGGTTCCATGGTCTATCAGAAGTACTGTATGGAATTACTTCTGGTGCTGCTAATAATGGATCAGCATTCGGTGGACTAACAGCTAATACGGATTTTTATAATATCGTAATCGGATTAGTTATGTTGTTTGGTCGATATATTTCAATTATTGCTATGTTAGCAATTGCAGGATCATTTTCTACTAAGAAAATTGTTGCAACAACGTCTGGAACATTCCGAACAGATACACCGTTATTTACTGTCATTTTAATCGCGATTATTTTAATCGTCTGTGCATTAACGTTTTTCCCAGTACTTGCACTAGGACCAATCGCTGAACATTTAGGAATGTTTAAATAGTAGCAATAATAATGAAAGAGGAGATTGATCATATGGCTATCGAAAATAAGCCTATTTCAAAAGAAATAAAAACGCAAGCAGTCATCAATTCATTTAAAAAGTTGAATCCACTTGTCATGATAAAAAATCCGGTTATGTTTATTGTGGAAGTTGGTACATTTATTACATTCATTCTTTCAATTAAACCAGATATTTTTGGATTTAGTTCAGTTGGAAGAACGTATAATATTGCAGTATTTTTGATCTTATTATTTACAGTACTATTTGCAAACTTTGCAGAAGCACTTGCAGAAGGACGTGGAAAAGCGCAAGCAGATACATTAAGAAAAACGAAATCAGAAACAAGTGCGAAGTTAAGACAGAAAGACGGATCTTATATAGAAGTACCATCAACTTCTTTAAGAAAAGGAGATATCGTTCGAGTAGATACGGGTGAAATCATTCCTTCTGATGGTGAGATTATAGAAGGTCTAGCTTCAATCGATGAATCAGCTATTACAGGTGAATCAGCACCAGTTATAAAAGAAGCTGGAGGAGATTTTTCATCTGTAACAGGTGGTACTCGAGTCGTATCAGATTATATTATTGTTAAAATTTTAACTGACCCTGGTGAATCATTTATTGACCGTATGATTTCATTAGTTGAAGGAGCTGCTCGTCAAAAGACTCCGAATGAAGTTGCGTTAACTACTTTATTAGCAGTATTAACTTTAGTATTTTTAATCGTCATTATGACACTTGTTCCGATTGCAAACTATTTAAACGTATCAATTGATGTAGCAACTTTAATTGCCTTACTAGTTTGTTTAATCCCGACAACAATCGGTGGATTACTTTCAGCGATCGGAATTGCAGGGATGAACCGTGTAACACAATTTAATGTTTTAGCTATGTCTGGTAAAGCAGTTGAAGCTGCTGGGGATATTGATACAATGATTTTAGATAAGACTGGTACGATTACGTTCGGTAATCGAATGGCGAATGAATTCATTCCAGTTGGCAGTATAACAGAAAAAGAGGTAACATTAGCTTCTTTAAAATCTTCAGTAAAAGATGAAACACCAGAAGGACGTTCAGTAGTTGAATTGGCGCACAAAAATGGTATTACTTGGGATGAAAATGAATACAAGGATGCTGAAATAATTGAATTTACTGCTGAAACGAGAATGTCAGGTTTAAATTTAAAAGATGGAACTGAGATTCGAAAAGGTGCAGTAGATTCAGTTAAAAAATATGTATTAGCTAAGGGTGGTAAAGTTCCAAAAGAACTTGAAGAAAAAGCAAATCTCGTTGCAAATGCAGGGGGAACACCACTTGCTGTTACAATAAATGATCAAATTTTCGGTGTGATTTATTTAAAAGATACAGTAAAACCAGGATTAAAAGAGCGATTTGATGAATTAAGAGCAATGGGAATCAAAACCGTTATGTGTACAGGGGATAATCCTTTAACTGCTGCCACAATTGCGAGAGAAGCAGGAGTTGATGAATTTATTGCAGAAGCTAAACCTGAGGATAAAATTGCTGCGATTAAAAAAGAACAAAATGAAGGGAAATTGGTTGCGATGACTGGAGATGGAACGAATGATGCGCCTGCATTAGCACAAGCCGATGTTGGTTTAGCGATGAATTCGGGAACAATGGCTGCAAAAGAGGCAGCAAACATGATCGACTTAGACTCAGATCCTACAAAACTATTATCTGTTATAGCAATCGGTAAGCAGTTATTAATTACCCGTGGTTCATTAACAACATTTTCAATCGCAAATGATATTGCGAAGTATTTCGCGATTATCCCAGCATTATTTATCATGGCAATTCCGCAATTAGATTATCTTAATATTATGGGATTGAATTCACCGAAGTCTGCAATCCTATCAGCATTAATATTTAATGCAATCATTATTCCTCTCCTCATTCCTGTTGCGATGAAGGGTGCGAAGTATAAGCCAATGGATGCAAATAAGCTATTAACTAAAAACTTATTAATCTATGGACTTGGTGGAGTTATAGCACCGTTCATTGGCATTAAAGTAATCGACATGCTTGTATCTACTTTGCACTTTGTTTAATTCATAGGAAAAGGAGGAATTAATTTGAAATCAGTTATGATTGCAATCAGAGCATCTATCGTATTGTTATTAATTTGTGGATTAGGCTATCCTTTAGCTACAACTGGGGTTGCGCAAGCTATTTTTCCCAAAAAAGCAGATGGTAGCTTAATAGAAACGAATGGAAAAGTTACAGGCTCTAAACTATTAGCTCAAGAATTTAAAGGACCTGAATGGTTTCATTCGAGAGCGTCTGCTGCAAACTACAATCCTACTGCTTCAGCTGCAACAAATGCAGCAGTTGCGTCAAAAGAGTATGTTAAAGCAACAAAAGAAAAAATAAATAAATTAAAAAATGAAAATAGTCACTTAGGGAAAACGATTCCAGCCGATTTAGTAACAACTTCTGGTTCAGGATTTGACCCAGATTTATCCCCTGAAGCAGTAAAAGCGCAAGCACCTAGGGTTGCAAAGGCAACAGGTATATCTGAGGATAAACTAGTATCGTTAATTGAAAGGCATACAAATGGTCGTCAATTAGGAATATTTGGTGAGCCACGTGTGAATATATTAGAACTAAACTTAGCTTTACAGAAGATCAGATAAAAAGGGGGGAATCATTCTCTCCTTTTTCCCTATGTATATAGATAGAAAGGAGGAAGAATCTTGAGCGATAAACAGTTTCGTAGAAAAACCCCTGAGGAATTACTAGCTTCCATTCAGAAAATCAAAAAAGGTCGATTAAAAATTATTATCGGTGCTGTCAGTGGATCTGGAAAAACATATCATATGCTCCAAGAAGGTAATGTTTTAAAAGAACGTGGTATTGATGTTGTAATTGGGTTAATTAGTGAAACAAATCGTCAGAAAACAATTGAACAAATTGGTTGCTTAGATAAAATCCCCTCAATAACTTGGGAAGATAATGGCTCGATAAAACAAGATCTTGATATCAATTCAATCATAACGAGAAATCCGGAAGTAGTACTTATCGATTCATTAGCACACAAAAATAGACCGAATGCAATGTTTCCCACTCGTATAGAAGATATTAACTATTTAATTTCAAAAAATATAAGCGTTATTACTACCATGAATATTTATGAAATAAAAGAAGTTTATGATGAAGCAGAAAAATTAACTGGAGGCAAAGTTAAAGGTGATTTTTTTGTTCCGGAAGACACGTTAGCTATGGCGGATGATGTAAAGTTATTAGACGTTACGCCTGAAGTGATATTACAAAGATCAAAAGAGGATTCATTTACTGACGAAGAAAACAAAAATTCTAATCAATTATTACATAAAAGTAATTTAGCAATTCTTCGTGAACTTGCACTGCGTTTTATAGCAGGTGAAGTAAATTACGAACTAGATGAATATCGCGAAAAACACGGTATGACCGGTCCGTCTGGGGCTTCGGAGAAAATTTTAGTCACCGTACAATATCATTTGAATGGTTCTATTTTGATTCGAAGAGGGCAACAAATTTCAAAAAGATTGGGTGGAGATTTACATGTAGTGTGCTTTCAACCACCTAATAAAAAACTCACTAGTGATGAATTAACTTTTAAACGTTCCATCATAAAACTTGTTGAAAAAGTCGGAGGGATTTTTGAAGAATTGCCATTAAGAAGTAATTCAATTGCAAAAGAAATTGTTGAATATTCCATTCGCAATAATATAACAAGTATTGTACTCGGCCAATCAAAGAGAACACGCTGGGAAGAAATTGTGAAGGGTTCGATCGTTAATAAAATAGTAAGAAAAACGAAAAACATCGATGTGTTTATTGTTGCTGACCGAGCTGAAAATGATGGAGAGAGAGTAATTCCTACAAAACAAGTAATTAAAAAAGTAGTGGATCCTTATCGTCGTTTAAGTCCGCAAGAGCTTGCTCAGGAAATTCATAAAATTAAGCGCGGCACTTTGAAAGTTTATATCGGAGCAGCTCCTGGTGTAGGAAAAACATATACGATGTTAAGGGAAGGAAATGAATTAAAGAAAAAAGGGATTGATATTGTTATAGGATTACTCGAAACTCACGGTCGAAAGGAAACATTGGAAAAAGTAGGAGATTTAGACATTATTCCAAGAAAAGTTATTCCATATAAAGAAACTACTTTAGAAGAAATGGACACTGAGGCAATCATCCAAAGAAACCCAGAGGTCGTGTTAATAGATGAATTAGCGCATACGAATGTTCCAGGTAGTAAATTTAATAAGAGATATATGGATGTTGAAGAAATTTTGGAAGCGGGGATATCAGTCATTTCCACAATGAATATACAACATGTTGAAAGCTTAAATGATAGTGTCGAGCAAATTACTGGAGTTAGAGTTAGAGAGACAGTACCTGATCATATACTTAGGGATGCGAATGAAATTGAATTAATTGATATTTCTCCAAAAGCGCTAAGGGAAAGAATGAGAGAAGGAAGAATTTATTCTTCAATTAAAATAGAACAATCATTAAATAATTTTTTTAAAACTGGAAATTTAATTGCTTTAAGGGAATTGGCACTTAGAGAAGTAGCTGATGATGTAGATGAACGGTTAGAGGCATGGGAAAGAGATTTAACACTTAGAGGACCTTGGAGACAAGAAGAAGTCATTTTTGTTTGTGTTAATCTAAAACCTAATAATGAAAGACTGATTCGCAGAGGCTTTCGAATTGCATACCGTTTGAAGGCTAAATTATATGTATCATATGTGAAAGAACATGATCATTTGTCTGAAGAAGAAAAGCTTTCATTAATAAAAATAAAAGATTTAACCAAACGGTTAGGTGGAACATTTGAAATATATGAAACAACAGATCGTAGACATGTTTTCATTGAACTAGTAAAAAATATAATCGAAAAAAAGACTACCCATATCATTATAGGTCAGTCAGCTCGTTCTAGATGGGAAGAAATTAGAACAGGCTCAATTGTTCAAAAGCTGTTAAGACGATTACGTCATTTAGATGTGTTAGTTGTTGCTGACCTTATCAGCAAGGGGAAGGAATGGCAGGATTAAGGAAAATGAACAAAACATTTTTTCGTAAAAACGCTTGACCTAAACTAAGGTTTAGGCAGTAATCTCTAATTTGTAAGTAGCAAAATTATAATTGGAGGAAATTAATATGAAAAAATTTGCATTTGTAACAGGTGCTAATAAAGGGATCGGATTAGAAGTAGTTCGTCAGTTAGCTGAGGAAAATTATCATGTATTTTTGGGTGCTCGAAATGAAGATTTAGGAATGAGGGCTGTTAAATCTTTAGGTTTATCAAATGTTTCGTTTATACAAGTAGACGTTACGAACAGACAATCAATTCAAAATTCTTTAAAACAAATAAATGAAGTGACTGATCATTTAGATCTATTAATAAATAATGCAGGGATAGCACCAGATTTTCATATTTTGCCAAGTGAAATCAAACTTGAAACTTTACGCCAAGCATTTGAAGTAAATTTCTTTGGAACATTCCAAATGATTCAAACTTTTTTACCATTGGTTAAAAAATCTGAACGAGGAAAAATTATTAATGTTACGACAGATATGGCATCACAAACATTATTTGACCTTGGAGAAACTGCATCAATCAATATCTTGGGGTATAATTCTTCAAAAACTGCTAACAATTCATTAACACTTACACTTGGAAAAGAATTTGGAAGTAATGGTCCTGAGATTTTTGGTGTTACACCTGGATTTACAACGACTGACCTAAATGGAAATACACCTGGAGGTAAAACAACATCTGAAGGTGCTAAAATTATTACTACCTATGCATTAAGTCATTTAAACTACAATGGTAAAATTTTAAATGCAGAAGGAATTATGCCTTGGTAAGGATGAGAGTTCATGAATTATACAATCGGACAAGTGGCAAAGTTGAATCATTTAACAATTTCTCAATTGCGTTATTATGACAATCAAGGATTGTTGCCATTTCTAAAAAGAACAGAAAGTGGAGACAGAATTTTTGATGAAGACGCACTTAAATTTATTGAAATGATTTTATGCCTAAAAAACACAGGTATGCCAATCAAAAAAATAAAGCAATTTGTTGACTGGACTATGAGTGGTGAAGAAACATTGCATCAGCGTTTAGAACTTATGAAACAACAAGAAAAAAATGTTTTAGAGCAAATAGAAGAAACGAAAGAAAATTTAAAGAAAATTCAGCTGAAAATTACTAAATATGAAGGTGAAATAAATAAAAAAGGCAACTTTCAATAGTTGTCTTTTTTATTGAATTCGTAAGTTTAAACTCACTTTTTTATTTAGATTTCTCTACAACAAGACCTAATTTTTTAGCTACATACCCTGTCGTACTAGCTTGAATTAAAATAGTCATTAAGATTGCGATAAAAGTGACAGTCGTTATTTCGTTTGAGTAATTTACTCCTGCTGCTACTATCATTCCGGAGATAGCTGCAGGAATAACTCCTGTTTCCCTAACCCAAAACATAAATATAATTTCATTCCAAGACCAATTTGCTTTTCGATCTGGCAAAGTACAAAAAAGTACTGTTAGTGGTCGAGCAATAAACATGAAAACTAAAACAATCAGTACCCCGTGTATCCAATATTTGCTTAATATATGAAAATTCACTTGTGTACCAAGTAACATAAAGATAAGTTTCCTCATAATTAATGTAACATTATCAGAAAAGTGAGCATCGGTTGTTTTAGTCTCTTCTGAAATATGAAGACGAAACAATTGGGGATTTCCTAAAATCAGGCCAGCAGTAAAAGTTGCCATAAATCCACTAGCATGAATTAATCCTGCTGTTAAATATGTGCTAATAGCTAATACAAGACTAACAATTGTACTGTACTTATTTAAAAATGCCCATTTATGTGCTGAGGTAAAAAGCGCTCCAAAGAAACCAATGATTATTCCAACTAATATCCCGCCTCCAGCTTCACGGAAAAAACTCCAAATACTAGCTGTAATGGATAATTGCGATTGTCCTAAAATGACTCCTAGAATAGTAAATGCCAATATAGAGCCAGTCGCATCATTAAAAGCTGATTCACTTTCTACAGTTTGTCTTACTTTTTCATGAATCGTAACTTGTTTAAAAACCGGAATCAAAGTTGCTGGGTCAGTAGATGCGATGACCGAGGCAAGTAAAAGCGCATATAGGAAAGGTAATTTTAATAAATAAAAAGCTGTAACTGCTACAACCAAAGCTGTAATAATCACCCCAAGAGTCGATAGAAGAGAGATGGTAATCCATACTTTTTTTAAAACGGAAACATGAATGGCTCTACCTCCTTCAAATAGAATTAGGACAGAACCAAGTACGATAATGAACTGATTAGCTACTGATTCATTTGGTAATGAAATGAAATTAAATACGGATGGACCTACTAATATTCCAATAATCATAAATAAAGCTACATCAGGAATTTTTATTTTTTCAGCTAATTTAATTGCCAATAATCCAAAAATCAAGACAAAAGTAATGATATACAATTCATGTTCAACAGATTTCATTACAACTGATTCCATAATATTTCACCTCACAGGCATTTATAAACTAATCATAGATTGACCTTGTTGAACTCAAAATATTTATTGTACAAAATAACAAGTTAATATTATATTTTTTCCTCAATGGGAACGCTAACACTAGTAATGGAAAAATATATTGTATGCTAAAAGAGGGGATGTACTATGAAAAAAAAGCTGGAGCCTTCTTTAGACCCATCAAAAGTTTTAGTGATTGGATTTGCTCTCATAATTGTTTTAGGTAGTATTCTTCTAACTCTACCAATTGCTACTAGGGATGGAGAAGGGCTGAATTGGTTGGATGCTTTATTCACTTCGACATCTGCTACTTGTGTGACTGGGCTAGTAGTAGTGGATACTGGTACAACCTTCACGTTATTTGGACAATTAGTTATCTTGTCTCTCATTCAAGTTGGTGGTTTAGGTTTTATGACATTTGCTACTTTTTTTGCAGTTCTTTTGGGTAAAAGAATTTCTTTAAAAGAACGCTTGTTATTACAGGAAGCATTGAATAATTTATCGCTTGCAGGAATTGTTCGTTTAGTAAAGAGAATCCTTATTTTTACAATTGTAATTGAATTAGTTGGTGGGTTAATTTTAGCAATTCGTTTTTCATTTGATATGCCAATTAGAAAGGCAATCTATTTTGGATTATTTCATTCCGTTTCAAATTTTAATAATGCTGGCTTTGATTTAATGGGAGAGTTTAAGAGTCTAACTGGTTATGTAGCAGATCCAACTGTTACAATTGTAGTTTGTTTATTGATTATACTTGGGGGAATTGGCTTTATCGTAATGAACGAATTATACGAATACAAAGAAACAGGCTTTCTCTCTTTACATACTAAGGTAGTTCTAAAAACTACTATTTATTTATTAGTTATAGGAACGGTTCTGATTTTCTTCCTAGAATTACATAATCCAAAAACACTACAGCCGTTATCATGGACTGGGAAATTTCTAGGTTCGTTATATCAATCTGTGACACCTAGAACGGCAGGGTCGAATACACTTAATATCCCTGATTTAACCCAGTCTACACTTTTCATCATTATCATTTTAATGTTTATCGGAGCATCTCCAGGTTCTACTGGAGGAGGGATCAAAACAACTACTTTTGCTACATTATTAGGAGCAGTTCGATCTCAGATTAAAGGAAAAGAAGATGTTATATTTTTTAAAAGAAGTATCATGTACGACACTATTTATAAGGCGCTTACCGTTACGATAAGTGGTCTACTTATTGTTATCTTTGTTACCATGGTCTTAACAATTACAGAGCATGGAAAGAATTTCTTAATGATCTTATTTGAAGCAACTTCTGCATTTGGAACTGTTGGATTATCTATGGGGTTGACACCTGATCTAACACCCATTGGAAGGATCTTGATTATTTTAACAATGTTTGCGGGAAGAGTTGGTCCATTGACGATCGCTTTTGCTGTTACGCTAAGAAGAACTTCAGATCCTTTTAAACGACCAAAAGGTAAAATCATGATTGGATAAATCGTACCAAATTCATTTTATATAGGAGCAATGTAAATATGAAAAAACAATATGCAGTTATAGGCCTTGGTAGATTCGGCTCAGGTATTGTGAATACTTTATTGCAACATGGTAATGAAGTTCTAGTAATTGATATTAATGAGGAGAGAATTAATCAGTTTGCAGACATAGCCACACATGCAGTAATTGCAGATTCTACAAATGATGAAGCTTTAAAGGCTATTGGTATTGGAAACTTTGATACAGTTATAGTAGCGATTGGAAATGATATGCAATCAAGTATTTTAACAACGTTAGTATTAAATGAATTAAAAATTGAAAAAATTGTTGCTAAAGCATTAAATAAACGGCATGGTGAAGTGTTAAAAAAAGTTGGGGCTGATTGGGTTATCTATCCGGAAAAGAATATGGGAGAACGGGTAGCCCATCAATTAATGTCACCAAATGTTCTAAACTTTATTGAACTCGCGCAAAATTATAGTATAGAAGAAATTAAGTTACCTTCACAAATGGTTGGGAAAAGTTTGAAAGAATTAAATATTAGAGTAGAATATAACTTAACGGTCATCGCTATAAAAAGCGAAGGAGTAGTTAATATCTCACCTTCTCCAGATGAAGTGATACATGAGGGAGATATATTGGTTATGATTGGAGAAAATAGGGATTTGCATCGTTTTTCAAATATTGAATAAATAACTAAAAATTCATTTAAATATACGAATAACTATATGGTAATTGCTTATTAGTTTTCAAAAGTGATTACCTTATTTTTTTACTATTTAATAACAATGTCATGAATGCTGCTTTATAAAAGTATTCACTAATGAAAATTTGTAGTAAAAGTAAAGACAATAATTACATAAATTTCGTAATTCACTCAGGCTGGAGGTGAGTGTAGTAGTTGTAATAACGCTAAGGAGTCAATTACTACAGAAGATATGCTTATTTTTCAACTTGCGATTATTTTAATAGCTTCTAAAATTGCAGGAGATATTAGTGTTAGACTAAAACAACCGTCTGTCCTTGGTAAACTTTTAATCGGAATCATACTTGGGCCTAGCCTATTAGGACTAATTAATGACACAGATGTATTAAAAGAATTAAGTCAAATTGGGGTAATTTTGCTAATGTTTATTGCAGGACTTGAAACAGATATCGATGAGTTTAAACGTACTGGGATCGCGTCGACTTTAGTAGGGGTTGGAGGAATTATTGTACCATTTGGAGTAGGTTATTTAATTGGACTATTTCTTCATTTTACTACGATTCAGTCTAGCTTTTTGGGGCTTTTACTTTCCGCTACAAGTGTGAGCATTTCAGTACAGGTATTGAAAGAAATGAACAAATTAAAAACCCGTGAAGGTGCAACTGTCATGGGTGCTGCAGTAATAGATGATATTTTAGTGATCATCGCACTGGCATTTTTACTTAGCTTTGCGGGTGAAAGCGGGGATGTAAATTTAGGAAAAATAATTCTCAAAAAAGGATTATACTTTCTATTAGCAATAATTGTAGGTTGGAAAGTAGTTCCTTTTTTACTTAGAAAATTTTCGACATTACGTGTTACAGAAACAGTAATCTCTTCGGCTTTAATCATTTGTTTTCTTTATGCATATTTTGCAGAGTATACTGGTGTAGCTGCAATTATTGGAGCGTATATTGCAGGGGTAGCAATCAGTGTAACTGAATTTAAGCATGAGGTTTTTGAAAAAGTGGAGACAATTAGTTATTCGTTATTTGTACCAATATTTTTCACATCAATTGGAGTAACTGCTAAATTTACAGGGATTTTAGATAATATTACGCTTATTATTGGTTTAAGCATTGTAGCGATTCTGTCAAAACTAATAGGTTCTTCACTTGGAGCTAAAATTTCTAGATTTTCCTGGAGGAATTCTTTAGGTATTGGATCTGCAATGGTATCTCGGGGAGAAGTTGCTTTAATAATTGCCTCTATTGGTTTAGAAAATAAATTGTTAGATCAGTCATTATTTACGATCCTTTTAGTGGTTGTGCTAGTAACCACGCTTGTTACCCCTCCAATGATGAAGGTTTTTTTTCATGAATAGCGTTTTTTAAGTAAAACGTCCTCATTATGATCGTCATAAATATGTAAACGATTACCAAAAATAGACTATCAAAAATCATTCATTTCAAGTAATCGTTTACATAAATAATTCCAAAAAAAACCATTTGACGAGTAATTTTTATCATGATAAAGTTGTTCTTACGTTTAAAAACGAACGTCAAACCACGACAGTATGTCTTGGTTTTTTTATATGAAAAAAATCGCGAAAGGAGAAAAGAAAATGAAAAAAGTCATATTATCTTTAGTAGTTGGATGTGGATTTTCTATTTTAATGACAGGGTACGAAACGAATATGTCAGAAGTTAATAAAAAGATCTCAACGTTTAATCAAACTGAGATACAAAACGTGTTAACAAACATGGTAGCAGTTGATCAACCACAAGAGATCGTTTGGAATCAAGTTCGCTAATTACTAACGAATTTTCCATTAGCTGGTCTTACGTTTAAAAACGAACGTCAAACCACGGCCACCGGTCATGGTTTTTTTATATGAAAAAAATGAGAGGAGAAAACAAAATGAAAAAAGTCATTTTATCTATAGTTATTGGATGTGGATTTTCTATTTTACTGACAGGGTACGAAACGAACATATCAGAAGTTAATAAAAAAATCCCGATGTTTAATCAAACAGAAGTTCAAAACGTATTAACGAACATTACCGCTACAAAAAAGTCACAAGAGATCGTTTGGAATCAAGTTCGGTAATTAATAGCAAATTTTCCATTAGCTGGTCATACGTTTAAAAACGAACGTCAAACCACGGCCATCGGTCATGGTTTTTTTATATGAAAAAAATGAGAGGAGAAAAGAAAATGAAAAAAGTCATTTTATCTATAGTAGTTGGATGTGGGTTTTCTATTTTACTGACAGGGTACGAAACAAATATGTCAGAAGTTAATAAAAAGATTTCTACATTTAATCAAACTGAAGTACAAAATGTATTAACGAACACTTTAGCTACAGATCAATCACAACAAATCGTTTGGAATCAAGTAGACAATATTAGTAGGAAATAAAGACAAGAGGCATTTGATTAAGAAAAAGTTTGTACCACATTTTTAGTTCTATTAGATTACTATTATTTTAAGTTCTAATGTACATTTTAAAAAAAGTCTCTTTACAAATTTATCCTGAAGTTATATATTTACAATTAAATTCTATATTTTTCTATTTTCAAAACCATAGTTGCTTAATCTTAAAAAGAGCGGGGGAACCATTTCTTTATTGGGGTGAATCCTTTTGTAAAGGTAGGGATATTCTTTAATCCCGAATCCGACAGCTAACCTCGTAAGCATTTAAAGAAGGGGGTTTATTTAGTATTGTTTTTAAACACTAAGTAAAGCTTAGTGTTTTTTTGTACGCTTTTTTAAGAAAAGGGGAGAAATCTTATGCATCATCCGTCCGAATATATAGAAATTGGACTATTCATTTTAGCTATTTTTGGCATTTATTACTCGGTTGCAAATTTTAACAGCGTAAAAAGAGTTTTTATTGGTAGACCAATGAGAACTGCTGAAATACATGCTCAGCATAATAAGTTAATTTGGTTCATTGCCTTACCGATTCTTGCTGCCGATTTGTATTCATCTGTATCTTATGGACCAGAGGCTGGAATGACCGAGTTGATCGGTCTAGGGGTAAAAGCGCACTGGTATATTATACCGATTACAATCGCAACTGTTCTTTTATTAGGATTACTAATTCTTTCATATATTATGGGAATATTAGCTTATCCTAGTGGTGGTGGGGCATATGCGATTGCAAAGGATAATTTTAAGCATCGATGGGTTTCACTTATTGCCTCAAGCTCTTTATTAGTTGATTATATATTAACTGTTGCGGTATCAGTTTCTGCTGCACTTGAAGCAGTATCATCTGCATACCCTGCTGTTGCACCTTATGAAACGGTATTAGCTATTTTTTGTGTATTTTTATTGTTAGTTGTAAATCTTCGTGGGGTTGCTGAATCAGCTAAAATTTTTGCATGGCCAACATTTGGCTTTATGATTTGTATGTTACTTTTGATTTTCACCGGATTTTTTGATGAATTCCAAAATGGATTTGTCCAGCATCATACACCAACATTTGGTACTGTTCCACAAGGTTTAAGTATTTTACTTGTATTGAAAGCATTTAGTTCTGCATGTTCAGCTTTAACGGGTATTGAAACCATTTCAAATGCAGTACCTGTTTTTAGAGAACCTCGTCAAAAAAATGCAATTAAAACATATATAGCACTAGGTGTTATAACATCAATTACTCTTTTAGGATTTGCCTATCATTTATATGTGAATGGTATTTCACCTAATCCAAACGATACGATGTTATCACAATTAATAAAAGTGTATTTCGGACATGGAATTTTATATCAAGTCATCATTTGGTTTACATTTATCATTTTAATTTTAGCAGCTAACTCAACGTTTACAGGTTTTTCTCAGTTAGCTGCAATCGTAGCAGCAGATGGATTTTTACCTCGAGGATTTACAAACCGAGGCGATCGTTTAGGTTACTCAAATGGAATTATCGCACTTGCTGCAGCGGCGAGTATTTTAATCATTGCATTCCAAGCACATACGAATGCACTTATTCCACTGTATGCAATTGGTGTATTTTTATCTTTTACAATCGCTCAATTAGGTTTGACAAGAAGATGGAAACGAGTAAAAGGTCCTAACTGGCAGGTCAAACTAGCAATAAATATTATTGGGTTAATCGTTACATCAGTTGTTACTGTAATATTTGCAGTTACAAAATTTGTAGATGGTGCTTGGGTTGTTTTAGTTGTTATTCCAACAATTATTTTCTTCTCATTAGCAATTTATAAACATTATCAAAATGTAGCAAGCGAATTACGGATTGATTTAAGTTCTTTTAAACCAGAAGCAAATAAAGTTATAACAGTTGTATTAGTTTCAGGTACTCATCGAGTTGTTCACAATACCTTATCATTTGCAAAAGGTATTTCTTCAGAACCAATAGCAGTCTATGTAGGGTTTGATGATGAATCAATCAAAGGAATGGAAGTAAAGTGGGAAGAATGGGGTTCACCTTGTCGCCTAGTTGTTTTAAAAAGCCCATATCGCTCAGTATTAGCGCCACTATCAAGATTCATTAAGTTAATTGAAGCAAAAGAGGAAGATAGCCATGTTCAAATTGTGATTCCACAATTTATTCCAAAAAAATGGTGGCATAATCTTCTTCATAACCAAACAGCGTTATTACTTCGACTTTGGTTGATTAGTCAGAAAGATGTAGTCGTTACGACAGTCCCGTATCATTTGAGAAAGTAGTATTAAAAGCATGAAATAGTATTTCATGCTTTTTTGTTTCTTCACCTTGAAAAATACTTGCTAAATTTATAAAAAGGAATTATCATTTGTATGTACAAACAAATGAATTATCACAAAGGAGAATTTAGATGAAAACTTTAGTTATTTTAGCACATCCAAACTTAGAACAATCAAAAGTGAATAAAGCTTGGATGAATCGTCTTCAACAAGAAGAAATTACAATCCACAATTTATACGCTAACTATCCAAATTTTGAAATTGATGTTGAAAAAGAACAAAAATTATTATTAGAACACGACCGTATTGTTCTTCAATTTCCTTTTTACTGGTACAGTACCCCTGCTTTATTAAAACAATGGCAAGATACGGTATTAAGCTATGGTTTTGCTTATGGATCAGAAGGTACTAAGTTGAAAGGTAAAGAATTTATGCTAGTTATTTCAACAGGTGGGCCATCACAAGCATATCAAGCAGGAGGGCATAACCATTACTCGATGAGTGAACTAACACGACCATTACAAGCTACTGCAAACTTATGTGGAATGCACTTTTTACCTTCATTCTTACTTCAAGGGGTAATGAATAGGTCAGATCAGGAACTTCAAGAAAGTGCTGAAGAGTTAGCTTCATATATTACGAATCCAAAATTACGTGGAAATCGTTAAAACTCAAGAAGTAATTTTTGTCATTTCTGCTTATTGACAAATCATTGATTTATTTTGTAAGTTGTATAGACAAACAAGATAAATCAGGAGCTGAGCAAATGGAACAATATTTTAGTAATTGTTTATACTTTACTGCGAATCATTTGGCTAGATTAATGAATAAGATGGCAGAAGAGGAATTTGCTCCACTAGGCATTTCACCTACCTATGCATTTTTATTAATGGCTGTAAATGAGCAACCAAATATCACCCAAACAGAATTAAGTAATATATTGCATATTGCCCCTTCAACTACAACAAGATTTGTAGAAAAATTAGAAGTCAAAAAACTAGTTGAACGGAAAAGTGAAGGTAAATTAACATTAGTGAATTTGACTAATAATGGAATTAAAATACAAGAGGAAATAAAAGTTTGCTGGAAAAATCTATCTAAACGGTATTCAGAAATACTTGGTGATGACGCAGCAAAGCTTATTACAAAACAAACTTTTCAAGCTGCTTTCGAGATTGAATCAAAAAAATAATAAAAATGTGAAAAAGAGTCTATTATAGGCTCTTTTTTCTTTTTTTGTTCAATATTTTGTAAGTTTAATATTGCTTGTAAACGTATTTACACAAGGTTCTTTTTTCGTATTCGCATCAAAAAATTAATCTTAATCTTGATGAAAGAAACATACAATGTATGAGTCATTAAAAAAAATAACAAGAATTGTATAAAATAAAACGTAGAGGTGAAGTTGTGTATTATCAATACTATGGGAATTCGTATGAGAGGGATCATAAATTAATTAGTGAATTAGAAAAGGCTATTAATGGTGAATATTCAGCTATTAATTGCTATACAAAATTAGCTAGTTTGGCAAAGAATGAGGAAGAACGGAAAACAATTTTAGAAATAAAAGAAGATGAAATAAAGCATTACAACCTTTTCATATCAATTTATCATAAATTAACAGGGAGACAACCACAACCGAAAATATCAGAAGACTGTCCCAATGCATATGTAGAAGGTCTTGAGTTTGCTCTAAAAGATGAACAAGAAACAGTCGATTTTTATTTAAGTGTTTCAGATGGTACATCAAATCAATTCGTTAAAAATGCCTTTAGTAGAGCGGCAAAAGATGAGCAAAATCATGCAGTATGGTTCCTTTATTTTTATACAAGAAATAAATTAGGCTAGTGATAAGAGAGTATCATAAGAATGGAAAATCAATACAAATTTTTAATGATGAATTATGGAGTTTTGTATCCCACTCCCACATTTCATCATATCAAGTTTAAGATAACTGTGAATAAATCTTGAAAAGTTCAAGGCTGCAGAAGCACAATAGTTAAAGCTTACAGGAAAAAAAGAGAGGACGAAAAAATATGAGACTCTCCGAAAAGAGAAATGTTTTGAATAGCAAAGAAGCTATTCTTTTAGCTGCATTCAGCTATCAAACATATGTACTTTTTCGTAAAGGAACGATTACTTTACCAAAAGGCTACGTCCTGAAGTATATTATTCATGCTGATGTAAATATAGAAAATCCTACGAATGAGGTATTTGGTTATATTGCCGAATCAAAAGAAAATATTATTATCGCATTTAGAGGGTATGCCGCCTATCCAGCAGATCTTATAGCAGCATATGACATCCTTCAAGTTCCTTATCCCTATGTTGAGAATAGTGGTAAAACTTCCCGGGGCTTTACATGTATTTATCAATCGACAAGAAAAAAATTATTTAATGAATTAAAGAAGTTTCCAAAGAATAAAACACTTTTTATTACCGGGCACAATTATGGTGGCGCATTGGCAACGTTAGCCACTTTAGATATAATAACGAACTCAAAATTTAAACATGCATCCGTTTATACTTATGGGAGTCCACGTGTGGGTGATCCAGACTTTGTTGATCAATTTAATCAAGTCGTGAAAAGTAGTCAAAGGATCGTTAATATTCATGATTCATTTACAACTTTTCCAGAAAAGTTTTATCCTCCGCCATTTACTGAGGACGGGATCTATTATCAACATGTAAATACAAAATATCCAATTTCCTTCCAGTTGAATAATACGCCTCGAAATGATGGGATAGGCTGTTATTTTAAAAACTTAAGTAATTTAAATCCAGATTATGCGATCAAATTATGTAATGAAAGCCCTAATTTTTGTCCTAATTCGGAAATGTGTTTTCCATTTCAGCGAACTTGTAAATGTCCAAAACCTTGTATTAAAGAAGGTGAAGGTATATGAATTACTATCGAAATGACAATGTATTTAATAGTAATGATGCAATATTACTTGCTGCAATGTGCCATCAATCAAATCAGCTTATAGAAAATGGAAGTCTTATTTTACCGAAAGGATTTGAACTACGCCATTTGATTTATGCTTTTGCCGGTGTTGAAGAACCAGAAGCTGAAGTTTTTGGATTTATGGCAGAATCAAAAGATGAAATTATTATAGCTTTTAGAGGTACAGATTCATATAAAGATAATGAGTCAGATCAAGACTTGTATCAAATAGAATATCCTTTTGCTGAAAATGTTGGAAAAACACATAGAGGATTTACTTGTATTTATCAATCTGCAAGAAATGAACTATTTACAGAATTGATGAAGTTATCACCTAATAAAAGACTATTGATAACAGGATACAGTTTGGGTGGGGCTTTAGCTGTTTTAGCTGCTTTTGATATTACAGTGAATTCTCATTTCGACAATCTATCAGTCTATACTTTCGGTAGTCCGCGTGTAGCAGATCCAGAATTTGCTTATCGATACAATAAAATTGTAAAGAGTAGTTTTCGTATTTTTAATATACATGACATCATACCTACTCTACCTGCAGAAGCTTATCCACCGCCGTTTACATCTAAAGGTTTATATTATCGGCACGTGAACAATCATTTTCCAGTTTCGTTTCAATTAAATAGCATAGCTCGTAATCATTATATTGGTTGTTATTTTAATACTGTAAGCAGATTAGATCCTGAATTTACTTCTGCATTATGTTTGAATAATCCTGATTTTTGTCCAAGTATAAAAATATGTACTCCTTATAATGGAAACTGTATTGAAAAAAATAAAGAATTAAGTTGAGTTACTTCTCAAATCCATCATATTCAGAGGTTTGATTTTTTTATTTTTAGAGCTCAATTAGGTTGGAAATCATAGTAAGTAAGAGGTTTACGCACTAATATATTAATATTCTTTGTGCGTTTTTTATCGGTAATAAAAATGGAATGCAAAAAAGTCTTAGCAAGTAGCAAATAAGGATTCCCTCTGAGCAAATAAACAGTGCACTGCAAATAAAAATTGAGAATAAAAATAAAATTAGTAAACCTGCAATTAGAACACCAAGAATCACAAATAAGATTAAAATAGAAATTAACAATAAAGTCTATTACACATGAAAACAGCCGCCTAATACTTATAAGGGTGTAACGTTAGATGATGTTTTAACTCAATTAGGTCTATATTAACTAAATAGATTAACCTTACATTAGAAAGCTATCATTCTTTTTTTATTAAAAGTTTGATAGCTTTTTTGTTAAAAATAGGAATTTTCTAACTTTTTAATTTTTTTAACAAAAACCTCAAATTCCCCCAATTTTAAAATCGTCAAAAATTTCTTGTTTTACTTGAATTTTCGATATTTTTAATAGGTTTTTTAGCTTGAATTTTACAACTTATGTCATAGAATAACATTTTGTCGCGTTATTTATGTAAAAAAATGAAGTATAAATCGCTAAATTTCCCCAATACAAGACAAGCCGAACATGGAGTAATATTTAATTAAATTTAAGTATTTAGAAACATTTTAATACTTAAATTTTACGAATTCGGTAAAATAATAGAATTTTCTATTATTAGTTTATACTTGGGGGGGAAACCATGAAAGAGAGAAAAGTTTCTAGTAAGAGGCCAACTAAAAAGATCATGTCGATCTTTGCGTTGAGTACAATGTTTTTAAACGTTGTAATTCCTCATAGTTATGCAAGTGGAAACAGCGCTGAAACAAAGCTTAATCAGCAAAATTCATCTAGTAATACCTTTGATGCAAAAGAAGTAAACCGTATTCTTGACGGGCTTACTGCTGAACAAAAAGCAAATATTAATAAGCTTACTGGAGCAGATCAAGCTGAAAAAATCCGTGTAGACAAAAAGGATTTAATCGGTCCAAAAAAGGTAAATGTTATTGTTCAATTTAAACAAGATCCAGCTAAAATACAAATCATTAAGCAATCTTTAGCTAAAGGTGGAGCAACTGCAAATAGTCAAGCATTCGCAAGTGAATATTCCGATGCGCAAAACAAAGTTAAAGATTCCCATGCAAATTTTAAGAGCTTTTTGAATACTCAACCTAAAACAACGATCGTTGGAGGAAAATCTGTTAATACGGGGATCCGTATTACGCGAGAATTTACAGATGCATTTAATGGAGTTGCTTTAACCTTACCTGCGAATTTAGTTCAAAAACTTGCAGAAAGTCCAGATGTTGCGTCTGTTTGGTCTCAAGTAGAATATTCTTTACCAGATGAAGGAAATTCTAAAACTGCAGCAACAAGTACATCTGTTGGCAAGCCAACATCAGCACTTTCCTATTTAGGAATTGATAAGCTTCAAGCTGATGGTAACACAGGTATCATTAAAACAGGTCCACGCGCGGGTCAAAAGGTTAAAGTGGGTGTATTGGATACAGGTATCGATTACAACCACCCTGATCTATATAAGGCAACACATGATGCAAATGGAAAATTATATGGTGGACATGACTTTGTTAATAATGACGGATTTGATGCAAACGGAAATATAAAATACGTTGATGACCATGATCCGATGGAAACAACTTATGATGATTGGGTAGCTGATAAGGCGAATCCAGGTTCAGTATGGGGAACACCGCCATCGGATTATAAGCCATATATTACTTCACATGGAACTCACGTTTCGGGTACGATTGCGGCAAATACAACGAAAAATAACGATGTTTATTCGGCAAATGGGGTAGCACCGGATGTTGAACTTTATGGTTATCGTGTATTAGGACCAGGTGGACACGGAACAACTGAATCTGTACTAAGTGGTATCGATCAAGCCGCAAAAGACCATATGGATGTAATTAATCTATCTCTTGGTGCAAGTGTTAATGATCCACTTTATCCAACTAGTATTGCGATTAACAATGCTACATTAGCTGGAGTTGTGTGTGATGTTGCTGCAGGTAATAGTGGACCTGGACAAGCTACAGTCGGCTCACCAGGTACTTCAGCTCTAGCAATTACGGTTGGTGCAAGTACAGTTCCTGAAAATATTGCAACAATGACAGTTAAGAATGGTTCAACTTCATACAAAGCACGTTTATTTGGTAAAAACTTCTCACAATCAGACGATGTGTATAAAGGTCAAACACTTCCAATTGTTGATGTTGGTTTAGGGAGTGTAGCAGATTATAGCGGAATTGATGTAAAAGGTAAACTTGTTCTAGTAAAGCGTGGCGTAGACTATTTACAAACAAAAATGGCAAATGCTAAAAACGCTGGAGCAGCGGGTATGGTCATTTGGGATAATACTGATGATACTGATAGCCAAGGCTTTATTCCTAATTTCTTAGGTGTCAGCATGGATAATGTTTATTCCGTTTCATTAACACAGGTAGCAGGTCAAGCTCTATCTGATACGATTAAAAAGGATCCTAAATCTGCTAGCATTACGTTCCCTTCTACACTTGATGCTTCTATTAGTAAGAGTGGAGATGAACTTGCAAGCTTCAGTTCAACTGGTCCTGTTAAAGATTGGACAATTAAGCCTGATGTTGTAGCACCTGGTGTTGATATTTCATCAACAGCTCCATACGATATTTGGGAACCAAATGCGGCACATGATTATAAACTTGGTTATCAGATTATGTCTGGTACATCAATGGCAACACCACATGTTGCTGGTATTTCAGCTTTAATTAAAGCTGCACATCCAGATTATACACCTGCAGATATTAAAGCGGTATTAATGAATACAGCTAAAAGCATTAACACAGATTCAAAGAATTATAGTGTCTATCAAGTAGGAGCTGGACGTGTTGATCCTGCTCGTGCAATTGCTACTGATGTGAAAATTCAAGTGTTAGATAAAGCAATTACAGCTGATAATCTATCAGATGCTTCAACACTTCATGAAGTAGATAATCTTACTGGAAGCATGTTCTTTGGTTTTAAAGGTCGTGGAGAAGGTGCAACGAACGGTTCAGATGACGTTTTTTCTTCAAAAGATTTTCAAGTTTCTAACCAAGGAACTAGCAGTAAAACATTTAAAGTAAGTACTGAGTTTATGTCTACAAAATTTGCGGGATCGAATAAAGTAGGTCCAGGCACAGGAAATGATGTAAAAATCGACTTTACTGTTGATGGAAAAAGTGTGTCAGCTATTAATGTTGGCGGTGGAAGTACTGTTAAAGCAACAGCAAAAATTACAGTTCCATCGAATGCAATAGAGGGTACTTACGAAGGGTATGTTAACCTAGTAAACTCAGCTGATTCATCGGAGTCTTATCGCGTTCCGTTTACGATTACAGTTGCGGAAAAAGGGATTAATAATTTCCAAGTAGCGATTAAAGCGACTAGTGTAGGAAATCTTTCAGCTTATAATTTCTCAGTAAATAACGCAATGGATAACTACTATATTCTTGTTAAAGACAAAGACGGGAAATATATCGGTGTAGCTAACACCTTATCAAACGGAAGTGGTATTATTCCAGGTGTCCAATACGGCCCACGTATCACTCTTTTTAATGGATGGTATCTTCCATTTACAAAATCATACGATGGTACGTATGATGCATCTGGTATTTCAAAATCAGTGCAAGTTTTACCAGAAGGCGCATATTCTCTTGAGATGATTGCAACTGGTAAAGATGGAAAACGTTATACAGCAGAAGATACGGTATATATTGACGGTACACCACCAACTATGACGATGGATTCAGACTCTAAAGGTGGGATTTATGAAATTGATCCGACAGGGTATTTACCTGGACAAGAAATAAAAGGGTTCACAGGAACAGTTTATGACTCGAACATAGATGTAATGAAAGCTAACGGAGAAACGTCAGTGCCAAGCCCACAAGATGGTGTGACACCAGTTCCTGTTGATCAAGGCTTAAACAGTGTTGTAGGTTATCAAGACAGCATGTTCCCAACAGTCTACTTCAAAACGAATGCGAAAGGTCGTTTCCATTTCGGGGTGAGCCCTGAGGACCTTACAAATAAATTGGGTAGTCAATTTATTATTGATCCAGTTGATTATTCAGGTGAAAGTGATA
Source organism: Gottfriedia acidiceleris (assembly GCF_036421055.1). GTDB lineage: Bacteria > Bacillota > Bacilli > Bacillales > Bacillaceae_G > Gottfriedia > Gottfriedia acidiceleris_C. Next base: position 75,015 of record NZ_JAZGQS010000008.1, on the reverse strand, counting down.
GTATCAATGATCAAACTTATTACTTTATTAAAAAGGGAAATCCTTACGTTACACTAACTGCATCAAATGGAGTAGATGCGGGAGCTGGCAACGAAGATAAAGTAGTTGTCGATACGAATAAACCATTCAAAATGACAATGGCAACACACTATGGTACTGGAATGACCGGCGGTAAATTTTTACTGAATAACAATAATGTATATGAATTCAGTAATATTCGTTTAACAGATGAATACAAAAATTATCTGATCAGTAAAGGAATTGATCCTACTAACGTTCTTACTGTAGGACAACCATATGTTCATCCAGTTTATCAAATTGGTAAAACGATAGATGTGACGATTTCGAATATAGGTGCTGCAGGTGCACTTGACCATGATATGCCGATCATAGAGGCGGATGTGACCTATAATAATCCTGATCCAATTACGGGACCATTCCCATATCAAATACTATCAGCTAATTTAACTTTATCTGGTGACGATACGAAAGTCGCGTGGTTCCCAACGAATGATCCTTATGTAAGACAGAACATTTCTGTCATTAGAGGACGTGTAGCAGCGGAATCTTTTGCAAGAAATAACGTAAATAACAACTATCCACAATTCACAGTTGATTCAGGTGCGAAGGTAACAGTGACGGATGATAAAGGATCAAAATTTACAACGGATCAACCGACTTCATTTAATAACACAATGGCCTATACGTTTATTAATCCATATTATGCAGTAACAGCTGCTGTAAGTAATAAACCATATTCTATGGAAGCAAGTGTACCAGGACATTTTAAAGGATATGCAAAAACACCAGTAATTGGTGAAAACAAATTCGGTTATCAATCAGGTACGATAAAGGATCTTCCAGGTCTTTTCCCGATTCTTTTAGGGGGAGATGTAAATGGTGATAATGTCATAGATATGAAAGATTTACTGAAAGAAATCGATGTTTATTACCAATATAAAAACTTAGGTTATGTAGATAATCCAAACAATACAGTTGCTAACAAAACAGCATTTTTAAACAAGAACCGTGACGCAGATATTTATTGGATTAAACCAACAGGTTTTGGTTATGGAATTGATTACAATGACTTTTATTTCATCTTTAAAAACTTTGGCGTACAAAATCAAAGTGCGATTGATGCAGGTTTAACTGTTCCAACTGCGCAATTAACGGTAGATAAAGATACAACTTTTAAATTTGATTATACAGGACCAGGAACATTACCAACAATTACATTAAATGCTGGTGACACAGTACAGCAAGTTATGCAAAAGCTTAACTTTGCAGCTCCAGCTATGCAAATCGCATCAACACCAAAGCTACAAGACTTACAAAATGGAGCAACAATCTCACTTTCTCCAACAAGCTCAGTGTTTGTAGATGATGTAGTGTGGAGAAAAGCAATTACAAAAATCATGTTAGGTTCAACAGATGTAACAAATTTAGTGACAATCAACCCTGGTTATACGTACTATGATGCAAATGGTGCATCGCAAACAATGCCATCAAAAATTACGTTCCCTGGGTCATTATTCCCAACGGCTACTAATTACACGATGACAATAAAAGCGACAGGTTACCAAGATGTAACGAAATCTTTAACAGTCTCAGCGGTACCAATTCCGACGCCAGCGGTTCCAATCATTACTGATCCAACAGTAGCCCATATCGGAAAGGATTTAACATTAAACTTTATAGAAGATGCAAAATGGAGAAATGGAATCAATAAAGTGATTGTGACGACTAATAGTGGTAAGAGCATGGATATCACTAATTTGATCAATCCAGATACGAACCAAAAGTATTATGACATTAGTAAGCCTGGAAAAATTACGTTTAATGCGAAAACATTTATGACGGATTCTACGCTTAATCCAAATGATGCTTCAACTTATAGTAAAGCAACTTTAAACCCAGGCGGAGCAAATTATTTGCCACAACTTTACAGATTTACTATCGGCTCACAAGGTGCAGATGGCACTGTTTATCCTGATGTAATTGGTGGTTATGATCCTGTTTACACAGCTCAACAACCAGTTGGATATAGTATTACGTTTGATAGCCAAGGTGGAACGCCGATCAATCCAATGGCGGTAGGATACAATCCGAATTCCAGTAGATCGAATGGTCCAAATAGTGATTTAATGTCATATATGACTCCTGTACCAACGAAACAAGGATATAAGTTCCTTGGTTGGTATACTGATAAAACTTATAGTACATTAGCAATGCAAGGAAATCCTTTAAATGGAGACATTACTGTTTACGCAAAATGGCAAATGAATACAACTCAAAGTTATTCACCTGTTGATAAATCGAATCCTAATGGAGCGAAATTCGACCCAAGTAACCAAAATGCAAGTGGTAAAGGTTGGGTGCTTGGAGAAGGCGATTTAAAAATCAACATTCCAGATTATTTAACAAATGTTTCTTGGTTAACTGGAAAAGACAAAATCGCAACGATTGAAGCGACATTCTATGGAATGAAGAGCGATGGCTCAACAGATACGACACCAACGAAGTATACGTTAGACCCAAGTACTTATGACTTATCGTCTAACGGAAGTAACGGTATTCTAACTTTCACAACGGCTACGCATGATCAAGCTGTTAAAGCAGGCCAAACAAACCTAGGGCAAAAGTTTGCTTTCAGTGAAATGCCAACTCTTGGAAACCTTGGAAATATTAACGGATACAACTTAAAGATAACTTCTACAACTGGGGAAACAGTTACAATTCCAAATGTACTTCTTGGATATAGACGCCATATTGATTTAAACGGTGGTACGTTAAAGAATTCGACTGATACATTCTTTGCTGATGCATTAATTAATGGAAAAACAACAGCACCAAATATGTCTACAGGTGCTACACATGTAATTAATGGAACTTTAACGATTAGTCCAGACCTTTATTTGGATGCAGCTAATTCAAGTGATAAGAAGTCTGATATTACATCAAATCCGAAAGTTTTAACAGATAATTCTACTTTCTATTTATGTTGGATGAAAGTACCACCTACGGTGAATAAAGATGTTGCTGGAAACATTGTTGGAAGTGACATTACTTTATCATTTACAGATGATGGCACATGGAAAAATAATATCAAAGCTGTGAAAATCGGCGCGAAAACATTAGAGTTAAATAAGGATTATACGATTACAAATAATAGCATTATCCTTAATGCTGCTCTATTCACAGCTGGACAAAAAGTAAATGTGACAATTGTTTCTGAAGGTTATAATGATGTAGTTGTGTCTGACCAAGTTATTGGTTATACAGTAACATTTGAATCAAATGGTGGAGACCCGATTTCTGCTCAAATCGTAGACAGAAATGCAACAAAACCAGTCGATCCGACAAAAGTGGGTTACAAATTCTATGGTTGGTACTTGGACAAAGATTTAACAATACCATATGATTTTGATAACATTGTAACAAAACCAATCACACTTTATGCGAAATATGCGTTAGCTGGTTCAGTTGTTACAGCAGATACAACGGATAATGCAGTAGGCAACGATATGGTATTAGAGTATGTTGACAAAGATTGGGCAAATGCGATTACTGGTATTACTATCAACGGTCTTCCTGTTGACGCATCGAAATATACTATAGATAAAGAAAATCGTACAATTACTTTAGATCAAAGTCTGTTCTCAAGAGCGAAAGATTATACCATTAATTTAAAAGCTAAAGAGTATGCTGATGTGACAGTAGTACAAAAAGTTGTAAATGGATATACTGTGCATTTCGTAATGCCTAAAGATGCTCCAGCGGTAGTGAAGGATGCAACTAAAGATCGAATTGTTTCACGTAGAATCACAGCTCCAACTGTACACGGTTATGATTTAACTTGGTTTGCAGATGAAGCTTGTACAATCCCTTGGGATTTCACAAATTCAATTTACTCTGCAAAAACGATTTACGGTCAATGGAAGCCAGCAAAATACACTGTTATTTATGATACACAAGATGCTGGACTTGTAGTTTCAGTAAAAGCTGAATACAATTCATTACTAGATGAAACAAAACCGACAAGAACTGGTTACACATTTGTTGGTTGGTACAAAGATGCTGAAGGAAAAGAAGCTTGGAACTTTGCGACAGACAAAGTTACTGACAACATGATCCTTTATGCGAAGTGGAGTATTAATTCTTACACTGTTCACTTCGATAGCAATGGCGGTAGTCAAGTTGCTGATAAAGCTGCAGATTATAACACAGGAATCACAGCACCAACAACAACGAAAACTGGTTATACTTTCGTTGGTTGGTACAAAGATGCTTTAAATACAATTCCTTGGAACTTTGCAACAGATAAAGTAACGAACGACACTACGTTATATGCGAAATGGCAAATCAATTCGTATACAGTAAAGTATGAGAGCAATGGAGGTTCTACAGTTCCTGCTCAAACTGCGGATTACAATAGTATCTTAAACTTACCGACACCAACAAAAACGGGTTATACATTTGCTGGATGGTATAAAGATGCGACATTAAATACGCCAGTAGGAAACACTTTAACATTAACTAGCAACATTACACTTTATGCAAAATGGAACATTAACACGTATACTGTTACATTTGACACTAAAGGGGGAAGTTCAGTTGCTGCAAAAACAGCAATTTACAATGCAACAATTAGCCAACCAGCAGCACCAACTAAAAAAGGCTTTGTATTCGTTGGATGGTACAAAGATGGTGCAGGAAAAGTGGCATGGAACTTTGCTACAGATCGAGTTACTGCAGATACGGTGATTTACGCGAAATGGGAAAATGTTCCTGGTAAACCATCAAATGCAACAACAGCAAAAGCTGCAAAAGATGCTGTAAAACTGACTTGGTCAAAAGTATCAGGTGCAACAGGGTATGAAATTGTAAAATCAACTTCAAAAACAGGATCATACACCCACGTAACTAGCGTGACAACAACTAATTATACGAACAAAGGATTAAGTAAAGGTAAAACTTACTATTACAAAATCCGTTCTTATAAAATGGTTGGATCACAAAAAATTTATGGTGAGTGGACAAGTGTAATGTCTATTAAGCTATAAGAAACGGAATAACAAGTAGTACAAATTTACTCTCAAACCAAAAAAGGTGTTTATGATATTACGTAGATGGATTAAACACCCTTTTTGGAAAAGTAAAACGATTAGATCAGCTTTTTCAAATTAAAAACTTTCCCTTAAAATAGTTAAAGACAAGAATATGATTCAATCTATTCTTGTCTTATTTTTTTATTTTATGAAACTTAATTAAGTCGAACTAAATAATTACCAAGCTTATTATTACGCATGTTGAGACTAATTATGTTAATAATATGAAATAATTGGTTTTTTTTTATCGTTAATATAAAATTGAAATCTAACGAAAAAGATATAGATTTTGTTTTCTTAAGGAGAAATTGCAAAAATGAATTTTGATCAAATGGAACATATTGTATGTGCAGCAAGAGAGATGTCAATCACAAAAGCTGCTGAAAAATTATTTATATCTCCTTCTGGGATGAGCCAATCAATTACTCAGTTAGAAAATGAGCTAGGCATAAAAATATTTTACCGATCCAAACAAGGGGTTACACCCACTTTTGAAGGGAAAATAGTGATCGCAAAGGCAATGACTTTATTGAGCACGATTAAGGAGCTTAACAAGGAAATTTATGACATTAAAAATAGAAGTGAAAATCATTTGAAAATAATAACTGCACCAACTTTTACACATTTGCTACAAGAAACGATGGTGAAGTTTAATAACGAAGAAAATGAAGTTACGTTTGAAGTAGTTGAAGAAAATCCTGCTATTATACTTCAACATTTTACTAAGCAAGATTATGATTTTGCGCTCATTCCTGCTTTAAAAGAAGATTTAAAAAGGGAAAAATTCATAGAATTTGAGCAGATTCATAAGGGACATATTTGTATTGCAGTCGGTAGAAAATCACCATTTTATACGTATGATTCAGTCTCACCTAGTGAATTAGTTAATGCGAAAATTGTGATGTATAAAACTTCGGACTATAAAACATTACAAAAAATCTCAAAAATGAATCAAAAAAATGTTGTTCTTAAAACAAATAGAAGTAGTTTGCTTTATGAACTTGTAAAAGAGAGTCAAGCGATCCTTTATTTACATGAATTTTCGATTCGAAATCGACCAATGGTTTTAAACGGAGATATTAAAGTAATCCCATTAAAAGATGAAGACTTTTTTGAGGTTGATTTTTGGCTGATTTATTTACAAGCAAAACCATTATCACCGTTGGCTAAAGAATTTGTTGAGAAGTTAAAAGAGCAGTTTAATACAACTATGTAAAAAAGATAGTGAAGGCAGCATGACAACTGACTACACTATCTTTTTTTTAATCTTCAAGTTGAGACTTTTTTCCAATTGCACCTGTACTTAATAGATCTACTAAATTTCATTGTTTATCGTTTTGATTAAGATGCCTGATTCTTCTATCTGGGCATTTTTTTAGTATCCAAAACATAAATTTTTAAAGTATCTCATATAAAAGAAAAAATTAAATATCATTAAAGCTTTAACATTGTGAATTTTTTTTACGAAAGGGGTTGAAAACCCATCATGCACATTATCGGAAAAGGAATACCCAGGAAAGAATCCTTCGAAAAAGTAACAGGTCATGCTAAATATACAGATGACTTTGAGACGAATGAAATGCTTCATGCTCGTTTGGTCACAAGTCCATATGCGCATGCCATTATTAAAAGTATAGATGCAACCGATGCTCATAACGTCAAGGGTGTTCGAAAAATTGTATTTGGTGACAACTTACCTTTAGTAGGAGAAGCGGTACTTGATCGATACCCAATCGCATTTGATCGTGTTCGATTTTTTGGAGAAGTTGTAGCGATTGTAGTAGCAGATACTCCATTTGCTGCACAAAAAGCTGCTAATTTAATAAAAGTTCAATATGAATTACTTCCTGTTGTAAACTCTCCCTTTGAAGCCCTTAAACAAGATGCCCCGCTTGTACACCCGAAGCTAGGGGAATATAAAGTAAACGAGGGAGTTTATCCAGAGCCAGGTACAAATATTGCTACAAGAATAAAAATTAGGAAAGGTGATTTTAATAAAGGATGGCGCGAAAGTGAAGTCATGATTGATGAGAGCTTTGGATTTAGACCATCTGATCATGCTGCGATGGAGACAAGATGTTCATTTGCTCAAATCCATCATGATGGCACAGTTGAGATAACTACTTCCTCACAATGCCCTTTTATGGTTAAGAATTTAATTGGAGAGTATTTTGATATTAAACCTGGAAAGGTTATTGTAAAAACCCCATTTGTAGGTGGGGGGTACGGTGGAAAAGGAGCAGTGCAGTTAGAGCTTTTAGCCTTTATTGCTTCAAGAGCAGTAAATGGCCGATTAGTAAAAATTTATAACACCCGGGAAAATGACATGGTTTCATCACCTGTTCATATAGGACTAGAGGCAAATGTAAAACTTGGAAGTACAAAGGACGGGATGCTCAAAGTTGCAGAAATACTCTATTTATGGGATGGCGGGGCGTATGCAGATAAATCAATTGATTTAACAAGGGCTGGAGCAGTTGATTGTACTGGACCTTACAATATCGAAAATATTTGGTGTGATTCCTTATGTATGTATACAAATCATCCTTATCCAGCACCATTTAGAGGTTTTAGTCATTCTGAAGTACATTTTGCGTTTGAAAGAGCAATGGATATCTTAGCTAAAAAACTAAATATGGATCCAATGGAACTTCGAGAAAAAAACGCCATTAAACCAGGTGATACAACTCCTACCCAAGTTGTATTAAATTCTAGTACAGTTGGGAATCTACCAAAATGTATAGAAAAAATGAGAGAATTAATCAATTGGCAGGAAGGTCAAGTTGTTGACTTAGGAAATCATAAGTTAAGAGTGAAAGGGATTAGTTGTTCGTGGAAAACCTCTACCATTACACCAAATGCAAGCTCAGGTGTCATATTAATCTATAATGCGGATGGTAGTATCAATCTAATGTCTGGTGTTGTAGAGATTGGTCAAGGAACAAAAACGATTCTTGCTCAAATGTTAGCAGAAATTCTCAAAATGGACATAGAGGACATACATGTTCAAATGAATATTAATACTTTAAATACACCCGAACATTGGAAAACAGTTGCGAGTAGAGGGACGTTTATGGCTGGCAGAGCGTTGTTAGTAGCTGCTGAAGATGTGATTCGTCAACTAAAAGATTTAGCATCGTTTATATTGCGTGCTCCTATAGAAGATTTAGAAGTTGGTTATGGAAAAGTATTTTTAAGGAGTGAACCGGATAAAAACATAGCAATAAAAGATATTGCCTACGGATACACATTCCCAAATGGAAATTCTATAGGTGGTCAGATAATTGGAAGAGGTCACTATATTTTAACTGGCTTAACCAAACTTAATCGAGAAACTGGAGCTGGAAAACCAGGACCTGAATGGACAGTTTGTGCACATGGGGTTGAAGTAGAAATTGATACGAAAACTTATGAATATAGGATTCTTAAAGCCGTTACAGCTGTTGATATCGGCAAAGTACTAAATGTTAAAACTGCAACAGGTCAAGTGAAAGGTGCAATGAGTATGGGATTATCTTTTGCAGGGCGCGAAACGTTTTATTTTGATGCGCATGGGAAAGTATTAAATCCTCAATTGCGAACATATCGACCAATTCGATTTGGGGAGAACCCTAAATATGACGTAGCGTTTGTTGAGACACCACAAATTGATGCTGTTTTTGGTGCAAGGGGAGCAGGGGAACACGGTTTACTAGGAATGCCAGCTGCTCTTGGTAATTGCCTTTCGACAGCACTTTCTGTAAACATAAATAATTTACCAATTATCCCAGAACTATTATGGAAAGTAAAAGAAGGTGGGAACTAGATTGTTATCTTCTAATTTAGAATACTATAAGCCAATGAATATAAAAGAGGCATTGGAGATTTTTTACTTTTTAAAAGCTAAAAACAAAAGACCTATTTATTACGCAGGTGGAACGGAAATCCTAACGCTTGGTCGTTTAAATCTAGTTGAAACAGATGCGCTGATTGATATTAAAGAGCTAAAAGAGTGCCAAATGTTTGAGTTTAATGAGGACTATTTAATAGCAGGTGCTGTCATTTCACTTACTGATCTAGAAGAGAAAAACCTATTTCCATTACTCTCAAAAACATCGATGGAAATAGCAGACCGCACTGCAAGAAATAAAATAACACTAGGTGGAAATTTGTGTGGTCAAATTTTTTATCGTGAAGCGGTTTTACCGTTTCTCTTATGTGATAGCCAAGTAATTATTGCAGGATACAATGGTGTTGAGGCTTTTCCAATCGAACAAATATTTAATCAAAACTTTCAACTCCAAGACGGACAACTTATTATTCAACTGTTAACCGAAAAGAAATATATGAATCTACCTTTCATAAGCATAAAAAAACGTCAGCAATGGGATACTGGTTATCCATTACTAACGATTGCATCTATAAAAGTGGAAAACCAATTACGGTTTGCCTTTAGTGGTTTATGTCCGTTTCCATTTCGTTCCAAGAAAATGGAAGCTGAACTTAACAATTTGAATGTAAATTTAGATGAAAGAATCCAAAAAGCATTGCAATTCATTCCTGGAGAAGTATTAGATGATATAGAAGGCTCAAAGGAATATCGACTATTTGTTTTAAGAAATACATTAGAAACGATCATTTTAGAATTGGAGGGAAGGTAATGGACCAGTCTCCAGCAGAAAAAATTAGTATTTCTTTAGATATAAATGATGAGTTGCGACAAGTGGAAATCCGTCCTGCAGACCCTCTCCTTTATGTGCTACGAACAAAGCTTGGTCTCACTGGTGCAAAGCCGGGCTGCTTAAATGGAGATTGCGGAGCTTGTTCAGTCGTTATAAATGATACCGTTTATAAATCGTGTATCATGCTTGCCATTGAAGCGATTGGACAAAAAATAACAACGATCGAAGGATTAAAAGATTCTCCAATCCAAAAAGCATTTGTTGAAAATTTTGCATTTCAATGTGGCTATTGTACACCTGGATTCATCATGAATTGCCATTCTCTTTTAATGAAACATTCACATCCAACATATGAAACGATGAAAGAATGGCTATCTTCTAATATTTGTAGATGCACATGCTATGAAGAAATACATGAAGCAGTTTTGTCAGTTATCGAAAATAGAGAAGAACCAAAAAATAAGGAGCTAGAAAAAGACGAATAGTGAGCGCTAACTCATTTGTGTTGTATCACTAACTTTTCTTCGTGTAAAGAAGAAAATAAACGAAATGACTGAAATTGCCATAAGAAAAACTTGGGTATCAGTAGGTCTTACTGTAGGGATATCTGTTAAAGCCATAATCACCATTCCTTTATTTACTAAAGATTCGTGGATCAATATCAAAATGTTTCGAAACAATTTTTTTACAAAAGTAATACGTTTTTTTTAGAAAAGGAAGTGTCGGTTCGCTAACTGGCGCACCAAAAATGGGCCCACTGACGTTGAGTGAGAATCTAGTAGGTCCTATTACAGAGCTAACAACTCGAACTTCATCAATTAATAATAAAATTGCAATGATTATATCGATTACATCAATGAGAGTATTTGTTAATTGATCTCCATATTTACTCTCTACACGTTCTCTACCTAATAAGGGTCCACTTAGTGATAGACTAAATTCACCAGAAGTTACGAAAACACCTATTAATGTAATTTGACCAGTTAATAATAATGCAGCAGTGGCAACATTTAAGTCTCTTTGTAGAGTAGCAATTATTCGGAGGTCTTCTTTAATCTTAGAGTTATTCATTGCATCACACCCTCATGCCTATAGTATTCACTCGGTGCCCAAGTGTGAATGGATATAGGCAGTTTGGAAAGAATCTTAGGAACAAGAAAAGTAATAGGATTCAAAGAAAAGATTTTTATATGGAGATGTTTTCATTCAATTGGGTTTAAAGTAAAATGAAAGTAGGGGAAGCTATTACTAGATAGCTTCTCTTTTTTTTTCGCAGACTTTGAATGCTTATCCTTTTTGTCAATAAATTGTACTGATTTGTCTTATTAATAGATGGAAATGAATTAGATTATTGTATATAATCATAAGCGTCGTCTAGTTTAAATACAAATTAATAGAGAGATTAATTTCATCTAATAAAAAAACTGAAAATAAAAAAAGTCCAAACTACTCAAATATCAAGAAAAAGTAAGGAGGTTGTAGAATGGATGTGAAAAAATTTTATCAAAGTAGCACGTTTAAACGATTAGCAATCATTTCAAGTATCGTTCTAGTGTTGATCTTAATTCGGAAAATAATAAATTTAGTCTTACTAATTTTCATTTTTACGTATTTAATGGATCGGATACATAAATTTATTACGAATAGAGTAAATAAGATACTGCCAGTTAATCGTTTAGTTGTTGTCTATTCTTTGTATGTTGTCATTGTGGCGGCTTTAGTTTTTGGAATCTATAATTATTTACCGATTATTACAACTCAAGTTGTTCAACTAATCGTCCAAATAAAAACGTTTTATATGAATCCGCCAGATGAGAAAATTATCAACTATATCGTTACTGCAATTAAAAAGGTTGAAATATCAGGCTATACAGAGCAAGGCTTAGATTTTTTATATAAGTATGCATCTAATATTAGCCAGTGGGGAATTGAAGTATTAATCGCTCTAGTTCTGAGTTTCTTTTTTCTTCTTGAAAAACCTCGAATTATAGCTTTTACTCGAAAATTTAAAAATAGTAAAATATCAGTTCTTTATAATGAATTGGCCTATTTTGGTGAAAGATTTTCGCGTTCTTTTGGAAAAGTAATTGAAGCGCAATTTATCATTGCATTTGTGAATTGTATTTTATCGGTAATCGCTTTAAACTTTATGGGATTTCCTCAGTTAATCGGTTTAGGCTTTTTGATTTTCTTACTTGGACTAATCCCTGTAGCAGGTATGTTTATTTCATTAATACCTCTTTGTACGATTGCTTATACAATCGGTGGAATGGCTCATATTATGTATGTAATCATCATGATTTTAGTCTTACATGCGCTTGAAAGTTATTTCTTAAATCCAAAACTTATATCAGCTAAAACAAACTTACCTGTTTTTTATACATTTTTAATTCTCGTTTTCTCAGAACGCTTTTTTGGCGTATGGGGTCTGATCATCGGTATTCCTGTATTTATCTTTTTACTAGATGTATTAGACGTAACAGATCATGATAAGAAACAAAGCGAAGCGGCTGATTAATCGAAAAGATGATATCGAGTTTACATCGATATCATCTTTTTTTTGTGTGTTGAAAAAAGAGGTTTTATTAAGTACAGTGATTTCCACTACGTCAAGCTCTCTTTCCATAGGCCATGAGCAAAAGCCCCCTTGTTCCTGCGGAGTCTCCCCCTTCCTCTCATAATTCAGCACTAATATTAACATAAATTGGAAATTTGAAGGCAAACTAAAGAAAGGTTTCAGCATTATCTGGGGGCTGTTGCGATGTCTAAAAAATAGGAGTAAAAACATGTTTGAAAAAATATACTTAAAAAGATTAACTATTTATCTACTATTAGTCATTTTATTCTTTAGTCATTTTAATAATAACAAAGTTTATTCACAAACGATGCCTCCTACGATGGATACAATTAAATCCAATGAAAAAATTTATACTGAATTAAATTTTAATGATAAGCAAGATTTTATTGACGCTCATAGAGGGTTCATTTCACCATTAATGCAAAATCAAATAAAAAATACAAAAGGTGTTGTCATCTGGGATCAATACCAATATTCTATTATAAATGATGGACCCGCCCCTTTAACGGTCAATCCATCCTTATGGAGACAGGCTCAATTACTAGATTCACCGGGACTTTACAAGGTAGTTGATGGGATCTATCAAATTCGTGGACAAGATATATCTGTAATGACCATTGTAGAAGGTAAAACAGGTTTAATCATATTAGACACATTATCAACGAGTGAAACTGCAAAAGCAGCGATGGCATTATATTATGCAAATCGCCCTAATAAACCAGTTAGTGCAGTAGTTATTAGCCATAGTCATGTTGATCATTTTGGAGGGATAAAAGGAGTTTTACAATATGCCACAAATCCAGAAAAAGTACCAATTATTACACCACTGAATTTTTCAAAGGAAGTAGTAAGTGAGAATATCCTTTTAGGCCATATCATGTCACGAAGAGCGGGGTATATGTTCGGAAATCTTTTACCTTTAAATAAAAAAGGATACGTAACAAATGGGATTGGCTCTAGACTTAGTAATGGTACAATTAGCTTTTTGCAACCGACAATTGAAATAAAAGATAAAGTACAAACGATGAAAATAGATGGAGTTCAGTTTAAATTTTTATTAACGTTAAATACTGAAGCACCTTCAGAAATGCATTATTACATAAATGATTACAAAACTTTAGTAGTCGCTGAAAATACAGGTCATACGATGCATAATTTTTATACTTTAAGAGGTGCGAAAACACGAGATGCTTCGGAGTGGGTAAAAGCTTTGGATGATACAATCAATTTAGTTAGTAAAGAAGAAATTGGAGCATTAATTACAGCGCATAGCTGGCCGTTATGGGGGAAAAGTCGTGTAATCGACCATCTGTCAAAGCAACGGGATTTATATAAATACATTCATGATCAAACAATTCGTCTAGCAAATCAAGGCTATACTGCAGATGAAATAGCTGAACAAATAAAACTACCTAGTAGCCTTGATAAATACTGGGCGAATCGAGGATATTATGGTAATTTAAAGCAAAATGCCAAAGCAGTTTACAATTATTATTTAGGCTATTTTAATGGAAACCCATCTGATTTAGATCCACTTCCACAAGTAGAGAGTGGAACTAAATATGTTCAATATATGGGTGGAGAAAAGAAAGTACTGAAGCTAGCAAAAGCGGATTTTGAAAAAGGGGAATATCGTTGGGTAGCGCAAGTTTTGAAAAATGTTGTGATGGCAAATCCTACTAATAAAAAGGCAAAAGACTTACTAGCTAAATCTTACGAGCAATTAGGCTATCAGTCCGAATCTGCAGCCTGGAGAAATTATTATTTAACAGGGGCAGAAGAACTGAGAAAAGGAATTGTCAAGTTAGATGGTTCGAAAACTACTAGTACTGTTGACCCTCAGATAATCTTAAGTATGGAAGTAAATGATTTTTTAGAATATATGTCAATTACACTAAATGGACCAAAAGCAAATGATAAAAATTTAACATTTAATGTAAATTTTACTGATTTGGATACAAATTATACAATTGATATCAAGAACGCTGTTTTTAAATATAGCAAAGGTCTAACAACCACAAAATCTGATGCATCATTATTTGTAGATAAAGTAACTTTTTATTTCATGATGCTTGGGAAACTTGATGTAAATCAGGCAATTGAAAGTGGAAAGTTAAGCATTAATGGGAATAAGCAGAAATTTAAAGAGATGTTAAATTTATTTGATCATTTCAATCAAGAGATCAATATTGTTACTCCATAAGATAGATTAAAAATAGATGTTAAAGCATTCTTCAGGAAATATGAAGAATGTTTTTTTAAATTTTTCGTTCTAAAAATTCAGAAAACTAAAAACAAAGTCTTATTCATTTTTTTGTATATGGTTGATGATCTTTAAGATAAAAATTCAGGACATTTCACCTGCAAAAGAATGATGATTTTCCTATAGACAGATAATTATTTTTGAACTTCTAAATAGTGTAAAGCTTTATAAAATAAGGATATAATTTTGCGAAGCGCTTTCATTATATAATTTTTACCAATCTAATAATTAATTGTTGAAGTATGTCGAACTTAGATTTAATATATATTTATTGTTTCAAATAAATATACGATTTTTGAAAATTTAACTATACTTAAATAACTCTAAATTATCTAAACAATGAAAAAACTTCTTCTATTTTTCGTCAAATTATGATAATTTAAATTAAGTACATTTCGATGATGAAAGCAAAAAAAATGAAAACGCTACCAGCATTGAGGGTATTAGATTTGTTCCTTTTTTTAATCGAGAAGGGAGGATTTTCATCTTTACATCGCTCAGTCTCCAGGTTTAGTATTAGAATGTGTTTTGCAATTTCCTGTCGAATAGTCAGAGATACACTGGTATGCGAGCTTTTAAAGATTTAAATTCTAGGAGAAATTTTAATTTAAAATAAAGAGGTGTATTCATGCAAAATACAAACCGTAAAAGTGACTTCACTGTTCAAAGTAACGCGCCTAAAAAAGAACATTTAGAAAGAAAACTAAAAACAAGACATTTAACAATGATCGCTATGGGTGGTACGATTGGTACTGGTCTATTTCTAGCGAGTGGAGCAACAATACATGATGCAGGGCCAGGTGGAGCTCTTGTTGCTTATTTAATTGCTGGTATCATGGTTTATTTCCTTATGACTAGCTTAGCTGAAATGGCAACTCTTATTCCAATTTCGGGTTCTTTTAGCACATATACTTCAAGATTTGTCGACCCAGCTCTTGGTTTCGCTGTTGGTTGGAATTATTGGTACAACAATGCAATTATCCTTGCTTTAGAATTATCAGCTTCGGCTTTAATTATGAAGTATTGGTTCCCACATACGCCTGGAATCGTATGGAGTTCTATATTCCTTGTTTTAATTTTTGGTTTAAATGTACTATCTGTAAAAGGATATGGAGAATCTGAGTTTTGGTTTTCAATTATTAAAGTAGCTACAATCATTATTTTCATCGTCATTGGATTATTAATGATTTTCGGTATTATGAGTGGTCATACTGGTGGATTTGATAATTTCACAAAAGGAGAAGCACCATTTAAAGGCGGTCTCTTATCGATCTTTAGTGTATTTATGATTGTAGGATTTGCTTTCCAAGGAACTGAAATGGTTGGGGTTACTGCAGGGGAAAGTGAAAATCCTGAAAAGAACATTCCAAAAGCAATCAAACAAATCTTTTGGCGAATTTTATTATTTTACGTATTAGCGATTTTCGTTATCGGCTGTTTAATCAGCTATACAGATCCTAACTTATTAGGTGGAGATGTTGATAGTATTGCGATTAGTCCATTTACTTTAGTATTTAAACATGCAGGACTAGCTTTTGCAGCTGCTGCAATGAACACAGTAATATTAACATCAGTTTTATCAGCAGGTAATTCAAGCTTATACGTTGGTTCTCGTGTATTATGGGTATTAGCTGAAGAAGGAAAAGCACCAAAATTCTTAAGAAAAGTAAACAAAGGTGGAGTTCCAGTAAGTGCATTAATTGCGACGACTCTAATTGGTGCGCTTTGCTTTTTAACTTCATTATTTGGTGATGGTACAGTATACTCTTGGTTATTAAATGCAGCAGGCTTGGCTGGTTATATTTCTTGGTTAGGCATTTCAATTACGCATTATCGCTTCCGTAAAGCGTATATCGCTCAAGGAAGAAAATTAAAAGATCTACCTTATTTAGCAAAATGGTTCCCACTTGGTCCAATTCTAGCAACAGTTTTATGTTTAGTTGCAATGCTTGGAACAAATTATGAAGCATTTACAGGAGACAAAATTGACTGGTATGGTGTTGCTGTTTCTTACATTGGACTACCATTATTTATTCTTGGGTATCTTGGCTATAAAGTCGTGATGAAAACGAAAAAGGTTAAATTAGAAGAAGCTGATTTCAGCAGAGAGTTATAATTAAATTTGACTAAAGCTCAATCTATTATTCGAATAGATTGAGCTTTTTTACGTATTTTTTTACAGTTTTTTGGAAAATTAATAATGTCAATGTGTGGAGTATTCGAAAAACCTTTCTGATTAACAAAGTCAGAGAAGGACAGAAGCTCAGGCAGACGAAAAAAGAAGTATGTAATTTTTTGTTCGAAAGGAGAAATTAAGTATGAATAATGGATTAACAGAACTTGAATTAGAAAATCTTCGTCATATTATCGGAGGACATAGTACAATCGCAAATAAATTAGAGGCCTATGCTCAAAATTGTTCTGATCCTGAATTAAAAGCATTACTACAAAGAGATGCTCAATCAGCACAGCAATCAAGACAAGAACTTTTAAATTTTTTAGGATAAGGAGATAAGACAATGTTTCAAGATAAAGATATGGTAAATGATTATTTAGAAGGTCTAAATGCTAGTTTAGCTGCTTATGCTGGATATATTAATCAATCGAATAATTCAGAGTTAAGACAAACTTTAATTCAATTACGAAATCAAGATGAAGCGCGTCAACGCACATTGTACAATTATGCATTACAAAAAGGATTTTACAAACCAGCTGCACCTGCAGATGACAATTTAATTCAGCAGTTTAAATCAGAATTAACGGCTAATCAGTAATAATAAAAAAGCATTCGTTTTATCGAATGCTTTTTTATTATTCGTTTTGAAATCCGTACCAAAAATTTCGCCAAATGTTTGATATTCTTGGCTTCATCTTTTCAGCTCCATAATAGGATAATTCAATAAAGATACCATCAATTAAACAGTAATAAGACATAACAAAATCTTCAACATTCCCTGTTCGAATTTCGCCATTTTTAATCCCTTTATCAATTACTGATCTTAAAATAGTCGACATCGCTTCTTCAGATTCCATGAACTGAGTATGTAATTGCTCCTTTAATTGTTCAGGTGAAAAAAAGACAGCGCGGTTCACGAAAGTAGATTGCTCCTCGAACTCAATATAATATTCAAATGTTAAATTTAGAATTTTGTAAAGTTGTTCTTTTGCAGATAGTTCGCTTATTTCACCCATTAGTTCGTCTACTTTTTTCACATGAAGCCATAGAATGTTTTCATAAATAGTAAGAAAGATTTCTTCTTTACTTTTAAAATGATTATAAATAGATGGTTTTTGAATCCCAACAGCTTTAGCAATTTCAGTTAAACTTGTACCCTCATAGCCATTTTTAGAAAATAAGGCAAGTGCTGCTGCAATAATCTTATCCTTTGTCATATTCATCCTCCGAAACTAACTCTTGTTAGCTAGATTATAAACTGGAATCTGTTTGAAGTCTAAAAATTATTGAAATTTAATTTGAAAAAGTTAATAGGAGTAACTGCAACCCATAAAAGTAGAAGTTTTAAGGCTTCATGAGGAAGGAGTAAAGGAAAAAACTAAAAATAGCGTCCTCATATAAAGTTAATGAGTACAACACACTAAAAAAACTCTGTTTAAATAACAGAGTTTTTATAAATTACTTTGACTCTCCTTTATTAATTCGCAATGTAGCTAAACTAGCAAATTCATGTACAAGTGTTGCAGCTAAAAGGGATGTGATCTGTGTTGGATCATAGGATGGCAGTACTTCAACTAAATCAAATCCTATAAAATTGAAATCAGTTAACGTACGGATCATTTTCAAAGTTTCCATACTATTATATCCACCAACTTCAAGCGTTCCAGTTCCAGGCGCACAAGAAGGATCGACAAAATCAATATCAAATGTTAAGAAACATGGAGTATCACCAATTACTTCTTTCATTTCTCTTAAAATATCTTCAAAACCTCGTTCATACATATCAGGAGTCGTAATAACATTGTAGCCTAGATCATGACTAGCATCGATATCTCCAGGATGGTTCAATGTACCTCGAATTCCTAATTGGAATACCTTGTTTGGAATGAGTAATCCTTCTTCATGAGCTCGAATAAAAGGAGAGCCGTGCCAATATTTTTCGTCATAATAAGTATCCCATGTATCAGTATGTGAGTCAAAATGAATCATTGCAACTGGCCCATGCTTTTTAGCTGCTGCTCTAAGGTTTGCAAGGGTAATTGAGTGGTCACCACCTAAGGCGATTGGAATAATATTTTGATCCATTAATTCAAACATTGCATCTTCAATAATTTTATAACTACGGTGAATATTATGCGGGATAACGGACACATCTCCAATATCGATTGCATTACTATCATCAAAAGGATATACCTTGTGAATTGGATGATATGGAAATAGGGTCATAGAAGCTTGGCGAATTGCTTGAGGTGCAAAACGAGCACCCACACGAAACGATGCAGCCGTATCAAAAGGCATACCTACGATTGCTAATTTCGCATTTTCTTTTGCAGACGGTAATCTCATAAACGTTCCAGTTGTACAAAACTCAGGTTTTACATCAGGGGAAAGTGGATATTTCATAAAAAATCATCTCCTATTTATTATTTTCTGTATTAACTACCGGTAGTTAGTTTAATATGATTATAGATTGTTAAATCTGAATAGTCAAACTATTTTATATTCAATTAAGAATTATTTATTAGCTCAAATTCCCGGATATTACGACATTTATTGTAAATAATATAATTGTTAAACAATTTATTAAGGAGGGATATTATGCCACAAAATCAACAAAGTAAAGGGAATATGGGATCAAATATGAAATCAGGAACGAATCCTCAAAAAGTAAAACAACAAATTCAAAATGACGTAAGCCAAGGACAAGGAGCAATGACTTCTCGTGAGGCAGGGGCAATGCGTGATTAAAAAACCACTTTTAGTGGTTTTTTTCTGCTTAAAATTTTATTACTCCTGAATATAGGTAGATAAAAAAACATATAAACTATCTGATCAGAGTTTTCAGTTTCATGTGTTTAATTCAAAATTGCATCTACTTTTTTAAACTAGTGGGCACTAATCAACATTCAATAATATGACTTTTAAAAAAGGAGAGATACCAAGTAATCTAGAATAATTAATGTACAATGACAAATTATAGAGATGGAGTGAGGAAATTATTTTGAATAGTAGGTTAACTCTATGTTAAATAGATTGAAAATTCTGGATTTTACTCGTCTTTTACCAGGTCCCTATGCAACTATGATACTAGCGGATTTAGGTGCAGAAGTATTACGAATCGAATCTCCATATCATCCCGACATATTGCAAACTTCACCTCCATTTGATGGGGACCAATCTGCCGCACATCAAACAATTAATCGTTCTAAAAAATCTATTACCCTTGATTTGAAAAATGAAGAAGCAACTGAAATTATTTATAAGTTAGTGAAAGAGTATGATATTGTCATTGAGCAATTTCGGCCAGGAGTATTGGAAAAGCTTGGATTAGGATATGAGCAATTGAAGAAAATTAACTCGAAACTAATTTACTGTTCAATTACTGGTTATGGTCAATCAGGGCCGTATCGAATTCGTGCAGGACATGATAACAATTATCTTTCTTTAACTGGTGTGTTGAGTTATTCAACTAGAAAAAGTGAACGCCCAGTTCCGATGGGAATCCAAGTTGCAGACCAAGTAGGTGGATCGTTACACGCGATTATCGGCATTTTGTCAGCTGTCATTCATCGTGAACAAACTAGTGAAGGACAGTGGATTGATATTTCAATGACAGATTGTACTTTTGCATTGCAATCTTTAATGGGTTCTGGATGGTTAACTCAAAAAATTAATCCAATGCCAGAGGAACATCTGTTGAATGGAGGTGTGTTTTATGATTATTACGAAACAGCAGATGGACGTTTCTTTTCAGTTGGTAGTCTTGAACCATCATTTCGAAAACAATTATGTGAGGCATTAGAAATCATTCAATTTCTACCTTATTCTTTTAGTGGGGATAAAGAGGAATTGGATTTATTTAAAAATGAAGTAAAAGGTGCATTTAGTAAGAGAACGTTTAATGAGTTAATCGAAATTTTTAGTAAATTTGATGCGTGTGTTGAGCCAGTTTTAACTTTTGAAGAAGCATGTGAGCATCCGCAATTAAAAGAAAGGGGGCTTTTAGTAAACGTCAAAAAAAATGATGGTACAAGTCAGTTGCAAATTGGTTCACCTTTTAAATCGTCAGTGTTCTGTCCTACTTATCAACATGTTGGCGTAAAACCTGGTACGAATACAACAGAAGTTTTAACAAATTTAGGATACGATAATCAAACAATTAATCAATTCATTGAAAAAGGAGTTATTAGGTCAGCTGATGAAAACTAAATCATTTCAGACGGGGGTAAGCAAATGAGTTTTGGAAATGTATTATCGTTAAACGCAAAAAGGCACCCGGATAAATTAGCATTAGTCTATCAAGACCGTACATACACATACATGGAATTCAATAAAGTGGTTAATCGTTTTGCATGGGGATTACAAAAACTAGGTTTAAAAAAAGGTGAAAAACTAGCTCTAATGATGGCAAACTCTGACTTGTTTGCGATTAGTTATTGTGCTGCTGTAAAAGTAGGTGCAGTTGTCGTTCCAATTAACTTCCGCCTAATTTCACGAGAAGTTGAATATATTTTAGAGCAGTCGGATAGTGTCTTTGTAGTTTGTGATTCAGAACTAGAAAAAATCGTTTTAGATGCTGCAAAGTCCTTAATGAAAGTAAGAAATATCATTACTGCTCCAGCTACTTCATCGCCAAATTGTTTAAGCTACTTTGATGTGTTGTCAACTATTGATGAAGATCCTCAAGTAGAGATTTCAGGAGATGATGATTTTCATTTATTATATACTTCAGGTACGACTGGGCAACCAAAAGGTGCGCTTTTTGACTATAAACGAATTGAAAAGCTCATAAATGGATTGAGTGCGGTAATGGGACAAAGCTGCCAGGATCGGCTTTTACATGTGGCTCCTTTATTCCATTGTGCACAGCTGGTAATATTTTTTTTACCAGGTTTATATTTGGGTATGACAAATGTGGTCCATCGTGATTTTAACCCAGTAAATGTTTTAAAGGATATTGAAAAGTATAAAATTACTTTATTTTTTGGGGTCCCTACAATGTATAACTATTTACAGCAAGTTCCAAATGCTGATCAATTTGATCTTTCTTCCGTAAAACGTTGTGCCTATGGTGCAGCTCCTATGCCACCTGAAATTTTAATGAAAAGTATGAAATTATTTAATACAAATCAATTTTTCAGCTTATGTGGATTAACTGAAGGAGGGCCAACAGGGATTTATCTTTCGCCAGAAGATCATGAGCATCATTTAGGAAAAACGGGAAAAACCCCTTTACTTTATACAGTCATTAAAGTGGTCAATAAAATGGGTGAAGATGTTTTACCAGGTGAAGTTGGTGAATTAATCTTAAAAGGTGAAACAATCATGAAGGAATACTATAAAAAGCCGCAAGAAACAGCAGATACGATAAAAGATGATTGGTTATATACAGGAGATTTAGCTGTAGTAGATGAGGAAGGATATATCACATTAGTTGATCGCAGTAAGGATATGTTAATTTCAGGTGGAGAAAATATTTATTCAGTTGAAATTGAAAATGTTTTATATGAGCATCCTTCTATTTTGGAAGCAGCAGTGATCGGTACGCCTGATGCTAAATGGGGGGAGGTTGTAACGGGAATTGTCGTATTAAAAACAGGACATCGTCTATCTTTTGAAGAGATTCAAGTTTTTTGCCGTGAAAGAATGGCAGGGTATAAGATTCCTAGAGTTGTTGAATTTATTGATCAACTTCCTCGAAATGCGTCTGGCAAGGTTCAGAAGTTTATTTTAAGAGAAATGTATTGTAGCGCTAAATCAAAATAGGAAGTTAAAAAAGCTCTAACTTTAGAAGTAAAAGTTTGAGCTTTTTAATTTGGCACTTAATAAAGACCGGTTGTATAAAGTGATGTGATTGTTTTTGCAATATCTTCAATTGAATAATGCTGTTCATTTCGAACGATTTCCCATAAATACATCTCATTTGTAAAAAACCAAGCACGGGCGACTAGCTCATGATTTAGTTCTTTTCTTGCTAATCCTGTTTGTTGTGCATAAGAAATATCAAGTGATATGCGTCCAATAAACTTTTCACGAATCGTTTTCCATTTGTCTGAGATGATTTCAGATACTCCAATTGCTTGTTCAAAAATTTGCATCATATTTCGCTCATCTTCTGCCATTTTTAGAAAAGAAGTAGCTTGTTTATAAATAATTGATTCAGCGGATTCTTTCGTTTCAGGAAAAAAGTGAGTTTCGGCAATTTTATAAAACCTTTCCATTACACTTTCCATTAATACAATTAAAAGCTCTTCCTTGCCTTTAAAGTGAACATAAGCTGTTCCGTAACCAATATTAGCTTTTTTTATCATTTGTGTTATCGTCGCCTTTTGAAATCCTTCTTCAAGAAATACTTCTTTAGCAGCCTCGAGTAGTTTTTGTCTTGTCATCATTGAACGTAATTGACGCTTAGATTCTACTTTGTCATTACTCATACTACGATCCTCCAACATAAGTTACATCTAGCATATAGGTAAATGAATAAAAATGGAAGAAATGACAGAAAAACACTGTACATTAACAAAAAACCTGATCATTAAAGTTGAAACTTTTTTTATTATCTGAAAATATGACATCGTGTCATTGACATGATGTCAGTTAATTGATATGATTTTTTCACAAATAGATTTATATAGTAGATTGATAGAGGGGGAAGAGTATGAGTACGAAAGTTACAGAAACAAGTTTAGAATTCGCAAAAAAAATGGACAGTCTCGATTCACTTAGAAAGTTTAGAGATGAGTTTTACTTAAAACCTGGCTCAATCTATATGGACGGTAATTCATTAGGACTACTTTCTAAAAGAGCTGAACGTACTTTACTAGAATCATTGGATGATTGGAAGAATTATGGTATAGACGGTTGGACAAATGGAAATCATCCATGGTTTTTCATGGCAGAAAAATTAGGAGAAAAATTAGCTCCGTTAGTTGGTGCTTCTTCTGAAGAAGTAATTGTAACCGGTTCCACGACCGTTAACTTACATCAGTTAGTTGCTACTTTTTTTCAACCAAAAGGTAATCGAAAAAAGATTTTAGCGGATGAGCTTACATTCCCATCAGATATTTATGCTCTTCAAAGTCAATTACGTATTCATGGACTCGATCCTGAAAATGATCTTATTTGCGTTAAAAGTAAAGATGGTCGTTATTTAGAAGAAGAAGACATTATTCATGCAATGACAGATGAAATTGCATTGATTATCTTACCGACAGTATTATATCGCAGTGGTCAAATTTTAGATATGAAGCGTTTAACTGAAGAAGCTCATAAACGAGGAATTTTAATCGGTTTTGATGGATGTCACTCTGTTGGCTCAGTTCCACATTCTTTTAGTGAATGGGACGTTGATTTTGCCTATTGGTGTAATTATAAACACTTAAATGGTGGACCGGGTGGAGTAGGTGGCTTATTTGTAAATCATAAACATTTTGGCCAGCTACCAGGACTTGCTGGTTGGTTTAGTTCAAGAAAAGATAAGCAATTCGATATGGAGCATACGCTAACTCCTGCTGAAACAGCTGGTGCTTATCAAATTGGTACGCCTCATGTATTAAGTTGTGCACCATTAATGGGCTCATTAGAGATTTTTACGGAAGCTGGAATTGATGCGATTCGAGAAAAATCACTACAGATTAACCAATTTTTAATGGATTGTATCGAACAAGAATTACCAGATATGGGATTTTTCATTGGATCTCCTAGAGAGGATGCTCGTCGAGGAGGACATGTCAGTCTAGAGCATGAAGAAGCAGCACGTATTTGTAAGTCTCTAAAAGAAAATGGTATTATTCCTGACTTCAGAGCACCAAATATTATTCGTCTGGCACCAGTGGCACTTTACACTTCTTACGAGGAAGTTTGGAAAGTGGTACAAACACTTAAGAAAATCATGAATGAAAAGCAATATGAAAAATTTAAAAATGAACGTGAAGTTGTCGCATAAGTTGAGTTGGCTATCTAAGGGGACAAGGGGATGAGATCATGAAGAAATCAACCACTAATTATCAAATTGAAAACGAACAAGAAAAAGGCTTAAAAAGGGAGTTAAAAACTAGTCAACTAACAATGATTGCCATGGGATGTGCAATTGGGACGGGATTATTCCTTGGAAGCGGACTAGCAATTAAAACAGCTGGCCCAAGTGTATTACTTAGTTATGCAGTTGGTGCATTCATTGTTTTACTACTAATGGGTTGCTTAGCTGAGATGACTGTTGCACATCCTACTAGTGGTTCGTTTGGAACAATTGCTGAAAAATATATCCATCCTATGGCTGGATATCTTGTCCGATATTCATATTGGGTAGCACAAGTACTTGCTGTTGGAGTAGAAGTAAGTGCAATTGCAGTCTATATGAAATATTGGTTTCCAACTGTACCTGGAATCGTTTGGATTGCCTTTTTTGCAGCAGTATTAATTTATATAAATGCGACTAGTGTAAATACATTTGCAACATTTGAGTATTGGTTTTCAATGATTAAAGTAAGCGCAATTGTTGGTTTTATCTTACTAGGGACTTATATCTTATTTGGAACGTCTAATCACGGGAGTATTGGTGTAGAGAACTTAACAAATGACGGAGGATTTATGCCGTTTGGTTGGTGGGGAATGTGGGTAGCTGTCTTCATTTCACTATTTAGTTTTCTAGGAACTGAAATGATAGCGGTTACAGCGGGTGAAGCAAAAGAACCTGATATTGCTGTTCCAAAAGCTCTGAAAGCAACAGTTTTTCGTTTATCAATTTTTTATGTATTAACGATTGCAATCATGCTCATAATCGTTCCGTGGAAATCAGCAGGAGTAGATGAAAGTCCTTTTGTAAAAGTAATGGAAATATTAAATATACCTTTTGCATCAGGCGTTATGAACTTTATTATTTTAACGGCAGCTTTGTCAGCGATGAATAGCCAATTATATGCTTCAACACGAATGGTGTACTCACTTTCTAAAAGTAATCATGCACCGAAAATTTTAGGCAAATTAAGTAAAAAAGGTGTTCCAGTAAATGCTCTTGCAGTTTCAACAATTGGAATTATTGTTGCTGGAATCGTAAATGCAGTCCTACCTGATTCCTCTTATGCATTTATGATGGGTATCTCAATGTTTGGCGCGATGTTTACTTGGATGACAATCTTTGTTTCACATCTATTTTTTAGAAGAAAATGGGAACAGTCAGGCGGGCGAAAATTACCAGTAAAAATGATCGGTTTCCCGTACTTCACAATTTTAGGAGCAATTTTATTGTTAGGATTAACCATTACTTCTTGGTTTACTGGTTTTAAGATTATGCTTCAATTCGGAATACCGTGGTTAATTGTATTATCAGTGGCTTACTTATTTATAAATAAAAATAAAGCTCAGAAAATTCAACGTAACGATGCGGTATTTAAGCAGAAGGTAGATAAATTTTAATGAATTGGGGTGTCTCTCTTTTTTGAGACACTCCTTTTTTAATTTAAAGATTATTTCGAGAAAAGAGAGGAGAAAATAATGAAAGTGCAGAATTTTGTTCATAAGGTTTCTTTATGTTAGTTCGTATCTATTTTTGAATATAGGTATTTTAGTAAATGAAAATAGTCCTGTATTCATTGAAAATTCTCGAATGGAGTTGAAGGATCATTACTAGTAAAATAGAACTTGAAAATTTATCAATTGCGTATAAGGATCAAGGTAAGGGGAAGCCAATCGTTTTGATTCATGGTTTTATGGGAAGTCATGCATATTGGGAAAAAGTAATTCCAAAATTAGCAGAGGATTATCGTGTGATAGCAATTGATTTACCAGGACATGGAGACTCTACTGCTATAAAAGAAGAACATTCAATTGAAGATTATGCAGATATGATGAAAGATTTTCTAGATCAATTAAATATAAATCAAGTAACTTTGTTTGGGCACTCGCTAGGTGGTTATATTACACTGGCCTTTGCTGAAAGATACTCAAATTATTTAAATGGATTTTCATTAATCCACTCTACGGCTTATCCAGATAGTGAGGAAGCAAAAAAAGGTAGAGAGGCAAATGCTGAAAAAGTTAAAAATGAAGGAGTGAAAAACGTCGTCGATGGATTGATTCCTAAACTTTTCTCTCCAAAAAATATTCAAAAAAATAGTGCAGAAATAGATTTAGCAAAGCAGATTGGGTATAAAACTTCAGTAGATGGCACGGTTAATGCCCTAATAAGTATGAAAAATAGACCCGACAGAAATTATGTACTTAACGATACAAATTTACCTGTACTTTTACTTGCGGGTAAAGACGATCAGATTATTCCACCTGAAAAGACTTTTTCGATTGAAAAAGAAAATATTAAAACTGCTACTTTAAACAGTGCCGGACATATGAGCATGTATGAGTCTCCTGAGCAGTTAGTTAACGAGATGAAGGATTATTTAAGTTCGTTTTAATGGTATAAAATAATTAAATAATGTAAAAGGTTTAAAAAGGCTTTGATTCAAGAAACAGATCTTGATGAAAAAGTCTTTTTTTTTGTGTAATCAATTTTTAATAAGCATGGTAAATATAGGTGTAAAAAACATGATCGAGATGTTGATCTCTGGCTTTTTTCAGGGCAACTAGTTGGAATCATACCACACAACTTATTTATCAAAGTGTTGAAATATAAAATAGTCAATAGGAAAATGGGGACATTTAATAATGATCAATAGCATTTTTTAAATGACCTTTTAATGGTTTAAAAAGTTAATATTTTAAAGCAATTTGATCAGCATAAAAACGTCGGGTCTAATGACCCGACGTTTACTATTATTCTATTAAATTGTTTATTGAATGTTTAAGTCCTTCAAAATGTCTGCTAAAGTTACACCTTTAATTTTCGTTTTACCTTTAGGAACGTCTTGGACATCAGGGTTTGGTGTTAAATAGTTCTTTTGAACAAAACTCATATCCTTTGCGTCAACGATCCCATCGAAATTGATATCTGCTGCACGCTTGTTAGTACCCCAATATGTTTTAATATAATCAGCATCTAATACGTCGATTACATCATCGTTATTTACGTCTCCACCCATTACTGGAGCATATAAAATATAAGATAATCGACCTACAGTTTCACCATTCGTAACATCATATAAATCATTAATTGTTACATGTCGGTCGAAATGTCCAGGAATTTTAACTGTTAGATCATAATCTTCATTTGAAGCTGGAAGATTTTTAACAAAGTATCGTGCACTGCTGTTAAATTCTCCAGTATAAGTCTTTCCATTTTTTGATACTAATTTTAAACTCATGCCCGCCTTAGAGAAATCTTTTTTGTAGTCTAACCAAATACCCCAGTTATCTAAAAATCCATCTGCAAGTATGCCACCTTCAAGTTGAGAGTAAGTTGGTACAATATTAATACCTTGTCCAAAACCTTGAATAGTAGTAGGTGCTTGATTTAATGAGAACGCAGTAGATTTTGTAAGATCAATCGATTGAATCCATTTGATATAGTTGCTTGGTTTTTCTTTCACTTTAAACGTAATATCAATTAATGGCATATTCGTTTGGATTGGCTGAACTGAGTCACCTGATAATTGAGTGTTAAGTGTCAGTTTACTTGCTGTCTGCTCAATGATTTTAAGATCGGCATTTAAGCCATGTGACTTAGCATAAGAAACATAATCCTTATTTAAGGATACATTTGCAACGTCGTATGTTGTTGAAGGGAATGTTAATGTAAATTCTCCACCTGTTAAATCTTTAATATTATTTGCACTAAGTGATAGCGTTACATTTTCGCCATATTTCACATCATTTTTATTTGCTACTAGTTTTGCATATGGAAGTCCTTTTTTAACAAGCGTATATGAGAAATCGGGATGATCCTGCATACCATTTTGAGCGTAGTCATATGCATCAAGACTAATTTTGGTTATATCTTTACCATCTAATAGTCCAGTTTTAAATTCGAAGTCACCATTTTTTTCAATTTTTAAAGGTGTTGACGAGAATTTTGTTTTATTAATTACGTTAATCATGTTAGAAGACTGATCCCATTTAAATCCATTTTGGTTCATGATATCTACTTGTTGGTCATATATGTTACCTTTTACAGTCATACCGTCTGGAGTTACCTCATACACTCCGCCTGGTTGTTGCATTTTTACGATTGGGTTAGTATTTTCGATATAAAACACATCAGACTGTTTAAAGGTTTTACCTTCTCTGTTTGTTGCGATTAGTTCTAACTCATATTTTCCTGGAGGAGCAAGCTTTCTTGAATATGAAATTGGGTGATCCTTATGCCCTGTAAATGCACTATAAAGTCCATTAAATCCGTATTCAGTCAAGAACATCGTATCTTCCGTCAACAGACCTTGATATGCATCAACTAGTCCTAGTTCTTTTCCTGTTTTCGCATCTTTTAAAACTAAATCTACAGTTTCCATTGGACTATTGAGAGATAATCCAATGGCTGTTCCAGATGGGAAACTATGATTTAAATCACGTCGCGTTGTAAACGCGTCTTCAAAAGCATTGATCGTATTAATGCCTTCTTGTAAATGCTTGAAACCAAAAGGTATTTGGTAAACTTCATCAGAATTGCTATTGCTTATAATATAAATATAGCCTTCGTAGTTACCAAATTCTGCAGTAGCAGGGATATGAATTGTTGGTTTAATTTTTATCGTGTTGTTTGCGTTAATTGTTACGGTATCAGGAACATCTAGTTTAATATTGTTAGCGTAAGCATCTTTAGCCCCTTTAACATTTTGATTAAACTTAACTTGTACATTAAATGTTTTCTTTTTATTACTAGTATTTGAAATAGAAACAACTCGAGAGTCTGTTTTTTCTTTGTCTGCAGTAACTTGTGGTCCGAAGCTTAATGCACCTGTAACATCTGGTATTGTAATATCTTGACCATCTTTCGTGCTGATCGTTTTATCTAGTACTTTAATATGCAAGTCAGAATGCGCTGCTTCATAAACATCGATTCTTCCTGCGCCAACTTCAAATACACTGTAATCTTTTTGCAGTTTATCTGCCGTATTCATTAAAGCTGCTTTTACATCCTCTGGTTTGTATTCTGGATGTTCTTGTAAAAGTAGCGCCGCCGCTCCAGCAACGTGAGGAGTAGCCATTGATGTACCTGAAGCACTCATATATGCATTCGTATAATCGGTTAGATGATTTGGCCCATTTTGATAAGCTGGCACACTTGAGAATACAGCAACTCCTGGTGCAGTTACTTCTGGTTTGATATCATAAAATCTGTTTGATGGCCCACGTGAACTAAAATCAGCTAATGTATCTCCACTCGTTTTCATTTCTCCAATTGTGTTTAGGGTAAATGTTGCATTACCTTTTTTTACTTTATCTACAACTTTTAAACCTTCTTCATTTGTCAATGTAAAGGAAGGGATAAAGTCAAAGCCATTTCCAAGATAATGAGGGATTTGACCTTCTGTTGGGTTATTATTGTACATTAATACTGCTTTTGCTCCATGTTTCTTTGCGAGCATTACTTTTTCATTTAAGCTGAGTATTCCACGCTCAATTAAAGCAACTTTACCATTTACGTCTTTACCGCTGTAATCACTTTCACTATTACCTAGCCCGACAAACACAATCGGTATCGTTTGATTTTTAAAAGTATTTAAATCATCATCATAGCTCTTTGCAAGAAGTTTTAAATTTTGTAACGCAAGATTATCATTTGAACTTATCGTACCAGTAGCTGTAGGGATTGTCATTGAAAAATCACTCGCTCCAACTGTGATAGCTAGTGGAGAAGTACCAGGTGAACCAAGTGAATATAGGTTACTTCCTGCGTTCCCGGCTGCAATTACAGCAGTGGTACCAGCTAATGAAGCGTTATTAATCGCAATGGCATTTGGATCAAGAGGGTCATTATAATCAGATCCAAGTGATAGATTAATAACATCCATACCGTCTGCTACTGCTTTGTCTATGCCAGCGATAATATTACTAGTGAAGCCTGAACCATATGGACCAAGCACTTTGTATGCATATAGTTCAACTCCAGGTGCAACGCCAGTAACAGCATAATTAGTTTTATTTTTACCTTGACCAGCAATTGTTCCGGATACATGTGTTCCGTGGGAAGTATAGTAAGTAGTTCCACTTAATTGATTGATTTCAGATTGACCAGACTTTTTCCAATCGTCATATGTTGTTTCCATTGGATTAGTATCGTTATTCACGAAATCATATCCACCTTTATAAACATCTTTTAAATCCGGATGATTATAATCGATTCCTGTATCAATTACTGCAACCTTTACACCTTTTCCAGTAATACCTTCTTCGTGAAGTTTTGTTGCGCCGATATTTTCAGTACTATCTACTGCAGGAGAATGGCTACTTGACTCACTTGTTTGAATCTCTGAAGGAGATGGGTCTATTTGGATTACTTTATCCTCAAATATTGCTTTTACCTCATCCATTGCAAGAATAGTATGTACTTCATTAGCTGGTACAGTCATCGCAACACCATTAAATGCCAAACGGTACTCTTTACGAATTTGCATAGTTGACATTGCTTTTTTTGCTTTTCCAATTTTTTGTTTAAAATTTTGGTGAGATTTTTCTACTTTATTTTTTGCCTCATCTAAAGAGACTTCAATTCCTTTATCTTCGTTTTTCTTCACATCTGTTTTTGCAGGATCTTGTGCAAATTGCACGATGATGTTTACAGCCTTATCACTAGACGTATCGAGTTTTGGTGATAAATATTTGTCTTGATCCATCGTTCCAACACTACTATGTACTCGATTTCGATCTTCTTTTGTTAGGTTTTTTAAATACTGCTCTACGTTTAATCCGCCACCTTGAGAAGTAGAATCAACTGATGCAAAAGTATGACTAGAAAATAGCAAACTAGCAGCTATAAAACTAGTGGAAACAACTTTGAGTGGCAATACTGAATTTCTTTTCAAATACAAAACACCCCTTCAATTTTAATTTAAGGAATTAACCCTATATTTCGATTATTAAGAAAATTTAATAGCCAGTCAATTGGGTTATTTATTCCCTATAAAATCAATGTTTTTCCTGATCAAGTAGACTAAACTATTCAAAACTGTTAAGAAAATTGTTCAAAAAAACTAGAAAACATAGTAAAAAATTGAATTTTGTAGAATTTAAACGTTTCCTAAGATTTGAACGAAGTAGGTGATTTTTCACGTTAATAATTTGGCGAATTTAGAAAATGGTAAAAAATAGCATAATTTCTATACTTTTAACAAATTTTAAATAGTAATAAATAAAATTGAAATTGATAGGTGATTGCTATGCGTTTCGGTTATCCAAAGAGAAGTAAACAATCAAAAGAAGTTAAAACTCCAGTTGTTTTATCGTCTGATTTACAAAAGAATTTACATAATCTAAATAGTGAACTCAAATATTGTGCGGATTTAATTGTTAGAGAGTTTGAAGTTGGTGTCAATCATAAAAGAAAAATGGCTCTCATTCATTTACAAGGTATCTCAAATGGTGAGACGATTAGTCAATTTATCGTTGATCCAATTCTTCGTAAATGGAAGAATACGGAGTTAGAAGATTTAAGCGATATTAATTTTTTCAATGATTTGAAAGATAATACATTTGATGTTCCACAAGTAAAAACCGAAACTGAATGGAATAACATTATGATTTCAATATTAAATGGAGATACTGCAATATTTATAAATCATTTGGAAAAAGTTCTTCTGATCGACACGAAAAGTGGGCAATTCCGTTCTGTTTCAGAGTCGACTGGACAAACGATTATTCGTGGTCCAAAAGATAGTTTCACCGAGTCAATTGCTACGAATATGTCGCTTCTCCGTTATCGACTTCGAAGTGCTCAATTTAAAATGGAAATGATTAAAGTTGGTGATGTTACGAATACGAGTGTAGTAATCTCTTATCTTGATGACAAGGTTGATCAAGATATATTACGTACTATAAAAGAAAAACTAAAGAATTCTAAAGTTAATGGAGTTTTAGAATCAGTAAATATTGAATATCTTATCGAATCAAAACCCTTAAGTCCATTTCCAACTGTCTTAGACAGTGAAAGACCTGATGTAATTGCCGCAAATTTATTAGAAGGTAGAATTGGAATTATTGTAGATGGTAGTCCAATGGGCTTAGTGCTTCCAGCAACCTTACCTATGTTTTTCCAATCTCCTGATGATTATAATCAACGATATATTGTTGGAACCTTTTTAAGATTTTTGAGATTTATAGCATTTTTTACATCATTATTAGTTTCTGCATTATATCTTGCATTAATTACACACCATCGTTCGATGATCCCGACACCGTTATTAGTAAGTCTAGCAGCTCAAAGAGAAAGTGTACCGTTTCCTGCGATCGTTGAGTTATTGCTAATGGAATTTGCTTTCGAAATCATTAGGGAAGCTAGTATTCGTAGTCCAAGAGTACTAGCATCTACTGTATCAATAGTTGGTGCACTAGTTGTAGGGCAAGCTGTTGTCCAAGCAGGAATTATATCTACTGCAATGATTATCTTTGTCTCTATTACTGGTATTTCAAGTTTTACTCTTCCTTATTACAGTGTTGCTGCATCTGCAAGACTACTGAGATATTTATTTATTTTAAGTGCAGGAATTGCTGGGTTGTATGGAATTGCATTAATGTTTTTATTTTGGCTAGTTCATTTAAATACACTCGATTCATTTGGGGTCCCATATTTAATGCCAGTTTCTCCATTATCAATTAGAGATAATGAAGATAATTTTATCCGTTTACCTTGGAAAAATTTAAAGACTGCAAGTCAAGATTATGTCCCAGAATCAACACGGATGAGAAAACAACAAAAAAATAAAAACGGTGAAGACAATGAAGCGTAAACTTCAATTAAAGTTAATAATATCAGTTTTTTTGCTACTATCAGGCTGTAATAATTATATGGAGTTAAATAAAATCTCATTTATAACTGGATTAGGTGTCGATTGGTCTGATGAATCTAATTATAAGGTTACATTACAAGTCATTAATCCAACAGAATTAGCTACTGGTCAAAATGGTGGTGGTAACTCTTCGCCAGTAATTCTATATACAAGTTCAGGAAAAACGTTATCAGAAGCAATTCGTGAGGCAGGTAAAAAAATTACGAAAAATAAAGACTTTACACATGTTGGTTTAACAGTAATAGGAGAGAACGCAGCAAAGCACGGTATAGAAGAAATAGTTGACAGCATTCTTAGGGAACCAAGAGTCTCTGCTTTTATGTCTGTCCTTGTAGCTAAAAATTCAACAGCTGAAGAGATCTTAAATACAATGACACCGATTAATAAAGTTTCATCACAAGAAATGGTTTCAAAAATCCAAAGCGTTAATTTTTCATTAGGTGAAAGTGTCAATCCAACTGTATTCGAATTAGGAGAAGACATGACCTATTCAGGGAAAGAGATTGCGATTAGTGGAGTTGAAATTGTTAACGATAATAAAGAAAAAAATACGTTAACGAATTTACAAACGATGGAACCAGCCGAAACGAAAATTGATCGCTTAGCATTATTTCGAGGTAGTAAACTAGTTGGTTGGATTTCTGGACGTGATGTAAGAGGAATTTTAATGGTAATGGATAAAATTCAACAAACGAATTTTGCCATACCTTGTGGAGATAATAAATATAGCTCTCTTCGGTTACATGCTCAAAATATAAAAACGGATGTGAAAGTTATGGGGAATATCCCAATTATTAACATTGATAATACACTCCTTACATTACTTGATGAAACTGGTTGTTCAATCAATCTTGAAAGCGTTCAAGATTTAATAAAGGTTGAAAAACAAGCTGCTAAAGTAGTCAAACAACAGATTGAACATAGTATTCAATCTGCTCAATTCTATAAAAGCGATGTCTTTGGATTCGGAGATATGATTCATACTAATGATCCTAAAAAATGGAAACAACTTAAAAGCCATTGGGCAGATGATTTCGCAAAAGCAAAAGTGAATGTGAAAACAACTGTGATTATTAAACGGAGTGGTTTACTAGAAGATCCTGTTATTATGAAGAAGAAATAAGGTGATGTAATGCAAGATATGAAATTTAATTCAGAGCAGTTATTTAGTTTATTGGCAATTTATTTGATAGGAAGTGCTGTTGCTGTTGACCCAGCACAAGATGCTGGAAGAGATGCCTGGCTAGCAATTTTAATAAGTCTTGTTGGTGGATTACTCTTATTAAGCTTATATTTGGGAATATATAAAAATAACCCGTCTAACTCATTAATCAAGTGCTTACAAACAGCATGGGGCAAATATATAGGTGGCTTTGTAGGCATATTGTATGTTGTTTATTGTATCTATATTGCATCAAGGGTTATGAGAGATTTTGCAGAACTTATTTTAATTGTTGCATTAGATAATACAGGTTTATTTACCATTTCAATGCTTATGTTATTTCTCATGATTTATACTGTTATGAAAGGATTTACGAGCTTTGCTAGGACGGTTTGGATTTGTTTTCTATTAAGTGGGGTTATCGTTTTTATTCTCATTTTTTCACAATTATTAACTGGATTTTTGAACTTTTCCCATTTAAAACCTATGCTTGAATACGGATGGAAACCAGTTTTAAAATCAGTATTTCCAACGACTTTAACATTCCCATTTGGGGAGTCAATCATATTTTTATTATTGCTGCAATATTATGATCAACCAAAAAATGCACACAAAATGAGCTATTTAGCAATGATCTATGCTGGTGTCTTTCTAATTATATCGACGATCATACATATAGCAAATTTAGGTGAAATTATTTTTAAAGCTTCAACTTACCCAGTACTTTCAAGCGTATCATTAATTAACATTGGGGATTTTTTTACAAGATTAGAGTCTTTAGCGGTAATTGTTTTTGTTATTTTAGGTTTTATAAAAATATCCATTTTATTTTTTGGGGCAGTTATAGGGACAATGGAACTTTTTCATTTAAAAGAAAACTGGTTAATAACTTTTTTAATTGGAATTATTATTATATGTTTTAGTATATTTACAACCGTATCTTATGCACAGCATGTTCATATTGGACTTGATTTAGTCCCTAAATATCTTCATGTTCCGTTTCAAATTATTTTGCCATTTATCCTATTTGTGACTTTAAAAATCCAGAAAAAGTTATCTCTTTCTTAGATTCATAAACATTGTTAAGCCAAAATAGAGAGTGAAATAAACAATTAAAATTTTATCAAGAGCCATAAAGCCAACTTTATTATAAGAAATTGCTAACATTAAATAATGCAAATCAAAACCTTGTAATAATGTAAGCCCGTAAAATAACAAAAAACAAAAAATTGATAACAAAATAAAAATTAATATTTCTTTCATTCATAACACTCCTTTTAATGGTATTATGAGAAATTTGGGACTGTTTTACTCAATATAAGATCTAATTTGTTAATTGGAAAAATCACTCAATCATTAGAAGAGTACGTCTACCCTTCTGCTTAGTTGTGAAGGGTAGAGAGATGTTACAAGTATTTAGTTGCATAAAAATGTTGCACCTATTTTAGTTAAAAAAGCCGAAGTAATTATTTAAAAACACTGAAGAAAATATAGGATTATTGTTGTAATTAATTATGAAATGAAAAGTAAAATTAATAGAAGAAGTATACATCATGAAGATCAAACAGTTATGTCAGCATACAGCCAGAAATTTATTAGTTGAAATTAATTTACTTCCTAATTTAATTAGTAGATTAGCCGTCTCTAAACATGTACATATTCATAGATTAACAGTGGATAAGTATTATTTGGGAGGTATCATTTTTGGACGCTTTTTTTAGTGATCTAGTAAAAAAAGTAATGGCAAATTACCCTTTAGAAGTAAAAAATAAAACTTTAAAATACATTAATGAAAAAAAAGCTGAATGGCCCATTGATACAAATATCGGTGAAGTAATGGTAAAAAAAGTTTTAATTGATGAAAAATATATTGAATTTATGATCTATGCAATTGATTATCTTAGAGATAATGGCGTTTTTACACCAGAAGTATTAACAACAAAATTAGGTGATGGTTTTGTAAGGTTAAAAGATGACAATTTTATGTTATTTGAAGCCGTTAACGGAAGGGAACCAAATTTTGAGAGTGAAGAAGATCTAATTTTAATAATGAATGGGATTGCTTCTTTTCATAAAGCTTCGTTCGGCATTGAATTAACAAATGAACACGTTTCATCCATTCAATCAAATTGGAAAAATGATTTGCAAACTAAATTTATAAAATTAACAAAATGGAAAGAAGAACGAGCAAAGTTAAAACACCAAAATGAAATCGATAAGCTGTTTTTAAAAAATATAAATACGGTTTTAATACAATGTGAAAAAGCTTTAGAAATAATTGATAAATATATTGCCGAAGTGATAGAAGAGAAAGCAAAAACATTAAGCTACCTTAACTTTGATGTAAATGATCTTATAATTGGAGAAGACGGGAATTTATATTTCTTAAATATGAATTCTTTAAAAATCGAATTACCGATTCATGATATGAGAAGAATTTTAAATATCTTAATGATAAAAGAAAAAAATTGGAAT
The DNA here is from genome assembly GCF_036421055.1 of Gottfriedia acidiceleris. GTDB lineage: Bacteria > Bacillota > Bacilli > Bacillales > Bacillaceae_G > Gottfriedia > Gottfriedia acidiceleris_C. The sequence continues at coordinate 37,697 of NZ_JAZGQS010000008.1, read as the reverse complement.
CCAAAGTTAATGAAGAAATTAATCATCGCATATCAGGAAATCAATCCGTTATCTTGTTTAAAGTACCAGTTACTTAAAGCGGATTTATTATTTCCTCATTTATTTTATAACGTATTTTCGGCACATTACGAAAACAAGGAAACATTGCTGGTGGACCAAAGTCTAGTTTTAAAAATGAAAAAAATAATTACATTAGAATTAAATAAAGAAAGAGTGATTTCTTCATTTTTTGTACGAACAAATGAAGTTCTTAATGATCGATAAAACTTCAACTTTATTTTAAAAAGTAAAACTCAAATCCAGTTAAGGATTCGAGTTTTACTTTTTTATTTGTTTGTTTTCTTACCAATCATTCCATAATCTCTAATCAAAATATGAACATCGTAGTTTATCTTAGCTTTACTAAATAATTCATCCCAATCATTCTTCATTTTTTTCCATTTTTTTGGGTATTGAATTCTTATTTCGTTTCCAAATCCGGCAACATCTGTTTTATATTCATTTTGTAGCTTTTTTGTTACATTTTCTACGATCTTTGTTACTTCTGCTTCGGTTGCTTTTTCGACTCTTTTCACATTTTTTTCATCAAATAAAGGTCTTAATTTAGGATTCCAATATTCTGCTACTCTACCTTCAGACTCGATTTTGACGTCAAAAGTGATTTTATCACCTTTTATATGTGGTGTTACTTTACTTTTCATCGATTCAATTTGAAACCAAGTCGGACCATCTGATTTTTTCGTGTATGCCTTTACTGCTCCCCCTTTTCCTTGTGCCGTAATCCAATTAACTCCTTCTACTTCTAGTGGATTAAGAGAGCCAATCATTTTATTTTTTTTACCATTAAAAACTGCACCGCCAGAAAACTTAATACCTTTATCAGTTGTTTCTAATAATTGGAGGAGAAAACTAGAACCAGAATTCATTAATCCACCAATTTTTATTAATGGTGTTTTACTGACTATTATTGAAGTTAATGATTGGTTTGCAATTTCAACGATTCGTAATGACGGAATGACATTTGGTTCTTTCGTTTCTAATGCTTTTGAGGCTTCACCTTTTGCAATGAAAATTAGCGTACTTCCACGAATATCGATATCACGAAAATATAAATCAGTAAGCTCTCGGAGGTTTATTTCTCTAGCAAGTTCTTCACTAATAACAAGGCATTTTTGATGTGCTCCAAAAATGAATCCATTTCTACTTAAAGTAGTATCCCATCCTGTCGGTTCTAACGATATGCCTTCACCAATCACATTAATATAAGGTTTCGATACATTACCTCCACCAGATTTTGTTGTATCCAATGCCTGAGGAACGACATATTGTAGGGTCGATTTTAAATTTCCTTCACCGTCTTTATCTAGCGAAGAACCTACGATAATGTTTAAGTCCTCAATGGGCCTACTACTCCAGCAACCCGATAATAAAATTAAAATACTTAAATTTAAAGTTAAAATGATTAAAGTCCTTTTATATCTACATTTTCTCATTTAATTTCTTCCTCACATATGAAATAACTAATAGGAGAAGAGGGATAATCCCAAATAAATAAAATACAGTATCTCCGATTGTATCAGCCATTAGTAGAGTCTGATTTATATCTTTTGGAATCATTGAGATAATGTAAATAAATGGTAATGTACCAAAAAGAAAAGGTTTTATATTTTTATTAAAAATTTGAGCCATACCGAGGACACAAATATAATATGCAATTATATAGGTTGCAAAAATTTGCATAATCCAAATAACTAAAAGTAATGAGTCGAATCTTTCTACAAATAGACCTTGAATATCGTAACTGCGAATATATGTAAGTACGGGCCAAGTTTGCAATAATACACCGTCTACTGAGAAAGCACCGACTACAGCAACAACTGTAATCGTATAAAAGACATATGGAATACCTATGCCAAACATAATTGTTTTTGATATTTTCGTTTTATCTTTCATGAACATAAAAACAAATAAAATCACTTCAAATCCTGAAAAAGAAAGGGAAGTTGTTTTGAGTCCATTAAGGACAGGTTTAATGCCATTTCCTAGTACTGGACGAAGGTTATCTATCTCAACAATTCCTATTCCTAAAAAAATAACTAATAGAAAAAATAACACTGTAATTGGGAAAATAATTTCCAATATTCTAGCAACGGGGTTGAGCCCACCAAGTACTAAATATAAACCAATCCACAAGAACGGGATTAAAATAGCCCAGGACGGAGTACCTTGTAGTAAGAATAACCTAGTCGTTTCTGCCATCACTCGAACTTCTAAGGCTGAAAGGCAAGCATAATAAACGATTATAATGATACTTAATGAAATTCCTAACCATTTACCAATAATTTTTTGAGTAAATTGAAAATATGTTTCGTTCGGATATTGTTTACACAGCTTAACGAGTAAAAAGGTTAAGAGGGTTATAATCAAACCGGCTATGATAACTGAGATCCAACCGTCTGGCGTTTTCACTTTGTCTGTAACACTTCTTGGTAAAATTAATATGCCTGCACCAAAAATAAAATTTACAATTAACATGATAGCTTGATTCGTTGATATTTGATCAATAGGCTTTGAATTCATATTCTAGTTACTCCTCCTTTCTTATGCTATTTCATCCTTCTTGTTCTTTTAGCTTGCATGCTTTTTGGACGATTTTTCATCTTAAATAGTGGAGCTCTTACGATGAAATCCTTCCAATCACTTAATCGAACTGGAGCAGCGGGACTTAGGTAAGGAACACCAAAGCTTTTGAGCTGAACTAAATGGCTGCAAAGTAATAGGAAAAACAATATGACTCCATATAAACCAAAAACACTTGCAAAAAGCATCGATAAAAAACGAAGCATACGAAGGGCAATTCCTACATTGTATTGTGGTAATGTAAATGAGGAAATTGCCGTTACTGCAACGACAATGACCATAATCGTACTTACAATACCTGCTTCAACTGCGGCTTGACCGATAATTAACCCGCCAACTATTCCTAAAGATTGCCCAATTGGTTTAGGCAAACGCAGACCGGCTTCCCTTAATACTTCAATTGAGATTTCCATTATTAGTGCTTCAATTAATGGAGGGAACGGTACACCTCCTCTAGTAGCTGCTATATGAAATACTAATTTTGTCGGAATTAAACCTTGGTGAAATGAAATAAACGCAATGTATAAAGATGGCCCGAACAATGAAATAAAACAGGCTAAATATCGTAATAATCGAACTAAAGTAGCTGCGATCCATCGTTCATAATAATCCTCAGGAGATTGAATTAACATCTGAAAAGTTACAGGTGCTATTAGCGCAAAGGGTGAGCCATCTAAAATAATGGCAACTCGGCCTTCCATTAAGGCACTCATAACCCGATCAGGACGTTCAGTACTTTGAATCTGAGGAAAAGGACTTAAATAATCATCTTCTATTAATTGTTCAATATAACCAGAGTCGGGAACGCTATCAATTTCAATTCTTTTTATTCTTTTTTTCACTTCCTCGATAATCTCAGAATTCGCAATCGTTGAAATGTACGCTATAACTAATTGTTTTTTTGAAACCTCACCAATTTCAAATCCTAGCATTGTTAAATCTGGATTTTTTCCAGCACGTCTTAACATAGCCGTATTATCAGCTAAGCTTTCAACAAACCCAAGTCTTGGTCCACGAACAAGTGCCTCGGAATCAGGTTCCTTTACTTCTCTAGTTTTTGTTAATGCTTCACCAATCAAAAAACATTCAGAAATACCATCAACTAACAAAGCAATTGAACCAAAAAGTACATCTGTTTTTAATTTTTTATAAGTAGTGACTTCTTCAATTGTACAAACAGTGAGTGATTTCTCTTTAATACATTTTTTAATTTCTTTTAGATTTAAAGATTGCCCATTATTTTGATGATTTGTGGCAATGGCAGTAAGTCCGGTCATTAACTCACCCAATATATGCTTTTGAATTAATTCAGCATTAGATAAGCCATCAATAAAAATGATTGCTAGTTGAATATCTGTTTCACCTAATAAAACTTCTCTAAATTTAACATCAGAATTATGTCCTATTTCATTAAAAATCCAATCCAAATTTACTTGGAGATCACTGGATAAGTTCTCATTACTATTTTGAGATTCAGTATTTAGAGATGCCATATTTTCTGAGATTTTATTGGATCTCCACCGCTTCATTTAAATCACTCTTTCTCCATAAGATGAACCCATTTGAAAAATTTTGATAATCCTACAGGAACAATAAAGGTAACAAAAGCTTGGACGAAAATAGGATAATCAGGTATAAATGAAATAATCTTTTTTAACATTAAATCATCCCCATTAATTAATTTATAAAATATAAAGGTATTATTTCCCATTGTAGGAAAAGCATGCAAAAAGGTTGGAAAAGTAAGATACATATTGATTTAAAAACAAATGAATTTGAAACAGAATTTAAATCATTAATTAATTTTAATTAAATAATTGAATATTTCCTATTTTAAAAAAATGGCAAAATAGTATAATAAACCTAGTAGATTACGTGCGATTTTACCTAGTTTTCCATTTTTCATCTAGACAAAATGGAGGGCAATTGAAAGGTTATCACCGAGTATGGAGAGGAATGCTTATGAATCAGATACTTCTATATGATTTTCTTACATTTATGAATGACAAAAATTGGAATAAAGTTGATCTGGCTAAATATTCTGGAATCCATATTAGTGATATTAGTAGAGTATTTAATAATAAAAAGCCACTTTCTTTGCATTATTTAGATGCAATTACAGAAGCATTCGGTTTAGCAGAAGGATATTTTTACTCAAGCTATACACAATTATGCTTTAATCAAAATCGTTATTTAGATAAAAGAAGAAGTGTAGCATTCATTTATAAATGTGCAATAAAAGGATTTAAAAAAGAGTTAAACTTCATCGTTTCAGAAATGTTAGAGGAAAAATCTAAGACAATTCGAACAAAAAATTTGCAAAATTTATTTGAGATTGCTGAAAAGTTATTTGCTGAAGGGAAAGAGAAAGCGGCTCTGCCTTTGTATGAAATCATTATTCATCACATGCCGGATCAAACAGCAGAAGAAGTCGCTATTAGTTATTTTAGAAAGTACTACTTAAATAGGTTAACAGAAGAAGGACCATCTACCCTTGTCCATGTACTAGAATATGTAAGCTATATGCCAGATGATTTTCAGGAATTAACCATTTTGTATATTACGGCTACTTACTATATGTTAAAACAATGGGACAAAGTCCTTCATTATGCTAAGCGATTAGAAAAAATGGCGAAAAATGAAAAACATTTCGGCTACGCATTAGTTTATCAAGGCTTCGCTTTAAATAGGTTAAGTAATTCTTTAGAAGAAGTGGTGGAAATAATAAAAAAGTATGGAAAGATAAATGATTTCTTTGCCGAAGCTGCAGTCGGTAATCGGTATGTTACATTACTAGAATTTGGTGAACTACAATATACTGATGAATACTACGATTGGATTAAAGATCGAGATGATTTATATGTAGGTATTCCGAGAATTATTGAATCCTATGTAAAGTTGGGTAGACTTGAAGATGCTTCAGCTTTAATCAATCACCATGAAGAAGTAATCCATAAAATGGCCAATAGTTCAAATTTGTATAAACAACAATTGTATTTAGATTTCTGCTACGCACATTCAATTTTAAAATGTGAAAATAAGCAATATATTGAAGGCTTAAATGAATTAATAAATGTAGCTAGAAAAATTAAAAATGTAGGGATAATTGAAAAATTTAAACTATGCTTATTATCAATTTGGCACTATAGAGATTATTTAACAGATCAATTAAATGAGGATTATATTCAAATGCTAAGTGAAGATCGCATCCAGGCTAATAATTTATATGCAGTGAGCCCTTAAACTGGGCTTCTTTTTTTGTTATTAAACAGTAATAGATGACAAAATTAATTTGAGGTTATTTTGTACTAATAAACTTTCAGCGGATATAAACTTTGATGGAACTATTGATGCAAAAGATATGCCGAGTTTTAGAGTGCTTTAGGAATAAAATAAAAAAATAATCTTCTTTTTTATAATATTGAATTGCAGTTCATTATGATTGAAAACAAAATTGTTTCGAAAATTTTTCCTAGATTAAATAAATAAACCACAAGGAAGTTATAATCCTTGTGGTTATTTTCAGTTGTAACTTGATTTATAAAGTTATTAGTCTAATTTTTTATATTCCTTAAACCATTCAACAAATTTAGCAATACCGTCTTCAATTGAAGTAGTTGGACTATATTGAATATCGTTTACAAGTTGATCAATATCGGCATATGTTTCAAGTACTTCTCCTGAAATCATCGGCAATAAACGAATAGTTGCTTTTATTCCAAGTTGCTTTTCTAAAACTTCAATAAAATATTTTAATTTCACTGGGCTATGGTTACCAATATTATAAAGTTTGTAATATGAGGAAGATTCATTTGGTGGCCCATTTTTTATGATTCTTACGATTGATTCAACTACATCATCAATATAAGTAAAATCTCGTTTCATATTTCCATAATTATAAACATCTATTGGTTGTCCGTTAGAGATTGCATTAGCAAATTTATATAATGCCATATCTGGACGGCCCCATGGTCCATAGACAGTAAAAAAACGCAATCCGGTAGTAGGTAGATTAAAGGTATGACTATAAGAATGTGCCATTAATTCATTTGATTTTTTTGTAGCTGCATATAAGCTAATTGGTTGATCTACTCGATCATTAATTGATGAGGGAGTTTTCTTATTATTTCCATAAACAGAACTAGAAGAGGCGTATATAAGGTGTTTAATTTGATGATTTTTACAACACTCTAAAATATTGGCAAAACCTACAAGGTTTGATTGGATGTATGACCCTGGATTTTCTAAGCTATATCTTACTCCAGCCTGTGCTGCTAGATTAATGACTAGATCGAAATTATATTTTACAAATAACTCTTCAAGTATTTCCATTTCATGTATTGAGCCATTTATGAAACTGAAATGTTCATATTTCTTTAAAAGTTCTAATCTATCAAATTTTAGACGTCTGTCATAGTAATCATTTAGATTATCTATTCCAATGATCTGAAAACCTATTTCTAATAGGCGTCTGCTTAGATGAAATCCAATAAATCCTGCACATCCAGTAATTAAGATGCGCAAAGTATTAACTTTTTTAATGTTAAAAACCTCCTTACCTAACAATAGTTGGAATATCATATGACGGAGAAAACGACAAAGTTCGAATACAAATAGAAATATGTATATAACTAGATTAGAAAAAATACTTTTTTAATAGAATACACATATACCCTCACATTACTTGGACAAAATCATATGATTACATTAGGTCTAAATACACTAAAGAGCAATAAAAAGGAAATAGGCAACTATTTATTACATTTCATTAAAAAGAAATGTGAATTTTTTTATGGGCTCTAAAAAGTAGGAGGGAGAAATTGAATAATATGATAATTGAGCCATGGATTGTCGATGAGCTTATTCATGATGAATTCTATGTGCCTGAATATATTGAAAAAATTGGGCTTGAAGTACTTAAGTTTTATGATCTTCAAGTAAATAGCATGCAAGTAATTACGACGAAAGCTGATAAAGGTGGAGCGATTTGGAAAATTGAAACAAACGATGGTCCAAAAAGTTTTAAGCTTTTACACAGAAGGCCTACTAGAAGTATGTTTAGCTTAGGGGCTCAGAAGTATTTAGTTGAGGTTCAACAAGCTAGAGTTCCAAGCATTGTCCGAACTAGAGATGGTGAGGAATATGTAGAAGCTGGTGGAAAGTTATGGTTCGTTGCAGAATGGATTGAAGAGTTGACACCAGTTTCTAAAGATTTAGAAGGTGCTAAGCAGTTATGTTATGCTCTAGGTGAGTTCCATCGTTTAAGTAAAGGCTATGAACCACCGATTCAAGCAGAAATTGCATCAAGATTGCACAAATGGCCAAAAAGTTATGAAAAAGTATATAACAAAATGAATTGGTTCAAAACAATTGCCTTGGCTTATGAAGAAATGCCAGCAAGTCAGGATTTATTAAATGTAGTAGATATATTTCAAGAACAAGCAAGAAAGAGTATGGAAGACTTAAATAACTCTGGTTACTTTAAGATGGTGAATGAAGGAAATGCGAGCTGGGGTTTAGTTCACCAAGATTACGGTTGGTCAAATGGTCAAATGGGTCCAAATGGAATGTGGATCATTGATTTAGATGGAGTTGCATATGATTTGCCAATTCGTGATCTTAGAAAACTGATATCTGGAACAATGTCTGATTTATTCGCTTGGGATCCTACATGGGTAAGGGAAATGATAAACGCATATCATGAAGCAAATCCAATTTCTAAAGAATTATATGAAGTATTAATGATTGACTTTTCAATGCCAAATGAATTTTATAAAAATATTAAAGAAGTACTTTATGAACCAGAATTATTTTTAGGCGAATCTACTAAACAATTAATCCAATCAATCGTTGACTTAGAGGAGTCAAAGTGGGCAACGTTGAATGAGGTTCGCAACGACTGGAGTGGAAAATAATGAAAATATTAATGGTATGTACAGAAAACCTACCAGTACCTCCAGTTTTAGGTGGTGCGATCCAGACTTATATTGCAGGAAGTTTACCTTATTTAAGTAAGGTACACGATATAACAGTACTAGGCGTTAATGATCCAACTTTGCCAGATGAAGAAACAATTGACGGTGTAAATTATGTACGTGTGCCAGGGAAAGTATTAGAACTATATCGTGAGGGTGTAGTTGAATACATTAAAGGAAATCAATTTGATTTAATCCACATTTTTAACAGACCACGACTTGTCCTTCCGATTAGAAAAGTAGCACCAAATTCAAAAATTACGTTAAGTATGCATAATGACATGTTTAATATTGGGAAAATTGCCGTTGATGAAGCGAATTTAGTATTAGAAGAAGTATCAAGTATCGTTACGGTAAGTGATTATGTAGGAAATGTAATTCGTGAACTCTATCCTCAAAGTGCAAATAAAATTAGAACGATCTACTCAGGTGTTGATTCTGACCGTTTCTTACCTGGTAATGATCCTAAAATGATTAGTACGAGAAACACACTTAGAAAAGAGTATGGTTTAGAAAATAAAACTGTTATTTTATTTGCAGGAAGACTTTCAGAAAATAAAGGCGTAGACCGTCTAATACGAGCATTGCCAACACTTTCAAAAACTTTCAAAGATTTAGCTTTAGTCATTGTAGGTAGTAATTGGTTTAGTCAAAACAATGTTACAGATTATGTTGCTTATATTCGTGCTATCGCAAAAAAACAAGATGTACCGATTATTACAACAGGGTTTGTATCACCTTTTGAAATACACAACTGGTTTGCAGTAGCAGATTTATTTGTCTGTACTTCATTATGGCAAGAGCCTCTTGCAAGGGTGCACTATGAAGCGATGGCAGCCGGACTTCCAATTGTAACAACTGCTCGTGGGGGAAATCCTGAGGTCATTATTCCAGGAGAGAATGGATTAATCGTAGAAAATCCAGTTGATCCAAATGAATTCGCTACCAAAATTACAGAAATATTATCAAATAAAACGCTAATGAAGAATATGGGAGTAAAGGGTAGAGAACTTGCAGTTACTAAGTATTTATGGAGTCGTGTAGCAAATGAAATTCTATCTACATGGAGCCAAACTGAATATGCTTCATCTATCTCACCAGAACAATTAGAACAATTTGAACCTCAAACATTATTTAAAACTGCAGTACAAAATACACAGTTTGATGTAGCTAATGACAATGTATCGGAAGCAAACGAACAAACTACAAAAGAAATTATTGAAGAAATCGAACAACCTACGACAGAGATCATTGAAGAAATCGAACCAACTATAGAAATAAAGCCAACTTTTGAAATAGAAAAAACTACTGAATCAATAGTAGAAGTAGAAAAACCAGTTATTCAATCAGATATCAAAACTCTTGAAGAATTGCTAGCAATCCTAGTAGAGAAAGCAAAATCAGTTCCTAAAGAAAAAGTAGTCACAAAAGTAGCGGAAGAATTTACAACCTATACGAATCCAAGATTAAGGATTAGAAGAGTATCCGATCAGGGCGTAAATAATGCAACCTCAAATTCAAACCTAAACTTAAATCAAAGATCATATGCAAATGAAATAAGTAGAGTAGAAAATAGGGCTAACAATCTATCTAATAATGGTAATTCAGAACCTTTTAGATTAAAGAAAATTCCGAGCGTCATTGAAATGCATAGAAACAGAAATCGATAAAAGATTATATTTTTGAGGAATCTGTCTAAATAAATCGAAAGAGGCTGTCTCATCAGTTTAAAAACTTTTGAGCTAGCCTTTTTTAATTTGAAAATTATTTAATATGAATGGTGTTTCGAATATGAAATAAGTGAACTCTACTGATCAAGTTATGAACACCGCTTAATTAAAGTTAAATTGGCTAAATTAACGCCAAAATTCGTGTCATGAATGACAACTCCTGGAACGACAAAAATGGCCAAATTAACGTTATCAATAGCGTAATGAATGTTAATGAAATGAACACCGAATAAGTGTTAAATCGACTTGCGTAGCGCCTACTCTAGTGATGAAAATGACAAGAGCGAAGATGAAAAACCTCTTCTTAAATAACGTTTAAATTAGCAAAATTAATGCCTATGCTGAGGCAATTAATCTCTTCAAATCGCATAATGCATCATACTGATGCAACATGATTCAAGTACCACGAAAAGTCTCTCAAATTTTGTGCATGAATTCCTATAAACATTACCATTTAATAGATTGGTTTAGTCTTCTAAAAAAATAAATTTATAGACGTATAAAACCCTAGTTATCAAGTCATAAACTTTCTAAACAGAATAGGTATATATGGTGACAAGACCTCCTTCATTTACATATAAAGTAGAATGAACAAATGTTTGGAGGCAATTCAAATGAAAATCCGCAAGGCTATTATTCCCGCTGCTGGTCTCGGGACTCGGTTTTTGCCAGCAACAAAAGCGTTGCCAAAAGAAATGTTACCGATAGTTGATAAACCAACTATTCAATATATCGTTGAAGAAGCTGTAGCTTCCGGAATCGAAGAAATCATTATTATTAGTGGTAGAGGCAAACGAGCAATCGAGGATCATTTTGATAAATCATATGAATTAGAAGAATCATTATCTCGAAAAAACAAGCTAACTGTTTTGGAAGAAATGCAAAAAATATCCAATATGGTGAAAATCTTTTATGTGCGTCAAAAGGAACCAAAAGGATTAGGAGATGCGATATTATGTGCTAAGAGTTTTATAGGAGATGAGCCGTTTGCTGTTTTGTTAGGGGATGACATAGTGATGTCTTCAACACCTTGCTTACAGCAAATTATTAATGTTTACGAGAAATATAATGCCCCGGTTATTGCTGTTCAGAATGTTCCTGATGAAGAGGTAAGTAAATATGGCGTTATTAAACAAAAAGAAAGTACTTACGATAAAAATACAAATCTTTTTCAACTTGACTGTCTAGTAGAAAAACCAAAATTGAAAGATGCCCCATCAAATTATGCAATTATGGGACGATACATTCTTACACCAGAGATTTTTGATATTTTAGCAACAATTTCTGTGGGACAAGGCTGTGAATTACAATTAACAGATGCAATTAATGAATTAAATAAAAAACAATTTGTTTTAGCATATAATTTCGAAGGTAAACGATATGATATCGGAAATAAAATCGGATTTATAATGGCTACAATTGATTTTGCGATTAATAGAGAAGATATAAAAGATGAGGTAATTGCTTTCTTAAATGAGGTCATATCTGAACATGCTCTAAATATGAAGAATCAGGAAGTGGATTGACTTGAAAATTTCTATATTAGGTACGGGCTATGTCGGTTTAACAACAGGAGTCTGTTTAGCAGAGATTGGTCACTCAGTAACTTGTATTGATATAAATGAACTTAAAATAAAAAATTTGTGTGCAGGTATTTCTCCAATATATGAACCGGGAATTGAAGAGTTAATAACAAATAATATAAAGTTAGGAAGATTATCATTCACAACCTCATATGATAAGGGGTTAGAAGATGCTAAGGTTATTATCATTGCAGTAGGGACCCCTCAAAGAGAAGATGGGGCCGCAAATTTATCCTATCTTGAGGGTGCAGCGATTGATATCGCAAAAAATATTAAACAAGACGTAATTATTGCGATAAAAAGTACTGTTCCAGTTGGAACGAATGAAGTTGTAAAGGAAATTATTCAACAAAATTGCAGAAACGATCTTGTAGTTGATGTTGTCTCAAATCCAGAATTCCTAAGACAAGGCTCGGCAATTAAAGATACGATGGAAGCAGATCGAATCATTATCGGTAGCAATAATCAAGAGTCTGCTAGAATTGTTGAAGAAATGTATAAACCATTAAATGTACCTATTTTAATTACTAGTATTCGAAGTGCTGAAATGATTAAATATGCATCTAATGCATTTTTAGCTAGTAAAATAAGTTATATCAATGAAATTGCAAATCTTTGTGAAGCACTCGGTGCAAATGTAGAAGATGTAGCTAAAGGAATGGGGAAAGATAAACGAATTGGTGAAGCATTTTTATATGCAGGTATAGGTTACGGCGGCTCTTGTTTCCCAAAGGATGTTAAAGCTTTATTGCATACAGCCGGGTTAAATGGGGTAGAATTTGGTTTTCTAAAGGAAACGATTGCAATTAATAACTTACAACGCGAATTGCTAGTAAAGAAAGCAATTGAACGATTTGGTATATTAAAAGGGAAAAAGATTGCATGTCTAGGATTATCTTTTAAACCAGATACAGATGATATGAGAGAAGCACCTTCTATTAATATCATAAATTCTTTAACAGAATTAGGAGCAGAAGTCATTGCGTATGACCCTGTTGCAATTGAAAATGCAAAAAAAATTCTAGGTAGCAATTTAACGTACGCTAGTTCAATAAATGAATGTGTAACAGATACAGATGCAATTTTTATAGTTACTGAGTGGAGAGAATTTAGAGAACTTGACTTACCTACTATCCTAATGAAAATGAAAAATCCAATCATTTTTGATGGAAGAAACTGTCTGATGGAAGAAAGAGTAAGAGATTGTGAGAAAATAGAATATTACCCAGTTGGTAAACCGTCCATAATTCAATAAAAATAAAAAAACGACTTTCAATTTAATTTGAAGTCGTTTTTATTATTTTACTCATTTTGTTCATGTAATGGACGGTAGATCGTTTTGACGAATTTATGTTTAAGATAAGGGAGAATTTTTTTTCTACGATTTACTAATCTGCCTACAATTGCCTTTTTGTCTTCCTTTGATAATAACCAATCATCAGGTATTACTTCTACTATTTCTTCTAAAAGCAGTACTGGGAATCTTTGGATGATCTGCAGTTGTTCATTAAATTGTTCCTCACTACTTATATATTGGGACATGAATTGATGAGTTGAACTTTTCATTATATTTTGAGGCAAGGTTTCTAACTCTGAAGTTAACCAGCTATAGGAGCCAAATGCTTCAGCATGGTCAATAATCCAAAGTTTAAATTGACCTAAACTTTCTTCACGAAGTAGAATATTTTTTCGAGTACGATCTCCATTACACAGCCAATAATCGAATAAAATGGTACCTGCAAGCTGATTGTTATTTAAAATACTAGGAACTGTTACAACTTGGTGGCCATTTAACGTTTCAGGTATATATAAAGAAGCAAACTGAAACTTTGAATGTTGAACTTCTTCCATGTCTAGATTCGGTATCGTTTTTGAAAATTCTTCAGGAATAGAAACAATTTGAGCAAAAGGAACTGGTAAATCTAAAAATCTAGCAATGCAATAAGCAACCCATTCGTTTGGTAATGTTTTCTCAAATCCAGACCGAAAATATTTCACAACATAATCTCTACCATCACTAAATGTAATTAAATGAGCATTTGATTTTCCTTCTAGTTTTTTAATATAGGAAACTGGTTCAATCATGTTGAATCACATCACTATTTTTGTCTTTACCAAATTTTAAAAGATATTCGCGATAAATATCGGCTACTTTATGAATCGCAAAATTTTTTTCAACATGGTTGATTGCATTTTGCGATAGTTTTTGATGAAACTTCTTATTATCAACGATTGAATAGATTTTTTTAACAGCATCTTGGACATCATGTCCGCGAAATAGCATACCTGTTTCACCTTGAAGAACGATTTCAGAAATAGGCATTATATTAGAAGCAACAACAGGAACACCACATGCCATAGATTCAATAAAGGTATTCCCAAAAGATTCTACTTTTGTAGTTGCGATCGTACAACCACCGGATTGAAGTACTTTTGCGTATACATGAGGCATTTGTTGATAAGGAATAACCGGAAACCATTTAATGATATCAGTTAGACCTTCTTCCTTCCAAGTTAATGCAAAATCCTCTCGCTGAACACTTTGAGCTCCTCCAATTAACCATATTTCAATATCTGACCGTTCACTTTTGATCAATTTTGCGATTTCAATTAACATTGGCCAGTTTTTTCGTTTATCCACTCTCCCAATACAGCACACAACTTTTTTATTGTTTGGAAGGATTGGATTATTTTCGGATGCGATTTCATCTTGTGCTAATGGATGGAAAAATGATGTGTCAACACCATTGTAGATTACTTTAATGGGGATATTATCTGTTAAGATTGAAACTAATCTTTTTTGATAATTAGATGGAACAATAATAGAAACAGGTTCAATGGTTCTGAATTTCTTTAAATGAGGTTGTAGTTTAATAAGCTCGGGCGTACGTGCTTCTACAATAACTGGACCTTTATATTTAGCTTTTTGTAACCACTTATACGCTGATCCCGTATCTACTACAATGATTGCATCATATGCATTGTTTTTAATAATATCAATAATTTCGTTTTCGTCCTTCGTTAAATAGACAGGTGCAATATCTTCCATTATGTGTAATCCACCATGATCTGTTGTGTATAGAAACTCTGTATCAATTCCAAACTTTTTAAAATAAATTGAACGATTCCTCCAGCCAGCATTTACTCCACCAACTGTTAAAAGACGCCAGATTATTAAGACTTTCAAATTTTCCCCTCCTTGGTTTTAGGGTATACAAATAACTTTTAAACCGATTTGAAAAATAATTGTATACACGATTACGGCTTTTGACCGGATTCAAATTGTGAATAGTAGTCCTATTTTAGTTAATTCAAATTGAGGTAAATTGTAAGGGCAATTAACTACTAACTACAAATATTTATTAGGTTAAAAGAAGAAAAACTTACTTCTATTTTTCCTTGCTCCTAGTTTAGGGATATGATAATGTATAAGAAAAAGAAGTATTGACTGCAACTTTTATAATTGTTGAAGGATATACTTCAACGCCGGAAGGATTAAAAATAATGGAGCGATCTAGTTTTAAATTGTTAGTTAAGGAAAAATTTTCACAATTATCACCAGGCCAAAAAAAAGTAGCGACTTATATGATTGAAAATCTTGAGGAGTGTGCCTTTAAAACTGCCTATCATATTGGAAAAAAAGCTGATGTAAGTGAAACAACGGTCATTCGTCTATCATATGCACTCGAATTTGAAGGCTTCAGTGATATGCAGTTATGTGTTCAAAATGAGTTTCTTCATTTAAATAAAACGGATTATATAAAAGAAAAAGAAGAGATGAAAAATTTAGACGGCCAGAATACTTTTACAAAAATTATCGAAAATGAAGTAAATATTTTAAGAAACTTATTACAACCTTCGAATATTAAGGAAATTTCAAAAGCTGTTGAAGCAATTACCTGTGCTGATCAAGTGTTAATAGTTGGTCATCGTGTATCCCATATAGCTGCGTATTGGTTTTCAAATACATTAAGTTCAATAAGAGGTAACGTAATGTACTGTTCTCCAGCAGGTGACTTTTATGAAAAGTTTTGTAATTTAACCGAAAAATCAGTTGTTGTTGCATTTTCTTTTCCAAGGTATGCAAAAGAAACACTAACAATTGCAGAATGTACGAAAGAAAATGGAGTAAGTCTAATTTCAGTTACTGATCGATTATTATCACCAATTGGCCGAATTGCAGATATAGTTCTAACTACAGAAGAAAATGTGGAAAGTGGTTCTAACTCAGTCGCATCAGTTATTAGTCTATTAAATTTAGTGATTGCCGGATTATATGAAAAAGACCAAAAAAGAATTCAAATGTATCAACAAAAATTGGAAAAAATTTATTCAACATATGAAGTGTTTATAGAATAGAAAAAACTGTTAGGAGAAAATCTTATGAATCCACAATCTTATCTAGATCATCATAAAGAAACGATTTTAAAAACATACCAGGATTTACATAAGCTAGCTGAGCCTAGTTGGCATGAAGAAAAAACAGCACAGTATTTAAGAGAACGACTAAAAGATGCAGGAATTGAGATTAAAACGTTTAAAAATCATTTTGGATTTATTGCTGAAATTGAGGGTCAAAATGATACAGTTGTTGCGCTAAGAGCCGATATGGATGCATTAGTTCAAGAAGTTGACGGTGTTGTAATGGCAAACCACTCATGTGGTCATGATGCTCATAGTACGATGGTTTTATATGCAGCATTGGCCATTTCTACAAGTGGTATTAAGCCAAAACATACGATTCGATTTATCTTCCAGCCAGCCGAAGAAAAGGGTGAAGGAGCCCTTCAAATGATGGAAGATGGTGCGTTAGAAAATGTCATTTCCTTGTTTGGCGTACACTTAAGACCAGAAAGAGAAGTACCTTATCAGAAGGCATCTCCAGTAATCATACATGGGTCTGCTGAAACGATAAAAGGAACAATTCGAGGAATTCAAGCTCACGCCTCTAGACCACAAGATGGTATTAATGCGATTGAAGTAGCTGCTGAAATAGTAAATAAATTAAAGCAAATAAATTTAAATACGGATATCCCTCATTCAATTAAAATGACCCAAATTCAAACTGAAAATGAAGCATCAAATACGATACCAGAAACCCTAAAGTTTTCACTTGATGTTCGAGCGCAAACAAATGACATTATGAACCAATTAAACGCGCGTACAGTGGAGGTGTTTGAGGAAACGATGATTGAAACAAAAGCTAAGATTTCGTGGTCTATGGAAGAGTTTGTTCCAGCGGCCGTAAAAAACGAGCAAGCAATAAAAATGACCAAAAAAGCCATTGTAGAAATAATCGGACATGAAAACGTAGTGCCTGAATGCATTTCAAATGGAGGTGAGGACTTCCATTTCTATACAAATAAATATCCTCAAATTGCAGCTACAATGGTCGGTTTAGGGTGTGGATTAACTCCGGGATTACATCATCCGCATATGAGTTTTAATTTAGAAGCTCTTTATTATGGAGCGAAGATTTTAACTCAAACAGTCTTATTAGCATCAGAACAAGAACAATGTAGGGGTGAGGCAAATGCTAAACGAATTGAATCAATCTGAAGTTAATACAGGAACAGGCATTAAGATTCGTGCTCTTCATTCCATCGAAGAAATGGGGCACGTACGAGAATTAGAATCTAAAATTTGGGGTTATGAGGATTCAATTCCTACACATCAAACAATTACAGCAGCAAAAAATGGCGGCTTAGTTTTAGGTGCATATTTTGAAGATAAACTAATTGGATTTCAATATAGTTTTCCTGGCTATGATGGTCAAAATGTTTATCTTTGTTCTCATATGCTTGGAATTGATCAAGAGTTTCGTAATAACGGGATTGGAAAGCTACTTAAAATTGCCCAAAAAGAAGAAGCTCTTAAACTAGGCTATAAAAAGATTACTTGGACTTATGATCCATTAGAAACAGCAAATGGGTATTTAAATATTGCTAAGTTAGGTGGCGTTTGTAATACGTATATTGAAAACTGCTATGGAGAAATGGAAGACTTATTAAATAGTGGAATTCCATCTGACCGTTTTTTAGTTGAATGGTATATTGCAAAAGGGAAAGAAGAAAAGGAGAATTTGAGACACTTTGACTTAGATGAAGCTGTTAAAAATTCACTTATTAAATGGGAAGAAAACAATGACAGATTACCAATGCCGATTCAAAACGATACAGATGTGTTTAACAATCTAGCCTATGTTGCGGTACCAAAAGATTTCCGAACAATTAGAGAAACGAATAGTAAAATTGCAAGCCAATGGCGAATGCTTACTAGAGAGACCTTTAAAAGATTATTTCAAAGCGGATGGAAAGTAACTGGATTTTATAAAAATTCAGACTCGGAAGTGCCAGTTCATTTTTATGTACTGAACAAATAGAAAAGTATATAAGGGAGATATCGGAAATGAAAATTAAAAAAGTAATATTACGCCATATGAAGCTAGATTTATTGCATCCATTTACAACAAGCTTTGGTACTGAATATGACCGTGAATTTATTTTATTGGAAGCGATAGGCGAAGATGGAATATCAGGTTGGGCTGAATCTGTTGCGATGCTTGATCCGCTGTACAATGAAGAAACTTTAAAAACAAATTGGCATATTCTAGAAGATTATTTAATTCCAATCGTGTTAAATAATGAAATTAACCATCCAGACGAAATTTCCGAAAAGTATTTCTCACATATTCGTGGCAACTATATGGCCAAAGCTGCTATAGAAGGCGCAATTTGGGATCTTTATGCTAAACAAGAAAATATCTCACTTTCAACTGCATTAGGTGGAACGAAAAAGGAAATCGAAGTAGGAGTAAGCATTGGAATTCAAGATTCAATCGATTCAACAATTAATATTATAGAAGACCGACTTGCAGAAGGCTATAAGAGATTTAAATTAAAAATTAAACCAGGCTGGGATATTGAATTGATCGATAAAGTACGAAAAGTTTACCCAACTATTCCATTAATGGCGGATGCTAACTCAGCATACACATTATCTGATATGGATCAACTAATTGCATTAGATGATTATAATTTAATGATGATCGAACAACCACTAGCATATAACGATATTATTGATCATGCAGATTTGCAAGAAAGAATGAAAACGCCGATTTGCTTAGACGAGAGTATTCACTCACTAGAAGATGCTAGAAAAGCAATAAAACTAGGAAGCTGTAAAATTATTAATATTAAAATTGGTCGAGTTGGAGGATTAACTCAATCAAGAAAAATACATGATCTATGCCAGGAAAATGGTATTCCATTATGGTGCGGTGGAATGCTAGAATCAGGGATTGGAAGAGCACATAATATTGCAATCACTTCATTACCTAACTTCATTCTACCTGGTGACACAGCAGCATCTGCATTATACTGGGCAGAAGATATCATCAAGCCAGAAGTAACCGTAGAAAATGGAATGATCAATGTACCAACAAAACCAGGCATCGGGTACGACCCACACATGCAAAATATTGAAAAATATACAATCAGTACGAAAGTTTACAATAAGAGATAAACATAGGACACAAACCTAAATTTATGGTTGTCGTGTTCCTTGTTGATTTAACGTTGAAAGTTTAATCAGATCAAATTAAGCTTACTTTTACTGAATAATGTTTAGTTTTGAACGATTCTTACTCGTTTTATTGTTATTTTATCTATTTTTTTAAATCTGATAAACTATCTTCTCATAAAGCCAAGCCTATTTGCAGTTATGATAGATTTAATTGCAGACTTGGCTTTTTTAATTGCAGATTTGCAAAATTTTATTGTGGTAACGGTATTTTTAATTGCACATGAACAGATTTAATTACTGTAATAGCAAATTTATTTGCACAAACACAGATCTTTTCGTAATCTCAAATTTTTAAAACAAAGTAAAAACCCAGCCCTAAATAAAAGGTTTGGGTTTAGTGTTCTTAATTTTCTTCCTTAATCTTGCTTTTAATCTTTTCCTTGATTCTTTTCACTTGTTCTTCATATTTCTCGATATCCTTTATTTCACCTTTACCATAGCGAACCGAGTTATATGCATTGATTACTTCATCTTCATTCGGTATTTGTATTCGCTCTAACCACTCTTTTAATGTTTCATTGTGGTGTCGACCCATCTTGTATTTAGATGCATATTTTTGAAGTTGGAAGATTAGTTTTCTGATTTGCTCTGTTGGGGTAGAATGTTTGAAAAAGCGTCTTTTTTTCTTATTGTGTTCTGGAATTGCATTATATTCAATGCTGATTTCTTGATGAACAGTATGTTTTTCATTTCGTATATAAGAAAGTTTTCTGATGACTAGCCAAATTACGATTAAAACGATCATCAATAATAATAACCATACCCAAGTAGGAATCGACTCTAAAATATAATGGTGATTACGCATATTTTGTGGTACTTTATCTTCAGCGCTTGAATTTTGACCTAGTTTAATTTTTTTCTCTTTTAAAGTGATGTGATCTACATAGTTAAAGAAAGGAGTTCCTAAAAAACCAACTGCACTAAATAAACCGTCTAGTACTTTAAAAATCGCCCACTTTAAGATCGGCAATATTAACGATATAGTACCAGTAAGCAGGGCTGCTATACTAATCGATCCAATCATTCCTCCAAAGTTTTTAATCGTATGTGTAGTGACTGCTTGTTGAAAGTATCTACCTAAACTAAATAAAATGGTAAAAATAATAATTATCCATAATATCAAGTTCATATGAGAATAATGTGAAGCAAAGCCAAAAAAGAGTACGATCAAACTAGCTAAATAAAAAATGATTTGTAATTTATTTCGTTCTTCGATCCATAACGAAGTGTCTTTAAGAAAAGCTTCTAGTCGAAAATAGATAAAACTAGCACATAAAATAGATGTAACTGAATTTAATCCTAGAGTATAACTAAGTCCTCCAGAAATAATGGCTGCTAGAAACGGAATAACACGTGAAATTTTAGCCTTTCGCAATGAGTAAAGTAAAAATAGATTTCCAATCATAAAAATACAAATGAATGCCAAAGTAGGTGGCAGTTGATTTTTTGATTCGTATAGAAATAGAACGATTAAATAGAGCAATAAATATTCTAAAGAAAAAAAGTATGTAGAAAGTAAACGTAAAGTCATTTCATTATCCTTTCGACTTAATTTTGTCCAAATGGAACAAGCTTTGGACTTTCTAAATCATCTTGTAGATAATAGATGATTTGGCCACGTTTTCGCATTTGAGCGAAATAGCGATCACCATTCTTACCAAATGGGCCACATAAAATAACAACAGGAGATTTTCGTTGTTGCTTTTCTACGTAATATAGTAATCTATCAATCGGCTGAGTCATTCTTGCGCCATTAATTCGTGCAAGGATATCATAAGTTTTACCTAGTTGAGATTTACCACCACCAATAGGTAAATGATAAACAGGAACTCCACTTTCCATGTTCAAATTTAGAAATATTTCATAATTAATATTTTTTAATGTAGCGTATTGGACTATATAGGCAATATTACTAGCAATGGATTCGATGTTTTCAATTATACTTAATCTAAAATTATCATGATGAGAATCTCGTAAATTTATAATAAATGTCATTGAATAGTCAGCAGTTCGTTCATAAATTTTCGTTTGAAGTACTTGAGTTTTAGCACTAGCTTTCCAGTGAATTCGATGAAATGAGTCCGAATAGACATAATCTCTTGTTCCAATTGGTGCTAGAAAATCTTCAAACATACTAGTATTTGTGACAAAACTACCGTATGAGTTAGTTGAAATAATTTGTTCAATTTGAGGAACAGGAATTAAAGTTGGATAAATAATAATTTCTTTATGTAAAAAAGGTTTATATGTTAAATAGAGATAACCTAAACTGAAAAAGTTTGAAATTTTTAATTCTACTTGTTTAATTCTAGTAACTCCACGTTTGGTAGCTGAAAGAGGTAATGTAATCTGAATCGTTTCGTAACCTTTTAGTTGAATTGGGATCATTAGTTCCAAATTTGAATCGTTACTAACCGTTTTAAAATTTATACTATCTACTATAGGTTCTAATTTTATTCGAACTGTTGCGTTAATAATTGGTAACCAATGATTCTGGGTCATCTTAATAGGTAAATTAAATTGTTCTCCGACGGATACTCGAATGGGCTCCTTGTCGTTTTCGATGATTAGGTGATCAGCAATATGTTTTAAATAGTATCGACTCATTAAACTAATGATGATTAAAAATCCTCCTAAAAACATTAATAAATAGGAAGATTGATAGAGATTAATGAGTAGAAATATGATTCCAAAAATGGTTAGGATATCAAGTGAACTTTTACCATGTATTTCTTTATTCCAAGTCATTTATTGACCAGCTCCAGCTTCTACAGGAACTTCAACTTGATTTAAAACTGATTCGATAACTTGTCTAGCATTTTTCTTTAGGGATGCCTCAAGCGTCAAGACCAATCTGTGTGAAAGGAGATAAATTGCGACATCCTTCACATCTTGTGGAGTGACAAATGATCTATTGTTTATATATGCTTTACCTTGTGAAGCTCTCATTAGTGCCAATGTACCACGTGGACTTATGCCGAGTTGAATGTCTTCATGATTTCTCGTTGAATGAATAATATTTAAAATATAATCCTCTACTTCTTCCGAAATTGTAACGGTTTTCACCTGTTCTTTCATTTCATCAATTTCTTCTAAAGTTAGTACATTTTTTAAATTCAAAAATGGAGTATTTGAACGATATGACTTCATAATGCTTTTTTCTTCTCCAAATGTAGGATATTCCAAACGAATCTGCATAAAAAATCGATCCATTTGTGCTTCAGGTAATGGAAACGTACCTTGTTGTGATTCAATTGGATTTTGCGTTGCTATAACGATAAACGGGCTTGGTAGAAGAATAGTTTCCCCATCGATTGTTACCTGGCCTTCTTCCATTACTTCTAATAAACTAGCTTGGGTTCTAGGAGTAGCACGATTAATCTCATCTGCTAATAAAATATTGGTCATAACAGGACCGATTCGGAGCTGAAAGTCTTGTTCTTTTGGATGAAAAAATTGAATACCTGTTACATCACTAGGTAATAAATCCGGGGTAAATTGAATTCTTTTAAACGATCCGTTAATTGTTTTGGTAAAGCTTTTAGCTAATTGTGTCTTTCCAGTACCAGGTACACTTTCTAGTAAAATATGTCCATTATTAATAAGAGCGATGAAAATCATTTCAACGACATCTTCTTTACCAATTATCACATGACTAATCTCATTCTTTAATTGTAATAACTTTTCAGATCTATTCATTGTTCTCTCCCTTTCTTTTAAAACGTTTTTAGCTTTAAATCTGTTTAATCATCAAAAAATTGTTGAACATGCTATTATTTTAATAGTTAAACAATAGTGAAGTCCAATAATTGTAAATTTTATGAAATCTATTAAAATGAACCATTACTTTTTGTTGAAATTTTTCAATAAACACTGTAAAATATATTATTTGTTAAAAAATGGAAATATTTTAAAAGAAAGAATGTCGGAAACGGCAGTTTTTAAGAATTATAAAGAGTATTAAATGATGATGAGGATTAAAATATGATTACATAAAGGTTCCGGATTGTTTTGTCTTTACCTATACCTGTACAATGCATTCTATTGAACCTCCCTTTAACTGGAGAGAAAAAGATGAAAAAAATAATTATCGTATTAATAAGCTGCTTTTTTACTTTACTTTGCGGGTGTACAAAAAATAATCAAGAGGAACTCAAAGAAAAACGACATACAGAACAGGTAAAAGAGCAGAAAGAGCCTATAAAAAATATAAATCAGCAAGTTACAAAGGTGACTGTCGGAGCCGTGGGGGACCTATTAATACATAATGAAGTTTATGAAGATGCTATGCTCCCAAATGGTGTATATAACTTTAATAAAATGTTTGATGAAGTTAGAAAAACGATGGAAAAGCCAGATATTTTAGTAGCGAATCAAGAAACGATGATTGGTGGAAAGCAATTCGGATTATCTACGTATCCAGCGTTTAATAGCCCATATGAAGTTGGAGATGCACTCAAAAGAGCTGGGGTTGATTTTGTAACACTCGCCAATAATCATACGCTTGATCGAGGAGAGAAAATTATACGAAGTGCAATTTCCCATTGGAACGCTATTCATATGCCATATACAGGTGCTTTTAAATCTCAAGCAGATCGTGACCAAATTAGAGTGATAAATAAAAATAATATTCGATTTTCATTTCTTGCTTACACATTTGGTACAAATGGGATTCGGGTTCCTAAAGGAAAAGATTACTTAGTAAATTTGATTGACCTTGCCAAAATACGTAGTGATGTTGCAAGGGCAAAGAAAGTATCAGATGTGGTAGTAGTTGCCATGCATTGGGGGATTGAATATGAAAGAATGCCGAACAATACCCAAAAGAATCTTGCAAAACAATTAGCTGATATGGGAGTTCAAATTATTATTGGAAATCATCCACACGTCCTACAACCGCCGGCATGGGTCACTGGAAAAATGGGAAATAAATCAATCGTTTTTTACTCATTAGGAAATTTCTTATCAGCTCAAGATGAAATCTATGAGTTAATTGGTGGCATGGGTACAATTGATGTAGTAAAAACTCAAACAGATCACAATGTAAAAATTGAATTGAAAAATCCAAGCTTTTTTCCAACTTATAATTACTATCATGATAATCGAAATTTTAAAATTATGTCTTTGGAAAATATTAATGATGTTCATCTAATAAATGGCAAAATGAGATATAACGAAATAATGAACCATATGCGAACAAATATAACGGATTTAAAAAGTATTCCTGAGGTTCAAAATTAAAACGGCAAAATGTGTAAATTGCCATTAAAAACTGAGAATCGCAAATAAAAAAGGAAATTCACAAGGCTTATATACCACAATATAAGCTTTTTTTCTGTTCATTAATTCATTAAATAAGTATTTTCTCACAAACTACTTAGTAATTGTTTTTATGATATTTAACTTTCTTTTCAATTCAAATAACTTGAAAAGAATCTTTTGAAAAAATTTTTTATAAAATTATTTACTTTTTTTGCAGGGTTTTTAAATTTGTCTTCGTCTAAAATTATGGAAGAGGAAAAGAGGTGATGCAATGGAGTCGGATGAACAATTAGTAAGGAATATAGTTAAGGGGAATCATCAACTATTTAAAGAATTAATTGTAAGATACCAATCAAAGGTATTTGCAGTAGCACTGAAAGTTTCAAATAACCAAAAGGATGCTGAAGATATTTCGCAAGAAGTCTTTCTCCAATTGTATCGTTCTCTCGAAAACTTTAACGGAGAATCTAATTTGGCTACATGGATTTATCGAATTACAATGAATAAAGCTATTGATTTTAAAAGAAAACAAGTAAAACAACAGGAAAATGAAACTAGTGAATTACTTTCTACTTTACCAGAAGAGAATTTATTATCACCTGAAGAAGCTTTAATAAAAACGATCGATAAAGAACTTATTCATTCATATTTAATTGAATTGCCACAGACATATAGCGATGTATTGAAATTATATTATTTTGAAGAACTTACCTATGGGGAAATAGCTTTGAAATTAAATGTAGCCGTTAAAACTGTAGAATCACGCCTATATCGAGCCAAACGATTAATTAAAGACAAGCATAAAGGAGGGATCATTTGAAACATTTAACTTCTGACCAACTAATATCGTATCAACAAAAGAAGCTTTCAAATAAAGAATCTCTTTTGCTTGAACAACACTTAAATGAATGTACCTTGTGTCAGGCGGAACTTGAACTTTTAAATGAATTAGACATGGAATGGATGAATCCACCTGAATTCCATTTTTCAGATGAGTTAGTAAACGAAATAATGAAACAAACTGAATCAATACAGATTACGGAAAAAACGAATGAAAAGAAATCAAAAACGAATTCAAAAAAAGTTCGTTTAATCCATTTAGTATTGGCTGCAGCAGCAACATTTTTATTCTTCCAATTTCAAATAACTGAGCGGATTACAAATTCCAATCGTCACGTTGTACAAACGATTGATCAGACTTCTTCATTAATTGAAAAAAGTGAAGAAATTAAATTATCAATTCCAATTCCAAAAATTTTGAAAGGAAATAAAAAATAATGGAGGTACAAACTTTGAAGAAACGTAAAAAATTAGTTTATTTATTATCAATTTTACCTGGTCTTGGCCATTTTTATTTAGGATTAATGAGTCGAGGATTGCAGTTTATGCTGTTATTTTTCGGTACAGTATTTTTAACACATTTAATATCAAGCTTTGGATTTTTTATACCAGTCATCGTATTTTATAGCTACTTTGATGCACTTCAGTATCATAGTAAATATCGTGAAGATATTGAATTAGTAGATGAGCCAATCGTAAATCATCAATTTAAGTTTAATAAGTTCTTAATTGGTTGGGTATTAATCGGCTTTGGTTGCTTATCATTATTAGAGAACGCTTCTGATTATCTTTCTAGACATTACAATATTTTTATTGACTATAATTTAGTACAAAATTTACTAATTAGTCTTGTTTTTGTCGGACTCGGTATTAAATTATTAACTGGAAAGTCGAAAAAAGAAGTATGAGGAATTGGAAGGTTGGTACTATAACAGCGGGAATTATTTTAATCGCAATTGGTTTACTATGGTTTCTACAAAATTTTATTTCAATCCCTTATTCGAAGATTCTAATTAATGCATGGCCAGTTGCTTGTATTTTATTAGGAATAGAAATATTACTATTCCATTTAGTAAGAAAAGAAGACTCTCTACGTTTTCATGGATTTAGTATTTTTTTACTTATATTAATGATGGTTGTTTCATTACTATTTAGTATTGGTCAACTGTTTGTCAAAGAAATTGGTTTTACATTTAAATCTAAAAATATTGAAGTAAATGATTCAAAAACAATAACTTCATCAATTAATGAAGTTATTATTAAAGCCAATAATAGTGAAATCAGTGTAAATGGAACCGATTCTAGTGCAGTAAATGTAAGTGGTAATATAAGAGTACCGGATCGAGATAAAAAAGAAAGTGAGGAAGTATCTGATTATTATTCAGTGAAAACACATGGTGATAAAATGATTATCGAGATTCGTAATGATGATAATCAGATTTTCCACTTTGATCATGACAGTTCCCAACTAAATATTGATTTACCTAAAAGTATTTTAACGAATATAAATGTAAAAAATGGCTCTGTAAATGTATCAAATAAAGACAATAAAACAGTCATAAATTCAAATGATGGTCAAATCAATATTGAGAATGTGACTGGAAACTTAGTTGCAAAAACTAGAAATGGTTCAATCAGCTTAACGAATGTAAATTTAAATAGTGATAGTGAAATTGCAACGAATGATGGTGAAATTACAATCAAAAATATTTCTGGTTATTTAAATTCCACTACAAGAAATGGTAGCATTTCGATTGAACATGCCAATATAGATGGATCAAGTGAAATAACAACTTATGATGGAGAAATTAACTTAAGTGATTATAAAGGAAAAATTAACGCAAAAACAAATAATGGTTCAATTAATGTTGAGGATGCATTATTAAATGGTAATAGTAAAATTTCTTCTGATGATGGTGAAATCCAAATCGACCTACAAAAGGATAACAATCTAACGATTAATGCGGAAACAAATGATGGTAGTTTTAATGGTAATATTGGTTGGGGAATGAAAAATAAAGATGAGAATCATACAAATAAGGCGATCGTTGGAAGTGGAAAACAGCATCTGATTTTAAAAACGAAGAATGGTTCAATTTACGTAAATAAAGATTAGAAGATTAATAGCCCCTTGCATTACAGGGGGCTTTTTTTTACTTAAATTCATTATTTTAATCAAAAAAAAAACCTTTAAATACATTTTGTATCAAAGGTTGTATCCAGCTATGGTAAGTGTACAGATTTTATATGTCCCAGTTTTAGATAAACACTTTGTCCACTTGCAACGGAAAGTTCTATTTGATTATTATCTACTTTATTTAAAAGTCCAATTTTCATTGGATCTGTTCCACCATCAAAAATAACAAGCTTTCCAATTTCTTTTTTAAGTTGAATTTCTAAAGACCTGTGTAAAGGTATAGTAGGTGGATGTACTCCTAGTGTCTCATTTGTTAAATTATATGGCATTACTCTATGGTTATATGGTGTGATCCATTTTAAATGTGATAATGAAATATACATTGTATGAAAGACAGGTGAGTAAAATACAAGATAATCATTCAATACGTTCATAATGTAACCATGAAAAGTTATATTACCAGTTACATAGATTTCTGAAAATATTCCTTTAGCATTCAGTAAAATTTTACGATATGAAATTGACTCCATTTCCTGCGTAATGGATGGTTCAATAGGGTTATCTATCTTTTCTTTTAAATCATTTTTTTGATATACCATATGGATGTGCATCCAAGGGATATAATAATATTTTATGCCGTTAAAGAGCACTAAAATATCTTGTCCTAAATCAGTAAGAATTCCTTCGAATATGACATCTCCAGACAATCTTACCGAGACTTGTTTTCCTAGCAATGTAGATACATCACTCACGTAGATCTCCTCCTAGAGGTAAAAGTATTGATTAGTGTGCGAATACTAATTGTACCCAGTAGAATAATAAAAACAATGTAACGATTGTTGTTAAAGGGATAACAATTATTGTCACGCTTAAATAATCTTTCCATTTTACTTTAATTTTGTTTTCTTTTAAAATGTGCATCCAAATTAATGATGCAAGTGTACCAATTGGTAATAATAATGACCCCATGTCACTTCCGATTATATTAGCAAGGTATATCGTTTTTAAAGTGATTGGGTCAAGACCCATTTCAGTAAGCGTAATTGTTCCAATCATAAGCGCAGGGTGATTATTAAATAGATTTGATAAAACAGTTACTAAACCGCCCATAATAAAGCTTGCTTGGAATAATCCTTGATTAACGATTGGTTCACATTCTTTTACTAAAAACTCAGTTAAACCGGCATTATGAAGCCCATATATAATCACGTACATTGAAAATGCAAAAAGTAATATTTGCCAAGGTGTCTTTTTTAAGATATCTGTAGGGCTAGTTCTTAAGTGGTACCATCTCCAAATTAATAAGACTAAAGAGCCAAGTACCGCAACTAATTCAATTGGAATTGAAAAGTAAGATGCAACGAATAACAAACATCTCATTAAGAATACGAAAGCAAGAACTTTTAACATAAATTTTGTACGTTTCTTTTTCGTTTCTACTGAAATTTTTGTTTTTAGTGGATGGAAGTTTTTTATAAAGAACGATTCTTCAATATCATCTGTTGAGATTGGTAGTGTCTCAGGTAATTTATTTTTTAGAACGACGTACATTAGCGCCGACATAAACAATAAACCTAATGTTGCTGGTACGAACATCATCGCTGTATGCATGTATAGAGTCATATGCACAATTTTTAAAGCGATTAAATTTACAATATTACTTACTCCGATCGGTGCACTAGAAGCTGTCGCAATGAGCGCTCCAGATAATAAATATGGAACTTTCTGGTGTGGTTTTAGACGAAGATTTCTTAATAGAAGGATTAAGATTGGAGTTGTAATTAAAATACTTCCATCATTGTTAAATAGTAAAGTCATCAAAAAGCATAATAGTTGGATATACCAATATAACCGATATCCCGATCCTTTGGCCAATGTAACTAATCGAGCTGCTGACCAATGAAAAAACCCGAAGCTTTCTAAAATAACAGCCATAACGATAGTAGCTATAATTGTAATTGAAGCTCCACCGATTTTTGTTATAATGTCGTATAAATCGTGTCGAGTAACAATCCCAGTTACTAGAATGATTATTGCACCAATTGAAGCAGGCCATGCCTCATGAATTCCTTTTGGTCTCCAGAATATGACGGCCATTGTCATAATGAAAACAAATGCTGTCATTGCAATTTCAAAATTCATTTTTATTCACCTTTCTCTAATCGGTAGCATTTTTTTGTGTCCTACTTGTCCGATTAATATACTAATATTCAATTTTACAAATCATGTACTTAGTCAATTACCCATTTTTTTTAGTTTGTATATTTGTCCACATAGTTGAAATGTCCCGAAATGACATCGTCCTATAGGTACACCTGCCCCGGAAATATAAATTTTCAAAAAAAAAAAGGTCAGCTACTTCGCTGACCTAAATTATTTCAAAATATTATTGTGGGAATTTCTTCCCATTTAGATAATAACAATCTTCTTGATATGTAATAAAAGCAATTTCAAATTCAGGAATTTTCAATGTGTTAATATGTCTAGCGATTGTAGCCGCGAAACGATCTCTTGTGTCACCTCCACGTTCAAACCACTTTACTTCAATGAATGGAAAGCTATCTACAATTTCACCATTAAAAATTGAAGTTGAATGAATACAATCAATCGTAAAATTATCTGTCCCACATTCGCAAACTGCTGCGAGTTCTTCGATTAAAGACTTACTAATATTGCAAATATCATCAGTTGAAATCCCTTTAATTAATAATTGATGCATAATTATCCCACCTTTTTTAATACAATTATAGCTTAAATACTTTGGTAATACTCCTTTTACGAAAATTTGATAATTAATTGACAATGTAGTTTTTCAACAGCATGATAATTTATATTTAAATTATTTGAACATTTTTGTTAGATTTAAAAAAACCAATAATTGGTATTGATAATCATTTTCATTTTTGGTATTCTAAGATTTATAAAAGAAGTTTAAGAAATAAGCCATTGTTTTTTTAGTTCTTCGTATTATCCATATTAGAAAGTTAAATATGGAATGCAAACTTAGACCCCCAAAAAACCTAAAAAAGAGAAGAACGCGCTAGGACAGTAGTTTTTCTCTTCAGCAAATTAACAACCCTGTTTTTAACGCAGATCATTCTGCGTTATTTTTTTGTGTGAAAATACAGATTATTTCGTAAAGTTTCATAAAAATTATTATACTAATTTACTAATATGTATGTTTCTAAAATGTGAACAAAAAGTTAATCAAAATCTAATATTTGTCTAAAATGTGAACGTTGTGAATAAGTGAGCAATTGAGTGGAACAGTTGATATATATAGGTTTTTTAGAAATAAACATATTTTCAAATATGTCTAAAATGTGAACACTCTTTTTTTCCTTTCAAAATGGTAATTAATTGTTTGTTTTTTTAATTAAAGTATCTTACTATAACTGTGGACATTGTTTGTCATTTTAGTGACAATTTATAAAAATACTTATCTAAGAAATAATTCAAAAAAACTATTTTGAACTTTTACTTACGTTATAGGAAGGAAGAGCGAAATGAAAAAATTTCTAATGAGCATGATGATCATGTTGGTTGCATTAGTAATGGGTGCTTGTGACAAGATTACAGTACTTGATCCTAAGGGCCCTGTTGCTAAAACGCAAGCAGATACGATAATCTTCTCGATGTTGATGATGTTAGGAGTTTTACTAGTAGTTTACATTCTTTATATTGTTATTCTATATAAATATCGTGCTAGTAAACTTCCAAAAGATTACGAACCTCCTCATGAAGAGGGTAGTAAAACACTAGAAATTATTTGGACTGTTATCCCAATAATTATTGTTGCAGTTTTATCAGTAGTAACTGTTAAAACAACAAATGCAGTTGAAAGTGTACCAAAAGGTCATGAAAATGATAAACCACTTGTTATTTATGCAAGTTCTTCAAACTGGAAATGGCATTTCTCTTATCCTGAACAAGGAATTGAAACAGTTAACTATGTAAACATTCCAACAAACAGAAATGTAGAATTCAGACTTTATTCATTCGGTCCTATTACAAGTTTTTGGATTCCACAATTAGGTGGACAAAAATATGCAATGAGTGACATGGTAACGAAATTAAATTTTGTTGCTTCAAATGCAGGTTCATACATTGGTAAGAACAGTAACTTCAATGGTAAAGGCTTTGCTGGAATGGAATTTGAAGTATTAGCAATGAATAATAAGGAATTTAATGGCTGGGTTAAAGACGTTAAAGAAACAGCTCCTGCTTTAACAGAAACAGAGTTTAATAAATTACTAAAAATTGAGCATTTAGGTAGAAAGTCATATTCTTCGACTCATTTAGAATTTAGACCAGCTCCAGAAGGTAAAAATGCAGGACATCAACATGGTTCTATGAAGGATTCATCTGATCACCATGACATGGATAATATGGAGGGGATGAAATAATGGGTTATAAATGGGATCACTTTTTTGTAACTGGTGAACCAATGATCTATGGTGCAATGGTAAGTATCGTTGTTGTATCTCTTGCTATTGTAATTGGTTTAACCAAATTTAAAAAATGGGGTTATTTATGGAAAGAATGGTTAACAACTGTTGACCATAAACGTATCGGTGTAATGTATATTCTGTGTGCATTATTAATGCTATTCCGTGGTGGAGTAGATGCGTTATTAATGAGAGCACAGTTAGCAGGACCAGATTTAAAAATATTAGATGCACAACATTATAATGAAATTTTTACAACACACGGCTTAATTATGATTCTGTTCATGGCGATGCCTTTCATTATTGGATTAATGAACATCGTTATTCCTTTACAAATCGGAGCTCGTGACGTAGCATTCCCTTACTTAAATGCAGTTAGTTTCTGGTTATTCTTTGCAGGTGCAATGCTTTTAAACTTAAGCTTTGTTATCGGGGGATCACCTGATGCTGGTTGGACAGCTTATTTCCCATTAGCTAGTAAGGAATTCAGCCCAGGCGTTGGGAATAACTATTACGCAATCTCGCTTCAAATTGCTGGTCTAGGTACTTTAATGACTGGTATTAACTTTATCGTTACAATTTTAAAAATGCGTGCTCCAGGCTTGAAATTAATGAAATTGCCAATGTTTACTTGGAGTATTTTAATTACAAACGTTATTATCGTATTCGCATTCCCAGTATTAACAGTAGCTTTAGCATTAATGATGTTCGATCGTGAGTTTGGTACTCAATTCTTTACGATGGCACATGGTAACGACATGCTTTGGGCGAACTTATTCTGGATTTGGGGTCATCCTGAAGTTTACATCGTTATTCTTCCAGCGTTCGGTATTTACAGTGAAATTATAGCTACTTTCTCAAGAAAGAATTTATACGGATATAAGAGCATGGTTGTTAGTATGATCGCCATTTCTGCTCTAAGTTTCCTTGTTTGGGTTCACCATTTCTATACAATGGGTCAAGGTTCTGTTGTAAATGGCTTCTTTAGTATTACAACAATGGCAATAAGTATACCAACCGGTGTTAAAATATTTAACTGGTTATTTACATTAAGAAAAGGTAAAATCGAATTTACTGTTCCAATGATGTATTCACTAGCATTTATCCCAATCTTTACAATCGGTGGGGTAACGGGTGTAATGTTAGCTATGGCAAGTGCTGACTACCAATATCATAATACGATGTTCTTAGTTGCTCACTTCCATTATGTATTAATTCCAGGTACTGTTTTTGCGGTAATCGCAGGATTCTACTATTGGTTCCCTAAAGTATTTGGTTTTAAATTAGATGAAAAAATTGGTAAGATTACGTTCTGGACAATTATCGTTAGCTTTAACGTAACATTCTTCCCATTATTCTTATTAGGATTAAAAGGTATGACTCGTCGTACGTATACTTACAGTGCAGCGTCAGGTTTCGGACCATTAAATCTGATTGCTTCAATTGGAGCTGTAGGGCTAGGAATCGGATTCTGTTTACTTGTTTACAATATTTATTACAGTGTACGTTACGCACCAAGAGAAACTACTGGTGATCCATGGAATGCAAGAACATTAGAATGGGCTACAAGCAGTCCAATTGCTCCTTATAATTTCGCAGTTATTCCAAAAGTTGATTCTTTAGATCCATTCTGGAAAGCTAAAAAAGAAGGTAAATCATTACTTGAAGGCGAGATTACAGATATTCATATGCCAAGTAATAGTGGTATACCATTCATTTTAGGTGCAGCATTTATGGCATTTGGTTTCTTCTTAATATTTGAATGGTGGGTTCCAATGATTGTATTTGCAGTTCCTATCGCACTTTGCTTAATTGCACGTTCTTTCCAACGTGATCATGGATTCCATATTCATAAAGAAGAAATTATCGAAACAGAGAAAAAATTACGAGGTGATCACTATGAGCAGCAGGCCTCTGTATAGTCTAGGTGAAGAAAGTTCTAATAAGATTCTTGGCTTCTGGATATTTTTAGGAGCAGAGATTGCCTTATTCGGAACATTGTTCGCAGTTTACTTCACTTTAGCAAATAACACTGGTTCAGCACCTACTCAAAAAGAATTATTTGAGATGAAAGGTGTAATGATAGAAACATTTGCCCTATTAACAAGTAGTTTTACGATTGGTTTAGTTGTAAACGCAATAAAATTAAATCACAAAAAAGCTTTTATAAGCTTCCTTGTATTAACACTAGCTTTAGGAGCAGTCTTCCTAGGAGTAGAGATTACAGAGTTCTTTACTTATGTTCATGAAGGTGCAACAATCCAAAGTAGTGGAGCATTATCAGCATTATTCGTATTATTAGGTACTCACGGTGCCCACGTATCATTCGGTATGTTATGGGGTATTGCAATCTTAATTCAAGTTTCTCGTGAGGGAATTACAGAAACTACAGCAAACAAAACATTTATTTATTCATTATACTGGCACTTCTTAGACGTAGTATGGATCTTTATCTTTAGTTTTGTTTACGTGAAAGGACTGATTGGATGAGCGCATTATTCCCTAAGCATCAAGTGGTTGGCTTCATCCAATCACTTGTTCTAACAATCATTGCTTTAAGTGTTTACTATTTAAATTTACCATTTAAAGTATCATTTATTATTTTAATTGTAACTGCATTATTACAAGGCGGTCTTCAGTTAATCGTATTCATGCATATGAATGAAAATGAAAATAAAAGTGTATTATATATCAATTTAGGTTACGCAGTATTTATTGCAGTAGCAATTGTCTTCGGTACACTTTGGACATTAGTTTGGGGTATGTAATAGTGAAAAGCTCTTCGATATTCGAAGAGCTTTTTTTTTTGGCTTTTTTAAGGTGGACTAAATTTCTTACCAGTAAGATCATTTCATTAAAAAATAAAAAAGCGGTAAATCATTTAGATAGCAGGTCGTCTTGTATTAAATGTAGAAGTAAGTTAAGAAATACTTATGAATGATTACCTTAAAACAATAAATGAGACTGTATTAACAATTGGTTGATGTTTCTGATTGAACTAGACAATGTATTTTACAAAATAAGTTATTGTCATCAATTGTTCACAATGTTGTGAATAGTATCTTATTTGTGAGCTTATTTCTATGATTATATGTAATAGTTTAATATAATAATTGCATAATAATTAATCATATCTTGTTTGAAAAGTAATACAAGATACATAATTATTTGGGTATTTATTTACTTTTAAGGAGGAAAAAAGTATGGAAATGAATGATAATTCTAACATTGCAAAGTGCCCGTTTAATCACGGTAGCACGACTACTCCGAAATCAGCTGGTACAGTAAATAAAGACTGGTGGCCAAACCAGTTAAATTTGAACATTCTACATCAGAATGACAGAAAATCTAACCCTATGGATGAAGAATTTAATTATGCAGAAGCATTTAAAAAGTTAGACTATCAAGCACTTAAACAGGATCTTCACAATCTAATGACAGACAGTCAAGATTGGTGGCCTGCTGATTATGGACATTATGGGCCATTCTTTATTCGTATGGCTTGGCACTCAGCAGGTACATATCGTACAGGTGATGGGCGTGGTGGTGCAGGTACTGGTACACAACGCTTTGCTCCACTTAATAGTTGGCCAGACAACGGGAATCTCGATAAAGCCCGTCGACTGCTTTGGCCGATTAAGCAAAAATATGGTAACAAAATTTCTTGGGCTGATTTATTTATTCTAACGGGAAATGTTGCTATTGAATCAATGGGCGGAAAAACATTTGGTTTTGGAGGAGGACGTGTAGACGTTTGGCATCCTGAAGAAGATGTCTACTGGGGTACTGAAACCGAATGGCTAGGGGATAAACGTTACACGGGCGATCGTGAGCTTGAGAATCCACTAGCTGCTGTTCAGATGGGGCTTATCTATGTTAACCCGGAAGGACCAAACGGTAAACCAGATCCTATTGCAAGTGGTCGTGACATACGCGAAACCTTTGCTCGAATGGGAATGAATGATGAAGAAACAGTTGCACTAATTGCTGGTGGGCATACTTTTGGTAAAGCTCACGGTGCTGGAGATGCAGCTCATGTTGGTCCAGAACCAGAAGCAGCTCCGATTCATTCCCAAGGCCTAGGGTGGCTAAGTACTCATGGTTCTGGTAAAGGTCGTGATACAATCACTAGCGGTATTGAAGGTGCCTGGACTGCAAACCCAACAAAGTGGGATAATGGTTACTTTGATCTATTGTTTGGATATCAATGGTGGCTTACAAAGAGCCCTGCAGGTGCGTTTCAATGGCTAGCTGTAAATCCTGAGGAGAAAGATCTTGCGCCAGATGTAGAAGATCCAACCGTTCGTGTTCCAACAATGATGACTACAGCTGATATGGCATTGCGATTTGATCCAGAATATGAAAAGATATCTCGTCGTTTCCATGAAAACCCAGAAGATTTTGCTGATGCATTTGCTCGCGCGTGGTTTAAACTAACACACAGAGATATGGGGCCTCGTTCAAGATATTTAGGTCCGGAAGTTCCAGAAGAAGTTTTAATTTGGCAAGATCCTATACCTGCTACTGAATATGAAATAACTGATGCAGAAGTTGAAAAGATCAAATTAATGATCTTAGATACAGAGCTTACTATTAGCGAGTTAGTAAATACTGCTTGGGCATCAGCAAGTACTTTCCGTGGCTCAGATATGCGAGGCGGTGCAAATGGAGCTCGAATTCGACTTACACCACAGAAGGATTGGGAAGTAAATCAGCCTGAGCAACTTGCAAAGGTACTGAATGTATTAGAGAACGTTCAAAACCATCTACATAAGAAAGTCAGCCTAGCCGACTTGATTGTACTTGGTGGTAGTGCTGCGGTAGAAAAAGCTGCACAAGATGCAGGGTTTGATGTAAAAGTTCCATTTACTCCAGGCCGTGGCGATGCAACACAAGAGCAAACAGATATAGACAGCTTTGCAGTGTTAGAGCCTATTGCTGATGGATTCCGTAACTATCAAAAGAAACAGTATAGTGTAAATTCAGCAGAGCTATTAGTAGATAAGGCACAATTGTTAGGCCTAACTGCACCTGAAATGACTGCACTAATAGGTGGTATGCGCGTACTAGGTACAAACTATAATGGCACAAAACACGGGGTATTTACTGACCGAGTTGGTACACTTACTAATGACTTCTTTGTAAACTTGCTAGACATGGGAATTGCGTGGACCCCTGTAGACGGAGATGTATTTGAAGGACGTGATCGCAAGTCTGGTGAGATAGTACGTACAGCTACTAGTGTTGACCTAGTTTTTGGTTCAAATTCAGTACTGCGTGCAATAGTAGAAGTTTATGCTCAAGACGATAACAAAGAGAAGTTTGTGCGTGACTTTATAGCTGCATGGGTTAAAGTCATGAATGCAGATCGCTTCGACCTTGGATGAGGAAATATACAATATATAATATGAAGTAATTAATAATCCTTCCTGTTCAATCAGGGAGGATTTTACTCGGTGTTCTCTACAAACAAAAGGCTGTCATATAGACAGCCTTTT
>NZ_JAZGQS010000007.1:0-306757 GCF_036421055.1 Gottfriedia acidiceleris | reverse complement strand
TTTGTAATAATTTTCCTA
Source organism: Gottfriedia acidiceleris (assembly GCF_036421055.1). Classification (GTDB taxonomy): domain Bacteria; phylum Bacillota; class Bacilli; order Bacillales; family Bacillaceae_G; genus Gottfriedia; species Gottfriedia acidiceleris_C. The sequence goes on along the minus strand of NZ_JAZGQS010000007.1, from coordinate 306,739 downwards.
CAAAGGGGATTTTTTCAAAAATTATATGCTTGGATCTATTGACTAAGTTGTTTTTCAACACTCTGTAAAAAAATAGCCCTAAGGCTATTTTTTTTATGCAGTTCTTACCTTTAAATGTTTTCGTTTTACATTTAAACCAATGAATAACGGTTTTATAGTTGGTTGTGACTCAATAATAAATTTCTTCGCGATCATAGGCACAGCTAAACCAATCATGGTATACAATAACGGTCCATAATCGAAAAACTGTGAAAAAATAGCATTCGCAAAAATATGGATGTACATAATCGTTAATGATTCTTTACCAAATATTGTGCAAGGTTGGATAAATTGTAGTTTTGCAAGCTTTTGACATAAATAAAGTACAGCAATCGTCATTGTTATTGGAATTAAAGCATCTAAAAATAAATGGTTATATCTTAAGTATTTTAGACTTAGATGGTAATCTAATTTATTCAATTCATATAAGGTCATATAAACAATGCTAAGCGCAATACATGATATTCCAAGGAAGTTAGAAATTGACGCGATCAATTTTTTTGTAAAGAAACCTAATCCTAAAAAGAAAATTGCTAGTAGAGCAACATCCATATTCCATGGAATCGAAATTTGATTAAAGGTATTTTTACCAATTTGTGGAATTAATTTAATTGTTTCAAAATGTGCAAGTAAATAGCAAGTTATTACGATGAATAGACGGGTACTATTCTTTTTAAAGTATAAACAGATTAACGCAAATAATATTTGAGTTATAAATAAACATGTCACATACCAAAATACGCCATGGACTCCAGTAATAAATCTTCCACCAATTAACAATGAAAGGACTTCCTTTAGTAAATTTGATTGGTTAATGGTTCCGTCTATTACCTCAATTGTCATGTTATATAAACTAAATAAAACTAAATACGTACAGTATGGTACAAGCAATCTACATGTTAGTTTTTTTATAAAAAATTTGAGTTCATTAATTGAATTGACCGGTTTAAATAAATAGCCACTAATAATAAAAAATAGAGGCATATGGAACCAGTAAATAAATGTAATAGAATTCGGACCTTCTGTAGAATGACCATAAACAACCAAAAAGATGCCGATCATTTTGGCAACATCCAACCATTTTTCACGTTCTATTTTCATTTTATCACCTTGTTTTTATGGCTCAATTAAAGAGAAAAAATTTCAAATCATAGCCAATTTTTTAAAATCATGTCCAAACACATTGTAACTGATGAGTATTACAAAGTGACAACATGGACGTTACAATCAAGTTATAAAATGTAAATGAATAGTTCATAAATGCAACAAATAAATTTGAATATTAAGTGTAGCAATGGAAGAGACATAGTGGTAAAAAGTGTAAGGTTTTATTAAAAATTATTAATAATTAGTTCTTTCGACAAATATATTTTGTTTTGCATTATATACTTAGCAGGCTGAATTAGAAAAGATAGTACATTTAAATAATCATTTAATTAGTAGAGGTGAAAGAAAAACAATGGGCTCAATTATTAAAGTTGAAAATCTTAAAAAGAGATATGGAGATTTTTACGCTGTTAATGGAATTAGTTTTGAAGTGGAAAAAGGTGAAGTATTTGGATTACTCGGTCCAAATGGAGCTGGTAAATCAACGACAATGGAAATGCTTGTAGGATTAAGAAAACCAGATGAAGGTACGGCTACTATTGCAGGGCATGTGATCGGTAAAGACTCATACAAAATCAAACAAGAGATTGGAATTCAACTCCAATCAACATCATTATTTGAACTGTTAAAAGTAAAAGAAATCATTGAAATGTATGCAAGTTTCTATCCAAGTCATATCCCAATTCAACCGTTAATCGATGAAATGCTTTTAACTGAGAAACAAAATAGTCTCGTAAAAGGATTATCTGGAGGACAAAAACAACGATTAGCGATTGCATTAGCATTAATTCATGATCCTCAAATCATATTTTTAGATGAGCCAACTACAGGACTTGATCCACAGGCTCGTAGAACGTTGTGGGATATCATTTTAAAACTTAAAGAACGAGGTAAAACAGTCGTTTTATCAACCCATTATATGGATGAGGCTCATGTACTAGCAGATCGCATTGGTATCATGGATAAAGGTAAATTAATTGCGCTAGATACACCAAACAATTTAGTAAGTTCAATTTCTGCAGAGAGTGCGATTGAATTTAAGACAAAAGTACCAGAGCAAGAAGAAAAGTTCACACATTTAGACAATGTAATGAATGTCGTGATAAATCATGATTTCGTAACATTGTATACACGTAACTTACAAGCTTCATTAATGGCCTTACTGGAGTATACAAAAGTTCAAGATATGACGATTTCAGATTTATCGACTAGAACTGCCACTCTTGAGGACGTATTTTTATATATGACTGGAAGGGGGTTACGTGAAGAATGAAGGCTTACTACCAATTGACTTTAGCGCAACTCCGGATTTATGTACGTAATCGTCAAGCACTTATTTGGACATTATTATTTCCTTTTTTCTTTATGATTATTTTCGGATTAATGTTTAACGATGGGAATACAACTAGTTATTCAGTAAACCTAATTGATTATGATAACACTCAAGTAAGTAAACAAATTACAACTGTATTAGAGAAACAAAAGTCGCTGAAAATTCATAAAAAAACAAATGAATTAAAGTCTAGGAAATTATTATCTGATGGTAAAACAGATTTTGTAATCGTCATTAAAAAAGGATTTCAAAATCAAGTTACAACTAAACAACAATCCGCTCCTGCAAAAATAAAAGTACTTTATAATGAAAGTAAAGCAGGCCAGCTTCAAGGTGGAATTGCAACGATTACAGCGTATGTTGATGCCGCTAGTAAACAAATGGCAGGGTATACTCCTAAAATCGTTACAGACTTTAAAGGTGTATCTGGAATTACTCTTTCATATTTAGACTTTTTAGTGCCTGGAATTATTGCAATGCAAATTATGAATAATAATATGAATGGTGTCGCAGGGCAAATTGCCTCTTGGAGAGAACGAGGCGTATTAAGACGAATGCAAGGCACAACATTAAGAGCCTCAACGTTTATTGCAGCGCAAATTACAGCAAGGCTAATCTTGAATAGTCTACAAGCCATCTTAACAATTCTAATTGGCTACTTTGGATTCGACGTAAGTATTCGAGGATCGTTTCTATTAGTAGTATTGTTTGTAGTATTAGGTACATTAACATTTATGAGCATTGGATTTATTATAGCAAGTTTAGCGAAAAGTCCAGAAAGTGCCGGGCCAATTGCAGGGTTCATTTCGTTCCCACTAATGTTTTTAGGTGGAGTATTTTTCCCTGTAAATAATATGCCCGAATATTTACAACCGATTATAAAGACAATTCCAATTACACATTTATCAACCGCAATGCGTGACATCATGAATGTCGGAGCATCATTTGGAGATTTACTTCCGGATTTCGGTTGGTTATGTGTCTGGATGGTCGTAAGCTTCTTAATTGCTGCACGTACATTTAGATGGGAGTAAGGCAGAAACTAGGAAAAGACAGGGACCGTAAGTATATAAAGAAATGATTGGTCAAAAAGACTTTCTCTATTATTAGGGAAAGTCTTTTTTAAATTTATTAATTTCTAACTAACCATTATTGCCTTTAAGAATAGTTATACACTATTTATTGCATACTATTTAAAAATTAAGATTAGGTGAGTTATAGGTGAGTTCAATATTTGAAATCTATTTTCGTGATGTAAAGCGGGTTGTAACAAATTGGGCTGCATTGATGATTATCATTGGGTTAATTATCATGCCCTCAATGTATGCATGGTTTAATATAAAATCTTCTTGGGATCCGTACGGCAATACAAAGGGCTTAAAGATCGCAATCGTAAATGAAGATCGCGGTGCTACTGTCTTAAACAATAAAATTAATATCGGAAACGAAGTAATCCATTCTTTGAAACAAAATCCTTCTTTAGGTTGGAGATTTACAACTAAAAAAGTCGCAAATGAAGGGGTTAAACAAGGAAAATATTACGCTAGTATTTTAATTCCAAGCGATTTTTCCAATAAAATTAGCACTGTTTTAACAGATCATCCTCAAAAACCTGAACTAGTTTATCAAGTTAATGAGAAGCTAAATATTGTTGCGCCGAAATATACTGAAAAAGGTGCAACCGGTATTGCAAGTGAGATTACAAAGAAATTTGAAAAGACCGTAAGTAAGGAAGTTTTGCAGGAGTTTAATAAAATAGGAATTGATTTACAAGCAAATTTACCTGAAATTAAAAAATTTGAGCAAATGATTTTTAAACTTGAAAAAGATTTACCCGAAATAAAGACAACTGTGAATACAGCCTTATATGACTATAAAAAAGTACAAAACGTTATTCAAACTACAAAAAAAGACATGGAATTGATTAACAACATCGTAGCAAATGGTGAAAAATTAACGGCTAGTTTAAGTGGGTTTTTTAATCAAATTAACAAAGCAATTCAAGATTCAACTCCATTTATAAAAGAGACACTTAACCTACTCCAGAACCAGTCTGTTGTTATACAAAGTACATTATCACAATTACAGAATCAAACGATTAGTCGAGACGAATCGATGAGACTCACGAATGAAATTGGAAATGTTCTACCGAATTCAAGAAATATAGTTACTTCTTTAAATCAAGTTCTTCAATCGTTTAATAGCTTAGGTACTACAACAGATTTTAGTAAAGAAGTTAGTGTATTAAAAGATCTAGAAAGAGATCTAATGGTGCTTCAAAATGAGAATGCTCAACTAAAAAGTGCAATACAAAGCGGAAATGGTCTATCGATTGATTTACTTCAAAAAATGAATGAGAGTGCGGCTAGTATAAATAACAAAATAAACAGTTTAACTGGAAATTTTGATCAAGATTTATCACCAAAAATAAGAGAAGCTTCAAGATTAGTGAATGAATCATTAATAAATACCCAGACTGTTTTGGCTGATGCAAAAACGAGTATACCTACAATAAAAGGTGTACTCCAGGACACATCAAATTTATTAGCAACCAAAAAAGGTGATATACAACAATTAGTAAATGAATTACCAATGATTGAAGCGAAAATAAAAAAAATTGCTAATGAGATTAGAAAGGCTAAAGAAAAAGGAAGCATTGAGGATTTAATTAATTTTCTACGTACAGATATAGAAAAGGTAAGTGACTTTTATTCCAATCCAATCGCAATAAAAAAGGAGCGAATGTTTCCGATACCGAATTATGGTACAGGCTTGACCCCTTTTTATACAACATTGTCGTTATGGGTTGGAGCTTTATTAATGGTTTCGTTATTAACTACTGAAGTTCATGAAGAAAAGCCATATAAGAGTAGAGAAATTTATTTTGGAAGATTATTGACCTTTTTAACGATTGGGGTACTACAGACATTAGTCGTGACTACAGGTAATTTTCTGATACTCGGTACTTATGCAGCAAGTAAAGGTTATTTTATCTTATTTGCACTATTGATTAGCATTGTATTTACGTTTATTGTTTATACGCTTGTTTCGGTTTTCGGAAATATTGGGAAAGCCATCGGTATTATTTTTTTGGTTCTCCAAATATCTGGAGCTGGAGGAGTTTATCCGATTCAAGTAACTCCGCCATTTTTCCAAAAAATAAACCCGTTTCTACCTTTCACCTATGCATTAAGCATGTTAAGGGAGGCAACTGGTGGAATTGTTTGGGAGACCATTTATAAAGACCTTCCAATACTAGTTCTACTTGCTATAATAGCAATCATAGTGGGGGTAGTTCTTAAAGCACCTATTAATAAAAGAGCAAGTAAAATTGCGGATCTTTCTAAGAAGAGTAGACTCATCCATTAGTCGTTCGAGAAATAAAATTCATATAAAAATCATTGAACTGTTTTGCCAAGTGCTATAACATAATAAAAGTTATATCTTTATAGCTTTTAGGAGAAGTAGGTGTTTTGTATGAAATTATCAGTTGTTGTATATTGTTATAACAATGGAGAAAATTTTGAGAGATTTCACGTTAATTTATCGAATACTGTAAAGTTACTGAAAGAAGATTATGAGATTATTTATATAAACGACGGAAGTGATGATGATACACTACTTGCACTTCAAGTTGTTGCAAATCATAGTAGCCATTTGAAATATATCTCGTTTACTCGCCACTTCGGAAGAGAGGGAGCAATTTGTGCTGGACTTGAACATGCAAAAGGCGATGTAGTCATCCTAATGGATGGAAATTTTGTACATCCACCAAACGTTATTCTAGAGATGATGGATGAATACAAAAAAGGACATAACCATGTAGTTGCATCTAAAAAAATAGAGAGTTCAGTTCTAAAAAAAGCCAAAAAGGGCATTTTTGAGAAGGTTATTAAAAAATTTGTGGACCCTGATATTTTGCAAAACGAATCAGATTTTCGTTTGTTCAGTAGAAAAGTAGTGAATGCTATTTTAAGCATGCCTGAATCAAACCGCTATTCAAAAGGTATTTTTAACTGGATTGGTTACAAAATAAAAACGATTGAGTATGAAATAACATCAAGAATCATTAACAAAGAGTCAGAGGTAAAAAGACTAGATTCGATAAAAAGAGCCATTGAATATATATTGTGTTTTAATACTAGACCATTGAGGTTGTTAACGAAAGTTGGATTACTATTAATTGGTATAAGTATCGTAATATTTATAATGATGAGCTTTAAGGTTCTTTTAGTTGGGATTAGAATTCCTGGTTTATATACAATATCTAATTTCATTATGTTATTTGGCGGAGTTCAAATTTTGATGATCGGAGTATTAGGTGAATATTTAGGTAAGACTTATTACGAAACAAAAAGAAGACCCCAGTATATTGTTGAGGCTTCAAGCTATGATGAAGATTAAATGTTACGATATGATAAATTTGGAAATTCGACAAGAATCTTGTCGAATTTCTTTTTTCATTACATAATATTTAAAGATAGAATAATATTTTAATGAAAGCTTGGAGAATCATATGGGGAATATTTATAAAGCTATTCCGGGGGTAGTTCTTTGCCTTATTATTGCACTTATTAGTGAGACACTTTCTTATATTTTTCCGGTTGGAGCAGCTACACTTTCAATATTAATCGGATTGATTGTCGGTAATACAGTACACTTAAAGTCTTATTTTGAAGGCGGTAGAAAGTTTGCAGAAAGTAAATTATTAGAGGTCTCAATATTTTTATTAGGAGCAACGATCAGCATTCAAATGATTAGCCTACTAGGATTAAAAGGAATTTTGTTAATTGTGACACAAATGTGTCTAGTCATCATTTTTACGATTTGGTTAGGCGAAAAATTAGGTTTTGGATTGAATTTTAGCTATTTAATGGCAAGTGGCAATGCAGTTTGCGGTTCGTCAGCAATTGGTGCAACTGCCCCAGCTATACAAGCCTCGCAAGAAGAAAAGGGACTGGCTGTCACACTAGTAAATATGATGGGAACAGTCTTAATGTTTATTTTACCTTTAATAGCATCTGTATTATATCACTCAGAAACATTGCCGACCTCTGCACTAATCGGAAGTACATTACAATCAGTTGGACAAGTAGTTGCTAGTGGTAGTTTACTCAATGATGAAGTAAAGAATTATGCCACTATATTTAAACTGATTCGAGTAGTTTTTCTAGTGTTTGTAGTTTTTAGCTTATCTACTATAAAACGAAGACAGATAGCAGAGGAATCAATTGAAAAAGTAAAAATTCAATTTCCTTGGTATGTAATAGGATTTGTCATCCTTTGTGTATTTTATAGCTTAGGATTGCTACCAAGTTGGGCTGCGAATATATCAAATAAGACTAGTCATTTATTTGAAATGATTGCACTCGCTGCAATCGGTTTAAACGTAAATCTAAAAATGATCATTAAACAAGGGAAGTCACTTTCACTTTATGCATTAAGTATTGTAGGTTTTCAAATCATCATCGCAATTTTGCTAATTCAAGTAATCTATTAATAATCAGAAACAACGACAAGAAACAACAAATCTAATCTATTTCTCGGGAAATTTCGTCAGGAAAGGTGGTATTTCATTGCTTCATCTATCATCAAATTGGAGAGAAAAGTTAAAACCAGAGTTTGAAAAAACGTATTTTAAAGATTTATTGCAATTTCTTGAAAAAGAATACATGGAACAAACAATATACCCTGCCAAAGAGCATTTATTTCAGGCTTTAAACGAGTGTTCATATGAAGATTGCAAAGTAGTGATTATTGGACAAGATCCTTATCATCAGCCAGGTCAAGCGCATGGTTTAAGTTTTTCTGTATTACCGGGAGTAAAAATACCGCCTTCTTTAAGAAATATTTATAAGGAATTAAATAGCGATTTAGGGATAGAAATACCAACTAGCGGTTATTTAATTAAGTGGGCGAAGCAGGGGATTTTATTATTAAATACTGTATTAACTGTTCGTGAAGGGGAACCAAATTCACATAAAAATAAAGGATGGGAACTATTTACGAATACGATTTTATCCGAGTTAAATAAGCAAGATCGCCCGATTATTTTTGTTCTATGGGGTAAACATGCCCAAGCTAAAGAAGAATTGATTACGAGCAAACACCATGTAATATTAAAATCACATCATCCGAGTCCATTGTCAGCTAGTAGAGGTTTCTTTGGGAGTAAGCCATTTTCACAAATTAATCAAAAACTAGTAGAACTTCAATTAGAGCCGATTGACTGGACAGTTGAGTAGTTGTATAGAGTTTAAAATAAGGGTTGTCTTTTTTTTGACAACCCTTTCTTGTACTTATTTATTACTCAATATAAACTTTTCAACAACTTTAGCCACACCATCTTCGTTATTAGTAGCAGTGACATAATCTGCTTGTTGTTTAATTTCTTCAGGAGCATTTCCCATCGCAACACCTAGTCCAGCAAACTTAATCATCGGTAGGTCATTATATCCATCTCCTACAGCGATTACTTCGTCCTGTCGAATTCCTAAAATTTGAATTAAGTGATTTAGACTTTTACCTTTATCAACTTCACTATTTGTTAGTTCTAAAAAGAATGGCTTCGAGCGCATGACACTAATTTTACCTTCAAGCTCTTTTTGAAGTATTTTTTCAACTTGAGCCAATTTTTCTGGATCCTCCAACATTAACAATTTTACAACGTCATTTTTCACATGATCAGTAAAGCTACTTACTTCTTTAATAGGCATGCCTGTGAGCTGGCCTTCAATATCAGTATATTGATTCCCTTTTTCTGTAACAATATCATTTTCAACATATGTATGAACGAAGACATTATGTTTCTTACTAAGATCATAAAGTTCATGTGCTTGCTCTTTTGTTAGTGTACATTCATAAACATTATTTTTTGTTCGGTAGTCAGTAATGATTCCTCCGTTAAAAGATAGGACATAGCTACCATAATCATGTAGTAATAGTTCCTCAGCTAACTTGTGCATAGCAAAGGTTGGTCTACCGGAAGCTAACACTACTTTTACACCCATATCTTGAGCTTTGAGTAAAGCTTCCTTCGTTCTTTGTGAAATAACGTGTTGATCTGTTAAAAGTGTATCATCGATATCTAAAACAATCATTTTATAGTTCAAATTACAATACCTCCTAAAAATTAACTTTTTTAGTATACCACCGTTCGAATAAAATAGTGCTTAATTTGGTTGGTATTCGCTTTCAGAAAAAAGCCATAGTATAATAGGGTTTATTGGATTGTGTTAATAAAGTTTGGTGGTGATTTATCTGAATATCAGTGTAGAAAAAGTAATCCAGCAAATTGAAAATGAGTTACATAAGGCAAAAGTAAGTACACAAAAACCTGGACAGTTCCGAGAAAGAATTGCCAGTATTCGTTCTTTATGTGAGTTACTTCTTGAAGACGAGAGTAATATTGAGGTTCCAAACAAGATCGTAACGAGTAGTATCGTTCAATCAATACCAAATCAGCCTATTATGTCGAGACCTTCTGTTATGCCTAAATTGGATGACTCGGAACAAAGCGGATCATTATTAGATTTTTAAGATAAAGGGGGAGAAGATTTGAAATTATTTTTCTTATTCGGTAGTATCTTTGCATTTTTATCGATTGCATTAGGTGCATTTGGAGCACATGGACTTGAGGGGAAAATTTCCGAAAGATCACTTCAAATTTGGCAAAAAGCTGTTCAATATCAAATGTTCCAAACAGGTGGACTATTTATTATTGCATTTTTAATTGATAAATATGGTTCAACAACTCAATTAACGTGGGCGGGATGGTTATCAATAATAGGAATCATCTTATTCTCAGGAAGCTTGTACATATTAAGTATTTCTGGAATTAAAATACTAGGTGCGATTACTCCACTAGGTGGTTTAGCATTTTTAGTAGCTTGGATATTAGTAGGGATTTCAGTAATGAAATAAAGAAAAGTGTTCAATAAAAGTGCAATTATTGCACTATATTGAACACTTTTTTTTAAAGTTGATAAGGCAAAGCTATTTCTTCGTCAAATGTGACGTAATCTAAGTATATTGTCAACAATATGAAAGTTTTAGTGGTATTTACATCTCTAAGTACAATATGATCGCGTCCAGCCCCCATAATATACCCGACAAATACTTGTTGTTGGTGACCAGTAAAAGTCATATAAACCGTAGCAATTTTCCCACGATTGGCTCTAAGTATATTTTCTACATAGGATTGTTCAAACATACTAGCTGAGGCGGTAACTTGACCTTGTTGGGTAATCATCCCGCCTGATGGGGCTGCAAACCCTTGACCCTGTCCGGTTTGTTGTCCTTGACCAGGTTGCGCCGCACGATAAAGACTTGGATAATATTCGTAAGGATTACTCAAAGAAAAAACCTCCCTTAGTCAAATCATTTTAAACACTGTAAACTTTAGGACAATCTTCAGCAGTTGGTTGATAAAAGCAATGCGACTTAAATCTTCCTGCTAGTTTTTGGTTAAACCATGTTGCTGGGCATGAAGCTGCAGGTCGGAAGAACCATAGGCCATAAGTAGCTGGCCAAAAACGCTGCCCCGCAATTACTTTCCTAGAAAGTGCAATATCTTGGTCCCGGGCACGTTGGTAAAAGTAAGATTTTTGAACAGCTTCAAATCCACCAGGATTTTGATAAACCATATCTTTTATACTTCGAATGTCTCTAAAATCTAAGCAATCACCTAAAACCCTATTAACACATACATTTCCAACCATTAACATACCTTCTACACCTTCGCCTTCAGCTTCAGCGCGCATTAATCTAGCAAGCAATGAAACTTCAGCCTCAGTATAACGAATTACAGCCATAAAAAAGCCTCCTCATCCGAATTAAATATTCTGCATGAATCCCATTGGTGATCGGAAAGCGAGGACTAATTAGTTCGTTCACTACTGTAACTATATTAAAATTGAAAGAAACATATGACATCTTTTCCAATAGGAAAATAAAAAAACTTCTCAAAAAGAGAAGTCTTTTAATTTATATACTATGACTGTTCGTATTTAGTGGATACACTTAAGTAATCAATTATACGTAAAGATATTTTGAGAATGCATCTTCTTTTAGAATTGTTCCAACAAAGAATGATCCAAATACTCCATAACGAGCACTTACTTCATCAAAGCGCATTTCATAGATTAATTTTTTGAATTGTAGTACGTCTTCAGAGAATAAAGTAACGCCCCATTCATAATCATCAAATCCTACAGAACCAGTAATAATTTGTTTAACTTTACCAGCGTAACCACGACCAATTTTTCCGTGGCTATACATCATTTCTTTACGAGCACCTGAAGGAAGCATGTACCAATTATCTTCGCCTTCACGCTTTTTATCCATTGGATAGAAGCATACGTATTGAGATTTTGGTAATGCAGGGTAAAGTCTAGCGCGAACATGCGGATTTTGATATGGATCACCGTCTTCTTCGCTTAAGTAATTACTTAATTCAACTACAGAAACGTAAGAATAAGTTGGAATCATGTACTGAGATAATGTAGTTTTATTAATTTCTGTTTCAATATGTAATAACTCATCCATTGTAGGTCGTAAAACCATAAACATAATGTCGGCTTTTTGACCTAAAATATTGTAAATAGCATGGCTACCTTCACCAGCATCAGCAACTTGATTCCATTTTGAGAAAACTTGTTGGAACTCTGTAATCGCTAGTTGACGCTCATCACTACCTAATTGTTTAAAAGCATGCCAATCCATACTTCTAAAATCATGTAAACAATACCAGCCATCTAAAGTTTTTGCAGCTTCACTCATTTTAAATCCCCCAAACGTTATCGTATTGATTTTCATTTATATAGCATACTACAAATAAAAGTATTTTGTAAAAACATACAAAATTATACAATATCCAAATTTAGTTAGAAAATTAGGAATTAATTTACTTTAAATGATAGCGCTTTATTTAATATATTATATTTTTCATTATTCTAAAAAGGTTTTATTCTAATTATGTACAAATAAAATAATTTTAAAGATTATGGAGGCAATTATGAGCAACTTATTTGAAAGCATTAAACAAAAAGTATCAGGTAAAGGTATTTCAATTGTTTTACCAGAAGGTACAGATGAGAGAATCTTGACAGCAGCTGACAGACTAGCGAAAGAAGATGTATTAAAGCCAATCTTAATCGGTAACGTAGAAAATGTAAAAGAAAAAGCAAGTAGCTTAGGTTTAGAACTTCAAGGAGTAGAAATTTTAGACCCATCTACATATGAAGAAATGGAGCAATTAGTTGCATCATTTGTTGAACGCCGTAAAGGAAAAGCAACAGAAGAGCAAGCTCGTAAAGCATTATTAGATCCAAACTACTTTGGGACAATGTTAGTATATGCTAACAAAGCTCAAGGCTTAGTTAGTGGTGCTACACATTCAACAGCCGATACAGTACGACCAGCGCTTCAAATCATTAAAACAAAACCAGGCGTTACAAAGACATCTGGTGTATTTATTATGGTTCGTGAGGATGAGAAATACGTATTCGCAGATTGTGCGATTAATATTGCCCCAAATAGCCAAGATTTAGCTGAAATTGCAATTGAAAGTGCAAAAACAGCTAAACTATTTGACATTGACCCTAAAATCGCAATGTTAAGTTTTTCAACTAAAGGATCTGCAAAATCACCTGAAACTGAAAAAGTTGCTGAAGCAGTTAAAATTGCAAAAGAGCTTGCTCCTGAATTGACTTTAGATGGAGAGTTCCAATTTGATGCAGCATTTGTTCCATCTGTTGCAAAAAGCAAAGCTCCTGATTCAGTTATCCAAGGAGATGCTAATACATTCGTATTCCCAAGCTTAGAAGCAGGTAACATTGGTTACAAAATTGCTCAACGTTTAGGCAACTTTGAAGCAATCGGACCAATCCTACAAGGCTTAAATATGCCTGTTAACGACCTATCTCGTGGTTGTAACAGTGAAGACGTTTATAAATTATCAATCATCACAGCTGCTCAGTCACTATAATTAGATGGAAAAAAGAGTACTCTTAAGTCAAAGACCTTTGAGCACTCTTTTTTTATAGGAACACTTTGTGAAATTGGTTAGCTTTTTAAATATGATGAATCGATTGTTTTTTTATGAAAGAAAATGATTGATTAATTATTTTAAAAAACTAAGGCAATTAATATCTTTGTTAAAAAAATATCTTTTTGAAGATCACTATTTCTCATTCTGCATAGAACTTACATCCGAATTACGATCAATCATTCGTTGCAAATGATAATTATATAATTCGATTTCATCATCAAGTAAGGAATTAGGTGTTAATTTTGGAGTTAATTTCACTAATGATTGAAGTAATCTTGTCATTACATCCGTCACTGAAAGATTTAATGATAGTAGTTCGGAAAGAGATGCCATTGTTTCAGGTATAATTGTAGGATATTTAAATGAAGTTTCATTGTTATCAATCGCAATTTCATAAAAATCTTTAATAATTGAAGCACGTTTTGAACCACTTTCATTAATACATAAATAAATCTGAACAGCAACCCCTTTACGTATTCTACGTTGAGAAATGCCCGCAAATTTCTTGTCATCGATACTTAAATCAAAATCTCCTGGACAATATGACCCTACTATTTCTTTTGCTACTATTTTATCTGTTAAATCCTTAAACATATCTTGAATTAGTGCATACATCGTTTCATAACCATCATTAATTTGCAGCTTATGTTCAGCTTCTGGAAAGAGGATTGATATATTTAGAACACCTTCATCTAAAACTACAGCAAGCCCACCTGAATTTCGTACGATTGCTTTGTATCCATGTTTATTAAGAAATTTAACCCCATTTTTTAAATTCGGTAGTCTAGTATCTTGTATTCCTAAAACGATTGTATTGTGGTGTACCCAAGTCCGAATTGTTGTTGGAGACTCCATTTTCCCAATTTTTGTACATAATGTATCATCTAATGCAAAAGATTGGATCGCCTCAAAGGATGGCCCTAAAGTTGAGCCGTCTATAAAACGTATTTCATCTGTTTTTAACCGATTTAAATGTTGATTCATTAAATAAGCCCCTTGCGTTTTGCGTTTGTTTTCCTATTTTAGCATGATTTTATACTAAATAAAAAAACTTCATATTCTGAATAGTAGGTTGACAATAATTAGAATCAAACGATATGAATGAAAAAGTTATTATTACCGTTTCAGGTTTTGCAGGTAATGTCATTTCTTTAGGAGTTAATGTTGATAATGTAAATGTTTGGTCAAAGAATCCAACCTTTCAGAAACAATTAAAGGATGATCCGGAAGTTTCAGATCAGAATCTGAAATAATAATGAATTAAAACCTGATTTAATTATTGGATTATTAAATATAAAAATATATATAGATAAATTGAAAGAGATTGCTCTAACGGTAACATACAGACGGTTGAAAACAGCTAGCATTCTTTAAAAAAATCAATTTTAGGAAATTAATAGATTGTAACGGGATTTTCAAAATGTAGTATACATGAAAATAGAGGGACTAAATCAAAATTAGGATTTAGTTCCTCTATGTGATAACTGATCATGTTATTCTGCAATTTTTTCTAAATTACCGTTTTTATCCATTCTAAAGGATGTTGCTGCTGGCTTTTCTTCCTCTTCAAATAATACTAATTTTCTGGCACGGTTCATTATTTTCATCATTGTTTCATAGTCTTCTTGGACAGTAGTAGCGTCTTTTTCAAGCTTTTCTACTTGTCTCTGTAATTGTGAATTTCGTTCCTGTAATTGCATAAGCTCTCTTTTTAGTTGATCATTTTCACGGACTAAACGTTCGCTACCAATCTGGCTGCTCGAAAGACCTTGTAAGAACTGGATGACATCAAACATTGTAATTGAACTTTTTCTTGTATTCATTGGTGAAACTGGTGGAGTCTGTGATTGGTACTGATTTTGAACTGCAGGAATACTTGAAAATATTTCAGTTGTTGGTTCCTCGTTATGTGTCACTTCTACACTTGCATCATTTTCATTTTCAGTTTCTACAAAAGACCCAAATTCTTGATCGAGTTCAACACCATATTCTAAATCTTGTTCATCATTTAAATAACGATCAAAATTACTAGATACATCTGTTTGTATATAACTAGATTCAGAAGGTGTATATAATAATTTTTTCTTAGCATCTTCACCTTTAGCGTGACGAAGCTTTTCTTTACGGAATTTCTTTGCTAATTGAAGTGCTTTTTCATAATTATAGCGAACTACAGCATTCCAACGAAAACCACAAGCAGCCGAAGTACGTTCTAAAACATCGCCTACTTCCTCAAAGGCGTTTAATTGAGTACTACCTTCTCGTACATGTCGTAAAACGGTTTCTGCTAAAAGTAAATCATTTTCTTCAGTCCAAGCATCCTGTCGTAATTTCATCATTGAAATTTCCCCTCAACTTTCTTTTATTCAATTAATCGATTTAAATTCCTAGCTGATTAATAGAAGTTTGGACAAAAAAATAGAAAACTATACAAAAAATAGAAAATAGTAGAATACTATTTGGAGTGATTTAATTGGAAAACTTGCATGTCCTTTTTGGAACGAGTAAAATTACTGCTGAGTATGTTCAATTTAGAACAGAAAGGATTGTAAAAAAATGTCAAATGAATTTAGAATATGTGATGACTGCCAGGCGACAAATATTAAAACATTAGTCCCTCGCTTAAAAAGAATAGATGATGAAGCAGAGATTAAAATTGGTTGTCAATCTTACTGTGGACCAGGACGAAAAAAATCATTTTGTTTCGTAAACAATCGTCCCCTATCTGCACCAAATGAAGATGATCTACTTGTAAAGATAAAGTCAAAACTAGGTAAGAATTAAACGCTCCTTCATCCTTAGGAGCGTTTTTTTGATATAATAGTAAAGAAATGCGGAAGGCGTTCGCTCAAGCCCCGACAAGCATAAGACGAAGGCCAAGGAAGGGTGATTTTTACCTTCATTGGAATTTGACTTATGATCTCGAGGTAACCTATTAAAACTTGATATCTAAAGGTTAAGAGAGAGAAAATTAATAATAAATGCAGAAGGTTGGTTTTACCTTCATTGGGAATTTGGCTTATCACTAGAGAGGTTAATGCCTTGAGCCATAAAAGAAAGATAGAAGAGTCCTGTTCAGAAAGAAAATCAATTAGCATATAAAGAATTAGTATACATATTGAAAAGGGGCCAAGATATGTCATATCGTTTCCAAAAGCTTTATGAGGAAAAAGTATTTAAAGATCCTGTACATCGTTATATTCACGTAAGAGATCAAGTTATTTGGGATTTAATAGGTACGAAAGAATTTCAGAGATTACGAAGAATTAAACAGCTTGGTACTACGTATCTGACGTTTCATGGAGCTGAGCATAGTCGATTTACTCATTCGCTTGGAGTTTATGAAATTATAAGGCGTATGGTAGATGATGTTTTTTCTGGTCGTCCTGAATGGAATGATGATGATCGCTTATTAGCTCTATGTGCTGGATTATTACATGATGTTGGTCATGGTCCTTTTTCGCATACATTCGAGAAGATCTTTAATTTAGATCATGAAGAATTAACGAGGGAAATTATTGAGGGTTCAACAGAAATTAATGAGATTCTAAAAAAAGTAGGGGATGACTTTCCTAAAAAAGTTTCGGAGGTCATTGAGAAAACATCGGCGAATAAGTTAGTTACGAGTATGATTTCAAGCCAAATTGATGCAGATCGAATGGATTATCTTCTTAGAGATGCATACTACACTGGCGTAAGTTACGGTAATTTTGATATGGAACGTATTTTGAGAATTATGCGTCCTAGACCGGATGGTGTCGTTATAAAACAATCAGGTATGCATGCCGTTGAGCATTACTTAATTAGTCGATTCCAGATGTACTGGCAAGTTTATTTTCATCCGGTGTCTAGAAGTGCGGAAGCCATTCTACAAAAAATATTACAAAGGGCTAAATATTTACATGAAACAGGTTACCATTTTAATTATGTTCCAGTTCATTTTGGTCTTTTGTTTGAGGGAAAAGTTGACTTAGATGAATATATCAAATTAGATGAATCAGTCCTTTTGTATTATTTCCAAGTATGGCAGGAGGAATCTGATCAAATCTTAAGTGATCTATGTCAACGGTACTTAAATAGAAAATTATTTCAATATGTAGACTTTGATACACAAAAACATACTGAAAAGTTTGCTAAATTAAAAGAGTTATTTTTAGAAATAGAGATTGATCCAGAATACTATTTGGTTATCGATACAATTTCAGACGAGGCTTATGACTACTTTAGGTATGGTGAAGAAGATGGGAAAAAGCCGATTTTACTATTACAAACGAACGGCGATTTGAAAGAAATTTCGCGTAAATCAGAGCTTGTAGATGGAATAACTGGTAAAAAGTTATTTGATTCTAAGTTATATTTTCCTCATGATTTAATTTATAATAATCCTGATGAAAAGAAAAAGAAAGTAATCGAAATGATTGAAGAAATAGCAGGGACTAAAAGAAGATAAGAACAGTAAACGGAAGTTACTCCGTTTACTGTTGATGTATGTAAGGAAATCTATTCGTCACTAAGGCGTTTACCTGCAACTGCATAATGGTTTTTTGTCATTTCTTCAATGAAAACAACAATCTTTTCAGTTGGAGCACCTGTTGTTTCACTTACAGCATCAGTAACTTTTTCAACTAGTGCTTTCTTTTGTTCTTCTGTGCGACCTTCTAGCATTTTTACCGTAACGTATGGCATTATTCTGACCTCCTTCGTTTTATCATTTTTATTATAACTCAGGAAGTCAGAATAATAACGTTTAAATCGATTAACATTGAAGAAATCATAAAGAATAAATTAAACTATTTATAAATTAATCGTTTAGGTACATAAAACAGCAATTTTTTGAGAGGAGCAAAGAATGGGATCATTTTTTCAATATCCATTAAAAGATATACCATTAATATTATTAGTAGTTGCAATTTCGTTATCAGTTCATGAATTTGCACATGCTTATGTAGCTTATAAATTTGGAGATGACACGGCAAAAAGACAAGGCAGATTAACGCTTTCTCCATTTAGACATTTAGATATTTTCGGTACAATTGCGATTATTATTTTAGGCTTTGGTTGGGCAAGACCAGTTCCTGTAAATCGCCATAACTTTAAACATCCGAGAATAGCAGGAATCTTAACAACTGCAGCGGGTCCGATTAGTAATCTTATTCTAGCGACGCTTGGTTTAATCGTTTATTCACTATTATATAAATACGGATTTTTTCATTCTTTCCCACAAGCACTATCAATTACTTTAGATTCTTTTTTTAATATTTTCATTCAAATGAATATCGTATTATTTGTATTTAACTTAATTCCTCTTCCACCACTAGATGGATATCGAATTTTAGAGGATTTAGCTCCTAATGACTTTCGGGCTAAAATGTCACAATATGAACAGTATGGAGCATTTGTATTTTTAGTTTTAGTATTAACGCCATTAGATAACTATACAATACAACCAATTTTCCAGGTTGCTATACCATCAGTTTTCCACTGGATTAATTCAATTGTTACACCATTAATTTTTTAGGAGGGGCACAATGTCTGATCAACCAAAAAAGAAATCACTAGGTTTTAATATATTAAAAAATGATTCAACGAGTGGGCATGGCGGATTTGGTGTTGGAGCAATTAGTTTAGAAAATATTTCACCAGTCTTTATTGATATTCAAGAGAATGATGTATTTGTAGATATCGGTGCAATGCACGCAAGAAGTTCAGTTGAAAAGGGGATTAAGTTTTTAACTAGTGAGGATGAAGTTCCTAATGGAAAACCTTATTGGTTAGTGTGGGTCGCAACTGAGCGAACTGAAAGTGGTCCTTATTATGCTGGCGTAACAGGTTGCTACATGACTGTTGATCGTGAAGCTAGAAGGGGATATAAGCTTCTTCCTGATCACGTAAATAAAATGGATAAAGCGATGAAACGTAAAATAATCGTCGAACAAATGGATGAAAAGTCTCGTAAATTATTAGCTAATTTCTTAAAATCGCATAATGAAGAGATGTGGAATAACTCATCTGAACAATTAAAAACTGAACTTTTAGGTTAGTATACTTTTTTACACATTAAGTATGTATAAATTGGCAGCAAAGTAGGAAAATCGACGTAGTTTCCAATTTAAGGTCTTAAGTATAAGTGCAACTACCTCTCTGTATTCGCCCTAGGGCTCGCCAATCAACGAGTTTTCTTTTGGTAAATTATATAAAAAATTTGAAGAAATCGTCGAATAATCTTTTTACATTTAAGACTAAATAAAGTAAACTAATAATAGCTTGGACAAAGCTAGGACTAGGACAAACAAAAGACCTTACCATTTGGTGAGGTCTTTTGTTTTTAAAGTAAATATTTTGAATACCAAGGCTTACTGTCTTTATTTTCCTTTTTATGTTTTTGGTTCATTTTTTTATTTATACAAGGTTTTGTAGGTTGTGTCCCTTTACGAAAATAAAGTGAAACCTTATCGCCACAGCCCTCTTTATACAAAAGGCCAGTCTTTTCATCTACATCAACTTTAACAAGATCATTAGGTAGTTTAGAGTCAATATTTTTATCCAATAATTTTGTCATAACTGATACCCATACTTTCTTGGAAAGTGAACTTTCTTCTACGTTTAGATTTTTTGAATGATCATACCCAACCCATACTCCAACAATAAGATTTGAATGGAATCCAATCATCCAGCTGTCTGTTTTTGTAGTGCCAGTTTTACCATAATAATCTTTTGATAGTTCAGGAATGATACTAGTACCTGTTACAGGCAAGTAGCTTGAAAAATTTGTATTGAACATTCCGTTCATTAGTTGCTTAAGAATTATGGTTTGATCTCTATCTAATCTTTGTTTTTTTTCAAACTTTTCTTTATAGATCGTCTTTCCGGTTTGTGTTTTAATTTCTTTTACGAAATGAGGAATAACTTCTTTACCATTATTCGCAATTAAAGCATATGCTCTTGTCATATCGAGCAATGAAGCATCTTGAGTGCCGAGTGCCATTGAAGGTAGTTTATTATTCGGTGTGGTTAAATGGAATAACTTCTGTGCTTTAATAAATTCATTCGTACCAACTGCCTGTTGGGTTTTTACAGCATATATATTATCTGAAACAGCAATAGCTTTAGCTAGAGTAATTGAATCATGAGCGTATAAATTGCCACTATTTTTAGGACTATATGACTCTCCATTTTCAAAGTGAAATACAGTAGGCTTACTTTGAAGTCTTGTTGATGGAGTATATCCATTTTCAAGTGCACTGTAATATAGAATTGGTTTTATTGTACTTCCTACCTGTCTTTTCGAAGCTATTGCGCGATTAAATAAAAACTGTCCTTTTTCACGGCCTCCAGTCATACCTAATACTTCGCCGGTTTGACTATTTAATACGACTACACTAGCCTGTAAATCAGATTTTGGTCTAATATACTTATCAAATGCTTGATCAATGTGCTTTTGAATAGTGGGATTAAATGTTGTATAAATTTTGCTACCATTGTTGTTGATTGATTGTCCAATTGTAGCAGTAATTTCTTTTTGAACGCTTTGTTGAAAATAGGATGTAAATGAAGAATTTGAAGTATGTTTAATCGGTTTTAACTTAATCGCTTCTTCCATTGCATTTTTAACATTTTTTGAGTTGATTAATTTATTGTGTTCAAGTGCTGATAAAATTCGTTGTTGCCGTTTCTTTACTGACGAATAATGAATGTAAGGATCATATTTTGAAGGGTTAGCTGGAATACTTAATAAAAATGTAGATTCACCAATTGTAAGCTCATTTGTCTCTTTTCCTAAGAAGGTATTTGCTGCAGTTTCTAGACCATAAATTCCATGTCCAAAATAAATAGTGTTTAAATATGCTTCTAATATTTTATTTTTACTATATGCCGACTCAAGTCGCATCGTTAAAAAAGCCTCTTTTAACTTACGATTAAGTGTTTTTTGTTGTGAAAGGTATAAGTTTTTTGCAAGTTGCTGAGTAATTGTACTTGCGCCTTCAGCGTATTGTCCCTTCGATATATTAATTAAAATAGCAGAACCCATCCTTTTTAAGTCGAAGCCATGATGATGAAAAAAATTACGATCCTCAGAAACTAAAATACTATTGATCGCAATCGGAGGCACATCTGCAATTTTAAGTGTTTTACGATTTTGGAGTAGCTTAGTTTTACTAATTAGCTTTTGATTGTGATCATAATAACTTGAATTTGACTCAATAAATAAAGAAGGTTTTGTAGATGTAATTGCAAACAGATAAATACAGGATAAAAATAGTGTCCCTGAAATGGAAATAATCGTAAGAAAAATACCGACTTTTTGAAGTGTACGCCAATGAAAAGAGTAATTAATAATATACAAAAATTTAGCCTCCTCTCGACTCGTTTCTCTAATTAATAATAGTATGGTAGATTAAGAGAAATTTTATTCAAATTACCTTAGTAAAAAATATCAAATAATTTAGCTTTAAAAATCTTGCATTTCACAAAAATTACTCTATACTTTTCTTTTGTACGGCAAAAAATTGTCGTAACAACACAAATCCGATAGGAATTAGGAAGAGTGGGGATAATACGAAACATAATCGAAAAAGTAGAGGCGCATTGGTAAGCCACGACAAATCGAATGTTTCAAACTAAATCTTGATAAAGAAGGGTAGATGCATTAAATGGAATTATGGTTTACTGAAAAACAAACAAAAAACTTTGGAATTACTGCTAAAATTAATAAAACTTTACATACAGAGCAAACTGAGTTTCAAAAGCTTGACATGGTAGAGACAGAAGAGTTCGGAAACATGCTTATTTTAGATGGTATGGTTATGACAACTCAAAAAGATGAGTTCGTTTACCACGAAATGGTTGCGCATGTACCTTTATTCACACACCCAAATCCTGAAAACGTATTAGTTGTAGGTGGCGGTGATGGTGGTGTTATTCGCGAAGTACTAAAACACCCAAGCGTAAAGAAAGCAACTTTAGTTGAAATCGATGGAAAAGTTATTGAATACTCTAAAATATACTTACCTGAAATTGCAGGAAAATTAGAAGATCCACGTGTAGAAGTAAAAGTAGACGATGGATTTATGCATATTGCAAATAGTGAAAATGTATACGATGTAATTATGGTAGACTCAACTGAACCTGTTGGTCCTGCAGTTAACTTATTTACAAAAGGTTTCTATGCTGGTATCTCTAAAGCATTAAAAGAAGATGGTATTTTTGTAGCTCAAACGGACAACCCATGGTTTACTCCTGAGTTAATCACACAAGTTCAACGTGATGTAAGAGAAATCTTCCCAATCACTCGTTTATACATTGCAAACATTCCAACATATCCAAGCGGAATGTGGACATTTACAATCGGATCGAAAAAACATGATCCACTTGAAGTAGAAGAGAATCGTTTCTTCGATATTGAGACAAAATATTACACTAAAGAGCTACACAAAGCGGCTTTCGTATTACCAAAATTTGTAGCTGATCTTACTAAATAAGGGGGCTTTATTATGCGTTTTGATGAAGCTTATTCTGGAAATGTATTCATAAAGAGTCATCCAAGCTTTGAAGAAAGTAAAGCAGTTATTTATGGTATGCCTATGGATTGGACTGTAAGTTTCCGACCAGGCTCTCGTTTTGGTCCTGCGCGTATTCGTGAAGTTTCAATTGGATTAGAGGAATATAGTCCATATCAAGATAAGGAACTAGAAGAAGTTAAATATTTTGACGCTGGGGATATTCCATTACCATTTGGTAATGCTCAAAGAAGCCTTGATATGATTGAAGACTATATTGACGGCTTATTAGCTGAAGGCAAATTTCCTTTAGGAATGGGTGGCGAGCATCTTGTATCATGGCCAGTAATGAAAGCTATGTACAAGAAATACCCAGATTTAGCCATCATTCACTTTGATGCTCATACTGATTTACGTGATTCATATGAAGGTGAGCCATTATCTCACTCAACACCAATTAAAAAAGTTTGTGATTTAATTGGACCAAAAAATGTTTATTCTTTTGGTATCCGTTCTGGAATGAAGGAAGAATTTGAATGGGCTAAAGAAGTTGGAATGAATTTATTTAAATTCGAAGTGCTTGAGCCATTAAAGAAAGTACTTCCAACGCTTGCTGGACGTCCAGTATATGTAACAATTGATATCGATGTATTAGATCCTGCACATGCTCCTGGAACAGGAACTCTTGAAGCAGGTGGTATTACATCAAAAGAAATGATTGATAGCATCTTAGCAATTGCAAACAGTGATATTAACGTTGTTGGGGCAGACTTAGTAGAAGTAGCTCCAGTTTACGATCATGCAGAGCAAACTCAAGTTGCGGCAAGTAAATTTATCCGTGAAATCTTATTAGGTTGGGTAAAATAATTAGATTTGTAAAAGGCGATTTTTCGTTCGTTAGGACGAGAAACGCCTTTTTATTTTGAATTTGAAACAGTTAAAGGCACTTAAGTAATAATTCATCAAAAATGTAAAAATGTTATTGATAATGATAATCATTACCCTTATAATTGAGAACGATTATTATTATCAAAATATAGGAGAAGAGAAGATGAAAAAAGGGGTAAGAAAATTTATTTTAACTCTGCATTTGGTGTGCAGCTTAGTTTTTGGACTGTTTATTATTGCTGTTTGTGCAACGGGTAGTGTATTAGTGTTTGGGAATCAGATTGAACATGTATTAAATCCACAGTATTTTAAACCTGCAAGTAGCGAAAAAAATATTGGAATAAAAGAAGCAGAAAAGGTTTTCCTTGAACATTACAAAGGTTTTCAAATTTCGAGGATGGATGTGCCTTCAAAGTTAACAAATGTATATCATGCAAGTATGTCGAAAGGACATAATGAAATTGATGCATATATTGATCCAAGCAATGGAAAATTATTAGGCAATTTTAATAGAGAAAAATCAATCGTTTCATTTGTTAAAGAGTTACACACACATTTATTATTAGATGATATTGGTGAAACAATTATAGGTATCGTTGCAATCGCATTTATTATCATTCTTATTACAGGTATTTATTTATGGTATCCAGGTATAAAACGAGTGTTTAAAAGCTTAAAAATTAAATGGAATAAAAGTCAAATGGCAAAAAATCTGTCATTACATAATTTCATAGGGGTTATTACTTTACCATTTTTACTTGTTGTAGCAATAACAGGAATGCTATATCCATTCCAAGAAAAGATTGAAGAATCATTGAAATTAACATTTACATCGAATTATCCTCAAGAACTTAAATCAGTTGATAATGGTAAACAACAAATAGGTCTGGATAAGATAGTTGCCCAAATCAATAAATTACACCCGGAAGGTGAATTATACAAGTTGAGACTTCCATCAGATAAAGAAGGTGTAATAGAAGCCCAACTAAGTGATGGCAGTTACGACCCTGAAGGTAAAGGAAATACTACCGAATTTTTCGATCAATTTTCTGGAAAACATGTAGGAACTTTTTCGAAAAATACTCAAACAGTATATGATCAATTTTTTGTTTGGAGAGAAAGTTTACATAGAGGAACTTTTGGCGGAATGTTTGTAAAAATAATTTATGCCTTAGTTGGAATAGCTCCACTTGGTTTAGGAATAACTGGGATTACAATGTGGGCGTTAAAACGAAAAAATAAAGTTAAAAAAATTAATAAATTACAGCAAACAGCATAAGACGAACAAAATTTTTAGGAAAGTATGATTTAAGGAATCAGTTGAATCATTTATTAGAACCCGAAAGAAAATGCGCTAAAAGCCGTATTTATCTTTCGGTTTTTTTTGAATCGGGAACAAATATTATTGTTTCCGTTTTTTAATATAAAACATTTTCACAAGCTCATATGTAAGTAAAACAACAAAAAACTGAGAAGTACATACTCATAACAGGCTTTTGTAAAAATCAAACACAACTAATTAACAAACGCATCAACTGTATCAAATATGATTATGTGTAGTAAAACCACAATTTTGTAGAAAGATAAAAATAGAAATAAGTACAAAGTTAACGTTGACGTTAACGATATATTAGGAGTAAGATAGATAAGTGATATAAAAAAGTTAAATTCAGTTCGAAGGAGGCAATTATTTGCTTTACAAGATAGATGAAGTAGCAAAAGAATGTGGATTAACAAAACGATCGATTCGTTATTATGAAGAAATTGGATTAATCTCCCCACCTGAAAGAAGTGAAGGAGGATTTCGACTTTATTCAGATTTGCATATCGAACGTCTAAAGAAAATAATGGACGTTCGTGATGTTCTCGGTTTTTCTTTGCAGGAGGTTCAGGAATATATGGCAATTAGTGAGGCATTTGAAGAATTCCGATTGCAATATAGAGAAAACAAGGAAAAGATGAATGAAGATGAAAGAAAAGAAAAGCTTTTAGGAGCGGAAGCAATACTTGCTCAACAATTAAAAATGATTGATGAGAAGCTTAAAAAAATGAACAATATTCGAGATGAAATGAATGATATGTATCAGAGGGTGCGTAAAGCATTAGAACAATAAATAATATGGGAGATGGATGACATATGTCAAATTTGGCAGATAGTAAAAAACAAAAGACAAATGCAAATCAAAAATCGGGTCTTTTGAGTCAGCCAAAAGCTATATGGGCTGTTGGTTTTGCTTGTATTATCGCATTCATGGGAATTGGATTAGTTGACCCAATTTTACCAGCAATTGCTGAAAAGATGCATGCTTCTAAAAGTGATGTAACGCTTCTTTTTACAAGTTACAACTTAGTAATGGCATTCGCGATGCTAATAACAGGTTTTATCTCTTCACGTATTGGAATTAAGTGGACACTTCTGTTAGGCATACTAATTATTGCAGTGTTCTCTGGTCTTGGTGGAAACTCAAGTAGCATATGGGAATTAGTATGGTTACGCGGAGGATGGGGTCTAGGTAACGCGTTATTTGTTGCCACTGCACTGTCTGCAATTGTTTCACTATCTAGATCAGGTGTTTCACAATCGATAATTTTATACGAAACTGCAATTGGTCTTGGAATATCAGTTGGTCCACTTTTAGGTGGAGAATTAGGTTCGATTTCTTGGAGAGGTCCATTTTTTGGTGTGGCTTGTTTAATGGTAATTGCATTTTTATCTCTTTCCTTTATGATGCCAAAAACACCTATTACTCAAAATACGAAAAAAGCATCGTTCCTTGATCCATTCCGTGCGCTTAAACATAAATCATTATTAACATTAGGGGTTACAGCATTTCTATATAACTTTGGATTCTTTACTTTATTAGCATTCTCACCATTCTATATGGGGTTAAAGGAACATGGTTTAGGATTTGTATTCTTAGGATGGGGACTTTTATTAGCAATTACATCTGTATTTATGGCACCAAAATTACAAAAGAAATTCGGTACACTTAAATCGATGTATGCTATGTTAGCACTTTTCGCTATTACACTTATCATTATGGGAATTGGAACTAATACGAATAGTGTAATTATTGTTTGTGTAATAATTGCCGGTGCATTTTTAGGAAATAACAACACATTAATTACAACAGCTGTAATGCAA
Organism: Gottfriedia acidiceleris; assembly: GCF_036421055.1. GTDB lineage: Bacteria > Bacillota > Bacilli > Bacillales > Bacillaceae_G > Gottfriedia > Gottfriedia acidiceleris_C. The sequence continues at coordinate 279,680 of NZ_JAZGQS010000007.1, read as the reverse complement.
GCAGCTCCAGTTGAACGCTCAACAGCATCAGCTGCATATAGCTTTTTACGTTTCCTTGGTGGAGCAATTGCACCTTATTTAGCAGGTAAACTTGCTGAATGGTATAATCCACATGTCCCTTTCTATGTAGGTGGATGTTTTGTATTCCTATCGGTACTTTTCTTGTTTATTAATAAAAAGCATTTAATTCATATTGATAAAGCAGAATCTGCACATTAATGTTTTTGAGGTTGTCTCAAAAGACGGCCAAAGCCCGCTAAGAATATGTATTCTTGGCGGTTTTTTTTGCTTTTTTAAATTGTGGTCGTGTTATTGATTAAAAATGGTGTATACAAAAAAACAGCCGTTAAAAGCTGTTTGTCATGGTCCGAAATGACCGAACATTGCTAAATAAACGATGAAACCGATGAGTGCTAGTAACCCAATTAGTACGGCTGTAAAACTACCGAACATGATTGCTTTTCGTTTTAAAATGAACCATAATATGAGTCCTACAACGATTGGCACAAAAAAGGCGTACAAATAAACAAGAAAAATGCTCGATAACGAAATGATCCCAATACCTAGTCCGATGAAAAATAATTTGCTTGATGATTGTTGAGCGATTGTTTTCATAAAGTCTCCTTCTATTGATTGTATGTTCTTAATTGTCTCACAAATGGTTTTCAATTGAAAACAAAAATCCTCTTCATTTTCATGGATAGGATGTTTTGTTAGAGTATATCGACTTTTGAGATAGACTTATAATTTCGTTCACTTTAATGAATTTATTTCACAATTTTTTTGTTACCTATTTTATTTTTTTTATTAGATTATGCTAAAATGGGAAAAGATGATTTTTGGATGTGATTCGTTACGTTCATGGGGAGAAAAGGACGTGTAAAAGTGAAAGGACAACAAGGAATACCTGTCTCAATTGACTTTGAGACTTTGATAAAAGATCCACACGGGCGTGATAAAATCAGTTTTCAAGCAAATGGCCTGTACTATAAAAAGGATGATGTTTCATATTTATTATTTGATGAAAATCATGAGGACCGAACAGTAAAGGCTACAATGAAAATAGGTAAAGGGGAAGTAACAATTATTCGTAATGGCGGAGTTATGATGCGTCATCAATACAGAGTAAATGAAACAACTGAAGGTACTTTCTCAAATGAATTAGGAGTATTTCAAACAAAGGCATATACAAAAAAACTACAATTTCTAGTATCTGAAGGACCTTTAAAAGGGGTACTTCAATTAGGATATAAGTTATTTGTAGGAGATGAAAATGCTGGGTCATATAACATTACAGTATCAATTAAGGAGGCAACGATATGAATACATTAGAACAAGTGAAAAGTCGTTTAAAAAATGAAATCGAAGCTGCGGTATTAAAAGCAGGATTAGCAACGGAGGAACAATTACCACAAGTCATATTAGAAACACCAAAAGATAAAGCGCACGGAGATTTTTCAACAAATATGGCAATGCAATTAGCACGTGTTGCTAAAAAAGCCCCTAGAATGATTGCTGAGGAGTTAATTAATTCTTTTGACCAAAGTAAAGCAAGCATTAAAAAAGTAGAAATTGCTGGACCTGGTTTCATTAATTTTTATATGGATAATAGTTACTTAACTGATTTAATCCCAACGATTATTAAATCAGGAAATGAATATGGCCAGACAAACTTTGGTAACGGTGAAAAGATTTTAGTTGAGTTTGTTTCAGCAAATCCGACTGGAGATTTACATTTAGGTCATGCTCGTGGAGCTGCATTTGGAGATTCATTATGTAATATTTTAGATAAAGCAGGTTATGAAGTAACTCGTGAATATTATATTAATGATGCTGGAAACCAAATTAATAATTTAACATTATCGGTAGAAGCACGTTATATGCAAGCACTTGGAATGGATAAAGAAATGCCAGCAGATGGCTATCATGGCTCAGATATTATAGAAATCGGTAAAACTTTAGCTGCTGAATTCGGTGACCGTTATGTGAATGAACCAGAAGAGGTTCGTTACAAATTCTTCCGTGAGTACGGTTTAAAATTAGAAATGGAAAAACTACAACGAGATCTACGTAATTTCAGAGTAGAATTTGATGTATGGTATTCAGAAACTTCATTATATCAAAATGGCAAAGTTTTAGAGGCTCTTGATGATTTAAAACAACGTGGTGAAACATATGAAGAAGAAGGAGCGACTTGGTTCCGTTCTACAACATATGGTGATGATAAAAACCGCGTATTAATTAAAAGTGATGGCTCTTATACTTATTTAACTCCGGATATCGCTTACCACCGAGACAAGCTTAGTCGTGGTGCAGATAAATTAATTGATATTCTTGGGGCTGACCATCACGGATACATTCCTCGAATGAAAGCAGCAATTCAAGCATTAGGATATAATGCTGATACGCTTGAAGTAGAAATTATCCAAATGGTTCAGTTATATCAAGATGGTGAAAAAGTTAAAATGAGTAAACGTACAGGTAAAGCTGTAACATTACGTGATCTAATGGAAGAAGTAGGTACTGATGCAACTCGTTACTTCTTTGCAATGCGCGGTTGTGACTCACATTTAGACTTTGATATGGATTTAGCTGTTTCTAAATCAAATGAAAATCCTGTGTATTATTCACAATACGCTCACGCTCGTGTATGTAGCATTCTTCGTCAAGGAGAAGAAATGGGTATTGTTTACAGTGGTGAAGCAGATTACAGCCTTGTTTCTTCTGAAAAAGAATACGAGTTATTAAAGAAATTAGGAGAATTCCCAGCAGCGGTTTCATTAGCTGCTTCAAAACGTACTCCTCATCATATTACAAACTATGTGTTTGAATTAGCGGGTACATTCCACAGCTTCTATAATGCAGAAAAAGTGTTAGATGCTGAAAATGTTGAAAAGTCAAAAGCTAGATTAGCTTTAATGAAGGCAGTTCAAGTTACATTACAAAATGCATTAGCTTTAGTTGGAGTTTCTGCACCAGAAAAAATGTAAATAGTAAATGAAAAGTACCATTCCCTAATTTAGGGTATGGTACTTTTTATGTTAGATTAAATAAATTTCTAAGTATTATTTTGTATTTTTTTAGTAAGTTATTTTATAAAATTTTGTCGATAAATAGGGAAAGAAAACAAGTTTCACCATTTTTTTATTATTTTTTTAAAAATTTTCTTAAATGACCCCCTAAAAAATGAAATTCTTTGCGAATAGTTATAGTGAGAATAAATAAAGAAATTTTTACAAAGGGGAAAAAATTAATGAAAAAATTATTAGTACATACGACTGCTACAGCACTATTATTATCTCAGTTAGGATTCTCTAGTTCAGTACTTGCTGCTGAAAATGATACAGTTTCACCAACTGACCAAAAGGAAGAAGCACCTGCATTAGTTAAAGGCGATTTCTTCTATTTTGTAAAAACAACAGTAGAAAAAATTCAACTGTTATTAACAACGGACAAAGTTAAAGAAGCAGAACTTTTAGCACAATTTGCTCAAGAGCGCATTCATGAGGCAAGAGAATTAATTAAAGAAGGTAAAGAAGATTTAGCAAAAGAAACATTAAAAGAAGCTTTAACTCAAATGGATACTGCTCAAGGCCAAATTGATGGTAAACTTCCAACTGTCACTGGACCAACGACTTCAGAAACAACAGAAGGTACTGTTACTACGAAACCAGCAGAAGATTCAACTGAAGTAGAAAAAGAAGACACAGAAAAAGTTGAAACAGATAAACAAGATACAGATAAAGAAGAAGTAGAAAAAGAAGACCAAGAAAAAGTTGAGACAGATAAACAAGATACAGATAAAGAAGAAGTAGAAAAAGAAGACCAAGAAAAAGCTGAGACAGACAAACAAGAAACTGATAAAGAAGATCAAGAAGCTAAAACAGAAAAAGAACATGTTGAAAAACAAAAATTAACAAAAGAGCAAAAAGAAATTGCAAAAATTCAACATCATTTAAATAATAATTTACTGGTTTTAGCAAATGTTTTAGATCAAGTTAAAAATCCAAAAGCAAAAGCTGCGATTGCTAAAAATATTGAAAAAAGCTTTAACAAAATTTCTGATAGATTAGAGAAAGTTTTAAAGAATACAGAACAGGATTCAACTGCTCTAAAACCAGTTATTACAGTTCAATACCCTGATGCAACTACAGATCAGTCAGCTACACCAGAAGTTATTACAACAGTAACTAAAATTGAGGACGTAAATGACACAGACGTGAAAACGGTTAATGAAGATGATCAAGGTGAAAATGAAGACAAAGATGATGCTGCTGAAGTTGCGACAAAACCTGTAACAGTAGAGCATAAGGAAGAACATCAACATAAGTCAAAAGAAGTAAAACCAGTTAAAGTAAAAAAAGTAAAAGTTGAAAAAGAAGAAAAACACGTAGTAAAGCGTGAAGTAAAGCATGAAGTAAAGCATGAAGTAAAACACGAAGTAAAACACGTAGTAAAGCATGAAAATAGTTCAAACCATAGAAATCAAGGTGAACATGAAAACCGTGGAAACCATAAGGGAAATGAAAAGCAAGAGTGGAAAAAAAATGAGAATTCTAATAACCAAGGTGAAAACCATGGAAATGGACATGGTAAAAATTAATAAGTAACTATTTCCATTTACCTTTCAATAAAATCATATGAAACATTTCATAAGATGCGATATGCTGAAGTTTAACTATTTAAATTAAAATGGTGCCTCATACATTCATTTGATTATATAATGAGTGGAGGCGCCTTTAAGTTTTTATGGCTAAGCAATCCTCTTTTGAAAGGAGATCGGGTCTTGTTACTTACAATTTTTCAGACGCTTTATAAAAGAAAAGAAAAAATTGAAGATATTGTATTAACAATACAACAGTCTTCATCAAAAGAACTAGATGATTTTATAGTTCAATATACTCCTTTTATAAACAAAACTGTTTCGACTATTTGTGGAAGATATATTACCAATCAAGAAGATGAATTTAGTATCGGTTTAAATGGATTTCATGAAGCAATTAAATTATATTCATATAAAAAAGGTGCATCATTTCTTTCTTTTGCTAAATTGATCATAAAACGAGAACTAATCGATTTCTTTCGGAAGGAATCTAAATATCAATCGTTAACCTTAGAACTAACCGGTTCAGATGATATACATAAACAATATGATGACCATGTGTATAGCTCTTATATAAAAAACTTTGATGAAATAAACCGTAAAGAAGAAATTATTCATTTCAGTGAGATGCTGAAACAATTTGGAATTTCATTAGAAAATTTAGTAGAGGTATCGCCTAAACATGAAGATACAAGGGAGCATATTTTTTCAGTTGTAGACCTTGTTACATCTGATGAAGAAATGTTAACTTTTCTATATAAAAAGAAAAAATTACCGATGAAAATACTAGAAACGAAAGTTAATATAAGTCGGAAATCGCTAGAAAAACATAGAAAATATATAATTGCCATGTGTATCATTAGCGTCAATGAGTATATTTATTTAAAAAACTATTTAAAAAGGGGGAACTGAAGATGAACAATGGAATTGTATTAAAAGTTAATCATTCTTCTGTAGTTGTACTAACAGCTAACGGAGAATACGTAAAATGTAAAAAGATATTGTCATCCTACTCGATCGGTGAAGAAATTCAGTTCCCCAATAATGCAATCATTTTAAATAAAAAAATGAAATTGAGCATCCCTAAATTGATACCTGTTGTTATTGCAAGTGGATTAATTCTTTTTTCTTTTATATTTGTAAATGTGAACAACAATGAAGCATTGGCGGCAGGAAAGGTTACAATTAACTCAGAAGCAAAGTTATCTTTAATATTGGACAAACAGTTAAAGGTCATTGCATTAAAAGGTCACAATGAACAAGGTAAACAAGTGATCGACAAAATGGATCACTGGAGAAATGAACCCCTCCATTTAGTCATGGATGATTTAGTTGATGAAATGGAAAATTCTAAAGTAATTGAACCAAATGAAATAATTAAATTAACTGGTGAGATGAGAAAAGAATTTAAAAATAAACAAAGTAAACTAAATCATGAATTGCAGGATATTCAAGACAGTAATAGTCATTTTAATGTCCCAAATTCTAAGGAACTTGATCAGCAAAAGGTTAAAACTCAAAATCAAAGCCAGAATCGAAATAAAGAACAAAGTGTTAATTCTAATTCAACAAAAGTAACAAAAGTAACAAAAGGTGAAACCAATTACAAGAATAATGCTAGTTTAAAGTCACCTACAATCGAAAAAGTACAAAATAATAGTAGTCATTCAAAAGAAGAAGTTAAGAGCGTTAGACATCAAGATGAGCACTGGGGAAATAAGCAGCGTCAATGGAATCATAAAACTCAAGATGAACACCATGAATCATCGAATCAAAATCATAAGAAACAATACAACAACAATGAAAAGCATCCAGTCAAAAAAAAAAATGACGATAAAGATGACCGCGAGTTAAGAAGAAGTAATAATGATCAAGGAAGAAATGAAAATAAAGAAGACTGCCATGGCTGCAATAATCGTTCTAAAAACAATCAAAATGAGAACAATAATGGTTGGAAAAATGGAAATGAAAAACACTCAGATTAATAATCTGAGTGTTTTTTAACTAATCCCATGAAAAAGAATAAAGCTTAGGAAATACTGCTAATCACCATGGTCATTCTTTATAAATACATTGGTAGCTCTACCATGACCGACTACAAAGTTTCCTTTCAAATAACCTTCATATTGAAATTGATAAGTACATGTTGCAGAATTATGATCCGTAGTTAACCATTTTACATTGGTAACTCTGTAAACTTCATCTTGAATAACATTCCAGGCATTTTCAAAATACTGCTGAATTTCTAGTAACGAAATACAGGTTTTGTCTGAAAACCAGTAAATGGCGTCCTTGTGAATATATTTTTTTATTTGATTAAAATCATGAGTATTTGTTGCTTTTATGTATTGTAGTAGCGCATTTTGATAGCTCACTTACAAACAACCTTTATTGTAGTGTTGAAGTAAGATTTGTAGGTGAATATCGATAAACCATCATATCATTATTTTGCAAAATTGATCAGTTCATTTAAAGCCAAATAAACCTTCAAGGTAAGTTAAACTTCCTAAGGGACTATTAGTATAAATGAACTTTATAATTACGTTCTTAACACTTTTACTTTCTGCTATCATGTCTTTGGTACTTAGCTTCTCAACTTAAGTTACTTCGATCATACCACCACTTATTCGTTTATAACCTCTCCATTTTGCTATATCTTCCATTAATTGCAATAGAGCTAAATCCTTTTTTTTCGATTCAATCATTATATCGATATCACTTCCAATTGATCTGACAATGTCAAAGAAGGGCTTAATAAAATCAAGGTCGATTAAATCTGAATGTGCTCTAAACTCTTTATCGGATTTAGGAGATGAAATATGAATTTTAGGCTTCAAATATGTATGCTCCCAAGTAGAAAATATTAGGGGTAATAATTTCTCTAATGGTTCTTCACATAAGTTTGCCATATGATGATGATAGTCAAATACGAGCGGAATACCTTCGTTTTTACAAACCATTAGTGTTTCAGCGGTATTGTACGTCTTATCGTCATTTTCTAGTGTCATTTGTTTTTTTATGTGAGCAGGGAGCTTTTTTATGTTTTCATAAAAACGTTGAATTGCAAGCTCTTTATTTCCATAAGCTCCTCCAATATGTATATTAATGACACTTTGGTCTGAAATACCCATTGCTTCAAGAACTTTATAATGATATTCCATATCAATCACAGCATTATCAGTTATATGGGGTTTATCACTTGTAAAAAGCGTGAATTGGTTAGGATGAAAACTAACTCTTAATTCATGCTTCTTGATAAAATCACCTATTTCTTTAAATTGTTTGTGAAAAATATTTAGATAATCAAACTCTACATCTGGATGAGTCGCCAAAGGGACCATTGAAGAGGACATTCTATATAAGGGAATTTGTTGTCCCACATTATAATGAAGTGCTCTATACGTATTTTCAATGTTTTGCGATGTAATATAAATTAATTTATCTAAACGTTCGTCCTGGTCAAGGGCTTTATAACGTGTAAATGTAAGAGTTTTTGCAGGTGAACAATTATATAATGATAATGCATGTGATACATATCCAAATCGAATGATCATATTTTGTTCACCTCTACTTTGTTTTTATGTATGTGTCATAACATTACATTAATGGGGAAAGAAGCTTAGATAAAAGCTTGCGACATTTCCATAAAAATGTTGTTTTTTTATAATATCCAATAGGATACGATTTTGAACGTTCTAAGTCGTTAATAAATATTTCTTTGATCTTCAATATGAAAGACTCACTCGAAAAAATACAGCTCCATTCATCATTTATGCAAAGACTTCTACGATCAAAGTTAACGGAACCTACATCACAGCAACAATCATCGATGAGTAGTACTTTGGCATGAAAGAACCCTTTCTGATAATGAAAAACTTCTCCACCACCTTCTAAAATTAAAAGGAGATGTGGAAAACTCGCCTCTTTAACTAGTCTGTGGTCTTCTTTTTCAGGGACCATTACGCATATGTGGACGCCTCGATTAAGAGCGGCAAGAAGTGCGTTCATTAGTTTTTTTGTTGGAATAAAATATGGTGTACCAATATAAATATATTTTTTTGCCTGATCGATTAAATCTTTGTATAGGTTCTCAATGCGTACAAAGTCCGAAGAATAGAAGTGATGCTCGATTTTCCCTTTTGCTAATTCATCATCATTCATTAACGTAAAGGATTCTCCGCCACTTCTAACCCAATCTATTAAAAATTGAGTGTGTAAATCTTTCACACCTTCACCTGTCATTCGAATATGATAATCTCTCCAATAACCTAAATCTTCATCAAAACCAATATATTCTTTGCCAATATTAAAACCACCAAAATAGCCAATTCTTTGATCTATTACTGTAATCTTTCGATGGTTACGGTGTTGAAAACGATAAAGGGTAAATGGAAATCCTGTTCGTCGATTAAAAAGTACTTCTACGCCATTCTCTTTTAGTTTTTTTATTCTTTTACGCTTTAGTCCAAAACTGCCGATCCAATCAACAAGCAAGCGTACTTGTAATCCTTCACAAGCTTTTCTTTCAAGCAATGATAAAAATTTTTCGGATGTATCATCATTTCGAACTATATAAAAAAGCATAGAAATGCTACTACTTGCTTCTGATATATCGTCTAGAAGATGCTTGTACAAATCATTACCATCAGTTATTAACATTGTTTCACTATATCTTTTTTTAAATGGACAAGTCTTATCATATTTATGAAATGCTTTATAGCCAAAATAAAGATCTAAGCTAGCAAGGAGTATAAGAAAGAGTAGAGCAATTAAGCAAATACAAAGAATCATATAATTAAACTCCTTTACCTTTTACGTGTTGATAGTATGACCATATACATTGAAGAATATGAAAAAGAGACAATTAAATATGAAAAAGTATTTGACTGAATAGTCATTCATAATATAATTAAAGTATATATTTTCTGAATATTATTATGGTTATAAATTTTTAAACAGTAAGCGTTTTCTTTATAACCGGGAAAATTGGGGGAGGAATACATCATGAATCATGCACTTTTGTATTTGAACGCACTAGGGTTTGTGGCAATTACAGTTTATGCAGTTTATTTATTCATTTACCTGATTCAAACAAGACTTGCCTATATCAAATTAGGTAAAAAAGAAGAATTTGAAAGAAATTTAAAAGAACGTTTTCAAAAAATTTGGGTCAATGTTTTTGGCCAAAAAAAGCTTTTGAAGGATAAGAAAAGTGGATTTATTCATTTATTATTCTTTTACGGATTCATTTTAGTTCAAGCTGGGGCTTTAGACTTTATTATAAGAGGTCTTGTTCCAAGCGCACATTTACCTCTTGGACCTTTGTATGGTGCATTTACATTTTTTGAAGAAATCATTGCATTACTAATATTGGTGGCAGTTGTTTGGGCCTTCCATAGAAGATATATTGAAAAGTTAGTTCGACTAAAAAGAGGTTGGAAAAGCGGTTTAGTTCTTATTTTTATTGGTTTATTAATGTTATCAACACTATTTGGTAATGGCATGGGAATCATTTGGCATGGTGAAGCAACAAGCTTTCACGAACCAATCGCATCATTAATTGCAACAATATTTAACGGTATTAGTAAGCCTTTATCAATATCATTATTCTATGTTGCTTGGTGGACTCACTTAATTTCACTTTTAACGTTCTTAGTATATGTCCCTCAATCAAAACACGCACATTTACTTGCTGGTCCAGCGAACGTGTATTTTAATCGTTTAACGAAAGCAGGGAAGTTAGAAAAAATAGATTTTGAAGATGAAACACAAGAGACATTTGGTGTTGGAAAAATCAGCGACTTCCGTCAATCACAGTTAATTGACTTATATGCTTGTGTTGAATGTGGTCGTTGTACTAATGTATGTCCAGCTACTGCAACTGGAAAAATGCTATCACCAATGGATTTAATTTTAAAACTTCGTGATCATTTAACTGAAACAGGGGCTGTTGTAACGTCTCGCGCACCTTGGGTTCCAACAGTTGCATTTTCTAAAACAAAAGGAAATCAATTAGCATTTGCTTCTCAAGGAAAACAAGAATCAGCAGCAACATTGGAATATAGTCCAAGTTTAATTGGTGACGTAATTACTGAGGAAGAGATCTGGGCATGTACAACTTGTCGTAACTGTGAAGATCAATGTCCTGTAATGAATGAGCACGTAGAAAAGGTAATTGATTTACGTCGTTATTTAGTTTTAACAGAAGGTAAGATGCAACCAGATGCTCAACGTGCAATGACAAATATCGAACGTCAAGGAAACCCATGGGGATTAAATCGTAAGGACCGTGAAAACTGGAGAGAATTAGATGAAAGTATCCATATCCCAACAGTTAAAGAAGCTCAGAAAGCCGGAGAAGAAATTGAGTACTTATTCTGGGTTGGTTCAATGGGTTCTTATGATAATCGAAGCCAAAAAATCGCATTAGCATTTGCGAAACTTATGAATGAAGCTGGAATTAAGTTTGCTATTTTAGGTAATAAGGAGAAAAATTCTGGTGATACACCTAGACGATTAGGTCAAGAATTCTTATTCCAAGAGTTAGCAAGTAATAATATTGCAGAAATTGAAAAAGCAGGAGTAAGTAAATTAGTAACAATTGACCCGCATGCTTATAACACATTTAAAAATGAATATCCTGATTTTGGTTTATCAATAGAAGTTTATCATCATACAGAATTATTATCTCAATTGGTTAAAGAAGGTAAATTAAAGCCGGTTCATCAAGTAAATGAAGTGATTACTTACCATGATTCATGCTATTTAGGTCGATACAATGAAGTTTATGAAGCTCCTAGGGATATTCTTCGTGCAATCCCTGGCGTCAAACTAATTGAAATGGAGCGTAAACGTGAAACAGGTATGTGCTGTGGAGCGGGTGGAGGATTAATGTGGATGGAAGAGCATGTTGGTAATCGTATTAATGTAACACGTACTGAACAAGCACTTGCTGTTAGTCCAAATGTAATTGGAACAGGTTGTCCTTATTGCTTAACAATGCTATCAGATGGAACAAAAGCAAAAGAAGTCGAAGAAAGTGTTAAAACACTAGATATAGCAGAGCTTTTAGAGTTATCGATTTTTGGTGACAAACAAAACCAAGCTTCATAAAAGTTCTATAACATTTCAATCTTCATAAAATAGCAATGAAAGGTGTGCAACTTGTACACCTTTCACACTGCCTGGCATCGTTTTAAACCGCCTTTTATTTAGTGAATTGATTGGTTATAGGACTTTATTATAGAGGAGAAATAGATAAAATTTATAGGGGGAAAATGGGATGAGTAAAACAGTTATAGTAAGTGCAGTTCGTACACCATTAGGACGTTTTGGAGGCGCTTTAAAGGGCTTTAGTGCTGCCCAATTAGGTGGTTTTGCTATTAAAGAAACTTTGAGTCGTGTTAACAATCCGTTAGAAACAATCGATGATGTAATAATGGGAACTGTTTTACAAGGTGGCCAAGGTCAATTACCTTCAAGACAGGCACTTCGTAATGCCGGATTACCTTGGGAAACTAGATCAGAAACAATAAATAAAGTATGTGCATCTGGTATGCGTAGTGTTATGCTTTCTGATCTATTGATACGATCAGGCGAAAGTAAACGTATAGTTGCAGGTGGAATGGAATCAATGAGTAATACACCTTTTTATCAAACCTCTTTAAGATGGGGAAATAAAATGGGGAATACAGAGTTAAAAGATGGTCTTCTAGTAGATGGTTTAACTTGTTCATTTACTGGTGTTCATATGGGTACGTATGGAAGTGAGGTTGCTAAAATCGAGGACATATCTCGTGAGCAACAAGACGAGTGGGCACTTCGTAGTCATCAACTTGCTGTTGAATCAATTAAAACAGGGAAATTTAAAGAAGAGATTGTAACGATTGAATCCGTTGACAAAAAAGGAGTCGTAACAAAAATTGAAGTAGATGAGTGTCCAAGAGAGGACACTACTATTGAAAAACTAGCTAAGCTGTCACCAGCATTTGATCGTGACGGAACAATCACAGCTGGTAATGCACCTGGACTAAATGACGGAGCTGCAGCTCTTTTATTAATGAGTGAGGAAGATGCAAAATTAAATGGCTACCTACCTTTAGCTACAATTGTTGCAACAGAATCAATGGCTGTAGAAGCAAAGGACTTCCCAAGAACTCCGGGATATGTCATTCAAAAATTATTACAAAAAACAAATAAAAAGATTTCAGATATCGATTTATTTGAAATTAACGAAGCATTCGCAGCAGTAGTTTTAGCAAGTTCAAAAATTGCGGATATACCTTTAGAAAAAATTAATGTAAATGGTGGAGCAATTGCTCTGGGACATCCAATTGGAGCAAGTGGTGCAAGAATCATCGTTTCATTAATTAATGCACTTAAAGCAAGAGGTGGCGGCTTAGGTATTGCTGCAATCTGCAGTGGCGGTGGTCAAGGAGACGCAGTCTTAGTAGAAGTACGATAAGAGAGAAAAGCAAGAATAGCAGGGGATGGGAAGAGTAGGAAGGGTAAGGAGAGGAATATTTCTTTCTGCCTAAGTACTACCTCCCTTTAGCTGTTATTTTTTTTTGCTTTTCTATTTTTGCATATTAACTTGATCCTGTTTTTCCTTCCTTCCAGACTTGAAAATTTTTCTACAAAAAATAACAGGAATTTTCAGATTTTCGTCTAATATTATACGAAGTAGACTATCTTTTTAGTTAAAATAGAAAATTTTTGTTAACGCTTACAAGATTCGACAAAAACAATATGGCAGAGATAAGGGAGCAATTAAGTTAAGGGGAATAGGATATAAAATAATTATCTTCAATATAAACCTTTCGCATGATTGTGATCCTTGTCCTTGCAAAAATCGGGGGAAATGATCTATGCAATTTCGTTTAAGTGAAGAACATGAAATGATTCGTAAAATGGTAAGAGATTTTGCTAGAAATGAGGTTGCTCCGTCAGCTGCTGAGCGTGATGAGCATGAAAAATTTGATCGTTCAATTTTTGATCAAATGGCAGAGTTGGGATTAACAGGTATTCCATTTCCAGAGGAATATGGTGGAATCGGTAGTGATTATTTAGCTTACGTTATTGCGGTTGAAGAGCTTTCTAGAGTTTGTGCTTCAACAGGTGTGACTTTATCAGCTCACACTTCATTAGCTAGTTGGCCAATATATAAATTTGGCACTGAAGAACAAAAACAAAAATTCTTAAAACCGTTAGCACAAGGAACAAAAATCGGTGCTTATGGATTAACTGAACCAGGATCTGGGTCAGATGCTGGTGGTATGAGAACGACTGCTAGAAAAGAAGGAAACGAATATATATTAAATGGTTCTAAAATATTTATTACGAACGGTGGAGAAGCGGAAATTTACGTCGTATTTGCAGTGACTGATCCGACAAATAAACATGGAGTTTCTGCATTTATCGTTGAAAGTGATACACCAGGTTTTTCAGTTGGCAAGAAAGAAAGTAAATTAGGTATTCGTTCATCACCTACAACTGAAATTATCTTTGAAGAATGCCGTATCCCAGCTGAAAACCTATTAGGTGAAGAGGGTAAAGGATTTAAAGTTGCGATGCAAACTCTTGATGGGGGTAGAAATGGAATCGCTGCTCAAGCAGTAGGTATTGCACAAGGAGCACTAGATGCGTCAGTTGATTATGCTAAAGAGCGTGTTCAATTTGGTAAACCAATTATTGCTCAACAAGGTGTCTCATTTAAACTTGCTGATATGGCTACAAGTATCGAAGCTTCTCGTCTATTAACTTATCAAGCTGCATGGTTAGAATCAAATGGGCTTCCATATGGTAAGGAATCTGCTATGTCTAAATTACTTGCAGGAGATACTGCAATGAAGGTTACAACAGAGGCAGTACAAGTTTTCGGTGGCTATGGATATACGAAGGATTATCCGGTAGAACGCTTTATGAGAGACGCTAAAATCACTCAAATCTATGAAGGAACACAAGAAATTCAAAAACTAGTAATCTCAAGAATGCTATAGAAATTAATATTTATTCTTTTGTTCGCATTACGAATAATTAGGATAGCTTGGTAAAGGGAATATGGATGGCTCTTTACCAAGTTTTCTTTTACAAAAAAAGCAATTATAATTCTGGGGGATGATTAGTATGGTAGAAAAGTATCAAGCTAAGCACAAGATTCGTTTCGTTACTGCATCAAGTTTATTTGATGGCCATGACGTGTCAATCAATATGATTAGAAGATTATTGCAAGAAAATGGTGTTGAAGTTATTCATTTAGGCCATAACCGCTCTGTAGAAGAAATTATTAACGCAGCAATTCAAGAGGATGTACAAGGTATTTCAATTTCTTCCTACCAAGGTGGACATATGGAGTACTTTAAATATATGTACGACTTGCTTCAAGAAAGAGGCGCATCTCACATCAAGTTATTTGGTGGTGGTGGTGGCGTAATTCTGCCTAAAGAGCAAGAAGAGCTAGAAGCATACGGAATCACTAAAATCTATTCACCTGAAGATGGTCGTATAATGGGACTTCAAGGAATGATTAATCATATGCTACAAAGCACAGATTTTCTTCCACCTTTGAAGGACTTAGAAAACGTTCAAAAACTATCTGCTACAAATCATAAAGAAATTGCTAGATTTATTACTTTAGCTGAAAATAAAGGCTCTCTAGATTCAAGCTTAGAGATGGCCGCAACATTAGAAAAATCAGAAACTTGTAAAAGTGTAGTAATTGGTATGACTGGTACTGGTGGAGCGGGTAAGAGTTCTTTAACAGATGAGCTAGTACGCCGTTTTATTCAAGAGTTTCCAGAAAAAACAATCGGTATTGTTTCAATTGATCCAACCAAACGTAAAACAGGTGGGGCACTATTAGGTGATCGTATTCGTATGAATTCAATTCACCATCCAAATGTGTATATGAGAAGTTTGGCTACTCGAGACAGTCAATCTGAAATTTCAAATGCATTAGAAGATGCTATTTCAATCTTAAAATCAGCTAATTTTGACGTTATTTTTGTTGAGACAAGTGGTATAGGTCAAGGTGATGCTGCAATAACTAAGTACAGTGATATTCATCTGTATGTTATGACAAGTGAATTTGGAGCACCTTCTCAATTAGAAAAAATTGATATGATTGACTTTGCAGATTTGATTGCAATTAATAAATTTGAACGTCAAGGCTCAGAAGATGCATTACGTCTTGTTCAAAAACAATATCAACGTAGTCGCCATCTTTTCCATGATGATATCGCTACAATGCCTGTATACGGAACAATAGCTAGCCAGTTCAATGATGCAGGAACTAATAATTTATTTTTAGCTCTAACAAAATCAATTGAACAACACACTGCAAATGAGTGGAATACGACATATATTAAGCCAGGTAATGTGGAGAAACAACATGTCATTATTCCAAGTAATCGTCGTTTCTATTTAAGAGAAATTGCAGAAACTGTAAGAAACTATCACGAAAATACTGAAGTTGAAGCAGCAAAAGCTTCAAAACTTTATCAAATTGAAGGTACACTGTCTGAAATAGAGTCACAAAATATTGAAGATGCAAAACATACATTAGTAGATTTGAAAAATAAATTTGAAGAATCTCTTGCTCCATCTACAAAACAAGCTCTAAATCATTTTAAAGAGATTAAAGAAGCATATTCAAAAGATCAACTAATTCAAAAAATTAGAGATAAAGAAATTAAAGTAGAGTTAACAACTACAACTTTATCGGGCACAAAAATACCGAAAGTATCTGTACCTACTTATCGAGATTATGGAGATTTATTAAGATGGGTAGCGAAAGAAAACGTACCTGGATACTTCCCGTTTACAGCTGGAGTATTCCCATTCAAACGTCAAGATGAAGATCCTAAGAGACAATTTGCTGGTGAGGGACCTCCAAGTAGAACAAATAAACGATTCCACTATCTATGCGAGAATGACCCAGCTAAACGTTTAAGTACAGCATTCGATTCAGTAACCTTATATGGAGAAGACCCAGCAATCCGTCCTGATATTTTTGGGAAAATTGGTGAGAGCGGAGTTAATGTATGTACTTTAGATAATATGATTGAGCTTTACAAAGGTTTTGATTTATGTAGTCCTTCAACATCTGTTTCTATGACAATTAATGGTCCAGCACCAATTATTTTAGCGATGTTCTTAAATACTGCTATCCATCAACAAGTTGAAATCAAAGAAAAAGAATTAGGCCGTATTTTAACAGTTGAAGAATTTACTGAATTAAAGCGAGTAACTTTACAAAAAGTTCGTGGTACTGTTCAAGCTGATATTTTAAAAGAGGATCAAGGGCAAAATACATGTATTTTCTCAACAGAATTCGCTTTAAAAATGATGGGTGATATACAACAGTATTTTATTGATAATAATGTTCGTAATTATTATTCAGTTTCAATTTCTGGATACCATATTGCTGAAGCTGGAGCAAATCCGATATCACAACTTGCATTCACTTTATCAAATGGATTCACTTACGTTGAATATTATTTAAGTCGAGGCATGAAAATTGATGATTTTGCACATAATTTATCGTTCTTCTTTAGTAATGGGCTTGATGCTGAGTACTCGGTAATTGGCCGTGTAGCGAGAAGAATTTGGGCTGTTACGATGAAAGAAAAATATGGTGCATCTGAACGTAGCCAAAAACTTAAATATCACGTTCAAACTTCCGGTCGCTCATTACATGCCCAAGAGATGGCATTTAATGATATTCGTACAACATTACAAGCGTTACTGGCTTTATATGATAACTGTAACTCACTTCATACAAATGCATATGATGAAGCTGTTACAACTCCTACTGAGGAATCTGTACGTCGAGCAATGGCGATTCAGCTTATTATTCAAAAAGAAAATGGTCTATCGAAAAATGAAAATCCTATCCAAGGATCATTTATTATTGAGCAGCTAACAGACTTAGTAGAAGAAGCAGTCTTAAAAGAGTTTGAGAGAATCAGCGACCGTGGTGGCGTGCTAGGTGCGATGGAGCTTCAATATCAACGTGGCAAAATTCAAGAAGAATCACTTTATTATGAAACACTTAAACATAATGGTGAACTTCCGATAATAGGAGTAAACTCTTACATCAATCCTAACGAACAAATGGAATCAATTAATACAATGGAAATCGCTAGATCAAGTTACGAAGAAAAACAATCGCAAATCGATCATGTAGAGCATTTCCAAGTGAAACATAAATCAGAAGCACAAGTAGCGCTAGAACAATTAAAACAAGTTGCTCGTCAAAATGGCAATTTATTCGAAGAGCTAATGAATACTGTTCGTGTTGCTAGTTTAGGACAAATCACTCAAGCATTATATGAAGTAGGCGGACAATACCGTAGAAATATGTAAAAAGAATTGTGAAAAGCTGTTTTTCCTGCTTTAAGAAAGCAAAAGCAGCATGTGACTGGTGTTAGGTAGAATGGGCGTCTTTTAGACGCTCATTTTACTATTTTCGCGAAAAATTAATCTAATATTGAAAAATATAGACAAGGTGCTAGCATATTTAACATAGTTTTGTTTATAATGAAAGATATGTATTTTATAGCTAACTAGTAAAATTTATACATAATGTTATTAAATTATGGTGAAAATATTATTTTTAAAGGAGTGCTTACCTTGAGTTTAAAGCAATACTCGGAAGAGCAATTAAAAGAATTATCGCTTATTGAATTAGCATATGAACTTTTTTCTGAAACAAAGGAACCAATTTCTTTTTATGATTTAGTTGACCAAATGGCAACAGTTTTAGGTGTAACTAGAGAAGCATTACTAGAAAAACTTCCTCAATTTTATACAGAATTAAATATTGATGGTCGCTTCGTATGTTTAGGTGAAAATCGTTGGGGATTACGTGCTTGGTACCCATACGATCAAGCAGAAGAAGAAGTATTACCTGTTGCCAAACCTAAGAAGAAACGTAAACAATTGGAAGAAGATGATGAGTTCGAAGATTATGACGCATCTGATGATGAAGATTTCGAAGAGGAAGAACTTGATTTAGACGAGTTAGATGAAGATCTAGTTGATGATGATGAAACTGATGAGTTTGATGACGAAGAAATCGATGAAGATGATGAAGACCTTGAAATAGATGATGAAGATTTAGAATTAGAAGATGAAGATGAAGAATTAGATGAATTTGAAGAGGAAGAAGAACTATAAGTTCTTGACTTTTAAGTACTGAATGAGTAGAATTCTTATTGGGCTCTTTAAAAAGAACGAAATATATTTTGACGCTCCCTATTTTAAATAGGGGGCGTCTTTGTTTTTTTACAAATACTTAATGTAATAAAACAATAAAAGCAATGTTTGCTTTCGATTCAATTGTTAAAAATTTGCATGAAAAAACCCAATTTTGGATGACAATAAAGCATGCATACAAAATGTTATTAAATAATTTTTTATAAAGGTTTAGCTTTGTAATTTCTTGTAAGGAAAAATAAAATACGAATGCTAAAAATGAAAGGGGCTCAATTATGACAAAGTATATTTTTGTAACAGGTGGCGTAGTTTCTTCTCTTGGTAAAGGGATTGTTGCAGCATCTTTAGGACGACTTCTAAAAAACAGAGGATTAAATGTAACAATTCAAAAGTTCGATCCGTACATTAACTTAGATCCAGGAACAATGAGTCCATACCAACATGGTGAAGTTTTCGTAACAGATGATGGTGCAGAAACAGACTTAGACTTAGGTCATTATGAAAGATTTGTTGATATTAACGTTACTAAATTCAACAATGTAACATGTGGTAAAGTTTATTCTACGGTATTACAAAAAGAACGTCGTGGAGATTACTTAGGAGGAACTGTACAAGTTATCCCACACATTACAAATGAGATTAAGGACAAAGTTTTCCGTGCGGGTCGCGAAACGAATGCTGATGTTGTTATCACTGAGATCGGTGGAACAGTTGGTGATATCGAGTCATTACCTTTTATCGAAGCTATTCGTCAAATTAAAGGCGATGTAGGTCGTGACAACGTAATGTATGTTCACTGTACACTTCTACCTTATATTAAAGCTGCTGGTGAGTTAAAAACAAAACCAACACAACACAGTGTAAAAGAACTTCGTAGCATTGGTATTCAACCAAATGTCATCGTATTACGTTCAGAAACATCTGTACCACAAGAAATGAAGGATAAAATAGCTCAATTCTGTGACGTAGATGCTAAAGACGTAATCGAATGTGTAGATGCAGATACTCTTTACGAAATCCCATTAGCATTACAAGCACAAGGATTAGACAGTATCGCATGTAATCATTTAAAACTACAAACAAATGAAGCGGATATGACAGAGTGGATTTCTTTAGTAGACAAAGTTAAAAATCTAACTAAATCAACAAAAATCGCTCTTGTTGGTAAATATGTTGAATTACAAGATGCTTATATTTCAGTAGCAGAGGCATTAAAGCATGCAGGATATGCTTTTGATAGCGAAATTGAAATTAAATGGATTAATGCAGAAGAAGTTACAACAGCTAATGTAAATGAACTTTTAAGCGATGTAGATGGAATTCTTGTACCAGGTGGATTTGGAGACCGTGGAGTAGAAGGCAAAATCTTGACGGCACAATTTGCTCGTGAAAATAACGTACCATTCTTAGGAATTTGTCTAGGTATGCAAATTGCGTCAATTGAATTTGCTAGAAATGTTTTAGGCTTGAAAGGTGCTCACTCAGCTGAAATCGATCCTACTACTAACTATCCAATCATCGATTTATTACCAGAACAAAAAGATGTAGAAGACTTAGGTGGTACATTACGTTTAGGTTTATATCCATGTAAATTGGTTGAAGGTTCAAAAGCATACGAAGCTTACGGAGAAGAAGTTGTTTATGAACGTCACCGTCATCGTTATGAGTTCAATAATGAATACCGTCAACAAATGGAACAAGAAGGATTTATCTTCTCAGGTACTAGCCCAGATGGTCGTTTAGTAGAAATTATTGAGTTACCAAATCATCCTTGGTTTGTAGCTTCACAATTCCACCCAGAGTTTATTTCTCGTCCAAATAGACCACAACCATTATTCAGAGATTTTGTAGGAGCATCACTACAAAACCGAGGTTAAGGAAATAAAAAAACCCAACAGATTTTATTAAAATCATGTTGGGTTTTTTCTTATTTAGAACATATTTTTCAGTCGAAATCTGATAGGATTTCACTCATTGTAAGTAGTAGGCAGTGATAAATAAATAATCCAATAAGTAGTGTAGGTAAACAGATTCGGTCTCCCTCGTCAGTTGGAACAAGTTTTCTTGTTAATTCATAGTTAATAAATACATCTGCTAGATCTGATAAATGGTCTTCTCCATTAATCGTAGTAGAGACGATCACTAATCCAATGTTTAAGTCTGATAGTTTATTAGCAAGAAGAATAGCTTCTTGATCATCCGTCTGTCTTGTAAATAACAGAACTCGATCTACTGGAGATAAAGACTGGATTTCGTTGTTAATCAACAAAGGTTTAATTGAGTCGTTATGCTCTGCACCATCAGTTATTTCTGAAACAATACCAGCAAATTCTTTTGTGCCATGAACATAAACGCATCCCTCGCCTATAACTGCCTGTGCTAGGAAGCGTGAAGCATCTTCAAATACTTCCTCTTGTTTAACTATTTTTTGAAAAACGCCATTCAGTTGTGTCGAAAAAATTTTTAACATTAAATAATACTCCCTCTTATAAAAGTATGGTCTAACCATTATACTGTAATTTAGATAGATACAAAAAAATTTGAAAAAGTAATTTTTTGTAAATTTTTCAAACGTATGCAGGAAAAAAGGATTTTTAGTAGAATGTAAAAATTTAGGGGAATTTGTATTTTTTTAAGCAAGGTTATCTGGTTTAGAAAGGTGGTACTATTTTTGGGAAGTAAATTACTTATAGTAGACGATCAGTACGGAATTCGTTTGCTTTTACACGAAATTTTCAAAAAAGAAGGCTATGAGGTATTTCAAGCTGCTAATGGTTTTCAAGCAATTGATATTGTAGTGAAGGATTGTCCCGACTTAGTTATTCTTGATATGAAAATACCAGGTATGGACGGAGTGGAGATTCTAAAGCGAATCAAAGAAATTAATAAGGACATTAAAGTCATTTTGATGACGGCTTATGGTGAACTAGATATTATTGAAGAAGCTAAAAAATTAGGAGCACTACAATATTTTCCAAAACCATTTGATATTGATGAAATTAAAAAGGTTGTTAGAGAACATACTTCACAACCACAATCTCAGCAGTAAAATAGCAGATGGGTAGCGGACCATCTGCTTTTATTTTTATCTATTAATTGTAAGCGTTTTTGGAAATGGCTGATAAAAACGTTAGAAATAATGTTTAATTGTCTAATATGTTACGATAATACGAACATTAGATGATATTTGTTGTGTTTTCATATCATTTTTTGTATTCTTATGTTGTGATATAAATACCTTATAATTTACATAATAAAGAACGATTTGTAGCATTATAATCTTGTTAGTAAAATTATGGGTGCAGATTAATTTTCAAAAAAGAGTATATAAGGAGGGCTTAAAATGCCTTTAGTATCTATGACTGAAATGCTTAATAAAGCAAAAGAAGGTAAATACGCTGTTGGTCAATACAATATTAATAACTTAGAGTGGACTTATGCAATTCTTACTGCAGCTGAAAAAGAACAATCACCTGTAATTCTAGGTGTTTCTGAAGGTGCAGCTAAATACATGGGTGGATTTAATACTGTTGTAAAAATGGTAGAAGGTTTATTAATTGATTTAAAAATTACTGTACCTGTAGCGATTCATCTTGACCACGGTTCAAGCTTTGAAGCATGTAAAGCTGCAATTGACGCTGGATTTACTTCAGTTATGATTGATGCTTCTCACGATCCATTTGAACAAAACGTTGAAACAACTAAAAAAGTTGTAGACTACGCTCACTCTCATGGTGTATCTGTAGAGGCTGAATTAGGAACTGTTGGTGGACAAGAAGATCATGTTGTTGGAGACATTATTTATGCTGATCCAGCAGAGTGTAAAGAACTAGTTGAGCGTACTGGCATTGATTGCTTAGCTCCAGCTTTAGGTTCTGTTCATGGACCATACAAAGGTGAACCAAAATTAGGTTTCGACGAAATGGAACAAATCGGTAACGAGACGAATGTACCATTAGTATTACACGGTGGAACTGGAATCCCAACTGAACAAATTCAAAAAGCAATCGCTCGTGGAACTGCAAAAATTAACGTAAACACTGAGAACCAAATTGCTTTCAATAAAGCTGTTCGTGAGTTTGTTGCAAATGATCAAAAACAATACGATCCACGTAAAGTTCTTGGACCAGGTCGCGAAGCAATTATCGCAACAGTAGCTGGCAAAATCCGTGAGTTCGGTACTAGCAACAAAGCGTAATATTTTAAGTTTTTTAGCCTAAAATATGTTATATTATAATAAATTAAGCCGTCTAAATTATGTTTAGACGGTTTTCTTGTTTAACAAAGCCGTTTTTAGTAATAATTTTATATGTTTTTTCATTTAGACTTGAAGATATAAGATAATAATGATTAGAATTAGTTTAGGTCTAGTTAAGAGTTTACCAAATATCTATATCTACTTTATTAACTAATCAAAATTTATTTAAAGGTTTTACTCAATTTTTATTGAAATTCAAGATATTGTAATTAACCGATTCGAAGCAAAAGTCTTTACAATAGACTGTAGCTCTCGTATAAACTAAGATTAGAGAAGTAGAATTTTGGAGAAAATAGGTAGAAACTATTCGACAGTTGAGAAGTTTAAAAAATTACTTCTCTACTATTTTCTTCTGCTCATTTAGAAGGGAGTATACTATGGAAAAGCTTGTATTAGAAGGCGGTATACCTTTAAAAGGGACAATTCGTGTTAGCGGTGCCAAAAATAGTGCAGTGGCTTTAATCCCAGCAACTATCTTAGCAAGCTCACCTGTGACACTTGAAGGAGTTCCTTCTATTTCAGATGTTCAAACACTATGTGACCTTTTAGAGGAAATAGGTGGTCAAGTAGAAGTATCTGATGAAAAAATAATGATTGATCCATCAAATATGGTTGCAATGCCACTTCCAAGTGGGAAAGTAAAAAAATTGCGAGCGTCTTATTATTTAATGGGTGCAATGTTAGGTAGATTTAAGCAAGCGGTTATAGGCTTACCAGGGGGATGTTATCTTGGCCCAAGACCTATTGATCAACATATAAAAGGTTTTGAAGCATTAGGCGCAAAAGTAACGAATGAGCAAGGTGCAATCTATTTAAGGGCAGAAGAACTAAAAGGTGCACGTATCTACTTAGATGTAGTGAGTGTTGGTGCAACGATTAATATTATGTTAGCAGCAGTTTTAGCAAATGGTAGAACTGTTATTGAAAACGCTGCAAAAGAGCCTGAGATTGTTGATGTAGCTACTTTATTAACAAGTATGGGTGCTAAAATTAAAGGTGCTGGTACTGATGTAATTCGAATTGATGGAGTAGAATCACTATCTGGCTGTACACATACAATTATCCCAGATCGTATTGAAGCAGGAACTTATGCAATATTAGCTGCTGCAACTGTGCAAGAAGGGGACAAGGTTGTTGTTGATAATGTTATTCCTCACCATTTGGAATCGCTTATCGCGAAAATGAGAGAAATGAATATAGATATTGACACGAATGACGATCAAATTATCGTCTCAGGTTCAAATAAAGAACTAAAATCAGTAGATATCAAAACTTTAGTTTATCCAGGGTTTCCAACTGACCTACAGCAGCCGTTTTCTGTGCTGTTAACGAAGGCAAATGGGACAGCCGTTATAACCGATACAATTTATGGTGCAAGATTTAAGCATATTGATGAGCTTAGAAGAATGAGTGCAACGATTAAAGTTGAAGGTAGTACGGCTATTATTTCCGGTCCTTCACAGTTACAAGGTGGTCGTGTAAAAGCAAGTGATTTACGTGCTGGAGCAGCTTTAGTTATAGCAGGCTTAATTGCAGAAGGTAAAACAGAGCTAACTGGATTAGAGCATGTTGATAGAGGATATGAGGATTTAGTTGAAAAGCTTTTAGGTTTAGGAGCTAATGTATGGCGTGTTCAACTAACTGAGCAAGAAGTTGAACAATTAAAAAACGCGTAAGATTGGGTGTTAACATACTCATAACATAATTTAGTTTTCATTTACATCAAAGGGGGAGTTTTGAATGGAAAGAAGTTTATCAATGGAGTTAGTTCGTGTTACTGAGGCAGCGGCACTAGCATCTGCAAAATGGATGGGTTTAGGTAAAAAGGATGAAGCAGATGATGCTGCGACAACAGCAATGCGTGACGTATTTGATACGATTCCTATGAAGGGAACAGTTGTAATTGGAGAAGGCGAAATGGACGAGGCTCCAATGCTTTATATCGGTGAGAAACTAGGTAATGGATATGGTCCACGAGTAGATGTAGCAGTTGATCCACTTGAAGGTACCAATATCGTGGCATCTGGTGGATGGAATGCTTTAGCAGTTATTGCAATTGCTGACCATGGCAATTTATTACATGCTCCTGATATGTATATGGAGAAACTTGCAGTAGGACCTGAGGCGGTTGGTAAAGTTGATATCAATGCATCTGTTCTTGAGAACTTAACGGCTGTAGCAAAAGCAAAAGGAAAAAATATTAATGAAGTCGTTGCAACAGTATTAAATAGAGAACGCCATGCGAAGTTAATTGAAGAAATTCGCTCAGCAGGTGCTCGAATTAAACTAATTAACGATGGTGATGTTGCGGGTGCAATTAACACAGCTTTTGATCACACAGGTGTTGATATTCTATTTGGAAGCGGTGGAGCACCAGAAGGAGTTATCGCTGCAGTTGCATTAAAATGTTTAGGTGGAGAACTTCAAGGGAAGTTATTACCTCAAAATGAAGAAGAGATCGAACGTTGCAAACGCATGGGTATAGAAGATCCAAACCGTGTATTATATATGGACGATTTAGTTAAGGGTGACGACGCAATTTTTGCTGCTACTGGTGTAACAGATGGAGAATTGCTAAAAGGTGTACAATACAAAGGAAATGTAGGTTCTACGCAATCATTAGTTATGCGTGCTAAATCAGGAACTGTACGTTTTGTAGATGGACGTCACAGCCTGAACAAAAAACCAAACCTAGTTATTAAATAATCAAAACGCTTAAAGGCTTGGTTTTGATGGAGGTTAATAATGAATTAAAATTCTTTGTTAACGAAATCAAAATCTAGCTATTAATTTAGTAGAATAATGACTCTTCCCTTTATTTACCAAGGGGAAGAGTCATTAAATAGTTTAGTCGAAAAATAGTTGGCATAAAAAACTCTTTCGAATTATAATCTCAATAGATAGTAAACCTATTAATTCTAATTACTTAGAATATTTTTAGGGGAAAAGGTTACACTAAAGAGTAATACTTTATGTAAGTTTCCTTCAAAAAACCTTCTAAATAACCTTCCGAATTAAGAAAACCCTAATTTGAACGAATAAAAGTAAAGAGTGGTGTTATATGAGTTTAACAATCTCTGCATTAGAAAACATGAAATTAAAAGATTTGTATGAACACGCGAAGGTAATGAAAATTTCGTATTACAGCAAATTAACGAAAAAAGAACTTATTTTTGCAATCCTTAAAGCGCAAGCGGAAAAAGATGGATTAATGTTCATGGAAGGTGTACTAGAAATTATCCCTTCAGAAGGATATGGATTTTTACGTCCAATTAATTATTCACCAAGTTCAGAAGATATTTATATTTCTGCATCTCAGATTCGTCGTTTTGATATGCGAAATGGTGATAAGGTTTCTGGAAAAGTACGTCCACCGAAGGAAAATGAAAGATACTTTGGTCTACTTCAAGTAGAAGCAGTCAATGGAGATGATCCAGAGAATGCCAAAGAACGAGTTCACTTCCCGGGATTAACTGCATTATATCCAAATAGACAAATGAAGCTTGAAACTTCTCCTGCTAAGTTTTCTACAAGAATTATTGATATGATCGCCCCAGTAGGATTTGGTCAACGTGGTTTAATTGTTGCCCCTCCAAAAGCCGGTAAGACAGAGTTATTAAAAGAAATTGCAAATAGCATCACAACAAATCACCCAGAAGCTGAATTAATTGTATTGCTAATTGATGAGCGACCAGAAGAGGTAACGGACATTGAACGTTCTGTAAAAGGAGATGTTGTAAGTTCAACTTTCGATGAAACTCCTGATAGTCATATCAAGGTTGCTGAATTAGTATTAGAGCGCGCTATGAGACTAGTAGAGCACAAGAAAGATGTCATTATTTTAATGGATAGTATCACTAGGCTTGCTCGTGCATATAATTTAGTTATTCCACCAAGTGGTCGTACATTATCAGGTGGTATTGATCCTGCTGCATTCCATAGACCAAAACGATTCTTCGGTGCTGCACGAAATATCGAAGAAGGTGGAAGTTTAACGATTTTAGCAACAGCTTTAATCGACACTGGCTCACGTATGGATGATGTCATTTATGAGGAATTTAAAGGTACCGGTAATATGGAACTTCACTTAGATCGTTCATTAGCTGAACGTCGTATCTTCCCAGCAATTGACATTCGTCGTTCTGGAACACGTAAAGAGGATCTATTAATACCAAAAGATCATCTGGACAAGCTATGGTTAATGCGAAAAACAATGTCAGATATTCCAGACTTTGTTGAACGTTATTTCAGAATGCTTCGTCAAACGAAAACAAATGAAGATTTCTTCAATACGATGACTGAAGAAAGTAGAAAAACACCAGTCTCTAATAAATAGTTGGAAGATATAAGCAATCTGAAAGAGAAATAGTGGGTTGCATTCTCCCGGGTTAGTTGCTATAATTTCATTTGTATGTGAAATGTAAATTATGTGGTATACACATGGTTTCTTATAACTCTGATTTCAAGGATTTCAGGGCGGAAGGAGATGAAAAACATGAAAGCGAATATTCATCCTAATTACAAGAAAGTAGTGTTTATGGATATTAACACTGGTTTCAAATTTTTAAGCGGATCAACAAAATATTCTAACGAAACAATCGAATGGGAAGATGGCGAAACTTACCCTCTAATCAAAGTTGAGGTTTCTTCTGATTCTCACCCATTCTACACTGGACGTCAGAAATTTGCTAACGCTGCAGGACGTGTTGAACGTTTCAACAAAAAATACGGCCTTAAGTAATATTGATGAAAAGCAGGCGAGTTATTGCTACTTTGCCTGCTTTTTTTACGCATTTATAGTCAAATAACATATAAGTATAATTCAATTTATTGAATTTTTATATAAATAATCAAGATACTTACACGAATTATAAATTATGATGAATTAACCGTCGTTTAAAATAAATAAAAATAGTCTTTGTACTGATATAGAAAGGTGAGACACATAATGTTCTTTATGATGAAAAAAAATGGGTGGATTGAAATGATTTGCGGAAGTATGTTTTCTGGTAAATCAGAGGAACTAATTCGCCGTGTTCGTCGTACGCAGTTTGCTAAGCAAAGCTGTGTTACATTCAAGCCATCAATTGATAATCGATACAGTGAAGTAGAAGTGGTGTCTCACACTGGTATGAAAGTACCTGCTTATGCAGTAACACACTCATCACATATTCTTAAATATGTTACAGAAGAAGTTGAAGTAGTTGCAATTGACGAGATTCAATTTTTTGACGATGAAATAGTTATTGTAGTTCAACAACTTGCTAACGCTGGTAAACGTGTGATTTGTGCAGGTTTAGACCAGGATTTTAGAGGATTACCATTTGGGAAAGTACCTGAAATATTATCAATTGCAGAACATGTAACGAAATTAAACGCAGTTTGTGCTTCATGCGGATCACCTGCAAGTAGAACGCAAAGATTAATAAATGGTAAACCAGCTTTATTTGAAGACCCTATTATTTTAGTAGGTGCATCTGAATCGTACGAACCAAGATGTCGCCACTGTCACGAGGTACCAACGAAAACAATTCAACCAGCTCTTCAAAGCCAGAACGATTAATTTGACAGTAGGTTGAAAATTAGCTATTAAGACCATATACTAAGAATTGTGGAGTAAGCTTGCCCAGCTCTGAATGGAATATTATTTCGGAACTGGACAAGTAATTGTGGAAAAAGTGTTATAGGCACTTTTACCTTAGAATTTAGAATTAAAGAAGCGATTTAGAATCGCTTCTTTTGATATATATTTAAGACGAAAATGTCGAGGTGAAAATTATGTTTGATCGATTACAAGCTGTAGAGGATCGCTATGATAGATTAAACGATTTACTTAGTGACCCGGAAATTATAAATGATTCAAAAAAGTTACGTGAATATTCAAAAGAGCAATCAGACATACAAGAAACAGTTGATGTATACCGTCAATACAAATCAGTAAAAGAACAAATTAAAGATGCAAAAGCTATGCTAGAAGAGAAACTCGATGCTGATATGCGCGAAATGGTTAAAGAAGAATTAAATGATTTGGAAAACGAATCAAAAGATCTAGAAGAACGTTTAAAAATCCTTTTAATTCCAAAAGATCCTAACGATGATAAAAACGTTATCGTTGAGATTCGTGGTGCTGCGGGCGGAGACGAAGCTGCATTATTTGCTGCTACGTTATATCGTATGTACAGCCGTTTTGCTGAGGTTAACGGATGGAAAACAGAAATTATTGAAGGTAATTATACAGAGCTAGGTGGCTTTAAAGAAGTTATCTTTATGATAAATGGTAAAGGTGCATATTCAAAACTAAAATTTGAAAATGGCGCACACCGTGTTCAACGTGTTCCCGAAACAGAATCAGGTGGACGAATTCATACTTCAACTGCAACTGTAGCAGTTTTACCAGAAGCTGAAGAAGTTGAAATAGAAATTCATGAAAAAGATATTCGTGTAGATACATTTGCTTCAAGTGGTCCTGGTGGTCAATCAGTAAACACAACGATGTCTGCAGTACGTTTAACTCATATTCCAACAAATACTGTTGTATCATGTCAGGATGAAAAATCACAAATTAAGAATAAAGAAAAAGCGATGAAGGTTCTTCGCGCAAGGGTTTATGATAAATTCCAAAGAGAAGTACAAGCAGAATACGATCAAAATCGTAAGCAAGCTGTAGGTACTGGAGACCGTTCTGAACGTATCCGTACTTATAACTACCCACAAAACCGTGTAACTGACCACAGAATTGGATTAACAATTCAAAAACTTGATCAAATCGTTGAGGGTAAAATTGACGAAATTATTAATGCATTAATTATGGATGATCAAGCAAAACGAATGGAACAAAGTCAATAATGACAACAAAGATATATGAAGCCCTAAAATGGGCTTCTTCTTTTTTACAAGAACGCGGTCGGGATGAAAATGTGGGTGAAATAGTATTAAAACATATTTTGGACTACAATCGAACAGAATTATTGCTAAATATGAGAGAAGATTTAGAAGAGAATCATTGGATACAGTTTAAAGAATTGGTTCATAAGCACATAGATGGCCAACCAATCCAATATTTAATAGGATATGAATACTTTTATGGCCGAAAGTTCTTCGTTAATGAAGAAGTACTAATTCCTAGACCAGAAACAGAGGAGTTAGTGGAAGGTGTACTGAATCGTATCCAAAAGCATTGGAAAAATACAGAACAACTTGAACTAGTAGATGTTGGAACAGGCAGTGGTGCGATTGCAATCTCACTTGCGCTTGAAAATAAACAATTAATAGTTCATACAGTTGATATTGCAGAAGAATCAATCCAAGTTGCTAAACGGAATGCACAAGAGTTACAGGCAAATGTCCATTTTATACACAATGATTTACTGAATTACTTTATTGAAGAAAACAAGAAAGTTGATATTGTTGTATCAAATCCGCCTTATATACCTCATGAGGATTGGCTGGGGTTAGATGAAGTAGTTAAGAATCACGAACCATACCGTGCATTAGTTGGTGGCGAAGATGGACTAGATTTTTACCGTCGTTTTGCAAAGGACTTACCTAAAGTATTAAAAGAAAAATCACTGGTTGCATTTGAAGTAGGTGTCAATCAAGGCAAACAGGTTGCAGATATTTTAAGGAAAGCTTATCCGAATTCAAATGTTGAAGTTGTTTTCGATATTAATGGCAAGGACCGTATGGTTTATATGGTAAATGGCTAATTTAAATAGTGAATCGTAATGATATTGACTAGAAAAAGTCCGTGTATTGCGATTCTTTTTTTTATGTTAAAGTTGTAAAAGATGAGGAAAATTACAATCAAGAAAAACAAAAACATAACGAAAGAAGATATTAGCATGAAAAAGTTTAAAGGTTGGATCGTATTTAATGGTCATATTACAGCTACAAAATTTACTGAACTTTTCGAATGGTTACAAGATACAGCCATCGCAAAAGGAATAGATGTTTCATTAGTTAAACATTATGAATTAATCCCAGTAATCGAGAAAGGTGAAGCGATTTTAAAAGGAAAATACGCGGATGAGAAACCTGATTTTGTAATTTTTTGGGACAAGGATGTTCATTTAGCAAGGCATTTGGAAAATATGGGGTTTAAATTATATAATTCTGCGAAAACGATTGAAGTCTGTGATGATAAGGCTTTAACTTTTCAGGAATTATCTAACTTTAATATACCGATGCCAAAAACAATTACAGCTCCACTATTGTTCCCTAATTGTGATCTAAGAAACTATGATTTTTACGATGAAGTTATACAGGAATTAGGCTTTCCATTAATCATAAAAGAATCATTCGGTTCATTCGGTAGACAAGTTTATTTGGTTGAGAATAGAGAAGATTTTTTTAAGAAGGTAGACGAACTAAAGCATAAACCTCATATCTATCAAGAGTTTATAGAATCAAGCAGAGGGACGGATATTCGCATCCAAGTAGTAGGTAAACAAGTAGTAACAGCAGTGTTAAGAAAATCAGAATCAGATTTTCGTGCAAATGTTACAAACGGTGGAAAGATGTATAAGTATGAGCCGACAGAAGAGCAAATTAATTTAGCACTTAAATGCTCCGAAATATTGGGAGCCGATTTTGCAGGGATTGACTTATTGTTTGGTGAAGATGGAAAAACATATATATGCGAAGTGAACTCAAACGCACATTTCAAAAATATTTATCTATGTACAGACGTGGATACAACGAAGTATATAATTGATTATATTATCTGGGACTTGGAGAAAAACGTATGATTGGTTGGCTAATCTATTCCGAATTAGATGCAGAAAGAAATAGAACGTATATTGACTGGTTAGTAAACGGAGCATTGGAAAATGGTTTTGAATTAAAGTTACTATATGCAGAAGATATTGTAATAGGTATTCGAAACCGTGTTAATATACTTTACTATCAAGGGAAAGAACTATGCAAACCCTCTTTTGTAATTATGAGGACTATATCACAAATATTATCTTCCCACTTTGAAGAAATGGGAATCAGAACATTTAATAACCAGGCGACTTCACTCATAGCCAATCACAAGTTTTTAACACATCAAAAGCTTTCTAGTCTTGGTATTCCAATGCTAGACACATTTTATTATAAAAAAAGTACAATTACAAAATCCTTAGATACAATTCATTTCCCTTGTGTGCTTAAGAATTGCACAGGAAGGGGCGGAAGTGAAGTATATTTTATAAATAACCAAGAAGAGTTACTGGAGATTGTGCAGAACTCAAGTTTCGATCAACTATTAATTCAAAACGTTGCAGAGCAATTAGGTAAGGACTTAAGAGTTTTTATTATTGGTAAAGAAATTGTTGCAGCTGTTTTAAGATATTCAGAAAAAGACTTTCGAGCAAACTTTTCTTTAGGTGGAGGAGCAATGCTTTACGAACTTTCCAAAAGTGAAAGAGGACTTATTCAAAAAATAGTAGATCACTTTGATTTCGACTTCGTAGGCATAGACTTCATGTTCGATGCAAACAACCAACTGATCCTAAATGAAATTGAAGACGTAGTAGGAAGTAGAACGTTATATACGGTATCAGACATAGATATTGTTTCGTTATATATGGATTATATTAAAAAGCAGATAGACTGCTAGAGAAAAAAGTTAGGACAGACATTTATACTACTAGGTGCTCAACGTCTGCAAAACGGGTAACTTGAATAGGAAGTCATCGTTTATTATCTAATCTTTTAAAGAAACGATTAAAAAAAATAGAATACTAGTGTTTAAGAAATAATCTAATTGTCTACACTGTTCCTAGAGGGATGGTGGAGAGAATGAAAACTAAAAATAAAACAAAAATAACATATAAAATTATTTCTTTATTTATCATATTATTGATTAGTTCATCAGTGTTAATGCCACTTCGAGATACGAATGCAAAAGGTAATGAAATGGTCGTAATACCTAAGAAAGCTGTACGATTAAGAATTCTAGCAAATAGTGATTCTAGTGAAGATCAAGCACTTAAACGTAAAGTTAGGGATGAAGTTAATGCTCAAATTAATACTTGGGTAAAAGATTTAACAACTTTTGAAGAGGGGCAAAAAGTTATAAAAAGTCATATTCCGGACTTACAAAAAACAGTTGCACGTGTTATTAAAGAAGAAGGCTCAAATCAATCATTTACAATTACTTACTCTAAAAAAGTTAAGTTTCCTACAAAATTATATGGTAGTTTCTTATATCCTGCTGGTGATTACGAAGCGGTTTTAATTAAACTTGGTGCAGGTCAAGGGGCAAACTGGTGGTGTGTATTGTTCCCACCATTATGTTTCCTAGATTTTTCAAACGGTGATGCAACTTTAAGTAAAGAGTCATTACAATCCCAACAAAAGGTTGATCATGAAACAAAAATCGAAAATGAACCAAAAAGAGAGTTTAAAAAACAGGAAGCATTACGTTTAAGCAATGATGATTCTACTATTGCAACAAAAGAAAACAATGAATCAGCTTTACAGAATGATGCGAAGGTCAAAAGCAGTGAAGATGCAGTTGTAGCTTCTACTCTTCCTGGTGATGAACCAAAAGAAGATATTAAGGTAGAGAGCTTCTTTGTACAAATGTTAAAGCAATTATTTTAGTTCTAGCAAACTCCCTATGTGCATAAAGTATTACAAGCATACATACTAGGGAGGTTTTTTTTATGAAAATACGTTCAGCGATTCAGGAAGATTTTGAAACAATTTTTTCATTCTTGGGACAAGCAGGATTATCTACAAACGGACTTGAGGAGCAACAAGAATCTTTTTTCATAATGGAAGATGAGTTT
Source organism: Gottfriedia acidiceleris (assembly GCF_036421055.1). Classification (GTDB taxonomy): domain Bacteria; phylum Bacillota; class Bacilli; order Bacillales; family Bacillaceae_G; genus Gottfriedia; species Gottfriedia acidiceleris_C. The sequence continues at coordinate 245,824 of NZ_JAZGQS010000007.1, read as the reverse complement.
GGGAAAGCGCAAGCTGTAATAGGATATGAACAAGATGGAGAAGAAGCGTTATTAAGATCACTAGTAGTTGCACCTACCATTTACTCACAGCATATGGTACTCTTTTTACAAAGTGTTCTTGAAAAACTAAAAGAAGAAATGATTAGTAAAGTATATTTATTAACAAGACAGCATGTAGTACAAGACTTATTCCTTTTACTAGGTTTTGGGCAAGTCGAACAGGAAAATGTTTCGAACAGTATTAAAGAGATGAAGCATTACCAAACTACTATTACGAATGAAGAAGTATTAGTTTATCAAAAAGAACTATACACAAAGTTATCCACAAATTAGCAAGTTTTGTCCACAATTTGTGGATAAAACTTGCTTTTCATTCTTTGGATAATGTCTAAATTTGTAAAATATACACTATTATTCACTCTAGAGAGAGGTGCTACGTATGGAAACGAAAATATGGTATGTGGATAATCCTGTGAATAAAGAAGAAGTTTACCCACAGATTGTGGATGCAGCAAAAAATTTACAGTTAGGACAAGTTGTTGCTTTCCCAACAGAAACTGTTTATGGGTTAGGGGCAAATGCGCTTTCAGATGAAGCGGTTCAACGAATCTTTCAAGCAAAAGGTAGACCAAGTGATAATCCCCTAATTGTACATATTGCCAACAAAGAACAGTTAGATCAATTAGTTGAAGAAATCCCCTTAGATGCAAAAAAACTGATGGATGCTTTTTGGCCAGGACCATTAACGTTAATTTTAAAAAGTAAAAAAAATGTTTCAAAATATGTGACTGCAGGTTTATCCACTGTGGGAATAAGAATGCCTGATCATCCAGTTGCTTTAGCGTTAATTGAAGCTTGTAATTTACCAATAGCAGCACCAAGTGCAAATACTTCAGGTAAGCCTAGTCCAACTTCTGCTAAGCATGTTTTTGAAGATTTAAATGGACGAATTGTAGGAATTGTAGATGGTGGTAGTACAGGAGTCGGAGTTGAATCAACAGTTATTGACTGTTCCCAAGATATTTTTACAATATTAAGGCCAGGTAGTATTACGCCAGAAATGATTAAAGAAATAATTCCAACTGTTGAAGTAGATCCAGCAACAATGAAGGAAAATGAAGCACCAAAATCACCGGGGATGAAGTATAAACATTATGCACCAGATGCTCAAATGCATCTTGTAAATGGAAGTATTGAGTTTATGCACAAACTTATACACAATTCCAAAACAGAGGGTAAAAGAGTAGGGATATTGACAACGGAAGAAAATGCTACGAAATATGATGAAGCAGATGTTGTTCTTACAAGTGGAAAACGTAGTGATTTATCAACCGTAGCTGCAGCACTATATGATTGTATTCGCAAATTTAATGAAGTACATGTTGATATCATTTATTGCGAAACCTTCCCTTATGAAGGTATTGGAATTGCCATTATGAATCGTCTGTGGAAAGCTTGTGGACATTCTGTGATTTCAGAGTGTTGAACGAAAATTTAGTAATAAGTCCTTGCCTAAAAATTTAAAATTAAATTTTATTAATTTCCCTCATATCATTTGTAGGACGTGCATATCTTTTAATAGCAAGTCCTAGGGGGGAAAGCATGAGTAGCTCATTAATCAATGAACTGATTACATTAACAATTATGGGATCTGCGCTAGGTTTAGATGCATTCTCAGTTGGGTTAGGAATGGGAGTTATACAACTAAAATTTAAACAGATCATTAATATTGGCATTGTAATCGGACTATTTCATGTAATAATGCCTTTATTGGGAATGGTCATTGGATATGAGTTATCAGAGAATCTAGGACGATTTGCTGTATTACTAGGCGGATTTTTATTAATGGGAATCGGCTTTCACATGATTTATTCAACTTTATTTGGTAAAGAGGAAAATAAATATTCACCGACAGGAGTAGGTTTACTTCTTTTTGCATTTAGTGTAAGTGTGGATAGCTTTTCAGTTGGAATTAGCTTAGGAACATTCGGTGCTAAAACATGGCTAACAATTTTACTATTTGGTATTATTAGTACAATTTTAACTTGGGCTGGTTTACTTTTAGGAAGAAGAGTAGAACAAGAACTCGGTAAATTTGGAGAATTATTAGGTGGTTCATTCCTATTGATTTTCGGAATCAAACTATTATTTTTTTCTTAAATAATACATATGGTGATTAAAAGCTAAGGATGGAGAAAATTGGAGACAATTGCCCCATCCTTTTATTTTTTAGTAAAATAGATTAAATAAAACGTTCAGATAAATGAGGGTGAGGTATTAAGATGGAGAATATATTATTTGTTTGTACCGGGAATACATGTAGAAGTCCAATGGCAGAAGCACTATTAAGACATCATGGTAATGAGCTCTATCAGGTCAAGTCTGCTGGGGTATTTGCAATGTCGGGCGATCCTGCTTCTCAAAATGCAATATTGGCTTTAAAAAATAAAGGAATCGAAACAAATCATTCCTCGCAGCAAATAAGTGAAGATCTTTTGGAATGGTCCTCGAAAGTCTTATCAATGACATTGAGCCATAAACAAATGTTAGTTTCTAAGTTTCCTCAATATAAGGATAAAATCTTTACATTTTATGAATATATAAACGGTCAAGCTAAAGATATTTCTGACCCTTATGGAGGGTCATTAACAACTTATGAAAATACGTTGAGTGAATTAGAAGAGTTGGTAAAACAGATTGTACAGGATCAAAAGGAATAAAAATTTAATTAGTGATTGGATGTTAATTAGATACCCTAAATCTGAACATAATAGTGTAAGATAGAAATTGAAGTTCATTCAATAAAAAAGAAAATTGAGTCAAAGAGATCAATACGGGGGTTATCTAATGAAAGTAGCAATAGCATCTGATCATGGTGGATTAAATATTCGTCAAGAAATCATGAACTTAATGGATGAAATGGGTATTGAATACGAAGATTATGGTTGTGAGTGTGGTACATCTGTAGACTACCCAGATTATGCATTCCCAGTAGCACAAAAAGTTGCTAATGGAGAAGTAGACCGTGGAATATTAATTTGTGGTACAGGAATTGGTATGTCAATTGCCGCAAATAAAGTTGAAGGAATTCGATGTGCATTAGTACATGATACTTTCAGTGCAAAAGCAACTCGTGAACATAATGATACGAATATTCTAGCTATGGGGGAACGAGTAATCGGACCTGGTTTGGCAAGAGACATTGCAAAAATATGGTTAACGACTGAGTTTGAAGGCGGTCGACATGAAAATCGAGTAAACAAAATTAAAAACTACGAAAAAAATCATCAATTATAAAACCTAAACGAGAAGCCGTTAATCCAAAACATAATGTGAAGATTATCGGCTTTTTTAATAATGAGTAAAATTTTAAAAATTTTTCTACGGCAGGAGTAAAAAAAAATGAATGAAGAGTTAAGGCTAGTAGCTAGTCAAATAAAAACATTATTAAACGAGCTAAATGATCATGTAAGTTTTACTAGTGACCATGTTTTAGTGATTGGATGTAGCACTAGTGAGGTTAGTGGACAAAGAATCGGAACTTCAGGAACAATAGAAGTAGCGGAAGTTTTATTTAATGAGATTAAGGCTTTTCAAGATGAAACTGGAGTACAATTAGCATTTCAATGCTGTGAACATTTGAACAGAGCATTAGTTGTTCAAAGAAAGACGGCAAAAAGTTTACAACTTGATGAGGTAACAGTGATACCAGTTCGTACCGCAGGAGGAGCACTTGCTTCATTCGCATTCAGACAATTAGATGATGCTGTAATTGTTGAACATATTAAAGCGGATGCAGGGATTGATATTGGCGATACTTTAATCGGTATGCATTTAAAGCACGTGGCGGTTCCTTTAAGAACAAGTGTTAAACAAGTTGGACAAGCTCATATAACGGCGGCAAAAACTCGTCCAAAGCTGATTGGTGGAGCTCGTGCGGTTTACTCTATGGATGAAGACGTGAAATAAAACGCTTTATATTATAATAGAATCGTTAAATGTTAGTTTTTTGAAAGATATATCTTTCATTTTCTATGTAAAACATGGTAAAATAGAAACGAATTCGGTCGATTTATCGAATGATAAAATAAATTTATACTAGTAATGTTCGTGTTTTATAAAAAGGGGGATATAACTGTGGAAAATTTAAAAAAGCAAGATCCATCATTGTATGAGGCAATACAGTTAGAGTTAGGTAGACAACGTACTAAAATCGAGTTAATTGCTTCTGAAAACTTTGTAAGCGAAGCAGTAATGGAAGCCCAAGGTTCAGTATTAACTAATAAATATGCTGAAGGATATCCAAGCAAACGATACTATGGCGGTTGTGAATATGTTGATATTACAGAAAACATTGCAAGAGACCGTGCAAAAGAAATATTCGGAGCAGAACACGTAAATGTTCAACCTCATTCAGGTGCTCAAGCAAATATGGCAGTTTACTTCACTATTTTAAAACATGGTGATACAGTATTAGGTATGAATTTATCACATGGTGGTCATTTAACTCACGGAAGCCCAGTAAACTTCAGTGGGGTACAATATAACTTCGTTGAGTATGGAGTAGATCCTGAAACTCAAGTAATTAACTATGAAGATGTATTAGAAAAAGCTAAAGCACATAAGCCTAAATTAATCGTAGCTGGTGCAAGTGCTTATCCAAGAGCAATTGACTTTAAAAAATTCAGAGAAATTGCAGATGAAGTTGGAGCTTACTTAATGGTTGATATGGCACATATTGCTGGTTTAGTAGCAACAGGTCTTCATCAAAATCCAGTTCCATATGCTGATTTTGTTACAACAACTACTCATAAAACATTACGTGGACCACGCGGTGGTATGATTTTATGTAAAGAAGAATTCGCAAAAGCAATTGATAAATCAATCTTCCCTGGAATCCAAGGTGGACCATTAATGCATGTAATTGCAGCAAAAGCTGTAGCATTTGGTGAAGCACTACAAGAAGATTTTAAAAAGTATGCACAATCGATCATCGATAACGCTGCTCGTTTAGCAGAGGGCTTAAAATCTCACGGCTTAAACTTAGTATCTGGTGGTACGGATAATCACTTAATTTTAATTGATGTTCGTTCATTAGAATTAACTGGTAAAGTTGCTGAGCATGTATTAGATGAGATTGGTATTACATGTAATAAAAACACAATTCCATTTGATCCAGCAAGTCCATTTGTAACAAGTGGTATCCGTATCGGTACTGCTGCAGTAACTTCAAGAGGGTTTACTCTAGAAGATATGGATGAAATTGCATCAATCATTGCGGAAACATTAAAAAACCACGAAAATCAAGAAGTACTAGAAGCATCTCGTAATCGAGTTAATGCTTTATCTAGCAAATACGAATTATATCCTACATTTTAATAAATAAAGTATAACTTAAGCTATCTTTAGAACTGTATTTTCAAAATTGAAGGTGCAGTAATACTAAAGATAGCTTTAGTTTTTAAAAGGTTTGTGATAAAGTTCACAAAAAGTTCATTTAAACATGTGAAAAACTTCACATTAATCATTTGAAATGAGGTACAATAACTCATGTAAACAGCAATTAAAAATTATCCAAACGGAGGCAAAAAATTATGTTTATTAATTTTTTAAGAACTAATAAAATTGCATCTGGTTTCTTAACTATTATTCGTCTTTACTTAGGTTATGAGTGGATCCATGCAGGTTGGGGTAAGTTATCAGCTGGCGGATTCGATGCTTCAGGATTTTTAGGATTTGCAGTTAAAAGTGCCTCAGGAGAACATCCAGCAGTTCAAGGTTGGTGGGCAGATTTCCTTACACACTTTGCAATACCAAACATCGATTTATTTAATTTTTTAGTACCTATTGGAGAATTTGCAATCGGGCTTGGACTTATTCTTGGTTGTTTTACAAAAACAGCAATGTTCTTTGGTTTAATGATGAATTTCGCATTTATGTTTAGTGGTACAACTAGCACTAATCCACAAATGGTTTTATTAGGAATCTTTATTATCATTGCGGGTTCAAATGCAGGACGTATCGGATTAGATCATTATATTAGCAAGTTTATTAATCGAAAAACATCTTTCACTAAAAAAATATCAGATCATAATTTAAGTAAAGCATCTTAACTTTATACACCAAAGAGGGAACCAACACCAACTGGTTCTTTCTTTGCGTGTTCATAAAAACTTCTCTGACTTTAAAGAATAAGGAAGAGGAGTTTTTTTATTCAAAGTGGGTCAAAATAACAATAAGATTAGTAAAAAAAGGAAATATTGAAGTTTATTGTAAAAAAGATCTAAATTTATACTAAGCGATTGTATGATGTGGCTTGAATTATTTAACCGCTTTCGGTATTCTTTTTAAGAATAATAAATTACTAAGTATTTGCAAGGAGCGATAAAAGTGAGTAAAGTATACGTTTTTGATCATCCGTTAATTCAGCATAAAGTTTCTTTAATTCGTAGAAAAGACACTGGAACAAAAGAATTTCGAGCACTAGTAGATGAGGTTGCGGGCTTAATGGCATTTGAAATCACACGCGATCTTCCATTACAAGAAGTGGAAATCCAAACACCAGTAGCTACTGCAAAGGCGAAAGTTATTGCTGGTAAAAAATTAGGCATTGTACCAATTTTACGTGCAGGATTAGGAATGGTTGATGGCTTCCTTCAATTAGTTCCTGCAGCTAAAGTTGGCCATGTTGGATTATACCGTGATCCTGAGACTTTAAAACCGGTTGAATATTATGTTAAACTTCCTACGGATGTAGAAGAGCGTGACTTTATTGTGATTGATCCAATGCTTGCGACAGGTGGATCAGCAGTTGAAGCGATCAACTCTTTAAAAACACGAGGTGCTAAAAATATTAAGTTTATGTGCTTAATTGCAGCTCCAGAAGGTGTTGAAGTTTTACAAAAAGCACACCCAGATGTGGATATTTACATAGCTGCCCTTGATGAAAAATTAAACGATCATGGTTATATTGTCCCTGGTCTTGGCGACGCTGGAGATCGTTTATTTGGTACAAAGTAATGACATTTTAAAAGCTTTCCTAGCATAGGAGAGCTTTTTTTCACATTAAAATGATTAAGTTGGCAGCTAGGCAGCTTACTCGACGTAGTCGAAATTAAGTATAAGTACACTATGTCTCTGTTTTCGCCTAAAAGGCTCGTCAGTCGACGAGTTTTCTTTAAATCAAAAGGGGTATAATACATTAAAAATTTGAACGTGAAATAAGGATTGGGAAGTTAAAGGGGATTAGGAAATGTCACTCGAAAAACAAAGGTTAATAATAGATGCAGCAAGACTATACTATGATTCTGACTTTAGTCAACAAGAGATCGCAACACAATTAGGAATCTCTCGTCCAACTGTATCTAGATTACTTCAACAAGCTAAGGAATTGGGATATGTACGCATTGAAATTATTGACCCCCTAGAAGGCAATCAAGATTTAGCCCGTGAGTTAAAGAAGAAATATAATTTACAATCTGTTGAGGTTTGCTATTCACCAATTGATGACTACAACGAAGTTTTGCAAACAATAACTAAAAAAGCTGCGGATGTGTTAGTAGATTTAGTCCATGATGGTGACGTTGTAGGAGTAACTTGGGGAACAACGATGTATCATATTGCAACGAAGTTAAGCAATAAACAAGTAAAGGGTGTAGAAGTAATTCAACTAAACGGTGGAGTAAGTTACTCTAAAACGAATACTTATGCATCAGAAACAGTAAATTTGTTTGCAAAAGCATTTAACACCGTTCCAAGATATTTACCACTACCAGTTATATTTGATAATCCACAAGTAAAACAAATGGTCGAGGAAGATCGTCATATAGGACGACTAATCGATTTGGGAAAACAATCAAATGTAGCAATTTTTACTGTAGGAACGGTTAAAAAAGATGCTTTGTTATTTAGAGTTGGCTATTTAAACGAGAAGGAAGAAATGGATTTACAAACATATGCTGTAGGAGATATTTGCTCCCGCTTTTTTGATAAAGAAGGAAATATTTATTCTGAACTACTTAATCGACGCACGATTGGAATTGAGTTAGATGAACTTAGAAGCAAAGAAAAGTCAATTTTAGTTGCAGGTGGAGAAAGAAAAATAAACGCTATTCACGGTGCCTTAATGGGTAAATATGCAAACATACTAATAACCGATCAATTTACAGCAAAAAGATTATTAGAGCAGGGGTAAAGTAATTTTAAGACTCTGATCCTTTCCTATGTCAAGCTCCCTACTAGTCAGATTTTAAAACGAGGGTGTCTCAAATAGTAGGTACCATTAAAAACAGATAATTTTACAATTAAAAAGAGCCGTCTTTTGTGTCACTTAACCTGACTTATAAGATAGCCTTTTTTTTGTGTAATAGGAAAAAATATCCTTGAACATAAGTTCAAATTGTGTTTTACAAAATTTCATAGCGATGTTATAGTAAAGACATATTCAAAGTAACTTAGTAAATAAAATTTTTATCATAAAACCATTAAGGGAGCGACTATATATGAATTACGCAAAATTAGTAGATCACACATTATTACGAGCTGACGCAAAAAGAGAAGAAATTGCAAAATTAGCTGAAGAAGCAAAAGAGTTTAGCTTTGCATCAGTTTGTATTAATCCTACTTGGGTTTCTTATGCAAGTGAATTATTAAAAGATTCTTCTGTCAAGGTTTGTACTGTAATTGGTTTCCCTCTAGGAGCAAACACTCCTGAAGTAAAAGCGTTCGAAACTTCAAACGCAATTGAAAATGGTGCTCAGGAAGTTGATATGGTTATCAATATTTCTGCGTTAAAAGAAAAAAATGACGAATTAGTTGAAAGAGATATACGAGCAGTTGTTGAAGCTGCTAAAGGTAAAGCTTTAGTTAAAGTAATTATTGAGACTTGTCTTTTAACTGATGAAGAAAAAGTTAGAGCATGTGAATTATCAGTTAAAGCTGGTGCAGACTTTGTAAAAACATCAACAGGATTCTCAACTGGTGGAGCAACTGTAGAAGACGTTACATTAATGCGTAAAACTGTTGGAGAAAACGTAGGTGTTAAGGCTTCGGGTGGTGTTCGTAACTTAAAAGACGTAGAAAATGTAGTAGCTGCTGGTGCAAACCGTATTGGTACAAGTTCAGGTGTTAAAATTGTTCAAGGTGAAGAAGCAAACACAGCTTATTAATTTCAAAATAATTTTAAAATAAAAAAAAGTGAGTGAGTTATTGCTCTTTGGCTCTTACGTTGGTAATATGGTAAAGCGAAGACAAAACTCACACACTTTAATAAAGAATTACCTAACAATTCGTTAAAGGGTGATAAATATGAATACACAATCATTAATCAACGAAGCCCTAAAGGCTCGTGAAAACGCATACGCTCCTTACTCGAAATTTAAAGTAGGTGCAGCAATTTTATTAAATAACCAAACAGTCTACACAGGTTGTAACGTTGAAAATGCTTCTTATGGACTAACAAATTGTGCAGAAAGAACTGCTATATTTAGTGCGGTCGCTGCGGGTAATGGTTCAGCAAAGATTGAATCAATCGCAATAGTAGGAGACACTGAAGGACCGGTTTCACCATGCGGTGCATGTAGACAAGTTATCGCAGAATTTAGTGATGAAAATACAAAAGTATACTTAACTAACTTAAAAGGTGACATCGCTGAAACAACTGTTAAAGAATTACTTCCTGGATCATTTAGTTCAAAAGATTTACAAGGTTAATCCTTGTCTGACATCTAACTTCTATATGATGTCTGACATCCAACAAATGAAAAGTTGTGTCTGTTTTGAAAGCGCTTATATATTAAATAAAAAATTTATTGGATTTTCGGGGGAGAAACATGAAATATATTATTGCTCTTATTGGACTACTAGTTGTTTTCGGTCTTGCTTATATTGCTAGTAGTGATCGCAAAAACATTAAATACCGTCCAGTAATAATTATGGTTGTTATTCAAATCCTATTAGCATTCTTATTATTAAATACAGAAGTTGGTTTAGTATTAATTAAAGGAATTTCTAACGGATTTGGAAAGTTATTAGAATATGCTGCTGAAGGAGTTAATTTCGTATTTGGCGGAATGGCAAATGAAGGTGCATTTCCTTTCTTCACAGGTGTATTATTACCAATCGTATTTATTTCTGCTTTAATTGGTATTCTACAATATACAAAAATTTTACCGTTTGTTATTAAATACATCGGGTTAATCTTAAGTAAAATCAATGGTATGGGTAAATTAGAGTCATACAATGCGGTAGCATCTGCAATTTTAGGACAATCTGAAGTATTTATTTCAGTAAAAAAACAATTAGGTCATTTACCAAAAAATCGTTTATATACACTTTGTGCATCAGCAATGTCAACAGTATCTATGTCTATCGTAGGTGCATATATGACAATGGTTGAACCAAAATATGTAGTAACAGCAATTGTCTTAAACTTATTTGGTGGTTTTATTATTTCATCAATCATTAATCCGTACACTGTTTCAGCTGAAGAAGATATCTTAACAGTACAAGAAGAAGAAAAACAAACATTCTTCGAGATGCTTGGTGAGTATATCTTAGATGGTTTTAAAGTAGCAATCATCGTAGCAGCAATGTTAATTGGATTTGTTGCATTAATTGGTGGAATCAATAATATTTTTGATATGATTTTTGGAATCTCATTCCAAGGGATTTTAGGTTATGTATTCGCTCCATTCGCATTCATTATGGGTGTACCATTTAAAGAAGCGGTTGACGCAGGTAGTATTATGGCAACAAAACTTGTTTCAAATGAGTTTGTTGCAATGATGGATTTAGCAAAACAAGGTAAAGATTTCTCAGCTCGTACGTTAGGAATTGTATCAGTATTCCTTGTATCATTTGCTAACTTCTCTTCAATTGGTATTATTGCGGGTGCGGTTAAAGGATTACATGAGAAACAAGGAAATGTTGTCGCTCGTTTCGGTTTAAAATTATTATTTGGTGCAACATTAGTAAGTGTTTTAACGGCAATTATCGTAGGGATCGTTTTAAAATAATTTAATCCAAGCGTTTGACTTAGATCAGGCGCTTGTATTTTTTTTCTAATCTTAAAGTAGGAGGGTTGGGTTAAAAAGTGAATTTTTAACAATTTTCTTTTTAACAAGTCACTATGGGAGCTGTAGGTTTACTATTATCTGGTGCAACTCTGTTTTTAAATAGTCTGGTTTTATTAAATAAAGCGAATGCTAAAAGTGCAGCATTATTAAACTTATTTGTTGGTACATTACAAATCGTTTTTCCTATCTACTTATTAATGCATTTAGGTGCTGGTAAGTGGGAATTATTTAATACAGCAAGTATTTTCTTCTTTGGTATTACTTATTTATATAATGGATTTACAAATCTTAAAGGTTTTAATGGAACAGGCTTAGGCTGGTTCTCACTTTGGGTATCTATCATGTCTGTACTTTGGGCTTTCGTGAACTTCGCTATTGTTCATGATGTTGTAGATGGACTATTATGGGTTATGTGGGCATATTTATGGTATCTTTTCTTTGCAGGCCTAGTTTTAGGTAAGAAAATAGAACGATATACGGGAATCGTTGCAATGATTCAGTCATGGACTACAATTACTCTTCCTGCATTTTTTATGCTTTTAGGGATATGGCAGGAGACAGTAATTTCAAATGCATGGATCGTCGTTTTAGGAGCAGCAATAGTATATTTTGTCATCCATGAGGTTAAGGCGTTTGTAACAAATAAAAAATTCCAGTTGTTTAATCGACCTGAATTAAAAAATTAATGATTAGAAAAAAAGACTAACTTTTTAGGAAGCTTATTGCTTACCTAGAGTTAGTCTTTTTTTTATTTTGAAAACTTTGTAGGTTCTAGAGAAAATTACCTTTTTATACATGAATGAACGATTAGTGAGAAAGCTAAAAAGAAAATATCTTATATAAAGGAGAACCTGCACTGAATGAAAAATTACTTTCTTAAAATAATTATTTGTCTAGTTTTTTTACTATTTCCATTTAAAGATGTATACGTAAATGCACATGAGCAACAAAAACAAGTGGCTTTAATTTCGGTTAAAGATGGAATGATTACACAGGCCATAAAATACATTGGTGAACGCTTCCCAAATGTAACCGTAAGACAACAATACACTGAGACGTATTATGGTTTTTCAGTATCGGGTTCTCTTGAAGAGTTATCACAGTTAGCTAAAATGCCGTTAGTAAACGATATGCATTTTGTTACAACTTATAGAGCTCATTTAGAAGACAGTATCCCTTTTATTGGAGCGGACGAAGCTCAACTATATAAAGATCAAAGGGGAAGAAAAATTACTGGCGAAGGAGTTAAGGTAGGAGTAATCGATACTGGTGTTGATTACAGACATCCTGATTTGAAATCAAATTATGGTGGCGGTTACGATACGATTGATTTAGATAAAGACCCAATGGAAACTAAACTTGAAGAAAAAAGTACATTTCATGGTACCCATGTAGCTGGAGTAATAGCGGCTAATGGAAAAAGAAAAGGAGTTGCCCCTAAGGCAACAATCTATGCATACCGTGCTCTTGGTCCTGGTGGCGTTGGGACATCTGAAACTGTTATGGCTGCAATTGAGAGAGCAGTGAAGGATAAAGTAGATATTATTAATTTATCACTAGGTAATGATGTCAATGGACCAGACTGGCCGACAAGTATTGCGTTAGATAAGGCAGTAGAGAAGGGGGTACTTGCAATTACGGCTGCAGGAAACTCTGGACCAGGACTTTGGACTGTCGGTTCTCCCGCAACAGCATCAAAGGCTTTAACAGTGGGTGCGAGCTATCCTCCTGTACTTTTCCCATCTATACATGTGAAAAATAAAGAGACTATTATTAGTCCTATGATCGGATCTGCTAAATGGGGTAAAGGTTTAAATGGACGATTTGTATTTAAGAAATATGGTGAAAAGCGTGATTTAAAAAGAGTAAAAGACAAAATTGTCTTGCTTGAAAGGGGAAAAATCACATTCACTGATAAAGTAAAAAATGCTCAAGATGCTGGAGCTAAAGCTGTTATTGTCTTTAATAATATTGATGGAAATTTCACCGGACAAATTAAAGGGAAATTTACTGTTCCAGCTGCAACTATATCAAGAAAAGAAGGCTTAATGATTAAGAAAATCATTGAAAAAAATAAAGTAGAAGCTAAAACTGGACATGAAAAGAAGGTTGATATTCTAGCGGATTTCAGCTCTAGAGGGCCAGTAACAGGTACTTGGCAAATGAAGCCGGATTTATTAGCTCCAGGTGTAAAAATAAAAAGTACAATTCCGGGTGGATATTTAGCACTTCAAGGGACGAGTATGGCAAGTCCACACGTTGCCGGAGCGGCTGCTTTGGTAAAACAATTGCATCCAGATTGGAGTATGGATGATTTAAAAAGTGTGCTAGTCAATACAGCAACACCATTATATAAGAATAATAAAAAGATGTATCATGCGTACGAACAAGGTGCTGGAAGATTAGATATTGAAAAAGCACTAGAGACTGAGATAACATTATTCCCGACGTCTTTATCTTTAGGAGTAACAAGAAAAACAGATTTACAAATAAAGAAAGATTTTATTGTAAGAGTATCTAATAAATCAAATATGCCAAAACAAGTTACGGCTATAAATAATCAGCCAGCCACTGGAATACAATGGGTATTACCAAAGCCTTTTACAATTCCAGCGCACACTAGCAAAAAGATTAATCTTACTGCAACAGTTGATACAAAAATATTAAGAGATGGATTTTATGATGGGGCAATAACGTTCAGTACAAATGAAGATGAACATCTAAGAATGCCGTTTTTATTACTACAAGGAGAACCGAATTTTCCGTCAGTAATGGGATTTCACTTTGGAAGAGTAAAAGGTAAAAATCGCTATAAATATGAACTCTATTTACCAAGTAAGGTTGAGGAATACAAAATTGCTGTTTTTGAATCAGAAACATTTCGTTTGTTAGGTGTAATTGATGAACAGGAGAATAGCAAAAGAGGAATTATCAAAAAAGAACTAGTTTTAAAAGACTTTCCTAAAAGTGGAATTTATAAGTTTGTGATCTTTTATAAACGTAAACAATATGAAAGTGCATCGGAATCTTACGTCAATGTCGCTAAAATTTATGTTGAAGACTAAAAATTGGTAAGTGATTTTTAATAGTTTTTTAATTTAGGTAATTGACACATTTTTGTAACATATTGTATGCTTAACATGAATGTTTAAAAGGGTTTTCAATGTATGTAAATACTATGTTATTAAAATTTTTTGAACGTTTTGTGAACAATTTGTGAACGTTTACAATGTTTAGAGATTTTAACAAATATTTGTTGTAGAATTAACCATGATAAGACTTTTGGCAATTTTTTTGAGAATGAAAATTGACATGGAGGGATTTTGTATGAAAAACAACAATCAACATCCTCTTAAAGCAATGGCACTCATGTCTTCCATTCTAGCTCAGCTTGTCGGTTCTATTCTCATAGGCATCTTTTTAGGAAGATGGATTGATTCATTTTTTAATTGGCCAGTACCGGTATTTATGATCATCTTTTTACTGTTAGGATTATTTACTGGAATCTACGGCACGCTTAAATTAGTTAAGCAATTCACACCAGGGGACTAGTTACATGCAAAAAGATAATTTTAGACGATTCACACGAGATATGTTGTATATCATTGCTTTAGCAGTTTTAGGTTGGGCATTTACTGACTATAAAACAATATTCACAGGCTATATTCTCGGAACAGTAACTAGCTTTTATTGTATATGGATTCTTCACAGAAAGATAAATACCTTCTTTGACCGAGTTTTAAAGCAACAAAAAGTTCGATCTTTAGGTACTGTAATTTGTCTTTCAGCGGTGGCTCTAGCTATGGTCATCGCGCTTCGGTATGAAAATTTTGTGAGCATACCGGCACTAACCGCGGGACTAATGACAGGACATCTTGTCATTATGATACATTTTGCATTACAACAAACGTCTTTTGCAAGGAAGAGAGGTGAATAAATTGGAACACGGCACTTATGGTTTTAAATTTATTGGTTTAGATTTTACGTTAACAAATGTTCTAATGACTACCATTGCTGCAGTAATCGTCTTTATCATCGCAGTTACATGCGCAAGAAGTCTACAATTACGCCCGACAGGAAAGCAAAACTTTTTAGAGTGGGTTATAGATTTCGTTAAAGGCATTATCAACAGTACAATGGATTGGGAAACTGGTGGTCGCTTCCTTACATTAGGTGTGACATTACTTATGTACATATTTGTTTCAAATATGTTAGGTCTACCATTTGATATCTCATTCGATGGAAACTCAGTTTGGAAATCACCTACATCAGACCCAGTCATTACTTTATCATTAGCAATCTTTATAGTTGGTTTATCACATTATTATGGTATTAAGATGCGCGGTTTTGGAGCGTATGGTAAAACATTCTTCCAACCAATGCCATTCTTATTCCCATTAAAAATTATTGAGGAATTAGCAAACACATTAACGCTAGGACTTCGACTTTACGGTAATATTTACGCGGGGGAAATCTTACTAGGTTTACTTGCAACAATGGGTACACATGCTTATGCAACAAGCGCAGGAGAAGGCGTTCTTTGGACAATTGCAGCGGCAATACCAATGATCGTATGGCAGGGATTCTCTGTATTCGTTGGTTCAATCCAAGCGTTTATCTTCGTAATGTTAACAATGGTTTACTTGTCACATAAAGTGGCAGACGAGCATTAATCTGCTCATTAAAATTGGTAGTTAGATAAAAATTATAAAAAAAAATATATTTCTTATGATTAAGAAGGAGGAAATTTAAAATGGCTTTAATCGCAGCGGCAATCGCAATAGGTTTAGGTGCACTAGGTGCAGGTATTGGTAACGGTTTAATTGTATCACGTACAGTAGAAGGTGTTGCTCGTCAACCAGAATTACGTTCAACTCTTCAAACTTTAATGTTCATCGGGGTTGCATTAGTTGAGGCACTTCCAATCATCGCGGTAGTTATCGCATTCATGGCATTTGGTAAAGCTTAAGATTTATACAAGAAGTTTAAAAAATGGCGAAGTTTGTGTTCACATTTACTTCGCCATTCCTTTATGACACTTTTGTTGTAAAGATTGATTTTGAAAGTAAAGCTAAGGTCGGTAAGAGCCCTAAGCTATGTTATAAAAAGAAAAATTATTAAAAGATACCCTCGAAGGGAGTGAAGGCTTGTGTTAAACGGTTCATTATTCGTAATCGGTGAAGCAAACGGACATGGTATACCTTGGGGCGATGTAGCGTTTCAATTAGTAATCTTCTTAATCCTACTTGCTTTATTACGTAAGTATGCATTAGGACCTGTAATGGGAATTATGAAACAACGTGAAGATCACATCGCTAATCAATTAGACTCAGCTGAGAAAAACAATGCTGATGCAATGAAACTAGTTGAAGAGCAAAAGCAAGAGTTAGTTGCAGCTCGTAAAGAAGCTCAAGAACTTCTTGAGAAAGCTAGAAAGCAAGCTGACGTACAACGTGAAGAAATCGTTGCAGCAGCTAAAGCAGAAGCTGAAAACTTAAAAGAAAGCGCTATGCGTGAAATTACTCGTGAAAAAGAGCTTGCAGTACAATCAGTTCAACAACAAGTGGCTTCATTATCTGTATTAATTGCTTCTAAAGTTCTTGAAAAAGAAGTGAAAACTGAAGACCAATCTGCTATTTTTGATCAATATCTTAAAGAAGTAGGCGAAGCTAAATGAGTAACGAATTAGTTGCAAAACGCTACGCAAACGCTCTTTTTGAATTAGCAACTGAACAAAACTTAGTTGAAACTGTTGAACATGACTTACAAGTAGTGAAAAAGGAGTATGTAGGAAACTTAGAGTTAAATAAGTTTTTACAACACCCTGGAATCACAAAAGAAAGCAAAAAGTCTGTTTTAAATGACACGTTTGCTTCAATTTCTGAAACGGTATTGAATCTAGTTTGTTTACTAGTTGATCGTGGGCGAGTAAACATCATTCCTAGCTTAGTAACTGAATATATTCAAATTGCGAATGAATCTCGTAATATTGCGGATGCAACGGTTTACTCTGTAGATAAAATGTCTTCTGAAGAACTAGATAAAATTGGAGCATTATTTGCTTCGAAATTAGGTAAAAATTCTTTAAGAATTACGAATGAAATAGATTCAACATTAATTGGTGGTTATAAAGTACGTATTGGAAATCGTATTTATGACGGAACTTTAAAAAATAAACTTGTTCGAATTGAACGTGAATTAATCGCAAAATAGTTTGTAGAGGGGTGAAATGCATGAGCATCAAAGCTGAAGAAATCAGTGCGCTGATTAAAAAGCAAATCGAAAATTACCAAACTGAAATAGAAGTTAGTGATGTTGGTACAGTTATCCAAGTTGGTGACGGTATCGCTCGTGCTCATGGTCTTGACCAATGTATGTCAGGGGAGCTAGTTGAGTTCTCTAACGGCGTTATGGGACTAGCACAAAACTTAGAAGAAAACAACGTAGGTATCGTTATCTTAGGTCCTTACACAGGCATTAAAGAAGGCGACGAGGTTCGTCGTACTGGACGCATCATGCAAGTTCCAGTTGGTGAAGAATTAATCGGTCGTGTAGTAAATCCATTAGGTCAACCAGTTGATGGTTTAGGCCCAATCGCGACTTCAAAAACTCGTCCAATCGAAAATCCAGCACCAGGCGTTATGGCACGTAAATCAGTACATGAGCCATTACAAACTGGTATTAAGGCGATTGACGCTCTTGTACCAATCGGACGTGGTCAACGTGAGTTAATCATCGGTGACCGTCAAACTGGTAAAACATCTGTAGCAATCGATACAATCCTTAACCAAGCTGACCAAAACATGATCTGTATCTATGTTGCAATCGGTCAAAAAGAATCAACAGTTCGTGGACTTGTTGAAACTTTACGTAAGCATGGCGCTTTAGATTACACAATCGTTGTAACTGCACCTGCTTCATCTCCAGCTCCAATGTTATACTTAGCTCCTTTCGCTGGTGTAACTATGGGTGAAGAGTTTATGTACAATGGTAAACACGTATTAGTAGTTTACGATGATTTATCAAAACAAGCGGTAGCTTACCGTGAGCTTTCATTACTATTAAAACGTCCTCCAGGTCGTGAAGCATATCCAGGGGATGTATTCTACTTACACTCTCGCTTATTAGAGCGTGCAGCTAAGTTAAATGATGAATTAGGTGGCGGTTCTTTAACTGCATTACCATTCATCGAAACACAAGCTGGTGATATCTCAGCTTATATTCCAACAAACGTAATCTCAATTACTGACGGACAAATCTTCTTACAGTCTGACTTATTCTTCTCTGGCGTACGTCCAGCGATTAATGCAGGTCTTTCTGTATCACGTGTTGGTGGTTCAGCGCAAATTAAAGCGATGAAATCAGTAGCAGGTACTCTACGTCTTGACTTAGCGTCATACCGTGAGTTAGAAGCGTTTGCTGCGTTCGGTTCAGACTTAGATAAAGCAACTCAAGCTAAACTTAACCGTGGTGCTCGTACAGTTGAAATCCTTAAACAAGGTTTACACAAACCATTAAAAGTAGAAAAACAAGTAACATCTTTATATGCATTAACACGTGGTCACTTAGACAGCGTAGCAGTTGAAGACATTACACGTTTTGAAGAAGAAATGTTAGCTTGGATGGACGTAAACGCAAGAGGTCTTTTAGATGCTATTCGTGATACTGGTAAATTACCAAACGAAGCTGACCTTGACGCTGCAATCACAAGCTTTAAAAAGAACTTTATTGCTTCTAAATAAGAAGGCGATTTAAATATCTGGATTTGAAGGAACGGGCTATAAGCTCGTCCTTCATTTAACTGTTTACCAAAAGGTGGTGAAAACCTGTGGCATCATTACGCGATATAAAAACAAAGATTAATTCAACAAAAAAGACAAGCCAAATCACAAAAGCGATGGAGATGGTTTCTGCTGCTAAATTAAACCGCGCTGAGCAAAACTCTAAGCAATTCGTTCCTTACATGGAAAAAATGCAAGAAGTAGTTGGTAGCGTGGCAAAAGGTGTAAACAGTAGTCATCCGATGCTAGTAACTCGTCCAGTTAAAAAGACTGGTTACATTGTCATCACATCAGATCGTGGTTTAGCTGGTGCATTTAATAGTAACGTATTACGTGCGGTAACAAATACAATTAAAGAACGTCATAAGTCAAATGATGAATTTGCAATTATTGTACTAGGTCGAGTAGGACGTGACTACTTTAAGCGTTTAGGTTATCCAATCGTTGAAGAGGTTCTTGGAATTCCAGATCAACCTTCATTCGATGATATTCAAAAATTTGCTAATCGTACAGTTCAAATGTACACAGACGGCATTTTTGATGAGCTTTACTTATCTTATAACCATTTCGTAAGTAAGATTTCTCAAGAGGTTTCTGAGAAAAAGCTTCTACCTTTAACAGATATTGACACAGGTAAAGCAACAACTAACTACGAATTTGAACCATCTGATGATGAAATCTTAGAAGTATTACTGCCTCAATATGCAGAAAGCTTAATCTATGGTGCATTATTAGATTCTAAAGCTAGTGAACACGCTTCACGTATGACAGCGATGAAAAATGCAACTGATAACGCAAAAGAAGTTATCAGCAAGCTTACTCTTCACTATAACCGTGCGCGTCAAGCAGCTATTACACAAGAAATTACTGAGATTGTCGGCGGTGCAGCTGCATTAGGTTAATCTGTCTTCAAACAGTAATATAAATTGATCGGCTTTAAAGGAAACAATGCTAGGAGGAAAAGCGATGAGCAATGGTATTATTACTCAGGTATTAGGTCCAGTAGTAGACGTAAAGTTCGAAAACGGCCAATTACCACAAATATATAATGCGTTACGTGTTCGTAAAGAAGCAGGAAGCGCTAATGAAGTAAACATTGATTTAACATTAGAAGTTGCTCTTCACTTAGGTGACGATACTGTTCGTACAGTTGCAATGGCTTCAACTGATGGATTAGTACGTGGAATGGTAGCAGTTGACACAGGAAAACCTATTTCGGTTCCAGTTGGTGACGCTACATTAGGACGCGTATTTAATGTATTAGGTGACAACATTGACTTAGATGAAGAAATTGGAGCAGACGTGCGTCGTGATCCAATTCACCGTCAAGCACCTAAATTTGAAGAATTAACAACAAAAGTAGAAATTCTTGAAACTGGTATCAAAGTAGTAGACTTATTAGCTCCTTATATCAAAGGTGGTAAAATCGGTCTATTCGGTGGTGCGGGTGTAGGTAAAACTGTATTAATTCAAGAATTAATCAATAACATCGCACAAGAGCACGGCGGTATCTCAGTATTCGCAGGTGTAGGTGAGCGTACTCGTGAAGGTAACGACTTATACCATGAAATGACAGATTCTGGTGTTATCAAGAAAACAGCGATGGTATTCGGACAAATGAACGAACCACCTGGAGCACGTCAACGTGTTGCTTTATCTGGTTTAACAATGGCTGAATATTTCCGTGATGAGCAAGGACAAGACGTGTTATTCTTCATCGATAACATTTTCCGTTTCACTCAAGCAGGTTCTGAGGTTTCTGCCTTATTAGGTCGTATGCCTTCTGCCGTAGGTTACCAACCAACTCTTGCTACTGAAATGGGTCAATTACAAGAGCGTATCACTTCAACAAACAAAGGTTCTGTAACTTCGATTCAAGCGATTTACGTTCCTGCCGATGACTATACGGATCCAGCACCAGCTACAGCGTTCGCTCACTTAGATGCAACAACAAACTTAGAGCGTCGTTTATCTGAGATGGGTATTTACCCAGCGGTAGATCCATTAGCATCTACATCTCGTGCACTTAACCCAGAGGTTGTTGGAGTTGAGCACTATGAAATCGCTCGTCAAGTTCAATCAACTTTACAACGTTATAGAGAACTTCAAGATATCATCGCAATCTTAGGTATGGATGAGTTATCAGAAGAAGATAAATTAGTCGTAGCTCGTGCTCGTCGTATTCAATTCTTCTTATCTCAAAACTTCCACGTTGCGGAGCAATTCACAGGACAAAAAGGTTCTTACGTACCAGTAAAAGAAACTGTTCGTGGATTCAAAGAAATCTTAGAAGGTAAATATGATACTCTTCCAGAAGATGCATTCCGTCTAGTTGGACGCATTGAAGAAGTAGTAGAAAAAGCAAAAACACTAGTATAATAATTGTCTAATCGAAAGCTTGTTCATCATTCTAACTGAATGGACTTGATTAGCTCACGAAGCTAGACAGGAGGAGTTCACTATGAAGACAATGAAAGTCAGTATCGTCACTCCTAATGGACCGGCTTATGAAGGCGAAACAGAATTCGTTAGCACGAAAGCAACTAGCGGTGAGCTAGGTATTTTACCAGGACACATCTCAACTGTGGCACCGTTAGCAACAGCACCTGTTAAAATTAAAACACCAGCTGGAACAGATTACGTTGCAGTTAGTGGCGGATTCATTGAAATTCGACCTGAAGCCGTTACAATATTGGCTCAATCTGCTGAAGCATCAACTGAAATCGACGTTGAGCGTGCAGTAGAAGCAAAAAAACGTGCAGAAAAACGTCTACAAGAAAGACGTCCTGACACAGATATCAAACGTGCAGAACTTGCATTACACAAAGCAATGAACCGTTTAAACGTAGCACAATATAAGTAATTAAAAAAAGAGCCCTTTTGGGGCTCTTTTCAGTGTGTAGACAAAGTACTAAAAACTTGATTTTCAGACTGATTGCAAGCGCTTGTCTTTCGAGGTGCGAAGGCTGTTGAGGAGCGGAGTTACCCTAGACGGTAATGAGCACCGCAGACAGGCGAAGTAACGAAGAAAGCGAGCGTTTGTCAACAGTCTGAAAAGAGCCCTTTTGGGGCTCTTTTTTTGTTTGGGTGGGGTTGCTAGTTAACGTACTAATAGGTTTTGAAATAAAAGGATGGGCCAAATTAACCCGTACAAGTATATCCGCAAATAAAATAGGATTAACGCAAATAAAATTGATGAACCGCAATTAAAAATTGAAAATAGCTATTAAATTATGAGAATCGCAATTAAATTATGAGAATCACAAATAAATAAGCAAAATAGCAATTAATATTAGATAATCGCAATATAAAACAGATGAATCGCGAATAAAGTACATTACCCTTTTAAAATAATTAAAAATTTTCCTTATGGAATATTATTTTGACTTGATTTTAGTACGATAATTCAAAGAAATTAATTAAAATTAGGCAATATCGATCTTAATCAGTAAAAAAACTGAAGAATAGACACCCATTCACTTAAACAATTCATAATCATAATTAGGAGGTGAAACAAAAATTATGTCGAACTTTATCATAAAATAAAAAAGAGGTGATTAAATGATTTTGAAAGAAAGAACTGTTCCTTTTACTTTTAGGAAACTTGAAGCTCTAATTAGAAGATTACCCAACGAGCACATCCAAAAAGTGAGAATAGAAGATGATCTTGCAAAATTTAAAGCGGGGTTTCATGGTGAAAAATCCCTGGATTATCATTTAATTTTTTTTAATAAGGAACGGTATATAGTAATTCAAGATTTAAGATTGTTAGACAACGAAAAACGTTTTTTTCAACTTCTCGAATTCCTACATATATCCTCAATATACTCAGCTTCATGACTCCTACGCAAACTAAACCTACCATCATCAGGAACCAAAAAAGATAAAACACACTTTTTGACGAGCTATCACAGCAATCCTCTTTTTAGTTTAATTCCAATCCCGCTGTTGTTAAAACGCCATTTCTTGATATTTTTAAAAGGTATTCTGCCATTTGTTTTTTTGTGTATGGCATGTCATTTTCAACCCAAAATGATATTACGCTGAGAGTTGCACCAGATATATAACTTACTAATAGGTCGCCTGGGACAAGGTATTTATTTTTTTTGGGTTGTATGAATACAATGCCTTTTTCGAACGTTGTTGATAATACTTCGTAAAGTCTTCTTCTAAAAATATTCGGTCCTTGTCGTTTTAGTAGGACTTTGTAGAAGTAACTGTTTTTTTCGATATGTTCGAATAGGTGAAAGTAGGATTTTAAGGCCATTTCGTCGAGGGAGTTTGGGTTTCCGTCATAATTACTAAAATCTACATTTTTCATGGCGTTGTCCAAATCAACTAGTTTTTCTCTAACGATTTGGCGGACCATTTGGTATTTGTCTTCGTAATGGCTATAAAAGGTTGCTCTATTAACATTTGCTTTTTTAGTTATATCTTGTACACTAATCGCTTCGAATTCTTTATCTGATAGTAGCGTAATTAATGCATCTTGTAAAAGTTGTCTAGTTCGAATGACACGAGGGTCAAGATTATTTTTAATGCTCATTTTAAAACTCCTTTATTAAATAACTTTAAGAAATTAAACAGTTAATAATAGTAGTGTTGCTTAAACAACAAATTTTTAATTATTAACGGTTGAGTACGTTTATAAATCAATTATAATTAAAAACTATGAGAAGTAAAACGACAATGTGTTGCTTTACTTTTGTTACCTATATAAAGAAACGATTAAAAATTTAGGAGGAATTTTATTTATGGGGAACATGAAGAAAATGGTGTTTGTTAACATAATTACTTTAATCATATTAGTTGCTGGTGGATTTGCTGGTTATTACTATTATGATCAATCAACAAATTATATTAAAACTGATAATGCAAAAATAGATGGGCAACAAATTGTTATTTCATCTCCTGCTGCTGGTAAGCTTGAGTCATGGTCAGGTACATTTGGAAAAACATTTTCACCAAATGAATCAATCGGGAAAGTTTTAACTGCTCCTCAAACAGCTGGAGATACTGCACATGAAGTATCGGTTTCAGTACCAACAAATGCTACGATTGTTCAAGCAAATGCAATTAAAGATCAATTAGTTGGAACAGGTTCAACTCTTGGTTATGCATATAACTTAGATAATCTTTGGGTTACTGCAAATATTAAAGAAACTGAAGTAGAAGATGTTAAAAAAGGTCAAGAGGTTGATGTGTATGTTGACGCATATCCAGATACTACTTTAACAGGTACTGTGGAATTTGTTGGATTAACAACTGCAAATACATTTAGTTTATTACCTTCTGGAAACTCTAATGCAAACTATACAAAAGTTGAGCAGGTTGTACCTGTAAGAATTGCTTTAGATCATAATAAATCATTTGAAATTGTTCCAGGAATGAATGCTTCTGTTCGTATCCATAAGTAAGGAGGAATTTCAATGTCTACAGGAATGATCATTGCATATGGAGGGTTTTGCTTAATTGTTTTCTTTATTATTAATCGAATTGTATTAAGAAAAAAAGAAAATGACCTAAAAATAGATAAAAGAGAAGAAACGGTCCAATCGGAAGAACCAACTAATATAGAAAAAACTGAAGAAGTTCAAAAGAAATCAATTCCATCTGAGTCAAGTGAAAAACAGAGCTTTAGTATGGGAAAAGTTTTGACAGTACTATTACTAGGGATGTTCGTGTCTATTTTAAATCAAACATTAATTAACGTTGCTTTACCGAAGCTAATGGCAGATTTTAATGTAACTACTTCGACTGCACAATGGTTATCTACTGGTTTTATGTTAGTGAATGGTATTTTAATCCCGGTCAGTGCTTACTTAGTTGATACATTTACTTATCGAAAACTATTTATCTTTTCGATGATTGCCTTTACAATCGGTTCAATTATTTGTGCTTTATCAGGAAACTTCCCAGTTATGATGGTAGGTCGCGTAGTTCAAGCGGTCGGGGCTGGTATTTTAATGCCACTTGGTATGAATATCTTTATGACGATTTTCCCTCCTGAAAAGCGTGGGGCAGCAATGGGCTTAATGGGGATTGCAATGATCTTGGCTCCAGCTATTGGCCCAACAATAACTGGGTATGTAGTACAAGATTATTCATGGCATTTCTTATTTTACGGAATGGCTGTGTTAGGTGTCATTTCAATTATTTTGTCTAATGCTTGGTTTCATATTTCACGTAAACGTTCATTCCCAACTTTGGATATTTGGGGAGTAATAAGCTCGTCACTAGGATTCGGAAGTTTATTATATGGATTTAGTGAAGCTGGTAATAAAGGTTGGGGTAGCACTGAAGTAGTTCTTTCTTTAGTAATTGCTTGTATTAGTTTAGGGTTATTTGTGTGGAGAGAATTAACTGCTAAACAACCATTAATCAATTTAAAAGTATTTAAATCTTTTTCGTTTACTTACACTTTATTAATTAACTTAATCGTTACGACTGCTTTATACGGAGGGATGATTTTACTACCTCTTTATTTACAAAACATTCGTGGGTTTACACCAATTAGAGCAGGATTATTATTGCTTCCTGGTTCATTGATAATGGGTGCGCTCGGACCACTTACGGGTAAATTGTTCGATAAATATGGTATCCGTCCTTTAGCAATTTTTGGTCTACTTATTATGACTTTTACTACCTATGAGTTCACTAAATTGTCTATTGATACACCGTATTTAAAAATTATGTTTTTCTATACTTTACGTTCATTCGGTATGTCATTTATTATGATGCCAATTATGACTGCTGGTTTAAATAAGTTACCACTTAAGATGATATCGCATGGTACTGCAACTCAAAATACACTGCGACAAGTTGCAGGTTCGGTAGGTACAGCAGTCCTTGTTACAATTATGACGACTCAAACGACAAATCACATGGCGGACTTCTCAAATGAAGTAACATCAACGAATCCATTCATTATGGATTGGATTCATCAAACTGGGGCGCAGATAGCTGCAGCAGCTGGATTAACACCAACACAAGGTGGATCATTAGCGGTAACAACCCTTTATAGCCAGGCGTCGAAATTAGCATCTATTAATGGAATCAATGATGCATTTATCTTTGCAACTGCATTGTCTGGTATTGCATTAGTACTTTCATTCTTTATGGGAAGTACAAAAAGTAGAAAGTTTACACAATCTAAATCTAAAAATCAAAATAAGCAGTCTTCAGAAACGATTGCATCTTAAAAAAATGGCCAGTTCATGTTTTGAACTGGTTTTTTTTTTCGACAATTATCACTATTTTTTAATTTGTGTGAATTGTGAATAACTTTCTGTGGATTTGTGGATAACCTTTATACTGATATAAAAATTTAGTAACTGGTAATGACATTTGAAATATTAGAAATTTATTAGAACAACATACATATAAGATCATTTATGATTAATGGAATTTATTTTCCAGCAATATTATTCAATTTTATGATTATTGGCAATAAATATCGACACGTTTTTGTCACATTTGTTATAATGGATACGATTACAAAACTGAATAGTAAAAATTAATGAAAAATACATTATATTTATAATAAGTATATAATGTAGAGCTCTTTAGTTAGAGGAGGGACAAGTTTCGTGAATGCTTATTTAAATAATTATGTGATCGTAGTTGTGTTTCTAGTTATAGGAATTGCACTTCCAGTTGTCGCACTCTCGGTAATAGGTAAAATTTTAAGACCAAATGTACCAACTGAAGCAAAAGCAACGACTTATGAAAGTGGTATTGAACCATTTCATGATGCGAAGGTTCGTTTCCACGCTGGATATTACATTTTTGCACTATTATTCGTTATTTTTGATGTTGAAACTGTTTTCTTATATCCGTGGGCGGTTGCATATGATCAATTAGGGCTTTTTGCTTTTGTAGAGATGATTATTTTTATTCTTATGCTACTACTTGGACTTATTTATGCTTGGAAGAAGAAGGTGTTGAAATGGTTATGAAGTTAGATGGAATTTCTGTTGCTGAAATGGAAGAACTCCAAAAGAATATTTTTTTCACGACTTTGGAAGAAGTGAAGGCATGGGCAAGAAGTAACTCGTTGTGGCCATTAACATTCGGGTTAGCTTGTTGTGCAATCGAAATGATGGGTGTAGGTTCTTCTCATTATGACTTAGACCGATTTGGATCATTTTTCCGTACTTCTCCTCGTCAATCTGACTGTATGATTGTTTCTGGAACTGTAACGAAAAAGATGGCGCCAATTGTTAAACGCCTTTACGATCAAATGCCTGAACCAAAATGGGTAATTGCAATGGGATCATGTGCAACAGCTGGTGGACCATATGTTAACTCGTATGCAGTTGTTAAAGGAGTGGACCAGATTGTTCCTGTAGACGTCTATATCCCTGGATGCCCTCCGAATCCGGCAGCATTAATTTACGGTATTAACAAATTGAAAGAGAAGATTCGTTACGAAGCTAAAACTGGAAAGCAGGTGACGAATAAGTGAGTGAAGATAAATCAAAAGAACAGGTGAAGAAAGAGGCAGCTGAAAAGGCTAAAGAAGCGGCTCGACGTAAAATGGAACAGTTGAAGGCAGAAAAAGAAGCTGCAAAAAATACTGAAGCTCAAAAAGAAGAATTTCCTTTAGTTGAGGAGCCTACTGTTGAAAATGAAGTTAAACAAGAGGAACCTGCTTCAGTAGATGAAAATGCGAAAGCACTTGCACTAGCGAAAGCAAAAGCTGTAGCAGCGGCGAAGGCAAAAGCGGCAGCAATCGCAAAACAAAAAGCAGCAGAAGCAAGCGAACAGACTCAAGCAGAAGAGTCAGAGGTGACTTCTGATGATGATAAGGCAAAGGCATTAGCAACGGCGAAGGCAAAAGCAGTAGCAGCAGCAAAAGCAAAGGCAGCAGCAATTGCAAAACAAAAAGCAGCAAAATCAGGCGAACAGGCTCAATCAGGAGAGCAAGAGGCAACTTCTGATGATGACAAAGCAAAGGCATTAGCAGCGGCGAAGGCAAAAGCAGTAGCGGCAGCAAAAGCAAAGGCAGCGGCATTAGCAAAGCAAAAAGCGGCAGAAGGTGGAGAAGCACCAGCAGACGGTCCAGAAGATGAAAAAGCGAAAGCAATAGCAGCAGCGAAGGCAAAAGCAGTAGCAGCAGCAAAAGCAAAGGCAGCGGCATTGGCAAAACAAAATGCAGCCGATGGAGAAGACACGTCAACTGCTGGTTCAGACGACGAAGCGGCAAAAGCAAAAGCGAAGGCAATTGCAATTGCGAAAGCAAAAGCAGCAGCAGCGGCAAAAGCGAAAGGTAAAACAGAAGGTGGTAAAGAGGCACCAGTTGAAGAAGTGAAACCTTCTCATAATCAACCTTTATTAGATGAGGTAAAGGCATTGATTGAAAAAGAGTTTGGAGCAGATGTTATTGAGGCAGCAATTATTAATACGCTATCTAAACATGATCCAACTTTTACAATTAAAAGGGATGCTTATTTTAAAGTAGCCCAATTCTTAAAGAACAATGAAAAGCTACAATTTACTTATTTATCTGGATTACACGGAACTGATTTTGTTGAGTACATGGAAGTTTACTCTTACATATATTCATATAAACGTAAACATGGAATCGTTTTAAAAGTAAGAGCAGACCGTGAACAACCTATTGTTGATAGTATTACTCCAATTTGGGAAGGTGCTAACTGGCCAGAGCGTGAAGCCTACGACTTACTTGGTATTCAGTTTGAAGGACATCCAAAATTGGAACGTATTTTACTGCCAGATAATTGGGTTGGCTATCCACTAAGAAAAGATTATGTTCAATTTGATGAGGGGGTGTAGGATAAGCCATGATTCGTACGGAAGAAATGCTATTAAATGTCGGACCTCAGCATCCAAGTACACACGGTGTATTTCGTCTTGTGTTAAAGATTGATGGAGAGATTATTAAAGAGGCGACACCTGTCATCGGTTATCTACACCGTGGTACAGAGAAAATCGCTGAAAATCTTCAATATACACAGATTATTCCATATACAGATCGTATGGATTATCTATCAGCAATGACAAATAACTATGTTATCTGCCATGCTGTTGAAACAATGATGGATATTAAAGTTCCAGATCGTGCAGAATATTTACGCGTTATTTCGATGGAATTAGGGCGCGTTGCTAGTCACTTAGTTTGGTGGGGTACAAACCTTCTAGATATTGGGGCAGTGAGTCCATTCCTTTATGCTTTTCGTGAGCGTGAAATGATTATCAATCTATTAAACGAACTTTGTGGAGCTAGATTGACTTTTAACTACATGCGTGTTGGTGGGGTTAAGTGGGATGCTCCTGAAGGTTGGATTGAAAAAGTAAAAGAATTTATTCCTTATATGAGAGAGCAATTAAAAGGATATCACGATTTAGTTTCTGGTAATGAAATCTTTATTAATCGTGTAAAAGGTATTGGTGCATATTCACAAGAAGATGCAATTAATTTTTCATTAAGCGGTGCAAATCTTCGCTGTACTGGTGTTAAATATGATCTACGAAAAGATGCTCCATATTCAATTTACGATCGCTTTGATTTCGATGTACCGGTGGGAACAGTTGGCGATGCATGGGATCGATATATGTGCAGAATGCTAGAAATTGAAGAGTCATTAAAGATTTTAGAACAAGCTGTTGAACAATTCCCTGCTGAAGGTGATATTTTAGCAAAAGTTCCTAAAATTATCAAGGCTCCTAAAGGTGAAGGATACGTTAGAATCGAGTCACCTCGTGGAGAAATCGGTTGCTATATTGCAAGTGATGGAAAAAAAGAGCCGTATCGTTTGAAGTTTAGACGACCATCTTTTTATAACCTGCAAATTCTTCCAAAGTTATTAAAAGGTGAAAACATCGCAAACTTAATCACTATTTTAGGTGGTATAGATATTGTACTTGGGGAGGTAGACGGATAATGATAGAAAATCTTCTACATAGTACACCGTCTTGGATAAATTTTCTCATCTATTTAGGCTTAGGCGTTATTTTTCTATTTGTAGTCTTAGGTTTCGTAACCTTTGGAATCTTATCAGAACGTAAAGTAATGGGTTTCATGCAAGGGCGTATTGGACCGAACCAAGTTGGTGGACGTTATGGTTTACTTCAAACTGTTGCTGACGTATTAAAATTACTTTTAAAAGAAGATACAATTCCAAAAGCAGCAGATAAACCATTATATATACTTGCTCCGATCATCGCATTCGCACCAGCGTTTATGGTATTAGCAACTCTACCTTTTACAGAGAACTTACAGTTTGCTGATATAGGTGTTGGATTACTTTACTATATTGCTGTTTCAGGATTAACAACGGTTGGTGTTGTCACAGCAGGGTGGGCTTCAAATAACAAATACTCACTTATTGGTGGTATGCGAGCAGCAGCACAGATGATTTCATATGAAATTCCGTTAGTAATGAGCGTATTAGGCGTTATTTTATTAACTGGAAGCTTAAATTTAAATGATATTGTTAATGCACAAGACAACGTATGGTTCATTGTAACTCAGCCAATTGCCTTTATCGTTTTCTTAATTGCAGCTGTGGCTGAATTAAACCGTACACCTTTTGATTTACCTGAGGCTGAATCAGAACTTGTAGCAGGTTATCATACAGAGTTTTCAGGATTCCGTTGGGCATTTTTTATGCTTTCAGAGTATGTTTACTTTTTTGCAATGTGTTCATTAATTACGATTCTGTTTTTAGGCGGATGGAAACCAATAGCGGGTCTAGATTTTATTCCTGGAGCCGTATGGTTCTCATTAAAATTTAGTGTAATTTTATATTTATTAATTTGGTTCCGTGTAACGTTCCCACGTTTACGTGCTGACCAATTAATGGAGTTCGGTTGGAAGGTATTATTACCAGTTTCATTAGCTAATATTTTAATAACTGCATTAGTAAAAAGCTTGTTCTTCTAAACAAATAGCCAATCTAAAGGGGTGTGAGTCATGATTGGGTTAGTAAAAGGTTTAAAATATACTCTTCAAAATTTAACGCGCGAGAAAGTGACGTATGATTATCCAAATCAGCCGATTCCGTTACCAGATCGTTTTCGTGGAATTCAAAAATTTTATCCTGAGAAATGTATTGTTTGTAATCAATGTTCAGCAATCTGTCCAACAGACTGTATTACATTAACTGGAAAAAAACATCCTGATCCTACGAAAAAAGGAAAAATTATCGACACATACGATATTAATTTCGAAATTTGTATTCTATGTGATTTATGTACAGAAGTTTGTCCAACAGAAGCAATCATTATGACAAATAACTTTGAACTTGCTGAATATTCACGTGATGAATTATTTAAAGACCTTCAATGGCTTGATGAAAATGATCAAAACATTCGAAAGGAGAATAAAGCATGAGTGGTTTCGTAGTTGCTTTCTTTCTTCTTTCTTTATCAGCCATTTTAGGTGGTGTAATGATGTTAAACTCAACGAAAGTTATGCATATGATGCTTTCGCTTGTATTGACATTCATTAGTATTGCTGGGATTTATGTCCTTTTATCAGCTGAATTCGTAGCTGTTGTTCAAGTTCTTATTTATTCAGGCGCAGTAACAATCTTAATGATTTTTGGAATCATGTTAACGAAACATGATATTGAAAGTGAAAAGCCAAAAAGAAATTGGAGAAATATTGCTGCATTAATCGGTATTGTTGCGTTTGGAGTCGTTATGTTTTTAGGTGTAAATGGACTTTCAATCGACGCATCAGATGTTGATTTAGCAACAAATAATACGAAAAATATTGGATTACAATTATTTACAAATCATATTGTGCCATTTGAAGTAATGTCTGTTTTATTACTAATTGCTTTAGTAGGTGCGATCATTTTAGCAAAATCAGATGATTCAAAAGAGGAGGGTACGAAGGAATGAGTTCAGTTCCAATTAATGCTTATCTTCTTTTAGCGCTAATTTTATTTTGTATCGGTTTATATGGTGCATTAACAAAACGAAATACAGTAATCGTGTTAATTTGTATCGAGTTAATGTTAAATGCCGCAAATATTAATTTAGTAGCATTTAGTAAGCTTGGTGTAGCACCGTCATTAACAGGACAAATTTTTTCATTATTTACGATTTCAGTAGCAGCTGCTGAAGCTGCAGTGGGCGTGGCAATTTTAATTGCATGGTATCGTCATCGTCAGACAGTCAATATCGATGAAGCTGATTCATTGAAAAGATAAATAGGAGGTGGAATTTGATGATGCAGTATGCTTGGCTTGTTCCGGTACTTCCGCTAATTTCCTTTCTAATTCTAATATTAGCTGGTACAAAAGGAAAGAAAGGTAGTGGGATTTTAGGAGCAACTTTAACAGGAATCTCATTCATCATCTCCTTGTTCGTCTTATTTGACCGTCTACAAGGGGATACAGTGCAGAAACTATATACTTGGTTAACAATTGGAAATATCGATATTCACGTTGGATATGTAGTAAATGCACTAAATTCGTTAATGTTAGTAATCGTTACGTTTGTTAGTACATTAGTACATATTTATTCAACTGCATATATGGAAGAGGATGACCGAATTACAGTGTTCTTCGCATACTTAGGCTTATTTACTTTTGCGATGTTAGCACTTGTCATTTCACCTAGCATTCTACAACTTTATGTATTTTGGGAATTAGTAGGTTTAGGCTCATTTTTACTTGTTGGTTTCTACTTTTATAAAGAGGAAGCAAAAGCAGCAGCTAAAAAAGCGTTCATTATGACTAGAATAGGGGACGTTGGTTTATTTATCGGAATGGTACTTTTATTTTGGAAAACAAAGAGCTTTGATTTCGATCAAATTTTTAATGTAATCCAAGGCGGACAAGTGAGTACTGGCATGTTAACACTTATTGCGATCTTGATTTTCGTAGGAGCAATGGGTAAATCAGGTCAGTTTCCACTTCATACATGGCTTCCTGATGCGATGGAAGGTCCAACACCTGTTTCTGCATTAATTCACGCAGCAACAATGGTAGCTGCCGGTGTTTACTTAGTAGCAACGACTTATCCAATCTTTATTGCTAGTGGAACTGCTTTAACGGTAGTTGCGATTGTTGGAGGATTTACTGCGATCTTTGCAGCGAGTATTGGTCTAGTGCAAAGAGATATTAAGCGAGTACTAGCATACTCTACAGTCAGTCAATTAGGCTATATGATGCTTGCATTAGGTGTAGGTGGCTATACAGCAAGTATTTTCCACTTAACAACTCATGCGTTTTTTAAAGCATTGTTATTCTTAGCAGCAGGTAGTGTTATTCATGCCGTACACACTCAAGACATCTTTAAAATGGGTGGATTACGTCAGAAAATGAAATGGACATCTACACTATTCTTAATTGGTACATTAGCCATTACAGGTGTACCATTACTATCTGGTTTCTTTAGTAAGGACGAGATTTTAGCTGCGACTTGGGAAAATGGAAATTACGTTTTATTCATTGTAGCTTTAATTGCGGCATTTTTTACTTCTTTCTATATGTTCCGATTATTTTTCTTAGTTTTCACTGGAGAAGAGAAGACAAAAGGTGCGCACGAGTCACCGATGTCAATGGTTCTTCCAATGTCACTATTAGGGATCCTTGCTATATTTGCAGGTTATATTAATACGCCATTCTTTGGTCGTCACTTAAATGAGTTTTTATTAGACGGGGCTCCATTTACAATTGCAGAGCATAGTCATGAGCCGGTTTGGATTATGATCGTAGCAACGCTTGTTTCTTTAGCTGGTATTACGCTTGCATACAATATGTATGGAAGACAAGTGAAACAATCTAAACAAGAAGAAAACGGATTATTCTATGAAATTCTTCTTAATAAATATTATATTGACGAATTGTATAACGGTTCAATCGTAAAAGGTATGTTTGCAATCGGACATGTAATGTTTGCTATTGAGCGTTTTGTAATTGAAGGGCTTGCAGTTCTTGTAAAAGGAATTGTAAATAGTGTCGGTGGAATTGGTTCAAGGCTTCAAAGTGGTCAAGTCCAAACTTATGGATTTATTACATTACTTGGCCTTGCTCTAATCTTATTAGCAATCGTTGTGACAGGGGGGTACAACTTATGATGTCTCATTTCTTATTATGGGTTGTTTTCTCACCTTTATTGGGATTATTACTAGTTTCTTTTGCACCAAAGAATTCTTATAAGCTTTGGGCTTTATTGACTTCAGTTTTATCGTTTGCAGTTACTATACTTGCTTATATAGCGGGTCAAAATCATTCTAGTTTAAAAGATTGGAATATTTCATATGATTGGTTTTCATTTGGAAAGTTTTTCGCTGGATCAACTAGATTGTTTCAAGTTAATTTTGAGCTTGGAGTAGACGGTCTATCATTAGTGATGATTTTACTTACTGGTATTATTTCTTTAATCGCTGTAATAGCAGGTTATTCGATTAATAAAGGTTCAAAAGGCTTCTATCAACTATTATTTATTTTACAAGTAGGTATGTTTGGGGTATTTGCAGCTCAGAACTTAGTGTTGTTCTTCTTATTCTTTGAATTAACACTAGTTCCAATGTTCTTCTTAATTGGCAAATGGGGTCGATTTGATAGTGAACGTGCTGGATACCAATTCTTAATTTATAACGGATTAGGATCTGCATTTTTATTATTTGTTATTGCTGTTCTATTTGCTCGCACAGGCACAACAAATTATGAAGTTTTAGCAAACATCATTCCAGCAGGACACCAAACAGTTAGTCCAATTTCAGAGCATTTAAAAATGGTTCTATTAATTTGTTTATTAATTGCATTTGCGATCAAACTACCATTATTCCCGTTCCATCGATGGATGGTGAATGTTCATACCCAAGCAAACCCTGCTGTAGTAATCATTCACGCTGGTATTCTATTAAAAATTGGAACTTACGGTTTAATTCGTTTTGCTTTAGGTATTTTCCCAGAGCAATTTGAAAAAATGTCGGTAGCTCTTGCGATTATTGGTGTAATTAATTTACTTTACGGTGCTTATATTGCTTTAATCCAAAAGGAATTACGCTCTGTATTGGCATATTCAAGTTTTTCACATATGGGGATTGTTATGATTGGATTAGCAGCAATGAATAGCGCTGGAATCCAAGGAGCAATTTTACAATCAGTATCTCACGGTTTAATTGCAGCACTTCTATTTTTACTAGTTGGCATGTTAGAAAACCGAGGTGATACTACTAGTTTTGACCGTATATCGGGTCTTTCTAAATCTGCTCCAAGACTAGCCGGCTTATTGCTTTTCGGCGGTATGGCATCGCTAGGTTTACCAGGTTTATCAGGGTTCGTAGGAGAATGGTTATCTTTTGTTGGTCTTTTCCAATCTCATAAAGCAATTGCGACTGTAGGTACATTAGGAATTATCTTAACTGCAGCTTATATTTTGAGAGCGATTTTACAATTAAGCTTCGGTAAAAGTAGTGAATTTATTTCATCATTCACTGATTTGTCAAAACGCGAAGCAATTGCTTCAGTAATTTTAGTATTTGCGATTGTCCTGCTTGGTGTATACCCAGCTTTCGTAAATGATATGATTGTGTCATCAGTGGATTTTATCATTCAAGGGATTAGAGGTGTATAGAAGATGACATGGAAAGCATTAACTGAATTTCAATGGGGAACAATGGGTCCTGAGATTATTCTAGTAGCTGCTGCGCTTCTTCTATTAACTCTTGAACTCTTACTACCTAAAAATGCGAGTCGCAAAATAGTCGGTTGGGTTGGTTTACTAAGTGTAGTTGGATCACTAGTATGGTTGATCACACTTTATTCGCATAAACCAATTAGTCTATTAGCGGGATCATTTAAACTTGATTCATTTGGGCTTCTCTTTAAAACGATTTTATTAATTGGAGCAATCTTAGTTTTATTACTTGCTCTTGGAGATAAATCAATTGCAGAACGCTCAGAATACTATACATTGTTTATTACAGCGTTAATTGGAGCAATGTATATGGCTTCAAGTAGTGATTTAATTACATTATTTGTTGGATTAGAGCTACTTTCAATTTCATCTTATATTCTAGTTGGAATTCAAAAGAGAAGAGAAGGCTCTTCCGAGGCCGCACTTAAGTATGTAATTAACGGTGGTATTTCAACTGCAATCACATTATTCGGACTAAGCTATACTTATGGCTTAACAGGTACAACAAACATCACTGAAATGAATTTGGCACTTCAACAAGGAATTCCAAGCAGTAATGAATTTCTTATGATCCTAGCATTTGTGCTAGTATTTGTTGGATTATCATTTAAACTTGCGTCTGTTCCGTTCCATATGTGGGCACCAGATGTATATGAAGGTGCTCCAACACCTGTAACAGCATTCTTAGCAACAGTTTCAAAAACAGGTGGGTTTATTATCGTACTTCGCATCTTCTTAGCAATCTTCACGGGTGCATTATTGATGAAGGAACAAAAATCTGTATTTGAAGTAATGCAACCAGTTGTTGCCACATTGGCCGCGTTATCGATGATTATAGGTAATACAATTGCTTTAAAACAAAACAGCCTAAAGCGAATACTTGCATACTCAGGTATTGCACATGGAGGTTATGTTCTAGTTGCATTTGTAAGTATTTCACCATTCATGTTTGAGGGAATCTGGTTCTATTTATTAGCTTATACATTCATGACAATCGGAATTTTAACAATTGTCTACAATGTACAACAACAAAGGGGATCTGACTCATTATCATCATTTGCAGGGCTAATTAAAACAAATCCATTTTTAGCGATATCAATGACAATATTTGTGTTATCACTGGCAGGTATTCCATTAACTGCAGGGTTTATAGGAAAGTTAAATATTTTCTTAGGGGCTTTCGTCCAAATTAAAGGATATTATGTATTAGGTGGAATTCTACTTTTAACCACTGTGGTATCTTATTTTTACTATTTCGGCATCCTTCAAAATATTTTCTTTAGAAGTGGTGAAGATCGAAAAGTTGTACTTCCTAAGACACATCTATTCGTAGTATTGGTTTGTGCTGTTTTAACAATTGTATTGGGTATTAAACCATCTTTAGCATTAGATGTATTTCATAAGCTAGACATTGTGAAAGATTTCTTTATGGCGTAAAATATATTTAAATTAAAAGTGTAGGGTAATTCCTACACTTTTTAATTTGTAAAGAAAGTTTAAATTTAGGTTTTCAGACTTTTTGAAATTACTTGCTCTAAAAGTGATAACTAGGCAATCTGAAAATTTATTCTATAAAAATCGAGCGAAAAAGAGGACGTGAAAAATGGAAGCTTTAATTGGGACAGAAGCGTTATTAGCAATAATTGTCCATTTATTTTTCATTATTTTAACTTGGTGGGCTTTAACAGCAATTAAGTGGGAGAGTATTATGAAAAAAGGTCATGTCGCCCAAATTCGACTTTTTATGGTGTTATTGACGATTACAATTTCTTCTGCTGTAAGTAGTTTTTTCTTAGACTATCTTCAATATACAAAAAACATTACATATTTATTGAAATAATTTGTCAAAAAGTATGTTACGATGTATCGTATAAAGCCCTCTCTACCTGTGAAAAATGGAAGTAAGAGAGGGGATTTTTTATGAAAAAGACTATGTACTTATTTTTAATTATGATTACTTTTGCTTCTGCACTATTTTTTAATTGGGGTAAAATCGGTATGGCTGATACAGGTGTAGGCCAATTGAACCGTTTTGCAGACGTATTAAATAAAAAAGACATTTCGGTTACAAGTTGGAATTTATACGCAAGAGAAGCTAAAATGAATACTTCGGTGTCCAAAATAATCAGTAAATATAAAGAGGATTTTAAAAATTTTAAGTGGACGAACGCTGACAATGGTAATAAAATTATTGGTACGTTTAACCATAATTTGGTCACAGAAAGAATCGTTGTTACATCTACTAGCAATAACAGCAGTTATGTAATATATGAACTTAGTGGGACTAAATGGGACCAGCAGGCTGAAAAAGAAACGAATAAACTTATAAAGAACTCACTGGAAAATATTTTTAGTAAAGAACCTACTTTTTTTACTTGTATAAAGGGGACAATGGGTGGTAAACTTGAAGGTGTTTTGCAGGATATAAAAAATGATTTTTTGGGGACTTTTAAAGCAACAAAAATTGAAGAAATAAAAGAAGGGGCATTCGTCTCTGTTTCAGCATATACTGAACAGTGGAATGACGCTCTGGTTGCAAATGGCAAAAAAATTAATTTACAAATTGCAATACGTGAAAACCATGTTGATAAATCAACAACAATTATTATTGGCACACCGATTATAACAGTAGAATATTGATAGATCTATTTTAGGACACGGAGGGGAAAAGTTTGGATAAAATCATTGTCCGTGGCGGGAAACAGCTTCAAGGCACAGTTCGTGTAGAGGGTGCAAAAAATGCTGTCTTACCAGTTCTTGCTGCAGCGCTACTAGCTAGTGAAGGAAAAAATATAATTCATGACGTACCAACTCTATCTGACGTTTACACGATTAACGAAGTTCTTCGTAATTTAAATACAGAGGTTGGGTTCAAAAATAATACAGTAACAGTTGATGCTTCAAAGGATTTACATGTTGAAGCACCATTTGAATATGTTCGTAAAATGCGAGCATCTATTCTTGTAATGGGACCACTTTTAGCAAGAAATGGTCATGCGCGTGTAGCGTTACCAGGTGGATGTGCGATTGGATCTAGACCAATTGAACAGCACTTAAAAGGATTTGAAGCAATGGGGGCTCAAATTACGGTTGGTAATGGTTTTGTAGAAGCAAAATCAAACGGTCGTTTAAAAGGGGCAAAAATCTATTTAGATTTCCCAAGCGTAGGTGCAACAGAAAATATTATGTCTGCAGCATCCCTTGCTGAAGGAACAACAATTCTTGAAAATGCTGCAAAAGAACCTGAAATTGTTGACTTAGCAAACTTCATTAATGCAATGGGTGGTAAAGTTCGTGGTGCTGGAACAGGCACTATTCGAATTGAAGGTGTACCAACATTATTTGGTACAACTCATCACATTATTCCTGACCGTATTGAAGCTGGAACATTTATGGTAGCAGCAGCGATTACGAATGGAAACGTATTGATTGAAAATGCAGTTCCAGAGCATTTAAGCTCAGTTGTAGCGAAAATGCGTGAAATGGGAGTAACAATTATTGAAGAGGAAGAAGGTCTTCGTGTAATTGGTACAGACAATTTAAAACCTGTAGACATTAAAACAATGCCTCACCCAGGCTTCCCAACAGATATGCAATCACAAATGATGGCACTTCTATTAAAAGCTAATGGAACAGGCATGATTACTGAAACAGTATTTGAAAATCGTTTTATGCATGTGGAAGAATTCCGTCGCATGAATGCAAATATTAAAATTGAAGGTCGATCAACTATTATTCATGGACCAAATGATCTTCAAGGAGCAGAAGTAGCTGCTACGGATTTACGTGCTGCTGCATCACTTATCCTTGCTGGCCTTGTTGTTGATGGATATACTCGTGTTACTGAATTAAAACATTT
This sequence comes from Gottfriedia acidiceleris, assembly GCF_036421055.1. Classification (GTDB taxonomy): domain Bacteria; phylum Bacillota; class Bacilli; order Bacillales; family Bacillaceae_G; genus Gottfriedia; species Gottfriedia acidiceleris_C. Next base: position 206,483 of record NZ_JAZGQS010000007.1, on the reverse strand, counting down.
AGATCGTGGTTATGTAAATTTCCATGAAAAGCTTGCTGCACTTGGAGCGGACATTGAACGTGTAAACGAACCAAGCACAGCTGTAGAGGAAGAAACACTAAAAGATTTACAAGCGTAAACTAAAAACTAATTCAAATGCCTGGCACTTTGTGTAACCCCACATAGAGTCGGGCATTTTTGCATTTTCATGCAACTTTCTACTATCAGTTATAGACAGAAACCTTATAAAATATTCTAAAAATAATACAATTTGTTAAAATAAATCAATCTATTATTTGTTCTAAATGCTTGTCCATATACATAAATTAGCTTTAGAAAGGGCAATTAGTTGAAAATTGTCATTTAAAGTTGTGTGAAATGGATAGGAGGAAAATATGAAGTCATTTAAAACATTAATCACTGCAGGATTAACTACTTGCTCAGTCGTTATTATTATCCCTACATTGCTTGTTCTACCATTTCATAGCCATACAGATGGTAGATTGGTTGATCAGCTACAGAAAAAAGCAAACCAAGTCGCAGCAGCGAACAAAAATGACAATCTAACTATTGAAGTTTTTAGAACAAAAACACAAAGAGTTGAAAAACTACCAATCGAGGAATACGTATTAGGAGTAGTAGCATCAGAAATGCCAGCAAAATTTGAAACAGAAGCACTAAAAGCACAAAGTTTAAGTGCAAGAACATTTATCATTAAACGTTTGAAAGAAGGAAAACCACTTGATGAGGGTGGAATTGTTGATGATTCAGTTAATTTTCAAGTCTTTCAGGATCGCGACGATCTGAAGAAAAGATATGGCGCTGAATACGATAAAAATATTGCTAAAATTGAAAAAGCTGTAAAAGCCACTGAAGGACAAATATTAACTTACAATGGACAACCTATAACTGCTTCATTCTTCTCCACAAGCAATGGATACACAGAAAACTCCGAAGAATATTGGAAAAATAGTGTACCATATTTAAAAAGCGTACCGAGTCCTTGGGATTCCGTTGCTCCAAACTATCTATCAAAAAAATCATTTACAATAAGTGATTTCGAAAAGAAACTTAATGTAAAGGTCAATAAGTCAGACATAGGGAAAGTCATTTCGAGAACAAAAGGTAAACGTGTAGAAGAAGTGGCGTTTGGTAAAAAAACTCTTTCAGGGAAAGAAATTAGAGAAAAACTAAACCTCCGTTCAACTGATTTTTCTTGGGAACGTTCAGGTAATGAAATCATCATTACAACAAAAGGTTTTGGCCATGGAGTAGGCATGAGTCAATACGGAGCAAATGAGCTTGCTAAGCAAGGAAAAACATATGATGAAATCGTTAAGTATTATTATAAGGGTATCACCATCAACAAGCTTAGTAGGAAGGATTATGACCTTTTAGAGAAGCTTTGAGAATGGTATATTAAGACAGACCTCAAAAAGGTCTGTTTTTTTGTGTGTAATCTCGAAAAGAAGAAAATAACTTAAAAAACACTCTAAATCGAACTAAGATTCTTCCATTTAGAGTGTTTTTTTAATAAAGTATTTACTTTGGGAAATTAAGAAGTTTAATCGAAGAAATTCTAGTGTTTTGCAGTATGCAGGTTCAATCTTTGTTCCTTAAGATATTATGATATTACACTATATTTCCACTACTCTTTTTAGCTCTTACTGCTTTTGAGCATATTTATAATAAAAATATCCTACAAATGGACGTACCTTTATGTTTTTTACATTTGATTTTTGCAAGTATACATAGCCAGCTTGGTATACTGGAGCAATCGCAGCATCATCTAGTAAAAGGTCTTCAGCATTATGAAGGAGCTGAGTACGTTCTGTTTCGTTTTGTAAGCTGATTGTATTTGCTTTTTGAACAAATTCGTCATATTGAGCGTTTTTGTAATTTAATACATTTAAAGCTGATTTAGATGTAAATAGCTCTAAATAAGTTGTTGGATCAGGATAATCTGCACCCCATGTATCTAAAGATAGATCATAATTTCCTTGCTGACGTAATTCGAATTTTTGTTGTGCAGGTTGTACGACAATATTAACAGTTAGACCTTTTAAATTTGTTTCTAATTGTGACTTTAAATATTCACCAATTTTACGAGATGTATTGTTATCACTTACAAGTAATGAAATAGTAGCATTTGACTTACCACTTTCAGATAAAGCTTCTTTAAAAAGTGATTTAGCCTCCTCTAAACTTACTGCAGATGGATGAGATGTTGAGCTAACAAAGTCCACACCTTTCGAGTTTTTTACTAAACCTTTAGGAATAATTCGATCAGTAGGAATAGAACCATCGTTTAATAGCGTTGTACTAATGTCCTCTTTATTAAAGCCATTTGCGATTGCTTTACGAACCTTTAGATTTGCTAAAAATGGATTTTTTTGATTAAAGCTGATGTAAGAGATAATTGGCATAGCTAGTTTTTTTAATTCTTTATTCCCTTTATAACGGTCGATAACATTAGAATCAATAATCGCTTGGTCAAGTTCACCTGTTTCATAGAGATTAACTGCAGTTGTTGTTTCTTTCATAATTTTTACGTCAATTTTATCGACATGGACATTCTTTTTATCATAGTATTGTGGATTTTTTGTCATTGTGAATCCAGCTTCATGATTCCATTTACTTACAACGTAAGGACCGTTATATAAAGTTGTATTTGCTTCTAAACCATATTTGCTACCTTGCTCCTTAACGAATTTTTCATTTAACGGGAAGAACATCGGTAAACTAGTCAGTTGAATGAAATACGGAATAGGACGTTCAAGTTTAATTTGTAATGTTTTATCGTCTAGTGCAGTTACCCCGAGTTTATCCACAGGTAACTTTCCTTGGTTAATTTCTTTTGCATTTTCAATATCATATAAATCGTATGCAAACTGAGCTTTAGTATTTGGATCAATTGCTCGTTTCATAGCAAATACAAAGTCTTTTGCTGTTACTGGATCTCCATTTGAATATTTAGCATCTCTTAAAGTAAATGTATAGACTTTACCATCCGTACTAACTTTATGTGACAAAGCAGCAGCGGGAACGTATTCTCCTTTTTCATTTGGCATATATAGACCTTCCATCACACTATTAAGTGCGTTTAATGATGGTCCATCTAAAGCTAGTGAACTATCAAGACTGACAATATCTGAAGTATCCATTAAATGTAGCGTGTGATCATTTGATTTCGAAGCGGACTGATTTGATTGTTGTCCACAGCCTGCTAGTGCCAATGTAAGTAATAAAGTCATTGATATGAAGGTTTTCTTAGTAAAGATCATTTTATTTTTTCTCTCCTTATTTTTGGGTACAAAAAAAGAGTCCCCGCCTTATAGAAAGGACGAGGACTCCCGTGGTGCCACCTTAATTAGCCTAAATACATTTAGACTCACTTTGCAGTATCAAAACAAATGAATTGAACTACCTTGTGACAAAAAGCAGTATCGAAACATGAGTTTGAATACCTGTCTCTTTTATCGGTGAGACGTCCGCCAAAGCCTACTGCATAAAAATATGGTTCGGTTTGGGTGCTCAGAAGCCCATTCAAAAATATGTCCGTACTGACTTGCACCAACCGTCAGCTCTCTGAAACTTTCATATAATCTACTCTTCTTCATCATCGCAAAAAATATATAATGACTGAATAATTTTGTAAGTTTAAGTTTTTAATACATCGTACAAGCTTGTATTGTGATTATATTTTGTAAAAAAGAAAAATGCAAGAAAAATATATTATTAATTTCATAATGAGAGTTATTAACTTATCCACAAATATTGTGTATAAACCTTATGAAATTGTGGATAAATCGCTTTCATTTGTTAATATATTTCTAGTTTATTGTGGATTAATGTGAGTTAGTTTGAAATTGTGTGGAAAAATAAGAATTTTGTCGAACTAAAATTTTCTAAATTGCGTATATAATTCCAGAAATCTGTTGACAATGATTGCAGAGGTGATAAGGATGAGAGAGGAACAAAACAAAAAAACTTCTCAAAAAGTTATTAAAATGTTAAGAAAGCGTTGGGTAGTACCAGCAATTTATTTAGTGAGTGCGGCAGTAATTTTGACAGGTGCGTTATGGTATCAATACAGTAATGCTCCAACTCCAACAAAAACTGGAACTACAGTTGATACGAGAGAGCCTGAAGCAATTCCAGCTTCACAGCCAGAAGAAAAATTAACTTACCCAGTTTCAAAGGATGCAACAGTTCAAGTTAAAAGTCATTACTATGATGACTCTGCTTCAAAAGATGAACAACAAGCATCATTAATTCAAATGGATAATAATACTTTCACGATCAACACTGGTATGGATTTAGTTGATAAAAGTGGAAAAGAATTTGATGTCACTGCAGCCCTTAGTGGTACTGTTACAAAAGCTCAAAAAGATGCTGAGCTAGGTTATGTAGTTGTAGTAGAAAGTGGTAACGGATTAGTTTCATATTACCAAAGCCTAAAATCTGTAAGTGTTGAACCAGGAACAAAAGTTTCACAAGGACAAGTTCTTGGTACAGCTGGAACAGCTTTAATTGGCAAAGAAAATGGCATTCATGTTCATTATGAATTACGTAAAGATGGTGTAGCAATTAATCCAGAGAAATATCAAGGACAAGATGTTTCATCAATTATTAGTTCTGAAAATACAAAAAGCGAAACAAAAGAATCTAATACAATGAATACTTCTGGTAATGTATCAGATGACAAAGAAGAAGGTTCTTCTAATAAAGATTCAGATGGAAATAAAATTCAACAATAATAATTAAGCAATTCACAAAGTGCCTAACACGTGGGAATCATACCCCATATGTGTTGGGCACTTGTTTTTTTCTGATAATTGTGCATAGTTAGACACCTTTGCTAATACAATGTTATAAACCCATCAAAGAGGTGTTTGAGGTGAGGAATCGTGGATTTTCTACCTAGTCAAAATAAATGTACCTCAGCAGGTCAGTCAGAGCAGGAAAAAGAGCAGCTTAGTCAGTCAAAACGAGTCTCATTTCACGCTTCTCACATCCATTTAGAGGAGGAGAGTAGTGTGCACGATTACATCAAAGAGAGAACGATCAAGATTGGGAAATATATCGTGGAGACGAAGAAAACCGTTCGTGTAATAGCGAAAGAGTTTGGAGTGTCAAAAAGTACAGTACACAAAGATTTAACAGAACGCCTACCGGAAATCAATCCAGATTTGGCAAATGAAGTAAAAGAAATTTTGGATTATCACAAATCAATTCGTCACTTACGCGGTGGAGAAGCTACAAAGCAAAAGTATCAAAAAGAAGACGTTGAGAAAGTAACTAAATAGGGTTTCTGAGCCTTGAAAACAAAATTAGAAATATTTAACCTCCTGTTCACAAATATTAATTACTAAAAGTAGTTCTTTATGGTAAAATTATATTTTGGTATGGAACGTATTCGGGGAACTGCTCATGAGTATAGTGAATAAGGAGGAGCCAAAAGGAATGTTTTCTAAGGATATCGGAATAGATCTTGGTACAGCCAATGTCTTAATACATGTTAAAGGTAAGGGAATCGTGTTAAACGAACCTTCTGTAGTTGCAATAGAGCGTAGTAGCGGTAAAGTATTAGCAGTAGGGGAAGAAGCAAGCCGCATGGTAGGTCGTACACCTGGTAATATCGTAGCAATTCGTCCACTTAAAGACGGTGTAATTGCTGACTTTGATATTACTGAGGCAATGCTACGTCATTTTATAAATAAATTAGATGTAAAGGGATTCATGTCAAAGCCGCGTATTTTGATTTGTTGTCCAACAAACATCACATCTGTTGAACAAAAAGCAATTCGTGAAGCTGCTGAAAAGAGCGGCGGTAAACAAGTTTATCTTGAAGAAGAGCCAAAGGTTGCTGCAATTGGTGCTGGAATGGATATATTCCAACCAAGTGGTAACATGGTAATTGATATTGGCGGTGGGACAACCGATGTCGCAGTTTTATCGATGGGAGATATCGTCACCGCCTCTTCAATTAAAATGGCAGGGGACAAGTTTGATATGGAGATTTTAAACTATATCAAGCGTGAATACAAATTGCTAATTGGAGAGCGTACTGCAGAGCAAATTAAAATTGAAGTAGGTACTGTTTTCCCTGGCGCAAGAAATGAATCAATCGATATCCGTGGACGCGATATGGTAACAGGACTACCTCGTACAATTACTGTACAATCTGATGAAATTCAAAGAGCATTAAGTGAACCAGTTTACTTAATCGTACAAGCTGCAAAAACAGTATTAGAGCGTACACCACCTGAATTATCAGCTGATATTATTGATCGTGGAGTTATTCTTACTGGTGGCGGAGCATTACTTCATGGAATCGATATTTTACTTGCTGAAGAATTAAAAGTACCTGTTTTCATCGCTGAAGATCCAATGCAATGTGTTGCAGTAGGTACTGGTATTATGTTAGAAAATATTGATAAAATTCCAAGTCGTTACTTAAAATAAAAATCTCAAGCTATATGGCTTGATTACACAATGAAATCTCAAGCATATAGCTTGGGATTTTTTTGTTTGGAATTTATTAGGGGCAGTTATGTTTGTATGAAAAATGTTTAGGTTTTGTAAAGTTAAGTTGAACAAGAAGGTAGTCAAAGTTGCAATAGAGAAAAGGAATGTATTAAAGTTTAAAAAGCGCCATTTAAAGTTTAAATTAAGTAATTGTAAAACGTGGATTTACTAGATCATTACTACATATGATTTAATACTTAAAACTCTAATATCTTAAAATTATGTAAATGCTCCTCTAGCTTAACTTGGGAATTGATCTAAAAAATCGAAAGTGTTGATTCGTTAAAAATCAAAACTGAATTTGCAATTTGAAGTAAATTTTAAAACTTAAATTAGTCTTACTTTAGGAATTATTAAAGTTTTTTTTATCTTTACTGATTAATTGTATAGGATGGGGATGAACGATGACGCATATAGTTGTTGCTGGTACGGGATATGTTGGTCTTACTACAGGAGTTTCATTTGCTACAGTTGGTTACAATGTAACGTGTGTTGATATTGATGTTGAAAAAATTGAATTACTGCAAAAAGGAATTTGTCCTATTTTTGAACCGGGTTTAAAAGAAGCATTAGTAGAAAATAGTTACCTTAATAAAATTGAATTTACAACAAATTACAAAGAAGCTTATAGTCATGCAGATATCATATTCATTGCTGTCGGTACACCCGAACTTCCAGATGGAACAGCAAATTTGCATTATTTAAAAGGTGTTGCGAAAGAGATCGCAGTTAATGCTAAAAAAAATCTAACAGTTGTTATTAAAAGTACTGTTCCAGTTGGAACGAATGAGGCAGTTAAGAGAATAATGTTGGAAAATGCCCCTCCGCATTTAACGATTGATATCGTATCAAATCCTGAATTTTTAAGAGAAGGTTCTGCACTATACGATCTATTTAATGGTGATCGAATTGTCATTGGTTCCGAAAGTCAAAAAGCAACGGAATTGATAAAGGAATTATATAAGCCATTTAATACGACTATTTATACAACAGATGCAAGAAGTGCGGAGATGATTAAGTATGCATCTAATGCTTTTTTAGCTACTAAAATAAGTTTTATTAATGAAATTGCCATGATCTGTGAAAAATTAGATGCTAATGTTGATCATGTTGCTCATGGTATCGGACTAGACCACCGAATCGGTTCAAAGTTTTTAAAAGCCGGGATTGGATATGGAGGGTCTTGTTTTCCAAAGGATACGACTGCTTTAGTAAAAGATGCTGAGCTAGTAGGTATAGACTTAAAGCTATTAAAATCTGTTATTACAATAAATAATCAACAGAAAATAAAACTATTCGAATTAACAAAATCTCTTTTTGGCAATTTAAAAAATAAAGAAATTGCAATACTAGGAGTTAGCTTTAAACCAAATACAAATGATATTCGACATGCACCTTCTATCGATTTAATTAATCAGTTCATCAGAGAAGGTACTAAAATAACAGTTTATGATCCGTATGCTTTACCTGAATTAAGAAAAGTATTCGGTGATTCCATAAATTATTCAGTTAATGTGAAGGAAGCTATTCATGACAAAGAGGCCACTTTTATTTTGACTGAATGGAAAGAAATCGTAGAAACTGATCTCCAACTGTATAAGGAGCTAATGAAGCTTCCTTTAGTTATTGATGGACGTAATTGTTATGAGTTAACTAAAATGCAAAAAAAGAACATCCACTATTACTCAATCGGTCGGAAACCAGTGAATCCAATCCCACAGCTTATAAGTAAATAATTAATAAGTTGGTAGATAATGCACGGCACTTCGAAGATCAAGCAACCTAGAGTGGGGAAATTTTTATAACAAAAGTGAAGCAGGCTGTCTCATGAGACAGCCTTTTTTTGTGTGCAAAATAAACGATATAGAAAACAATACATTAAATGAAATATTTTGGAAAAAGTATAAGAATAATAAGCCATGATTATGGGGTGGTGGGAAAACGTGTTTAACTACAAAGAAACCAATAGTGCAGCTACAAATAAAAAAATTCCATTTCAAAATAATATATCCCGTTCTTTGAGTAAGGATATTTTAGAGAATATAAAAAGAATAAAAGATGATTTTGGAGATAGCTCTGACCTTGTGATTCGTCATGAAACACTTGGAGAAGGCATGCAGTATTCATTTGCTGTAATTCATATTGACGGAATTTCAAATGAGAAATTAGTGAATGATGGAATCATTAATAAAATCGTTAAAATTAATGCAGAAAAAGAAACAACGCTGTCATTAACAGATTTAGAGAATGGTTTAAAAAGCGTAATCGCCGTTTCAAGTTTAAAATCTCAATCAAGCTATACAAATCTCTTATCAGCATTACTAATTGGCGATACCGTTGTTCTTTTAGACCATGATAGTAATTTCTTAGTCGCATGTACAAAAATGGTGCAATCTAGAAGCATATCAGAGCCTTCAACGCAAACTGTAATTCGAGGACCAAAGGATAGCTTTACAGAAAGCTTACGGACAAATACTTCTCTAATTCGTAATAGAATTCAACACCCAGCGCTGCGAATCGAGTCAATGAAGATAGGTGAAGTAACGAGAACTGACGTAGAAATAATGTATATAAAAGGTGTTGTAGATGAAGAGTTGTTAAGGGAAGTAAAACATCGTTTAGAGGCTATTAATGCAGATGAAATCTTAGAATCCAGCTATATTGAAAACTATATTCAAAACGATCAAAAGACTATTTTCCCTACAATGATTAACTCAGAGAGACCTGATGCTGTAGTAGGTAACTTACTGGAAGGACGTGTTGCAATTTTTATAGCTGGTACTCCGTTCGTCTTAATTTTACCAGCGACATTTACACAGTTTTTTCAATCGCCAGAGGATTATTATCAAAGCTCGTATATTGGTACTTTTTTAAGATTGCTACGTTATATGTCCTTTTGGACTGCCTTATTTGCACCTGGAATTTTCATTGCCATTACTTCATTTCATCAGGCAGTAGTTCCAACGGTTTTATTAGTAAGCTTAGCTGCCCAACGTGAAGGTGTGCCTTTGCCAGCAATTGTTGAAGCTCTTGGTATGGAATTAATATTTGAAGTGTTACGTGAAGCTGGAATTCGAATGCCAAGAGCGGTTGGACAGGCGCTTTCAATCGTTGGAGCATTAATCTTGGGGCAAGCAGCTGTACAAGCTGGATTTGTATCGGCGTCAATGGTAATCATCGTATCAATTACTGCGATTGCTAGCTTTACGATCCCTTATTATAATATGTCAACAGCCGCTAGGATTCTACGGTTTATATTATTATTGGCAGCAGCTTATATTGGTTTATTTGGAATTTTGATTGGCGGTTTAATTATATTATTACATATGTGTAGCTTACGAACTTTTGGAGAGCCATATTTTGCACCCTTTGCTCCATTCCGTATAAAAAGTCAAAAAGATACTATATTAGTTGTACCTAGTCAAGGGAACACAAAAACGGTTAAAGAACAAAGTTCTGGAGAATAAGTATGAAAAGAAAATGTATGATCTTAATTCTAATTTCAAGTTTACTTTTGGTGAGTTGTTCTAATTATAAAGAATTAAACAGTGTATCGATCGTGGTAGCTATGGGTATTGATTATATACCTAAAGAAAATCAATACAATATGGTTCTTCAAATCATTAATCCGAGTGCAATTGCTAGTGTAACTGGTTCGATAGGTACACCAATTGTTTCACTAGTTGAAAAAGGTAGAACAATTTCGGAAGCTGCTCGAAACGCTACAAAAAGTGTTTCACGATCAAATATCTATTCTCATGTAGCACTCGTTGTCATTGGTGAAAACTTAGCAAAAGAGAAATCATTAAACTATATATTTGATGTGTTTGAGCGTGATTCCAAAATACGTGTTAATATTCCGGTCATTATTGCAAGGAACGACAGTGTTTACCGAGTAATGAATAACTTGCCAGCACTTGATAAATTACCAGCTAAGTCGATCGTAGGAAAAATTAAAAATACGTCATCTCTTTTAGGGGAAAATCAAGAAATACAAATGCGCCAAGTAATATCAGCTCTTTCAAGTACTGGTAGAGAACCTGTCATTAATGGTGCTATTTTAGAAAATGAATCCAAGACATCTGAAACACTTGATAATTTCTCAAGTGTGAAATCATCCTATAACAAAATTGAGGGGTTAGGCGTTATTAGAAAAGGAAAGCTAGTAGGGTGGTTAGATGGCGCACCGGCAAAATCCGTACAAATAATTGATAATGCAATAAAAGAAACAAATTTACAAATAAAATGCAGCAAAAAAGAATTTGATTCCATGGAGCTCACACGTGTGAAAACGGACACGAAGATTAAAATGAAAGGTAAAATACCAATCATTCACATAAAAGTAAAATCGATCGCCATTATTGATGAAGTACTTTGTAATGACAATTTTGATAAAGCAAACACACTAAAAAAATATGAATTATTAAGTGAGAAAACGATAAGGCAAACCCTAGGTGAAGGAATAAAAAAAGCACAAGGATATGGTGCAGATATTTTTGGGTTTGGCGATAAACTACATTTATCAGAGCCAAAGGTATTTAAAAAATATGAGAAAAATTGGAATGACCAATTTCAAAAAGCTAAAGTGAAAATTGATGTTGATGTCCAAATAAATAATGTAGGTATGAGGAAAAAAGCTTATCCATTTTAGAAAAAGAAGGGAATGCTAATGAATCGAAAATTATCAATTGGTGCTTACCAATTCTTTAGTATTATATTTTTATTTGAAATGGGGAGCGCTACATTAGTAGGGCTTGCATCCGGTGCAATGCAGGATGCTTGGATTAGTGTTTTAATCGCTTTAGTTACTGGATGCTTACTATTATGTGTATACATTAAATTATTTGAACTATATCCCGAATTACCATTTACGAGATATATTCAATCTATTTTAGGGAAGTTTGCAGGAAAATTACTAGCAATGGTTTATATTCTCTATTTTATTTATATTGGAGCACGAGTACTTAGAGACTTTGAAGAATTACTAGTGATTACACTTTACAATGCGTCCTCTCTTATTTCAATCGGCATATTATTTATGTTTTTATGTATGTATTCAGTCTTTAAAGGCTTTGAAGTATTCGGTAGATTATGTGAGTTTCTGTTTATGGTAATCATTTTCATAATTGTATCAATAATTGGTTTTGAGGTAATTGCAGGAATCATAAAAACTGATAATCTAAGACCCGTACTAGAGACGGGTTGGAAAACGATCATAAAAGAAGCGTATCCTTTGACTGTTACATTTCCTTTTGGTGAAATGATTGTATTTACAATGATTTTACCTTATTTAAAGAAATCGGATTATGCATGGAAGGTCGGTATTCCGTCACTAATTTTTGCTGGTTTGCTTTTAACATTCGTAACAATGCTTAATATTTGTGTTTTGGGAGCAAATACGGTGGTAAGAGCTACTTATCCTATCTTAACTGCAATTAGTTATATTAATATTGCTGATTTTATTCAAAGACTCGATTCAGTCGTTGTCATTGTTATTGCTATAGGGGGATTTATTAAGATAACGGTTTTCTTCTTTTGTGCAATCATCGGAGCGGCAGATTTATTTAAAGTGAAAAAATCGGATACACTGACATATCCAATTGCAGTAATCATAGTAATTTGTTCCGTATGGATGGCACCTGATTATTTAGAGCACTATAAAGAAGGGTTTGACATTGTACCTTACTATTTACATATACCTTTACAAATCATTATTCCTACTGTACTGTTGGTCATTGCAGTTATCCAAAAAAAAGCAAAAACAAAAACAAAAGAGGATGCAGCATAGACTCTAACTGCATTCTCTTTTGTTTTAATTAGAAGTATTTTGATTTTGTTCTTGATTTCGTTTCTTTTTCAGTTTTTTCATATACGATAGGACGATTTTGGCAACGCCGAATGGAACGGTAAAGAAGAAAATTAATACATAATCTTCACCTACTAGTTCAGTTTTGCTAAGCTTTATATTCGTTAATAAGTGAGGAAATTGATCCCCATTATATAAGTCGATTCCTTCCAATAAGCACATCTCTAGTATAAATAAACATAAAAATACCCAAAACACCTTCAATGCGAAGCACCCCATTTATAATGACTAATTACAATTATTTTGCTATATGGTGACAGTGATTATACGAAAAGTTGGGGAAACTTCAATAAAAGACTATGATTTATTATCTGAAAATTTAGTATATAATAAGAAGAGTGTAAAAGGGGGGAAATCCAATTGATACAAATATTTAAAAATAAGAACTTTTCTTGGTTATTTTTAGCGAATTTTACTTCTCAGCTTGGTTCTGTAGTAGGGATGACAGCATTTATGTTGTACCTATTAAGAAAATTTTCAAGTCAGCCATACTATGCTACAATAACCGAGCTAATGTATACCCTGCCAATGATCTTTGTTTTCTTTCTAGTAGGTGTAGTAGCAGACCGTTTAAATCGAAAGAAAATAGCAGTTAATTGTGACTTTATAAGCGCAGGTTTATCAATTATTCTACTAATAACGATGATGCAGGATTGGATTTACCTATCATTTGGAATTCTCTTTTTAAGAAGTGGTGTTTCTAAATTTTTTCAACCAGCTCAATCTGCGTTATTACAGGGGATATTAACAGAAGATCAATATGCTATATCAGCCGGTTTAAACCAGTTAGTTAGTAGCTTATTTATGCTTTTTGGCGGAGCAATTGGAACTTTCATATTTTGGACACTTGGAGTAGAAGCAGCGATCATCATTGATATGATTTCCTTCTTTGTATCGGGACTATTTATTTTATTAGCAAAAGTTTCAAAGGACATTACAAATCCGAATGGAGAGCATAAACTTAAAGACATGAAATTTACAGTAGTCTTAAAGGATTTTAAAGAGGGATTATACTACATAATCAATCATTCATTACTTAGATCACTGTTAGCTGGTTTCTTTTTGTTTGGTGTAATTAATGGTGGATTCTCAGTTATGCCATCATTTATTTTAAAATATAAACTAGCACCTTCAAACTATGAAGAAATGTTAATTTATATTGGAGTAGCCTTTGGTTCGGGCGTTTTAATTGGAAGTATAGTTGGATCAATGCTTGCGAAGAAAATGCCACTCCCATATATGATCATAATTGGGCTAATTATTTCTGGTTTATGTGTTGTTGCAGGAGGTTTTTCTACTACTACATATGCCTATATCATTTGGCAATTCATAATCGGGTTGGCTTTACCTGTTATTAATATTGGTATTGGAGGATGGTTCCCTAAAATTGTTGAAAAAAAGATGATGGGAAGAGTTCAAGGCTGGATATCTCCCATTATTTTATTCTCCCAAAGCATCACATTAGGATTAATTGTAGCTTTCTATCCTTCGATTTTAAAAATTGAATGGCTCCATGCCATAGTAGGCGCTAGCTTGTCGATTGTAGGTATTTACTATTTATTTATACTGCCTAAGTTTCTTAGAGCTGAGGCTATTAAAACCGTAAAGGTTGAGAAAACGGTAAATCAATAAATAGAATAAAAAAAGACAGATATTAAAGGCGATTACCTCTTTTATACCTGTCTTTTAGTATGAATTTGTATTTATAAACTAAACAATCTTTTAAAAAAATTTGAGCTAAATAATTAAAGGGCTGATTTATTATTTGAACTATGTTTGTATAAAACTGATTTGCGACTTTTTTGGATCCAGTAGCCAATTGATACTAATATGACCCACGGAACACCAATTTTCCAAGCTGAGTTCCAATCCGGTGAAAAGGCCATAGTAATTAAAATCCCACTAAGTAGTAGTATTCCGATCCATTGAAGAAATGGAAAGAGTGGTGCTTTAACTGGTAATGGTTCCTTATAATGAAGGTGAACGGTTTTTCTAAAACGAAGATGGCTAATTAAAATCATAAGCCATACTAAAATTCCACCAAAGATTGAGATACCAAATAACTTGTTAAATGTATCTGGGTAGTACATAGACAATACAGTTGCGATTAATACACCTGCACTTGAAATAAAAATGGCCGTTACTGGCGTACCATTTTTAGATAATTTACCAAATGATTTTGGAGCATAATCTCCACGAGATAAGGAGAATAACATACGAGATGTTAAGTACAAGTTAGTATTCATACTAGATAGTGCAGCGGTTAAGATAACAAAATTCATAATGCCAGCCGCATATCTCACACCAGAACTCTCAAAGACTTTTACAAACGGTGATCCAGAAACTTCATGGGCACCTGCTTGCATCCAAGGAATAACAGCAACGATGATTCCTAATGATAAAATATAGAATAAAAACAAACGTAGAACCATACTCTTCATTGCTTTAGGGATTGCTTTTTTTGGATCTTTAGATTCCCCAGCTGTTACAGCGACAATCTCTACTCCATAAAAACTAAAGATTGCCATAAGTACTGCCATCCAAACGCCTTTAAATCCATTAGGTAGGAACCCGTGCTGATCGGTATAATGGTGAAATCCTACAGAGTGTGAATGCCCAATTCCAAATAAGAGCGAAACCCCAAAAACTATGAACAGTACAATAGCAACGACTTTAATCATTGCAAACCAATACTCGATTTGACCAAAATTGGAAACTGACCTACTGTTCACAAGGACTAAAGCAATACCGAATCCAAGTGTCCATAACCAAACAGGAATACTTGGGAACCAATACTGCATGTACAGTCCAACCGCAACAGCTTCTCCACCAATTGCAATCACTTGTGCCGCCCAATATGTGTAACGAATTAGGAAACCTGACCAAGGATTTAAATACATCTCTGCATAAGTACCGAATGAACCGGCTGTTGGGTGCACAACTGCCATTTCAGATAAACTAAACATCATTATGACTGCTATGAATGCAGCAATAATATAACTTAGAATAACCCCAGGTCCAGCGTATCCGATTGCAATGCCACTTCCCATAAATAAACCGGTACCAATTGCTCCACCAATCCCAATCATGGTCAGCTGTCTAGTCGTAAGCGAACGACTTAGTCCTCCTTCTCGTTCGATTACAGTTTTGTTTTCAATCATATTGTTTCGCCACCTTTCTTGAATTGTTTTCTATAAGATAACGTCCAATCAACACTTTTTCCGGCAATCAGTATACTAAAAAACGTGAGGAAAGTTCGCTGTAAACCTTCTCCGATAAAAGAACACAAAAGGACAATTCCATTTATAACCATCATCGTTTTCCCAATAGTAAAGTTCGGGAACTTTTTATTGATTACTACACTTGCTATATCAAGCCCACCAGTTGTACCACCTGCTAAAATCACGAGCCCAATACCGATTCCTGACAAAATTCCACTTAGTATACATCCTATTAACGGAAGATGAGGGCCAGGTAGTGAGGAGAAGAGGGTTAAGAAGAATGATAAACTACACATTCCAAGTAAACTAAACAATGCAAATGGTGCTCCAACTGCTCGGTATCCAATTAAAAATAGTGGTATGTTTAATAAAAAGTAAAGAATCCCTAGTGGAATAGGTATAAATTTAACAAGTAACATACAGATTCCACCAAGTCCAGGGGCCACAATTCCATTTGGTACCTGGAAAAAATAATAGGTAAGTGCGACCAAAATTGTACCGATAATTACCATTATTGATTTTTTAAAACATAATTTTTGATTAGATTTTCCTAATTGCATAAGCAATTTCCTCAATCGCACGTACAACTTCATCTTCAGTATTGTAGAAATGAGGAGCTAAACGTAAAACGTCATTTCGGGCAGAGACAATTATTTTTTTTGTTTTTAAGTATTTCTCAACAACATTAGCTTGTTCCACTCGAATTGCAGTGTTACTACCTTTTATTGATAAATCTGTTGGGCTAACAACGTTCAATCCGAGTGAATGCGCTGTTTCAATTGCAACAGTAGATAAGTAAGATAGATAATCCTGAATAGATGGAACACCAATTTGATTTAATAAAGAAATTCCTGCTTCAGCTGCATAAGCGTTTATCATCATTGGAGTTCCAGTATCAAATCTCCTTGTTCCTTCAGCATAATCAAGAAGATGCTGATCAAAAGCAAATGGATTTACCCGACTAAACCAACCAGTCGTTGGGGGTTGGAGAGACTCTGCTAGCTCTTTTCTTACATATAAAAAACTAATCCCGGGTATACCTAGTAAAAACTTTTGTGCACCTGTAGCGAGTGCATCGATTCCCATTTCTTTTACATCGATTGGAACACTTCCGGCAGATTGATAGGCATCGACAAATAGTAGTGATCCACTCGCTTTGGTAATGTTTGAAATAGCTTTGATATCCTGAATAAACCCATTATAATAAGACACATGTGGGACGGATGTAATAAGTGTGTTTGAATCCACTACTTTTTCATATTGTTCGATTTGAATTTGATGAAGATTTTCTTTTAAAAATGTTACGTTTGCGCCACGTCGTATTTGTGACAACCAAACGTGACCAATGCATGGGAAATCAATATCTGTTGTAACAACTTTATTTCGATTTCCAGTAAAATCTAACGACGCTGCAAATGATGAAGCGGCATCAGACACACTAGATAACACCGCAATCTCATCAGGCGAAGCATTTATTAAGGTAGCAAAGGCCACTTTTGCTTCATATACTTTGTCCATCCATCCTTCCCAGTCCATACCTTTTTCGGTCCAGCTTGTAAGGTAAGATTGAATACTTTCCTTGACCGGTGATGAGATTGCACTTTGGGAACAACTTGATAAATGAATTGTTTCAGATAAGGTAGGAAAAAGAGAACGCTTCTCTAAAAATGGGCTAGTCATATTGAATTCATCCTTTCATCGTTTTGATAACGTTTTCATTGTTTGATACATAATTAATTTGAGGTGACATATGAATCATCAATCCTTATGGTTTGAACAAGGCGAATGGACAGCAGCACCTTTTCTTAAAGTAGGTAAAGAACTGTCATTCTCACGTGAAGTTGTATTATTCCAACAAAATGAAAATCATCCATTTGTTTATCTCGTCCTTGAAGGGCGCATTCGTATTTACTTGTTATCACCTAATGGAGCAGAGCGCCATTTATATATCGTAGGGTCTGGTAATTTAATTGGAGAATCAAACGTATGGGCAGAAGAAGCATATGGATATAACGCTTCTACTTCCTCAATCGCACGTGTCCTTCGAATTCCAAAATCAACGTTTCACGATATCGTTATGAGTGAGCCAGAACTCATTCTTAAAACACTAAGATCGCTAAGTAACAAACAATTAGCTCTACTTCTTCAAACAAGATTAATGAGTTTTTCAGATGTAGGAGAGCGTGTCTTAACAATGTTGCGCCAATTAGCATCCTCATATGGTAAGGAAACACCAAAGGGTATAACAATTGCGATTCCATTCACTCACCAAGAACTAGCGTATGTGGTTGGTTCATCTCGTGTAAGCGTGTCTTATGTAATGAATGAATTATGTGAAAAAGGGTTCATTGAGAAACAAAATGGACGATACACACTGTTGTCCTAAAGACCAGCATTTCTTTCTTGTTCTAACTAAAATGATAAAAGAATCTGTATCTTTCGTCTGTCAAATACTTTACAAAATTTCTAATTTTTATAAATTTTCTGTAAATAAAACATACAAAATGGGAACAGTAGATAGCTTGAATAAGTTGGGGATGGCCCTTTACTTGTAGGCGATCACTACTAACTGCACTTAAAAGTGTAATAGATAGAAATTTACTGTTTTAACTCTTAAAGAGTAATCTGAGTAGTATTAGTAAGAAAATGAGTGGTTTCATTATTGGTTTGCGTAAACTAACAAAATAAGATAGTATTATATTTATAGCGTATAGAAGCTGGTCTTAAGACTTGCTTCTTTTTTATTAACATACTGAATCATTACAAATGGAGGACTACATAAATGTTAGATATTAAAGCAATTAAAGAAATTCTTCCTCATCGTTACCCATTTTTATTAGTAGATCGTATTATTGAGCACGAAGAAGGTAAACGAGCGATTGGTATTAAAAATGTAACTGCTAATGAAGAGTTTTTTAACGGTCATTTTCCTGATTATCCTGTAATGCCAGGGGTACTAATTGTAGAAGCACTAGCACAAGTTGGAGGAGTTGCGGCGTTAAGCCTTGAGCAAAATAAAGGAAAACTAGCATTATTTGCTGGTATCGATAATTGCCGCTTTAAAAGACAAGTAGTACCAGGTGATCAGCTAAGACTAGAGGTTGAACTAGTGAAAATGCGTGGACCAATTGGTAAAGGTAAAGCAGTAGCAACAGTTGACGGACAAATAGCTTGTGAAGCTGAACTTACATTTGCACTTAAATAAATAGAGTGAATAAAAAAGAAGCCTATTTTAAAAAATAGGCTTCAGACTGTTGACAAACGCTTGCAATCAGTCTGAAAATCAAGTTTTTAATACTTTGTCTACACACTGAAGCCTAATAGGCTTTTTTTTATTTTTAAGAGAAGGGCATTTAACTGTAATTCAAAGTGGCCATTCTTCAAGTATTGCTATTTTTCAGTAGGATACAGTTGAATATTGAAGTGCAAATTAAAAATTCTTATTAACTAGGTTGTTTTTTTCTTCTTTCGCCATTCTATTGCTTTTCTTTCTATTTCCTTCACAAAAGCATCTTTTCCATCCATATATCCATAAATATCTTTTGGAAATTTTTCAGCAAGCCGTGCTTTTAATTCCCCATATGCTTTCATCACATCTTCATGTGCACTTAAATAAGCAGGAACTGCAATATGACGTTCAATTTCTTTTTCATTGTCAAACTGATACATATGCATTTGATGGGTACGATTCTCGCCACCTTTTCGGAAGTATCTTCTGCCTGGAAGACCGAACTCACCAAGTCCTTCATAACCAATTTCGGCCAATTGATCATTATACTTGTCTATGTTTTTTATGTTTTTAACGACAGGTAACATATCGATAATCGGTTTAGCCTTTAAATTTGGAACTGATGTACTGCCAATATGATGTATCTCAATAAGTTCATCTTTTAAGATTTCACGTATGCGGTTAGCTTCTATTTGAAATAAGTATTTCCAATTCTCATCATGGTTTTTAATAATTACGTTCATTTCTGTGTTAGTGCTCATAATAGAACCTCCTTTTAATAGAAAATGGGATTATCTCTATACAATAATCCCATTTTCCCTTCATATTAAACACCTAATAACTCAACAAGCTCATCCATAGACAATTCTGTAATCCACTGTTCGCTCGTAATGATGGTATCGTTAAGTGATTGTTTTCGTTGTAGCATTTCATCAATTTTTTCTTCTAGCGTTCCGATCGTTACAAATTTATGGACTTGAACGAATTTTGTTTGTCCAATTCTGTATGCTCGGTCAGTTGCTTGATTTTCAACAGCTGGGTTCCACCAACGGTCAAAGTGCATTACGTGATTTGCAGCTGTTAAGTTTAATCCAGTTCCACCAGCTTTGAGTGAAAGAATAAACACTTTAACATCACCGTTTTGAAAGCGAGAAATCATATTATCACGGGCAGTTTTAGGAACACTACCGTTTAAGTATAATACTTCTTCACCAAATTTTGCTTGGATTGCCTCTTTAAGCATATCACCCATTCTCACATATTGAGTAAAGATTAGGCAACTTTCGTTCTGTTCAAGGATAGGGTCTATTAATTCGAATAGTCGTTCGACTTTACTTGATCTCTCTTCGAATTCAACAAGTTGTGATTCCTTTAAGAATAAAGAAGGGTGATCACAGATTTGTTTTAATTTATTTAACATCCATAAAATGCGGCCCCGTCGTTCGATACCAGTTAATGTATCGATTTGTTTTAGGCTGTCTTGAACAACTTGCTCGTATAATGCCGCTTGTTCAACAGATAACGGACAAAGCATCTTTTGTTCTTGTTTTGGAGGAAGATTTAAGGCAACATCTTCGTCTTGCTTAGTTCGTCTTAGTAAGAAAGGTGAAATTAAACGATGAACAGCATTTATCTTTTCTTCATCTCGGTCCTTTTCAATAGGGTTTACATAATTGCTAGCAAAACGGTTTAGTGTACCAAGATATCCTCTATTTATAAAATCAAATATGGTCCATAGCTCCGTTAAGCGGTTTTCCATTGGGGTACCAGTAAGAGCAATGCGGTGTTCAGCTTTTAACCCGCGAACTGCGCGAGACTGCTTTGTCGTTGGATTTTTTATGTTTTGAGCCTCATCAAGAATGATACTTTTCCAAACATATTGATTTAGGTCATCATAATCTAGCACACTTAAAGCATAGGAGGTAATGACAATATCGACATCTCTTATTATTGAAAATAAGTCTTCACCCTTTAAACGGTTACCCCCATAGTGAACATGAACAGTTAAATCAGGATAAAATAATTCAATTTCTCGTTTCCAATTGTTGATAACAGAAGTAGGGCAAACAATCAATGATGCTCCTCGTTTTTCTTCGTTTTCTTTACGATAAGCCAAATAAGAGATCGATTGAATCGTTTTACCAAGCCCCATATCATCTGCAAGAAGTGCACCAAATCCCATATTTTTCAAATGAACTAACCATTCGAATCCTTTTTGTTGATAAGCTCGCAATGTTGCTTGCAGACCATGAGGAACATTAAGCTCGGGAACTTCCGAAATAGATGTTAATCGTTTAGTTAATTCTCGGAATACATCATCTACTTCAATTTCAACTTCGGCAAAAGGTGAGTTATCGTCCTCAGGTTTTTCAGTCCCTTGTAGTAGCTCATGTTGAAGAACTTCGTGAAATCTAAGTCCTTGCTTTTCAGCCTTTGCCATCATTTTCTTCATACGTGCAATAAAAGCAGGATCAAGTGCAATCCACTGACCGTTAAATTGAATTAAACGTCTTTGATTTTCAACGAATTGTTGGAATTGTTGTTCTGAAAGCTCCATTCCATTTGTAGAGATTCGCCAGTTGAAGTCAACTAATGTTTCCATATTGAAAAATGAATTTCCGGCAGGTTTACCTTTTACACTTGCTTTTAAAGTCATCTTATTTTGTTTTAAAGCTTGCCACCAGCTTGGTAAAAGAACCTGAATATTTGCGGAAAGTACTTTTTCACTATCCTCTGTTAAAAATGTCCAAGCTTCTTGTTCACTTAAAACTTCTTTTGGCTTATGGTTATCAATTAAGTTTGGTGCTAATAATCCTACTCCCTGGAACGTTCGATCTAAATACTCAGCATAAGATGAGTGTTTTTTATGTAATGATTCATGTCCGTTATATTCATAAGGTTTGATCGTTTTACGCTCATCAATTAAATATGTACGTAAATTCCAGTCTTCATGTTCACTCATTGGCTCTTCAAGTACTAATCGAATTGAAAATGGAACATCATCGTCTCTTAGCCCGATTTTTACATGCCAATCGTCTTCATCAATACTATGTGAGAGTTGTTGCTTTATATAACTTGGATTGTGATACAAGCCCCTAGCAATATCCCAGCGTTTAGATTGTAAAGTTTCGATTTCAAACTGTTGTTTAATTGCAGAAGAAACTAATTCCTGTAAAGTTGGTTCTAATTGTTCAAATCCATCAATTTTCCATAGCTCTTCGCCAGTTTGATAATGAGCAAAACTTGGCGAAACGTGGCCCTCTTTAAAATCATCGTATAAACGAGAGATTACCGAATGAAAATCATTTGCTTCATCTAAATAAGTAATCTCTACTAATGAGTTTTCTTGATGTTCTCTAAAAAATGTAAGTGCTTCGATTGGAGTTAAAAGAATTCCTTCAATCTGACCGACTCGGGTCGGCTGCAATAATGTCCCATAATATGAAGGTTCATGCCATTGAAACACTAGATGCTTCCATGCGGTTACCGGTAAAATGACACCGTGACTTTGCATTCCATAAATGAGTAAGCCTTTTCGCTCGACCCACTTTACGGCAATACTAAGATTTGCTAGTCGCTTCATTGACTAATTTTCCTTTCTTTAATTCCTCTTGAAGTGCACGTAAACGAATAAATTGAGATTCAACATACTGAATATAATCTTCCCACTCATTCATACGTTTTAATTTTTTATAATTTGTTCTTAGTTTTTTTAAATATCGAACAGCTATTTTATAGTTTGATCGGCCTTTTAACTCAATGTAATAAAGAACTAAGTGATGGTATATAGGTAATACAGACTGAGGTGAGTGCTTATGAACTTCCTGAAGGTCATGTTTATCAATGTAATCAGGATTGTAAGAATATAAGTGCATTTGTAGCTCAGCCCATCGTTTGTATTCTCGGTTATGCATTAAATAATCAGTGTACTGTATCACACTATATGGAAGTAATGCTTGATAAACTACTTCTAGCCCGGCCGTTTCATTAGTGTAAAAACTATTATACTCATAATTAGTAAGGAAATGTTTCGCAAAAGTAGTTTTTGCATATTCATCATCGCCATTTTTCAAAAAGTGTAAAAGCATCTCGTAATACAATGGCAGAAATAATGTTAGCCGATCTGTTTCATTGTTTTTTCGAAGACTTTCTATCCAGTAAGTAAAACAATAGAGAGTACGTTCATTATCGCTGTACTGCTTTATAATGGACAGCATTGTTTCATCTTCTTTTAATAAATAATATAGATGAGCTTTTCCTAAATCTGCATAATAATTGTCCTCAACCTTTGATAAAGTTTCTAGATCCTTAAATAAAATCTTTGGACTATTTAATAGCTCTTTATATACATGACGAAAAGAGTTATATCGAGGAACTAAACAAAGGTTTCTTTCTAATAAAAGAGCCTGCAACAGTTCACGAAGAACTTCTTCATACTGAGTAGACACGGACCCACCAGTTAAATTATGTAATTGTCTACTTACTGCATCAATTTGATTTTCTAGCATTGTCATTTCGCGCGGTAAATGTGCATTGTCGTAAACTGTACTTTGAATTTCGATTTGTCCGACCATTTTATTCATTGTAAAAATTGATGCAAGTAACTGATATTGTAGCTTTTCCTTTTCTTGACGTGGTTGTTGATTCAATAATCCATGATAAAACCGTTCATATAATGGATATACAAAATAAACATCTTGGTAAAATGACGTTCTTTGCTGTTCAATATACTCCTTATACTTTTGCTCAAATAACGCCACTGTTTCTTTTGGCCAATCCTGCTCAAACATACTCATTTGATCTAACAGTTGGCGACCAGTCATGATATTTGGAATACTTTTTAAAGAAGACTGCTTAAACTTCCTCATAATATCTCCGACTAATGAAAATGAAGCCGCAGCATAGCAAAGAAGTGCAATTTGATGTTGGCATGGAGGAGCTTCGTAGCAATCACATCCATTTTGATCATGGTTTTCAATATGTAGTATAGGTAAATGAATTTGATCCCCTTCTTCGACAACACCAACTAGGCGACCTTCGCGAACCGAAACATTATATACTTGACCAAGTCGATACAACTGCAGGCCAGTTTCAACAAGCTCTGCGTCCCTCGTATTTTGAGGAGAAAGCTTGGAAAAAAGTGAATATGAAAGTTCATAAATAATATCTTTACTTAAATCACGCTGAAGCATTCGATGCCTCCTTACTCGAAACATTCTTATTGGTAATTATACCCTAAACAAATACGATACACATAGCCGAAAAGGGAAAAATTGAAAGTTGATTTAGATTGTTACTATTAAGATGTAATTAAGGGTTTGGAATCATAAATAAAAATTTAGGGAACGCAATTAAAATCGAGAATCACAAATAAAAACCATCAAATCAAATAAATTCAACAAATAAACCATACTTATATGTAAAATCCTCATAGTATCAACTAAAATTTATAAAAACATACCTATATTTAAAGTTAAAAACGTAACAGGAATGGTCAAGTGTGTAATACAATTTTAATATGCAATGAAAATGTTAATATTATAAAATATTAATATATTAGACAATTAAAAAAGCTCCCTATAGGGGGCTTTTCGTCTGTTATGAGTAAAAAACAATTACTTACATATACACAATTGTTTTTAATTAACTAGAGAGGTGAAGGATTTGAGAAAAGGTTTTATTAGTTTAATTGCTTTAGTACTTATGTTTAGTATGTTTAAAGATGTATTTGCTGAAACAAAGGCTGCTGACAAATGGGTTGTAACCCTAAAACCTACAGTTTTGACGATTCAGACTGAAACAAGAGGAACAACCGGCAACGCAACAGGAGGAACAACCGGCGACACAACAGGAGGAACAACCGGCGACACAACAGGAGGAACAACTGGCGACACAACAGGAGGAACAACTGGCGACACAACAGGAGGAACAACTGGCGACACAACAGGAGGAACAACTGGCGACACAACAGGAGGAACAACTGGCGACACAACAGGAGGAACAACTGGTGACGCAACAGGAGGAACAACTGGTGACGCAACAGGAGGAACAACTGGTGACGCAACAGGAGGAGCAACTGGCGACACAACAGGAGGAACAACTGGCGATACAACAGGAGGAACAACTGGCGACACAACAGGAGGAACAACTGGCAACGCAACAGGAGGAACAACTGGCAACGCAACAGGAGGAATAACTAGTACTACAACTACTACAATAACAATTCCAGCAAACGTTAAGTTAAAAGTAGATAAAGAGGAGAATGATCTTTACTATGTTACTTATAATGGGAATGCTGGGACTATTTTGAAAAGTGCAGTCCGAAATGCTACTCCATGGGAAATATACCCAACGGCGAAAGTCTTTAAAGTAACTAACGATACACCACTATTATTAAATGAAAATGGTAAATTAGTGAATAGGGGAACAGTCAAAGCAAATACAATTTTTAGTAAAATAGGTGTAAAGGATCAGTATTTAATGATTCAATATTCAAATCAAACTGCTTATATTGATAAAAATAAAACGGTTCCTTTACCAAATGATACATTACCTGTAATCAGTATTGTGACGCAGCCTGTTAAAATTACGGCGGGTGTTGCAGTGAGAAATACTAAAATTGTCTTCCCGCGTGATCCGAAACCAACAATGGTTACTATACCTGCTAAGCAAAAAATAGTAATTGATTCAGCTTATTCCTCTTACTATGTCGTTAAAGTTGGAGGACTTAAGGGGCTTATCCCTAAAGCGGATATTTCATTAAAAACATATAACTACGTTGACCCAAATGGTGATTATTCATATGAAGAACTGACAGCGGATTTACAGGAGCTGAATGCTTGGTATCCTGGATTTACTAAAGTTGAAACGATTGGTAAATCGGTAGATGGTAGAAATTTATATGCAATAAAGCTAGGTACCGGAAAATCTGAAATTAGTATAAATGGTTCGCATCATGCTCGTGAGCATATGACAACAAATGTCATAATGGAAATGCTTGATCAATACGCTAGTGCGTATGAAAAAAATACAAAAATTTCTGGTTTTGATGTAAGAAAAACATTATCTCAAACGTCTATTTATTTTGTACCAATGGTTAATCCTGATGGTGTAATGCTTGTACAAAAAGGTGCGAGCAGTGCAAAGAATCCAAACCAGGTCATTAAATTAAATAATGGTAGCAAAAATTTTAAAGCATGGAAGGCGAATGTACGTGGCGTAGATTTAAATCGTCAATATCCAGCTGGTTGGAATACAATTTCTGGTAATAAATCAAAGCCCGGACCTGATAACTATAAAGGTACTAAGGCTTTAAGTGAACCAGAAGCTAAAGCTTTATATGATTTTACTAATAAACATTCATTTAAAAATACAGTTGCATACCATTCATCAGGAAATATTATTTTCTGGCATTATAATCAAACAGGAACTCAAATGGCTAGAGATAAGGCAATTGCTACAAAATTATCAAAGCAAACAGGGTATAGTTTGGTCGCTCCCGCAAAAGGTGGAGGCGGTGGATATAAAGATTGGTATGTTGCTGCAAAAAAACGACCAGGATTTACGATTGAAATTTCTCCTTATGTAGGAAACAAACCAGTTCCAAATAGTTACTTTAGTAGTATTATGAAGAAAAACTTACCAGTTGGTTTAATACTTGCTAACGAAAAGTAAAAAATAAGGTCATTTTTTATAAAAATATCATAAAATTTAATTATTCTTCGTGCACAATTTGTTTTTCATTTCATTTTATGTTACCATAAGAACATACTTAATAAGAAATTGGTTAATTCAATTCATGTGTTAAAAGGGACGAATTTTCATCCTGTTCTAATGTGTGTATTTTTTCTTAACAATACTCATTAAGTGTAAAAAAACAGGTATATATGGAGGTTCGTACAATGAACACAGGTACAGTTAAATGGTTTAACGCAGAAAAAGGTTTCGGATTTATCGCTGTTGAAGGTGGAGACGATGTATTCGTACATTTCTCAGCTATCCAAGGCGAAGGTTTCAAATCTCTTGAAGAAGGCCAAAAAGTAAGCTTTGAGATCACTCAAGGTAACCGTGGCGCTCAAGCTGAAAACGTAGTTAAATTATAATTTTCACTTCTGAGTGAATAAAAGGCTGCTAGCATTTTTGTTAGCAGTCTTTTTTTGTTTAAAGAAGTGGTCATGGCGTCGGTGCAATTAAAATGTTCACAATTGTAAGTAAAAAATGAAAATATCTTCTATTTCTTCTATTATAATTGTACTAAATCAACAAACGGTATAAATACTGGTATATACCGAAAAACACAAAAGCAGGATGCGATACTATATGCAAACTTATTTTGTTCAATTGGTCTCCATATGTATTCATGAAAGTACTAATACATTCGAAAATCAACAAAAAAAGAGCTTAAATTAAGCTCCTTTTCCTAAATAAATGTTTATTTTAATGCAGAATCAATTAATTCGGTTGCTTCAAGTTGCGATATGCCTTTAATCAAGCTAAGTTCACCAACAAACATGCGTTTAGCCGTGTCTAGCATTTCTCTTTCACTAGGATTTAAAGGTTTCTCCCTACTTTGAAGTGTTAGATCACGTACCACTTGAGCACCAGCGAGTAGTTCGCCAGACTTTAACTTTTTCATGTTTAAATCATATTTTTGTTTCCATGATAAGGATTCGTCGGGAAGACCATTTGAAAAGTCATCTAATACATTACTTAGATGTTCTTTGTCTTCGACTAAACGAATTTTCGTATTTGACACATTCCCTTGAGGGACCATCAATTTTAAATTGCTGGATGGTATGTTGATAATGTAGTACTGTTGTGTTACACCTTGTATAACTTTCTCTTCGATGGAATCAATTACTGCAGCTCCCTGCATTGGGTAAATAATTTGATCGCCAATTTTGAACAATGTACCCACCTCCGAAAATTCTTATAACTTAAGTATAACATTAATAAATGAAATATCAAAATTTATATGATAACATCTGTAAAATAAAACTGTCAATAATTTTATGTATATTTTTTTACTTTTTTGGGGAAAAGATGAACATGTCATATGGTCGTGGACATAATATGAAGAAAGAGACTGTCGAAAGGGGGTTAAGACTAATGAATTTTCGTGTAGTTATTTTTATCGTTACAGTACTTACTTTTTTTACAACGACCACCGGATGTAGCCAACAAGAGCAAAGAGAACTAGAGAAGCTTCCAGATGGCGTATTACTAGCAGCATCTGAGCTTTCTTATGAAGCATTTCTTAATAAAGAAATAGGTAAAAGCTTAAGAGAACATAAAGGGATTGCTGATCCATTACTTACTCAAGTTCATAAGAATCTTAGCGATTTTAGTCTTGTTTCCATTACATCTGGTAATATTGGATTTTCAGCAATAGCATTAAAGAACAATAAAAGTAATAGTATACTATTTGCTTTTAGTGGATTAAAGAAAATCAATATACAAGATATTTATCAAAGATTAGTTGAATTTGAAACTCCTGAGAATGGTTCACCTATTGTGGTAGATCAACAAGCTCAGCAAGCATATGAATGGGTTACATCAATATTAAATAAAAAAGAGAATAAACATTCAAGTGTCTATGTTACTGGTCATTCCTTTGGAGGTTATTTGGCTCAATTTGTAGGTTATCAGCTTAAGAATGATAAAAAATTGAAAAATCATCTATTTGTACAGGGCGTTACATTTAACTCATTAGGTGTACTATTAGATGATGGTTCGAAAAAACTTCATGCAAAGTCACAAAAAGTCCAAAATACGTTTAAACCACTATTTACAAATTACATTGTAAAGGGTGACCCATTGGACTACGCCAATAAAACCTTCTTTAAACAAATAACTGGATATTCCCTTTTGCATCTAGGTAATGTCAAATATATTACAGTTGATGAGGATTATAAAAGGTCTTTAGCTGCTTTAGAAAAAACAACAGATTTATGGACAAAAGCAAGGTTATTGAAACCTTTGTACCCATATCATGATTTAGTTGAGTTTGAGGGTGCGTTTTGGAAATAGAAGAGAGAAAATTTAAAAATACTAAGATTAATCTTTTAAACCTTGATCAAAGGTTTATGAACTAGTCTTAGTATTTTTTTTGTTTAATGAAAGGTAAAACAAGTTATTTCTATGATTATTAGACATTCACGGAGACAGTTAAGAATCGTTTTTCATAAGATGTTATATCTTATTTAATATTCATTGAATGGAGGTTAAAATAATTGACTTGTTTTCTTAAAATTGGACAAGCAATTGAAAATAAGCGAAGTATTTTTTTAGTTTCAAATTCTCAAAAGTTTTTAGGTTATAAAACTCCTTTGTTTGCAGTTAATCTTGATATTGATGGTGGTAGTTTTACTGATGTGAACTTTGATCAGAAGGTAGATGGAGGAAATTTTACCGACACTCCTTTAGGCAATATAGACGGAGGGACTTTTTAATGGCACAAAAAATACAAATCCGAAGAGGTCTTAAAGCAAATTTACCACTTTTGGATGTTGGTGAATTTGGATTTACTACGGATACAAATGAACTTTTTATTGGATCTAGTAATGGTAATGTTTTATTTTCAAATCGGAATGAATTGTTTAGTTTAATTATTAATTTAAAAACTTTAGGGGTGAAATCAGGAAATAGTACATTTGCTTCAAGTAATTCAGCCATTCTCAAAAGTTTAATTGCACAATACCCAAATGGTGAGTTTACTTTTTATCTACCAAAAGGAGAATATTATTTTAATCCAATAGACCTAACTAACATATCAGGTAGTATAACAATAAAATTAAAAGGAGAAAATGATGGATTATCTCCATCTTGGTTTAAAAATGTATCCACTACAGTAAAGACAAATAAGCAAGATTTTATATATGATCGACGAAATCCTTCTCCGGGCATTTGTTTTTACGTAGAGGATTTAAAGTTTTATTCTTATGATGGTTATACTCAAGTTCCAACTGGAGTTTGTTTTGGAGCCAAAATTGACGGATCTGCCGAATACAATTTCCATTTTTATAATGTATATATTCATGGTTACGATTACGGATTTAAATCACCAGGTTTTTCTTGTTCTGGAAGTGGTGGGAAACATATGTCATTCTCAACATGTCATTATGGAATATACATTAAATCAGCAAGTCATTTATTTCAAGCAGATGATGTTGAGTTACTCTATAATCGGGTTGGTATTAGATTTGGGTTTGGAGGTACCCCGTGTTCAATTTCAAATATTCATGTGGCAACAGGCTATTTAGGGGCAGATAAGGATAATTTTAATAATTTTATTGTTATTCACACTAAAGGGATGGTTAAAATATCTAATTTATATCAAGAAGCCTATGAACCATTGGCACAACCCGAAAAAACAACGACTATTGATTACGAAGGATGGGCTTATGGAGTCAATCCAATAATTATAGAAAACGTGCCAATTACAGCTCCTTCTGGAAATGGAGGACTTTTTTTAAAAGGGAGAACTTATTTGGGTGAAGGTCCAGAAACAGGTGCTACAAATCCTATCGTAATTGATAGTGGTGATATTAACCATTATCCAAATGGGTGTGTGATTTTAAAGGAATGCATGCCACCAAGTGATTTTACAACTTTAAAATCCTTAATTGATATAAATGGATCAGATGGTACAGGTTATTATTTTGAAGGAATGGAAATATATAAAGATGGGCTGTCCTTATCAAAAGATTCAGTGTATAAATTACGATCAAAATTCAATTATGTTAGTAATAATTTAACAAGTTTTCAAAGTTATATATTGTATAGTTTTTCAGATTTACAGTCACCAATCTCAAACGGGGTCGCCTTTAAGAATAAATTTATTGAAATGTCATCATGTATAAATGTACAAGGGTCCGTTTATATAGATGCCGGAATTTCTACTAATGTAAAAGTAATATTAGGTGTAATTTATGATTATTATGACGATGCTACAGGAGGTACTAATAATAGAGGCGTAGAATTTTCTCCAATTTGTACAATTGATACTACAGGTGGAAAAGTTTTTAATGGTGGTAATTTTTATGTAGATGCAAACTTTACAAAAGGTGTTAACCATAATTATAGAAGTCAAGTTAAATTGGGGTATAAACTTGTAGACGGAGCAACAAGCACTTACAAATTAAAGTCTGCTGACTTTAGTAAAATAACATATAACGTAGAAATTCGGAAATCTCTGTTTTAATGAATAAATAATAGATGTGTATTATTTATTTGAGTAGTAGATACCGCTGCTAAACTTCTTTTGGGATGAAAATCTCCCATTTTTTTTTGAAAGAATTCTTTGTTTAAAAATAGGTGTAACCTTCGCGCTTATTAAGTTATTTTGTACCCATACTATGGGTAATTAAGAAATCTCCAGTCAGTAATTCGATTAGTCTTATGTATTTTTATACTGACTGAAAATTTTTTCTTTCAAAGTATATTGTCATTAGATAACGAGCACTACATGTAAGAGAGGAAGTAAAAGTAGTTTCGTTATAAACATTATTTATACTGTATATCTTCTCTAAGTGACTCAACCTTTGTTAGGGCCAGATTTATATCTGATTCACTAACTCCAAAATGTGCTAGAGCATCATGAAGATGAGTGGCAATTGCATTAAAATGTTCAGGTTGAATATTCATACCTTCATGGGCTTTTGACATGGATTTTCCTGAATATTGGTTTGGCCCACCTAAAGCAAAGCTGATAAATTTTGTTTGGTGGCGACGCTGCTTATCCATATCTGTTTTTTCAAAGAAGTGATTGACGGTTGCATCTTTTAGAACTAATTCATCGTAAAAATAGTCCACCACTTTTCCTACTGTTTCCTCTCCACCATATTTTTCGTATAGAGTTTGTTCCATATTAAAACTTCCTTTCATTATAATCTAGAACTAGAATCCCCAAAGAGCCAAGGAACTATTACTAAATTTGTCTATTTACTATTGTTATTAAGTGATATGTTATTAAAAAAATAGGGTAAACCCTAATGTCTACAAAATTATTTTTTCTAGATGTAATAAAAAGAAATATATTAATTAAAAAATCAATCATAATATATATCTCTAATAAATTTATAATTTAAACAGTAGAAAATGCATACGAAATGAAACCCAGAGAGTTTATTACTTTATACGCTCGGATAATTAATATAACTAATCAGTTAACATATTATATTTTAAAAATAATGAACTAAGGACTAATCGAGTTGGGGTAATTTATAAATAATGCAATAAAAATGGGTATTTATACCAATTTTAAAATAAAGGAAACGACATCAGACGTAACTTAAGAACTTCACTTATGCTTCTAAAGAGTTTTTATATAGGAACTTATAATTAAATAGCTCAATGTAAACCGTGTTTCAGTTTAGTAAGAAAGATGTAAATTTTTGAGAATAATTATTGACTTGTTCTTTATAAAGAATTAAAATTTAATCATAATTATTATAATTTAAAGTTTTCTATAAAATAAAAAATTAAATAAGGTAGACAAATAGCCACATTATAGTAAACATTCTTGATTTCGTGTTCGTTATATAGAATAGTAATTTGATGGAAAATTCAGAGGAAATGAAAGTATCTATTTTCAATTAAATATAGATTATTAACTATCTGTTCAATATATCGATATTAAATGAGTATTAATCTTAATTATTTTCAGAAGATTTAGAATAATAAGGATACATATTGTTCCGTTCTATATATTGAATAGATTCCAATGAAAGAAATGTATATAAAATATTGAAAAAAGTGGTGATATGTATGGAAAATGAATTTAACATTAAAAAATTATTTGGAATCATAAAGAAGCGTATTTGGATACTCCTAGTATCTATTGGTTTATTTACTAGTTTAGGTGGAATCTACACGTCCTTTTTTACAACTCCACAGTATTCGACATCTTCTAAATTAATTGTAAATGCAAAGACACCAGATTTAATGAACACCTTATTGGTAATGGTAAAAGAGCCATCATTACTGAAACATGTTATTGATCAGGTGAATTTAAATATAACATCAGATGATTTGAGTAAAGAAATTACAGCTGAGAGTATAAATGGTTCATCAGTCGTTAAAATAACTGTTGTTGATTCAGATCCTAAATTAGCAGCTGATATTGCAAACACTACTGCGAATGTTTTTATGAATCAAATGCCAAGTTTATTAGGGTTTAAAGATATTAAATTTTTATCATACGCAGAAGTCAATACTGTACCTATTAACGATAGTTCTAGCAGTTCTAGCATTTATGGGTTTCTAGTAGGAACAGTTTTAGGTATAGCTCTCATCTTTTTATTAGATTCATTGGATGATACGGTGAGATCAGAGCAAAGTGTTGAGGGATTAATAGGAATTCCTGTTTTAGGCACTGTTTCCAAAATGAATAAGAAAAATACTTCGTTAAGTAAGATTGAGATTAAATTTAATGATTTGAAGGGGGATTATCGTGCAGTTAAAGAGCAGAAAATCATCAAACAAAATAGACAAAATCAATCTAGTAACTTCTAAAAGTCCAAATTGTAAAGTTTCCGAAGAGTACAGAACAATTCGGACTAATTTTCTAGGAACAATGGAGGGGCGTAAAGTTCAATCTTTGATTGTTACTTCTCCAAATTATAATGAGGGAAAATCAACTACTGCAGCTAATCTAGCAATATCGTTCACACAGCTAGGAAAAAAGGTTCTCTTAATTGATGCCGATTTAAGAAACCCAAAGCTATTTTCTGCTTTTAATGTTAGCAATTCATTTGGGTTAAGTAGCGTATTAACAGGAGATGCCAGATTAGAAGATGCAATAAAGCAAACGGAAATTAAAGGCTTAGATTTATTAACAAGTGGTCCAATAGCTGTCAATGCGGCTGATCTTTTAAGTATAAAATTAATGAAAACAGTAATTGAGACTGCAACTAATTTGTATGATATCGTCTTGATTGACACTCCACCTGTTCTTGAAGTCGCAGATGTTAAAATTTTTTCAGACTATTGTGATGGTGTAATATTAGTTGTTCGCTATGGGAAATCGGAAAATAATGATCTTATTCAAGCCAAAAAACTTTTAGCTGCTAGTTCAAATTTAGTTGGTATCATACTGAATAATAAAAGGTAAGAGTATTTAGCTAAATTTGTTTTTTACTTTTATAATTTCGTTCTTTATTAAGAACGAAGGAGGCTTGAAAAGGTGATGTCTTCTTACCTCTATCAATGAAGGCACTCGGTTATGCTGTGGGTTTGTAATACCTTAGACGCAAGTCGTCGAGAGTGTGATGTGAGGGTGGGTTAGATGCCCATATTTAATTTAAAGTCTTTAACGATTGGATTTTCTAGAAATTCCAATCGTTAAAGACTTTAAATTTTTAGGAAAATCGTATAGAAAAGGAGTAAGTAATGTGACATATAGACAAAGAGTTTCATTTATTATTTTCTTAGATTCATTTATTGTATTAACTTCAATTTTCTTAAGTCGATTTCTAGTAAACCCTGGAATTGGAGTTTTCAATGCACCAATCGTTATTAGCTCAATCACATTATTACTTAGCCATCATTTTTTTTCTTTTATATTTAAGCTATATAAGAAGGCTTGGGAATATGCAAGCATAGGGGAATTAATTATTATCTTTAAAGCTATTACCTACTCAATTATTTGCGCTGCAATCGTACAGAAACTGGCTATACACGAAATGTATCTCCGTCTACTAACTGTAACATGGTTTCTGCATATTTTGTTAATTGGAGGGACTCGTTTAGTTTGGAGAATATACACAGATTCGTTTAAGAAGAATACAGAGAATAAAAATAGAGCACTTATTATTGGTGCCGGTGCTGCTGGGACGATGGTAGTTAGACAATTGTTAAAAAATTATGACTCAGAATTAATTCCCGTAGCATTTATCGATGATAATGTAAAAAAACAAAATTTACATATATTAGGAATTCCTGTAGTGGGTGGGGTAAACCAGATTGACCATTATGTAAATAAATTAGATATAAACAATATCATAATTGCAATTCCGTCCTTAAGAAAAAAAGAGTTAAATAAAATTTTACAAGAATGTACTAAAACAAAAGCAAAAACAAAAATTCTACCTATGTTAGAGGATATTATGACTGGGAAAGTATCCGTAAACCAATTTCGTGACGTCCAGGTTGAAGACTTATTAGGGCGTGAGGCTGTTGAATTAGACATTGAAATGATCTCGGATTCAATAACAAACAAGGTTGTATTAGTTACAGGTGCAGGTGGATCAATTGGGTCAGAAATATGTAGGCAAGTTTCAAGGTTTAATCCAAGTACTTTAATTTTATTAGGACATGGCGAAAATAGCATTTATACAATAAATATGGAATTAAAGGAGCAATTCGAAAATACTTCAATTGAATTTATTTCAGAAATTGCAGACGTTCAAGACGAGAAGAAGATGATATCAATAATGAAAAAACATAGACCACATGTAGTGTATCATGCTGCTGCACATAAGCATGTACCATTAATGGAGCAAAACCCTGAAGAGGCAGTTAAAAATAACATCATTGGAACATTGAATGTTGCTAATGCTGCTAGTCTATATGATATTGAAACATTCGTTATGATTTCAACTGATAAAGCAGTAAATCCAACAAGTGTAATGGGGGCAACAAAAAGATTAGCAGAAATGATGATTCAACATTTGGATCGAAATAGTAAAACTAAATTTGTTGCTGTTCGATTTGGAAATGTCTTAGGTAGTCGAGGGAGTGTGATTCCCTTATTCAAGAAACAACTTGAAAAAGGTGGACCAATTACAGTAACACATCCAGATATGGTTAGGTATTTCATGACGATTCCTGAAGCATCAAAGCTAGTAATCCAGGCTGGGGCCCTAGCTAATGGAGGAGAAATATTTGTATTGGATATGGGTGAACCTGTAAAAATTGTTGATCTTGCAAAAAACTTAATAAAATTTTCCGGTAACACAATTGATGAAGTAGGAATTGAGTTTACTGGAATACGTCCGGGGGAAAAGCTTTTCGAAGAGTTATTAAATAAGGAAGAAGTGTATGAAGAGCAAATATACCCAAAAATTTATGTCGGAAAAACATCAAAATTATATATTGATGAAATCAATGAATTAATCTTAACGTTTTCCACATTAGATCAGGAAATTCTCAAACGTAATTTACTGAATATTTCAAATGGTAAAGTAAAATCAGTACAAATGCTTTCAATATCAGGCTAATTGTAAAGGAGTGTCCATATAAATGAAAGTAAAAAAGGCGATTATACCAGCAGCAGGATTAGGCACTAGATTTCTTCCTGCTACAAAGGCAATGCCGAAAGAAATGCTACCAATAGTTGATAAACCAACGATTCAATATATTGTGGAAGAAGCTATTGAATCTGGTATAGAAGACATTATCATTGTTACGGGAAAAGGGAAGAGAGCAATTGAAGATCATTTTGATTATTCGTTTGAGTTAGAACAAAGCCTTTTGGATAAGGGGAAATATGATCTATTGTCAGAAGTTCAAAAGTCGTCTCAATTAGTGGATATTCATTATATTCGTCAAAAAGAGCCAAAGGGATTAGGACATGCAATTTGGTGTGCACGAAAGTTTATCGGTAATGAGCCATTTGCTGTATTGCTAGGTGACGATATAGTACAGGCTGACAAACCTTGTTTAAGCCAATTGATTAACAAGTATAATCGGTACAATTCATCAATATTGGGAGTTCAAACTGTACCACATAATGAGGTTTCAAGATATGGAATTGTAGATGGAGTTCAAATTGGAACAGGTTTACACAAAATTAAAAATTTAGTTGAAAAGCCTTCACATGAAGAGGCCCCATCAAATCTTGCCATTATGGGCCGTTATGTTTTAAGTCCAAAAATTTTTGAAATATTAAATGAACTAAAACCTGGAGCTGGAGGAGAAATTCAACTAACAGATGCAATTGCGGAGTTAAATTATTCAGAAGCTGTTTATGCATATGAATTTGAAGGCACTCGCTATGACGTAGGAGAAAAATTAGGTTTTATCAAAACGATCACAGAGTTTGCATTACAACGTGAAGATTTAAGAGATGATTTGTTAAATTATCTTGCTAGCATTATAGAGAAAAATAGAACCAACACTTTTTAAAAAGGGAAATTGGTAAAATTATGAAGAGAATATTATATATTACAACTTTAAGTAGAACCATTAATGCCTTTTTAATTCCACATATTGAAAAACTAATAAGTGAAGGGAATATTGTTGACTGTGCTTGTTCAGTAGATATTGAAATTGATAAAAATCTAACTGAAAAAGGTGTTAAAGTTTTTGATATTCCTTTTACAAGGAATCCATTTCACCTCAAAAATTTAAAAGCTTTTAAATCACTTATAAAAATAAATTCGGAGTTTAAATATGATATTGTTCACGTCCATACTCCAATAGCCGCACTTTACGGGAGACTATTAAAGGCAATGTTTCCTAAGCTAAAAACGATTTATACAGTTCATGGTTTTCACTTTTATAAAGGTGCACCAATTTTAAATTGGTGTATTTATTATCCTATCGAAAAAATGATGAGTAACTTCACAGACACAATCATAACTATGAATTCCGAAGACTATGAGAGAGCTCAGAAATTTAATATAGACAACATTCACAAAATCCATGGTGTAGGAGTAGATTTTGCATCGTATAACTTGAACTTATTTCATAAGGAAGAGATTCGGAAAAAATTGAATTTAAGTAAAGATGACTTTGTAATTCTTATGATTGCCGAAGTAAATCAAAATAAAAATCATAAGCAAATGATTGATGCAGTCGAAATTCTAAAAAAGAAAGGGATACACGTCAAGGTAATCTGCGCTGGCGATGGACCAATGCTCGAAAGTCTAAAGAATAGTGTAAAGGTTAAAGAATTAGAGGATCATATAACATTTTTAGGTTTTAGAAATGATATTAATGAGCTAATTATAGCATGTGATATGGGTATTCTTTTATCACAAAGAGAAGGTTTACCTAGAAATATAATGGAGTTAATGGCATGTAAGAAAACAGTTATTGGTACAAATATAAGAGGAATTCGAGATTTAATTGAAGATAATAAAAATGGATTTTTGGTACCAATTAATGAACCGAATGCTACCGCGGACAAAATCGAACTACTTTATAAAGATAGGGTTCTCTTAGAAAGAATGTCATTAAACGCTAATCGTTTAATAAAAAAGTATGACGTAAATCAAGTAGTAAATAGTCTAGTAAATACTATGATTTAATACAAGAGATAAAAAGATTATAGGATTAGAAGTACAAGTAAGGGTGTGGTGGGCTACCTTGATACCTTATGTCTTAACTTTATTTTTTGCTTATTGCTATGGGTGGTTAGCAAAAAGGTTTGGATTTGTTAAGAACAGCAAATTTATTAATAATAAATTTTTTGTATTTACTGTTTTAATAGGATTAATACTATTTTCTGGATTGAGATATTTAAATGCACTTTATAGTGATGAATGGATCTATAGAAATGAGTACTCGACTATAGGAAATATGAATTTTAAAGCAATTTTTTCTTTAAACTTAGAACCAGGTTTTGTTTTATTAAATTGGTTATTGTATAAGATATCCCCTCAACCGCAACTTCTTATTTTTGTTTGTGCTGTTATAACCAATACATTAATTGTTTTTACAATTGCAAAATTTAGTGAGAAGTTTGAGTTAAGTATATTCCTATTTATTTGTGTAGGTTATTACATGACTAGTTTTAATATCATGAGACAGTATTTAGCGGTAAGCATAATATTTTGGGCAATAAGATATGTATATAAAGGTAATTTTAAAAAGTATTTTATTTTTGTATTAATTGCAGCAACCTTTCATTATTCAGCATTAATTTTATTACCAGCTTACTTTATTTATAAAAGAAGAGCTTGGTCACAGTGGACAATATTAATCATAGTTTCTTGCATAGTATTTGCAGTTTCATTTGGAACTTTTGTTAATATTTTAGCAGTTATGCTTGTTAATACTAGATATAGTACCTATTTGAATTCTTTAACAGAGGGGTATTATGGGGTTAATATTCTGAGGATTTTTATTTTTATAATTCCATTAGTTCTTTTATATATTTGGAGAAAACCATTAAAAACTAAATATCCTAATAGTGACCATCTAGTGAATCTATATGTAATTGGTACTATGTTTATGGTGATCTCTTATAATTATGTATTTATTGCTAGGATAGCAGATTATTTTACACTTTTTGGGGTTTTAATCATTCCAAAACTTACTTCAATATTTAAGAAATTAAGTTTTAATTATTTAATTTATTTTGGAATTTTAATCTGTTTCCTAACATTCTTTTATTTCCAAATAAGTAGTAGCACCGGTTACACTAGTATTTTTTCAACATAAAATACACTCTTCTAAGTTTAAAGGGGAAAATTAAATGCAAATACCATTTCTAACGATTGTCATTC
The DNA here is from genome assembly GCF_036421055.1 of Gottfriedia acidiceleris. Lineage (GTDB taxonomy): Bacteria > Bacillota > Bacilli > Bacillales > Bacillaceae_G > Gottfriedia > Gottfriedia acidiceleris_C. The sequence continues at coordinate 167,204 of NZ_JAZGQS010000007.1, read as the reverse complement.
CAATGTATAACGCCGAGAACACTATAAAGAAAGCGGTCAATAGTATTTTAACTCAATCTTTCGAAAACATAGAAATTATCGTCATTAATGATGGATCAACTGATAGTAGTCTTAAAATTTGTGAAGAGATAGCTATTAGCGATCCAAGAATTAAGCTATTTACAATTAAAAATTCAGGTGTGAGTTATGCAAGAAACTTTGGAATCGACCAGGCCAATGGAAAGTATATTACCTTTCTTGACTCAGATGATTATTACAATGATAACTTTCTAAATGTTGTAACATCTGAATTAGAAGAAAACACTCAAATGCTGATATATGGTTATAACATTGTAAAGGATGGTCAATTCTCTTCTTTTAAAAGCCCTATTAGTGAGTCTGTACAGGTTAATACGAAAGAAGAATTTAGAAAGGTTGCGATTTCCCTTATTGGGAATGAAATGATTAATGCACCATGGAATAAGCTTTATCTAACAAGTTACATAAAGCTTAATAAGATATATTTTCCTACTAATTTAGATATTGGAGAGGATTTAAGTTTTAATTTATTAGTCGCAAAGAATATAAGTACTGTTAAATTATTAAATCAAGCTTTAATAAATTACAGAGTAGCAATAGGAGAGGGTTTAGTCTCTAAGTTTAGACCTAATCGTTTAGAAATCCGTATGTCATTGTTAGAAAAAGTAAAAGAAACAATACAATATTGGGGTATGCTAGATGAAAATAAGCCTATGCTCGATCGGATTCTTATAAAAGATTTTATGGCAGGCATTATGGATTTATATAAAAAATCCTGTCAGTTCACAAAGCGAGAAAAATTAGCATTTATACAAAAAGTATTGATAAAAGAGGGGGAATATATAAAGCATTGCAGTACCCCAGATCCATTTACTTATATTTTAAAAGGGATTATTAGTACAAAAAATAGCATTATCATATTGTTTTTCGCAAAATTATTGAGCATAAAGAGAGGGTTTAGATGAAAATAAGTGTAATAGTAGCTGCTTTTAATATCGAAGACTATATTGGAAATTGTTTAAAATCTATTATTTCACAAACATATAAAAACCTAGAAATAATCGTTGTAAATGATGGTTCGACTGATAAAACGATAGATATAATTAATTTTTATAAAAAGAATGATAAAAGAATTGTAGTGATTGATAAACCAAATGGGGGACTTAGTTCTGCAAGAAACGCGGGATTAGAAGTAGTAACTGGTGATTTTATTGGATTTATTGACGGTGATGATTATATTAATGAAGAAATGTATGCAACGCTATACAATTTATATAAAGAAACACATTGTGATATAGCGGTATGCGGTCATATTAGAAAATACTCAAATAGAGAAGTGTATACCAACACAAAAAAAACGATTCATTATACTTCTGAGGAAGCATTGGAAGAATTGATTGGGAGTAAATCCCTATTTGATTATGCTTGGGATAAGCTTTATAAAAAAGAATTGTTTAATAATATCAGATATCCAATAGGAAGAATATATGAGGATGTTTTTACAACATATAAATTATTTTTAAAGTCTAATAAGATCGTATCTGTTGATGAACCTTTATATTATTATGTCCAGCGTGACGGAAGTACTTTAAGAAAAGGATTTAATAATAAACAGTTTGATCAACTTGATGCAATAGAGGAAATAAAAAGTTTCTTTAATGAAAAAAATATTATGACATATGATAAATTGTTAGAAACAAGAATGTTAAATGTAAAATGTAGAATGCTGTTCGATATATGTGCAGGAAATGCTGCAAATGGGACGAGGCTTCATGAAAATACTGCAAAAAAACTAACAAAAGATATTGTCAAAAAACCAATTAATAAACTATTAAATAAAAAAATTACCTTTTTTAGCAAGTTAATTATATTACTATCCCTTCCAGGAAACTGGTTAATACAATTAATTATAAGTTTAAATCCGGTAAAAACCCTAATAAGTAGGAGGGTGGGTTTAAAGTAATGAAGAAAAAAGTATTATTTTTATTAGATCGTATGGTAATGGGTGGAGTCGAAATACTTCTAATAGACATTATTAATAGTCTTGATCGTAACAAATATAGTATAACCGTTGGAACACTATTTGACGGTGGGGAGCTGAAGCATGCATTACCAAACTCGGTAAAGCATGTTTTTTTGTTTAAAAATCAATATAAAGGCATATACAGAGTTTTACGTTTCGTTAGTCCAGGTCTTCTTTACAAAAAACTTTTTAAGGAGGAGTTTGATATTGAAATATCATTTAAAACAGGAATGCCTGAGAAAATTGTGGCAGCTTCTAAAAACACTCATTCAAAGAAGATTGCATGGATTCATGGCGAAATGGGTTATCAGAACTTTGGGCTCGAAAGTCACATAACGAAAGCGAAACAAACAGAGTGTTATAACAAATTTGATCGCATTATCACTGTATCGGAAAAATGCAAAAAATCATTTATAGAGGTAACTCAAACAGAAACAGTGGTTGAAAAAATTTACAATGCTGTTGTACCTAATAAGATTGTTAGCAAAATGCATGAGGATTATCAGTTAATAATTGATAAGAATATGATTAACCTCATAACGATTGCGAGGTTGCATGAGGATAAAGGAATTGATCGCCTAATACGTGCATTTTACGAAGGATATAAAATAAATAAAAAGCTTAGATTGTATATTATTGGTGACGGGCCTGAAGAACATAACTTAAAGAAGATAACTAAAAAGTTAAATATTAATGAGGTTGTTTTTTTCTTAGGTAAGCAATTAAATCCATATGCTTACTTAAATGATGCAAATATTTATATTCATTCTGCGATTAGTGAACCGTTTGGTATCGTTTTATTAGAAGCATTGTTTTTAGGTCTCCCAATTGTATCGACAAAGTGCGGCGGTCCAGAGGAAATATTGGATAATGGAAAGTATGGGTTACTAGTTGAAAACTCACAAAAAGGTTTAAATGAAGCAATAATTCAGATTGCAGAAGATCATAAATCAATTGTGAAATATAAAAATACATCAAAATTAAGGGCTAATGATTTCGAAATGGAGTGTATGATGCATCAGATTTATAAGGTTTTGGAGGAGGTTTAAGTTTTGAGAAAATCATTTTTAGGGGAAATTGATGAGTGTTAGCGGGTTAGTAAGTGTTATTGTACCAATTTTTAATGCCGAGAAATATTTATCAAGATGCATTGAAAGTATCCTTCAACAATCATATAAATCAATTGAAGTCATTCTTATAAATGACGGTTCAACAGATAAAAGTAAGGAAATTTGCTTAGACTATTCACATAATGATGAAAGAATAAAGTTTATACAAATTGAAAACCACGGACCAGGGTATGCACGAAATATGGGATTGAAAATTGCAAGAGGAGAATATATTCAATTCACAGATAGTGACGATTCATTACCATTAAACTATTTAGAAACAATGGTTTCTCGAATTGAACAGGACAATTCTGATCTTGTAATCTGTGGAATTAAGAATATCAAAAATACTCAAATCCTTAATGAATTTACAGTGGATGAATTATTGAGTGCTCGTGGTAATGCATTAATTGACTTGTTTGTAAATTTACTAGACAGAGGATTAGCATATTCTCCTTGTAATAAGTTATATCGTAGTGAAATTATAAAACTTAATAATATTCATTTCGGGGTAGATTTTAATTTAGGTGAGGATGCCTTGTTTAACATTTCGTACTTTAAACGTTCAAAATGTTGCTCAATTGAAAATCGTATATTTTATGAATATCATCAAAACATTGGTAGCCTAATTAATAGTTATACTCATAATAAATATGAAATTCAAACTCTACTTTACAAGAATCTTAGAAAGCTAGTTAAGGATATATCTGGTAGCAGTTCTATTAATAAAATGTGTCTTTATTACCAATATGAACTTACATTTGTATTCACTAACTATTACTTGCCAGATTGTTCATTAAGCAGAACTGATCGAAGGAAGATGATCAGTACAATAATGCATTGTGACACAGTTCAGGAGATATTTAACATTCCAAATCATAGAAGTAATTTACAAAAAATCATTAGGACACTTGTGCGAATCAAAAATGTAACAGCTATGGACCTGTTTTTAAGAGCATATAGCATGAAGTATTTATAGAACTGATTCTCTATTGACATTAATAAGTCTTATTCCATTCCCATATAATTTCACTCAAGTTTTAATTTGTAAAAGTAAATAAATTTACCATTAAATAAGCTTATGGAAAACTAAAGGGGATAAGTTATGAAGATATTAATAACCGGTGGAGCGGGATATATTGGTAGCCATACTTGTGTAGAGTTTTTGAACAAAGGCTATGAAATTGTTGTTTTAGACAATTTTTCAAACAGTAAACCTGAAGCTTTAACAAGAGTGTCCGAAATAACAGGTAAATCATTTCATTATTATAATGTAGATTTATTAAATTTAAAAATGCTTGAAAAGATATTTTTTAAACATAAAATTGACGCTGTAATTCACTTTGCTGGTCTGAAGGCAGTTGGTGAATCAAATAAAGTACCACTAAAGTATTACCAAAATAATGTAGTCGGTACAATTAACCTCTGTGAAACGATGAGTAAGTTCCAAGTGAAGAAACTTGTTTTTAGCTCATCGGCAACTGTATATGGTTCTACAGAACAAGTACCAATTTCTGAAGAGACATCGTTAGGGGCAGTAAATCCATACGGTCGAACAAAACAAATGATAGAGGAGATACTGAAGGATTTATATAACTCTGATGATAATTGGAGCATTGCTTTGTTAAGATATTTCAATCCTGCGGGGGCTCATAAAAGTGGATTGATTGGTGAAGATCCAAAAGGAATTCCTAATAATTTAGTTCCTTATCTCTCGCAAGTAACAATTGGAAGGATACAGAGTTTAAGTATCTTTGGAAATGATTATCCAACAGCGGATGGAACAGGAGTAAGGGATTACATTCATGTTGTTGATTTAGCAAAAGGTCATTTAAAAGCATTTGAAAAGGTAAAAAATGAAAATGGAATAAATGCATATAATCTCGGGACAGGTAAGGGATTTAGCGTAATGGAAATGGTTAAGGCATACGAAAAAGCTTCTGGACAAATAATTTCATATACAGTTAAGGAACGTCGTCCAGGTGATGCAGCAATATGTTATGCAAATCCTTTGAAAGCAAAAGCAGAGTTGGATTGGGAGGCGACCTTGGATATTAACGACATATGCAATGATGCCTGGAATTGGCAAAAAAATAATCCTAATGGTTATGATAAAGTTTCAGAAAACGACCAACCAATTCCTAAATCAAAGAATCTAATTGTTTCAAATTAATTAGGAGGAAACATTGAAATCAATTATCTTGAATCAGGAGCAGTTAAAAGAAATTCTTGAAAGTTTTTACAAAAAAGGTAATGAACAAGCTGACCTAATAACACGGGATTTTGTAAATGAAATGATATGTAAAATACAAACCCTACATAACTCAAACTAAATAAATGTAAGTAAGCTTATATTGGGGGCCTTTAAATGAAAAGAATGATTGATTTAATTATTTCTCTAATGATATTAATTATATTTTCTCCAATTTTCCTAATCGTTGGAGTCACGGTAAGATTCAAAATGGGGTCACCTATTCTATTTAAGCAAGTAAGGCCAGGATTGTATGGAAAACCATTTAACCTATATAAATTTCGTACGATGGTTGACTTAAAGGATTCAAATGGGCAGCTATTATCAGATGAATTAAGATTAACTAATTTTGGAAGATTACTTCGAAAATTTAGCTTAGATGAATTTCCGCAGCTTATAAATGTTATTAAAGGTGAGATGAGTCTAGTAGGACCAAGACCACTTTTAATGGAATATTTATCTCTTTACACGAAAGAACAAATGCTGCGTCATGATGTTAAGCCGGGAATAACTGGTTGGGCTCAAGTGAACGGAAGAAATGCAATTACATGGGAAGAAAAATTTAAACTTGATAATTGGTATGTAAAAAATCACAACCTCATTGTTGATTTGAAAATTTTATTCTTAACGTTTATCAAAGTGATAAAGAAAGAGGGGATTAGTCAGCAAGGGCAAGTTACGATGGAAAAATTTAAAGGTTCATATGAAGTGATGTAACATGAGACTAATCATATTAGGAAATGGTGGACATAGCAAAGTCATTCAGGAAATGGCTATTTCTTTAAATCATGAAATCATCGCTATTTTAGATGATAAATTTACTGTTGAAGTACGGGATAATGATATGGTATATGGTCCCTTAACTGCTATAAAAAAATACCTTAAAGATCAAGTTAAAGTGGTCATTGCGATCGGAAATAATGAAATTAGGAATAGAATAGTAAACTTTTTAAATTTAAATATAGACCAATACTTATCGATTATTCATCCTACAGCAGTCGTAAGTCCATCAGCGATTATTGGGAAGGGAACTGTTGTAATGCCTATGGCTGTTATAAATACAGGAGCAAGGATAGGAGATCATTGCATAATTAATACTAGTTCAGTTGTTGAACATGATAATACAATTGGTGATTACTCACATATTTCACCGAATGCAACGTTAACTGGAAATGTTGAAGTAGATGTAGGGGTACATATAGGTGCTTCTGCAACTATTATACCTAACATAAAGATTGGAAAATGGTCAGTCATTGGAGCGGGATCAACAGTTATAGAAAATATTCCACCTTGCAGTTGTGCAGTTGGAAGTCCTGCTAGAATAATTAAAAAGTTATCTGTTGGAATAGAAAATTAAACGAGAAGGTGTTTTAAATGTCTTTATCAAGAATCTATCTTTCTCCCCCACATATGAGTGGAAATGAGCAAAAATATATTAATCAAGCATTTGAAACGAATTGGATTGCGCCTCTAGGACCAAATGTTGATTCATTTGAAAAAGAGATTGCCTCTTACGTAGGAGCCAGTGAAGCAGTTGCCGTTAGTTCAGGAACGGCAGCAATTCACTTGGCTCTTTCTTTATTAGGCGTAACGAAAGGTGATAAAGTTTTTTGTTCAAGTCTAACTTTTGTAGCAAGTGCAAATCCAATTCTTTATCAAGGGGCTCAGCCAGTTTTTATTGACTCAGAACCGGATACATGGAATATGTCTCCGAGTGCACTTGAAAAAGCTTTTCAAGATGCACATTTAGAAAATAATTTACCTAAAGCCGTAATAGTGGTAAACATATATGGCCAAAGTGCAAAAATGGATGAAATACTTTCAATTTGTTATCAATATGATGTTCCAATCATTGAAGATGCGGCTGAATCGATGGGATCAACATACAAAGGTAAAGCAAGTGGAACCTTTGGAAGATTTGGTATTTTTTCTTTCAATGGAAATAAAATTATTACAACTTCGGGTGGAGGGGCGCTTGTTTCAAATGATAGTGGAGCCTTACAGAGAGCCCGCTTTTTGGCTACTCAGGCAAAAGATCCAGCCCCTTTCTATCAACATAGTGAAATCGGATATAACTATCGAATGAGTAATATATTAGCTGGAGTCGGTAGAGCTCAACTTCAAGTTTTGGATGAAAGGGTAGAAAAGAGAAGACTTATATTTGAACGATATTTTAGAGAACTTTCTAATATCCCAGGTTTATCTTTCATGCCTGAACTAAAAAACACTAAAAGTAATCGTTGGCTCACTGTTTTAACAGTTGATAAAGAGTCAGGAGTTTCACCAAAAATATTAATTGAAGCATTAGATGATATAAATGTTGAGGCTAGGTCTGTTTGGAAACCGCTTCATATGCAGCCTTTATTTAAAAACGCATCTTATTATTCTCATGGTAAAAATGAGCATATAGCAGAAGAATTGTTTAGAACAGGTATTTGTCTTCCATCTGGATCAAGTTTAACTGAGGATGAACAATTCAGAGTAATAGAATGTCTCAAAAATGTAATTTCACAAGAATTTAGTAAAGTAAAAGGGGGATAGAATATGATAGGAAAAATCATACATGAAACCCGAAAAAAGAGGGGATTATCATTATCGGAGCTAGCAAAAAAAGCCGATATTTCAAAGTCTTACTTGAGTAATATTGAACGAGAAATTAATGATAATCCTTCCATCCAAGTACTAGAGAAGCTCTCGAAAGTATTAGGTGTTGATATGAGCACATTGCTAGGAAAAAATGTAGATACTGAACTACATTTGCAAAAAGAATGGATTAATTTACTTAGAGAGTTAAAGGAATTAGGGATTGAAATAGAAAAGTTTCATGAATATAAAACTGTTTTTGAGTTTTTAAAATGGCAAAATAATATTGGGAATAGTTAATAGGAAATTCTCAGAAAAGGTTGTGGAAGGAAATTGGGCGATACTTTTAAAAAATTATTAATGCTCTTTAATAAAAAGGAAAAGAAAAAGTTATTAATTTTATTTTTTATGATGATCATATCTGCAATGTTCGAAACAGTAGGAATTGGATTAATTGTTCCTTTTGTCGGAATCGTAACTAATCCAACAATTATAAAAGAACAAGCAATCTTAAGGTATTTATACAATTTAATTGGTTTTAAATCTACCACTTCCTTTTTGATTTTTTCAGTTTTTGTCTTACTTTTTATTTATATAATAAAAAATTCATATATTCTATTTTTTCAATACTGTCAGAATAGGGTTATTATGAACCAACAAATTAAACTATCAAGAATGTTATTTAATGAATATTTGAAAAAACCTTATACATTTCATTTGCAAAGAAATACTGCATTATTATTAAGAAATGTAAATGAAGAAGTATCAAAGGTATTTCAACAAATTATTATATCTGGGTTTTTGTTGTTTACAGAACTCCTCGTAATTTTCTGTATATTAGTTTTATTATTAATAACTAGCCCGGTGGCGACGATAGTTGCGTCTGTTTTATTAAGTGGAAGCGTTTATTTATTTTTAAAAGCTTATCGTAAAAAAATGAGCGAGATGGGGAAAGGTTTGCAACATGCTAATGGCATGATGATTAAGTGGGTTAATCAAGGACTAGGGGCAAGTAAAGAAGTAAAAGTATCAGGAAAAGAGGATTTCTTTGTAGAGTCGTATTCAGTATATAGTAAAAAAAGTGCCATTATAAAACGTGGCATAATGATGTTTGATCAGGTACCAAGGCTATTTATTGAAACATTAATCGTATCAATCGTTCTTATTATTATGCTTGTCATTATTTTCGAAGGAACTAATTTATCAACAATTGTATCGACGATGGCTTTGTTTGCTATGGCAGCATTTAGACTAATGCCTTCAATTAACCGTGTAATTGCTATGATTGCGGCCATTCGATTTAATCAACCAGCTTTATCGGTAATTTATGAGGATTTATTTACGAATAAAGAAGAGTTCCCAAACAATAAGGTAATAGAAAATGAAGATTATCAAATAGAATTTTCGAATGGTGGAGAGAGAATTTTTAAAAATTCAATTGATCTAAAAGGCATCTCTTTTAGATATCCTAATCAAAATGAATTTTCAATTAAAGATATCTCTTTAACAATTCCAATCGGTCAATCCGTAGCTTTTATTGGGGAGTCAGGTGCTGGAAAAACAACATTAGTAGATATTATACTTGGACTCTTTCGTCCTGAAAAAGGAACTGTTTCAGTAGATGGAATGGAAATACATCAACTTGGTCTTAAATGGCAGAAAAATATTGGATACATACCTCAATCAATTTTTCTATCTGATGATACTGTAAGAGGGAATATTGCCTTTGGAATACCAAATAATCAAATTGATGATAAAGCTGTTTGGAAAGCACTAGAGCAAGCTCAGTTAAAGGAATTCGTGGAGTCTTTACCTGATAAGTTAGAAACTGCGGTTGGAGAAAGAGGAGTAAGACTCTCCGGTGGTCAACGTCAACGAATCGGTATTGCTCGAGCTCTGTATCATAACCCTGAAATTATTTTTATGGATGAAGCTACATCAGCTTTAGACAATGAAACTGAAAAAGAAATTATTGCAGCTATTGATAAATTAAAAGGCGAAAAGACTTTAATAATCATTGCTCATAGACTAACCACAATTGAAAATTGTGATATAGTGTTCAAAATTAATAAAGGCAAATTAACTACTATTGAAAGAAAGTTAGACCAATCAGTAATTTGAGTAACTCCATTAAATAAAGCATCTATTTTACGAATTGGTAATTCTATGTAGGTACTATAAATAGGGGAGTGAATAGATTGGAATCATTCATTAAACTAACGATAAATGCAGCTCCTAAAATGTTAATAAATATTATGCTAGGTATACTTAAAATTGTTTTTAATGATCATGTAATAAAGCTAGTAGAGTATATCCGAGGTCTATACCGATATCCAAATAAAATGTTAGGACGTAGGATGCCACAAGAATATAAAGGGGATGTCGACGTTTTAGTTTTCGCTGCACATCAAGATGATGAGGTGTTAGGTTTAGGAACTACATTACATCGTCATCGTTTAAATGGCGATCGGATTAAAGTTATATATACTACAAATGGGACAGGTTATGGCCGTGAAAGCTGGAATATAAGTTTAAGCAAATCCAAAGAAAAATCAAATACTAGATTCAAAGAGGCGGTCCAAGGGTTATCACTAATAAACATTTTTGAAAAAGATATGTTTTGTTTAGGGTATCCTGATAGGGGCACACATAGGTATATTGAAAACATGTCCAAAGATATTATTATGTTAATTCAGGATTTAAAACCAAAGAGGATTTATGTTCATTGTATAGAGGGTGGTCATAGAGATCATGATATGACAAGCTTTGTTGTTAAGTCTGTATGTAAAAAAATGGAATACACTAATGTGTTCGAATGGACAGAATACAATGATATTCAGCCCTTAGGATCTAGTGATGTTAAGTTTCCAAATACAAAATTAGTGTGCATTGAGGAGATAAAAGTTGATATTTCAGAAGATGAGCGTGATCTTAAAAGAAAAATGTTAGCTTTACATAAATCTCAAGACGTGGAACAGTTCTACCTACAGGGGGAAGCAATTCGACAAGCAAATCTTTCGCTCGTTGAGGATGAATTGATTGAAAAATCTATATTATCTATAAGTAGGAAGCTTAATGTTATTAAAAAATATAAAAAAATTGATAAGCTAAGTGTTTATTCGTTATCTAACAAGTCTTTGTAAATGATAGTTTATTAAATTTTTTGAATAAAAAATACGATTTAAATTAAGAAGGTACTAATGATGAGAATAAAAAATTATCTAGATAACCTTTTATCTGATCCGATAGATCAGACTTATCTTTTTATCAGTGATTCTTTGTATATTAACTTAGAAATTAACTTGATTTATTTTATTTATTATTTTTATTTTAAAGCAAAACCACTCATCTTTCTTGAGTATAAAACAAGTAGTAAGATGATAAACTTTTTGATACCTAGAGTAAGAATACTTAGGGTTGCTCAATTGACTATAAAATATTTAATTAGTAAATATAGTTATTATAAGGACAAAAAATCATTTCGAACAATTACTACCAAATACAATGGACACAGTTTATTAGTTACAAGACTAGGAGAGTATAAAATAATAAATTTTAAAACCAAGGAAGTTACAACTATTTTTCCTGAAATAATGTCAAGAAATGAAATTGAAAAAAATATTTTAAATAAGATTAATGTTCAAAACTGTAGTTTAGCACCAAAAGTTTTAAAATGGGATATAAATTCGCGGTATTTAATTGAAAGTTATATAAATTTTAAACCAATAAATATAGAATATAAAAACTTTAATAGTTTAAAAATCGATGTTATTCCGTTAATTAGTGAAATAATTTCGAGCGCAAATACAAAGATAATAAATTTAAATCAATATTCACAGAAATTAATTAACTTGATTGAGGGATTGATCGAAAAACATTCAATAGATTCCATCTATTTTAAAAAGGAAAATTCAATAATTATCGAATTTTTTGGGGGGATTAAAAATAAACTAAAAATTTATTCTTCTGATATAGATATTGTATGGGCATTATCGCATGGGGATTTTTGGGAAGGAAATATTCTTAAAAATAAAACAAAGTCTTATGTTATAGATTGGAATACTCATGATATGAGAAGTTGTTATTTTGATTTTTATGATATTTTGTTTGAAATTGCTTTTAAAATATTTAATTCTAAGAAAAAAATAATTACAAGTGAAATGGAAGATACTATCAATTATTTTCAAAACTATTTAATGGTAAATATGAACTCAAATTCAACCTTAAAAGCAGATACGCTCAACCATTCGGATATTTATAGGTTTTTATTTTATTTGGAAGTTACGCTACTTAAATTAAAAGAATATCCGGAAAATAATCATTTGATTCAATTAGGAAAATTTATAGGCTTCTTTAAAATGTATGAAAGTGCTCTAGAAAAGGAACACACCCTTTTTAAAGATAACAATTGTTCAAATTCATTTAGTCTGGAAACCTAAATAATGAGGTAGTAATAGTGATGATAAAAGACATGGTAAAAAGTAATAGTTTCATATTTAAGATGATTAAACCCGTAAAAAAGTTTCAAATATTATTCTTTCATAGTATTAACCACCTTTTTTTCAATATTAATAAGTGGTTTAGGAAAACTAATTTTGTTAAAAATAGTCGGTATTTGAAGTTAAAACAATTTAAGAATATACACAAAGGTGAACGCTGCTTTATTGTAGCAACTGGTCCAAGTTTGTTAAATAGCGATCTTGATAAGTTGAAAAATGAAATTACTTTTAGTATGAATTCAATATTTTTAGCATTTGAAGAAACAGATTGGAGACCGACTTATTATGGGATACAATTTACCGATTTGTTTAAGAAATATAAAAATAAGATAGATTATTTAGATGTTAGATTTAAATTCATAGCAAATGTAATTTCTAAAAAATTTGATGTATCGGACGATTATTATATTTACCCGTTGGATTTGCTTAATCATAATATGAAACATAAAAGATTTCATACTAAATTTAGCGATGATGCTTATGCAGTAATTTATGATGGATATACAATTACTTATTCATTGATACAACTTGCTGTATATATGGGATTTAATGAAATCTATTTAATTGGTGTAGATTGTAATTATTCAAAAGATAAGATAAATCATTTTAAAGATTATAATTTAGTAGATTCCAACTATACCTCAACTAATGAAAAAATGATTAGCGCATATAACGTAGCAAAAGAATATGTGGATTGCCATAATATAAAAATATTCAACGCAACCAGGGGAGGAATGCTTGAAGTTTTTGAAAGGGTAGACCTAGATGTTGTTTTAGAAAAAGGTAAAGATAGTATAAGAACTGCTAGACATAATTAAAAAGTAGTTTTTTATAAATGCATGTTCGTTATAATGAACAATTTAAGGAGGATTTTGTATGAAAGTGATCGGAATTATTCCAGCTAGATACAACTCGTCAAGATTCCCAGGTAAGCCCTTAGCAGATATTTGTGGAAAACCAATGATTTGGTGGGTTCACGAACGATTAAAAGGATTAGAGGGACTAAGTGAGGTATATGTAGCAACAGATGATCTACGAATTAAAGAAGTTTGTGAAAGTTATGGAATAAAAACGATTATGACGTCTGAAAATCATAAAACACATCTAGACCGATTATACGAAGTTTCCACATTAGTAGAAGCAGATTTTTATATAAATGTAAATGGGGATGAACCATTAATAGAGACTGAGGCAATTAGAAGGATTCTTCCTAATGAGGTTGATTCGAATTCATTATATGTATCAAATTTAATGACAGAGTTAAAAAATCCTTTGGAGGCGGTTGATTTTTCAAAAATTAAAGTCGCCACGGATGTTTTTGGATATGGTTTATATTTAGCTCGAAGCCCTATTCCCTACCCAAAAGGGACATATGACTTTTATTATAAAAAGTTTGTAGGAGTACAGTGTTTTACAAAAAGTGCATTGGAGTTCTGTTATACAGCACCGAGAGGGCCTTTGGAGGCAGCCGAAGATATTGATGAATTTAGATTTATTGAAAATGGTGAAAAGATAAAATTCGTGGAAGCAAATGTGACGACGCTTTCCGTAGATACTCCAAAAGATTTAGATAAAGTGCGGGATATCATAAAAAATCGTTTGGAAAGTGTGGTATTTGAGTGAACAATATAAAGCTACTCGACTGTACTTTACGCGATGGTGGATACATTAACGATTGGCACTTTGGTAAGAGAACGGTTAAAAAAGTAATTGAAAAGTTGACCCAGTCTAATATAGACATTATCGAATGTGGATTTCTTAGAGATGTGGATTATGATAATGATACTACAATTTTCAATGATATTGAAAAAATCAAAGAACTGATTCAGCCCAAAAATAAAGATACTATTTACGTAGCTATGATTGATCAACCGTTTATCTCAATCGATAAAATAAAAGTATATGATGGTACTTCAATTGATGGAATTCGTTTAACGTTCCATGATAATGCAAAAGAAATTGCTGAAGCATTAGAATATGGAAAAATGCTAATTGATAAAGGGTATAAAGTGTTTATTCAACCAGTTGGTACTACTAGCTACACTGATGCAAATCTGTTAGCTTTGATTGAAAAAGTTAATGGGTTAAAACCATATGCATTTTATTTAGTAGATACACTTGGAATCATGTACAAAAATAATTTACTAAGAATGTACCATCTACTAGATCATAATCTTGATAAAAGAATTAACATCGGTTTCCATTCTCATAATAATTTACAGCTATCTTTTTCAAATGCCCAAGAATTGCTAACGCTACATACTAAAAGAAATATAATAATAGATTCTTCGGTATTTGGTATGGGAAGAGGAGCAGGAAATTTATGCACGGAGCTAATTTCTGAGTACATCAATGAAAATATTGAGGATAAATATAAAATAGTACCGTTATTGGAAATTGTAGATGAACATTTGAGTAGATATTTTAGTGAGCCTAAATGGGGTTATTCGGTTCCCTATTTTATAGCGGCAATCAATAATTGTCACCCTAACTATGCATCATATTTAATGAATAAACAGACGATTTCTGTTAAGTCAATCAATACAATATTGAGACAAATCCCGAACAAAAAACGTGATATCTATGATGAAAATTATATTGAAGATTTATACATAAGTCATCAAATGCAATTGGTAGATGATACAGAAAGTTTGAAGAGATTAAGGAAGCTAATTGGTAATAAAAAAGTACTTATTATCGCACCAGGTAAATCTATAAAAAAAGAATTAGAGAATATTAAAACGTTTATAAACGAAGAGAATCCCTTTATTATTAGCGTAAATTTTTTACCAAGTGCTTTTAGCTGTAACGCCATTTTTATTAGCAATAGTAAGAGATTTAAGAATATGGAAGATGTAATAAAAGATTTATCATTTACAACAACTTTAATTACAACATCAAACATTACAAACTCAAAAGTCAATTCATCAATAGTGGTTAATTATTCAGATTTACTGCTAGAAAACTCCATAATTTCAGATAATGCAGGATTAATGTCGATTAATTTATTATATCGTTTATTTATTGATCATGTGTATCTTGCGGGATTTGATGGCTTCAGCTTAAATAAGGCTAAAAACTACTATTCAACAGAACTAATTAACCATATTGAAATGGTTGAGCTTGTTAAGAAGAATGAAGAAATAAAAAATTACTTAGCTAATGTAGAAAAGCATATGGGAATTCACTATGTAACGTCGACGATTTATAAAGATGTTCATTTGTATAGTAAGACACATTAATGCGGAGGGCATATGAAATATTCTACAATCATTTTTGACTTAGATGGAACATTATTAGATACAGCGGAAGGAATCATGATTGGTGCGAATCATACTGCAATACTAATGGGGGCACCTGAGTTAACAGTTCAACAGCAGAGACGATTTATTGGTCCGCCACCTGTTGAATCATTTATGCGAGAGTGCGGTTTTAATGAGAAGAAGGCAAGAGAAGCTGTAAAAATATATAGAAGTAGGTATAAAGAAAAGGGTAAATTTGAAGCTAAGCAATATAGCTATATGAAAGAGTTACTATTTTTATTAAAAGAGAAAAAATATACTATCGCAGTTGCAACACTAAAGAGGGATGATTTAGCAAAAGAAATTTTGGAAAATTTCGAATTGAAAAAGCACTTTGATGTTATTTTCGGGGTAGATGATGCCGATACGCTTAGTAAATCAGATTTAATTTTAAAGTGTTTAGAACAGATAGGGCAAAATAATTTGTCAAAGGTAGTATTGATTGGCGATAGCATGCATGATGCAATCGGTGCAGAGAAAGTAGGAATTGATTTTATTGCGGTGACTTATGGTTACGGATTTGAAAGTAAAATTGATGCAAGCAAATGTAAGAATGTTTATGTAACTGAAAGTGTTGAAGAGCTCTTTGATTTTTTTGAATTAAAGCAAACGATTAAGTATTGATTGCATTTGAACAAGTTACTTGATTAAAAAGTGGATAATGGAGCGGTTACTTTGAAAAATAAATTAGCAAAAGTTGTTGCAGGGTTTATCATATTATTTATCTGTGCTCTAGTAATTTATACTATTTGGGATAATAACCGAATTACAATAGCAAAACAAGATGTCATAGTAGACCACCTACCAAAAGAATTTGAAGGATATAAAATTCTTCAAATTACAGACTTGCATAGTAAGGAGTTTGGTAAAAATCAAAGTCGCTTGTTAAAATCCATTAATTCCACCGATTATGATGCCATTGTTTTTACTGGGTATATGATTCTTAAAAGCCAAAGTACTAATATCAAGCCTTTTTATCAATTATTAGAAGGAATACAAAACAAAGAGAATGCCATTTATATACCTGGAAATGAAGATCCAGAGGCATATTATGTAAATTCAAAAGGTGTATTAGTAAAAAGTAAGTTCATAAAAGAAATTGAAAAACGTGGTGTCAAATTCTTGGAATCTGTTTATACAGTCAAAAAAAATAATTCCTCAATTAACTTTGTGGACTTTGAAACGTCGATTCTGAACGCTTCTCAAAGTGAAAAACAAACAAGTGGAATCTTCTTACCTGAATATGCTCAAAGCAGGCAGTATATTGAGTATCGTAAATCATTAATTAACGAGATGGCCGGTATTAATTATTTAAAAAAGAATGATGTCTTAATTGCACTTAACCACTATCCTATAGTTGACGCGAGAATTGATAGTCTTCTTACTGATTCTAGACTGAAATTTAGAAATCGAAAATACGATTTGATTATTGCTGGACATTATCATGGAGGACAAATTCGTTTACCTTTTATAGGAGCACCATTCGTTCCAGAGGGATGGTATAAATGGGGTGGTCTGTTTCCTCCACAAAGCCGTGTTAAAGGTCTTTGGGAGTACAAACATACTAAACAATATGTGAGTACAGGTCTTGGAAGCAGCAATTTTATTCCATTCCTAAAGTTTCGTTTATTTAACTCACCTGAAATTAATGTTTTAACATTAAAACAAAAATAAAATTAACGGGACTTTGAACTATATTTTCTTAAATATAGTCTAACTACATTTTTTATTTTTACTAAAAGGAGCAATATCCGTGAGTTGGAAAAAAATAATGTTGCGCATTGGAATTGTTTTGACCGTATTGATAGGTATAGCTGGGGCCACTGGATTTTATATTTATCATGAAGTAACGAAAACGACAAGCGTTATCTATCACCCAATAGAAAAAACGGAGAAAAGGGTCGAACCAGTCAGCTTTAAAGAAAAAAATCCATTCTCAGTTTTACTTCTAGGAGTAGACAAACGACCAGGTGACCAAGGTCGCTCGGATTCCCTAATGGTCTTAACCGTAAATCCTACAAAACATATTACGAAAATTATTAGTATTCCACGTGATACCAGAACTGAAATCGTGGGGAAAAATAGAATTGATAAAATTAATCACGCATTTGCATTCGGTGGTATACAGATGAGTGTAAATACTGTGGAGAAATTTTTAAACATACCTATTGATTACTATATAGAGGTCAATATGGAGGGATTTAAGGGCATTGTAGATGCAATTGGTGGAGTAGAGGTTATGAATACACTGGACTTCACAAATGATGGTTATCACTTTAAAAAGGGATTATTGTATTTAAATGGAGAAAAGGCGTTAAGTTTCTCGCGAATGCGTTACGAGGATCCGCAAGGTGATTTTGGACGAGAAGCTAGACAACGTCAAATTATTCAGGAAGTAATTAACAAAGGAACAAAAATTAAAAGTTTAGTAAGTTATAAGGATATATTAAATTCAATTAGTAAAAACTTAGAAACTAATTTATCCTTAGATGAAATGTTTGATATTCAGAAAAGCTACCGTGGTGCCACTGACAGTATTGAACAACAGCAACTAGAGGGAAGTGGGAAAATGATTAAGGGAATCTACTATTATTTAGTACCGGAAGAAAATCGTTTAGCACTTTCAAACGAACTACGCAATCAGTTGGGATTAACTCAATAAGGGCGAATTTTTATGGAGAGAAAAAACCCCGTTCGGTAATATAGTTTAACTATATTACCGAACGGGGTTTTTTGCTTTGATCTTTAATTTGAACGAAAAGACTATTCATCTGGCTTTTATCCTCTGTAGTTTCTACAAATTTCTACATATTGATATTTGCTCGTAAATCTGTTGGCCACAATAGACCTAATATAATTCATTCTTATCTTTTGATAATTTAGTACTTTCGCAACTAAATAAAGATATCTTAACGATTTCATTAGATGGGAATGTACTAGTTAGTGAATCGGGTACAGATAACAATTGGACAAATAAAAAACTTACGATTCAACCAGATAAACATGTGTTAAAACTTACGTATGTTAAAGATAAATCTGGCAGCTCTAGTAAAGATGCTGGTTATATCGATAACATTTCTCTAAAATATGATTTACGTAAATAAATGATAAGAATGGCGCTCTTCGTTTGAAGAGCGCCATTCTTATTTTTGTGGGAAAAAAAATCTTCAAATTAAAATGGAAACATTTTAATTCAAAGGTTTATTTGCCTTGTTTATACTTATTAAACTCAATAAATTTTAATAATTCATCTTTTGGTATACCAGAATTAATTGCTTCTTGAAGGATATCCATCCATTCAGAATCAATAATTTTTGTTGGATCAATATCATCTTTCAGGAGGCTTTCTGCCGTTGTATTGAAGACGCCAGCAATTTTTTCAAGTACTTGAATTGAAGGATTGCTTTGTAGATTTCGTTCAATCGAACTTATGTAAGATTTTGCGATACCAGCACGTTCTGCGAGCTCTGTTAGTGACATTCCATGTTGTAAACGTAGTTTTTTAATTCGTTCTCCAATCATATAAGCTACTCCATATCTTTTTGACTATTACAAAAAGTATATCATAGTAGGGAGTAGTTATCCTAGTTTTGACATGAATCTTTAACGCAATTGTAAAGAAATGATCGCACTTCATCAGGGCTTATGCCTACTTCAATACATTCTAGTAGTAAGTCGATCCAGTTTAATTCGGCAGAATGTTTTTCCGATTGACTGTACATGAATAATGGCCTCCTAAAATTAAGGTATAAAATACCTAGGTAACCCTGCTATCTTAGTGCGTTTACTAGATAATAAATACAGTGAATTAGTTCTTTTTAACTGTATTTACAACTAAGATCAGTGGCTTTGCGTCCCAATCTCTCAATTGGTTTGCCTTTTTCTAGTAAGAGCTCTGGTTGATGTATTTACAACTTTTTTAAAATTTATATAACAATTATATAATGAATCCAATACATAGTTTGTAGTAATTTGTAGTATCAAAAAAAACAATAATATTAATAGTGTTTCAATTGTATTAAAAACATTAGATAAATCAAGGTGTTTTTTTACATTTGAAATAAAAGGAAAAATTTTAAGAAAATACATTTCGACATTCAATAAAAAAAATGTCGAAACGCAAAAAAACGTTGGTAAAATTTAGTAATTCTAGGATAATAATCTAGACTAGTCCAAAATGGAAGAGAATGTTAAAAACGTGTAAAGTTCCACTCAAAATAGCACAATATTGAAAAATATAAAAATAGGAGGAAAGTAATGGTCGGTTTATATTTAATTGGAATTTAAGTTGGTAAACTAAAAAATTAATAGATTACTTCATTTTAAAGTTTTACTCTGAATCTCTTAATCTTTTTAATGCATAACGATAACTAGACCGTACGCTAGATTCTTTCATATTTAAATTTTTTGCAATTTGAGCAAATTCAAGATTAAAATAAAACCGCTTAATCAGAATTTGCTTCTGCAAAGGGGAAATTCCATCTAGAAAACTCATGAAATTAACAAGTGTAAATACCTCGTCAAAATAAACTACTTCTTCTATACCTTTCTCGGAGAATACATTTCGTTCATCATATTTAATTGCTTTGGATAGTTCGTTTAATAAATAGCCTCTTACTGTAAGATAAGCATAACTTGAAAAACTCCCTTTCTCAGTTTGATACTGCTGATAAGCCTTCCATAATGCTATTTGACCAATTTGATAGTATTCATCAAAGTTTTTATATAGATGTAACTTCTTCATAGTTGCTTTTATCATTCGGGAATACTGGTTTAAGCATTCCTCGAATGTACTTGGCCTCAAATTTCCTGAAATAACTTGATAATCTCCATGTTCATTACTACATTTCATGCTTACTGCCTTTCTTAAAGGCATGCCCTTGTGTGTATTCCGCGGTGAAGTAACTATATAAAAATATAAGAAATATTTCATATTTGGAAACATCAATTAAAAATAAAAAAAATAGGGTGAAATGTGAGTATTGAATTTAAAACTTTAAATTTGATGGAAATAATTAAATGAAATCTTATGTATTAATATTATTTAAAGAAGTAAAGTTTACTAAAACACAGGCTAAACGGTCATAGAAGTTTCAAAAATATGGAAAGATAATTTTGATATAATCGATATGTAAAAATCCTCAAAGGAGGCACATATGTCAAAATTAGATTATGTTGTATCATATGAAACAATGCTGATTGAAACTGCGGATCATCCAGAGTATTTAACCAAAATAACAGATAAAAACAAAGGGGTGATCTATTCAAAGCGGCCAATGAAAACAATCTTGAAAGAATCTGCCCTCTACCATAATCAATCTATTAAAGGTCATCTCGAAGTCGTGAAAAGTAAATATCCAACTATGAAAAAGATTCCTCTTATGATTAATCCCACATTATCAATTATTATGATTCCTACATCTTCGCAAAATAACATATCTTGCAAATGGCTAAATTTTATCCAAATAAATAAATATATAAAAGAAAAAAGGAAAACAAAAATACAGTTTAGGAATGGAGAAGAGAGGATAGTCCCAATTTCTTATTACATTTTTGATAAACAAATTAGTAAAGCCACAAAGATTATTAGTATGTATTTAAGTCAGAAAGTAGAGTATAAGCTAAAATCAGATGAAGAAAAGTTAATGATTATTAAGGAATTAATCGAAGGATATTCTTCTGATAGATAGGCTACAGGCAGTTGTTTTTACGAAAGCAGGGGTAGGAAATACAAAAAGCAGGCCTTAAGATCTTAATTGATCATAAATCCCGCTTTTAAACTTGGTGAATCTATTGTTTCATTCCGTCTTAAATAACTTCTTGTTCAGGTATTCTAATTGTCCATTGTGAGAATGTATTTATTTCTACTAGATCTTTCGGGAAGATAAATGTCCATGGTTTACTCGTATTTGCCTGGATTGTTAATGGAGGTAGTGTGAATAAACCTTTCGCAATTATTTCGCCATTCTCATTTAACATTTCTAGTGGTAGTAATTCTAGACTAACAGCTTGTGTTGATCCATTTCGAACTAAAATATTAACGCCTAAGTTTCCTTCTTCATTATAGCTTGCTCGTAAAGCATGTAAGCTCACTTCATTTATACGTAATTTAGGTAAAGAATTTACAAGATTACTTAATTCTGTAATTTGTTCTTTAGTAAGTCGGCCTTCCCATGTTGGATCTATATCTAATCGGTGGATAGTTTTTGATAAATCAAACGCTAACTCAAAACCTGTTTCAGGCAAGTCCTCTTTTAATAAATACTCTCGTTCAAATACAAAGCGCCATGGGCGGCTACTGCAAGAAGGCATTTCGCCAAGCTCTTCCAATCTAAATCCTTTTTTAGCTAATAGTTCTCCTTCTTCACTTATTAATAATAGAATTGCGTCTTCTAAACGAACTAATTTTTCTAAACTATTACGTACGAATGCTGTAACAGTTACACTTCCGTCATCATTCGTTTCAAGTTCGATTGCAGATAATGACAATTGATTTGGTTTTAAAGGAGAAAGTTCGTTATTTAAAAATTGATAGACATATCGCTTTTCATCTTCAATATGCATTAATGGATGAAATGAAATTTTAGGATAAATTTCAACCACTTCATTTTCTTCAACTTGAACTGCTTGATCAGTAGATGTTTGTTGCAATAAATCATTCGATGAAACTGTTGAATCTTTACCCTTTTGTAATAAACGCTTAATCGACGATAACATTTTGTTTTTCTACCCCCTGTGGACAAGATAATTCTTGGAATGTTGAAGCAAGACTTGCTGATATTTCTTGTTGAATTGAGTTATAAGTATGTTCAAATAGAGTAAATCCTTCAAATTCATATAGTCGAATGGGATCTTCTTGTTGATACTGTCTTAAGTGTATCCCTTCAATTAATTGTTGTAAATGCTCTAAATGTTCAGTCCAATATAAATCTATAGTACTTAATGCCGTATTTTTTAAAATACTAATAAGTTTTACTTTTTTCTCTTCCTCTATATTATTTAATACATCTTTATATACTGAAAAAGCCTCTTTTACGTTTTGCCAAATCTCTTTTTCAGTATTAAAATGTTCTACATCTATTCGTAGTGGTGGTATAAGTTGTTCAAGTGCTGTTTTCCCTGCAAGTAAATCCCAATCATCAGGTGTACTATCTTTAGGATAGAATTGCATTAATAAATGATTAACAGTTTCTTCAGTTTGACCAATAAACCAGTTTAAACTAATTTCATTTTGTAAAAAGTTATTTCTTACTTTATAAATAATTCGGCGATGTTCATTTTCAACGCCATCTAATTTAAGCTGCCATTCACGAATTGTAGAGTGATATCCTTCACAGAGCTTTTGTGTAGATGAAACAAAGTCTTGAATCGTAGAATTTAGTACTTTACCAAATGGATCAGTCTGTAGATTCTTATATAATTTCTCTAGCTTTTCTTTATTATATTTTTCAAATAATTCATCTTCTAATGAAAGATAAAATTGAGATGATCCAGTGTCCCCTTGTCTCCCTGCACGCCCTTTTAATTGTAAATCAATGCGCTCACTTTCATGGCGTTCGGTACCAATTACATGAAGACCCCCTAAATCTAATACACCATCAGCTAATAAGATATCAGTCCCCCGACCCGCCATATTGGTTGAAATAGTAATCGTGCCTGTTTGACCAGCTTTGGCAATCATTTTTGCCTCTTCTTCAACATTTTTTGCATTGAGGAGCTGAAACTTTATCGATTCTTTCTCTAATAATTCTGCGAGTACTTCAGATTGACGAATGGAGGTTGTTCCAATTAGTATTGGTTGTCCCTTTTCATGGCGTAATTTTACATCAGTCAGAACAGCTCTGAGTTTTTCTTCTGTTTTTTCAAATACAATATCCTCGTGATCAATTCGAATTACTGGTTTATTAGTAGGAATTCGAATAACTTCCATGTTATAAACATTTAGGAGTTCTTTTTCTTCCGTTTTTGCAGTTCCAGTCATGCCAGAAAGGTTTGGATACATACGGAAATAATTTTGTATTGTTACAGATGCAACGGTATGATTTTCTTCAGTTGTTTTTAACCCTTCTTTTGCCTCGATTGCTTGGTGGAGACCGTTACTTAATGAGCGTCCTTCCATAATTCGACCAGTAAATAAGTCAATTAGTCTAATCTCGCCTTCGTGAATAATATAATCAACATCACGTTGGAATATTAAATAGGCTCGCAATGCATTATGAACATAGTGGAAAAGCGTTGTATGTTCTAGGTCAAATAAATTTTCAATCATAAAGGCATTTTCAATCTTTGAAATACCTTCTTCTGTTAATGTAATTGCTTTAGTTTCTTGATTTAAAAAATAATCCTTCCCAATTACTAACGTACGAATAAAGCGCGCACAAAGCGAGTATAAGTGAGATTGTGCGGGTTTTTTTCCTGCTATAATTAGTGGTGTTTTTGCTTCATCTATTAATATCAAGTCTGCTTCATCAATAATTGCATAATGAAATGGGCGTTGAACTTGTTCAACTAATGAAGTAACCATATTATCTCTTAAATAATCAAAACCGAATTCAGTTCCAATTCCATAAGTAATATCTGCATTGTATGCAGCTTTTTTAGCCTCCAAAGGTATATTGGGAATGTTCAATCCTACTGTAAGACCTAAAAATTCGTGAATTTGCCCAATTTGTTCCGCATCTCGTCTGGCTAAATATTCGTTTATAGTAATAATATGTACGCCCTTTCCCTCAAGCGCACGAGTATAGGCAGGTAATGAAGAAACCAAGGTTTTTCCTTCCCCAGTTTGCATTTCAGCAATATTTCCATCTAGTAATGCAAGTCCACCAATTAATTGAACATCATAAGGGCGCATCCCTAAAACACGTTTTGATGCTTCACGTACTAGAGCAAAAGCATCTATTGTAATCTCATGAATAACAGCATCGTTATTAGAAATTTTTTGCTTTAAAAGATAAGTAAATTTACGCAAATCTTCATCTAGAAGACTTTCAAAGAGTGGCTCCTTTTTATTAATCTCTTGAACAACTTTTTCATACTCCTTTAATTTCCGATTGCCAATAATTTTTTGCAAAGTCTGGATCAAGGATGTTCCCTCCTGAGCTGGTAATCTATCAAGTCTCTTCTTTAAATGTATCATAAGTTTTTAGGGACTCAAGGTGAAAATAGTGGGAATTTATAGAAAAGATTGAAAATTATATTCTAATACTAAAGTAAAAATTAGTAGGAATCGAAATGTAACGATCGAACTTTAAGTAAAAATAACTAGTTAATTTCAAAATGTGACAAATTGCTTACTTCCTATTATATATAATCTTAGTAGTTTCATATTAATAGTCTACTAAGATATGAGGGAGAGAGCTGAAATGAAGACAAAGATCGGTATAATCTTTTCTGCTGCAATACTTTTAACAAGTATATTTAGTTCACCATCGTTAAAACATAGAGGCACTATACATGAGGCTAATTTAATAAGTAATAATGAAGTAAAAGCTGCAATAAATCAAAGTAGTGGACAATCAACACTTCAAAAGGTTGAGACGAATCAACAAGAAAAATGGGAAGCACTACAACTGAATCCGTTACCAAGTAGTAAAAACCTATCGTATAGTTTTAGTAATCGTTCAAAAGTGTTCACAAAGCCTTTCCCAGAGCAGTATCAAACTGTTAATGGAATATTGAGCTTTCGAGGCGGACCTTTCCGAAATAATGGTTCCATGGGAACGGCAGTTATATCAAAGCAAAAGTTAGTTAAGAGCTGGTCTTTTCAGACTGCTTCTTCATCTGGATGGGGCGGGGGCTCAGGATGGACTGGGCAACCGAGTGTGATTGAATGGAAACCACAAGAACAAAAAATTATGAATTTATATTCTCAATTTAAAACAAAGTCAAATTTTAAAGAAGTAGTTTATGGATCTTTAGATGGTAGGGTTTACTTTTTAGATTTATCAACAGGTAAGAAAACAAGAAATCCAATTAATATTCAAAATCCAATTAAGGGTAGCGTGGCTCTTGATCCACGTGGTTATCCTCTTTTATACGTTGGACAAGGTATACCACAAACCGGAAAAATAGGTATGAGGATTTTTAGTCTAATTGATGGCTCTCAATTAGCATTTATTCCAGGAATTGATTCATATTCTTTTCGTGGTTGGGGAGCTTTTGATGGCTCTGCGTTATTTAACCGAGAAGATGACGCAATGTTAGTCGGCGGAGAAAATGGACTAGTTTATTTTATAAAACTAAATACTAATTATGATCCAAAGGCTAAAAAGATAAAAATTTCTCCAGTAATTTCAAAATATCGATATAAACTTAAAAATAATTCATATCAAGGAATTGAAAATTCAGTAGCGGTATATAAAAATATTGCATATTTCGCCGATAATGGTGGTGGTATTCAAGCGCTGGATATTATTAAGAAAAGGCCGATTTGGGCAAATAATGCATATGATGATACAGATGCGTCAATCGTCATTGAGAATTCTAATGGTACACCGTTTTTATACACAGGTTCTGAAATCGATAAACAAGGAACTAAAGGCTATACTCGCATTCAAAAGTTAAATGGACTTTCAGGTAAAGTAATTTGGGAGAAAAAAATACCGGGTTATTCGATAAAAGGTAATCATCCTGTTAATGGTGGACTGTTAGCAACTCCTATTGTTGGAACTGGGTCATTAAAAGGGCAGGTTATTTTTAATATTTCGAGGTATAAAACGATGAATGGGGGCTTATTAATTAGTTATGATACTGTTACTGGAAGAGAAAAATGGCATTTAGATTTACCTAACTATGCGTGGTCATCTACAGTAGCGGTTTATACAAAGGATAATAAAGCTTACTTAATACAAGGTGATTCTGTTGGTAACCTGTACCTAATAAGTAGTAGCGGAAAAATTATCAATAAGATTAATTTAGGTGCCAATATTGAGGCGTCTCCAGTTGTAGTTGGACAACAAGTAATTGTTGGAACTAGAGGAGGTAAATATATTGGCGTCAATATTCAATAAATAGAATGATCGATGATCCCTAATTCCGTTTGCGGAGCTAGGGATTTCTTGTTTAAGTAAGATAGTATTTTTTAAAACGGTCTTTTCAATTATGTTAATAACGTATTAAACTTCTATTAAAAGAATTGGATTTTAAGCAAATAGATTAGATAATATGATAAGTGTGTTTATTTATATCTGTATTAGAGGAGTGAAAGAATTTGGCTAATAAGGCAGAAAACAAAGTTGAAAGTCGTTCAGAACATAAAAAACTTAAAAATAAGGAAGATGGTTTAAGTTATAAACGATACTTCTCGTTAATACTCTCGATAGCTGGAGTACTTATAATTGGTGCGACAGCAATTTTTTATGTTTACCCAAAGATAATGAATGAAGGTACTATTCATCCGGAAAATACTTCTACAAAAGCAGTGGTGGATAAGGATGAAAAAAAAGAAACAAAGAGTGAAAAAGCGACTGAAACAAAAACTAAGGAAGTTGCTAAAGAAACAACAACTAAGGAAACGACTTCTAAGGAAACAAAAGTTACCGATGAAGAAAAGCAATCAAAAGATTATGTTTTACCGGAAAGTAATAGTAGAAAACTAACAAATGCAGATCTAATAAAATTAACTCCAAATGAATTGCGCTTAGCCAGAAATGAAATCTATGCTAGGCATGGTTTAGTATTTAAATCTAGTGACTTGACGATTTATTTCAGCTCGAAGTCTTGGTATAAACCTAACCCAGCGTATGGTGGTGAGCTTAATGATGTAGAAAAATATAATTTAAGCTTAATAAAATCCAGGGAATAGTTGAAAATGGACAGGTACATCAAAAGCTATAAAAAAAGCAAAGTTCACTTATAGATGAACTTTGCTTTTTACTGTCTATGATGACTTTAATAAGAAAATACTTGTGCATGTCTTAAAGTTTAATCTCGGTTACTTGACTATTTAACCACTTTAAGATTTTCTTTGCTCCATTTTCCTTAGCTACTTCTTTTACTGTCATGCCATCCACATTCTTGATTGATAAGTCGGCACCTTTTTTAATTAGATACTGGAATGTGTTTACATCATCTACTTCATAAGTTGTATCAAAAATAGGTGTTTCTCCAGAACTGTCTTGCTGGTTAATATCTGCTCCGTATTTTAATAGTAAGTCAATTGCTTGCTTATCTCCCATAGAAGCAGCGGCGTGTAAGATTGTCCATTCATCTGCATCTCCTATAGAAGGATTAGCTCCGTTATCAAGTAATAACTTTAACATGTCCAAGTTAAGATGATCTTCATCAGTATATGAAGTTACGAGAAGTGGAGATTCGTAGTCATCGTTCAATTCATTTACGTCTGCGCCTTCATTAATTAATTCTTTAACTTGTTCAATATCATTATCAAGCACTGCTTGCGTTAATGGTGTTTCCGCAGCTAAATAGCCATCAACGAATGATTGTGCTAGTGGAATCGCTTTTTCTACTAATAAACCTGCACCGACTATAATTCCGAATGACAACCCGAATATAATTACGGCTACTCCGTATACGCGTTTTGGTGTTTTAAACTTAATATCAGTTTCTACATTATTAAAATGATGCAAAGCGTTAATACGTTTTGGTAACGTTGGATGGGACATTAATCGTTCACTTAACCAAATTAAGAAGCCTTTTTCATTGCTACTATTTAATAAATATTCATGCTGATCAATTTGTTGATAAAATTTGCGACCAACGGCTAACATTGTAAGTGCTTGAGTCGAAGCTTCAAAATCATTTAAATAATGACTAGCCATTCGATCACTTGTATACTCACATGCACGTGAATATGCCGAACCTAAAAAAGGAACCCAATTTGCAGGCAATACTAAAGCCTGTTTTAGTATATGATTTCGTTTAATATGTGTAAGCTCGTGTGCAATCACGAAATCTACCACTTTTGGATTTGATTCAATCTCTTCGAATAAATCTGAATATAAAACAATCATATTCCTTCCAAAGAAACGCGTAGCAAAGGCATTTAACAATCCTCCAGATTGGATTACATATACATCTGGTAGAAAATAGAAACCCATTTCCTTTGCAATTTCTCTTGTTCTCAAATATACTTCTGGGAATTGTTTTTCAGTAATCTTAACGCCATTTATACGTATGTGGGCAGTGAACATTAGATGGGCAAAGAGTGGTAAAACAATTAAAATTCCTAAAATAATAAGACCAACAACACTTAAAATAAGTATTAAATAAATAGGAATACTAATAAGTAAAAGTAATATAAAATAAATCGATTCTTTCCGATTAACTAACTGCTTCAATTTCTCTCCTCCTATATCTCAACTCCTATAGTTTAACAAGTAAATGGAAAACATGTCAGACATAATTTAAGAGAAATGAAACCAATTACTTCCACTAAATAATAAAAAATTTCTTTTTACCCTTTAAATAAAAAATAGTATGATAGACTATAGTTTACTTTTTTAAATATTTATTTAGATTCAATTTATTTATTGAAAATAAGCACTATATAGAATGAAAGTTTAAGGGGAAGTTAAAAATAAATGGAAACTCAGTTAAGAGAACAAAATTCCTTGTCTAGAGCGGGTATACGAACAATGCGAAAAAAACGAATACCTAGTATTAAAAGAAAATGGATGTTTATTTTAATACCGATCATTGCAATATTAATTACACATTTAACATTAAATTACTTAAATTCGCCTAACAGATTAGTGAAGATTTTTGATAAAGCTGTGTCAGATAATAATTATAAAGAAGTTACACATATGCTACAAAAAGGCGGTACCGGGGCATCCCTAGATGAAGACTCAGTAATCGCATTTATGGATTACTTGAATAGCTATGATGTATTAGATAAATTAGACGATATGATTCAAGATAATAAAGTAATTAAGAGTAAGTTAATAGATGGTCGTGGAAATTATATATTATCAATTAAAAAGGGTAGTAAATTTTTAGGGATTTATCAAACGTATTTAATAAGTGCTCAACCATTCGAATTAAAGATTTCTTCGCCAATTGATGACATTGAATTAACATTAAATAATCATATTACACATTTGAATAAGGACGAATATGAGACAACATACCACAAAATTTTACCAGGAAAGTACACTATGTCAGTTTCATATAAAGGTGTTTATAGTGATGTTAAGGATGCAGTTGATATAGATTTTTCTTCTGCTTCAAAAAATAAGTTATCACAGGAATTAACTTTTAATGTTAGTTATGTCCAAATTTACTCAAACGAACCTGACGCAGAACTTTTTGTAAATGGAAAAGATACTGGGCAAAAAGTAAGTGAACTAGATCGCTTTGGTCCGTTTTTATTAAATGGTAAAACAGTAGTTCACGCTGAAATTGAAAAGAATGGTGAATTATTTAAAACAGATGATATTCCAGTTACAGGAAAGTATGTGGATTTAATGTTTGATACGCCAGTTGAAAATCAGGACGAGACAGATCAAAAAGATGGATTCTTTGCAGGACTTAAACGTTTTTTTGATAATTATTTACCGAGTCCTAAGCCTTCTTCTGATTTAGAAGAAAAGCAATTAATCAACGGATTATTTAATCAAAATGGCCAAGCATTCTTACAGTCTAAGGAATATCAAGACAAAATTAAGAAAAAGGATACAACGCAAAAACTCACAAGCTTTACTATGAAAGATTCAAAGCAAGATGATTCGGGTATGATCATTACAACAAATGAGTCATATGAGATAACTGATAAACATGGCAAAACTAAAATGAAATCATTTGAAATTACTTACCACTTCTCAAGAGAAAATGATGAATTAAAAATGGATCGTATAGTAGGGGTAAAAGAGATAAAGTAGATTAAGAAAAGAGTCCAATTTAGGTTGGACTCTTTTTTGTATTTAGAGTTGGAGGAGAACGCAATTATTAGACTTGGAATAGAAGTGCACAATTCTTATTAAATGATTATGATAAGAAATATTTCTTTTTTCACATTTTAATGTCAAATATATGTAGTTTTATCACATTGCTTTTATATATAGGAATATTCGTTATAATGTATTAAAGAGAAATGTTTGGAGGTAATGAAAAAGAATAGAATGTGGAAATTTATTAAAAGACTTCTTTTATTTACACTTCTGATGTCAATTATTGGGTTATTTGCGATCTATCGTTACTATTTCCAAGATGTGTTGAAGTATGAAACACAAGTTTACACTGAATTAAAGACGTCTAATTTAGAAGAATACACACCTTTATTACTAGGACTAATGATGCAAGAAACGAAGGGTAAAGGAAAAGATCCAATGCAGGCCTCAGAATCACTAGGACTAGCAAAAGATAGTATTCAAGATACTTCAAAAAGCATACAACAAGGGGTTTCACATTTTAAAGACGTGTATTCCTATGGTAAAAAGCAAGGTGTTGATTTACAAACCATCATACAAAGTTACAATATGGGGATTGCTTATATTGATTTTGTAAAAAAACATGGGGGTAAACATACAGATCAACTTGCTAAAACTTATTCTCTATCGATGGTAGAGACGAACCCTGAGCTTTATACGTGTAATAATAATAAGAAAAATTTCAGATATCCATATTGTTATGGAGACTTCACATATAGTCAAAAAGTAATGAAGAAAACAAAGTACTTTGAGATATTAGTCCCGCTTAAACATAATATAGTAGGAAAGCCATAGTCCATGGAGAAGAGTTAAATGTCTTCTTTATGGACTTTTTAACTTTTTTTTTAGAATTGTGTCAATTTAATTACAAAATGGTTGTCGTTTCGATAAAATGAAACAATTTCCTTTTTTTACCGATATAATTATTAACAAAACAATTCAAATTCCGACATTTTATGACTTATACTTAACCCTAGTGTTAATTTTTTATTAATTTTATTTTAAAAAAATTATAGATTATTAATTTTACTAGTTTAATAGAATAGGATTGTTTTATTCTACGGTTTAAATGTAAAAAAGGTAAGAAAGGAAAACTTGATACATGAAAAAAATGGGAAGAGTACTTTTGGTATCAACAGGCATATTAGTAGGAACCTCCAGCATAACTTGTCCTAATGTCGGTTTGGAAACATCAAAAGCGAGTGCAGCGATCGTAAATATTAAAACGAAGTATCAATCGACAGCAAATCTTAATTTAAGACAAGGTGCAGGTACAACCTATAAGACACTGTTGGTTATTCCAAAAGGTAAGGTAATTACTGCAACACAGAAAAACGGTAACTGGTATAAAGTAACCTACAGCGGACAAACTGGTTGGGTAAGTGGTACATACTTAAAGGAATATTATACATATCTTACTCAAAGTACAGCTTATTATTTAACAAATAAAACTACAAAGTTATATCCAACACCTGATACAAAAAATGCTGCAGTATATACTGTAGGTGCAAATAACGGATTTAGTAGTACTCAAAAAGTAGTAAATAGCATCGGCCAAACATGGTTCCGCGTCAGTCACAATGGCAAAACAGTATACGTAAATAGCGCTGATGTTACGAAAAGTGCTTTAACTACCTTTGCTCAGACAGATTATAAAGCAATTAACACGGCTGGTCTATATCAATCATATGGAAGTTCGTCTAAAGTACTAGCGCATATTCCAATTGGAACCGTTGTTTCATCCTCAAAACGAATGGGTAACTGGTATAATGTTACGTATAATGGAATAACAGGTTATGTTTATATAAGTAACTTTACAAAACTAAATAATACATATCTTACTCAAAGTACGGCTTATTATTTAACAAATAAAATTACAAAATTATATCCAACACCTGATACAAAAAATGCTGCAGTATATACTGTAGGTGCAAATAATGGATTTACCAGTACTCAAAAAGTAGTAAATAGTATCGGCCAAACATGGTTCCGCGTCAGTTACAATGGCAAAACATTATACATAAATAGCGTTGATGTTACGAAAAGTGCTTTAACTACCTTTGCACAGACAAAATATAAGGCAATTAACATAGCTGGTCTATATCAGTCATATGGAAATTCGTATAAATTGCTAACGCATATTCCGATTGGAACCGTTGTTTCATCTTCAAAACGAATGGGTAACTGGTACAATGTTACATATAATGGAATCACAGGTTATGTTTATATAAGTAACTTTACGAAAGTAAATGAAATAAAATATGAAACAACAAGTACTTCATATTATTTTACGAAGGCAATTACTAACTTATATGCAACCCCAGATGCGACAAAGCCTGTAGTCACTACAGTTAGTGGAGATAATGGATTCGCTTCGACTCAAAAAGCGACAGATTTAGTAGGGAAGATCTGGTATCGTATTAATTACAATGGACAAAATCTTTACGTTAAGAGTGAAGATGTAACTTCAAATAGTTTTACAACTTTTACAACTACGAATTATAAGGCACTTAATGCAACTTATTTATATCAATCGTTCGACAGTTCATCAAAACAGCTTATTCAAATTCCCAAAGATACAGTTATCCCGATTAACAAGAAAATTGGAAATTGGTATAGTGTGAAATATAACGATATTAATGGATATGTAAGAGTAGGGGATTTCGGAAAAAGTGATGTCGTAACGATCACTAATATAACAGATACTACATATATTACGACTTCCTATTTAAACTTACGTCAAACGTATGATGCATCTTCAACATTGCTAACAGAAATTCCTGTTAATATGGTTTTAGTAGCGACTGAAAAAACGTCTAATAACTGGTATAAGGTTAGTTACAATGGGAAAACGGGATATGTATCGGGATCATATATCAAACAAGTAAAAACTGGTGACCCAATAACATCAAGGGATAGCTACCAGTTTATTGATCTGCGTACACCTTCACCTGTAACTGCTATTCAAATTAATAACTATATTGCTAGTAATGTGAAAAGTGGCGTGAAGAGTATACTGACTGGCCAAGGACAATTATTTATTGATGCTGGAAATAAGTATGGTGTAAATGCACTTTATTTAGCAGCACATGCGATTCATGAAAGTGGATTTGGTACTTCCCAAATTTCATTAGGAAAAAATAACTTATTTGGATTTGGGTCATATGATGCAACACCATATATAGCATCATACAAATTTATGAGTGTAAAAGAAAATGTAGAGTATATTGCTCGTTCGATTAAATCTACTTACTTAAATCCAAGTAACTGGAAATATAAAGGTGCATATCTTGGCTTTAGTACGAAAGATATGAGTAATGTAAGAATAGATGCAGCGAGTGAAGGGATGAATTTTTATTACGCGACTGATCCAAACTGGGGTAAATTAATTGCTCAGCATATGCAAAAAATTCTTCCATTTGATAAAGCGTACTATGATAAAGCTCAACCAAACACTGCGATTCCTGGTAGTCCATCTACCCCTGTTGGTAGTGATGTATTCCCTGCAAATATCCAAGCGATTGCGAAAGGAAACATCGACCTATACAATGCAAAAGGCGATACGACTAAAGTAAAATCGATAGCAGCAGGTACAGCTTTCCTTCTTCTTGAAAAAACAAATAATTATTGGATTAAGTTATCAATTGGTGGAAATGTTTATTGGACAAACAGTATCAAGTTAAATGCCTATAGCCAAACATTATCTGTTAAAAACTTAGGTAGAACAACTGCTGGAGTAAACGTACGCTCGGCTGCAACTACAGCTGAAAACAACATAATCAGTACATTAAACCTTAATACTTATGTTAGTATTGTTACAAATAAAGATGGTACTTTAACAATGGATAGTACAAAAAAATGGTATAAAATCCAATTAGCGAATGGTAGCTTTGGATGGGTTTCTTCAAGTTATGTTAAACAAGAATTAAAATAATTTTTTTGATGGCTCAGGAAAAACTGAGCCATTTTTTTTATGAGATTTATAGACAAATAGAAAGTGATATATTGAAGTATGTTAAAATAGATTTATTGCTTAATATTTAGGTAGATTGGAGAAGATACAATGAAATCTTTTTTTCTGAAAAGTGGCTTAATAACTGCTTTATCAGTAAGTTTATTTACTGGAAAAGCTAGTGCAGAATCAAATACAGATTGGGCTTTTAAGTGTGGAGACGCTAGTAAAACTCCAACTCCTTCATCTCAACAGGTAAATTGTTTACTGACTTATGCAGCAATCAACGCCGATATTCCACCTGAGGTTGTAAAGGCAATTGCGTGGAGGGAATCTGGTTGGAACCAGGAAATGAAGTCCCATGATGGTGGGCTTGGTATTATGCAAATTACTGAAAAGACAGATCAACCTAGATATGATCAGCAACGACTAGAAACCGATATTGCATATAATATTCAAGCTGGTGTCGAGATTCTTAACGAGAAATACAATTTGAAATCAGGCGGAAACTACCTATTACCAAGAATCAATGGTGCTAATCGTCATATTATTGAGAACTGGTACTTTCCTGTTATGGCTTATAATGGTAATGTACCTGCCAATAGTCCACTTAAACAGGAGGATGGATCGGTCAATGAAAATGCCTATCAGGAAAAAATATTCCGAATAATAGAAGGCCAAAGCTATTTAAGGCTTGATGATGCCCCACCAGTTTTAGCTAGATATCCATTTAAAACGTCAGATTTTGATTATAATAGAGATAGTAAAGCACCGATTATTTTCAAAACTCCTTTTTATACAATCAATAAAGAGCTGCTTCATGATTCTCCTTTCTTCTTGAAAAAGGGAGAAGTTGCATACGTAACAGTAGATGGTGCTAAATTACGACCAGAACCAAATACATCGGTAGAACAAGATAAACCAACTCCAAAATGGGAAAGACTTGCTAAATATACACCATTAACAATTTATGATGAAATCCAGTTTGATACCAAGAAAGATGATAACCAATTCGCTTGGTTTAAAGTGGAGAGAGCAGATGGAAAAATAGGATTTATTTCATCAGCATACATTACGAAGAAATATGATTTAGCAAACCCGATTGTAACTGGGGTTGCTAATGGGAAATTCTACAATAAAGACGTAAAACTTCACTTTAATGAGGGTATCGCAACATTGAATGGAACGCGTATTAATAATGACTATTTAGTTTCAAAAGCGGGAAGCTATACACTAGTAGTCAAAGATTCAGTGATGAATACAACAACTATTAAATTTACAATCGATAAAACAAAACCTACAACACCAACAATGAATACAGTTTCAGATCAATCAACTACTATTACCGGAACAGCAGAAGCAGGTTCTACAGTTAAACTATATATTAATAGTAAGTTTCAAAAAAGCACAATAGCTGCATCAAATAAAAGTTATAAGTTTACAATTTCAAAGCAAAAAAGTGGAACGACAGTTAGTGTAACTGCTACGGATAAAGCTGGAAATGTAAGTGCAACAAAGTCTTTAAAAGTATTAGATAAAACACCACCAGCTCTTCCAGTCGTTAATAAAGTTACTTCAAAATCAAAAACTGTAACAGGTAGTGCTGAGA
This sequence comes from Gottfriedia acidiceleris, assembly GCF_036421055.1. Classification (GTDB taxonomy): domain Bacteria; phylum Bacillota; class Bacilli; order Bacillales; family Bacillaceae_G; genus Gottfriedia; species Gottfriedia acidiceleris_C. The sequence goes on along the minus strand of NZ_JAZGQS010000007.1, from coordinate 130,967 downwards.
AATATGCTTCAGTGAAGATTTATCGAGGAAGTACATTAATAGGTCAAAGCTCAGTTAATTCCAGTGGTAAATTTTCTGTATCAATAAAAGTACAGAAAGCAAACACATATTTAAAGGTTTATGTCATTGATAAATCTGGAAATAAAAGTGTTCGTACAATTAAAGTTGTAAAATAGTAAAAATACGATGCGATAAGTTTTTTCTTATTGCATTGTATTTTTTTATTTTTTCAAGTTATGTGGATAACTTGTGTATAAAATTAATACTTATCGACAGGAAGATAGGAATAACATTTTTCATTTTAGTAGAATTTTGTCGTATCATTATATTTCTTAACTACTTGAATTAATTTATAAACAAGCGGTTTGTGGATAAGTATTATATGTTATCCACAAATTGTTAATAAACTCCTAAAATTGTGGGTAATTTTCGGAATTTAAAATGTTTTTTACCCAAACAAGTATTTTAATGATTATTTCTACTTATTCTTAAAGAAATTAAAAGGCCATTTCCTAATTGAGAAATGGCCTTTTGTTAAGCTATTCATATTTTTAATTAAGAGAATTTTGAACTTGTCTTATATTACTTAACGAGCACCTTCACCAGTTAAGACAACCTTAATTGTTTTAAACATGATTCGGATGTCTAACATAATTGATCGATGTTCAATATAGTGTAAATCCAAGACTAACTTCTCTTTTGGTGTTAATTCATACCCGCCATTCACTTGTGCCCAACCAGTTAACCCTGGTTTGACTGTTAAGCGATTAGTGAAGCCTGGTACTTCATGATTAAATTTTACTAAAAAAAACGCTCTTTCAGGTCTAGGTCCAACAAGACTCATATCTCCACGTAAGACATTGACGAACTGCGGTAATTCATCGATACGAGTTTTACGAAGGAAGTGACCAAGTTTTGTAATGCGAGGATCATCCGTACTAGCCCATTGTGGTCCATTTATCTCTGCATCCATACGCATTGTTCTTAACTTGTAAATATTAAAAATCTTCCCATTTAATCCAACTCGTTCTTGGATGAAAAGAGCAGGACCAGGAGAATCAATTTTAATTAACGCGATAAAGAACAAAACGAATGGTAATGAAATAACAAACGCGAGCGACGCAAAGACTATATCCAATGTTCTTTTTATAAATGAATAAAAAATACTTTTCTTTTTTAATGACTCAATTTGTTGAATTGAGTAGCGGCTTTCAACCTTTTGTTGCGTATTCTGTAAGGCCATTTAAACACCCCAGTTTATAATTTAGGCCCATCCTTGCAAATGCATTGCAACATGTCCTAATGTATAACGTTTACGTTTTATAACATCATAACAATTATAAATGTTCGCGAAAAAAAATCAAATTATTTTTATGTTACAAGCTTATTACTCCACATAAAAAGTTCACAAGGGTTCCTTACACTTATTGTGTGTGCAAGAATGATTTATTAATCGGCATTACAATAATTAGTAATTGATCAACTTTTGTCCAGGTCGACTTTTTAGGTATTATTATTTTTGCATAAAGTAAGTGGAAAAATACGTCGCGTTATAATGGCACTTTCCCAGAGGAATAAAAGCCCAACAAAAATATAGGTTTAGCAGCGTTTTGACCCTATACTTATTTCAATACGAAATTGTAAGAAATTGAGCATTTATTATATGGACAAAGAAATCTTACTACATTCTAATAACATTTAAATTTGTTTAATTTGTAAGGGATTAATCCTTTTTAAAACCTTGGTTTTGTAATTAGGTATGTAATAACAATATTTTGATGGTACTCCTTATATTTTATTATGAATAAAGTTAGTTTTTTTATCCTTCTTTTACATTCTTGTTTTTTGTTTCTCCAAAAATCAACTCCCTCTTCGTTATTAAGAATTTTTTATTTAGGCTAATCTCTTTTAGAATTTTCTTTGTTGTTATATTTGATTTTGAATTAAATGGGCGCAATTTATAAAATTAGTTAGATCCATTAAGTACAATATTTAATATTCAGGGTAGAGTATTACTTATTAATCACTGATTTTAAATAAAATGCTCTAATCACTTTCATTTTTATTTACCGCATTATTAAACTTATTACCGCAGAAGAAATATGATTCTAATATTTTTTGATCGTTTATTGAATCTTTTTCTTCAAAAAAGGCGTAAACGTTAATTTTTAAATGAAAAAACAAATAAATTAGTGGGGATATGGTTGGATGACTAAAGAATGAAATGGAATTATCACTTAGTTTTCAATATTGTTAAATTTAATTTAAATTGAGTAGAAAGCTCTTGATGTGGAATCAAATAGTGATATAAATTTTTTTATGCACAGTGGATAGAAAGTTTGATATTAGTGTGAATATAAAAAGTACTTTTACTTATTCGTATGAAATGATTTGACCATATTGGCTGATTAGATTGTAGTTGCTTAAAGTTTAAATTATTTTAAGCATTATTTCTAATGTTACTGTATAAAATCTTGTCAGTAAATACTTACTTTTGAAGAATCTTAGTGTTTTTTAAGGAACGGAATGAATAATTGTAGTAATATATTGAAGTGAGTCGAAATTTTGTTTAATTTAGTCGAAAGGTTAGGTGTTAAATGCTAGCGAATTATTTCACTGTTTGTGGCTTTGGTAGTCATGAAATTGAGATTGAAAAATCGAAATTTATTTGTTACATAAATGAAGCGAAAACTGAAGTTGATGCGCAACGATTCATTTCAGAAATAAAAAAAAAGCATTTTGATGCATCTCATAATTGTTCAGCTTATTTAATCGGTGAAAATGATGAAATTCAAAAAGCCAATGATGATGGTGAACCGAGTGGTACGGCTGGAGTTCCAATGTTAGAAGTTTTGAAAAAGAGAGGATTAAAAGATACTGTTGTTGTTGTAACAAGGTATTTTGGCGGTAAAAAGCTTGGAGCAGGAGGATTAATTCGTGCATATGGACAGGCAGTCAGTGAAGGGTTAAACGCTGTTGGAATTGTTGAGCGTTCATTAGTTAAAGTAATGAACATAAAGATTAATTATAAATTGTTAGGTAAAGTAGAGTTCGCACTGCGGAACTCACATTATCATTTAGAAAATGTTAATCACATGGAAGAAGTCAGCTTTGAACTTTGGATTAAGATTGATGAAGTAGATATCTTCAAAAACTGGATGATTGAATTAACAAATGGTAGTTGCCATATAAATGAAAGTATTGTTAAATACATGTAGTAGTCTAGCTTTATTAATAGTAAATTTATGACTAATTATAAATAGAACAATTATACTAATTTTAAAGGAGGTCTATTCGAACATATGAATCAGAATCATTCTCGAAAAATGGCCAAGAAACGAAGAAAGAAAAAGAGAGGCTTAATTGCTAGGGTATTATTACTTGTCATTATAGTAGCCTTAGTGTTTGTAGGATATAAAGGCGTTAGAACATATCTTGAATTAAATAAAGCAACAAAAGGAGAAGATATTTCTTCAAACTTAAGAAATGAAAAAGTTGCAATATCGAAAGATCCAATATCGATTCTTTTCTTAGGAATTGAAAACTATTCAACTGGCGGAAAGGGTGGACGAACTGATTCGATGATCCTTGCTACCTTTAATCCTAAAGAGGAAACAATTAAGACAATGAGTATTCCCCGTGATACATATGTAAGTATCCCAGGACACGCAGAAAAAACTAAAATAAATCATGCATATTCATATGGCGGTTTACAATTAACAGTTGATACAGTTGAGCAATTCTTAAATGTACCAATTGATTATTACGTTACAGTGGACTTTAATGGCTTTAAAAACATAGTTGACGCAGTTGGTGGAATAGATGTTGATGTACCTTTTGATTTCTGGGAAAATACAGATACTACACCAAGGAAAAAAGTTTACTTTACAAAAGGTATGATGCATTTAAATGGACAACAGGCATTAGCATATTCTCGTATGCGTAAACGTGATCCTCGTGGTGATTTTGGACGTGAAGAAAGACAACAACAAGTAATTAAAGCGATTTTAAATGAAATAAAATCACCTGAAACAATCATGAAAATGGATCAATATGCAAAAGTGTTCAGTAAAAATATTAGTACAAATATGAAAATGAGCGGTGGTATTTCACTTGCGAAGCATTTACCTAATATTACTGAGAATGACTTAGAAACAATAAAATTAAAAGGTAACGATGATACGATTCACGGTATTTACTATTATGTTCCTGAAGAGGAAAGTGTAAAAGAAATTACTAGCAAATTCCGAGTTCACTTAGGTTTAGAAAAACCACCTAAAAATACAACTAATACAATTAATTCAGATAGTAGTTCTGAAAATGAAAATAGTACCAATCAATAAATAGGCAGAAAGCTGATTCTTTTACGAGAATCAGCTTTTTTATTGGGTCAATCGTAATGTTTTTGTAATACTTGTTAACATTGTGTTAAGGATGTTATATAAGAGTGTGTATTTTTTAATAATTATAATAAAATACCAATATATATTGGTAATATAAGCTTTGAATCGGAAAAATTAAAATTTTTGCTTATTTCAAATTTTTGTACAATTATAATCCTATTTACATTATAATATTAGATATACATAAAATTATTAGTCATTTAGTAATAGGCTAATGGGGGAAAAGGTGAATGACAGCTAGAAAAATGGACAATCAGACACTAGACGAAATCATGGATAATATGCTCTCATCTGTTATAGATAGTAAGTCCCATGTGTTTGGAATTGTTGAAGATACTCGCTCAGAATACGAGAAATTAAGAGTAGAGCTTGAAGAAGTAAAATTGCAAGTAGCAGAGAAGATTGAAAATACGGTTAGGTTAGATTTATTAGCCCGAGCGGCCCGCCAAAAATTAACTGAAGTTGAGAAGGATTTTAATAGGTATACTGAATCTCAAGTAAAGTCAGTGTATGAAACTGTCCAAAATATTCAGGAACAGCATTTTCTTTCATTAAAGGAAGAAAAACTTCTAAATCATCGTAGAAAAGAATTAGAAAATAAACTTCAGACTTTATTAGAGAAACTACAAAAAGCCGAATTATTAGTTACCCGTATTTCAATTGTTTTAAACTACCTTAATACAGACTTTAAGCAAGTTAGTCATTTATCTGAAGATGCAAGACAAAAACAAGAGTTCGGATTTCAATTGATTCAAGCTCAGGAAGAGGAGCGTATAAAGTTATCACGTGAAATTCATGATGGACCTGCCCAAACGTTAGCCAGTATATTAATGCAGTCAGACTTTTTAATAAAAACATATCGCCAAAGACCAGAAGAAGATGCAAGAAAAGAATTAGGTGATATAAAGGAACAAGTCCGCCGTGCATTAGGGGAAGTTAGAAGAATTATATACGATCTACGCCCAATGGCATTAGATGATTTAGGTTTAGTTCCAGCGCTTAATAAGTATTTAAAATCGCTTGAGTCGTATAAGCATATTGAAATCAAATTTGAATATTGCGGTCAAAGCAAAGATAGACTTAATTCAAAAATAGAAGTTGCGATCTTTCGGATCATCCAAGAGGCAGTTCAAAACGCATGTAAACATGCGGAACCAACAACAATATTAGTAAGATTAGAGTTTTTAAGAAACAAAATTAATGTACTCGTACAGGATGATGGAGTTGGTTTTCCTGTTGGAAAAGACCAAAGTGAAAACTCTTTTGGATTAATTGGGATGAGAGAACGTGTTGAGTTATTAAATGGAGATTTTATAATCGAATCTATACTAGACGTAGGTACGACAATTAGAATCACTTTAAATGTAGAAATAGAGAATGAATTAGAAATGTCGTTTCAAAATAAAGCGTCTGAAAATTTCCAAAAGTAAAATTTTATTTTGTGTTTTCGGAGATTTGCGTCGTAACCATTCATAAATTATGTTAAAATATACTATAATTTAGAAAAAAATACCAATTTCTACAAATTTCGATAGATTAGCAAACTGAACAAATAAACAGAGGAGTAATGAAATGAAAACTAGAATTGCAATTGTAGATGATCATAAATTGTTTCGTGAAGGAATTAAGAGAATCCTAGATTTTGAAGAGAGTTTTGATGTTGTTGCTGAAGGTTCTGACGGTACAGAGGTTGTAAATATTATGGATCAACATCAAGTAGATGTATTTATTGTTGATATTAACATGCCGACAATGAACGGAGTAACTGCTACAAAAGCATTACTAGAAAAACATCCGGATGCTAAAGTAATTATTTTATCAATTCATGATGATGAATCTTATGTAACTCATGTCTTAAAAGTGGGTGCAAGAGGCTATTTATTAAAAGAAATGGACTCTGATACACTAATTGAAGCGATTAAAGTCGTTACAAAAGGTGGATGTTATTTACACCCGAAGATTACTCACAACTTAGTAGAAGAATTTAGAAGACTATCACTTAAAGAACAGTTATTTAAATCTCGCGAAGTAGAAGTGCGCCGTCCTTTACATTTACTTACTAGGAGAGAATGTGAAGTACTTCAAATGTTAGCAGATGGTAAAAGTAACCGTGCAATAGGTGAAGCTCTATTCATTAGTGAAAAAACTGTCAAAAACCATGTAAGTAATATTCTACAAAAGCTAGAAGTAAATGACCGTACTCATGCAGTAGTAACGGCAATTCGAAACGCTTGGGTAGAAGTGAAATAGTAGGTGTAAAAAGCAGAGTATCGGATGATCGGTACTCTGTTTTTAGTTTGTAGAAAAAGAACAATAAAGTTTATTTTTCACTTTTAGTCTGAACATAGAGTCAATAAAATGCCCACTTTATCTTTTCAATAAATAGGCTTTTAAGTATAATAAGCTTTTCTAAGTCAAACAAAATTGTCGAATTGGCTCACAGTAAAGAGAATGAAATACAATGATTTTACTTAATTAGTTGTGTAAAATTAAACCAACAAATACATAGTTAAACGTTACTTTATATAAGAAAGGATACGACAATGAGAACTGCAATTGTTACAGATAGTACATCCTATATCCCAAAGGAAGTAAGAGATTCTTTAGATATACATATGTTGCCTCTTAATGTAATCTTCGGAGATGCGTCCTACCAAGAAGAAGTTGAAATTACAGCCGAACAATTTTTCCTCAAGGTCCGTGAACAAAAGGAGCTTCCAAAAACTTCACAGCCTGCATACGGTACGATTATTGAAAAATTTGAACAGCTATCAAAAGAATTTGAGGCTGTTGTTGCTATCACTTTATCTAGTGGAATTAGTGGAACTTATCAAAGTATTGTATCAGCTGGTTCAATGATCGATAACTTAGAAGTAGTCGCGTACGATTCGGAAATTAGCTGCATGGTCCAAGGGTTTTATGTCATTGAAGCTGCGAAAATGGCCAAGAAAGGTGTTGGACCAACTGAGATCATTGAGCGTTTAGATAAAATAAAACAATCGGCAAATGCTTACTTTATGGTTTTTGATTTAGATCACCTACAACGCGGTGGAAGACTTTCAAGTGCACAAGCATTTGTAGGAAGTTTACTACAAGTAAAGCCAATTCTAACATTTGTAGACAAACAAATTGTTGCCTTTGAAAAAATACGAACTGAAAAAAAGGCAATGAAACGAATTACAGATTTATTTGGCGAAGTTGCATCAAAAGGCAACAAAATGAAAGCAGTTGTTATTCACTCAAATCGTGAAGACGATGCCAAAAAGTTAGCCCAACAACTAAGTGAAACATATCCGAATGTTGAAGTAGAAACTTCATATTTTGGCCCAGTAATTGGAACGCATCTTGGTGAAGGTGCTTTAGGATTGGGTTGGTATGTTGTTTGAGTAAGAGCTCCTCTGATTAGGGGCTTTTTTTTGTTTTTTTGCAGTAAAAATTTGTTATCGGAATTAAATAGTGAGTATCGCAAATATAAGCTAGTAATTACAACTAAAATCTAGTTAACGCAATTAAAATTAAAGAATCGCAATTAAAAAGTGATAATTGCTAATCGCAAATAAAACCTTGTGATCACAAATGAAATCAGAGAAATCGCAATAAAAAAGAAAACCTCGATTAATGATTGGTTCAATTTCAATTAAAGTAGATAATTTTTTAGGAGTTCATATAGAAATTGATTAAATTTGCTTCAATTATAACTCCAATTGAATTATTTTTAGTTCTACTTTCAATCGAACGGTGGATTATTCAAAAGGCACTTTTAATAATGTGGTCCTTAAAAAATCGTCACAATATATCTATATATTTGACAAGGAAATTTCACCGGACTTTACGTCATTATTGACTGATTGGATGTATTATTTGAAGATGACCATATTTATGTGAAAGCTTTTTAAAAACTCTAAAGTTTTATCTATCAAAGAAATTAATAAAAGAAAGTAGGTTAAAAATGGACAAACTTTACGGTAGAAAACTGCAACTCCCTCCCACAATAGACCTTCAGGACATTCCTCCAACAAGTTTAATCATTCAAGCGGTTCAAAAAATTAAAAATCGTTATCAGTGCTTTCGTTGTGGTAATCAACATCAATATTTTTTCGCTACTCATTTTTGTGCTAAATGTTCATCTCGTTGTACGTATTGTAGAAAATGTATCATTATGGGAAAGATGTCGACATGTACTAAGCTAGTCATTAATGATGCCGATATGAAATTCGATACTTCAATTTCGGGACTCGAATGGGAGGGTAAACTTTCACCACAGCAAAAAGAAGCTTCTATTAAAGTAGTAGAAGCTGTGAACAAAAATCAGGATTTGCTTCTTTGGGCAGTTTGTGGTGCAGGAAAAACAGAAATGTTGTTTGAAGGAATTGAAGCTGCGCTACAGCAAGGAAAATTTGTTTGCATCACCACTCCTCGAGTAGATGTTGTTTTAGAGCTATCGATTAGATTCAGACAAGCCTTCCCCACTATTTCAATTGCAGTACTTTATGGAGGTAGTGAAGAAATATGGGATGGAAATAGGATAACGATCTGTACAGTACATCAGTTAATGAAATTTAGACATACCTTCCACTTATTAATAATCGATGAAGTTGATGCTTTTCCTTATAATATTGAAACGCATTTGCACTGGGTTGCAAATGAATCAAGAACAATTAAAGGTTCTACTGTACAAATGACAGCTACCCCCTCTAGTGAACAACAACTACTTGCGCTAAAAAATAAAATCAAAAATGTAATGGTCCCCGCAAGATACCATAGGCAACCCCTACCAGTACCTAGTTTTAAATGGATAGGCAACTGGCGTAAAACGACCCGTAAATCGCAAAAACTTCCAAATTCTTTAGAAAAATGGATAAAATTATTTATTCAAAAAGGCTGCCCTATCTTTTTGTTTGTCCCTACAATTTATGAATGTGTTTTTATAGAAGAGGCAGTTAAAAAAATAACTGTTAAATCAGAATCAGTTCATAGTCAAGATCCACAAAGACATGAAAAAGTAAGTGCTTTTAGAAATGGTGATATTCAAGTTTTAATCACAACGACCATTTTAGAGAGAGGCGTTACGATTTCGAATAGCCAAATTGCAGTACTAGGTGCTGATGATGAGATTTTTACTGAAAGTGCACTAGTTCAAATTGCTGGGCGTGCTGGGAGGAATATTAATTATGCAAATGGAGAGGTTATCTTTTTTCATAATGGAATAAGCGAAGAAATGATCAAAGCTAAAAAGCAAATACTTCTTATGAATCATTTAGGTTTCGAGAAAGGCTGGTTGGATAAAAAATGATTTGTGTATATTGTGGTGTTCGATTTGTTGAGAAGTTTTCCTTGCATAAATTGTTTTTTCTAAGCAAAGAATCAGCTTGTTTACAATGTCTAGCGAAATTTAAAAAAATTATTGGTCCTGTTTGTGAAATTTGTTGTGGTTACATTATGGAGAATCAAAAACATTGTAAAAATTGTATAGAGTATATGAGTTTAAAGATAGATATGCCATTAATTATTAATAAGTCAATATTGCATTATACCAATGAAGTAAAAGAGTGGCTTAATCAATATAAATTTTGTGGTGATGTTGAGTTAGCATCTATATTTGCAAGTGATTTGAGGGAATACTATGAAAATTCTTTCAAAAATTATAAAATAGTTCCGATACCTTTAAGTGATGCGAGACTGAAGGAACGAGGCTTTAATCAAGTTGAAGTGCTCGCACAATATGCAGGTTTAAACTTAACAAATTGTTTAGAAAGAATTCATACTGAAAAACAAAGTAAGTTAAACCGTTATGAAAGACTAAGCCGAGAACAAGTTTTTTCATTTTGTAGTGAGGAAGAAATCGAAAACGAACCGATTGTTTTACTTGACGATGTGTATACAACTGGTAAAACGGTACAAGATGCTGCAGCGATTTTGTTACAAAATGGTGCTACTGAAGTACATTCACTCACATTAATTCGGGCATAAAGCTAAGTGGATTGTTAATTATATAAGATTTAATTTTACTAAGAATTTTACCGATATAAATAGTGGTCATTGGATAGAATAAAATAAAAATATAGAAAAAGGATCGGAAATAAATAATAAAGTGTCGAGGTATAAAACGATTAGCGATGAGGTGAGAAAATGATGGGTAATACATCGAATGAAGATAAAGTTCATTTACATCAATACAACGTAGAAAAAATCGAACAACATAAACGAGAACAAGAAGGAAAAATAGAAATCTCCCCTCTAGCGAAGGATAATCACATTGCCAATCAGATAATCGAAAAACGTGATGAGCGTATACAGCAATTAAAAAAACAAATTGACGAGGGAACATACAAAGTTCAACCAATGAAAGTGGCTGAAAAAATGCTTAGTTATTTTAATAGGAAATAAGGCTAACATTCGAACCAGGTTGTACATAAAATTGTAATTAAAAAAGAAGTAAATAGGAAAGAACTTAGCAAAATTGTTAAGTTCTTTCAACAGTTTAGGTAAGAAAATAAAAACGATTTTCATTTAAAACGTAAGGGTCTGTTATTTGAGTCGTGAAGTTTTTAAAGTGTCGTTCATTTTATTGAATTTTAATTTGATTTGGAGGAAAGTTAATATTAATTTATTTCGAAAAAATCTTAATAAAATTATGGAAAGATTTTCTTAATATATCACACAATTTTTTCTAATAATGTGATAAACTCAAATGGTTTAGTTTTTTACTTTTTATGTAGAGGTGTACATATGTTATCGATTTTAAAACGATACTTAATTGGTAAACCACTTAAGTCAACAGAGTTAAGTGAACAAAAGTTATCGAATACGAAGGCTTTGGCCATTCTATCGTCAGATGCGCTTTCTTCAGTGGCATACGGTCCAGAGCAGATTCTGATCGTTTTAACTACGGTTGGGGCAGTAGCGTATTGGTATTCGGTTCCGATTGGTATAGGCGTACTGATTTTATTATTAGCATTAATTTTATCTTATCGCCAGATTATTTTTAGTTATCCTCACGGTGGAGGCGCTTATGTCGTTTCTAAACAAAACCTCGGCGTTATTCCAGGTTTAGTTGCCGGTGGGTCCTTGCTAGTTGACTATATCTTAACAGTAGCGGTTAGTGTGTCAGCAGGAACTGACGCGATTACGTCTGCCTTTCCAATCTTGCACTCCCATACAGTCTTTATTGCTGTTATTCTGGTTATATGTATTACAATTTTAAACTTACGCGGACTAACTGAATCTGCTTCGATTTTGGCTTATCCAGTTTATTTATTCGTTGTAGCACTAGTTATCATTATTATCGTAGGTTTATATAATGTCTTTACAGGGCATGCACCGCAAACAGCTCATTCAGCAATTGGTACTGTTGTTCCAGGGATTTCGCTCTTTATTCTTTTAAAAGCATTTTCATCTGGTTGCTCAGCTTTAACTGGTGTAGAAGCAATTTCAAATGCTATTCCGAACTTCAAAGTGCCGTCAGATAAAAATGCGGCCAAAACACTATTGATGATGGGTTCGATTTTGGCAGTACTATTTTCGGGTATAATGTTTTTAGCTTACTGGTATGGAATTGTACCTAATGCAGAAGAAACAGTTATGTCCCAATTAGGTTCTGATATTTTCGGACGAAATGTAATTTATTACTTTATACAAGGGACAACAGCGCTAATCCTTGTATTAGCAGCTAATACAGGATTTTCAGCATTCCCATTACTTGCTTATAACTTAGCGAGTGATAAATTTATGCCTAGAATGTATTTACTTCGAGGAGATCGTTTAGGATATTCAAATGGTATTATTACACTTGGTATAGCTTCTATTTTATTAATTATTGCTTTCCAAGGTAAAACAGAAGAATTAATTCCATTATATGCTGTTGGTGTATTCGTACCATTTACACTTTCTCAAACAGGTATGGTAATTAAATGGGTTAGAGAAAAACCGGCTGGCTGGTTCCCAAAATTAATTGCAAACTTCGTTGGAGCATTTATTTCGGCAACGGTATCGATTATTTTCTTAACTACTAAGTTAAATCAAGTTTGGTCAATATTTGTTTTCTTACCTTTAATTGTTATTCTATTCTTGAGAATTCGTAAGCATTATGAAGCAGTAGGTGACCAATTAAGATTAAATAATGATATTCCTGAAAAAATTAATGGAAATATAATGGTAGTTCCTGTCGCTGGGATTACAAAAGTAGTTGAACGTACAATGCAATACGCTCAAGGGATTGCAGATGAAGTATATGCTGTTTACATTTCTTTTGATAAAGAAAGTGAAGAGCAAATGAGAGAAAAGTGGGAAGCATGGAATCCAAACGTAAAATTAATTGTTGTTCACTCTGAGTATCGAGAAATCACAAGACCTCTTTTAAAAGTAATAGATGAAATGGAAGCAAAAGCTCATGAACAAGGTTTTGAAATTACAGTTTTAATACCACAGTTTATTACGAGAAAAAATTGGCATAATGTTTTACATAATCAATCAAGTTTATTACTACGAGCGTACTTACTTCATAAACGAAGCGTTATTGTAACTACTGTACCTTATCGATTTAAGGTGTGAGTTTATAGGAAAAATGATATAAATTTTCTTTTTATAAAAATAGGAAAAAAATAATGGGACAAGTCAGAAGGTAAGCGAATATGATAGGAAAGGAAAATAATTAGAATTTTTCGTTATTTGTCGAATTCGTGAAAAAAAAGGCGATAAGCTACTTTTGACTTGTCCTAGTTTTATGATGTATAGTTGAAATGTGGAGAAGATTCACAAGTTTTCGACTGAAGGGAATGGATTTGAATGCAAGGTAAAGTAAAATGGTTTAATGCAGAAAAAGGTTTTGGATTTATCGAGCGTGAAGATGGAGACGATGTATTCGTACATTTCTCAGCTATCAACGCAGAAGGTTACAAATCTTTAGAAGAAGGCCAAGCAGTTAGCTTCGAAATCGTTGAAGGTAACCGTGGACCTCAAGCTGCTAATGTTACTAAAATTTAATTTTTCCGTTAATAAGTAAGTATTTGCTTATATAGATTCGGACCGCGAGGGCTTACTCATTTGGGTAAGCCTTTGTTTGTTTTTTAAAATTTTTAAGTATCTTTAAATTATTATAAAAATATAATCTGATATAAACAAAAGTTCATAAAATGGACACAGAGATTTCTCATATTTGACAAAAATTTCAAGGAGGAAATTAAGATAGAGGTGTAGAATATAAGTATGACAGCTTTCATTTTTGGAGCTTGATGAAGGAGGAAACCCATATGATGCTAAACATCCGAGGCGAAAATATTGAAATTACTCCAGCAATTCGTGATTACGTAGATAAAAAATTATCGCGATTTGATCGTTATTTTGACGAAGAGTTAACTGCGAGAGTTAATGCTAAGGTATTCCACGACAAGCAAAGAATTGAAGTAACTATTCCTGGAACGTATATGTTATTACGTGCAGAAGAAGAGCATGCAGATTTATATGCAGCTGTCGATTTAGTTATTGATAAACTAGATCGTCAAATTCGAAAACACAAAACGAAAGTAAATCGTAAGTTAAGAGAAAAAGGTTCATTAAAATTCATGTTTGCACCATCGGTAACTGAATCAGCTGTTGCAGTAGAAGAGCAAGAAAATGATATTGAGTTAGTTCGAACTAAGCAATTTGATTTAAAACCTATGGATGCAGAAGAAGCAGTGTTACAAATGAATATGTTAGGTCATAACTTCTTTGTATTCTTAAATGGTGAAACGAATAAAACGAACATCGTTTATGCTAGAAAAGATGGGCGTTATGGTTTAATTGAAGCTAAATAAAAATTAATAAAATAATAATAAAAGGACTGAGCTGAACAATTAGCTTAGTCCTTTTTTGGTTTTTTTGCTTATTTTCTAAAATATTAATTAATTCTAACAGAACATTCTAGACATAAGGTTGTCACGTATCTTCATTTAATGATAAAATTAGAAATAGTATCTACTAACTTAATGACATTTTAGTTTATGACTTTATAATAGAGGAGCGTTACGAATGCTTGGAATGATAAAAAAGGTTTTTGATCTTAATCAGCGACAATTAAATAAAATGCAAAAACAAGTTGATCAAGTGTTATCTTTACAGGATCAGTATGCAAAATTATCTGATGATGAACTTAGAGGTAAAACATTTGAATTTAAAGAGCGTATTCAAAAAGGTGAAACTCTTGATGATATTTTAGTTGAAGCATTTGCCGTTGTTCGTGAGGGTGCTACTCGTGTATTAGGTATGACGCCATATCCTGTACAGTTATTAGGTGGGATTTCCTTACATGAAGGTAATATTTCAGAAATGAAAACTGGGGAAGGTAAAACATTAACTTCCACTTTACCTGTTTACTTAAATGCATTAAGTGGCGAAGGTGTTCACGTTGTTACAGTCAATGAATACTTAGCTAGTCGTGATGCTCGTGAAATGGGTCAATTATATGAGTTCTTAGGACTTACTGTAGGTCTAAATTTAAATAGTATGGAACCAGATGAAAAGCGTGAAGCTTATGCTTGTGATATTACGTATAGTACAAATAATGAATTAGGCTTTGACTATTTACGTGATAACATGGTTGTATACGCTGAACAACGAGTTCAACGACCACTAAACTATGCAATTATCGATGAGGTTGACTCAATTTTAATTGACGAAGCACGTACTCCATTAATTATTTCTGGACAAGCAAAGCAGTCAGCACAATCTTATATTGCGGCGAATGCGTTTGTTGGAATGCTTAAGTTAGACAAAGATTATACGTACGATGTAAAAACAAAATCAGTTTTATTAACTGAAGATGGTATTTCACGTGCCGAAAAAGCTTTTGGCGTTGAAAACCTATTTGATTTGAAAAATGTTAACTTAAACCATCACATTACTCAGGCATTACGTGCTCACGTGACGATGACTCATGATGTAGATTATGTCGTTCAAGATGGTGAAATTGTAATCGTTGACCAATTTACTGGTCGCTTAATGAAAGGACGCCGATACAGTGAAGGCCTTCACCAAGCGATCGAAGCTAAAGAAGGATTAAAAATTCAAAACGAAAGTATGACGCTTGCCACAATTACTTTCCAAAACTACTTCCGTATGTACAAAAAACTTTCGGGTATGACAGGTACAGCTAAAACTGAGGAAGAAGAATTCCGTAATATTTACAATATGAATGTTCTAGTTATTCCTACGAACCGACCAATCGCTCGTATTGATAAACCTGATTTAGTATACAAAACAATGACTGGAAAATTTAATGCTGTTGTTGATGAAATCGTTGAGCGTCATAAAGCTGGGCAACCAGTTCTAGTTGGTACGGTAGCGATCGAGACTTCAGAGTTAATATCTCAATTGTTAAAACGTAAAGGTGTTAAACACGAAGTATTAAATGCCAAAAATCATGAGCGCGAGGCTGATATTATCGCATTAGCTGGTCACCGTGGCGCAGTTACTATTGCGACTAACATGGCTGGTCGTGGTACAGATATCAAATTAGGTGAAGGCATTCGTGAACTTGGTGGATTAGCTGTTATTGGTACGGAGCGTCATGAAAGCCGCCGTATTGATAATCAGTTACGTGGTCGTTCTGGTCGTCAAGGTGACCCTGGTGTGACAACATTCTATTTATCAATGGAAGATGAATTAATGCGTCGTTTTGGTTCAGAAAATTTATCAGTTATGATGGACCGTTTAGGACTAGATGATTCTCAACCAATTGAAAGTAAAATGGTTTCTCGTGCAGTTGAATCGGCACAAAAACGAGTAGAGGGTAATAACTTTGATGCTCGTAAACAATTACTTCAATATGATGATGTATTACGTCAACAACGTGAAGTTATTTATGCTCAACGTTCTGAAGTTATTGATTCAAATGATTTACAACCAATCGTTAAGAATATGATTGAAGGTACTATTAACAGAGTAGTTCAAGCTCATACTCCAAACGAACAGCTTCAAGAAGAGTGGAATTTAGAAGGAATCATTGATTTCTTAGAAGCAAACTTATTAAATGAAGATGAAATCACAGTTGAACAATTACGTGTAATTGAACCTGATGAAATGGTTGAATTGATTCAAAAAACAGTATTCGATCGTTACGAAGAAAAACAGGTAGCTTTACCAGCTGAACAAATGCGTGAGTTTGAAAAAGTTGTATTATTACGTACTGTTGATAACAAATGGATGGCTCATATTGATTCTATGGATCAACTTCGTGAAGGAATTCATTTACGTGCATATGCACAAATTGATCCACTACGTGAATATCAAATGGAAGGCTTCGCAATGTTTGAAGAGATGATTGCTTCAATTGAAGAAGAAGTATCTCGCATTATTATGAAAGCTGAAATTGAAGTTGATGTAGAGCGTGAAGCTGTACAAGGCGATGCAATTCATGTAAGTAATGATGGTGATGGTGAAGTAAAGAAAAAACCAATTGTAAAAGGCGAAGAAACTGGTCGTAATGAAGATTGTCCTTGTGGATCAGGTAAGAAGTATAAAAACTGCCACGGTAAAGGAATCTAATAAAATAGAAACTATATAAAAAGGGGCAAGGGCAAGTAGTTATTAAAAAGGTAGGAGTAACTTTCTTTTGAAGGTTTCTTACTTTACTACTTGTCTTTACCTGCTTTTTATTGTTCGTAAAATTTAATCGAGGTGTTATGTAATGGAATTAGTAGAAGTAAAGCAAGAACTAGAAAAGATGGCGAAACGCCTTCAAGCATTTAGGGGGTCTCTTTGACGTCGAAACAAAACAAGCAAGACTAGATGAGCTTGAAGCGTTTATGTCAGAGCCAGATTTTTGGGATGACCAAAAAGCCGCACAAGTAGTAATTAGTGAAGTAAATGGTTTAAAAGAGGTCATTAATGAATTCAATGACTTAAATGATGGATATGAGAATCTTGAAGTAACATATGAGTTAGTTAAAGAAGAAAGTGACGATGAACTGTTTGAAGAATTAATCACTGAAGTAAAATCTTTAACAGGAAAACTGAATGATTTTGAACTTCAATTATTATTAAGCGAGCCTTATGATAAAAATAATGCAATTCTTGAGCTGCACCCAGGAGCAGGAGGAACAGAGTCTCAAGATTGGGGCTCAATGTTATTACGTATGTACACTAGATGGGCTGAAAAACGTGGTTTTAAAGTCGAAACTTTAGATTATCTACCTGGTGATGAGGCTGGTATTAAGAGTGTAACTTTAGCAATTAAAGGACATAATGCTTATGGCTATTTAAAAGCAGAAAAAGGCGTGCATCGTTTAGTACGTATATCTCCATTCGATTCATCAGGTCGTCGTCATACTTCTTTCGTTTCTTGCGAAGTAATGCCTGAATTCAATGAAGAAATTGAAATCGATATACGTACAGAAGATTTAAAAATTGATACGTATCGTGCAAGTGGAGCCGGTGGTCAACACATTAATACAACTGACTCAGCAGTACGTATTACACATGTTCCAACTAACACAGTAGTAACATGTCAAACAGAGCGTTCACAAATTAAAAACCGTGAACATGCAATGAAAATGTTAAAAGCAAAACTATATCAACGTAAAATAGAAGAGCAACAAGCACAACTAGATGAAATCCGTGGGGAACAAAAAGACATCGGCTGGGGAAGTCAAATTCGTTCATATGTCTTCCACCCATACTCAATGGTTAAAGATCATCGAACAAACACAGAGGTTGGTAATGTACATGCAGTAATGGATGGAGATCTTGATCCATTTATTGATGCTTACTTACGTTCTAAGATTTAATGTTGAAAAATGGGCTGATAAGATTGGGGGAAACTTCTTTCTTACCAGCCTTAATCTTTGGGGACAAAAGAGGTATATTTTATCATTGGGTTTTTTTGTAAATCCATCTTTTAACCTAAACATCTTCTAAGATAAGAGATGTTAATCTTTTATACTTTTTCTTTAAAGGGGTTAGGAAGGATTTTGCCTTACTAATGGTTGGAGTTAGATAAATCATATTTACTTTTAATGGGTTTTACAAATGGAAGAAAGTAAATTTTGCGTATATGTAATTAAATCTTATTGTATTTTTCATAATAAAAAATAGAGAGAGTATCCGATAAAAAGGATAAAAAATAGAAAAGTTGTCTGTAAGTGAGAAATGTTGAGGGGGATGGATTTGAAAAAGGTCAGATATTCTACTGCTCTAACTGTAGGGTGGGGAAAAACGTTTTTTGAATACTTTTTTGTATTAATTGGTTCTGCAATTATTGCTGTTGCATTTTGTGTGTTTTTATTACCGAATCATATTGCTTCTGGTGGGGTAAGCGGTATTTCGACGATTCTAAAGAGTACGATGGGATTTAATCCTGCATTTGTACAATGGGCATTTAATATTCCTTTATTTATAGCAGGTGTCATTTTCTTAGGTAGACAATTTGGAGCTAAAACATTAGTTGGAACAATCTTTATTCCACTTGTTGTTTATTTAGTTGATTTATACAATATAAAACCGGCAACTGATAATCCGCTTTTAGCATCAATTTTTGGTGGACTATTTATTGGTTTAGGTCTAGGGATCGTATTCCGTGGTAAAGCATCTACTGGTGGAACAGATTTAGCAGCTCAAATTGTTCATAAATATACTGGTTTATCACTTGGAATTTGTGTAGCCTTTATTGATGGATTAATCGTTCTTACATCTGCAATCGTGTTTAATCTTGAAAGCGGTATGTATGCACTAATTGCACTTTTTGTTACGAGTAAAACAATCGATTTAGTACAAATTGGTCTTGCTAGATCAAAAATGGCACTTATTATTACTTCAGAAGTGGAGCCTGTAACAACGGCAATTGTTCACCAATTAGATCGAGGAGTTACAAAGCTAACAGGTGTTGGTGGATATACAAATGAAGACCGTTTAGTATTAATGTGTGTTCTTGATCAAACTGAATTTTCTTCTCTACGTGATATCGTTCGGTCAGTTGATCGAAATGCATTCATTACAGTAGTAGATGCAACAGAAGTTCTTGGAGAAGGTTTCACAAATTTGACATAAAAAGGAAAAATAAATACTTTTATTAGTAGTAGACTATAGTTATGGGATTTTTAAAGGGGCGATGATTTTTGTGAAAAAGCTACTTCTTACTTTTATAACTGGTGGTATGTTGTTAACAATTACTGCATGTGGGTCAAATAATGATACAAGTAAAAATAATGATTCAGGTGCACCGGTATCGGTCGCTAATGGGGAAAAGTTATTTAAACAAAGCTGTGCTAGTTGCCATGGTGGAGAACTAGAAGGTATAATTGGACCTAGCTTAAAAAAGGTCGGAGCGAAATATTCTGAAAAAGAAATAGAAAATATTATCCATGATGGTAGAGGTTCAATGCCTAGTGGAGTGGTTCAAGGAAATGACGCGAAAAGTGTAGCGAAATGGCTTGCGACTAAAAAGTAAAATGTTTTAATAGAAAAAATTAAAGAAACAGACAATTTTCTGTTAATTAGAAAAGGTCTGTTTCTTTTCATTTTAGTTACATTTTTCCATATTTTGTTAAACTAATCCATTAATCGTTCGGAAATAATCTTGACTATTATTAAAATGTAACATAAATTTATCAATTTTGACATTTTTTAAGTGGTATAATAGAGGAGCTTAGCTGAAATTATCGAAATATGTAAATAGCAGGCGAAATAATAAGATCAAGTAAAGTTTAATAGAATTTCATCCAGAATGGATCTTATATAGTTTGATAGAAGAAAAAGGAACAAAAAAATAAGGAGAATGTCATGATTGAGTTAAAAGATGTATATAAGACTTATCCTAATGGTGTTCTTGCGGTAGATGGTATTAATGTAAAAATTCGCCAAGGTGAATTTGTGTATGTCGTGGGACCAAGTGGTGCCGGAAAGTCGACATTCATTAAAATGATGTATCGCGAAGAAAAACCATCAAAGGGTACAATCTTAATTAATGGAATTGATTTAAGCCATATGAAGGATAAAAAAGTTCCTTTATTACGTAGAAATATTGGGGTAGTTTTCCAAGATTATAAGTTATTACCGACTTTATCAGTTTATGAAAATATTGCATTTGCACTTGAAGTTATTGAAGAAAATCCGAAAACAATTAAAAAGAGAGTAATGGAAGTACTTGACCTTGTTAAGTTAAAACATAAAGCGCGATTCTTACCAACAGAGCTTTCTGGTGGTGAACAGCAACGTGTTTCGATTGCCCGTTCTATTGTAAATAAACCACAAGTAGTGATCGCCGATGAGCCAACTGGTAACCTAGACCCTGAAACTACTTGGGAGATTATGGATATATTTAAAGAAATCAATGATCGTGGAACAACTGTAGTAATGGCAACTCATAATAAAGATATCGTAAATACGATCAAGCGACGTGTTATTGCAATTGAAGCTGGAAAAATTGTACGCGACCAAGCGAGAGGAGTGTACGGTTATGAAAGCTAGAACTGCAAGAAGACATGTTCGTGAGGGTCTACGTAGTTTAAAACGAAATGGTTGGATGACGTTTGCATCAGTAAGTGCTGTTGCAGTCACTTTAATGCTTGTTGGCGTATTTTTAACCGTAATTTTGAATGTTAATCATATTGGAACAACGCTAGAAAAAGATGTTGAAGTACGTGTTTTAGTTGATTTAACAGCAAACAAAGAGCAACAAGCTACTTTAAAAGAAGAAATCAAAAAATTAGATCATGTAACTACTGTAAGGTTCTCGTCGAAAGATCAAGAACTAAACAATCTAATTAAAAGTATGGGAGAAGATGGGAAAGCATTCCAACTGTTTGAACAACAAAACCCATTAAATGATACGTATATTGTTAAAACAGATTCTCCAGAACAAATCGCACCAGTAGCCAAAAAAATTGAAGGCTTAAAATATATTGATGAAGTAATTTATGGTAAAAAACAAGTTCAAAAATTATTTAATGCAGTTTCAGTAGGTCGTAATATCGGTTTAGTACTGATTTTCGGACTATTATTTACTGCGATGTTCTTAATCTCTAATACTATCAAAATAACGATCATGGCAAGACGACGTGAAATTGAGATTATGAGATTGGTAGGGGCAACTAATAACTTTATTCGTTGGCCGTTCTTATTAGAAGGCTTACTGCTAGGTGTGTTAGGATCTGTTGTTCCGATTGTTTTACTATTAACTGGCTATAAGGTCATTTATAATATGTTAATGCCAAAATTAGCAGGAACAATGTTTACATTATTACCATTTTCACCGTTTGTGTACCAGCTATCTGCAATATTAATAGGTATTGGTGCAATAATTGGGATGTGGGGTTCTGTCATGTCAATTCGTAAGTTTTTACGTAAATAAGAATAAATTTTTAATTTATAGTTCTATTGTTTTAATAGTGTAATTCGTTTGATAAGCTCTAGTTCCCAATTTAACGTCTGTCTGAGTTGATACAGGTACTAGGGCTTTTCTATATACATATAAGGAGGGATCTTAGATGAATAAGAGAAAATCATCGAAAGTAATAACAATTATGTTATGCAGCTCTTTCATCATCGGTGCTATCCCATCCGTTTCTTTTGCTGAAAGTAAATACCAATCTGAAATTGACCGCATTAAAAAGAAGCGTAGTGAAGTTAAGGATAAGACCGATGCAACTAACAACAAAATTGCTGATATAAAGCATGATCAGCAAGAAGTTGTTGCGGAGCTTGAAAAACTTGATGCTCGGATGAGGCTGACTAAGCAAAAAGTTAACCAAACTGAAGATGCAGTTAATGATGGGAAAAAGCAAATTTCGAAACTAAAGGAAGAAATTAAGTTTATTGAAGAACGTATTAAATCTCGTGAAGAATTATTGAAAAACCGAATGCGATCTCTTCAAAAAGCTGGTGGAATGGTATCTTATATTGATGTCATTTTAGGCGCTAATAGTTTCGGAGATTTAATTCAACGAATGAGTGCCGTACAAATTATTATGAAGGCTGACGAAGATATTATTAAGCAGCAAAACTTGGACTTAAAAGAAGTTAGTGCTAAAAAAGATGATTTGACTATAAAACAAGCAAAAATTGAAAGAGATTTAGCGAACTTAAAGAGTCTAAATAATCAACTTGCAAGTCAGGTTAGCGAAAAAAACAAATTAATGGCTTCATTAAAAGCTAAAGAAAGCGAAGCTCATGAAGATGTTTTAGATTTAAAGGAACAAGATCAATTATTAGCAGGTCAGCAGGCTGCAATGCAAAAAGCTCTTGAAATCGCTAAGAAACAAGCTGCTGAAAGAGCTGCGGCAGAAGCAAGACGTAAAGCGGAGGCTAAACGTAAAGCAGAAGCTGCTGCAAAAAGTAAAAAGCCATCTACAAGTACAAGTCATTCAAGTGGAACTGGAAGCTCTAGTAGTTCAGGTACTTCTAGTAACTCAGATAGTACCGGTAGTTCTGATAATACACCAACCGTGTCTAGTGGAAACTTTACAAGACCAGCAAACGGTTATGTCTCTTCAGGATTTGGACAACGTTCGTTTGAGGGTGGAGAGTTCCATGAAGGTGTTGATATTGCTTCAGCGGGAAGTGTACCAGTTGTAGCAGCAGGCGATGGGGTAGTAATTCGTGCTTATGTTTCATCTACTTATGGTAATTGTGTATTTATTACACATAATATTGATGGACAAGTGTGGACGACCGTTTATGCTCATTTAGCTAGTTTTAATGTATCAACAGGACAAACTGTTTCAAAAGGTATGAAAATTGGTTATATGGGAAATACAGGTCACTCTACTGGACAACATTTACATTTTGAATTACATAAGGGTGAATGGAATTACGCTAAATCAAATGCAGTAGATCCTATGAAATATATTAATTTTTAATTTATTAGAAACCTATCCTAAAATATTAGGATAGGTTTCTTTCTTTATAAATCTCAATTTATAAAACTCACAATCCATGCCTACTTAAGTTAAGAGGAGTTTAAATTCAATTAGATTGTTCAACAGATTATAATAATTATAATTTGATATTGATTTTCATTATAAGTTAGATTAATATATAATTATTACTAGATTATAATAATTCTAATTAAGGAGAAATAACATGACAAATAACCGACTAACAACAAATCAAGGTGTGCCAATTGGAGATAATCAAAATTCACTTACAGCGGGAAGAAGAGGTCCAACTTTATTAGAGGATTATCAATTAATCGAAAAACTAGCTCATTTTGATCGTGAAAGAGTACCTGAGCGTGTTGTGCATGCACGTGGAGCTGGAGCACACGGTGTTTTCATAACTAAAAATAGTATGAAAAAATATACGAAAGCTAAGTTCTTACAAGATGCCGGAACAGAAACACCAGTATTTGCTCGTTTTTCAACTGTTATTCATGGATTACATTCTCCTGAAACATTACGTGATCCTCGAGGATTTGCTGTAAAATTCTATACTGAAGATGGGAACTATGATTTTGTAGGTAATAATCTACCTATATTCTTTATTCGTGATGCAATGAAATTTCCCGATATGGTTCATTCATTAAAGCCAGATCCTAGAACTAATCTACAAACACCTAACAGATATTGGGATTTCATGTCCCTAACACCTGAGTCAACAAATATGTTATTACATGTATTTTCTGATGAAGGTATTCCAGCGAACTATCGTCAAATGAGAGGTTCCAGTGTTCATGCATATAAATGGGTAAATGAATACGGCAATACAGTTTATATAAAACTTCGTTGGGTACCAAAGCAAGGAATTAAAAATCTTTCAATGGAAGAAGCTAGTGAAGTTCAAGGTAAGGACTTTAATCATGCAAGCCGAGATTTATACGACTCAATTGAAAATGGAGAATTTCCAGAATGGGACTTATATGTTCAAGTAGTAAATCCCGCAGATATGGATGATTTCGATTTTGATCCATTAGATCCTACAAAAGATTGGTTTGAAGATGTGATCCCTCGACAATTTGTTGGAACAATGATCCTTAATCGAAACCCTGAAAATGTATTTGCAGAAACTGAATCAGTTGGATTTAATCCAGGTGTGTTAGTTCCCGGAATATTACCATCTGAGGATAAGTTACTACAAGGAAGATTATTCTCTTATTCAGATACTCAAAGATATCGTATCGGGGCAAATTATTTACAACTTCCAATTAACTGTCCTTTTGCAAAAGTAGCAAATGGTCAACGTGATGGTCATATGCCTTTTAGTCAGCAAACACATCAAATTAACTATGAGCCAAATAGCTACGCTGATACGCCAAAAGAGAATGCTGATTATGTTGAAATAGCTCAGCCTTTAAGTGGTGTTTCTGAGCGCAAAAAAATAGAAAAAACAAATGACTTCGGCCAAGCGGGAGAAGTGTGGAATAGATATAGTAAAGCAGAGCAGGATGCTGTTATTAAAAATATTAGTGCTGATCTAGTTGATGTCGATGAAAAAGTTATGCTTCGTGCAGTTTGTAACTTCTATCGTGCAGATGCAGAATTAGGGGAGAGACTTGCCGGTAAATTAGGTATTAACCTAACGCCATACTTACAACATCTACCAAAATAATTAAACTCTTCTAATAAAAATTTATTAAATCGTGTTCTACTTGCAAACATAAGTGATACAAGCTTATCATATAATAGAACAGAAATGGCATCGCACTCTGTGTGATGCTTTTTCAAGTACATACACTATTTAATAGATTGGTACGTTCCTTTAGGAACGAAAAATAGGAGGTTCTGTATGAATCGTAAAAAAACGGCTTTACTTGCAACAGCAACATTTGTTGTTGGAATGGGGGTAGGTACATTTGCATTTAATGATGGAACAAGTACAATCGTTTCAAAATTCTCTGAGAGTAAAGAAGTAAAGGCTTCAGAAGATGAAAATATTGCTAAAATACAAAAAGCTTACGAAATTATTGCAAATCAATATGTGAAAAAGATTGATCCTGACAAATTAACTGAAGGTGCAATTCAAGGGATGGTAACAACTTTAGATGATCCGTTTTCTACTTATATGGATGGAAAGACAGCAAAACAATTCCATGAATCATTAGGTTCATCTTTCCAAGGAATTGGAGCGGAAGTTTCTAAAGACGGTGAAAAATTAATTATTGTATCTCCAATTAAGAACTCCCCAGCGGAAAAGGCTGGTCTGAAACCAAAGGATGAAATTTTATCAGTTGATGGTAAAAGTGTAAAAGGTTTATCTCAATATGATGCAGTGTTAAAAATCCGTGGTAAAAAAGGAACAAATGTTACGATTGAAATACAACGTCCAGGAGTTCCGGATCCAATTAAATTTACAATTAAACGCGATGATATTCCAATGTATACAGTATTTAGTTCAGTGAAGGACGTAAATAACGAAAAAATTGGTTATATTCATATTACCTCGTTTAATGAAAAAACAGCTGACGAATTTAAGAAAGAATTGAAAAAGCTAGAGGATCAAAATATCCAAGGATTAACAATTGACGTTCGAGGAAATCCAGGCGGGTACTTACAAGCTGTAGAAGGCGTTTTGGAAGAATTAGTTGTAAAAAATGAGCCATACTTACAGGTTGAAAATAGAAATGGCCAACGTGAAAAGTATTATACTAAACTAAATAAAGCAAAACCATATCCAATTGATGTATTAATTGATAAAGGAAGTGCATCTGCGGCAGAAATTTTAGCAGCGGCATTAAGTGAAGCAGGACATTATGAATTAATTGGGGAAAAATCTTATGGTAAAGGTACTGTACAATCTACATTAGATTTCAAAGATGGTAGCAATATTAAGTTAACACAATTTAAATGGTTAACTCCAGATGGTACTTGGATTCACAAAAAAGGTATTAAACCAGATGTTGCTGTAAAACAACCTGATTATTTCTACGCTACACCAATTGATAAAAAGAAAACATTTAAATTCGATGATAATGATGAAAATATTAAACAAGCCCAAATCATGTTAAAAGGTTTAGGATACGATCCAGGTCGTAAAGATGGATATTTCAGCAAGCAAACAGAAACGGCAGTAAAGAACTATCAAAAAGCGGTGGGGATTACTGTTAACGGTGAGATTGATCCTCTAACGTCAGAAAAACTTGAATCATCATTAATTGATAAAATTAAAGATGAAAAGAATGACCTTCAGTTAGAAAAAGCTTTAGATATGGTAGCTCAATAATACTACAAAAAGAGGACAACTTTTTATTGTCCTCTTTTTGTGCAAACATAGTAAAAAACTTGATTCTCAATTTAGAGAACAGAATTTATTTCGTCCTCATTTGACATAATTCCCGGGAAATAGATTTGAAATTACAATCCATGCAGGACTTTTAGTTTTGTATGTCGAAAGTACACTTTATGGAGAAGTGTGCTTTTTTATTGTTTTGTGGCATATTCTCTTTGAAAAAATATGAATAAACCGATAACATAAGTATATCAATCTATAATAATAAGGTGGTGAATGTTATGTGGTCAAATTTATTATCTGAACTACTAGTTGGATTAGGTAAACTATTTTTAAATCCATTTACTTATATATTTTTCATCGCATCAATTTTCTGTGGCAATTTACGTGTAAAACGAGAACGTAAGCATTTTTCGGTTCGAAATTTTAATGTAACGTTTGAGTGGAAAACTTCTCTATGGTATGGATTACTGATTGGATTAGTTCTTTCGGTTATCACATTGGTAGCTGGAATTAGCATTCCGGTTGAAATGGTTTATTTACTAAGTGTATTGACGATTATTTGTGCACTAATTTTACAATTCAGATGGATGTCTCCTGCTTATCTTTTTGGACTAGCATTAGTAGCTCTGCCATTACTAAATAGAGGGCAAGATTCATTACCTTTGTTAAAAAACTTAATACCTAATGATCTGAATGCGATGCTTCCTGCTATAACAATTTTATTGGCTTTACTTTTATTAGCTGAAGGAATTTTAGTTCAACGTAATGCTGCAAATCATACAACTCCTTTATTTATTGAGAGTAAACGTGGAAAAAGAGTAGGGGCACATGAGGCAAATAGATTATGGATGGTCCCATTATTTTTACTAATACCAAGTGGTTCAATCATTAGTGACTATTCATGGTGGCCAACACTTGCTTTAGGTGATAGTGGGTATTCGATTCTTTGTGTACCATTTGGAATTGGATTTTACCAGTTAATTCAAGGCATGCTGCCAAAGGAATCAATTAAGCTTGTTGGTAAACAAATAGTTGCTTTAGCAATTATCGTTTGTGCAGGTGGTATATTAAGTTATTTCATTGGTTTTGTAGCATTTGTAGCCGTAGCAATCGCAGTAGTGGGACGAGAAGCTATAAACTATATTCATAAAAATAAAGATATGAATACACCATCTTATTTTACAGTAAAATCAACGGGCCTAATTGTTTTAGGAATTCTACCAAACTCCGTAGCAGATAAAATGAACATTAAAGTAGGGGAAAGTATTACAAAAGTAAATGGACAAAATGTCTCTACTGTTAATGAGTTTTATGAAGCACTACAAATTAATCGTGCTTACTGTAAATTGGAAGTAGTTGATTTGAATTCTGAAATCCGTATAACTCAATCTTCAGTTTATGAAGGTGAACATCATGAGTTAGGATTTTTATTCCCAGAAGAAGAATCTAAATATAGTGGACAAGTCGGATAAGATTAGTAGGTTATAAGCTTTCATTTTTTACAATATAAAATTAAAAGGGACATATTCATAGCTTGAATATGTTCTTTTTTATACCGGTTTATAAGTCTAATGTAGGGGATATAGGTAGTATGTCATGTTTAACGTTTGTCTATATTTTGAGCTATCCGGATTAATAAATTTTAAAGTAGTGGAAGGGACGAATTCAATACAAATCAGTCCCTTTTGTATATTGTGTCTTATCTATTTTATCTAATGACCATTAATAAACATATCTCCAGTATGAACTGCTTTTTCATATTGTTTTGTCTTAACATAGTAGTTGTATAGCAATTTTGCATATTTAGTTGCATGTGTGACATGATGATGATTCTTAAAGAAAGGAAATGCAGTTTGTTCCATGTAACCATAATAATCTTCAATTTTTTTGTTAAAACGTAAAATAAGAAGGTTAAAGAGAATCTTGTATAAATCATTCATCGCCTTTTCGGAGAGAGTAAGTCCTTCATATGCTTCATTTAACAATTCATTCGTAGATAAAAGCTTCCCTTCTTCGGCATTATCAAGATAGTTGTATAAACGATTTAGGTAAGGTAATGATTGTTTATCGGCTTCTTCAACTGATTTTTTATAAAAAATATGAGCATTTTTAAAGTCTTGTTTCCAATAATACATTAGTCCTAAATTGTGTAGGATCAATCCTCTTTTATCTAAAAGACCTAAAGCTTCGCTATGTTCAATTAAACTCTCATACCTTTTTACAATTTCTTCAAAATCGAGTTGTGTACTGTCTTTTAATTGTACAAGCATCAAGGATTCAGCTAAAATTGCTCTTGCGTAATTATTTGTTTTATTAAAATATTTAAATGCTTTTTCGCCATAGAAATATGCCATAACTTTAGAGCGTGTCCAATGATAGGCTAGTCCTAGATGGTAGTAATATTCTTTATTTCTGTATTCCTCTAGATTGACCTTCTTTAATTCTTGTAAGGCAATTTGCCTATTTACATTTTCTAGACGGGTATATTGAGTTAAATAATATATTCCTTTGACATGATGGAATAGGTTCTTTTCAAAAGTTGACATAGGAGGAGAATCTTTTTCAATTCGTTTAATAATACGATCAGCTTTCTCAATGTTTTTACATAAAATAAAATAACGGGCTAATAAAAGCTGAAAATAGATTGCATAGTTAGATGCACTAATATAGTGAATGCTTTCTAATTCTTCTTTAATGACTATAATGTCCTTCATTCGCTCCAATATAATTGCGTTATGCCATTTTTGGAGCTTCTTTTCGATATTTTGAACAGCGGTTATCTCATTTTTAATGTCAATCTGAAGACGTTGAGAGAACAGTTGAATAATTTCTTCAGAATATCGAGTTTCCCCTCGTTCAATTCTACTTACATGGGTAGCGGTACAAATGTTTTTCCCTAATTCCTCTTGGGTTAATCCCGCTTTTTTACGATAAAATTTAATGATTTCGCCTTCAAGCATATGTTCTCTCCTTTTCTAATTCCAGTTGCTTAACTATGAAGTGTTTTGCGTCAATGCAAGACTACATTCTTACAATTTGCCAATGTTCATTTTGCAACGCAAATCTAAAAATCTAAGAAACTAGAAATTACAAAGACTTTGAAATACCTATTAATTTATAATAGCTACAATTTGGAAGTCAAATACTTTCGTTTCAAAATAAAAATAACACAATTTTTTAAGTGAAATTTCATGCTTTTTTAATATTAAATGAAATTTCCTTTCATTTTTCAATACCTTTTAGTAAAAAAATCCTACAAAATGACCAAAATTTCGATAAATAATAACACAATATGCTTTTTGCCTAAATGCGATTACTATTTAAATAGTGAGAATTTTTTAACTATATAGATAAAAGTGGGGGATGATGAATATGAAGGCAACAATATTGGTAAAGCACTCGGCAGTACTTGCCCTTTCAACAAGTCTGCTTATTTCACCTTTCAGTGCAAAGTCATATTTAACGGCAAAAGCAGCAACTTCTAAAGCTGAAGAAATTTTAGCCTCAATTACACCAGAGCAAAGAGAGGCACTAAAACAATTAGAATTAAACGATCAAAATGGGCTTCAAGGCTTTCAGGAAAGTGAATTGAATTCTGATAAAAACATCTCTGTCATTGTTCAATTTAAGTCAGATCCAAGTAATGTTGCAGTATTAGAAGCAGCAGTCGAAGGAAAGTCATTAACAAAAGCATCAGCACAAGCTCAGGTAGATAAAGAGCACAATACTTTCAAAGGGGACGTTGGAAAGTTTGTAAAAGTGAAAGAAAAGAAAAACGCTCCTGTTATTACAAAAACGTATAAAACAGCATTTAATGGTGCAGCGGTAACACTTCCTGCAAATCAAGTGAAAGAACTTTTGAAATCAGATGCTGTAAAAACGATTTATAAAGATTTAACGTTTAATGTTGATCCAATTAAAGAAGATGTCCCAACAGATGTTGCAAGTAAAACAACTACAACAGTAGATAGTATTCCTTATTTAAATGTGGACAAGTTACATAAAGAAGGAATTACAGGTAAAGGAGTTAAAGTTGGGGTATTAGATACAGGTATTGACTATAATCACCCTGAGTTAAAAGACGCTTTTAAAGGCGGATACGATTTTGTAGATAATGATAGCGACCCAATGGAAACTACATATAAGGACTGGCAGGCATCAAAGCAACCTGAAATGAATGGTAGTAATTCTTACTATACAGAACATGGTACACATGTATCTGGAACAATTGTAGGACAAAATAAAGGCAAAAATGGCGTATCGGTAGAAGGTGTTGCACCTAACGCTGATTTATATATGTATCGCGTGCTAGGTCCATATGGAAGTGGATCTACTGAAAATGTAATTGCTGGTATTGATAAAGCGGTTCAAGATGGAATGGATGTCATTAACCTTTCATTAGGAGCAGCATTTAATGATCCATATTATCCATCGAGCACGGCTATAAATTATGCAGTATTAAATGGAGTAACAGCTGTAGTATCAGCAGGAAACAGTGGATCTAAAGCTTACACTTTAGGCTCGCCAGGTACAGCTGCATTTGCTCTAACGGTTGGAGCTAGTGATGTTCCATCTTTAATTACAACATTTGATGGAAAAGTAGCAGGTGGATGGTCAACGGATTTAGTGAGTATGGCTAGAAGCTTCGCTGATACCTTTAATAGTTTAGAAGGAAGTTCTCTTGAACTAGTAGATGTAGGTTTAGGAACACTGAATGATTACAAAAATAAAAATGTTGCAGGAAAAATTGCTTTTGTTCAGCGTGGAAACTTTGCTCTAGTAGATAAAGTGAAGTATGCAAAGCAAAATGGAGCAAAAGCTGTCATTATGTACAACAATGTAGATGGCCATGTTGGATATAACTTAGGTGAATCAATGGAATATATTCCTGCATTCTCTATGACGAAGAAAGCAGGAGAAGAATTAAAAGAAAAAATTGCGAGCGGAAACAAGACATTTACCTTTACAAATCTAAAGGAAATCTCAACTGAGGGAGATAAACTAGCTGATTTCAGTTCAAGAGGTCCAGTTAATGGTAATTTCCAAATGAAGCCAGAGATTACTGCACCGGGTGTAAGTGTTCTATCTACGGTTCCTTCTTATATTGCAAATCACGACACACCGGAAGACTATAGATTTGCATACCAAAGAATGGATGGAACGTCTATGGCATCACCATTTGCAGCTGGTGTAGCCGCATTATTAATCGGACAGAATCCAAACCTTGAGCCATCAGACATTAAATCAATTCTAATGAACACTGCTGATCAACTAAACGGAGACTATAGCGTCTTTGAAGTAGGAGCAGGTCGAATCGATCCATATCAAGCTCTTCACACTCAAACAGAATTAAAAGTACAAGATGAAACATTAATTCCAATCGGCAACCAATTGGTAAAAGCAGAGAACGAAACAGGTGGTTTAAGTTTTGGTAAACAAGTTGTTAAAGATGAATCAGAAGTAAAAGTAAAGAAAGACATTGAGATTACAAATAATAGTGATCAAAAGAAAACATATGACGTAAAAGTAGTAGACAACGCAAATGGAAAGAATGGATTACAAGAGAACGGAATAGTTCTAGATATAGATAATTCGTTTAAAGTGGACAAAAACACAGTTAAATCAGTAAAAGCAAGCTTAACTGTTCCATCTACAGCGAAAAAAGGTTTTTATGAAGGGTATGTTTTAATTACAAACAATGAAGATAAAACAGAAGAATACCGCATTCCATTTAGTTTCAAAAAATCAGATGAAGGTTTTGATTCATTAAATTTATTAAGTCATGCGATCAGTCCTACATATTATAATCATGGGTATGACGGTTATCGCACAACAACAGCATTATTGAAATTCAATTTAGGTTCACCAATCAATTCACTAGATGTCATATTGCAAGACGGAAAAACGAATGAAGATTTAGGATTAATCGGTACACTTAACCTAGAAGGAAGACCAACGGATAATGACTACTTCCTTCAAGCGTTTAGTGGGGGGTATAACAAGTTTACGGGAGATAAAAAACACCCTATCTCTGATGAAACAACGATAGCTACACCTGGTCATTACAAATTAAAATTCGTTACTAATTTACCAAGTGGAAAACAAAAAATAAACTTTGATGATGTATTTATTGATATTGACACGCCTAAAGTGAAAAGTTCTTTAGACAGTGATTCACCTTTCATTGAGTACAAGCCTGGACAAAAAGCTTATCCATTTGAAATGGAAATAAAGGATGACGCTTTAAGCGAAATGCAGAACGCTGGTATTCAACTAGACGAAACATCGAACTTTGCAATTTATACGTATGGCTTCCCATTTCCAAATGGACCAATTAAAATGGACAAAAACGGCAAGTGGATAGATGAAGTTGATATGAATGAAGGAACTAAAGCACTTTCGTTCAACTTAATTGGTTACGATGCTGCTGGAAATCAAGCAAACTGGAAGGAATACTTCTTTGTAAAAGAAGGTACACCAGTTGCATACGCTAAACATAATGTAGAGCTAGCTAGATCAGGAGATATACTAACTGCATCATTAGTATTGGATAACTTGCAAGGTGTCAAAGAAGCAACATGGAATTTTGATGATGCACAAGCGGCAGGTGTTCCTTATGTTAATCTTGTAGAAGCTTCATTAACGGATAAATTTAAGGATAAAGCAACCATTCAAGTTACTGGTAATAAGGTTAAAGTAGTTTTTAAAGAAGCAATGATATTTGATCGTGCAGAAATCGTAAATGTAAAAGTAAAAGTACAAGATCAACTTTTCTATCCAATCGGTTATATTAACCCATCTGCTAATATAGTAGATGCTAACGGTCAATCAGTTAAGCTATTAAATGCAGGTAAACGATTCCAGTTAAAACCAAGATTTAATCGAGTACAAGGTAATATCATACCAGAAGGGTACCTAGTTGAAGGTCAATCGTATGCTGGATACCGTGATTGGACAAAAGTAGGTGCATCAATAAAAGTAACAAATGGAGCCTATATTCTAGACGGAACTAATTTAATGACAAGTGGTGGAAGGTTTGAGATTGAACCACTTCCTTTAAGCAACGATGCATACACATTTGAAGTGAATGTACCAGGGCACTTTATTACGAAGAAAACACAGAAATTCGGTTTTGAATACAAAGGTGCACTTTATGGTAAAGCCGATTCAATTAACATTGACCTAATTGGTGGGGACGTTAATCAAGACAACGTAATCGACGTTCAAGATGCACTTTACATTCAAACAAATTGGGGCACAAACAAACGAAGCGCTGATATTAACTTTGATGGAACTGTAGACAGAAAAGATTTTGCATTAGTAGAAAAGAATTATTTACAACAAAATCCATCTGTACAAAATGCACCAACACCAAAAACAATCTATAATAATCAAACATTAGAAACAATTAAGAGTCAATTAGGCTTATAATCTTAAATCCCAAAGAAACTACTATTAAATATTACTTAATAGTGGTTTCTTTTTTTTGTGGAGCTTTTATTTATTGAAGAAGGGCTATGAAATTCAGTAACTCATAAGGGGTTCATTAGCAAGTAAAAAAGGAAAAAGGTAAAAATAAATAACTCACAAGGGGGCATGGGAAGTAAAACGTAAAAAAAAGAAATTACCTTACTCAAATCGGTCCATGAGTAAGCATAAATTATAAGATCAAAACCCACTAATCTAGTGTAAAAAAAGACTAATTCAGTCGAATTAGTCTTTTGAAAATCACCATTCATTTGGTTCGTAATTTAATTCTCTAAATAACTGAGTTTTTTCTTTCTTAGATAAGTCTCTCCATTGACCTATAGGTAGATTACCTAGAGTAATATTCATAATTCGAGTTCTTTGTAATCGATAGACTTCATATCCAAGCGCTTCACACATGCGTCGAATTTGACGGTTTAAACCTTGTGTTAAAATGATTTGAAAATCGTACTTAGAAAGCTGTTTTACTTTACATGGTAATGTTTTCGTACCTAAAATTTTTACACCTTCAGACATTTTTGTTAAAAAGTCAGGAGTAATTGGTTTATCTACTGATACAATATATTCTTTTTCATGCTTATTTTCAGCTCGTAAAATTTCATTTACAATATCTCCATCATTTGTAAGGAGAATCAAACCTTCCGAGTCTTTATCCAATCTTCCAATATTAAAGATTCGTAGTGGATGGTTTACTAAATCAACGATATTCCCTTTAACACCTTTTTCAGTTGTACTTGTTATACCAACTGGTTTGTTTAAGGCAATATATACATGATTTCGAGCTAGTCTAATGCGTTCACCATTTACAATTACCTCGTCACCAGGTTCGACTTGATCGCCGACTTTTGCTACTTTACCGTTTAATTTAACTCTACCTTCACTAATTAACTTGTCCGCTGCACGTCTTGAAGCCTTTCCAGACTCACTAATAAATTTATTTAAACGAATGTTAAACAACCCCTTAAGTTCTAAATTATACTTTCAGAATAACATATTTCGCTTTTTAATGAGAATACCATCCGAATATAACTAAAAAGTACTTTTACATAATAGTTGTTTACTACTATTTTATCCACATTCTTTATATTATTTTCTAAATTATATAACAAAAATGATTTTTATTGACAGATTGTTAGCTCAATCGTATGATATTAAAAATATATTAATATTTTCTCATATAAACTTGAAAATAAGGTTCAAGAGTTTCTACCTAGCGCCCGTAAATTGCTAGACTATGAGGAAGAGCTCTGGATTTTTGTTTTCTACTCAATGTAAAACTGCCTGCTTTTTCTCATAGGAAGCGGGCAGTTTTTTTATTTTAATATAATAAAGGAGTCATCACATGTTTCAACTTAAAGAACGAAATACTTCATTTAAAATTGAAGTATTAGCTGGTTTAACTACATTTTTAACTTTGGCATACATCATTATTGTCAATCCCATGATTCTAAAGGATGCCGGTGTGCCATTTAATCAGGCATTTTTAGCAACTATTCTAGCCACAATTATTGGTACTTTAACGATGTCATTAATAGCTAATTATCCAATTGTTATTGCACCTGCAATGGGGTTGAATGCCTATTTTACTTATTCCGTAATTGGGGGACATAATCTCCCATATTCAGTAGGTTTTTCTGCCGTTTTTATTACTGGACTTTTATTTTTATTACTTTCTTTAACATCTTTCCGAACAAAATTAATTCAAGCAATTCCTGCTAACCTAAAGCATGCAATTGCAGCAGGAATTGGTTTATTTATTACCTTTATTGGTTTGCGTTTATCAGGTATTGTCGCAGATCATCCTACTAATCTAGTTCAAATTGGTGATTTTAGTTCACCAAAAGTTGCACTTACATTGATCGGTTTACTAATAACAATTGTATTTATGGCACTTAACTTAAATGGTGCGTTATTTCTTGGGATGATTACAACAGGTCTAATCGCATATTTTACAGGTCAGTTAAATTTTGCAAATGGTTTTGTTGCGATGCCTCATTTACCAAAAGGAATTTTAGTATATAACCCAATTGATTCAGTGAAAGACATTATTGAATACGGACTTTATAGTGTAATTTTCTCATTTTTACTTGTCATGTTATTCGATACAACAGGAGCTCTACTAGCGATCGTTAAACAAGCTGGCCTTATTAAAAATGGTAAGTTAGAAAAGGGAGGAAGTGCATTCGCTGCTGATTCAGTTGGAACAATTGTTGGTGCAATGTTAGGAACAAGCCCGACTGCAGCAACAGTGGAATCCTCTGCTGGTGTTGGTGCTGGTGGGAAAACGGGTTTAACATCATTAACTGTTGTAGTCCTATTTGTAATTGCAGCATTCTTTAGCCCAATGATTGGTTCAGTTTCAGAAGTTGCCTCAATTACGGCCCCTAGTTTAATTATTGTTGGCTGTTTTATGATTAAAAGTATTTCGGAGATTAAATGGGATGATTTTGAAGAAGCATTCCCAGCGTTTTTAGTCATCGTTAGTATGCCATTAACATCAAGCATCGCAAACGGTATTGCTTTAGGCTTTATTTCTTATCCAATAATGAAAATCGTAAAACGTAAATTTAAAGACGTTCATCCATTTGTTTATTTATTTGCAGTATTATTCCTAGTTCAGTTAGTATTTTTTGCACATAAATAATAGAAAACATAAAAAGCAGGTAAAGATTAAAGTCCTTTACCTGCTTTTTATTAACCTTAAATGTTACTCATATATCAACTTGCTTTATATTTTTCGTCACTTCTAATAGTCGATTTTAGTCTCCAATAGACAGGTAAACCAACAATTGAAATACCAATTGATACAAGTGCATCTATTGGTGCATTTATAATCGTA
Source organism: Gottfriedia acidiceleris (assembly GCF_036421055.1). GTDB lineage: Bacteria > Bacillota > Bacilli > Bacillales > Bacillaceae_G > Gottfriedia > Gottfriedia acidiceleris_C. The sequence continues at coordinate 94,100 of NZ_JAZGQS010000007.1, read as the reverse complement.
CTAACGATGATGTAAAGTGTGCCTAATATTGCCACAATCGGAGTAATAGGGTACAAAGGCACTTTATATAATTTATTTCCACCTTTATCTTTTTTACGTAATATGAAGATTGCATAAAATGCTAGTCCATAATATAAGAAAACTGCGAATATAGCCATATCAGAAAGTCGATCTGGGTTCCAGAATATCATCATTGCTAATGCTAAAACGATTTGAAAAACTGTTGAGCCTACTGGTGTATTAAATTTAGGATGAATACTAGATAATACTTTTGAACCAGGTAGGAAGTTTCGTTCTGCCATCGCAAATGTAACCCTTGGGAATGTAAGAATTTTTCCATTTAGACAGCCAAAAATAGAAACTAGAATTCCGATGGCAAGAATTTTTCCACCGATACTACCAAATAATGAAGAAGCTGCCGCAGTAGCTGCATTAGGACCTAATTCAACAATTTTACTTGCAGATAAAACATGCAACATTGCGATATTAACAGAAAGATAAGCCAAAATAACAATAACAATACCAGAAATAATTGCCCTAGGAAGAGTCTTTGAAGGATTCTTCATTTCTCCTGCCATAAAGCCTACATTCATCCAACCATCATATGCCCATAGAGTCGCTAATACTGCTGCGCCCATACTAAGTGCTTGAGTAGAACTACCACTCTCTGCATTAAAAACTGATACGTCCCCTTGAAGGATACCAAAAACAGCAATTAAAATAATAGGAACTAGTTTACCTGCAGTAGAGATTGTTTGAATTAATCCACCAAGTTGAGTACCTAGTATATTTAGGCTACCAAGTAATATAATCGTGATAATACCAATAACTTTGCTACTTCCTTGAAAACCAAAAAAATCTGCCAGTAAAGAGCCAAAATAAAGACTAAGAGCACCCATAACAGCTGGTCCATAGACGAGGGTTTGTACCCAACCGCATAAAAATCCCCACTTCTCACCATAAACCTCTTCAATGTAAGCATATAATCCACCAGTTCTCGGGATTTTTACACTTACTTCAGCAATTGTTAATCCACTTGCTAGTGTAATAACACCACCGATAATCCACGCTAAAAGAGCCATAGTAGAGTTAGCAGTTGAAGACAGCACTATCCCAGGTTTCATAAAGATTCCAGAACCGATTACTGTACCGATTACTAAAGACGTTGATACGAAAAAGCCAATATTCTTCTTTAAATTTACTTCTTTTTCCACATTAAACTCTCCTTCCAGGACTATATTTATAAAATTAGAAAGATTATAGCATATTAAATTTCTAATCTATTTTTTTCTGAAAAATTAAAATTATTTCTTATGTAATTTTGAGAGGATAAGACCCATTAATTATGTTAAATCTTTCATAATATTTATTCATTATGACTAGAAAACAAATTGATAAAAGGTTATTAGTCGTAAATATCGAACACTATAATGTGGGTATTTCAGACCGATTTTTTAATTAAACATCGAATACATTATTCGAGAGGTGAAGACGTGGAAATTTTATTTGAACGTGTGATAGATAACATATACGTTTTAGCGGTATGGGATACCGAATGGAAGTCGTATAATAATTGCTATTTTATCATTCAAGAAAATGGAGTTACGATCATTGATTCAGGAAAAGGAAACCACTCTAAGTATCTTAGGAAAGCTCTGGGCGAATTAGGTAAAACACCAGAAGACGTCCTTCTCTTTTTAGCTACACATGGACATGAAGATCATATTGAAGGTTCTAGTATGTTTAAAAACGCTAAGAAATTTATCCATTCAAATGATAATGAATTAATTGATTCACTTGAATTAGCTCAATTTAGTAATGACCTGGAAGCTTTTGAAGTAATAAAGGAGTTTGAGTATGAATTAGTTGGATATCATACTTCAGGTTCAGTCGTTTTTTATCATCGCCCATCAAAAACAGTTTTTACGGGTGATTTTTTATGTTTCTTCGGTGATCCTTTATCAAAAGATGGACTAGTCTCTAAAGGAGAGTACCTTAGAAATGAATGGGTAAAATATTTAAGAGATGGTGGAGTATCAACAAAACACATAGATCAGTTTCTAAGTGGGCTAAAAAAAATAAATCAGTTTAATAGTCGTGTAATGTGTACCGGACATGGTGGTGTCCTAGTAGGAAATATTAAGGAGTTTATAAGTGAATTAATTAATATCGGAGTTCAATATAGTAAAAGGGTATCGGATTGTTGACCAATTAATCAGCGTTTTTATAAGAAGTAGTGTATAGAAAGCTTATTTGCACTTTAAAAGGTTAGAATGGAATATTCTTACCAATAATGAACTATATAGACTGTAAAAGGGTTTCTTTAAAATACCTAAAATTACTTTAAATGGGAGTGCATTGTAATGAGGTTAAAAACATTAATTGGGCTTTTATTAGGTTCATTTACAACATTCTTCATTTTAAGTCTCCTAAGTAATAAACTTACCAATAAAGAATACTGGTTTTATGCAATTATCTATCTTGTCTTTATGGTTTTAGCATACTTTGCAATTAACTTAATTCGAAAAGTTAAGTCATCAAAGAAGACTGATTCATTTTGAATCAGCCTTTTCTATTTATCTTTCCTATCATAAGAAAAATAAATGATGATAATATTGATAATAAGTAAATCTGATACTAGGAGATAGGATATGGATCAAATTCTTTTAGTTTTTATGGCGGTCGCTGAAAAAAGAAACTTTTCAAGAGCGGCTGAAGAGTTACATATGACTCAACCATCCGTTAGTCAGCAAATTCAATTACTTGAGAAGCAGATCGGTGCAAAACTTTTAATTAGAACAAATAAATATGTTCAGCTAACGAAGGCTGGAGAAATCGTCTATTTGCATGCAAAGGAAATAACTAGTTTATACAAACGTATGTCGACACTTGTAAATGACCTGATGAATGAGGCTAGTGGTCATCTTAAAATAGGTGCAAGTTATACTTTTGGTGAATATGTATTACCGCAAATTTTAGCGGAAATGAAGAGACTTTTCCCCAATGTCATTCCATCAGTACAAATAGGGAATACTCGAGAAATTGTTCAGGCAGCATTAAGTTATCAAATTGATATTGGCATAGTTGAAGGAGAAGCGACTCACACAAATTTAAATATCCAGCCTTTTGCAAATGATGAAATGTATATTATAGCTGGAACAAAGAGCGAAATATTCGCTATTGAAGCCGTGACATTGAATCAAATTGAAAATGAAACTTGGATTGTTAGGGAAGAAGGTTCTGGAACAAGGGAAGCGACTGAACGATTATTTGAATTGTTAAAGATACGTCCTAAAAATATAATTGAATTCGGTAGTACACAATTAATTAAAGAAGCTGTAGAAGCTGGCATGGGAATTACCTATCTATCTGAGCTAGCAATAAAAAAAGAAAAGCAGTTAAATACCATTGATTACCTAAAGGTAGAGGGGACACCTATTCAACGGAATTTTTCAATTATCACAGATAAAATCGAACTACAAACAAAATCGATGGAAATATTTATTGAGTTAGTTAAGAAATATTACGAGAAATAAAGTAGAAATCCTTTTTTTATTAATATGAACATATAGTTAAACGATAAGTGTTCAAACGATAAAAAGATAAAGGATAATCAAAATGACGGTCAAAAAACAAAAGGGTAAAACAGTCTTAATTACCGGGCCAACGGAAGGAATCGGCTATGAGTTAACTAAATTATTTGCAAAGGATCATTTCAACTTAGTTTTAGTTGCTAGGAATAAAATGAAATTAGAAGAAATGGCTAATTCTTTGAAGAAGCAGTTCAATATAAAAGTACTGGTTATTACAGAAGACCTTTCTAAAGTAAATTCTGCTAAGTTAATTTTTGATCAAGTTACAACATCCCAAATGGAGATTGATATTCTAGTTAATAATGCTGGGGTTGCCCTATATGGAGATTTTGATCAGACTGATTTAAATAAAGAATTAAAGATGATTCACTTAAATATTGTTACTTTAACAGAGCTAGTAAAATACTTCTTACCCAAAATGCTTCAAAAAAAATCGGGACATATTATTAATATTGCGTCTACTTCAGCTTTTCAACCAGGGCCAAAAATGTCTGTCTATGCAGCTTCAAAGGCTTATGTATTATCATTTAGTGAAGCTCTTTCTGAGGAATTAAGACATTCAGGAGTTACCGTAACAGTTGTTTGTCCAGGACCTACTAGAACGGGAATTATAAATTCATCTGGTGGGAATCATTCAAAACTATTTAAAGGTAAAATTATGAACCCCAAAAAAGTTGCAAAGTTGACTTATGAGGCAGTTAGTATGAAGAAAACTGTGGTTGTTATAGGTATAAAGAATAAAATTTTAGCTCAATCCGTTCGATTCATTCCACGATCACTCGTTAGAAGACTTACCAAAAAACTTTTAGATGAGAGATAAAAAAATACAGTCTAATAATTAGGCTGTATTTTTTAGTTTCTATTAAATTACGCATTACCCATAATAATCTGTTCAAGTGTATTTGCTACATCTTGTGCACTATCAGAAACTGCTTCTAGCATCTCATAAATCTCTTTGAACTGAATAATTTTAATTGGATCTTTTTCATTTTTAAATAGCTCTTTAATGGAAGTACGTAATAACGAGTCACACTGTGACTCATAATCTTTTACTTGGATTGCGTGTACGCGCATTTCTAATAATTTCTTCCTTGAAAGTAACTGAATTGCTTTTAATATTTCATTGGAAGCACTGCGTATATTTTTAACAAACTTCACCATAAATTCATCTATTTGAACGATGGAGTACATTTCAAATGTTGCTGAACATTGCTCCATTCCGTCGAGTACATCGTCCATTTTATTAGCAAGTTCTAGTATATCTTCACGTTCAATTGGTGTAATAAATGTTTTATTTAATTCAACAATAATTTGATGAATATATGTATCACCTTTTGTTTCATAAGCCTTCATTTTTTCAGAGAATGTTTTTAAATCGGTAGCATTTTTTATTTTAAAGTCATCAAAATAAATCGAACATTCATTCAAATTGTTTGCAATATTTAAGAGCATTTCAAAGAATGTATCATTTTTTTTACCTAGTCTCAAGTATGGTTCCTCCTAAAATACAGATTGATTCAAACCCTTACATTATGTTGCTCAAGAGAATGAAATATTATAAATATGATTCTTAAAAAACTGGTCCAGTTCGATCAATTTTTGCTTTAACGGAAGTTTTGAACTTAACATTCTTATATTCTTTGTCCCAATTTATTTTTTTCCATAAATTCGGATAAGTGCTAGATAAGATTCCGCCAATCCCTAAAGCGTCACAATTAGCTTCCAATAGTGATTTAGTGATTTCATTAGACTGTTTAGTAAGAATTTTTGAAACATCTTTATTTATTTTGTCTTTGTTAAGCTTTTCTCCTACCTTACCTGTATAACTAGTAATTGTTAAATCAATCGTTAAATGAAGACTACAAGTTATTTTATTAGTTTTTTTATCTACTTTTAAATCTAAATCTCTTTTTATTTTTTTTACTCTATATGAAATTGAACGATGGTCTCCTAACTGTACAACCATTTCAGCATATTTATTTAATCGATCCATTAGTAACAATAAAAGGCTTCCTTTTTCATTAGGTAAGCTAATTCCTGAAAATTTATCCCCATTAAATAGGTCTATTCCACCGATTGTAATTTTATCATCTTCGTCTTTTGTGACAAAAGGTAAAACGATATCTCGACCTGTATCTGTAATTTGTGTCCATGCTGTAAAAGCAGTTTCTTTAGGAATCTTTGTAGTATTTTCAGCAGCCTCTAGCCCTTTTAGAATCACAAATGCTATTGGGCTAGTTCCAGGATTGAGATTAATAATGTCTGAAGCCTTATTTTCTGCTATTACAACTCTAGTAGAAACATAGGCTTGTCTAGGTCGATAAAAAAGCTCTAAATAGGGATAAATCCCTTTTCTAGCAAGTTCTCTTCCGATTAAAATAATATGTGCCTTACTTACATCAATTAAGCCAGGTAGTTTATTGTTAATGTCAACTTCCATTCCAGATACACTAGGACGGTTTACTTTAACAAGTTCGTCCTTAACTTCAAACTGTCCTGCACCTTTATTTTCAATATTTAAAGCTCTAACTGTAGCTATTACATTATCGTTTTGATCTAAATCGAAGCTAATCCCATTAACCATTTTTTTATTTACTAATAGATTTTGATCCCAACAGCTTGTTAAAAATAAGATAAACAAACATAAGGTTATTAAAAGTGATTTTCTTATAATTGTTCACTCCTTTCAGTTTTCGAAATGATGAACGATAGACAAATCAGAATGAAAGGAAGTCCAAATACAACCACATAACTGAAATAAGTTACATATTTATCAAAGATAGCGAGTTGATCCTCATCCAATGGTATGAGTGTTATGAAAAAAATTAAGATGCCACTAATACATACATTTTTTTTAAATGATCTTTCATTACTGATACTTTTAGCTGATAAAAATAAATAAAGAATTACCGAGGTTGTCATTGGTACAATCCAGACCGATAAAAAGATCAAATCTAAGCGGTCAATCATTTCAAACGAAAGGGCTTTAAATAAATATAAAACAGGTTCCCTAATTTGCAAAAGTTGTGTTGGACTAAAGCTTAATAGGCAAATAAAAGTAAAATATGTATAGAATAATGTCACAGACAAATTAGCAAGGCTCACAGTTTTTAATATTCCTTTTTCAGTATCAAGCACAAAAGGAAAAATTAGTAAAAGACTTTCAAATCCCAATATTGAGAGTAATGATTTATGACTTCCTAAAATAATATTTTTTACTCCTGCTTGCCCAATAGGTCGAATATAGTGAAAATCTTTTGGTAAATAAAAGGTAAAAAACGATAGTAAAAAAAGAAGGATGATTAAAACGGATGCTAATACAAAAAATCTTGATATGATCCTTAGGTCACTAATTGTTAGATAAATGCTTGATAAAATAATAATTAGCGATAGTACCCACATAGGAGTTAATGGTAATAACCAAAGAGTGATGCTTCTGATAAAAAGAGCACAAGCCAGACTTCCGATCATAATAAAATAGATATAGATAACTAAGTTACAGAACTTTCCTACATATTTACCTAAAATTTTTTTTGTAATATCTGTATATGTAGCATTTGGAAATCTTCTTAGTAAAAGCCAGTATATGAATAATGTAATTTGGACTGCTACTCCTGCAATTATGGTAGAAATCCACCCGTCACCTTTGGCCGTACTTTGAACGGCATTTGGTAATGAAAGAAGTCCAATACCGATTTGACTTTGGACAATAAAAAAGTAGAGCTGTAATTTTGAAATCGAATTACTATTCGTTATCATTTTTTCTTCCACACCCTAGATATTCTTTGCTGTACAATCTTTTGGGGAACTGTATCAGTTGGTCGAGTATTTTGTTTCCATGAAGGGAGTCTAAAGAAAGTATCTTTTATATCTTCCTTTTTAAAAGGTGCCATCGGTGAAAAGTATGGCATGCCAAATGATTTTAATTTACACATATGCATAAAAATTAACATTAAAGTCAGAGTGATCCCAAAGAAACCGAGTACTGAAGCCATGATCATCGTCGGAAAGCCTAATAGCCTCATACTAGTACCCATCTCGCTAACTGGTGCTACAAAAGAAGCAATTGCTGTAAAACCAATTACAACAATCATAGTGTTTGATACTAAATGAGCTTCAACTACTGCTGTACCAATAACTAGCCCACCAACTATACCAATTGTTTGAGCAATAGGAGAAGGTAGTCTAATAGCAGCTTCTTTTAACAGCTCTAATATGATTTGCATTGCAAAAGCTTCTACGAGAGGTAGAAATGGTACAAACTCTAAAGAAACCCTAATCGAATAAAGAAGACCGATTGGTAGTATTTCAGAGTGGAAAGATACAATTGCAATGTATATGGCAGGTAAGCTAATTGCAATTATAAAACTAAATACCCTAATAATTCGAAAAAATGAACCAATCAACCATCTATGATTATAATCATCGGGGGCTTGATAAAAAGCGAAAAAGGTAATTGGAACAATAGAAACAGTTGGATTGCCATCTACAAGTAAATTTATTTTTCCGTCTAAAAGATAAGATGCAGCCCGGTCTGGTCTTTCTGTATTTAATACTTGTGGAAATGGTGAAAACGTACTATCCTCAATCAATTCTTCGAGTTGTCCTGTTGATCGAAGACTATCTAGTTTAAGACCTGAAATTCTTTCTTCTATGACCTCAACAAGTTTTCGATTTACAATTGAATCGATATAAACCATAGCAACCTTAGTATTTGTAATCGAACCAATCGTAAAATACTTAATCTTTAACTCAGGTGTACGAATTCTTTTTCTCAATAATTGTAAATTTGTATTAATACTTTCTACAAAACCATCGTGAGGACCATTAATATTTTGTTCATTAGCCGGTTCTTGAATAGCACGTTCCTTATCATCTGCTGCTGCTGCTAATTTTCCAATTGAACAATTTCCTTCTAAAATTAGACAAAACCCGTCTAATAAACTATCGCCTAATTCTGAAAGATTTGTTGAGTTTTTAATCTCAAACGATTTGACGTTATTGCCTGTTTCATCCTTTGTTTCTCTTAAAATAGGTTCAATAATAAATGATTGAAGTGCCTCAATTTTTATCATTGATTCAAGAAACAATATTGCAAAAATCTGAGCATTTTTATGAATAATCTTAACGATTAAATCTTCTGTATGGCATAAGTATTTTTGTATCATTTCAATATTATTTTTAAGATTGTTTGTTAAAACGTCATCATCTTTATATGAACTCATCGTTGTTGTTTTGGTTCTCATATTGATACCTCTTTGATGGAAGGTCTAATTGGCTTTATTCTTTCCAAAATTAGGTTGTGTATGCAATGTAGATTTATATAAAAAACATATATATGATTCAGTTTTTCAGAATAAAAAACGTAAAATATTAGTAATCTAAAAAGTAAAAAAATCGAATCTTGTAGAAATAAACTTGTTGACTTTTTGTTTTTTGCATAATAATATAAGGACAATTAATTTATATAAACATCTATAATTACTTTGCGTTGACGAAGAGTAGTAACGATTACGGAAACTAAAGAGAGCTGATGGTTGGTGTGAATCAGTGTGAAAGTAATCGCGAATGGACTTCTGAGCATTCAAACCGAACCTTAAATAAGTAGTAGGCTTTGGCGAGTAGTCTTCTCGTTACAAAAGACGGGTATTCAATGGAAAGTTGATTGGATATCGACAAAGCGAGCTGTTAATCAGCTAATGAAGGTGGCACCACGGGTCTCTCGTCCTTTTTTTAAGACGAGGGGCCCTTTTTGTATTTCTTTAAAATTAAATAATAATAAATCGCTGAGTAAGAAGAGTAAATATTGGTGAATGTCACAGAGAGTTAGACAATGGTGGGAGTCTAATACAGGAACCTTTATCGAATGGGCTTACGAGAGGCATCTTGAACAATAAAGTAGGGATGCACGGATTTCCACCGTTAAAAGGATAGGGTATCGGAATTGCAACTAATTCCCGTATCCGAAAAGTGGGATCCAGATAAATCTGATCCAATCTGAGGTGGTACCGCGGTAGCAACTAATCGTCCTCTATATGCACAATCTTTGTGCGTATAGGGGACTTTTTTTTATTCATTATTAAACCTTTGGAGGTCGAACAAATTGTCAGTACAAAACAAAGCAGAAATAATCATTGAGACGATAATGGGGGATTTGTTTACACCAATTTCATTATTTAAAAAATTGAACGCTAGTAAAAAGTTTCTATTTGAAAGCTCATATAAGCATAAAGATTCTGGCCGTTATTCATTTGTTGGTTCCAAACCAGCTTTTGAATTGATTGGAACAAATCAAAGTAGTCAAATCATCTATAAAAATGGCAAAAAAGAAGAGTTTGTTGGAAATCCTCTTTTAAAACTGAAAGAGTTACTACCAAAGCAGGATTATTCAGAGGGATTGGATATACCTTTCATTGGTGGGGGAATCGGGTATGTAGGATATGATATGATTCGTCAATTTGAAGAGATCGGTGATGAGCTGGAGGACGTTATCGGAATGCCGGATCTCCATTTAATGTTTTTTGAAGTCATTATTATATTTGATCATTTGGAACAGAAAATTCATTTGGTTGGAACAAAGCTTTCCGATGAAACAACATTAGAAGAATTGAAAAGCGAAATTCAGAAGTATAAGCAAGTAATTTTATCTAACTCAAATCAAGAGGAGGGAGTTAAACCAGTTGTATTTTCTACTTTTGAGTCTGAAGTTAGTAAAGCAGACTATATGTCTAAGGTCGAAAAGGCGAAGTCATTTATTCAAAAAGGAGATATTTTTCAAGTCGTTCTATCACATCGAATGGGAGCAAAATTTGAGGGGAATCCATTTGATTATTATCGAAAATTACGAATTCAAAATCCGTCACCTTATATGTATTATATCGACTTTGGTGATAGCGTTGTTGCGGGTACTTCCCCTGAAAGTTTAATTAAAGTGAAAGAAAATCAGGTTATAACAAATCCAATTGCCGGTACGAAAAGAAGAGGGAAAACGGATGAACTAGACTTAATAATCGAAAGGAATTTATTACAGGATGAGAAAGAACTCGCTGAGCATAAAATGCTTGTTGATTTAGGAAGAAATGATCTAGGAAAAGTTTGCGAGTTTGGAACAATCAAATTAGATAAATATATGAAAGTTGAAAGATACAAATATGTAATGCATATCGTTTCCGAAGTTAGCGGCCAATTAAAAAAACCACATACTTCACTTGATGCTCTTATTGCTTGCTTACCCGCTGGTACCGTATCTGGAGCACCTAAAATTAGAGCAATGGAAATCATTAATGAATTAGAGAGTTCCAAGCGAGGGGTATATTCTGGTGCAGTAGGTTATGTATCCGCTAATGGAAACCTTGATTTTGCATTAGCTATTCGAACGATGATATTAAAAAATCAAATGGCCTATATTCAAGCAGGAGCAGGTATTGTTTATGACAGCAAACCCGAACAAGAATATGAAGAAACCATTAATAAACTAAAAGCTTTTTTGGAGGAAAATCATGATTTTAATAATAGATCACTATGATTCTTTTACTTATAATCTTTATCAATTTTTAGGAGAGCTTGGCGAAGAATTGATAATCGCTAGATATGACAAAATTTCGATTGATGAAATAAAAGTAATGAATCCAAAAGCAATTATTCTATCTCCAGGACCTGGTAAACCCGAAGAGAAACAGGAAACAAATGAACTCATTCAAACTTTTTATAAGACTATCCCAATACTAGGGATTTGCTTAGGGCACCAAGCAATTGGTTATGCATTCGGCGCAAAAATTATTAAAGCTGGACAAATCAAGCATGGTAAAACATCAAAAATTAGGCATGATGGAAGTAATTTATTTGCCTACATGTCTCAACCGTTAGAAGTTATGCGATACCATTCACTAGTAATTGAAAAGGAAACGATACCGCCATTATTTGAAACGTTAGCATTCGCTATGGACGATCAAGAAATCATGGCCATTAAACACCGAAAATATCCAATCTACGGAATGCAATTTCATCCGGAATCGATTGGAACAGAATACGGAAAACAACTTTTATTAAACTTTTTAAATGAAATAAAGGAGGAATTAAAAAATGAAAGAGTACCTTCAACGCTTAGCTAACCGTGAGTCGTTTAAAGTAGAAGAAATGCAAGTAGCTGTCGGTAGGATTCTACAGGATGATCAAATATCAGATAGTGAAATTGCGGCATTTCTAATTGCTTTAAAAACAAAAGGTGAAACAGTAAACGAAATAGCAGGACTAGTAAACGCGATTCGAAATCACACGGTCGGATTTACTAGGAAGTTTCATAATGTCATTGATAATTGTGGGACTGGTGGAGATAATTCATCGAGTTTTAATGTTAGTACAACATCAGCGTTTGTTATTGCGGGGAGTGGAATTCCAATTGCAAAACATGGAAATCGTAGCATGTCTAGCAAAACAGGTAGTGCTGATGTATTAGAACAATTAGGTGTGGAGCTATCGATTCCAACACAAGCTTCCGAGGAGCTTTTAGATGAAATAGGAATTACCTTTTTATTTGCTCCATATGTTCATCCACGATTGAAAAAAGTTATGAAGGTTAGACGTGAGCTACAAATTCCGACCATTTTTAACTTAATTGGACCTTTAACAAATCCAGTTGAATTAGAGACCCAACTATTAGGAATTTACAGAAGAGATTATTTAGAAGTTTTTGCAGAAGTGCTAAATAAATTAGGACGTAAACGAGCGATTGTATTAAACGGTGCAGGGCATCTAGATGAAGCATCGTTAGCTGGTGAGAATCATATCGTCCTATTAGAAAATAATGAGCTGAAAAAGATGACACTTCATCCGGAAGAAGTCGGATTAACTTATTACCCTAATACAGAAATCAAAGGTGGAGATGCAAAGAGGAATGCGGATATCCTTCTTCGAGTATTAAAAGGAGAAAAAGGAGCTTTTAGGGATACGGTTTTATTAAATGCTGGTTTAGCAATTTATACTTCAGGAATTGTCAATCAAATTACAGATGGTATTAGGAAGGCTGAAGAAAGCATCGATTCTGGTGCAGCTTATGATAAATTACAAAAACTAGTTGAAAAAACCAGCAAACTAAAAAGAGAGGTTATTTAAATGGAAACCATTTTAGATCGAATTATTTCTCAAAAACAAATCGAAATTAAAAGTTTAAGAGCTATTAGTCGAAAAATAAAGAATGAAACAAAGAATCTATCATTAATTGAAAAGTTAAAAGCTGCAGACCATCTTTCAATCATTGCAGAGTTTAAACGGGCATCCCCATCAAAAGGTGATATTAATACAAATCTTAATCCGGCAGAACAAGCAAAGAAATATGAAGAAAATGGAGCAGCCGCAATTTCTGTTTTAACTGATACAACTTTCTTTAAGGGTTCCTTTAAAGATCTGAAAATCGTGCGTGATTCCGTAAATATTCCTATATTGTGCAAGGATTTTATTATCGATCCAGTTCAAATAGATATCGCAAAAGAGCATGGAGCAAACATTATACTACTAATTGCTGCAGCATTACCTTTTATAGAACTAAATCATTTATATCAATATGCTAAGCAGCATAATCTTGAAGTTTTAATGGAAGTACATGACGAGGAAGATTTAGAAAAAGCACTAAAAATTAGGCCAGGACTATACGGCATTAATAACCGAAACTTAAAAACATTTGAAGTGAATCTGGGTGTAACAGAAAGATTAGCACCACTTATTCAAGCAGATGGAGGATTCATTATTAGTGAAAGTGGAATTTTCAATCAGTTTGATGCAAAACGTGTAAGGGATGCTGGCGCAAATGGAATTTTAGTCGGAGAGGCACTAATGAGGAGCAATGAATTATCATCAAACATGAGTGAGTTGATGGTTCCTATATTAAAGGAGGCTAAGCAGTGAAAGTGAAAATTTGTGGCATTACCGATTTAAAAACAGCGAAAAGTGTAGTAAACGCTGGAGCTGATGCAATTGGTTTTGTTTTTGCAGAAAGTAAACGTCAAATTGAAATTTCTGAAGCAAAAAAAATCATTGAATCATTGCCAGAATCGGTGTTAAAGGTTGGCGTTTTTGTAAATGAAACAAGGGAGACATTAGAATCAATCTACGAGGAAATTGGCTTGACACATCTTCAGCTACATGGAGATGAAACCCCAGAATTTTGTCGTTCATTATCTTTTCCAGTAATCAAAGCATTACGAGTTCAATCGGAAAAGGACGTTGAAAAAATCGCAGAATATGATTGTGATTATATTTTAGTTGATAGCCCGAGTGGAAAATATCGTGGTGGAAATGGAACAACGTTTAACTGGGACCTTGTTAAATCAAAGAAAATAGATAATTTGATTCTAGCCGGTGGACTGACGATTGAGAATGTAATACCAGCATGTGACGTCGTAAAACCAATAATGGTTGATGTAAGTAGTGGAGTCGAAACGAACGGGAAAAAAGATGAAGAAAAAATAAAAAGTTTTATAAAAAAAGTTAAATTAGGAGGAATTTAAATGTCTACGTACACACTGCCAGATATAAAAGGTCATTTCGGTATTTATGGAGGGAAATATATACCTGAAACGCTTGTTCAAGCCATAAGTGAATTAGAAGAAGCTTATTCAACTATTAAAGATGATCCAACATTTATGGAGGAAATTGATCGATTATCAAAGGATTATGTAGGTCGCCAAACACCTCTTTACTTTGCAGAAAATTTAACTAAGCATGCTAACGGAGCCAGTATTTATTTAAAACGTGAGGACTTAAATCATACTGGTGCACACAAAATTAACAATGCGATAGGTCAGGCATTACTTGCCATTCGAATGGGTAAACGAAAAATTGTTGCTGAAACAGGAGCGGGACAACACGGTGTAGCAACTGCAACAGTTTGTGCTCTATTAAATTTAGAATGTGTTATTTTCATGGGAGCTGAGGATGTACGAAGACAAGAACTGAATGTTTTCCGAATGGAATTACTAGGCGCAAAAGTGATTAGTGTTGAATCAGGAAGTGCGACACTAAAGGATGCAGTAAATGAAGCACTTCGCTACTGGGTGGCAAATGTAGATGACACTCATTATTTATTAGGATCCGTAATGGGACCACACCCTTTTCCAATGATGGTACGAGATTTCCAAAGTGTAATTGGAAAAGAAACAAGACAACAATTTTTAGAAAAGGAAGGTAAACTTCCTGATGCAGTAGTAGCTTGTATTGGCGGAGGAAGTAATGCCATTGGTATGTTCCATCCATTTATAACGGATGAAAGTGTAAAGTTATTTGGAGTAGAAGCGGCAGGGCATGGAATCCAAACTGATAAGCAAGCAGCATCTTTAACAAACGGTGTTCCAGGTGTATTACATGGTGCACTAATGTATTTACTTCAGGATGAAGATGGTCAAATACAAGAAGCACATTCAATTTCTGCGGGGCTAGACTATCCGGGGGTAGGTCCTGAGCATTGCTATTTGAAGGATATTGAACGAGTAAAATATGAATCAATCACAGATGAAGAAGCACTTGATGCATTCCAATTACTAGCAAGATTAGAAGGAATTATCCCAGCATTAGAAAGTGCACATGCAGTTGCATACGCAATAAAGCTAGCAGCAACGATGAAGCAAGATGAAAACTTAGTCATTTGTTTATCAGGTAGAGGCGATAAAGATGTTCATACTGTTCGTGAGCGATTAAAGGAGGGCAAATAATCATGTTAAATCGAATTGAATTCCAATTTTCAGAACGACTTAAAAAAGGTGAAAAGCTATTTATTCCATATGTAATGGCAGGAGATGGTGGCCTTGAAGTATTAGGAGGAAGACTTGCTTTACTAGAAAAATTTGGCGCATCAGCAATCGAAATAGGTATTCCATTCTCAGACCCAGTAGCAGACGGACCAGTCATTCAACAGGCGGGAATTCGAGCATTACAAGCTGGTACAACTTTAAAAGCTGTACTTGAAAAAATAAAAGAAGTTCGTAAATTAATTTCTGTACCTTTAATTGTCATGACATATATGAATCCCATATTAGCTTATGGAATTGACAGATTCGTATCTGACCTTCAGCAAGCGGGAGTGGACGGCTGTATTATTCCCGATCTACCAATCGAAGAAGAAGAGATTATCATTCATCAACTTGAAGAATTTGGGGTAGAACTAATTCGATTAGTCACAATGGCTACACCAAAAGATCGAATCATTAAAATTGCTGAAAGAGGAAGAGGTTTCTTATATACAGTAACAGTAAAAGGGATTACCGGTGTTCGAAATGAGCTAGACGCCAGCCTCTCATCTTTTTTAAAAAGCGTTAAAGAAATTAGTAATAAACCTGTAATAGCTGGATTCGGTGTATCTAATCCAGAACAAGTAAAGGAATTAAGTAAAGATTGTGATGGAGTCATAGTCGGAAGTAAAATTGTTGATTTATTTAATCAAAATAAAATCAATGAAATTAAACTTTTAATGGAATCAAGTTTAGTAAGCGAGGAAGTAATTTAATAAAAATGAATCAGGCCATATCTGTGGCCTGATTTTTTTATGGTACTTATGTTTTATGGGGTATTTTCTCGCTCTTAATATGCTTAGCGATATAAGATAGCTGAATATGGGGAATATCTTTCTGTTTTTTTAGGTGTTTAGTTGAAAGGATTAATTTTCGATTTCAAGAATTTAATTGCGATTATCGAATTTTATCTGCAGTAACATAATTGACGAATGATTCAAAAGTATCCACAAATATGGACTGTTCCTAAAAAAATCAATGACAAACTATCCACTAATTTAGTAGTTCTCCACATTTTTATAAGAAGTTTTCCACATAATAGCATGTATCCGAAAAATATCTCACACCCACTTAAATAGAACTACAAACTATCCACAGAAATATAGATGATTTAAACAGTTTTCCACAATTGCAAAATACACTCATTTTTCTTTCTAGGACATATGTCCTTCCCAAACAACCACCCAATATCGTTTAATAATGAAGAAATCAATATGTCAGGGGAGAAAAAGATGAAAGGAATTATACTAGCAATTGTTGGTGGAGCACTTATTACACTACAAGGAGTAGCAAATTCACAAATTAGCAGTGATATTGGTACTTGGCAAGCAGCTACAATTACGCAGTTTACAGGTTTTATAGTAGCTTTATTCGTTCTACTATTAATAAAAGATAAAAAATTAGCTGATGTTAAGAAAGTAAATCCAATCTATTTAACAAGTGGAGCACTTGGAGCATTTATTATTTTTGGTAACGTAACAGCGATACACCTCAATGGAGTTACATTTTCAATATCAACCCTTTTAATTGCACAGTTAAGTTACACTTTTATCAATGATAGTAGAGGCTGGTTCGGAGTAAAAAAGCTAAATATTAGTCCGTCGCAATTTTTGGGAATTGGTATGATGATAATTGGTGTAGTCGTGCTAGGATCTTAAAAGTAATTGCTGGAGGTGAAGTTAACTTGAAAGTTACTAGTGATATTGAACAAATTAATCAATTTTTAGCTGAACTTCATATTGAAGATGTCTTTAATGAGGATTTAAAAGCTCATATGACTCTTCATCGATTCATGCAAGGTGAGCTTATTTGTTCCCAAGGAGACTTACCACAAACTTTGTTTGTTTTAGTAAAAGGTAAAGTTAAAGTTTATACAACTACAGCAGAGGGTAAAACATTAATTCTTTCATTTAAAAAGCCCCTTGAATTAATTGGCGACATTGAATATGTAAGAGGTTCAAATTATATAAATACGGTTGAGGCTGTTTCTGAGGTTGAAATGATTGCTGTTGATTATCGATGGCTAAAAAAATTTAGTAAAGACTATGCACCATTTCTTCAGTTCTTACTAGACATCATCACGGAAAAGTTTCATATTAAGTCGAATGCGATGAGTTTTAATTTAATGTATCCAGTAGAAGTTCGGCTAGCGAGTTATCTATTATCAGTTTCATATGATGAAACGAATTCTTTACTTATGGATAATTTAAGAACGATTAATCTTAAAGATGCAGCGAATCTGATCGGAACAAGTTATCGACATGTTAATCGAGTAATTCAACAGTTCTGTAAGAATGACCTAGTGGAGCGGAAAAATGGGGGGATTCTTATTAAGGATCGAGCTGGTTTGAGTGTTCTTGCTAGTAATAATATTTATGAATAAAGTATTTTATTTTTGGAGGTGTGAATTTTGCTTTATGGTTTAATATTATCTTTAATTTCAGGAGCACTTATTGGTTTACAAAATATATTCAATAGTAAAGTAAATGAGCGGACAGGAATATGGGTAACGACAACATTTGTATTAGGAATGGGCTTTTTAGCCTCTTTTGTAATGGGTCTACTATTTGAAGGTAAGCAATTATTTGTTTTGAATAATATGAAAAATTGGTATTGGATCAGCGGAATTGTCGGTGTAGGTGTTGTTTTCTGTTTAACGAAAAGTACTAGAATTTTAGGGCCAACTTATGCTATATCACTTGTTCTTACTTCTCAATTAATGTTTGCATTATTATTTGATTCTAGAGGATGGCTTGGACTTGAGAAAGTTCCATTTTCTTCTAAGCAATTAATTGGTGTTTTGCTAATTATAAGTGGTATATTAATTTTTAAATTAAATGGAATTAGTTTTAAACGGATTAAGCTAGTTAAAAATGAATCTAGTAAAATATGAATTAAATAAATAGAGATGGGGAAATGTTATGAAAACATACAAAACATTATTATTAGATGTAGATGATACATTATTAGATTTTGGTGCAGCAGAAAAAGTAGCATTACAATCTCTATTTAAGGATCAAAAATTACCATTAACAGATGAAATAAAGTCAAGGTACAAAGAAATAAACCATGGACTTTGGAAGTCATTTGAAGAAGGTAAAATAAGTCGAGATGATGTGGTTAACACACGTTTTTCAACTTTATTTAAAGAGTTTGGTATTGAAGTTGACGGTTTTCTGCTGGAACAGTCTTACCAAAGTTATTTAGGAGAGGGAAATCAATTAGTTGAAGGTGCGTATGAATTACTTACAAGTCTTCAGAATGAGTTCGATCTATTTATTGTCACGAACGGAGTTTCAAAAACACAATATAAACGTTTGAATGCGGCTGGTATTTTTCCTTTCTTTAAAGACATTTTTGTTTCTGAAGATACTGGTTATCAAAAACCGATGAAAGAATACTTTCAATATGTATTTGATCGAATTCCAAATATTGAATTAGATAAGACACTTATTATTGGCGACTCATTTAGCGCGGATATAATTGGTGGGGCAGGGGCAGGAATTGATACTTGCTGGGTCAATCCAAAAATGATTTCAAATGGTTCAGATGTAGTTCCAACCTATGAAGTACAAAAACTAGGTGAACTTTATAAGATATTAAATCTAGAAGAGAAGGTATTAGTTACTTCATCTAACTAATAACGCTTAAAAAACAAAGATTTCACTCGAATTTTTAATTAATTTTTGAACATTTTTTACACTAAAAAAGCAAAAAGTTATATACTTTTTGCTTTTTTTGTTTTTATAAACTAGAAAATATTGGAATAATAATCATTGACACTGATAATCATTATCATTTAATATGATAATGTGTTTCGTAGTGATAATAATTTTCATTATCATTTATTTGAAGTTAAATGAAATTATTAGAGGATGTGTAGATATGATTAATATTCAGAACAAAGAAGATCTAACAAATTATGATCAGTTAGATCAAGAAGAGTTAAAAACTTTGACCTATCTTCAAAGCGAAAAACCTGAATTATTGGTAGGCTATCTTTCTAATGTGAAAGCAGGAAGAAGAGGAATTTTTCAACGTCTTTTCCAAGCGTTTATAAGAGAAAAGTTAATACCAGATGAAAGAATTTCTTGGATAAATAGTGAAGTGTCAAAAATTAACGTAAATCTACCTAGTGGAAGACTTCTGCAAGTTTCTGTTAGCAAATTACACTCACTTGGAAGATTCGATCTAACTGGTGATGTATGTGTTATTGATAATTCATTAAATAACGATCTAATGCATCCTGTTGAACTGCTTGAGTTATTAAAGAATGAAGGTATGTTGGGGGAAGCAACTACAGAGCAGTATGAACGATTTAAACACGAAATTCAAAATGGTGTAGCTAATCTAACGTTGGCTCTAACGGGGGCTACAATCAATTATCAAGAATTAGCGGAAAAGGCAAAACAATTTTCGATAGATTCTTCAATAGAATGGGCTCTACATCAAAAGAAGCAGGACAAGGAATTTAGTCCACTTGCATTTTTTGAGCAATGTGTAGTTGAAGGGCATCCTTTACATCCTGGAGCAAAAACAAAGTTTGGCCTAAGTGTCGAAGAGGTAATTCAATACTCACCTGAATGGGGTGGCAAACCAGAAGTAGTCATTATTGCAGTATTAAAAGACTTTTGTCGAACGACATCCATCGATGAAACTACTGTTACAAATTGGTTATTTAAAGAGTATGAAAATTTACAGTCTGTGAGTGAAGAGGTATTACATAATAGAGGCTTACAGCTTAGTGATTTTGAACTGATACCAGTTCATCCATGGCAATTTGAAAATACATTAAATACATTTTATGCAAAAGAGATTATGCAAGGAAAAATAATTCCAATCAGTGATTTTGTTATTCCAACTCAATCATTAGTTTCATTTCGATCTTTAGCTCCTACTCAAAAATTAGGGGAGAAAAAACATCATATAAAAACGGCAATTAACGTGCAAACGACAAGTGCTATTCGTACTGTATCACCTAATTCTGTCGTAAATGGTCCGATACTTTCAAAAATATTTAAAGCTATCCAAAAAAAGGAATATGGATTAGATGGGAGATTTATTGTGCTAGAAGAACGAGCGGGAATTCATTTTAAGCCCGAAAGTATAAATATTTCTGAGGAAGAGCAATGGAAACTTCAAGCAAATTTAGCATCTATTTTAAGAGAAAATCCCGAAAACTATGTTCTACACGAGGATGAAATTCCAATGGCTGCAGCATCATTAATTTCAAAATCTCCAATAAGTAAAAAGCCAATTGTGATCGAGTTAATTGAAAAATTAGCTATTGCAAATCATTTAGATGATATGAACGAGGCTGCAAAACTATTTATTCGAAAATATGCAAGAACGTCGTTACCTGGCTTTTTAACAATGATGGTACGTTATGGAATTAGTCTGGAAGGTCATATGCAAAATAGTGTTACGGTCTTTAGAGAAGGTGAGCTAGTACGCATTTTAGTGAGAGATTTTGGTGGAATTCGAATACTTCCATCAAGAATGTGGAAACAAGGATTTGAAGCAGAATTTTATCCTGGTTCAGCAATAGTTACTGATGAGGAAAGCCAGTTACATAATATCATATCGTATTCTGTTATGCAGAATCATTTTGCTGAGTTAATCACTTGTATAGTTCGTACATTAGAGTTCGATGAAGAAGAGTTGTGGGAAGAAATTGTTAACATTAGTAGAGAGATATTCAAGGAATTAAAAAAGGACCCCACGATTAAAGTACAAGCAGCTACGGATGAAAAAGCATTTTTTCAACCATTGATTAACCTAAAAGCTTTGGCAACGATGCGATTACAAGGAGATAGTACTTCTTATTCATTTATGAAAGTTCCAAATCCAATGAGTACTGGAAAGGAGTATTCGGAGAATGAGTAAAAGTTTAACCCAAGTAATAGTAGAAAAAGATTTTTTATATGAATCATTTGAAAAGCTACGTAACGGAGAACTTTTGACAGATGAATCAGACAATCTTACTTTTTTAGTAGGCAATACACCAAATTTAATTCCAAATTATATGGTAAACCTGGAAAAAGGAAGACGTGGTATTTTAAACCGACTCGTTGGTTCAATGTTAAGAGAGAACTTACTTAATTTTTCTACAAACTCACATGATTTATATGTTATTGATTCCATCTATGCATTAAATGTACCAGCTATCACAAGCTTTTGGAGAATGGTTATTCAACAGGTTCAATCTTATAACCTACAATCAGGCAAAACATATAAACTATATTCTCTTAATGTGCATGGATGTTTGGTTATTCCTGTAAGTCGTACTTATGCGTTTAATCGAATTGAGATCGACGGTGAAATATTATTTGTTACGGAGAAGGAAGTAAGACCAATAAATCACTCGGTTGAACTGTTAGAAATTGTTCGTCACAAAAAAGAGTTCCAATACGAAGGTGAAAAGTTTGCTTGGGAGCAGTTTGCTAAGGAACTGATTAATGGAAGTGCCAATCTTGCATTATCCTATGCATATTGGGATCAAAAGAAAAAAGAGCTTCAAAAGAGAGCTTCAGAATTTAAGATTACGAATGTTTTAGACTGGGTACTGTTACAGAAAAAATTAGATTCAGCATTTGACAGTAGCTTATTTTTTGAACAGCTTTCGGTTGAAGGGCATAATCTTCATCCAGGTACAAAGACGAAAATCGATATGAAAGCTAAGGACGTTTTTCAATATGCACCGGAGTTTAATGGAGTGGCTACAATTCAATTTGTCGGCATTTTAAAAGAGTGTGTGGAATGGTGTGTGAAAGATGAATTTGAAGAGGATGCAAATAAACTACTATTTAAGGTTTATCCTGAGTTAAGAAAAGTAGTTGAGCAACAATTTCAGGTACAAGGCCATCGTATAGAAGACTATGTAATCGTTCCAGTTCATCCATGGCAACTAGAAAACGCTATTCCTGTAGTTTATAAGCAAGAATTGAATGATCAGACTATTGTTCCAATCCGATCTTTTCACGTTCCTTGCGGATCAACATCTTCTTTCCGAACTGTTGTACCACTAGGGAGTAAGGAGTCCATAAACTATGCAATTAAAGTTGCGATTAATAGTCAAATGACCTCAACTGTTCGTACAATTTCTGCAAATACTACAAATAATTCTACAATTTTTACTAGATTAATAAAGTCCATTATGGAAAAAGAACCGGTGTTAAGAAAGCAGTTTGTACCAGTTTATGAGGTTGCTGGTTACAATTTCAAAAAAGAACATGATAAGCAAAAAAATAGTAATTTATCTGCAGTATTACGCGAAAATATTGAGTCATTTACTTTCAATGATGAAGTTGCAATTGTCGGAAGTACACTATTTTCAGAATCACCAATTTCTGAAAAGACGATTGTCTCGGAATTAATTGAACTGTTTGCTAAAACAAAAGATGAATCCTCAATTAGACAGGCTGCTTATCAATTTGTTTCGGAATATGCAAATATTGCGTTACCTGGATTTTTGACTTTATTAGTAAAATATGGAATCGGTTTAGAGGGACATTTGCAAAATAGTGTGATGGTATTTAAGAATGGTCAACCTGTCCGGATGCTTTTCCGTGATTGGGGTGGTCTACGAATTTATAAAGATAGGCTTAAGAAAAACAATCTAAATGTTGAGCTTTACCCAGGTTCGATAACAGCGACAAATGATTTGAAAGAAGTGCACAATAAATTGTTTTATACTGTATTTCAAAACCATTTAGGCGAGTTAATTTTACAAGTTTGTAAGGAGTTCGGTCTAAATGAGAGAGACCTTTGGCAAGAAATTCATCAAATCTGTAATCGAGTTTTTGACAAATTAAAAGCAAACCCGACCTTGACAGAAAATGTAGCATGTGACCGCGAAGCTCTCTATCAAATGAAGGTTGAGCACAAGGCACTTACCAAAATGCGACTAGATCCTACAAACAAAGGATATTCTTACGCTAAAGTACCAAATCCTCTTCATGAATTTAAGTAAAAGGGAACGAATTTAAAATGACACAAATCGAAGTACAGAATAAAAAGAATTCGCGTTTTGCTTTTCAAACAAAATCCTTCAATACTTTTATGATGGGAAGCTTAATTTCAAGAGTTGGAGATTGGATGGATTTAGTTGCATTAAATTGGGCTGTCTTACAATTTACAAATTCACCAATTCATTTAGGCATTATGAACGCTTGTAGATTAGTTCCAACATTTTTATTAAGTGTTCCAGCGGGAATGATGGCTGACAGGTTTGATCGTCGAAAATTGTTAATATGGCTTCAAGTAGGAATGATACTGTTAACATTTTTGATAGGATTTCTTGTTGCAATGGGCCCAGCATTTTGGCTATTTTCACTAATTGTGACGCTGCGGTCAATGCTTGCAGCCATGGATCCACCAATTCGAAATGCGCTAATACCAAACCTTGTACCGGAAAGTTCAATGGCGAGCGCACTAGTAGTTAATACAATGATTATAAATCTATCGCGAATTATTGGACCTGCAATTGCTGGTATCTTGTTAGGTATTACAAATATAGCAAATTTATTTTATCTAAATGCTTGGGGTATATTTGCCGTCTTAATCTCTTTAGCTATTATTCGGGCTGATTACCAATCGATTAAAGATAAAGATAAAGATAAAGATGCAAAAATAACTATAAAAGAAGCTGTCGATTTCGTAAGGAAGAAGCCATCAGTCCAGTCATTGCTTATATTAGCAATTGTTCCAATGGTATTTGGTTTTCCATATACGACAATGACGCCACTGTTTGCTAAAGAGTTATTGCACCTCGGTCCTGAAGGATTTGGTGTTTTATTGTCGATTTCTTCCATTGGCGCAATAATTGGGACAAGCTGGTTATCCTTTGTAAAAGAGATTCATGAGACGGGTAAATGGTTAATTTATTCAATTATTGGATTCGGCCTATCACTGCTTTTATTTATTTGCACAAATAATTATCTAGTTGCAGGTTTGGCAATGTTCCTAGTTGGTTTAACGAGTCAAACATATAGAACACTGAGTCGAATTACACTACAAAAGCAAGTTCCAGATCATCTCAGGGGAAGAATTATGAGTATAGCTTTAATGGATCGAGGATTTATTCCACTAGGTGCACTATTAATTGGAGCAATAGCATCAAGTTTGGGAATTCTCTGGGCGGGAAGTGTAATGGGACTTGGCTGCATCTTAACCACTTTAATGATTGTGTTGAAAAGAAGAGAAATCTTAAAAGTATAACTTTATTATGATTAGGAGTGTATGAAAATGATCGCGAATATTGTGCAAACACAAAGTCAGGAGCAAGATCATCCATTTTGTGCTTATCTATATGACCTAACAAAATTACGAAATCATGTCAATTCATTAATGACAACTCTTCCTTCAAGCTGTCGATTATTTTATGCAATAAAAGCAAATTCAGATGAAATGATTCTTAAAGCATTGGCACCAATTGTGAATGGTTTTGAAGTAGCCTCGTTAGGAGAAATTGAAAAGGTAAGAAATATTAATCTTAATATACCAATTCTATTTGGTGGCCCTGGAAAAACACGTTCAGAAATTGAAATGGCAATAGAGTATGGAGTAACCTTGCTTCATGTTGAAAGCTTACATGAAATAAAACTCGTTAATTATATAGCAAAGAAAAAAAATGTCTCCGTTTCAATATTATTACGAGTTAATTTACGTCATTCTGTACCGTCAGCTAAATTAAAAATGGCTGGAGTGCCAACACAATTTGGTATTGATGAGATAGAAATAGATAAGGCGATTTCCTTAATAGAAGGATTACCTAACATAGAATTACAAGGTTTCCATTTCCATGCCATGTCGAATAATACAGATTCAAAAACACATGTTTCTTTTGTAAATCATTGCTATGAATTGACAGAAGAGTGGAGTAGTAAGTGGAATTTAGACATTAAATATGTAAATGTTGGTGGAGGAATTGGTATTAATTATTTACAGTTAGATAAGCAATTTGATTGGGAAGATTTTACGGAACAATTGGAAAAATTACTCGAAAAACATCATGACAAAAGTTGGAATACTTTATTTGAGTGCGGTCGATATATTACTTCTTCGTGTGGCTATTACGCAGCGGAAGTTCTAGATATAAAAAAAAATCACGGTGAGTATTTTTGTATTCTACGAGGTGGAAGTCATCACTTAAGACTTCCTGCAGCTTGGAAGCAAAGCCATCCATTTACCGTCATCCCAGTAGAAAAGTGGCCATATCCTTTTGAAAGACCTGAAGTTATCGATGAAAAAATTACAGTAGCCGGAGAACTTTGTACACCAAATGATGTATTAGCTAGAGAAGTCATCATTTCTAAATTACGGGTAGGAGACATCTTGTTATTTAGCTATGCGGGAGCGTATGGCTGGGCAATCTCACATCATAATTTTCTAAGTCATCCACATCCAGAACGAATTTATTTAGACCGTGATTCTTTAATTAAACAGTATGACTTTGTAAATGAAGGAATGTCTTTTAATGCGAAAACTTAAAAAATTTTCTCAGTTTTAATCGCATATTGATCTACAAATTAGAAATAATTAATAAAAATATAATTGACTATCACGCAAAATACCCTTATTATCAAGAGGTGATAATGATTATCATTTATATTTAAGGGGAAAATCAACGATGAAGCAGGCTCTTATTAAAATATCTTTAACAGCTTTACTATTATTAGTTTTACCGTTTAAAACCTTTGCTGCAAGCCCTGAAGAGGATTTAACACATGCAAATTCTTTTGTAGAAAGTGCAATCCAATCTGCACAAAAAGGAGATTTTAAATCTGCTGAGCAGGAATATAAAAAATTCAACGACGAGTGGCTTGATAAAGAGGATGGAATAAAAAATAAATCGATTGATGCGTATGGCAAAATCGAGGAAGCTATGGGAATGGTTCAGTATAACCTAGCACAAAAAATAGTGAATCAAAATGCACTCGTTACTGCACTTAAAGAATTAGAAGAGGTTAATGAAAAGTTTATTTCACATCAGTTCGCTAGTTCGAAATTAGATTCAAAAAGTACAGGTAGTGTAGAAGATTTAATCGAAATATTAAACAAAGCATTATCAGACTTAAAAGATAACAATGTTTCAGGAGCAACTTCGGAGATTAATCAATTTAGAAAGTCTTGGATCAATATTGAAGGTGTTGTTTTAACACAATCTCAAACAGTTTACACTGATGCTGAACGTGATATGGTTACGTCCTATGCAATGCTTACTGCTAAAACGCCAGATGTGAGAGCAGCTACAAAAACGATTACAGATATGCGTGATTATCTTTTACCATTAGCGTCTAAAACTAGTTATACAATGTTAGATGCTATAACAATTTTACTTAGAGAAGGTTTAGAAGCATTACTAGTAGTTGTTGCGTTACTAGGATTTATTAAAAAGTCTGGACAAGAAAAGAAAAGTAAGTGGATCTGGTTTGGTGTTGGCACGGGATTAGCTGTCAGTATCATTCTAGGTGTTATTGTAAATATTTTATTCTCAGCAGGTGCTTTTGGGAGCAACAACTTCTTAATCGCAGGCTGGACTGGAGTATTTGCTGCCGTCATGCTTTTATATATGAGTTATTGGTTACATAGCAAATCCAATACAAAGCAATGGCAACATTATATAAAAACTAAGAGTGATAAAGCATTAAATACAGGTAGTCTATTATCTTTATCAATCCTAGCTTTTTTAGCGGTTTTTCGTGAAGGAACTGAAACTGTATTATTCTTTATTGGAATGGCGTCATCGATAAAATTATCGTCATTATTAATAGGAATTGGATTAGGATTCGCAATTTTAGCAATACTAAGCTTCTTAATCTTAAAGGTTGGCCTTAAAATTCCAATGAGACCGTTTTTCCTTGTTTCAAGTATTTTAATGTTCTATTTATGCTTTAAATTTGCTGGTATGGGCATTCATGGTTTACAACTTTCAGGATTACTTCCAGCTACACAAGCTCCAATTCCAACAATTGATTTCTTTGCGATCTATTCAACTTGGGAGAGCTTTATACCTCAAGTGATCTTGTTATTAATAGCTTGTATTGCTGTAATATATAATAGATTCTCAAATAAAAACACTAAAAAAAGTAGTAATAATTCAGGGGGAACGAAAAATGTTATCTAATAAAAAACTAGTTGCAGCAATGGCTTTAGGACTATCTTTAACTTTATCTGCATGTGGAACGAATACAGACAATGCAATTAAAACTGGTTCTGATGATATGATTAAAACAATTTCAGAATTAAAAACACAAATTTCCAATAATGATGAAGCAAAGGCAAAAGATAGCGGAGAGGCCCTTGAAAAATCATGGGAAAAATTCGAAGACTCAGTAAAAGATAAAGACAAAGCACTTTATGAAAAAGTTGAAACGCCACTTCATATTATTGAAGCAGGAGTAAAAGTATCTCCATTGAATGCAGATACACTTAACCAAGCTGGTGACCAATTAGAAAGTGTATTAAAAGAAGTTAAAGATTTAAAATAATAAAAAATAAATAAATCATCGTTTTTTATAAAAGCCTACAAAGAATTTATCTTTGTGGGTTTTTTCATGGCTTTTTTCACTTCGTTTTGGGAATTTTTTCTGAACTGAACCTTTTCATAAAAGCAGGTAGACAATTATCATTTATTAACTTAAGATAAAGATATTGATAAAGATTATCATTATTGATTGTTTATAGATAATAAGTTTTGATCCGGGGGAGTCACTTATGTTACTTTCAGAATTAAAAAAAGGCGAAAAAGCAAAAATAACAGATTTATCATCACTAGCTGAGGCAGTAAAGAGACGTCTTTTAGATCTAGGGATTAGTGAAGGGTCTATGGTCTGTCTACAATGTACAATGCCATTTAAGGGACCTTGTATGATTGAAAATTGCGGACAATCGCTTGGTATTCGATTTCTAGATGCATCGGGGATAAAGGTAGAAAAAATATGTTGAATATAGCACTAATTGGAAATCCAAATACAGGGAAAACTTCTCTATTTAATAATTTAACAGGTACATACCAGTACGTAGGAAATTGGAGTGGGGTTACCGTTGAAAAAAAGGTAGGGACTATAAAAAATAAACTTGGAAATCTAATTGATTTACCAGGTATCTATTCTCTAAGCCCTCTTTCAAAAGATGAGGCCGTTGTTTCACATTTTTTTGTAAATGAAACATTTGATGGAATGATTAATATTGTTGACGCTGCTCAATTAGAGAGAAATTTAATGCTCACTCTTCAACTTCTAGAGTTTAATAAATCAATGATTATTGGTCTAAACATGGTTGATGTTGCTAAAAGGAGAGGAATTTCAGTTGATCCTTCTAGTATCTCAAAGATATTACAAGTACCAGTTATTCCAATTGATGCTAGATCGGGTAAGGGAACAAACGAGGTAAATGAATTATTAGAGACAATTCCTCAATCTGAAGTTGAGTTTGAAATTGATTATGGATTAATTATTGAAAACGGTATTAAAAATATTATGACTCTATTACCCTTAACATTATCTATTCCTAAAAGATGGACAGCAATACAAATCTTAGAGGGTAATAAAGAGGTAATAGAATTTATAGCTTCATCCTACGATTTTAGTAAAATTGATCAAGTAATTAAAACAACAGAAGAACAGTTAAACAGTGAACAAGGCGTCTCACCTTCAAAATGGATTTATTCTGTAAGAAAAGAAGTCATTTCAAATTTAATTGGTAGTTCCGTCGAGAAAGAATCTAATGAAACAGTTACATTAACTGATCGCATTGATCGATTTGTGACACACCCAATTTTGGGTATTCCTATTTTCCTAGTGACAATGTTTCTAATGTTTAAGCTTACTTTTGATTGGTTGGGGTTACCCTTATCAGACGCATTAGATGGGTTTTTATCAGGACCTGTAACAGACTGGCTAACAAACGGCTTAAATGCAATACATGCATCTAGTTTTATAAAAGCAGTTGTTCTTGATGGTATTGTTGCCGGTGTTGGTGGAGTTTTAGTCTTTGTTCCACAAATTTTTATTTTGTTTTTATTAATATCATTCCTTGAAGATTTTGGTTATATGTCTCGAGCGGCTTTAGTAATGGATCGTTCGATGGAAATGGTTGGTTTAACCGGAAAGGCATTTATTCCAATGATTATTGGATTTGGTTGTAATGTACCTGGAGTCATGGCTGCTAGAACGATTGAACAGCCTAGAGAGAGACTACTCACGATTTTGTTAACACCATTAATGTCTTGTTCGGCACGTTTACCTGTATATGCACTATTTGTAGGCGCTTTTTTTGCGAAAAATCAAGCAATCGTTGTTTTTTCACTGTATATACTTGGAATAGTAGTTGCATTAATATTAGCTAAAGTCTTTTCATCTACTATATTAAAAGGTGAGTTTTCATTATTTGTCGTAGAACTCCCACCGTACCGAATGCCACAAGGTAAAGCTTTGTTTAGAAGCACATGGGATAAAGGTAAAGGATTTATTCGAAAAGCAGGTACGTTTATTTTTGGTGGTTCAGTAGTTATATGGTTATTATCTTATATGGGACCAAGTGGTTTAGGTGTTTCGATGGATGATAGTTTTTTAGCAATGATTGGGGGAATACTTACACCAATACTTGCACCGTTAGGTTTCGGGACATGGCAAGCAGGTGCTTCTTTACTAACAGGATTTTTGGCTAAAGAGGTTGTCGTATCTGCCATGAATATTATCTATCACGTGCCAAATGCAAACTCTTTACAAGGAATACTGTCGACACAGTTTTCTGCACTTTCTGCATTTAGCTTTATGGTATTTGTCTTATTGTATGTACCATGTCTTGCAACTGTTGCGACAATTCGTAAAGAAACAGGTTCAGCTAAATGGACGTATTTCTCAGTTGGATATGCACTAGTTATTGCGTATATACTAGCGCTAATTATCTATCAAGTTGGAAGTCTATTAGGCTACTAAAGAAAGGGGTATCTACTTATGATTGTCAATATTATAATAGGAGCTCTTATTTTTGGATACGCAGGGTGGACACTTTTACGATATGTAAATAAAACGAAAAAAGGTAAATGTGGTTCTTGCTCGATCGCAAAAACTTGTAGTTCAAATTGTGATACAAATTATTCTTTAAAGTAATCTGTCTAAATACTTGAATAAAGTAGAAGGATTAATTAAGATGATAAAGTAATTAACTTTAATAATTGAATAGTACTAGGGGTGCCGTAAATGTTCGGCTGAGATTAAGACACGTAAGTCTTTGACCCTTTAACCTGATCTGGATAATGCCAGCGTAGGAAAGTGAACGGTAGAATACATATTTTGTATTCTTAACATTGATTTGTTCGAGCACAAGTCCTTATGGGATTTGTGCTTTTTTGTATTTAAAATCAAGTTTCATCTTCTATCTGTAAGATCAAAGTGTTCTATTCATGAAATAGGGGGAAGAGAATTGAAGAAAGTATTAACGATAGCAGGTTCTGATTCAAGTGGTGGCGCAGGTATTCAAGCGGATTTAAAGACGTTTTCAGCTCATCGAGTTTTTGGAATGAGTGTTATCACAGCAGTAACTGCTCAAAATACGCAAGGAGTATTTGCAGTACAAGATATGACACCAGAGATGATTGCTAGTCAGTTAGATGCAATTTTTACTGATATTGATGTCGATGCTGTAAAAATTGGAATGGTATCTCAAACTGAGACGATTAAAGTCATTGCAGAGAAACTAAAGCAATATAAACTAAAGCAAATCGTAGTGGATCCAGTTATGGTTTCAAAAAGCGGATTTGACTTATTAAGTCTGGATGCAAAGGAAGCTTTAATTCAAGAATTGATTCCATTAGCAACTGTAATTACACCAAATCTTCCTGAAGCTGAAGTGATTACTGGAAGAAAAATTACAACTATTGAAGAGATGAAAGAAGCTGCAATTCAAATCCACTCATTAGGTGCTAAGAATGTCCTTGTAAAGGGAGGGCATCTAGAAGGTGAAGCTACCGATATTTGTTTTAATGGTGAGGAGTTTACAAGCTTTAATAGCGTGAGAATTAATACGATTAATACCCACGGTACAGGTTGTACGCTATCTTCAGCTATTACATCTAATTTAGCAAATGAACTTGAATTAATTGAAGCTATTAGAGAGGCGAAAAACTACATAACATTAGCAATTAAACATTCCTTTTCAATTGGAAAAGGGGTGGGTCCTGTTCATCACTTTTACTCATTATATGAAAAGGCAGGAGCGCAACATGTCTAATCAAAATGGAAAAATGACAAAGTGGAACTTTACAACACTTTGGTTTGGTGCGGCAGTTTCAGTAGCAGAAATTATGACTGGTGCCCTAGTAGCACCACTAGGTTTTACGAAAGGTTTGACAGCCATTTTAGTAGGGCATTTACTTGGAACACTATTGCTTATTTTAGGTGGAGTCATTGGTTCTCAGCAAAGATTGTCAGCTATGGAATCTACCAAAATTTCATTTGGTAGCTATGGTAGCTATTTGTTTTCAATTTTAAATGTTCTACAGCTACTAGGCTGGACAGCAATTATGATTTTAACAGGAGCTCGCTCAATTAATTTAGTTACAATAAAAGATTATCGATTTGACCACCTATGGGTTTGGTGTTTAGTAATTGGAGTGCTAATAGCAATCTGGTTGTACTTTGGACAAAATGCTTCAAAAAAACTAAATAGTTTAGCTGTTTGTTTATTATTTGCTTTAACAATAGTGCTTTGTTTTGTCATTTTTAAAAGTGATAATATCCTAACTCAACCAAGCACTTCTGGATTATCTTTTGGTCAAGCTGTTGAGTTATCAGTGATTATGCCACTATCTTGGATTCCATTAATTAGTGATTATACTCGTTTCGCGAAGACAACAAAGGATGGAGCAATTGGTAGTTTTATAGGTTATATGTTTGGTAGCTCTTGGATGTATATTATTGGACTAGGCGCAGCATTAGCATTTAATCAAGTAGACCCGGTTGCTGTTTTAATGAGTGCAAATCTAGGATTATTTGCAGTTGGTATCGTCGTGTTAGCAACTGTTACAACAACTTTTATGGATGCTTACTCTGCCGGAATTTCACTTACAACCATTTTTCCAAAGCTAAATGGAAAACATATAGCCCTTATCGTTACAGCCAGTGGAACATTATTGGCCGTTATTTTCCCTATAGAAAAGTATGAAGGATTTTTATATACTATTGGTTCTTTTTTTGCACCGTTATATGCAATTTTATTAACGGACTATTTTATTCTAAAAAGGACCAGTATAAGGAAAACGTTGAAGATTGAGGGGATCGCGTTTATTATATGGATTTTAGGAGTTTTTATTTATCGTAAGTTTGTACAATTAGATTTCTTCCTTGGAGCAACTGTTCCAAGTATGATTTTAATTTGTTTCATTTATATTTTTGTTCAATTTGTTATTAATAAGCTTGTTCGAAAGCAAATCGGGGGAGAAAAAAATGTTAACTATGAATGAAATGAGTCAAATTCTTGAAAGTGTAAAAGAGAAAAAGCCTTTAATTCATCACATTACAAATTATGTAACTGTAAATGACTGTGCAAACATGGTGTTAGCTCTAGGTGGATCACCTGTTATGGCAGATGACTTAGCAGAAGTAGAAGAAATGGTATCTTTTGCTTCAGCTCTTGTTATTAATATTGGAACATTAAATGAAAGAACAATTCAATCAATGATTAAAGCTGGTAAAAAAGCTAATCAATTAGGCGTACCAGTAATATTAGATCCTGTTGGTGTAGGAGCAACCACTCTACGTACAGAAACGACTGCTAAATTATTGAAGGAAGTACGTTTTGCGGTAGTTCGTGGAAATATGTCAGAAATTAAAATCATTGCTGGTTTAAATGTTCACATTAAAGGTGTTGATTCTGTAGCCGATGGAAAAGACGGTGTTGAAATTGCGAAATCTCTTTCAGCAAAATTAGGATCAGTAGTTGCAATCACAGGTGTGGTAGATATTATTGCAGAACAAGATCGAGTTTGTATCATTTCAAATGGAGATAAAATGCTAGCTGATGTAACTGGAACTGGATGTATGAGCACATCATTAATTGGAACTTATGCTGGAGCAACGACTGATTATTTCCTTGCTGCTGTTTCCGGTATTACTACAATGGGTCTATGTGGTGAGCTTGCTAAGGCTCGCCTAACTGAAGGACAAGGAATCGGTACATTTAAAGTAAACTTATTTGATGAGGTATCTAAAGCCTCTGTTGATACACTTCTAACAGGAGGAAAAATCGAATGGTTATAACAAAAAGTAAAATAGATTATAAGCTTTATTTAGTAACGGATCGAGATATACTAGGATCAAGGGATTTAGTTCAATCTGTTGAGGAAGCAATTAAAGGTGGAACAACAATCGTACAAATAAGAGAAAAGATTTGTAGTAGTCTAGATTTTTACGAAATTGCTATGAAAGTAAAACAAGTAACTTCAAAATATAATGTACCATTGATTATTAATGACCGTTTAGATATCGCATTAGCAATTAAGGCGGATGGCTTACACATCGGACAAGAAGACTTACCTTTAAGTGTAGCTAGAAAGATTGTTGGGGAAGACATGATCATTGGCGTTTCTGCATCAACATTAGAAGAAGCAATGATTGCACAGGAACACGGTGCGGATTATGTTGGAATTGGCTCGGTATATCCAACGAGTACAAAACTAGATGCAAAATATTTATCACGAGATGAGTTACGAAGAATACGTGAGGCATTAAACATTCCAATCGTAGGAATCGGCGGCATTAATGAAAAAAATGTTTCAGAATTAATGGAAACAAATATTGATGGCGTTGCAATTGTTTCTGCGATATTAGGGAAAGAAGATATTAAATCGGCTGCTGAGCATTTGAGTAGGTTGATTAAACAATAATAAATTAGTGTGGGTGTCTATTACATCGGTATTTGATGGGTAGGCACCTTTTTCGCTATAAATGACTATCCCCTAAACTCTCCTTAATCTAATGTAATTAATCATTCTGTTTATGTTCATTTGAATAGCATTTGTAAGAATTTATACAAAAAATTTCATTCATTAATGTTAAAACATACCGAAATAAAAGTAAAAGGAGGAGGTAGATTTTAAATGAAACTTTTTAAGAAAAATACACTTAAATTAATATTAGTAGAAAAATACAAATACACGTACAAACCTTTACTTAGATCGAAAAAGACATTATATAGTAGTGCAAATGATAGTGACGGTACATATAAATGGTTTTTTAGGTACCCTCGTATATAATCTATTCTTTTCTGGTACTTAAATTAAGAAAAGAAGAAATGGGGAAATTTTTGAGAAAAAAACTTTGTTTATTGGTACTAATCATTACATTCATTTGGTTAATCTATACATGTAACGTACAAAAAAAAGAATACTCTAAGCATTTCACATTTTCTATTATTACTAAATTAGAAGGGTTGAATAATAAGGAAAAAAATTATTTATTCTTTAATAAAAATGAGACAACTAAAAGGTTAACTCTGTATTTTTACGATATCTATAATAAAGAACCTATTACAAACGTTAGTTTATATCATGATAATGTATTAGTTAGTAATAAAACAAAAGTAATTGATACATCAATTCATGACAATGGTATATTTACTTTTGAAATGTGTGAGTATGCTCCTTTCTTTAATAGTATTGAATTAAGTAATCATAATGGTAGACTGCTAAAATTAAGAACCGGCGATTACCACTTTGAATTAATCAATCTTGCTAATAATATAGACAATGATTATCGTTGGTACTTGGATCGTTATAGCACAGCAGAAGGTAATTTTAAATTTGAAATAGATGCTAATTTTAGTAGGAAAAATTCTCAAGAAACAAAATTTGAGATAAACTCTGCTTATAAAATGTCAAACGATTTAAAAGTTGTAGAAGTACCTATATTTAATGAAAAGGGTAATACTTTATCCTTTAAATACTCAGCTTCAAGTTCTACAAAAGAGGCTGGTTCCTATGAGGTTTTAGTAATTCAGAAGAATAATAGTGGACAAAAGTATATAATGAGTTCTGTTATTGTTCCAATAAAAGAATAATTTTTAATTAGCGGACGTAAAGGCAAGATATAGAAAGAGATTAAAGGGATGCCACTTTTCTATTATATAAAAACTATTACTAATTGAAGCTATTAATTTAAACTGAATCATTTGTGTAATTGTTCACAAATGATTCAGTTTTACCTCGCTCGCATAGCTCTACTTTCAGGTAAAATCTTCCTTAATAATGAATTAATAGAAAGGAAGAATAATAATGAAAAAGCTATTAGCCGAAGAAAAGATTGTAA
The DNA here is from genome assembly GCF_036421055.1 of Gottfriedia acidiceleris. Taxonomy (GTDB): domain Bacteria; phylum Bacillota; class Bacilli; order Bacillales; family Bacillaceae_G; genus Gottfriedia; species Gottfriedia acidiceleris_C. The sequence goes on along the minus strand of NZ_JAZGQS010000007.1, from coordinate 58,421 downwards.
TAGGGTTTATTTTGTGCATTGTATGTTTAGGAATACTATTACCTAAAGGAAAAGCAAGTTCTTTTCAATTTAAACCTGGAGATATTCTTATTACAAAGAGTACAGCTCCTGGAGTAAGCGGAAAGGGATTTGTAGGTCATGCGGGGATTGTAATTGATTCGAAAACTGTGTTACATATAGCCGGTCTAGGCAAGAAGCCATCTGAGATATCAATAACGAAATGGCTGAGTAAATCTAAGAATCCAAGTACAAAAGTAATTAGGGCTAGTAATCAGGCCCTTGGAGCAAGGGCAGCACAAAAAGCTAAAGCCAATTTTAAAAATAAAAATATATCTTATGATTTAAAATTTACTCCAGATCCTACAAATATTAAAAAGACCTACTGTAGTGAATTAGTATGGTACTCCTATTACAAAGCAGGTAAGGAATTTAAAAAATCTAGTACCTTATCCATGGGGGGAGGAGTTTTTAAAACAACTTGGCAACGCCCCTCGATTATTAAGCCATATGATTACTTAAATAGTTCAGCTTTATCTTATAACGGTTTTAAAATAGTAAAATCGTTTAATTGGTAAGATAAAAGAAGAGGTGCTAATACCTCTTCTTTTAAGGCTTTCTTCCTTTTAATTTTTTATACTCCTTAGAGCTATATTCCACTCCATGTAAAACAAAATAATCTAACTTGATTTTATTATTTTTGTGATCTTTATAGTAATAATATGTTCCCTCTTCTCCATGTATTTCAATACAAACAAACCACTTCTTTTCACCCTTTACTTTTATCCAATCATATACTGGTTTACTGACTTCAATATCTTTTTTATTTATTCCTTTTTCATTAACGAGATAATCTTCCACAGCTTCTTTCGTTGAATCTAATTTAATACGAATGTAACTATAAGAGCCGATCATTAAAAATACTAAAACTCCAAATATAACTATTAGCTTCTTTATCATAGATCAATCTCCTTAAAATTAATAACTTAATAGTAAAGTATTAATTTAAAATTGAAATAAGGTTTGAATATTTTTCACAAATTATCCTTATTTATAAAATTTTTATAAAGTATTTAATGTCACAAAGTTTGATTTTCAAAAAGTAGATAATTGTAACTAATAAGTCCATCTTATTAAAACCCATAAAAAATTGTTATTTTTCGGTACTTTATTCATACATTTAAAATAGTAGTAATGAGTACAAGTGAGGTGGAGATTGAGAAAGCTGTTGTTGTGATCGAGTTCGGAAAACCAGAAGTGTACAACAAGAAAAGAAAGACCAGACTCATTGAAGGAAACGGCAAAACAAGTATTTTAATATATAAATGAAGGACTTTTAAATAGAAAGATAGGACAATATTTTACATTAGAAGATATAGTTAGTGCCCATCGATTAATCGAAAGCAGACAAAGTACTGGTAAAATTTTATTAAACATCAATAATTAATTAAGAAGGTCATATCTCTGTACTTAGGGGTATGTCTTTTTTGTATTTTGAATAAGGTCAGTAGTTCAGACAACATTCTAAGATCCTCCCGCTTTTCCTAACATTTCCTTTCTTGTCTCAATTTGTCGAACATAGATTAAAGGAAAATGGTAGAAAATATCGAATATTATCAATTGTAAGACTAAAACATTTATTTCTTATAAATGAAATATATGACTCCACTGCTATTTGCTGCAGTTGGAGACATTCTTACGTTTTTTAAAACGTACCTAAATATTAAAAGGAGAGTGACAACACATGGATTTTTTATTATCTAAAGAACAGCAAATGATTCAAGAAATGGTACGAGATTTCGCAGCGAAGGAAATTGAGCCTTTTGCAGAGGAACTTGATCGTGATAGCAAATTCCCGATTGAAACGTTCAAAAAAATGGGTGAATTAGGTTTATTAGGAATTCCGTTCCCTGAAGAGTATGGCGGTAGCGGTGGCGATACAATTAGTTATGCGTTAGCTGTAGAGGAAATAGGACGTGCATGTGGAGGAACAGGTTTAAGTTTTGCAGCAACATGTTCATTAGGTGCTTCTCCAATTTACTATTTTGGTACAGAGGAACAAAAGCAAAAATACTTAGTTCCAATGGCGCAAGGAAAAACGCTTGGAGCTTTCGGTTTAACTGAGCCAAATGCGGGTTCTGATGCTGGTGGAACACAAACAAAAGCAGTTTTAGACGGTGATGAGTATGTGATTACTGGTGAAAAATGCTGGATTACAAATGCTCAATATTCTAACACAATTATCGTAACTGCTTATACTTCTATTGATGAAAAAGGAAAGAAAAATATTTGTGCGTTTATCGTACCAACTGACTCAGAAGGATTAACAATTACAGATCCTTATGACAAGATGGGTGTCCGTGCTTCTAATACGACTCAAATTGTATTAGATGGCGTACGTGTTCCAAAAGAAAATATTCTGGGCAATCCTGAAAAAGGTTTTGGCCAATTCTTATATACATTAGATGGTGGTAGAATTTCAATTGCAGCACTAGCTGTAGGTATTGCACAGAAGGCTTTTGATAAAGCATTAGTGTATGCAAAAGAACGTAAACAATTTAAACAACCTTTATCTAGTTTCCAAGCTATTCAATTTAAATTAGCTGATATGGCAATGGGAATTGAGTTAGCGAGAAATATGGTGCATAAAGCTGCATGGTTAAAAGACAATGGAAAACCGTTTACAAAAGAAGCGGCATTCGCTAAGTTATACGCATCTGAAATCGCTTCCAAAATTGCGAATGAATCATTACAAATTCATGGTGGATATGGCTACATGAAAGAATATGGCATTGAACGTTTAGTGCGTGATGCTAAGTTACTTGAAATTGGTGAAGGTACATCAGAAATTCAACGTATGGTAATTGCACGTCAATTAGGATGCCGATAAGGAGAGAGAATATGATCAAAATACTTATTGCAAACCGCGGGGAAATCGCATGTAGAATTATCGAAACATGTAAAAAGCTTCGTTATCAAACTGTGGCAGTTTATTCAGATGCTGATAAAGAAAGTTTGCATGTTAAGTTAAGTGATGAAGCTTTTTCTTTAAAAGGGAATCATACAAAAGATACATATTTAAACGCAGATTTAATTATAAAAATTGCAAAAGAAAATAATGTAACAGCAATTCATCCTGGATATGGTTTCTTATCAGAAAATAGCGATTTCGCTAGAAAATGTAAAGAAGCGGGCATTTTATTTGTTGGTCCAAAGCCAGAGCATTTAGAGATGATGGGCGAAAAAATTAGAGCTAGACAAATAATGGAGCAATTAAACATTCCGTTAATTAAAGGAAATTCTCACCCAATTCAATCGGTTGAAGAAGCGAGGGAAATAGCAGAACAAATTGGCTATCCTGTTATGTTAAAAGCTTCTAGTGGTGGCGGCGGTATTGGTATGAAGCTAATTGAAAACGAAGCACAGCTAGAAAAAGAATTTTTAACAACACAAACAAGAGCGCTTCAATTTTTTGCGAATGATGATGTATTCATCGAAAAAGCGATTATTAAACCGAGACATATTGAAGCACAAATTGCTGCTGATACTCATGGTAACGCTGTTTTCTTATTTGAAAGAGATTGTTCAATTCAAAGAAGAAATCAAAAAGTTGTTGAGGAAGCACCATCACCGTTCCTTTCTCCACAAGGTAGAAAGAAACTTGAAGAATATGCCCTTACGATTGCTAACCAAATGAAATATGTAAACGTGGGGACAATTGAATTTTTAGTTGATGAAAAAGAAAATATTTATTTCTTAGAAATGAATACTAGATTACAAGTCGAGCACGGTGTAACGGAAGGAATTACAGGAATTGATCTAGTTGAATGGCAATTCCGTATAACATTTGGTGAAACACTTCCAATTCGTCCAACTCATATAGAAATGAATGGTCACTCTATCGAAGTAAGGGTATATGCTGAGGATCCTAAAACTTTCTTCCCATCGCCTGGAACAGTTCAACATTGCAACTTTCCTGAAGAGACTGGTGTACGTATTGATACGCATCTGTATGATGGATGGGTTGTATCACCGTTTTATGATCCACTATTAGCGAAAGTGATTGTTACGGCTAATACTAGAAAAGAAGCAGTAATTCAACTGCACAATTATCTTAAAAAGGTAGAAATTGAAGGTATTAAAACAAATGTGCCGTTTTTGATTGATATTCTTTCAACGAATGCATTCCAAGAAGGAGATTATACAACAAACTTTATTAGTGAATATCAAAAAGTGAAATGAGGTAATTAAATATGGAAAACTTAACTGCAATGATGGCTGGAAGCGTATGGAAATGTCTTGTATCTGTAGGGGATGAAATTAGTAGTGATCAAGATTATGTAATCTTAGAATCTATGAAAATGGAAATTCCGCATGCAGCTCCTTATAAATGTAAAGTCGTAAATGTATTCGTTAACGAAGGTGATTTTGTAAACGAAGGCGACTCTTTAATTCAAGTTGAAAAACTAGGTTAGGAGTTATTAGTGATGAAGCTACCTCAATCGGCTTTTATAAGAGAAGTAGGTCCACGTGATGGTTTGCAAAATGAAAAACAGTTTGTTTCCACTGAAAAAAAGCTTGAGTGGATCAATTTATTGGTAGAGAGTGGTTTGTCTTATATTGAAGTTTCTTCGTTTGTGAGACCAGACTGGATTCCTCAATTAAGTGACTCGGTAGATCTGTTTACGAAACTTAAGAAAAAAGATGGGGTTACTTATGCAGCTCTTGTTCCTAATAAAAAAGGGTTAATGAGTGCATTTGAAGTAGATGCAGATGAAATTAATTTCTTTGTTTCTGCGAGCGAAACACATAATTTAAAAAATAAGAACGCGAGTATCGAGCATTCAATGAGCGATATTCGCTCAATGATTACAGAATGTAAAAATAATAAAAAGACCACTAGAGCATATATTTCAACTGTATTTGGTTGCCCATATGAGGGTGCTGTAGACCAAATGAAAGTAATCAGTCTGGCAAATCAGCTACTTGATTGTGGAGTAGATGAAATTTCCTTAGGTGACACAATTGGAATTGCTAATCCGCTTCAGGTAAATCAATTTTTAGAAAATCTAGTTAAAGAAGTACCAGTTAATCGAATTGCAATGCATTTCCATGATACATATGGTCGTGCTGTTGCAAACCTATATACTTCTTTACTATATGGAATTGAAAAGTTTGATTCATCAAATGGTGGACTAGGTGGTTGTCCATATGCACCAGGAGCTAGTGGAAATGTAGCTACTGAAGATGTAGTTTCCCTACTTCATAATTTAGGTATTACAACTCATGTGGATGAAAAGAAACTTCAAAAAGCTACTTCATATATCTCTGAACAAATGAACTTAACACCAGTTAGTAAGCTATTTTCCGTATGGAATGGTTCAAAGGAGAGTATTTAAATGGAATCAAGTTTATTAGTAAGTGATATCGGTCATATTAGAATTCTTACATTAAATCGTACAAATGCAGCTAATTCATTATCACGTGAGTTACTAGATGCTCTTCATAGCCAAATGGATGAGTTAAAGAAATCATCTGTACGTGTTGTCATATTTACTGGTAGTGGATCTTCTTATTTCTGTAGTGGTGCTGATTTAAAAGAAAGAAGAGGCATGACTGAGAGTCAGGCTCGAGAAACTGTTGAAAAAATCGGGACACTTTTTGAAAAAGTTGAAAGATTACCTATGCCAACAATAGCAGCAATCAATGGAGTTGCTCTAGGTGGAGGACTTGAACTTGCTTTAGCATGTGATTTAAGAATTGCTCATAAAGAAGCAATTGTTGGTTTACCAGAAACATCTTTAGCGATTATTCCAGGTGCTGGTGGTACACAAAGACTTCCACGTCTAATTGGACTTGGAAGAGCAAAGGAACTAATCTTTACTGGCAAACGTTTAAATGCACATGAGGCTGAAGGTTACGGCATTCTAGAACACGTTGTTGAAATAGATGAATTACAAAATAAGGCGCTTGAAATATGCGAAACCATTGCAAGTAAAGGTCCTCTTGCAATCCGTGCAGCAAAAAAGGCAATTCAACGTGGTTTCGATCTTCCTTTAGATTTAGGGCTAAGATTAGAAACTTATGAATATGAAACTTTACTGCATACAAGCGACCGTATGGAAGGTTTAGTAGCATTTCAAGAAAAGCGTAAGCCGCAATATAAAGGAGAGTAATTGCATGTCAAACGAAGCAACATATCAAGCTCGAAAAGAACAAATACTTTCTGGTGGGAAAGAAAAATATCATGAGAGTAATGCCAAAATTGGGAAGCTCTTTGCAAGAGAAAGAATTAATCAACTTTTAGATAAAGATAGTTTTGTAGAAGATGGTTTCTTTGCGAACTGTATGAATGACGAATTTCCGGCAGATGGCATCGTAACAGGAATTGGTAAAATTGATGGACGTACTGTTTGTGTAATGGCGAATGATTCAACTGTAAAAGCAGGTTCTTGGGGCGAAAAAACAGTAGAAAAGATCATCCGTATTCAAGAAACTTGTTTAAAAATGCTAGTACCTCTAATTTATTTAGTTGACTCAGCAGGAGCTCGTATTACGGATCAAGTATTCATGTTCCCAGGTCGACGTGGTGCTGGGCGTATATTCCACAACCAAATTAAGCTATCAGGTCAAGTACCTCAAATTTGCTTATTATTTGGACCTTCTGCTGCAGGGGGAGCTTATATTCCTGCATTCTGTGATTCTGTATTTATGATTGAAGGTAATTCTTCAATGTACTTAGGTTCACCTCGTATGGCTGAAATGGTAATTGGTGAAAAAGTTACACTCGAAGAAATGGGTGGAGCTAGAATGCACTGTTCAGTTTCAGGTTGCGGAGATGTATTGTGTGAGTCAGAAGAGGAAGCAATTGCTAAGTTAAAAGATTATTTATCTTATTTACCAACTAATTTCAAGCAAGCGGCTCCTGTTGTTGAGGCAAAAAATCCTGTTCAAAAGGAAAAGTCTTTAGCAGAAATTATTCCGAGCAATCAAAACGTACCATTTTCTATTTATGAATTTATTGACCGAGTAGTCGATGAAGATTCATTCTTTGAAATTAAAAAGCTATTTGCACCTGAACTAGTGACTGGTTTTGCTAGATTAGATGGACGTAGTGTAGGAATTATCGCTAATCAACCTAGAGTTAAAGGTGGCGTATTATTCCATGATTCAGCGGATAAAGCAGCTAAATTTATTAATTTATGTGATGCTTACCATATTCCTTTATTATTCTTAATGGACGTACCTGGTTTCATGATTGGTACAAAAGTAGAGCGTGCAGGAATTATCCGCCATGGTGCAAAAATGCTTTATAGCATGAGTAATGCATCTGTTCCAAAAATCTCAGTTATCGTTCGCAAAGCATACGGTGCTGGACTTTACGCTATGGCAGGCCCTGCTTTTGAAACAGACTGTGTCATTGCATTCCCATCAGCTCAAATCGCTGTAATGGGTCCTGAAGCAGCAGTAAACGCAGTGTATGCAAAGAAAATTGCAAGCTTACCAAAAGAAGAACAAGCAGCCTTTATTCAAGAAAAACGTAAAGAGTACGCTGAAGATATCGATATTTACCGTTTAGCATCTGAGCTAGTAGTAGATGTAGTCATTCAACCAGAAGAGCTACGTACAGAACTAATTAAACGATTTGCATATTACTCAGAATCATATGAAACTCCTGCTACAAAAAAGCATGGTGTTTATCCGGTATAAATAGATTATACAGCCCTAGATATAGGGCTGTTTTTTGTATGGCCTCGTATTAGTTCAAAGTCTAAAAGAAGAATAATTAAATTAAACAAACGTTTGATTGATTATTTCCTTGTAGATTAATATTAATAGTCTGATTCAATAAAATTTAAGATTTAAAGGTAATTTATATATTGCTAAGAAATTATAATAATAAAGGAAGTATTTTTATTAGGCTGTTACTAAAAGGGGGGAAGTTAGATGAGTAAATTAGATCAAAAACTAAAAGAATGGCACAAGCAGAACTTACTAGATGAAGACTCATTAAATCGAATACTAGAGTATGAAAGGCACCGAACGAAAGCTGAAAAACAATCGTTTTTAGGGGATATTGTGCCATTTTTAATTGCACTACTTGTAGCATTTGCAATTTTAGCGCTTGTGGGCAGTAACTGGAACGACTTTAGCCAAACTATGAGATTAGTCATTATTTTTGTAACGCTATTGATTTTCCATACTGTTGCATTTATAAGCTATCAAAAGGGTAAAGAATTATTTGGGCATTGTTTAAACTTTATTAATGTAATTGGGTACGCATGTGCTTTTGTTTTAATTGTACAAATGTATCAATTCTCTAGTGATAGTCCAGTATTTCTAATTACTTGGACAATACTCGCATTTCTTTATTATTATGTGCTAAAGCATAAAATGTTTTATTATCTTTTCTTAGGTATCGGATTTTTCAGTTTGAGCTATAGTGCTGGAATCGAAACGGCACATGTGTATCTACTACAAATTCCATTGTTACTTTGCTCAATTTACTTCTTAAAAATCATGAAGAACCGATGGAATGCTAGCTTTAATTACACATTTCTGGGTTATATTGTCATTATGTTTTTCCAAACAGTTTCAGATCGACAGTATATGACTCCAATTATTTTAGTAGTATTTCTTCTCTGGTATTTAAATGAACGTGGGGTTATCAATTATGTACTTTTACCTGTATTTACTATATTCATATGGCTATTTACATTTTTCGCTTCATTATTCGGAGGATCATATGATGCAGTTCACGAGATACAAAAGGAATTATCACATGGATTTTTAAAGCCGATTGCAGTGCCACTGTTTAATACGATTATTCTATTAATCCTTTTACTAGCAATCTATACTGTGTACAAGAAGTGGAAGGATCATAAACCGTTTAATAATTATCTTTGGATTTTCTTATTCATATTCTTATTACCGATACTAGGGATTCAAGATAAATTAGCTAATATGATCGTGGGCGTATTAATATTATTTACTTATTCATGTATTCGTTTATTTGAAGGTGTTTCAGGTCATGAAAAAGGAAGCATCATTATAGGATTTATAACATTTGCCTCACTCGTGATTGGAATTTATACAGGATTTGCCGTTTCGTTTATAAGTAAGTCAATTGTGTTTATCATCCTTGCAGTAGTTCTATATTTTGTCTATACCCAATCGAAAAAAGCAAGAGGTGATGAACATGCAAAATAAGAAATTACTCTTGATTTCAATTATTCAATTTGTTTTATTACTAGCTTTACTTGGCAATATTATGTATTTTAAGCAGTCAGCAGACACGTTTAAAATAAAGTCAGAGAGTTTGGATCCAGTAGAACCTTTATTAGGGCATTACGCGGCTCTATCGTATGATTTTGACTCCATAACAATGAAAAATTGGAAAGGTGAAGCTAAACCAAAAGAAGGGGAAAAAGTTTATATTGTCTTTCAAAAAGGACAAAATGATATTTATCAATTTAATTATGTAACCGATCATCGTCCAAAACATTCAAAATACATTAAAGCAACTATTCAATACACTTATTTTGCTCAAGAGGAACAAATTGTAATTAACCATAATCTAGGTCGCTTCTATATTCCAGAAAGCCAAATGGACAAATACAATCGAGGAGGCTCTAAGTATATTGTTACTGTCCAACATAAAGGAGATCGTTCTGTCGTTAAAGACGTTAAAATTTCAAATAAATAACCACTCACAGCTGAGTGGTTTCTTTTTTATATTACGCTGAAATTTCATCACGTTTTAATAAATTAGCTTTTGCTAAACGTTTTCCAATAATAACACCTAATGCAGATGCTACATAGGCTTTAACTAATCCAAGAATAATGAAAGGATAAAAACCGAAAGCCATTGCATCATGCCAGCTTAGAGAAGCTGCAATTTTTAACCACACAGTACCAAAAATTAACGTTACAAACATCCCGATTGTGTTTGCAATCATTGCATTTAAAACTGTGAATTTAGTTTTTTCAATATAGTATGCGATGATGAATATAGTTGGGATAAATCCTATTAAATAACCACCCGTTGAACCTACTAGTACGCCAAACCCCGCAGCACCACCTGCGAAAACCGGAATCCCGATTGCGCCAAGTGCTAAATAAAGAAGTAACGAGATTGTCCCGTATTTTTTTCCTAATATTGTAGCTGCTAAGCCAATTGCTAATGTTTGTCCTGTGATTGGAACAGGAGAAAAGGGCAAAGGAATAGATACTTGAGATAGAATACCAATAATTGCAGCAAATAAAGCTGAATTAATAAGCATTTTTAATCTTTCTTGTTGCATTACAAAATCTCCCTCTCTTTATGTTAACTTATTTTATCCGTTAGTTAACATATTATAAATTCATTATATTTTATATAGAAAGATTGTCAATATAATTAAATTTAAAGGTTATAAATCATTAATTTAAATAAAAGGAAATCTCAAGTATAAATTTTATTAAAATAACATTATTTTCTTTTCTTCCAAAAGATGTAGCTAATTAAAATAAGTGTAAAATTTCAACAGGAAAATAAGTAAAAAATAATGAGTGAAAATATCATTGGCATGAATAAGATTATGGTACTAGTAAATAGACTAAACAGTAGATTTTTTCGTTTTATTATTAGACATAAAAAGTGTGTTACTACTATAAAATCAAGATACTTAATTAACGTTTTAGTTTGTGAGTCCAAAGTATATATTTCTATAGGTAAGAATTTTTATTATATTAATATAATAAAAAACCTCAAAAAAAATAATGTAGATAAGTGTTGACATTTACGAAAAATAGGAATAAAGTATGTATTAATTGAATCGCGAAAAGCAATGATAGGAATTTTAGTAGTGTAGTTTTCCCTGTAACAGAGAGCTGGTGGTTGCTGCAAACCAGTACATAGAACACATGAATTACGATCCTAGAGCATCTTCCTCGAAACAAATTGTGAGGGGAAGACGGTGAAGAGCCGTTATGTAATGAAGATATTAGTATTGTTTTTAATACTAATAATTTAGGGTGGTACCGCGAATAGACTATTTCGTCCCTACTGTGCAAACAGTAGGGACTTTTTTATTTTAAGAAAATAATTTAATTAAATAATAAGCAATGAATGGAACAAAAGTAGTGTAGTTTTCCCTGTAACAGAGAGCTGGTGGTTGGTGCAAATCAGTACATAAAACGACATGAATTACAGTCCACGAGCATCTTCTTCGAAACGAATTGTGAGGAGAAGACGGTGAAGAGCCGTTATGAAATGAAGATATTAGTAAGTTTTTGTAAAACAGCTAATAACTAGGGTGGTACCGCGAATTTAAAGTTCGTCCCTACTGTGCAGACAGTAGGGATTTTTTTATGTGCAAAAATCCTTGATGCATGCATAGATTCAACGGATTAAGCTACAAGAGTGGTAAACATTTGGTGAAAAAAAGTCTTGTTGTGAGTTGTCTAGTTCCAGACGTTAGCCACTCGAGGTCATAAGCCAAAGTCCATTAAAGGTAAAAATCAACCTTTATCGGCCTTTGTCTTATGCTTGTCGGGGCTAAGCAAACGCCTTCCACATTTCGTGTTTGAAAGGAGTGATGTGTTTGGTTGATTACGACTATAAATACCGAATAAAAAAAGATTTTGTAGAAAGAAGGAGTAATTTGGAAAAAGTAGAAATGGTTAAATGATGGAAACTTGCTTAAAAATGCTCAAAAAAAGCTTTTAGCAAGATATAGATAGAACGGGTATTTTTAAGAAAGTAGAGTAATAGATTTTTAAGTGAAATAATTTTTAAAAAGGGGAATTGATAACATGAAAGAAGCAACTTTTGAAACAAAAATAATACCACCTCATTTGAAACAATACTTATCGGAGCAAAATTATGATTTATACACGCCAATTGATCACGCTGTATGGCGCTATGTAATGAGACAAAATCATCATGCATTGAAAGATAAAGCACATTCTGCATTTGTCGATGGACTAAAGATGTCAGGAATTGAAACGGAAAAAATCCCAAATGTAGCTGAAATGAACGAGTGCCTTTCAAAAATCGGTTGGGGTGCAGGAATCGTTAATGGATTAATTCCAGGTGCTGCATTTTTCGAACTTTTAGCAAATGGTATTTTACCTATCGCAACTGAAATTAGACAAATCACGAATATAGAATACACACCTGCTCCAGATATTATTCATGAGGCTGCAGGACACGCGCCTATTCTTTTTGATCCTGTATTTAGAGAATACGTACAAAAAATTGGTTCTATTGGTGCAAAGGCATTTGCTACAAAAGAAAAACAAGAATTATTTGAAGCAGTTAGAAATTTAACGATTGTAATGGAAGATCCAAAATCAACACCAGAAGAAAAAGCTGCTGCACAAAAATTAGTTGAAGAAAGACAGAAAGCGATCGTTGGAATTTCAGAAGCTGAAAAAATTTCTCGCGTATTTTGGAGAACAGTTGAATATGGTTTAATTGGGGAATTAGATAATCCAAAAATTTACGGTGCTGGTTTATTATCATCAGTAGGTGAAAGCACACATTGCTTTACAGATGCAGTTGAAAGACTACCTTTTTCTATTGAATCTGCTACTTTACAGCCGAAAAATATAACTGAGATGCAAGCACAATTATTTGTATGCAAAGATTTCGAAGAATTAATGCAAGGCGCTGAAGAATTAGCAAGCACTATGGCATTCCGTGTAGGTGGAACAGAAAGCTTAGATAAAGCTCTTAAATCGAAAAGCGTTGCTACATTTGAATTAAATTCTGGCTTAAGTGTAACTGGTATAGTTCATGCAATCATAAAAGATGAAAACGGTGAAGCAATTTACGTAAATACAACTGGAGAAACTGCACTTTCAATTAACAATAAGCAATTAGAAGGTCACGGAAAAGACTACCATGCTAAAGGATTTGGTACACCAATTGGACTTCTAAAAGGAAATATTGAATTAGAAGAATGTGATGATGCTGCACTTGAAAATTTAGGTATTGTCGTAGGAAATTTTGTTGATTTAGAATTCTTAAGCAATGTAAGCGCTTCCGGTAGGATTGTGAATATCATTAAAAATGAAGACAAAGTAGCATTAATCTCATTTGAAGACTGCACGGTTACTTACGAAGGAAAAGAATTATTCAAGAAAGAATGGGGAACTTTTGATATGGCAGTTGGTTCTCGAGTTGAATCAGCATACCCTGGTGCAGCTGACCCGACTTCTTACTTTAGTGATTCAATTAAAGAAGTAGAGTTTGTAATGGAAACACCAGCCCCTTTAACTGAATTAGAAAAATTATATAAAGAAGTGAGAGTAATTAGAGAAAAGAATACATTCTGTGATGACTGTATTTCTAAATTAATTGCTGTGCATAATGAGCTTAATCGTCAACACCAAAGTGATTGGTTATTACGATTAGAATTACTTGAAATTGCAACAGTTAATGCTAAACTAGCGCATATCGTTGAGCCTCTTAAGGCTGAACTGGAAGCATTAAGAAAAGAAGATTCTTTAAAGAATCTTATTACAAATGGCTTAAAGTTAGTTTAATATGTAAGAATATTGGGAAAAGCGTTACTTCTATAGAAGTAATGCTTTTCTTATTTATTCGTTCTGGTACTCTTATGATATAAACTTTTTATAATGGGAGAGGTGTTATCGATGGAATTTGAAGTAAAAGGAATTGATCATATTCAATTAGTTTGTCCTAAGGGTGGAGAGGACGAAGCTAGAAAATTTTATAATGATATTTTAGGTATGAAGGAATTGCCAAAGCCGGAAAATTTAAAAGGTAGAGGTGGATGCTGGTTTATTTGTGGTAATCAAGAAATTCATATTAGTATTCAAGAAGATTTTATTGCACCTAAAAAAGCACATCCAGGTTTAATTGTTACAAACATCCAGGCATTAAGAGAGAAACTTCTTCAACTCAATTTTGAAATTAAAGAAGAACCACCAATAGAAGGTCGTACGCGTTTTTTTGTAAATGATCCGTTTGGGAATAGAGTCGAGTTTTTAGAATTTCATTAATCACTAATTAGTAACCACTGTAAATTCACGGTGGTTTTTATTTTTAACTAAATTGAATTGTTAATTTTAAGAAAATTGATATCATTTAATTATCATATTCAAAAGAAGGTGCTTTATGGCTAAACAATTAAAATTACCTAAAGAGTTACAAATTTATAAAGAAGCAATTGAGTCTACTGTTAAAGATTCAGTTGAAGTTGAACCAATAGTAAGGAAGACATCTTTAATAGAAAGTAAGTTTTCAGGGGATCCTTATTTTCCGGTTAGTATGGAGTATCCAATAGATGAAAATGGGGAGCCTATGAAATTGCTTGCTCAGATTAATTTTTCTGAGTTACCAAAAATAGAAAATTTTCCAACATCGGGTTTACTACAATTTTTTATAGCAATTGATGATGTATATGGACAAGATTTTGATCAACCAACAAGTCAAAAAAGCTTTAGAGTTATCTATCATGAAAATATAAATGAAGTAAATCTAATTGAAGATTTTTCGTTTATAACAATTGGAAAAGAAGCTGCAATGAATTTTGAATTAACAGCTCAACCAATATCCCCTGAAGCAATGGACTTCGAGAAAATCGGTTTAGATGTGCCATTTGACGCAGAAATTGATAATGATGATTATGAAGAGCTAGGTGAGCTTTATTTTGAGTATTTTAGTGGAGATGGTCACCGAATTGGGGGGTATCCATACTTTACTCAGTCAGACCCGAGAGGATCTATTAATAAAACTGAAAGTCACTCGATCTTGTTATTACAAATTGATAGTGATGACACACTCGATTGTATGTTTGGCGACGTTGGTGTAGCAAACTTTTTTATAAAGAAAGAAGATTTATTAAAAAAGGATTTTACGAATGTTCTATACACTTGGGATTGTTGTTGAAAAGTACTAGATGAAAGAGAGCATGATCCCGCTATAAGCAGGAAGTAATGCTCTTTTTATGGAACTAGTAATGAGTGAATAAAAACATAACGTAAATAGTCCCAATTTTTGAGTACTTTCACTTGGAAAAGTTGCAAGGAGGTTTGTTATGAAAATTATCGCGTTCGAAAATATACACTTAGATGAAGCGGCTAGTCTGTTGGCTATCCGTCATATGTATGACCGAAGTATAAACCCTGAATTACCGTCTAAATTTGAAGAAGCTAAGTATGCTAAGAAAGCTATTGAGGCACTTTTAAATGAAAAGGATAGTTTTGGTATTGTAGCGGTGAATGATTCCGAATTACTTGGCTATATGATTGGGTCAATTCAAACAGATAAAAATCGAGAACGACATACTTGGATTAAGTATGCAGGGATGGCCATAGCAGAAAGTGAAGATGAAGAATTATATCGAGAATTATATGCAGAGTTTTCCAAGAAAATGGTAGAGCTTGGTTCGTTTAATCATTATGTAATGGTACCAAGTGGAAATAAGTTTACTTTAGATGCTTGGCTACGTTTAGGATTTGCCTATGAGCAGGTTCATGGAATACGTGATTTGTCAGGTTCTTTGAATAAAGTATTTGACGATCTACAGATTCGAGTAGCAACTAGTGAGGATGAAAAAAGAATACGTGAATTAGCAACTGTTATCATGGAACACCAAGCGAAGTCACCGGTATTTGCACCAGGGTTTATTGAAGAAAGAGATGATTATCAGGAAGGTTACGCAGAAATTATTCATGATGAAGCGGCAACGTTATGGTTAGCGATCTATCAAAATGAGATTGTAGGTTTTCAAGTATTTGAATCAGCAACAGCATCTGATGAGAATTTATTAACACCTGAATCTTGCATTAGTTTAGTAGTAGGAGCAACGGTCGAATCTTCTCGCGGTATGGGTGTTAGTACGGCCTTATTACAGCATGGACTTACTTATGCTGAAAAAGAAGGCTATAAACTATGCGAAACAGATTGGAGAATAACGAATTTAGAATCCTCGAGATACTGGCCAAAAAGTGGTTTTAAACCGATAGCATATCGTCTAGTCCGTAAGATTGATCCAAGAATAATTTGGGCAACAGGCGTTTAATGGATCAGGAAATGCAGCGAAATTAGGGAGTGATGGAAACAGATGAAATTAGTTGGTAATAATATCTATTTAAGACATTTAGAAGTTTCAGATGCAGAGGATTTTTTATCATATGAAGTTCGTAATAGAGAGTTTTTTAAACCTTTTACATATATAAAAGACGAGAGTTTCTATACTTTGGAAGCTCAGCAGGAGCGAATTAAGTCATATAAAGAGAAAAGTGACAATGACCTGTATTATGGCTTTGGCATCTTTTTGAAGGAAACAGATACTTTTATAGGTTTTACGATGCTAGCAGAGGTTTTAAGAGGAGATTTACAAAGTTGCTTTGTTGGTTATTCTTTAGATGAACAACAAAATGGTAAAGGATATACAACTGAAGCTACAAAGTTAGTTGTAGAATATGCCTTTAATGAATTAAAATTACATCGCATTGAAGCGGGTGTAATGCCGCATAACGTTGGCTCAATAAGAGTATTAGAAAAGGCGGGTTTCCATAAAGAGGGAATTGCCAAGAAAAGTGTCCGTATAAATGGGAAATGGGAAGATCACCAAATGCTAGCCATTATAAATGAAAATGAATAACAATAGAACTTTTGGAGGGATTAATATGCATATTATTAGTTATCCAGATTTATCAACTAGACCACATCGTTTCACTGTGGAGCGAGTAATGGAAAATTCTATCGATATATTGTATGAAGCTTGGACAAAAAGATTTGGAGATTGGTTTGCTGCACCGGGTTCGGTGATTATGAAGGCAGAGGTTAATTCTGTATTTTTCTTTGAGACGCATTTTGAAGATAAACGCCATCCTCATTATGGCCGCTTTTTAAAGCTTGAGCAAAACCAACTTGTTGAGATTACTTGGTTCACCTCTGGATCAAAAACTGAGACTGTAGTCACTGTAGAGTTTTCAACAAATGAAAGTGGAGCAGCGGTTATTAGATTGACACATGCAGGTTTCATTGATGAATTATCAAGAGACCAACACGAGCAAGCGTGGCCGATGGTGCTTGAACAACTTGATCGTCGAATGAAGGAATTAGCATAAGGATGAAAAAAGAATCATTTCTTTTAGAGCTACAAGTATTAAAAGAAATTGCTGAGATATTAAACGAGGGTACTGATTTGCACAGTACCCTCAATTGTGCCTTAGCCAAGTTAGTTCAAGTTACGGGTCTAGATACAGGATGGATTTTTTTAATTGATAAAAATAGGGACTATGAATTAGTCGCTTCACATGAATTACCTCCAGCTCTTTTGAACGAAGAGGCTAAGCCTATGTGCAATGGGGATTGTTGGTGTGTAGATAAATATAATACTGGCAGGCTTAATAAGGCATCTAACATTATGGAATGTAAAAGATTAGAAGACTCAATTATTCATAAATGGGGAGAAACAAATGGTGTCACCCATCATGCAACTGTACCACTGCAAGCAGGAGAAGAATCTTTTGGTTTATTAAACGTTGCAGCTTCTAATAAATTAAAATTTAATCAGGAGGAATTGAATTTACTAGGCGCAGTTGCGTTGCAAATTGGAACAGCAATTAAACGAATTCAACTAACAGAAAAGGTTAAAGAGTTTGAGTTGATTCAAGAAAGAAATCGCCTTGCAAAGGACTTACACGACTCAGTTAGTCAATTATTGTTTTCAATTAATGTAACTGCTAAAGCAGGTGCAAATGTATCCGACAATGTGAAAATAAAGGATACATTTAATCATATTCAACAAATTGCCCAAGAAGCACAAGCAGAAATGAAAGCATTAATATGGCAACTTAGACCACAAGGAATTGAAAAAGGAATAGTTAGCGCATTAATTAACTATGGTGAAATGCTAGGATTAAAAGTAATTAGTAATGTAAAAGGAACAACGATATTACCTTCTAAAGTAGAAGAAACGTTATGGCGAGTTGGTCAGGAAGCGTTTAATAATTGTAGAAAACATTCAGGACAAAATACGATATATTTACAATTATCAATCAGTACAAAGAAAGTAAAAATGACAATTCGAGATCAAGGTGTAGGTTTTATATGCCCAAAGGATGTACAAATTCCAACATTAGGTTTGAAAAGCATGAAGGAAAGAGTCGAATCGTTAAAAGGGTCGTTTTTAGTTGAAAGTAATTTGAATAAAGGAACAAAAATTACAACGAATATCCCTTTTTAAGAAGGAGAGTTTTATGTCTATAAAAATATTAATTGCTGATGATCATCATGTAGTTAGGAGAGGACTTATTTTCTTCTTAAATACGCAAGATGATATCGAGGTTATTGGAGAAGCATCGAACGGGGAAGAGGCATTAAGCTTAGTAAAAGAGTTAAGACCTGATATTATCATCATGGATTTAGCGATGCCAGTTCTAGATGGAATTGAAGCAACCAAAAGAATTAAAATAGAAGGCTTAGCAGTTAAAGTAATGATTTTAACTAGTTTTTATGACCAAGATCATATTTTACCTGCAATTGAGGCGGGTGCATCGGGATATTATTTAAAGGATAGTGACCCAGATGAGCTCGTTTCCGCGATCCGAAAGATACACGATGGGGAAAAACAGTTTCATTCGAAAGTTACGACGCAATTAGTTTCTGCTTTAACAGGGAAAAAAGAAACGAAGAATTGTGATACATTTCAAGACAAATTAACTAAGCGAGAAATGGATGTATTGAAGGAAATTACGAGGGGAAAGAGTAATAAAGAAATTGCAGCATCTTTATTCATTACAGAAAAAACTGTAAAAACCCATGTTTCGAATATACTAGCCAAGACTCAACTTCAAGATCGAACTCAATTGGCACTATATGCAGTACGAAATGGGATTTTGAAATAGATATTAGTAAGTTACAAATTTTTATTTATTAATAGAAAGGAAGAGTGTTATGCGAATTCTTGTATTAGGAGCTGGAGGAATTGGCGGCTATTTTGGAGGGCGCTTAGTAGAAAAGGGAGAAGATGTTACATTTCTAGTACGAGCTAAACGAAAAAAGCAGCTGGAGGAAAATGGTTTAGTCATTCGTAGTGTGAATGGTGATTTTTCATTTCAACCGAATCTAATGACTGCCAAGAGTCCTGCCGAGACTTTTGACATCGTACTTTTCTCAACTAAGTCATATCATTTAAGCACCGCCATTCAGGATGTAAAACCGTTCGTAGGTGATCAAACTGTTATTTTACCACTTTTGAATGGGATTGCTCATCTAAATCCTTTAAAGCGAGCATTTGGTGAAGAAAAGGTTATAGGTGGTTTATGTTTTATTGAAACAACTTTGAATGAAGCCGGTGAAGTTGTTCAAACAAGTAAAGCTGCTAGACTTGTTTTTGGTGAATTCTTAAGCAAAGAAACTGACCGGATCAAAACAATTGCTGATGCATTTAGCGGTTCAAAAGCTGAATTTGTCCACAGTAAGCAGATTGAACGCGACATGTGGCATAAATATTTGTTTATTACTGTAATGTCTGGTGTTACGTCTCTTATGCGTACCCCAATCGGTCCAATTAGAGAAAGTGATGGTGGAAGAGCTACTATCCGTGAATTGTTTGAAGAATGCGCTAATATTATGAGATCCCATGGTGCACCGATTTCATCAAATATTGTGGATGAGCATATGAAATCAATTGATGCTCTTGGATATGATATGAAATCCTCTTTGCAGAGGGATATGGAAAAATGGTCATTGGTAGAAGGGGATCATTTGCAAGGATATTTACTAGAACTTGCAAAGAAAAAGGATATTACTGCTAAATTACTTGAACTAGTTTATCAAAATATTAAAGTTTATCAAAAAGTGAATCAAGAACGTAGTAAACGAGTTACTGAACATTTATCAGTCTGAAAATCAAGTTTTTAGTACTTTGTCTACACACTGAAATCTACAACTATAGTTGTAGATTTTTTTCATTTTTATATACTCCTAAACGTGTAGAAAAGTTCTATCAAACGACTGAAGTTCGGACTTTATTAATTGACTATACTAAAGGTACGAATTAAAGGAGTGGATAATTTGAATATTATAATGATTAATGGTAGTCCAAGAAAAGAAGGTCGTACAGGTAAATTAACTACAATCATCTCGAAAAAATACAATATAAAAACAATTGATTTAAGTGAACTAGTTTTACCAATTTATAATGGTCAAGAGGAGCAAAATGAAATAGCTACTATCCAAAAACTAAGATCACAGCTAGAAAATGCTGATGCTATGATCATTGCAACACCGGAATATCATGGTGGAATGAGCGGAGCATTAAAAAATGCTTTTGACTTTTTAGGTAGTAAGCATTTTAAAGATAAGCCAATTGCAATATGTGCTGTAGCTGGTGGAGGAAAAGGTGGAATTAATGCACTTAACAATATGAGAATTGTTTTAAGAGCATTATATGCAAATGTTTTATCAAAGCAAGTTGTGATTGACCCGTCAGACTTTGTATCAGAAGGTACTGCGTTAGAAGAAAATACATCTTATTCAGTAGACAGCTTATTTCAAGAATTGAAGCTCTATGCACAAATATCAAAAAAGCTAAATGATGAATGGGTAGCATCAAACTATTAAAGGATAAGGTGATGACAATGAAAAACTGGGTTCAGTTTAGAATTGCAAGACCTACAAACCAATTAGCTGAAATAAGTAAGTTTTATGGAGAAGGTCTAGGATTAAAACGTGTGGGCGGTTTTCAAAATCACGACGGGTACGATGGCATCATGTTTGGGTTACCTAATGTTGAATACCATCTTGAATTTACTCAACATATTGATGGAAGCCCATGTCCTGCCCCAACAAAGGACAATCTTTTAGTATTTTATATACCTCATAAAGCTGAAATAGATCTTGTCAAAAACCGATTAAATCATATGGGTTATTTTGATGTTGAACCTGAGAATCCTTATTGGCACGGAAAAAGTATTACATTTGAAGACCCAGATGGATGGAGAATTGTGTTAATGAATACTGAAGGATTGAGGAATACTTAGGATTTCATATTCGAAAAAACACGATGGAGAGTCTTCTATGGAAGGTTCTTCATCGTGTTTTAATATTGTGTAGTCTGAGTTCTTTAATTTATTCAGAATATAAATTATGTATATTATGCTTAATAAAATATACATAAATTGAATTTTACAATTGCCTTAAACTAATGGTCTATCAATTAAAGTAGCGAATTCCAAATCGTGTTCATGATCATCATTGATCGTTGTCATTCCTTTGACAAAGTGAACATGCTTACCGTTTCCTACCGGAATAGGAGGACCAGTTTCAATAATAACCTCGTGATGATGATCTAGAAAATCTGTATTTACTACAATTCGGTGTACATGACTATGTCTTCCTTTGGGAATGGCTTCACTTGTAACTCCAGCAAAGCGATGATTATGTCGATCGTCATCTTCTTCTGCCAATTTAGTGCTAGCTACAAATTCATGTACATGTGTTTGAGGTTTTTCCTCTTTATGTTTTACTTCTTTCTCTTCATTAGACTCTCTTTCATTTTCTTCATTTAACTCTCTTTCTCTTTCCTTTTCTCTTTCCCTTAGTCTTTTTCGATATTCAAACGGGTCTCTTTTCACAAAATGACGCCCCCTTCGATAAAGATTGTCTTCCTTTTTTATCTTATTAGTACTTGTAAATAAATATGTTTAATAAACGTGCATATTAAAAAGTATTTTTACTCAGAAATATTGTAATACTTTCATAAAATAAGTAAAATGAAATAAACACTTACAAAAAGAAGGTTAATATCTATGGATGCTTTCGATTTAAAAATTATTAATCATTTAATGGATAATTCTAGAATAAAATGGGCGGATTTAGCTAGCGAGATTGGCTTGTCAGCTCCGGCTACTGCTGAACGTGTTAACCGATTAGTTGAACAAGGTGTGATTAAAGGATTTGGTGTACTAGTTGATTCAGAGAAAGTTGGAAGTGAATTAACTGCCTTTGTAGCTGTCTCGCTTGAACGACCTGAAAATCGAGCTCCTTTTTTAGAGCTTGTTAATCAACTAGAGGAAGTGCAGGAATGTCACCATATTGCGGGTGAAGATGATTATTTACTAAAAATAAGAAGTAGAAATACAAAAGACTTGGACCGAGTAATTAGCCATGAAATAAAAGGGTTAAAAGGCGTAATAAGAACAAAAACAACAATTGTAATGGATACAACGAAAGAAACCTTTAGACTGCCATTACAAAAACATAAATTTTCTATCGAGTAGGGAGGGCAACATGAATTTTGAATTCTATCTTAAAGGATTAATAATTGGCCTATCAATTGCTGCACCTGTTGGGCCCATTGGGGTTCTGTGTATCCGTAGAACGCTAGCGTATGGAAGAATGGTTGGTCTAGTTTCTGGTCTTGGGGCTGCTACTGCTGATGGTATTTATGGTTTAGTGGCAGGCTTTGGATTAACTGTCATTATGAATTTTTTGATTGGTCAGCATTTTTGGATTCAGTTAATCGGTGGTTTATTCCTATGTTATTTAGGTGTAAAAACACTTCTATCAAAAGCCAGCTTTACTCAATCTAATACGCAAAAGAAAAATATAATGAATGCGTTTTTATCAGTTTTATTTTTAACGTTAACAAACCCAATGACGATTTTATCGTTTATCGCCATTTTTGCAGGATTAGGAATATCGAATTCAGATAGCAATCTTGTTTCTTCTATTATTTTAGTATTAGGGGTTTTTTGTGGTTCAAGTTTATGGTGGGTAATATTAAGCAGTGGTGTAGGAGTATTTAGAAATCGAATCAATGATCGGTCTTTAACGTTCATTAACCGCTTATCAGGTGTTATTATTATTATTTTTGGTGGTATAGCCTTATATGGATTAATGTAAGGTAAGCGTAAGAGGGTATTTATATGTTATTAATAAAAAGTTTTATTTTAGGTTTATCAGTTTCTGCACCTGTAGGCCCGATTGGTTTATTGTGCGTACAAAGAATTCTATCTAGAGGAAAAATAGCTGGATTTATGACAGGATTATGCGCATCATCGACTAATTTATTTTACGCAAGTATTGCCGCATTTGGTTTTTCCATCGTTTCATCATTTTTAAATGAGCAGGAATTTGTTCTGCGAATCGTAGGTGCAATATTTTTAGTTTGTTTAGGAGTTAAAACCTTTCTAAAAAAACCTGCTAAAACGGCCTCAAACATGGAGGGGGAAAGCTTGGTAGTATGTTTCTCTCTACATTTTTATTAATGATCACAAATCCTGTAACAATTTTAAACTTTGTAGCAATGTTTGCAGGAATATACGATTAGTTTTTAATTATTAAGTTAATTTTAACCTCTTAGGCACTAGTCTGAGTTTCCTTTTAATAGTAGCCGTAAAACGTTTTTTTTACTTATTAACTTGCTTTATGAAATAAAAAAATAGATTCGAGCATAAATTTGTGTAAAATAAATAGTATTGACAATTATTAAATGTTGTAACTATAATGGTTACATCGGAGGTTGAATCCTATGAAAATCAGTAGTCGTTTTACCGTTGCTGTTCATATTTTATCTTTGGTCACGATTGAGAATAGTGCACTTTGTACTTCCGAATGGATTGCAGGCAGTGTAAATACAAATCCGGTCGTAATTAGAAGAGTAATGGGAAAACTCAAGAATGCTGGCTTAATTCAAGTCCGTCGAGGAACCGGTGGAGCTACACTTCGTAAGTCTTTAAATGAAATTACTCTTTTAGATGTTTATAGAGCAGTTGAAGTTGTAGAAGAAGGAGAACTTTTTCAATTTCATGAGAAACCGAATCCGAATTGTCCAGTCGGTGCAAATATTCAATTAGTACTAGAACTAATCTTAAATCGAGCACAAGAAGCGATGGAAAAAATACTGGATGAAGTTACTATGGAAGAATTAGTCACAGTATTAAGCAAAAAAATTGGATAATATCATTCAATTTTTTTTACAAAAGATGTAACTAATATTGTTACATCTATCTAATCTATTTTTTTCAACTAGTTGTAACTATTTTGGTTACGACGGTGAAGTCGAAACGAATCTTAAAAATTTAAGGAGGAAGAAAAAAAATGAAAATTGGTATTATTGGAGCAACAGGTAAAGCAGGTAACCTTATTTTAAAAGAAGCAGTAGAAAGAGGACATGAGGTAACAGCAATCGTAAGAAATGCATCTAAATTAACAAATAATGAAGTATCAGTATTGGAAAAGGATTTATTAGATTTAAATTCAGCTGACTTAAAGCAATTTGATGTTGTTGTAAATGCATTTAAAGCAGCTGAAGGTCATGAGAATCTTTATATTAAAGCAGGGAATGTTCTAATAAATGCTTTAAAAGGTAATCAGGATACTAGATTAATTGTAGTTGGTGGAGCTGGTAGCTTATATGTTGATGAAGAAAAAACGATTCAATTAGTTGACACTCCTGAATTTCCAAAAGAATATTATGCTACTGCTTCAAATATGACAAAAGGTCTTCACGACTTACAAAAAACAACTGATATTAAATGGACATTTATTAGTCCTGCAGCATTTTTTGATCCGAATGGTAAACGTACTGGGGCTTATCAAAAAGGAAAAGACAATTTTATTGTTAATAAAAAAGGTAATAGCTACGTAAGTTATGCTGACTATGCAATTGCTTTATTAGACGAGATTGAAAATCCACAACATATTAATGAACGATTTACTTTAGTTTCTGAAGCAGAATAAGTCTGAAATTCAAATTTAGTACTTTGTCTACACATCGAAGCGATTCTTTATGGGAATCGCTTTTCTTATTTATATAAATAAAAATGGACCCCATCGTATGAAGTCCAACAATTATAGCTTATATTTGTTTCTTTTTATAGCCATAAAAATACATACTTAGAGGCCACCAAATAACTGCAAAAATTGGATATACAGCCCAAATTGTATCTGGGGTGGATATAACATTTACAATAATAAAGAAAAGACTAATTAGTATGCTAGCTGAAAACGAAAAAGCTACAAACGATTTTTTATTCACATGATAAATGGATAATGGCCACCAAATAATTGCAAATGCCGGATAAATGACCCAAGGATAATCTGGAGAAGCGATAAAATTTAAAAAACCATAGTATGCGATCATTATCATACTGCCAAGGATAGCAATCGGTAGTGTTCTAGCATTCTTACCTAAATGCATGAGAATTGGCCAACAAATAATTGGAAAGGCTGCATAGAAAAACCAAATATAATCAGGTGAGTGAAGTAAGTTCTCTGTTAACAAGAAAGCTAGGAGTACGATACTACTAAAGAGTGAGAATTGCTTCATCGATTTTTTTCTAATGAAATATAAACTAATTGGCCAAAATAAAATGAAAAAACATGGGTAAATGAACCAAATCGTGCTAGGAGATGTAATAAAATTAACGAGCATAAAAAACACCATCGTCATAATACAGCCTGTAGTTGCAAAACCGATATAATTTTTCACTGTTCTTCACCTCACTTTTTACGTTGCCAGTAGAAATACATTGAAAGAGGCCACCATAATAGACCAAACGTTGGGTACACAAACCAGATCGTCTTCGGAGTGTAGTAAAAATTAGTAAATAAGAAGAAAGCGATTAGTAAGCCACTGCCCCAAATAGAATAGGATAAATTTAGTTTTGCAAATTTTTCTTTCTTGCTATCTGTTTTTTTAACACCAAGTTCTCTTTTTAATTCCTCAATGTCCCCAAATTCTACAATTGCTTTGTTTATAGCATCTTCTTCCTCCTTACCATTTTCCATTAAAAACATGACTTTTTCTTCTAAGTTCTGAATAATCTCTTGTTTAACTATTTCTGATTGTTCAGTTTTAGGAACTTCTTTAAATAGTTCTTCAATATGATTTCTAATTTTTTTCATTCTATCTCCTCCATGAATAGATCAATAATTTCTTTTACTTCTTGCCATTCTTTTACTAATTCTGTTAGATATGCTTTTCCTAATGAAGTTATTTTGTAATATTTTCTTTTTCCACCGTGTGTAATATCGCCGAAATAAGCTTCCACTAATTCCTTTTTTTCTAAGCGCTGAAATACAGCGTATAATGTTGCTTCTTTTATTTGAAACCGATTGTCTGTCCGTAATCCAATTTCTTGAGAAATCTCATATCCATAACGGTCTTTCTCAGAAATGAGTTTTAATATGATTGAATCAAGATGCCCTCGTATGATGTCACTTCTAACCATAAATCACCAATTCACCTTCTATAATATTATTCTATCTGATAGAGTAATGTTAACAATAATTACTCTACCTGTCAAAGTAATTTTATGTAATTCTATTTTTGACTATTAGTAAGTAATGAAATAAGCCCGTCCGAAGCCTAAATAAATTATTTTTCCTATTCTTGCTCTACTATATGTCACATTTTTTGTATTTCATTCGTCTTAATTAGTGAAGAAAAGGAAAGGGAGAGATAATATTATGAGTTTAAATCAAATAGATGGACATCAAAAATGGGATGTAACTGTATTAGGTGGTGGTATTGCTGGTTTAACTGCCTCGATCTATTTAGCTCAAGCAGGTAAAAAAGTACTACTATTGGATAAAGCATCTAAATTAGGTGGGAGAGGTATTTCGAATATAATTGGCGATGCACATTTAAATCTTGGAGCACACGCATTATATATAAACTGTATCGAAATTTTAAATGAAGTGGGTGTTACTGTTTCTGGTAAGCTTCCAAAATTGAGTGGTGCATTTATTCTTGGTGATCAATCTAATCAAATGAAAATAATCGAAGCATTTAACTTATTTTTGGGCAATCATTTAAAATGGAAAGAAAAAATGGAATTTATTCGATTTTACCGACATATTCGTAAAGTGGATTTAGAGGAAATCAATCATATAAGTTTAGAAGAATATTTGAATAGAAAAATATCAAGTCATCGTGTAAAAAATTTAATTTTAGCTTTTATCCGTGTATCTACCTATACAAGTAATTCTGAATTAATAAGTGCAGGAGTGGCAATTGGTCAGCTTCGTAGCGCGAAAGTAATGTATATAAATGAAGGATGGCAATCAATTGTTAACGACCTAATTAAAAAGGCGAATCAACTTGGTGTTACGATTCAAAGTAGTACAGTAGTATCTAAAATTACTGGCTCTTATCCAAATATAAATCTTATCTTGAAAAATGATACTAGGATCAACACCAGCTGTTTGTTATCGACAATTAAACCAAATGATTTCGTTAAGTTAATAGATGAGCCAATCCCAGATTCATTTTTACAAAAATGTAATCAATTGATTCCAGTAAAGGCTGCATGCCTTGACCTTGTAATGAAAGGTTTACCAAATCCAAAACTCAACTTTGCTTTAGGTGTTGATCAACCATGGTACTTTTCAAATCATTCATCAGTAGCTAAATTATCGAATAAAGAAGGCGAAATTGTAGTACATCTAATGAAATATTTAAACTCGGTCAACGAAACAGATTCTACAAAAGATGAGGAAGAACTAGAAAGTTTACTTGATTTGCTCCAACCAGGTTGGAGAGACTATGTAATTTCACGTCGCTATCTTCCTAATCTTATAGTTTCTAACGACATAAAAAAGCCGTTTAATAAATTAGACAATCATTTATCAAATAGTGAGATTGGCTTGGAAGGCTATTATATTGCAGGAGACTGGCTGGGGGAGACAGAACTTCTATTAAATGCATCACTTACGAGTGCTAAAAATGCTACTAAACGAATAAATGAGAAGCTTGAACTTCAACTAATTTAAAATAGAGGAGAAGATAATCCATGGAAGTAGACTATCTATATTCTCAATATAAGCCACTTTTATTTTCAATAGGGTATAGTATGCTAGGATCGGTTGAGGATTCGGAGGATTTGGTACAGGATACTTTTCTCGCAGTTCAAAAAATGAATCAATCTAACACAAAAGAAAAGCCGAATAATATAAAAGCATTCTTATGTAAAATAATGACTAACCGTTGCTTAGATTTATTAAAATCCTCAAAAAATAAACGCGAAATTTATATAGGACCGTGGCTTCCTGAGCCGATTATTGAAAAATTACCGGAAGATTTAAATGATGATCCAATGGAAAAGATGATTTTAGATGAAACGATAACCTATGCATTTTTAGTTTTACTGGAACAGTTAAACCCAACCGAAAGAGCAGTATTTGTATTACGGGAAGCCTTTCAGTTTGACTTTCGTACAATCGCAAATATTTTAAATAAGACCGAATTGAATTGCCGTAAAATATTCAGTAGACTTAAGCTCAAAGTCCAAAGTAAGGATGTAGATGAAAAACGAAATCTAAATAAAGAGCTAGACATTGCTAAACGATTTATTGAAGCTGCGGAAACAGGTAATTTTGAAATGCTAATCTCACTTTTAACGGAAGATATCGTTCTAATAACTGACGCCGGTGGCAAAACGAAAGCAGCAATCCGCCCAATCAATCTAAAGAAAAATGTTATTGCCTTCCTTGTTGGTATAAGGAAGAAAATTAACTCTCCATCCGATATCGAAATTGCTTTGATTAATCATCAAATTGGTTTAATTGTAAAAAGTGAAGGCGAAGAGCCAACCGTAATTTGTTTTGATATAGAAGGAGAGCGTTACCGAAGTATTTATATGGTTCGAAATCCTGATAAGATAAGATTTTTAGAATGAGAATCAGGTTTAAGCTTAGAAGAGGGAGTCCCGCTTTTTTATGGGAACCCTTTTTTGTATGCAAATTTACTGCAAAAATGTGAGTTTCAATTACACATAGGGGCTTATTACAATGAGATAGCCCCTTTTTATTTTTGGTTTTTTTCACAAAAAGCATTATAGTTTTTAGTAGTGACTATGTATAGATTAAAAATTATAGGAGTGTTTATGGAAACGAAAGAGTATCTAATTGCACAGCTTAATGAAATTGAAAAATGGGAAAAAGATCAAAAAAGCGTATTTTTTTGGGAGAAAGTCGGTAGAATTCCATTTATGATTTTGGATAAAATTACACCTAAGTTCATTCACGATAAGATTGGGGTTATTTTAGATGAGCTATCTAAGTATGTGAATGCTGGTGGTCAATATTTAGTTAGTGTCCCTTCAACTCTAACTAGGATGAGTAAGGAGCTTTCTATTCAAGAATTAACCGAACTTGAAATGGTCAATCAACTTAGTCTTGAGCAAATGGATCGTGTTTCGAATGATTTTATAGCTAGTCGTAAACAATTTGCAAAGGTTCAAGGAGCGACTACAGGTTTTGGTGGAATGTTTACGATTGCGATTGATATCCCAATCTTATTAGGACTTACATTAAAGACACTTCAAGAAATAGCAATTTCTTATGGATATGATCCAAATGATCAATTGGAGAGAGTATTCATTATTAAATGCTTACAATTTACATCAGCTGATATAGTTGGTAAAAAGGCGATATTAGAAGAGTTAACAAATATTGAAGGAAAAAAAGCCTTTTCTCAAATTGAAGGGTGGAGAGAAGTATTTTATACATATCGTGACAACATGGGATGGAAGAAGTTGTTTCAAATGGTTCCAATTGCAGGCTTAATATTTGGTGCCTATGTAAATAAACAAGCAATTGAAGATGTTGGCGAAGCTGGTAGAATGCTTTATAAAAAAAGACGAATCATGGAAAAATTGAATGATTTAAAATAGCAGAAAAAAGATGAAATTAGTTTAGAGCTAAATTCATCTTTTTTGTTAATTTCATAAATCAAACGTTTGTTTAAGATTTAAATTTATTCGGGAATTGCTTAATAATGCCTGAAGAAATTGTATCAGCTATTGTGATTATATGTTGAAGACTAGCATCAAATGCTTGAACATTCCCTTCCCAGTCCATTTTTATCCTAGTAACAGCCTCATTAGTTACCATTTTTAAATGTGTATATAGTAAGTTTTTTAAAGTTTGGTTTGTCCAATTTGGATTTGCTTTACTTAAAAGTGCAGCAATCTCATCTGCATTTTTAAACCATTTGTCGTTCAATGTTTTTAAAGTGGCCATATCATTTGCTTTCGCAGCATCAATAATTTTACCAGCGATTACAATGTGCTCTGTAAGTAATTTAGCAAGCTGATCTCCAGCGGCAGCACCATAATATGGTTTAATTGCGTTCCCAATATCTTGTTGATTTCTTAAGAGTCTTGCAAGTACTACATCCTTATCTGGCATTCCAGCAACAGCACTTACAATATATTTACTAGTCCATATTAAGTGATCCATCCAAAGCTTTCTCATATCTGCTTTAAAATTACATGCTGAATTACTTATGCATCTTCCATGAGCTCGAGTATCCATTTGCTCGGCGCTGGATTTAATAGGGGATAAAATTAGTGCAAAACATAAAAATAGAGATGTGAATTTTAGTAATTGTTTCTTCATTTAGATGTCTCCTTTTGAGATGTTTTCAAAATGTACCAGTATTATTTTGGATTTTTTTAAAAGTAATATTCAAAATTTTTACATTTAGTTCATTTGTGAAAGTAGAGCAAATGCTTACTCATGTGGAAAACATCAAAGTTAGATTGGCTATTAAAAAAATAGTGATTTTGATATAGTATAATAATAGATGGTGGGAAATAGTGGAAAAATAACGCGGTAAGTATGTTACTTTTTCCTTGGAAGGTGAAGGGAAGACAATATGTTAAATTTTTTATATCCTAGTTTCATTATCATGACTTTAATCATTTTATTTTTTGGTTATAGATTTTTTAAAGGTTATATTACTCTATTAAAATATTTTTATTGGGTAATATTTGGAATCTACATTACTTGTCTCTTGGATATTACTTTGTTCCCGTTTCCTTATCAAAAGTATCTAATTCAAGTCATGATTGAGGATCACTTAGGGTATAAAAATAATTTTGTCCCATTTAAAGTAGTTGTAGATTCAATCAAATATGGGTCATTTTCAATTGCTCTAAAGCAAATCGGAGGAAATATTGCATTATTTATACCTTTAGGATTTGCTTTGCCAGTCCTAAATCCTAATATTAAGAAAAGTAAAACGATATTAGTTGGTTTTACTGTAAGTTTAGGGATTGAAATAATCCAAGGAACCGCTGGATTATTTTTTGGATATAATTATCGATCTTGCGACATTGATGATTTATTATTAAATTCATTTGGCACCGTGTTAGGATTTATAGTTTTTAGTTTAATCACTAAATTTTCTATTAAGAAGAAAATCGATAGTCAATATACAAAAAGACAAGGAGCATAATGCTACTTGTCTTTTTGTAACTTCTGAAGCTCTTTCACTGTCACAAATTTATATCCATCTTTCGTTAATAAATCCAAAATCCCCTTAATTGTTTCTAATTCTTTACCAGTTTTATCATACATTGGATGAATTAAAATAATTGAACCCGGTTTTATATTTTTCTTTACATAGTCTATTTTGTCTTGAGGATTAGTGTAAAAAGTATCTGGCTCCAAATTCCAAGTAATTGTTTCTCGGTTATGTTTATGCAAGTAATACGGTAAGCCAAATAGTTTTTTACCATTTGGTGGACGGAACTCAATTTCCCCTTTATAACCAGCTTTTCGTATTAGTTTGTCTGTCTTTTCAATTTCATTTTTGATAAATGAAGGTGATTTTAGCACCATTCTGTTATGAGAATATGTATGATTTCCAACTTGTTGCCTTGCATCCACAATTTTTTTGGCTTCTTCGGGATTTTTTTCAATTTCATTCCCGATTAGAAAAAAAGTAGCCTTTGCATTGTATTGATCTAATAGTTGTAGAATATCATCTACATTTTTAGTTGGACCGTCATCAAATGTTAAAGCAACTACTTTTTGGTTAGTGTTAACTTCGTTTGTTAATCCACCAAAAAGCTGAAAAGATCTTGCATTTATTAGCTTGTACAATCCAAATAAGATTAGAAATATAATTAGAATACTTGCACTTATTTTCAGTACTCTTTTTTTCATCTATTTTACCTGTCTTTCTAGTTATTGAAAATAAACATAATTATATCATCACTAATTAAAAAAAGAATAAAAGAAGGAAATTAAAGGAAATTTAAGTCTGTTGAAAGAAATAGAGAGAGAGGGAAGATTGTGACGAGGAGTCGAAAGACATGCCACAAAGAGTGCATCATAAAAATGGAAATCAACGTTCTTCTTTTTTGAAGGTAATTTTTGAAAACAGTTTTTTATTTAGTTCAAACAATCTACTTGCAAAGTTATCAGTTTAGTATTAAACTGATAACAAGATCGATCAAAGAGGTGCAAAAATGTTAAATAGTCACAATGAAGCTTCTGCAAACAAATCAAAAAATTTAGCAGTATTACTTTGGTTTCGATTAGCTCGTTTTTATCTTAAAAATGTTAGAGAATCAAATAATCAATTGAAAAAATGGGGACTGACGACTGCTCAATTTGATGTAATTGTCCATGTTGGGAGAAATAAGCGTCTTACTCAGCAAGAATTAGCCGATAAATTAGTTGTTACAAAAGGAAATGTGACTCATCTATTAAAGAAAATGGAAGAGCTTCAGTGGATAAAAAGAGAAGTAGAATGGAAAAACAAATATCTCTCTTTAACAGAAATAGGTCAAAAAATGTATGAAGAAATCGTACCTTCACAAGATGAGTTTCAAAAAGCTCAATTCAGCAAATTAACCGAAGAAGAGCAATTACAATTACTTACTTTATTAAGGAAATTAAATAAAAAGTGAATTAGAACGGAGGAAAGTTTATGGAGAAAATGAAAGGCATACATCATATTACTGCAATAGTTGGTGATCCACAAGAAAATATGGATTTTTACGCTGGGATTTTAGGTTTACGCTTTGTGAAAAAAACAATTAATTTTGATGATCCAGGAACTTATCACTTTTATTTTGGAGACGAAACTGCAAAACCAGGGACGATTATGACTTTCTTCCCTTGGGCAAATGCATATAGAGGGAAAGTAGGAAGTGGGCAAGTAGGAATCACAACATTCTTAATCCCAGCTAACTCAATGGAATTTTGGGAAAATCGTTTAGCATCTTTTAAAATTCAAACAAAAAAAGTAAGTCGATTTGGAGAAACATTTCTTCGATTTGAAGACTTTCATGGCTTACAACTAGAATTAGTAGAAAGGGAAGCTGGCGAAGAAAATACTTGGGAATTTAATGGTGTTACAAAAGATGTAGCAATTAAAGGATTTGGTGGTGCAGTTTTATATTCTGGAGCACCAAATAAAACAGCAGAACTGTTGGAAAACGTAATGGAATTAGAATGCTTAGGTCAAGAAGGTAACTATTTACGTTTTAAAGCTGCTAGTGATATCGGAAATATTATTGATATTGAATTAGCCGCAGTAGGCAGAGGAGCTATGGGAGTAGGAACTGTCCATCATATTGCTTGGAGAGCAAGTAATGATGAGGAACATGTAAAGTGGCAACATAAATTATATGATCATCATTATGGAGTTACTGAAGTAAAAGATCGAAATTATTTTAACGCAATTTATTTTCGTGAAAATGGTGGGTTATTATTTGAAATTGCAACTGATCCACCAGGATTTACGATTGATGAGAATATAGACCATTTAGGCGAACAGTTAATGCTACCAAAGTGGCAGGAACCACATCGTGAAATAATAGAAAATCACTTGCAACCAGTTGTTGTTAGAGAGGTGAAAGGAGAATGACGATGAAACACGTATTTAATAGAGGGAGTAATCCAGCGAAGCCAACATTTTTATTATTACATGGTACAGGGGGGAATGAACTTGATTTATTACCAATTACAGGTATGATCGACGATGAAGCTTCTGTATTATCAGTTAGAGGAAATGTAAGTGAAAATGGAATGCCACGTTTTTTTAAGCGATTAGCTGAAGGTGTATTTGATATGGAAGATTTAGTTTTCCGTACAAAAGAATTAAAAGAGTTTATTGAAACGGCGTCTGTAGAACATGGATTTGATCCAAATAATATGATCGCTATTGGTTATTCAAACGGTGCAAACATTGCAGGAAGTCTACTGTTCCATTACGAAAATGTATTTAAAGGCGCAATGTTATTGCATCCAATGGTACCGATTCGTGATGTAGAATTACCAATTATGAAGGATGTGTCAGTCTTCATTGGAGCAGGAAAAAATGATCCAATCTGTTTACCACAAGAAACAGAAGAATTAGCATCATTGTTAGACGGTGCCGGTGCAAAAGTCGTTACTCATTGGGAAAACATGGGGCATAGCTTAACTAGATCAGAAATTGAAGCTGCAAGTGAATGGTATCAAAAAAACTTTTAAGGGGTAAGTAATAATGATGAAATCTTTTTCTCCAGCTGATATAAGTGAACGTGATAATTATAAATTCTTAATTGGTGGGATTATTCCAAGGCCAATTGCTTTTGTGACAACAGAATCAAATGAGAATGTCTTAAATGGGGCACCTTTTAGTTATTTCAACATCGTAACGTCTAATCCACCTATGATATCTGTATCTGTTCAACGACAAAATGGCAAACAAAAAGATACAGCTAGAAATGCGATTGAGAAAAAAGAATTCGTTGTTCATATCGTTGATGAATCAAATGTAGAAGCAATTAATAAAACAGCAGCTGCTTTACCATCTACTGAGAGTGAAGTTGAGTTAGCAGGATTAACACCTATAGAAAGTGTAAAGGTTTCAGTTCCAGGAGTGAAGGAGTCAAAGATTCGAATGGAATGTGTTTTAGAACAGGCAATTCCATTAGGAAAAGATAATGAGGCTTGTGACTTATTAATAGGCAAGGTTGTTTATTTTCATATAGAAGATGAAATTTATGAAAATGGCCGGATCGATGCAGATGGCTTAAAAGCAGTTAGTCGTTTAGCAGGGAATGATTATGCGAAAGTTGGAGAAATGTTTACAATTGATCGTCCTAAATAAGTTTAATAAGAGTGAAGGGTAAAGTAGAATTTACCCTTCATTTTTTTTGAAAAAATTTAAAGAAAAATGAACGATTTGTAGAACCTATTCGTATAACAAATGAAACGAAATAAAGATTGAATAACATAGCTAGGAAGGAGGAAGCAATGGCCGATTTAGATGAATTAGAAATTATAAAGGATGCTCAGCAAGGTGACCAAGATGCATTTGCTAAACTTTTTCAAATCCATTATTCCTTTTTATATAAATACGTTTTAAAGATGACGCTAAATCAACAAACTGCAGAAGATTTAGTGCAGGATACGATGTTGAAAGGTTATGACAATATAAAGAAATACAACGGACAATCCAAATTTTCGACTTGGCTAATTACAATCGCTACTAGACTTTATTTAGATCAACAAAGAAGGAAAAAGCGCGAATGGTTTTGGCAAAAAAATGAATCTGAAAAGTTATCGCGCTCCTTAAATTGGCAGCTAGCCTATAAAGGGTTTGAGTGGTGTGATATTATGGAGGGTTTTGAAAAGCTTAAATCAGATGTACGAACGGCTATATTATTAAAGCATTACTACGGCTATACGAACGAAGAGATTGGAAATATGATGGGAATTCGAGAAGGTACAGTTAAATCAAGAATTCATAATGGAATGAAGGAATTAAGAAAGGAGTTAATGCAAGATGGATAAAGAAGAAATTGTTTCAGCATTTAAGCAGTTTGATGAATTAACGAATGTACATGAACCTTCAATCAGTGCGATTACAGAAAAAATTAAATATCATCAGGAAAAAAAGAAGACCATTTTTCTTAAAGAACTTATCGTATTTATCTGTGTAGCATGCAGTCTATTTATCGGGGCACTTCTTATGGCATTAGAAGCACCAGTAAGCATTGTGTTTATTCAAGGTTTAGGCTTTATTGCATTACCAATTATTTTTAAACGAGATAAAAAGAAAATTGAAAGTGAGTTGATGTAAAGTGGAATGGACAACAGAAAATATTATCATATTATCTTTAGTCTTTATCATTTTAATAACGCAAAGTATTACACTTTTTACAAACGCTAAAAAGAGAAATCGTTCAGCCTGGTTATGGGGGTTGTTAGGAATGATCCAATTCCCTTGGCCAAGTGTTTTCTTTTACTTTTTAGTTGTTCGAAAAGATCGAAAAAAATGAAATTAAGGATTGTGTAGAAATACTAGGCTAATTGGAACTGCTCAATTTTAGTCTAGTATTTTTAAATTTTGTATTTGACAATTTTGGTGTATTACGTGTATAGTACACGTATGAGATGTATTAATTGAGTAATACACCTAGTTATGCATTAAGTGTATGAACTAAATAGTACACACACATACTACAAAAATCGTATAAAGAACGAGGAGGTGGATTGATGGAATTTATAGTGAATAACCGTGAACCTGTTTATCTACAGGTCGTTAGGCATTTTAAGCAACAAATTGCCAAAAGACTATTAGAAGCTGGTCAAGAAATACCATCAAGAAGAGAATTAGCTGTTCAATTTAATATAAATCCAAATACTGTACAAAAAGCATACAAGGAAATGGAGGAACAAGGATTGATTACAACTGAACGAAATTTCCCTAGTAAGATTACGACTGATATAAAAGTTTTAAATGGTGTACGAAATGAATTGATTATGGAAGCTGTAAATGAATTTGTCGATTCAATTAAAGTAATTAATGTTCCTGTTGAAGAGTTACTTACAATGGTCAAACAAAACTATGAACAAAAGATAAAGGATGAAGGGAAAGGAGAGGCTTAAATGATACAAGTAAAGAATGTTTCAAAAAAATACGGTCGGAAAAATGTTTTACGTGATATCTCTTTCACAGCAAATAAAGGAGAAATCACTTGTTTAATTGGTATTAATGGTGTTGGTAAGTCTACAACGATGAAGGCAATTATGGGGATTACGCCAATCGATCGCGGTGAAATAGTAATAGATGATAAGAAAATGAATCATACAATGTACGAAAACATCACGTTTATTCCAGATACACTTACAATGCTACCTAGTTTTACAGTAGGAGAAGCAATGCAGTTTATGAAGGATTTTTATGTAAATTGGAATCCAGAGCGTGCAAAAGAATTACTTGGATTTTTCCGATTAAAGGAAGATGAGAAACTGGGTGAGCTTTCAAAAGGGAATGCTGCAAAAGCAAATTTACTTTTTGGTTTAGGACTAGATGTTGATTATGTTCTGATGGATGAACCTTTTTCCGGTATCGATATGTTTAGTAGAGAGCAAATTGCAAAAGTGTTTACGAGTCACTTAATTGAGGATCGAGGCGTGATCATAACTACGCACGAAATTGGTGACATTGAGCATTTAATTGATAAGGTCGTTTTATTAGATAACGGTGAAATTCTGAAAGAGTTTTATACAGAAGAGATTCGATTAGAAGAAGGTAAATCAGTGATGGACGTAATGAGAGAGGTGTACGAATCGTGAATCGTTATTTAAAACTAGTTAACTTTGAAGTGAATCGATTTTTTAAATTATATATAGGGTTACTTATTATAGTAGCTATTTCACAGTTTGTAAGTTTATTTTTAGTAAAATCCAACTATATGCAAGCTGCTAACGATGCAAACTATGCAAGTTCTATGAAAGCAACAGAGCAGTTTATCTCTTCAAATGGGTTACTTACCTTTAATCAGGTTGCTAATCATTTACTATTTGTTGGTCCAATTGTCATATGCATAGCTTTAATGATGTTCTATGTTTTTATTATTTGGTACAGAGATTATTTTGGGAAAAACACGTTTATTTACCGTTTATTTATGCTGCCAACTTCAAGAATGACAATTTACTTTGCGAAAGCAACTACAATCTTAATTATGGTGTTGAGTTTGCTCGCATTTCAATTA
Source organism: Gottfriedia acidiceleris (assembly GCF_036421055.1). Taxonomy (GTDB): domain Bacteria; phylum Bacillota; class Bacilli; order Bacillales; family Bacillaceae_G; genus Gottfriedia; species Gottfriedia acidiceleris_C. The sequence continues at coordinate 20,657 of NZ_JAZGQS010000007.1, read as the reverse complement.
ATACTTTTACCGATTGAAATAAAAGTATTTCAACAAATAGTTCCAAGTGAACTTTTAGGAAAAATGAATATGGTTAGTCTTGTTATGGGTCCTAATATTTTTCAAATGATTTTACCAAGTAATTTTATGGATTTCATTTTTAGGTATCTAATTGGAATGGGACTAGTGTTTACCCTATTCACATTCATATTATTGGAGCGTAGTTATCGTTGGAAAGGCATAATTTTTGGGATTTTATACGTGGTTGCAATTGCAGGTTTACTTCTTATACCAGCTTTTATTGAATCCTATTTATTTGGAGATGATTTTGCATTTTATCCGAGTGAAGTGTTCTATATGGAATTAGGTCTTTTTACAATCATCATTACAGTTTCAATCTTATTTAGTAAATATTTATTAAAAAACAAAGTATCGGTTTAAGGAGGAGTTAGAATGAAGCGATATCGTAATTTGGCAGTAATAGCCGTTGTCACGACAATTAGTTTAGGTACGTTTTTTACGAAAGTAGCTATGTCAGAAAGCAAGTTGCCTAAATTTTACTTAAAGACTGAAAGTGGAGATAAAAAATACGTTAAAGATTTAACGATTAGCGCTGGATATGATCAGAGTGGAGGTAGTGGAGGTAGTGGAGGTAGAGGTTTAACTATTACTACTGATGGAAGTGAATATACAGACAAAAATTCAATGCTAAGTGAACTTGATAGTGACTACTATGATTTAAAGAAATTAGATGATTTAAAGAAGAAAGAAAGAAACTTTATGCGCGGAAAACTTTCTTCTTCTCAATTTTATATCGATAAAGATTATGCTTGGCATGCTGATGTAAAAGGTGGAAAACTTGGTGGTACGTATGAGCACCAAAATAATCATTTTAAAATGTATATAGATGGTCTTGATCTTCATAATAAAGACCGTTTTAAATTTAAACTTGATATTCCAGAGGAAGAAAACTACTCATATATTTATGTACAAGATGTACAATTAATCGGTAAAGATTTAATTGTCACTACTTATCAAAATAAAACGGATGTAGTGAATGATAAAACTACAAATTCAAATATAAATGTCGATCAAAATGAATTAGTTATGTATCGAATTAATGTAAACCAAAAGAAAATTGTTGATCGTACAGTCATTAATAAATCATCCAATGATCAAAATTCTCGTACACATACTGACATACAAAATCTAATACAAGATTCAGATGAAACTGTTCCTTCTAAATTCGATGTATACAAAAAAGTAAAATTAAAGGATACAGTTCAAGCAAATGGAGAAACGGAAACTGAAGAACTTAGTAATGAAGTAATCATATTTAATTTAGAAACTCGTAAAGAAGAAAATTTAAATTTATCGAGTGAACAAAAAGAGCAATTAATGCAGAGTAATGTAATTCTTGATAAAGAAAACTTGTATTTTATAACGCAAAGTGATAAAGATCTTTCAGTTTTAAAGTATAATCTAAACAATAAAAAAGTCGAAGGTGAAACAGTACTCATAAAAAAGGTAGATAGTAATAATCTTTCAAATTATAAAGTCATCGACGGAAAACTATATGCAATTACGAATAGTACTGAAAATCCTAGCAAGTTCAATAAAGATTTGATTGTTGCTGATTTAGCAAATGGACAAAATGTTTTCGAAGGCAAAATTGAAGTGAAGAATAATAAAGGAAAATCTAGTAAAGCATTAAAAAAATTACAAGTGTATGATTTCCAGGTTGAATAAGTAGGGCAGGAAAAAGATAGAGATTGGTATAGGAAAGGATTTTATAAAATTTATGAAATCTTTTCTTACTCCTCTTCTTTCTTTATTCCTGTTCTTTTTTCTTTGCCTGTCTACTCTCCTGTTTTCTAAAAGAATGTACGTTCTAGTTTGATTACTTGCTTTCGTACTTAAACATCGATAATATGTAAAGATGATTAAATTTAAAGTACATTTGTTCTGTTTTTGATTGATTTTTGAAATTTTGTGGTAAAATAGAAGGATAGGTATGTTTTGGAAATGGAGGCGGGGAAGATGGAGCAGGAATTCGAGGTAGTTTCTAATTATTCACCTCAAGGCGACCAGCCAAATGCGATTAAGCAGTTAGTTGATGGGGTTAGAAATGGTAAAAAGCATCAAGTTTTATTAGGTGCAACAGGTACGGGAAAAACGTTTACCATTTCAAATGTAATTAAAGAAATAGGAAAACCAACATTAGTATTTGCTCACAATAAAACATTAGCAGGTCAATTATATAGTGAATTAAAAGAGTTTTTTCCAAATAATGCAGTTGAGTATTTCGTTAGTTACTATGATTATTTTCAGCCAGAAGCTTATGTACCTCAAACAGATACTTATATTGAAAAAGATTCAAGTATTAATGATGAAATTGATAAATTACGTCACTCTGCGACTTCCTCCCTATTTGAACGTAAGGATGTCATTATTGTAGCGAGTGTATCTTGTATTTACGGTTTAGGTTCTCCTGAAGAATATCGTGAATTAGTTTGTTCTCTACGAATTGGAATGGAAATAAGTAGAGACGACTTATTACATAAACTAGTAGACATTCAGTATGCGCGTAATGATATTGACTTCTCACGTGGTACATTTCGAGTTCGTGGAGATGTTGTTGAAATATTCCCGGCATCACGTGATGAGCACTGTATTCGTGTGGAATTTTTTGGTGATGAAATTGAGAGAATTAGAGAAGTAGATGCTTTAACAGGTGAAATTTTAGGTGACCGTGAACACGTTGCAATTTTCCCGGCTTCCCACTTCGTTACACGTGAAGAAAAAATGAAAATCGCCATTAAAAATATTGAAGTTGAATTAGAAGAACGATTAAAGGAAATGAGAGATAATGGTAAGTTACTAGAAGCTCAAAGACTTGAGCAACGAACTAGATATGATTTAGAAATGATGAACGAGATGGGATTTTGTTCAGGAATTGAAAACTATTCCCGTCATCTGACGCTAAGACCACCAGGTTCTACGCCATATACATTATTAGATTATTTTCCAGAAGATTTCTTAATGGTGATTGACGAGTCCCATGTTACAGTTCCGCAAATTAGAGGAATGTTTAACGGTGATCAAGCTCGAAAGCAAGTATTAGTAGACCATGGATTCCGTTTGCCTTCAGCATTGGACAATCGACCATTAAAGTTTGCAGAGTTTGAAGAAAAAGTTCAACAAACTATTTATGTAACTGCTACACCTGGACCATATGAGCTAGATCTGTGTCCTGAGAAAGTAGAGCAAATTATTCGTCCAACAGGTCTACTAGATCCGACGATAGATGTTCGTCCGATTGAAGGTCAAATTGACGATCTGATCGATGAAGTTCGTAATCGCATTGCTAAAAATGAGAGAGTACTAATTACTACTCTAACGAAGAAAATGTCTGAAGATTTAACGGATTATTTAAAAGAAATCGGAATTAAGGTTAACTATTTGCATTCTGAAATTAAAACGCTTGAACGAATTGAAATTATTCGTGATCTTCGTTTAGGTAAATATGATGTGTTAATCGGTATTAACCTTTTACGTGAAGGGATCGATATTCCTGAAGTTTCATTAGTTGTCATTTTAGATGCAGATAAAGAAGGGTTTTTACGATCTGAACGTTCACTAATCCAAACAATTGGTCGAGCTGCAAGGAATTCAAATGGTCATGTTATTATGTATGCCGATAAAATGACGAATTCGATGGATATTGCTATAAATGAAACAAAACGTCGTCGTGAGATTCAGGAAGAATATAACAAAAAACACGGAATCACTCCTAAAACGATTATTAAGCAAGTACGTGATGTGATTCGAGCTACTTCAGTAGCTGAAGAGGAAGAAGTTTATGAAAACGGCATTAGTGCTAAATATAAGAAAATGAACAAAAAAGAACGTCATTTATTTATTCAATCAATTGAAATGGAAATGAAGGACGCAGCGAAGGCGCTTGATTTTGAACGAGCAACAGAACTTCGTGACTTAATATTAGAATTGAAGTCTGAGAGGTGAAGAACTTGAAAAGTATGAATGAAATAATTATTAAAGGGGCCAGAGCGCATAACTTAAAAAATATCGATGTAACGATTCCTCGTAATCAATTAGTAGTTGTGACTGGTTTATCGGGATCAGGAAAGTCATCTTTAGCATTTGATACGATTTATGCAGAAGGTCAACGTAGATATGTAGAATCATTATCTGCGTATGCTCGTCAATTTTTAGGTCAAATGGATAAACCTGATGTTGATTCAATCGAAGGACTTTCTCCTGCGATTTCAATTGATCAAAAAACAACTAGCCGAAATCCGCGTTCAACAGTTGGTACAGTAACAGAGATTTACGACTATTTACGTCTTCTTTATGCTCGTATTGGAACGCCAATTTGTCCAAATCATGGTATCGAAATTTCTTCCCAAACAGTTGAACAAATGGTAGATCGTGTAATGGAGTATCCTGAACGAACGAAAATTCAAGTGCTTGCCCCAGTGGTATCTGGTCGTAAAGGGACACATGTAAAAGTATTTGAAGAAATTAAAAAACAAGGCTTCGTTCGCGTTCGTGTTGATGGTGAGTTATTTGACGTATCTGATGAAATAGAATTAGAGAAAAATAAGAAGCATTCAATCGAAGTAGTAATTGACCGTATTGTTGTAAAAGATGGTGTAGCATCTCGACTAGCTGATTCTCTTGAAACAGCATTAAAACTAGGAGAAGGTCGAGTGATTATTGATGTAATCGGTGAAGAGGAATTACTATTTAGTGAACATCATGCATGTCCACTGTGTGGATTCTCAATTGGGGAATTAGAACCGCGTATGTTTTCGTTTAACAGCCCGTTTGGCGCTTGCCATTCATGTGATGGATTAGGAACGAAATTAGAAGTGGATTTAAACTTAGTTATCCCAAATGATGATTTAACTCTTAAAGAAAATGCAATAGCACCGTGGGAATCAATTAGCTCGATGTATTATCCTCAATTACTAGAAAGTGTATGTAATCATTACGGAATTGATATGAATATCCCATTTAAAGATATACCAAAAGATCAACAAGATAAAATTCTTTATGGTAGTAATGGAGAACAAATCTATTTTAAATATGATAACGAGCAAGGTCACGTACGTGAAGCAATGATTGAATTTGAAGGTGTTATTTCAAATGTAGAAAGACGTTTTAAAGAAACATCTTCAGATTTTATTCGTGAGCAAATGGAAAAATACATGGCTCAACAACATTGTCCAACTTGTAAAGGGCATCGTCTAAGAAAAGAGGCCCTTGCTGTATTTATTGGTGGCTTGCATGTTGGTGAAGTGACAAAAATGTCAGTTAAAGAAGCGTTTGATTTCTTTGGATCGCTTGAATTAACACCGAAACAAGAAAAAATTGCTAATCTAATCCTTCGTGAAATTAGAGAGCGATTAGGCTTTTTAGTAAATGTTGGTTTAGATTATTTAACATTGAACCGAGCTGCAGGTACATTATCTGGTGGAGAAGCGCAAAGGATTCGTTTAGCGACTCAAATTGGTTCGAGATTAACTGGTGTATTATATATTTTGGATGAGCCATCAATTGGATTACACCAACGTGATAATGATCGTTTAATCTCAACTTTGTTAAATATGAGAGACATTGGAAATACATTAATTGTTGTAGAACATGATGAAGATACGATGCTAGCGGCAGATTATTTAATTGATATCGGACCAGGAGCTGGTATTCATGGTGGACAGGTCATATCACAAGGAACGCCAAATGAAGTAATGAATGATCAAAATTCATTAACAGGGAAGTACTTATCAGGTGAGAAGTTTATTCCAGTTCCGCTTGAGCGTAGAAAAGGCGATGGACGTGAAATTAAAATTGTTGGAGCAAAAGAAAACAATTTAAAAAATGTTTCAACTTCATTCCCATTAGGTACGTTCGTTGCCGTAACAGGTGTATCAGGATCAGGGAAAAGTACATTAATTAATGAGATTTTATATAAATCATTAGCTCAAAAATTAAATGGTTCGAAAGTACGTCCAGGAGAGCATAAAGAAATTAAAGGGATTGAACAATTGGAAAAGGTTATTGATATTGATCAATCACCAATTGGACGTACTCCTCGTTCAAATCCAGCTACTTATACGGGTGTATTTGATGATATTCGAGATGTATATGCCGCTACGAATGAATCAAAAGTTCGCGGTTATAAGAAAGGTCGTTTTAGCTTCAATGTTAAAGGTGGTAGATGTGAAGCATGCCGAGGCGATGGAATTATTAAAATAGAAATGCATTTCTTGCCTGATGTTTACGTACCATGTGAGGTTTGTCATGGTAAACGATATAATCGAGAAACTTTAGAAGTTAAGTATAAAGATAAATCGATATCTGAAGTTTTAGATATGACAGTTGAGTATGCAGTTTCGTTTTTTGAAAATATTCCTAAGATTAAACGGAAACTTCAAACGTTAAATGATGTAGGTTTAGGGTATATTACATTAGGTCAGCCTGCTACGACTTTATCTGGCGGAGAAGCACAGCGTGTTAAACTAGCTTCCGAGCTTCATAAGCGTACGAATGGAAGAACTTTATATATATTAGATGAACCTACTACAGGGCTTCATGTTGATGATATTGCTCGATTATTAGTTGTTTTACAAAGACTAGTAGATAATGGAGATACTGTACTTGTAATTGAACATAACTTAGATGTCATAAAAGCAGCCGACCATCTAATCGATCTAGGACCAGAAGGTGGAGACAAAGGTGGTACCATCGTAGCAACCGGTACACCAGAGAAACTAAGTAAAGTCGAAGCGTCTCATACAGGAAAGTATTTAAAAGCTGTATTAGAGCGTGACAAAGCTAGAATGGAACAAAGATTGGCATTGATGGAATCCTAAAAAAGTCTCTTTTAAAAGTGTATAATTATTGAAATATTGATGTGATAGAGTAGTTGATTAAAACGAAAGGATACTCAACGCCAGTTGAATTAGCTGGATAGCGAGCATTCTGAAACGGAAATCAACTATTCTTCTTTTACTTTGTCAGAATGTAGAATCAATAGGGCTACTTTTACGAAAATTTCGACAATAATTAATAAGAGTCTTATTCAACAGTATGACAAAGAATAGGACCTATACTCCTTTTCTTTGTATTTGTTTTTATTTAGGAATTGTTAATGCTATTCATAATTCCTTTTACTTGAAAAGTAGTCCACATTTCTTTAATGTTTTAACATAGAATAAATAATGAAATAGAAAAATAAGTAATGATTAAAAATGAGTGCGTATGGATAGAGAGGAGATTTTTGTGAAAAAACTATATCGATCTTCTAAAGATTCTATGCTTGCTGGTGTTTGTGGTGGATTGGGTAAGTATTTTAATATGGACAGTACATTAATCCGTTTACTGTTTGTTATTTTATTCTTTGTAGGATTTGGAGCACTTCTATTCGTTTATTTAATTTGGATATTTGTTTGTTCCAGAAGAAGGTGACGTGAAATAAATGAGATGGTTATTTTCATTAGCTATTAATAGCTTAGTTTTTATTGTAGTAGCAGGATTTTTGCAACCTGATTTTTATGTAAAAAATATTCCAACGGCTATCATTGCTGCGTTGGTGTTATCGATCTTAAATACAATTATTCGCCCAATCTTAATTTTAATCACTCTACCTGTAACCATTTTTACGATGGGGTTATTCCTGTTTATTATTAATGCATTTACATTAGAAATTACTGATTATTTATTAGGAGATGCCCTACGAGTAAATGGATTTGGAACTGCAATTATCGCATCGATTCTAATTAGTACATTCAGTATGCTAATACAATATTTTGTATTTGGTTCAAAGGATAAGAAAAAGCATAGTCATCGGTAAAAAAGAGGGGTCTCTTAAGTTAAAGTACTTTTGAGAGTCTCTTTTTTTTGATTAATGGGATATTCGAATATTTTGTGAACTCCGTTGGTATTTGACTTATTGTCATTACTATATTGCTAAAAATGATTGAAAGTTACTAAATTTGTGAAAAAAATACTTTTATATTAATGATTTTTAATTGTTTTAGCGCAGTTGCTGACTTGTCGACATTTTCCCCAAAAGTTTAAAAATGGTACAATATGAGAGATAATACATAATTATTAATCCTTAGGAGGCTTGTATGGCTAAATTACGTACAAAGAATTTAGTTGAGTATTTTAAATTAGAGGTCATTAGTGGAAGTGCAGGTTTGAATCGTTCGATTAACACGACTGACTTATCTCGCCCAGGTATAGAAGTAGCAGGTTTTTTTACATACTATCCATCTGATCGAGTACAAATATTAGGAAAAACAGAATTAACTTTTTATCATAGCTTAACTGACGAAGAAAAACATAATCGATTAAGAAAACTTTGTGCAGATGATACGCCTTGTATTATCGTGACACGAGGTTTAGAAATTCCATCTGAATTAATTGAAGCGGGTGAAGAAACTGGAGTACCTATTTTACTCTCAAACAGTAAGACAACTAAAATGTACAGTAGACTTACAAGTTATTTAGAGGCTAAACTTGCTCCAACTACAGCATTACACGGTGTATTAGTTGATATTTATGGTGTAGGCGTATTAATTACTGGGAAAAGTGGAGTTGGTAAAAGTGAAACAGCCCTAGAGTTAGTAAAACGTGGTCATCGATTAGTAGCTGATGATTCAGTAGAGATCCGTCAAACTGATGAGGATACGCTAATTGGTTCGTCGCCAGAATTAATTGAACATTTATTGGAAATTCGTGGATTAGGAATTATTAATGTAATGACTCTTTTCGGAGCAGGATCTGTACGTAATTACAAGCGTATTACGTTGAACATTGATCTAGAGACATGGGATTCTCAAAAGGTTTACGACAGAGTAGGCTTAGACGATGAAAAACTTAAAATATTAGATACAGATATTTCAAAAATAACATTGCCTGTTCGACCAGGTCGAAATTTGGCTGTTATTATTGAAGTAGCAGCGATGAATTTCCGATTGAAAAATATGGGAGTAAATGCAGCGCAGCAATTTGCAGATCGATTAGAAAAAGTAATTCAAGGCGGTAATAACGTTAGTGATTTAATTTAATGAAAAAGTGGGGAAATTGAAATGGAGTCAAATATTCAGCCATTAGATAAAGTATTTTTACACTTAGGTCCTCTTTCAATAAAGTGGTATGGGGTATTGATTGGTTTAGGTGTTGTATTAGGTTTATGGTTAGCAATTCGTGAAAGTAAACGACGTGGAATACCTGATGATACATTTTTGGATCTTATTTTAGTAGCTCTACCTTCAGCAATTATAGGGGCTAGAATTTATTATGTGCTCTTTGAGTGGAGCTACTATTCAAAACATGTTAGTGAAATACCAGCAATTTGGCATGGTGGGTTAGCTATTCACGGTGGTTTAATAGGAGCCTTTATTGCTAGTTACTTCTTTTCTAAGAAAAGAGGCATTTCATTTTGGAAGCTTGCAGATATCGCCGCACCAAGTATTTTAGTAGGCCAAATGCTTGGACGTTGGGGAAACTTCATGAACCAAGAGGCACATGGAGGACCAGTAACTAGATCATTTTTAGAAAGTCTTCATTTACCTAATTGGATCATTAATCAAATGTATATTGATGGAACGTATTATCATCCAACTTTTTTATATGAATCATTATGGAGTTTATTAGGGATTATTTTCTTACTAATCTTAAGAAAAGCGAATCTAAGACGCGGTGAAATGTTTTTAACTTATTTAATTTGGTACTCAGTTGGTCGTTTCTTTATTGAAGGACTAAGAACAGATAGTTTAATGTTAACAAGTACAATTAGAATGGCGCAATTTATTTCAGTCGTAATTATCATACTATCTATTATCATTCTTATTTATCGTAGAGTTAAAGGGTTATCAAATGAGCGTTATTTAGACGCATAAGTTTGTAAAACAGGAGTGGGGAGCACGTTGGAAACTTTAAAGAGAGGGTTACTAGTAGGTTTACAAACTTCTTGGAAAATAGGGAAAATAATTTTCCCTATTTCTTTTATTTTAACGATTATTAAAGAAACTGCACTAATGGACTGGTTTGTTAATATTCTTGAACCATTAATGAGTTTTATCGGTTTAAAGGGAGATGCAGCATTAGTATTAGTTTTAGGGAATGTTTTAAATCTTTATGCAGCTCTTGGAGCAATGCTACCAATGGATTTAACTGTTAAGGAGGCATTGATTCTTGCAGTTATGTTAAGTTTTTCTCATAATCTATTTGTTGAAACGACAGTAGCTACTGCTGTGGGGGTTCGAGCATCTTTTGTTGTGTTAGTAAGGATAGGATTTGCAATTATATCTGCTATTTGTATCCATTTCTTTTGGTCTGGTGGAACAGAAATTGTTCATAAAGGCATTGCGGTTGCAGAAAGCGTTAACCAGTCCGGATGGGATATCGTTTATAATGCCATCATCTCGTCATTAATGGGTATTTTAAACCTTATTAAAATTGTTTTTCCATTAATGCTAGTTATTCAAATTGCAAAAGATTTTGGGTGGATGAATTATATAACAAAAGCATTATCTCCATTTACTAAATTAATCGGTGTTGAAGCAAAAGCCGGTGTTACATTGGCTGCGGGATTGTTTTTTGGATTAGCTTTTGGAGCAGGTGTAATGATTCAAGCCGTTAAAGAAGATGGTGTTTCGAAACGAGATTTATACCTTGTTTTCTTATTTTTAGTAGCTTGTCATGCTGTTGTAGAAGATACACTTCTCTTTATTCCTTTGGGTATTCCGGTTTTATACTTATTTTTAATTCGTTTCTTTGTCGCATTAGTTGTTACTTGTATAGTTGCAAGAATCGTAGGAAGAGTTGGTAGAAAAACGGAATCAAGTTTAAAAGCTGAAGTGAAATAGAAAGGAGTTTCTTATGAAAATAAATACGATACTTTTTGATTTAGATGGTACTTTAATCAATACAAATGAATTAATTATCGCTTCATTCTTGCATACTTTGAATAAATATTATCCTGAACAATATAAACGTGAACATGTTATACCTTTTATGGGTCCAACTTTAACTGAATCTTTCTCTACGGTAGATGCAGAAAGAGTTGATGAGTTTATCTCGGAATATCGCCGTTTTAATATGGAGATGCATGATGAGTTTGTTGAGGAGTATGAAACGGTTTATGAGACGATTGAAACTTTACACAAATTAGGCTATAAAATTGGGATTGTAACAACAAAGGCACGAAATGTTGTTGAAATGGGGCTAAGTTTTAGTCGATTAAAGCAATTCTTTGATACTGTTATCACAATTGATGACGTACAAAATGCTAAGCCACATCCAGAACCGATTCAATTAGCCTTAAAGAAATTACATTCTAATCCTGAAGAGAGTATAATGGTGGGAGATAATTACCATGATATTGAAGGTGGTAAAAATGCTGGAACGAAAACAGCAGGAGTTGCTTGGTCACTAAAAGGAAAAGAATTTTTAGCTACTTTTAAACCTGATTTTATGCTTGAAAAGATGAGCGATCTATTACCGATTTTAGGAATTGATGAAAATTGAGGAAAACGAAGCGCTACTTAATCGAAGGTGAGAATTCACTTTGGCAAGTGTACAAGACTGTTTCATTTTGGAAAACATTTCGAAATACTATTGTGATTGAAATAGCTCGTTATATCCCTTTCTTTAGACTGAAAAACTGGATGTATAGGTATCTTATTGGAATGAAAGTAGGAGAGTATACATCCTTTGCGTTTAAAGTAACGCCTGACTTAATGTTTCCAGAATTAATTTCAGTTGGTAAGAATTCGATTATTGGCTATAATACAACAATCTTGGCGCATGAATATTTAATTAATGAATATCGATTAGGAGAAGTCATTATTGGTAATAATGTGTTAATTGGTGCAAATACGACAATCCTGCCGGGTGTCACAATTGGTGATGGTGCAAAAGTTTCAGCTGCAACACTGGTCAATAAGGATGTTCCAGCTGGTGCATTCGTTGGAGGTAATCCTATGGTTATCATTTCATTACCACAATCTGAAACTACTCTTTAAACTCTTAAAAAAGTGGTTTTCAATATTTTTTGTTTCGGTTAAAATAATACTTTGACAACTTATTAAGATAATGTGGAAATTGTACGTACGTTTAAAATTCTTATAATTTGGACGGCGACTATTTCCTCTTTTTATGTGATATACTGTGATAAGCTTGAAAAACTGGAGGATCGAATGTCTGAAAATTTGGGGAATCAAACAAATCAATTTCATAATGTCGTTTCGTTCTCGTTACCGAAAGATTATTTCTACGAAAAAGGAATGAAAGCTTATAATAGTAACGATTCTGAGCAAGCGATTTATTATTTGAAAAAAGCTGCTGAAAATGAAGAAAATCAAACAGTTCTTATAGATATTTCTAGAAAGCTTTTATCATTACATCAATATCAAACTACAATAACTATTTTAGAATATATTTTAGATAAATTTCCAACAAATGAGGATGTATATTATTTATTAGCATTTGCATTTTTTGAATTAGGATTGTTTCAAAAAGCCAATTTGTATGCTCAAAAGTATTTAGAAATTGGTACGGATGAAGAACAAATAGAAGAACTAGAAGACTATTTAGATATTATTCATAGTGAAGAAGATGATGATTTTAGTATTAATGATGATTTATTAGTGCTGCAAGAGCGAGTTACAAGCTATTTGGCAAATCATGATTGGAAATCTGCTAAAACAACTTTACTTACAATTGTTGATAAGTATCAAGAATTTTGGCCAGCTTATAATAACTTAGCTTTAGTAGAACTTCATTTAGGTAATCCTGAGGAAGCTGAAAGAGTATTACAATATGTTTTAGAACAAAATCCAGGTAATTTATCAGCCTTAATTCATTTAACAATGCTAAAAAGAATATTAAATGAACAAGAAATTGCTCTGCAATATCTTGAAGGCTTATCCAATATTGTTCCAATTTCTGAAGAGCACCGCCACAAGCTTGGTGTACTTTTCTATCAATTCAAGAAGTATGACGAAGCTTATAAGTTATTTAACTTACTTTATATGGAACGACCAGATCGTGAAATACAGTTTTATTATATGTTCTGTGATGCAGCTTATCAATCTGGAAGAATTGAAACGGCGGAGCGTATTTGGAATTTTGAAATGACAAGTGAATTTGATGATCATGAGGAATTGGCACCATGGGCTGAAAAAAAACATTCATCAAATGAAATCGAACAATTAATGGCTGAAACAGAGTACCAAGCAAAATACTCCAATTCGAATAGTGAGAGATGGGGATTAATCTATTTTATGAAGGAATATTATTATGAACAAAAATTCAGTTCAATCCTTCAAGATTTAAATCCATTAGAAAATATTGGCCTTGATGAACAATTAGAACAAGTTCTTTTGAATAATATGTGTTATCTAGAGCCTCATCCATCGCTGAATATTGCAATTAACGGAGCAAAAAAAGTTCAGACAACTTGGGAAGAAGATTATATAATACTACGTAATCATCTTCAATTATGGTTTTTCGCTATTTGTGAACTTACAGTAAAATATAAAGAATTACCAGTAAATGAAGATGTTTTATTAGCTGCTACACATTATCTTGTTGAAAATGAAGTAAAACGTGTATCACAAAAGAAAATTGCAGCAAACTATAATATCTCTACCTATTTATTAAATAAAGGCATTAGCGCCATTCGAAGCTTGTTTTAATACCAGATGGTGTTAATGCAAGCTTCTTTATTTCTCATTAAGGTGAGTATAAATTGGCAGCAAGGATTTGTACTCGATGTGTTAGCCAATACTAGGTATTAAGTATAAGTGAAACTACGCCTTTGACTTCTCCTAAAAGCTCGTCAATCGAAGAGTTTTCTTTATCATGAGCATATGATTTGTTGTTTTATGTCATCGCGTATTAGGATAGTGGTAGTTAATGAAGTAGGGCAATTAGCCATTTAAGTACAAGGAGTGATTAAGAAATGGAAGAAAAAATTTATGATGTAATTATTATTGGAGCTGGTCCTGCAGGGATGACTGCAGCTGTATATACATCTCGTGCAAATCTTTCTACATTAATGATGGAACGTGGTATTCCAGGTGGACAGATGGCAAATACTGAAGAAATAGAAAACTACCCAGGTTTTGATAGTATTTTAGGTCCAGATTTATCAAATAAAATGTTTGATCATGCGAAAAAATTCGGTGCTGAATACGCTTATGGTGACATTAAAGAAATTATCGACGGTAAAGAATATAAAACAATCATTGCTGGTAAAAAAGAATACAAAGCTCGTGCAATTATTATTTCGACTGGTGCAGAATACAAAAAAATTGGTGTTCCAGGAGAGCAAGAGCTTGGAGGTCGTGGTGTATCTTACTGTGCAGTTTGTGATGGAGCGTTCTTTAAGGATAAAGAATTAGTTGTTATAGGTGGTGGAGATTCAGCAGTAGAAGAAGGTGTGTATTTAACTCGATATGCTTCTAAAGTTACAATTGTTCACCGTAGAGATCAATTAAGAGCTCAAAAAATTCTTCAAGACCGTGCATTTGCAAATGAAAAAATTTCATTTATTTGGAATTCAACAATTAAAGAAATTAACGGAACTGATGGTAAAGTAAGTAGCGTAACGCTTGTAGATACTCAAAATGGTGAAGAATCTGAATTTAAAACAGATGGTGTATTTATCTATATTGGAATGCTTCCATTAACAAAACCATTCTTAAGTTTAGGTATTACGAATGAAAATGGATATATCGAAACAAATGATGTAATGGAAACAAGAGTACCAGGTATTTTTGCAGCTGGTGATGTTCGTGAAAAAACTTTACGTCAAGTTGTAACAGCTACTGGAGATGGAAGTATTGCTGCTCAAGCAGTACAACATTATATTGAAGAATTAAAAGAAGAATTATCTAAAACTAAGTAAGCTTGATTAATTCGTTAAACTAATTAATAAAATTAAGTTTTAGAATTGTGAACGAAATTGTAATATTCTGAAACTTATATGTAATTAGGGTGTAACTCTCTTGAAACATAGTTACTGTAATATAGACACTAACCAGAGAGCCCCCTAATATATATAGGAACATGGATATGCGCTTGTCCATGTTCCCTTTTTTTGTGCTTTAAATTGCAGAGACGAATGAGGATTAGACCTAGCTGCAAATTTTAGCATTAAGTATAAGTGAAACTACGCCTTTGTCATTTAAAGCCCATCAAAAGTGAGTTTTCTTTATTTGTCTCCGAAAGTGATCGGTTTCGTTCCTCAAACCGTAGTTCGAACCCACAAAATCTTTTCCTTTAGCCAGTGCTTTCTACCTTAATTCCAACTCTTAACAAGTTGTTGTCTGACTAGTTTAACGGTATAATATAGATTGGGCAGTTTCAACCAACTGCAAGTCCAAATTGTAAGTGAGGTATAGGAAATGCAAAGAGTTACACATTGTGTTTTGGTAAATGAAAATAATATCCTCTTGCTACAAAAACCTAGAAGAAACTGGTGGGTTGCACCCGGCGGTAAGATGGAGCCAGGTGAAAACATTAGAGAAGCAGTTGTTCGTGAATATCGTGAAGAAACAGGTGTTTACTTAAAAAACCCAAAATTAAAAGGTGTTTTTACAATTATTATAGAAGAAGATGCTAAGGTAGTGAATGAATGGATGATGTTTTCATTTTTGGCTACCGAGTTTGACGGTGAAAATCAAGATGAGTGTGAAGAAGGAATTCTTCGCTGGCATGCAATAGATGACGTGAAAAATCTTCCTATGGCAGCAGGTGACTATCATATTATTGATTATTTATTAAAGGGTACAGAAATTTTACATGGTACCTTTGTTTATACACCGGATTTTGAATTATTAAGATATCGTTTGAATCCTAGTTAACCTTAAATTATAGAAAGGGTTGAGTTAAATGCCTACAAGATCACATGTGAAAATGGTTATTATAACTGGAATGTCAGGTGCTGGAAAGACTGTCGTTGTTCAAGCGTTAGAAGATATCGGTTATTTCTGTGTAGATAATCTTCCTCCTGCTCTACTTCCAAAATTTGTAGAGTTATTAAAGGACCCGGATCACAATACAACAGACAAAGTTGCTCTTGTTATGGATTTACGTGGAAGAGAATTTTTTGATCAGCTAGGGAATTCATTAGATCAATTAATGTCAACTCCTTCAATCATCCCTCAAATTTTATTTTTAGATGCAACGAATGCTGCTCTTGTTACTCGCTACAAAGAAACACGACGTTCACACCCACTTTCTCCAACGGGATCTCCATTAAAAGGAATTGAGTTGGAACGTACTCTTTTAGCTGAAGTAAAAGGGCGTGCACAATTAATTTACGATACTTCAGATTTAAAACCTAAAATATTACGAGAAAAAATAATAGAGCAATTTAGAGAAAATGAACAAGAAGGTTTTTCAGTAAATATTCAGTCATTCGGTTTTAAGTACGGAATACCAATCGATGCAGATTTAGTATTTGACGTACGATTTTTACCAAACCCATTTTATATTGAATCAATGCGTCCTTTAACTGGCTTAGATGAAGAAGTTTCCTCTTATGTTCTTAAATTTAATGAGACAACAGAATTTATGTTGAAACTAATTGATTTAATTAGTTTCATGTTACCTCAATATAAAAGAGAAGGTAAACGACAACTTATCATTGCGATCGGATGTACAGGTGGACAGCATCGCTCTGTTACTTTAGCAGAGTATTTAGCTAACTACTATAAGGATCAATATGATACGAATATTAGTCATCGGGACGTTGAAAAAAGGAGTCATAAGTAATGGTTAGTCAACGTTCAAAAATAGTAATAATCGGAGGAGGAACGGGGCTATCTGTTTTAGTTCGAGGGTTGAAAAAACATCCCGTTGATATTACCGCTATCGTTACAGTCGCAGATGACGGTGGTAGCTCTGGACGATTACGTGACGAGTTAAAAATTCCACCGCCTGGTGATGTACGAAATGTTCTTGCCGCATTGTCAGATGTGGAACCGATGTTGGAAGAATTATTCCAGCATCGATTTGCAACATCTGGAGACCTTTCTGGACATTCTCTAGGTAATTTAATGCTAAGTGCAATGACTGCGATAACAGGTGATTTTTATCGTGCAATCATTGAAATGAGAAGGGTATTAAATGTTAGAGGGAAAGTAATACCAGCAGCTAATCAAAGTGTCGTATTAAAAGCTGAATTAGAAGACGGCACAATTGTTTCAGGTGAATCGAAAATTCCTTATTCTGGAAATAAGATTAAAAGAGTATTTTTAGCACCAGGTAATGTTGAACCTTTAAAAGAGGCACTTGATGAAATTAATCGTGCTGACTTAATTGTACTTGGACCGGGTAGTTTATATACAAGTATCCTTCCTAATCTATTAGTTACTAAAATTGGGAAGGCTGTTATAAATGCAAAAGCTAAAAAAGTATATGTATGTAATGTGATGACTCAAGCGGGTGAAACTTTGCATTATACAGCTAGTGATCATGTAAAGGCTATATACCAACATTTAGACTCAAGTTTTATCGATACAATTATTGTAAATGAAGGCACAATGCCTAAAAATATTTTAGAACTTTATAAGGAAGAACATGCTCAACAAGTAAAACTAGATATAAATGAGCTTGAATCTTTAAATCTAGAAATTGTTCATAAGTCGATCGTTAAATATGATGATAATGTGATTAGGCATGATACAGTAAAGTTAGCTGAAATCTTATGTGATCTAATCCCAACAAAAATAAAAGACTAATGAAAAAATATATAGAACTAGAAGGAGGGGGTGATTCAAATGTCCTTTGCATCAGAAACGAAAAAAGAATTAACAACGATTGAGATCAAAGATTGTTGTTCAAAATCTGAGCTATCCTCTTTAATTCGAATGAATGGTTCATTATCAATAGCGAATCGCCAATTTATTGTAGATGTAGTTACTGAAAATGCAGCAATTGCTAGACGAATATATGTATTAATAAAACGTGTTTATGATGTGGACGTTGAATTGCTCGTTCGTAAAAAAATGCGTCTTAAAAAGAACAATGTATATATTGTTCGAATAAAAGAAGAAGCGAAACATATTTTAAATGATCTTTATATAACTGGTGAAGGATTTACCTTTACGAATGAAATAGCGAAAGAGCTAATTGCGAAGAAATGTTGTAAACGCTCCTATTTAAGAGGTGCTTTTCTAGCTGGAGGTTCGGTAAATAATCCAGAGACTTCTTCATACCATTTAGAAATTTTTTCACTATATAAAGAGCATACAGAAGAAATTTGTCGCCTAATGAATGAATTCGGATTAAATGCTAAAACACTGGAGAGACGTAAAGGCTATATTACGTACTTAAAGGAAGCAGAAAAAATTACTGAGTTTTTAAACGTTGTAGGTGCACATTCAGCTTTATTAAGGTTTGAAGATATCCGCATTGTAAGAGATATGAGAAACAGTGTTAATCGTCTAGTAAATTGTGAAACTGCGAACTTAAATAAAACAATCAGTGCAGCCTTCAGGCAAATTGAAAATATACGTTATATCCAAAGCTCAGTTGGTTTAGATATATTGCCGCCAAAGCTACGTGAAATTGCAGAACTTCGAGTAGCATATGAGGATGTAACATTAAAAGAGTTAGGTGAAATGGTATCTAGTGGTGCGATTAGTAAATCAGGAATCAATCATCGACTACGTAAAATTGATGAAATAGCTGATAAACTAAGAGCTGGAGAACCAATAAAAATAAAATAAAAGTTAAGAGGGAAGAAAAAATGATTGAGAAAAAAGGGAGAGTACTATTAGAAACAGGAATACAGGCTCGTCCAGCAGCACAATTTGTTCAAGTTGCTACGAGATTTCGTTCAGAAGTATTATTAGCTTACAAAGGTAAACAAGTAAACGTTAAGAGTATTATGGGTGTTATGAGTCTCGCTGTACCACATGGAGAAGAAATAGTCATTACTGTTACTGGGGACGATGAAGTTGAAGCGATGGAAGCCGTAATGGACTTTATTGGAGAAGAAATTTAATGTAACTGGACATTCACAAGTTGGATGTCCAATTTTTTTTTATAAAAAAACTAGCCGAAAAATTACGGCTAGTTTTTTATTATTATTTAATAGCTGCAGTATTAGAAATTACTTTATCAATTAATCCATATTCTAATGCACGGTCTGCAGTCATAAAGTTATCGCGCTCTGTATCACGCTCGATCGTATCTAATGGTTGACCAGTACGATCTGCAAGAATTTTGTTTAATTTATCACGTAAGAACAAGATTCGCTTAGCTGCAATTTCAATTTCAGTAGCTTGACCTTGAGCACCACCTAATGGTTGGTGAATCATAACTTCTGCATTTGGAAGAGCATATCTCTTTCCTTTTTCCCCAGCAGATAATAAGAAAGCACCCATTGAAGCCGCCATACCAATACAAATTGTAGATACTTGAGGCTTAATAAAGTTCATCGTATCATAAATAGCCATACCAGCAGTAATACTTCCTCCTGGACTATTTATGTATAATGAAATATCCTTATCTGGATCTTCTGCTGCTAAAAATAAAAGTTGTGAAACAATAGAGTTAGCTACGTTATCATCGATTGCACTACCTAACATGATGATACGGTCTTTTAATAGACGAGAGTATATATCATACGCACGCTCACCACGACTTGTTTGTTCAATAACTGTAGGAATTAAATTCATTTTTTCTCCTCCTTGTTTAAAAGAAATGAATGATTAATACAATAATACCTTTAAGGTCAGAAAAGGTCAAATAAAAGAGATGCTATATTTAATGTATTATTTAACCAAAAAAATATTGACCTTTTATAACATATTTATTTATCTAATACTTCAACATCATTAACGACTTTTCCTATTATTAAACGTAACTTTATGTAGTTTTTCTTTTCGATATGTTAAAAAACTAATAACTAAATGATTAGAACTTATTTTACGCTATGGACTAAACGTAGTCCATCCAAGATGAGAACGAAAGAAAGAAGCAAACCATAAAAAAAAGTCCCCTATAAACAGGGACGTCTTAAATTTATATTTTTTTGTTTAAATTAAATTTTTGCTTAATTTTTCTTATTAATTTAATACATAAATAAACTATACTACTTAAAATACCAAGTATAATTATTAAATTTTTTAACAAAAAATGGAGATAAATGTGACAATATATCAAAAACTAAACATCCGTTATTAAAGAGTAAGCTAGAGGTAATGAAAAAATGATACGTGAATATATACTGGTCAAAGACACATTAAAACGGCTTAAGAAAAAATGATTTTACAGGTATCAACAAGCCATCAAAAAACGGAAAAAACCTATAAAATAATGATCATCAAAGATATTTTCGTACTCAAAAGAAACCTAAATCATTGCGGTCAGAACATTCTAACGATATAATAATATATAAGATTTTCTTATTAACCTTAGATAAAGTTACAAAGCGAAACATCAGCGCACCAATCGAGCCGCTGCTTGCATTAACCTACTGAGATTGGGGCGACAGATACACTATATTTATTTTAATTAGATATTATAATGCGTTCGTAGCTCAGTGGATAGAGCACGATCGAATAAGCTACAAAGCGAAACATCAGCGCACCAATCGAGCCGCTACTTGCATTAACCTACTG
>NZ_JAZGQS010000006.1:0-309880 GCF_036421055.1 Gottfriedia acidiceleris | reverse complement strand
GCTCTTCAGCGTCGATGGTAGTTGGGGGTTTCCCCCTGTGAGAGTAGAACGTCGCCTGGTAACTAAAAAGCATCAGCTAACAAGCTGATGCTTTTTATGTTGAAATTTGAAATTGTCACATCTTATGATGACTTTACAAAAGTGAGGAAATATCAATACACTAAACGAATACATGCTTAAGGAACATCAAAAAGTTCGAATAATTTACTTTCTTTTTGCTAAAAAATTTATAATGTAAATAATAATAGTAATGCTGGGCAAACACCCTTAAATATAAATCTACATAGTTTAGATTGAATGGAGGGAAAAATATGAGAGGAAAAATACTCAATTATTATGCAGGAGGTAATACTGCAAAAGGGTTTTATAATCTCTATGACTCAGCTTTAGAGGATCTAGATAAACTATTCATTCTAAAAGGTGGTCCAGGTACTGGTAAATCAACTTTAATGAAAAGAATTGGAGAACTGATTGTAAATAAGGGAATCGATATTGAATATTTACATTGTTCTTCAGATACCAATTCAGTTGATGGCTTAATTATCCCGAAATTTCAAATAGGTATAGTAGATGGTACGGCTCCGCATGTAATTGAACCTAAAGCTCCAGGAGTTATTGAGGAATATGTGAATTTAGGTGTTGCTTGGGACTCTAAGAAATTATCCGTACACAAGGAAGCAATACTATCACTAAATGATGAAATATCCAAGAAGTTTCAACGGCATATGATACATTTGCTGCTTCCTTAAAGGCACATGATGAGATTGAGGAAATTTATATTTCTAATATGGACTTCTTAGAAGCTAATAAACTGACTGATGAATTGATAGGGTTATTTTATGGTAATGACAATATTACTGAAAAAAACTCCAAAGTAAAACATAGATTTTTAGGTGCAGCAACTCCTAGTGGTGCAGTTGACTATATTCAAAATTTAACAGAAGAAATCGAAAAGCGCTATTTTATAAAAGGTAGAGCTGGTTCCGGTAAATCAACAATGTTAAAGAAAATAGCAGCTGCTGGAGAAGAAAGAGGCTTTGATGTAGAGATATATCACTGTGGATTTGATCCAAACAGCCTTGACATGGTAATTATCCCTGAAAAAAGTATTGCCATCTTTGACAGTACAGCACCACATGAATATTTTCCTGATCGTGAAAATGATGAGATTATTGATATGTACGAAAGATGTATTAAGCCAGGAACAGATGAGAAATACGCAATTGAAATTGAAAGAACAACGAATTCATACAAAGCTAAAATGAAAGAAGCAATATCATATTTAGCGGAAGCTAAAGTTCTTAGAGACGAATTAGAAGCGATTTATATTGGAGCTATGGACTTTTCAAAAGTTGATAAAATTCAGAGTCAATTAATAGAAGAAATTGAAAGTATTATAAAGAGCTAAATTTTTTTATTTTTGAAAAGATGTTACCAAGAAAATTATTAAAAATTTGAATAAAAAAATGAAAGAGAAATTCATACAAGATGCTCCGAAAAAGCGGTTCTACTAATCGTCACATTATATATCTCTACTGAAGTAGTAACAAAAGAATGTTTTAAAGTAACATCAACTCCAACTAAAGTAATGGTTATTTAATAAAAGTCAATCATTGAAAAAGCTATTTTTCCTATTTATTATAGGGATAGATAGCTTTTTTGTTTTTTATTGATTAGTTGATAATAGAAACCCGAATAAGAAATAAAAAAAATATAGTCGCTATCAGTAATTTAATAAAAATTGACATCATAGAATGTGAAAAGTATACTAAAACACGAACATTAAAATATTTTTTAAGAAAAACATTCATATTTTATTGAAAAAAGAGTTATAAATTGATACTATAGAGATAGGAAATTTAGCAAACCTCATATAAGTTTGGGAATATGGCCCAAAAGTTTCTACCTAGTAACCTTAAATTACTGGACTATGAGGGGAAGTTAATCACACGTGTACGTTATTTAGTATACGCCTAAGTAGATTATCTTTCTCACCATAGAGGGATAGTTCTACTTAGGCGTTTTTTGTTGGAAATTTTTTGTAAAAATAAAAAAGTGAATAAACTTGGGGGAAAAGCAGATGAAACCGGTAGTTGGTGTCATTATGGGGAGTACAAGTGATTGGGAAACAATGAAACATGCTTGTGATGTGTTAGAAGAGCTAAATATAAGCTACGAAAAACGAGTTGTTTCGGCACATCGTACACCAGATTTAATGTTTGAGTATGCAGAATCAGCTAGAGAACGAGGTATTAAAGTAATCATTGCAGGTGCAGGCGGGGCTGCTCACTTACCAGGAATGGTAGCAGCAAAAACGACGCTTCCAGTAATTGGTGTACCAGTACAATCAAAGGCATTAAATGGATTAGATTCATTATTATCAATTGTGCAAATGCCAGGTGGAGTACCTGTTGCTACTGTTGCAATTGGTAAAGCAGGTGCGACGAATGCTGGCTTACTTGCAGCTCAAGTATTAAGTATCCAAGATCAAGAAGTTTATTTAGCATTAGAAACTCGTCGTGAAAACACTACTAAACAAGTTCTAGAAAGCAGTGAATCACTATGAATAACAAAGTAATTTTACCAGGACAAACAATAGGAATCATCGGTGGAGGCCAACTTGGAAGAATGATGGCACTTTCGGCGAAAGAAATGGGCTATAAAATAGCTGTTTTAGATCCTACTCCAAACTCGCCTTGTGGGCAAGTATCTGATATAGAGATTACGGCTGAGTATTCAAATATAGAAGCAATTAAACAGCTTGCGAAAGTAAGTGATGTTATAACATATGAATTTGAAAATATTGATGTAAACGCACTTGAGTATCTAGATGAACATTCTTATTTACCTCAAGGTAGTGAGTTGTTAAAGCTAACAAGAAATAGATTAACTGAAAAAACAGCTATTCAAAATTTAGGCATTAAGGTTGCTCCATTTCGACTAGTAGAAAATGAAGAGCAATTTTCTGAAGCAGTTACGAAAATAGGTTTACCGGCTGTTTTGAAAACGACAACAGGTGGTTATGACGGAAAAGGGCAAGTTGTTTTAAGATCTGAAGAAGACTTTGTTGAAGCGTTAGAACTTGTTAAAAAACAGCAATGTATTCTTGAGGGCTGGGTTCCTTTTGAAAAAGAATTGTCAATAATTGTCGCAAGAAATAGTAATGGAGAGGTAAATACGTTTCCAATAGCAGAGAATGTTCATATAAATCAAATTCTGCATACTTCATCTGTACCGGCAAATACCTCAAAACTAGTAATAGAAACGGCAGAGAACTATGCAAAAAAAGTAGCTAGCTCGTTTCATCTTGTAGGGGTTTTAGCAATCGAGTTATTTGTAACAGAAGATGAGCAGGTTTATATTAATGAATTAGCTCCGCGTCCACATAATACAGGACACTATACGATGGAGGCAGTTGAAACTTCACAATTTAAGCAGCATATACGAGCGGTTTGTAATTTGCCATTAGGGAACACTGAATTACTTAAACCAGTTGTAATGGTGAATATACTAGGTGAACATGTTGAAGAAGTATTGAATGTAATGCAAAATGATAGTACATTAAATGTTCATCTTTATGGTAAAGAAGAAAGCAAAAAAGGCCGTAAAATGGGACATATTAATATAATGGCAGCATCAGCAGAACTAGCGATGGAAAAAGTACAAGAGTTAGGGATTTGGAAACAAAACCCGGTGGAGGTAAAAATATGATTGAACGTTATTCACGCCCAGAAATGGCAGCAATTTGGACAGAAGAAAACAAATTTAAAGCTTGGTTAGAAGTTGAAATCTTAGCATGTGAAGCATGGGCTGAATTAGGAGATATTCCTAAAGAAGACGTAAAGGTGTTACGTGAAAAAGCTTCTTTCGATATAAACCGAATTTATGAAATTGAAAAAGAAACACGTCATGACGTAGTTGCATTTACACGTGCAGTTTCTGAAACATTAGGCGACGAACGTAAATGGGTACATTATGGCTTAACATCAACTGATGTAGTAGACACGGCACTTTCATACTTACTACGTCAGGCAAATGATATCTTATTAAAAGATTTAGAGAATTTCATTGGAATTCTTGAAAACAAAGCTAAAGAACATAAGTACACAGTAATGATGGGACGTACTCACGGTGTACATGCTGAACCAACTACTTTTGGCTTAAAACTTGCTTTATGGACTGAAGAAATGAAGCGTAACTTAGAGCGATTTAAGAATGCGATTGAAACAGTTCGAGTAGGTAAAATCTCAGGCGCTGTTGGAACTTACGCAAATATTCCTCCATTTGTTGAAGAATATGTTTGTGAAAAGTTAGGAATTCAAGCAGCTCCAATTTCAACTCAAACTTTACAACGTGATCGTCATGCTCACTACATGGCAACATTATCATTAATTGCAACTTCAATTGAGAAGTTTGCAACCGAAGTACGTGGATTACAAAAAAGTGAAACACGCGAAGTTGAAGAATTCTTTGCAAAAGGTCAAAAAGGCTCTTCTGCAATGCCACATAAACGTAATCCAATTGGATCTGAAAACATGACAGGTTTAGCTCGTGTAATTAGAGGTCATATGGTTACGGCTTATGAAAATGTATCACTTTGGCATGAAAGAGATATCTCACATTCATCTGCAGAAAGAATCATCTTACCGGATGCAACAATACTTTTAAATTACATGTTAAATCGATTTGGAAATATTGTTAAAAACCTTACAGTATTCCCTGAGAATATGAAACGTAACATGGACCGTACTTACGGATTAATTTATTCTCAACGTGTACTTCTTGCTTTAATTGAAAAAGGAATGTCTCGTGAAGAGGCTTATGATACTGTTCAACCAAAAGCAATGGAAGCTTGGGAAACTCAAGTACAGTTTAAAGAACTTGTGGAAGCAGAAGAAAAAATTACTTCTTTATTATCTCAAGAAGAAATTAATGATTGCTTTGATTACAGCTACCACTTAAGTCAAGTCGATACAATTTTTGAACGCTTAGGATTAAATTAATAAATATTGTTTGGCTAAGATTAGAGATAAAAATTCTTAGCCAAACGATTCAAATAACAGATAAAGTATAAATTCTATTGGGTGTTTAAATGAGGATATGGGAGGCTTGTTAGCATGGCAGAGCAAGTAATGTTGTATGAGGGAAAAGCAAAAAGAATTTTCTCAACTGAGAATCCTGAAATTGTAAGAGTTGAGTACAAAGATTCAGCAACGGCATTTAACGGTGAAAAGAAAGCAGAGATTGCCGGTAAAGGTCGCTTGAATAATGCAATTACTAGTTTACTATTTTCAAAGTTAATGGAAGCAGGTATTGCATCTCATTTCGTAGAAAAAACATCAGAACTTGAACAACTTGTAAAACGAGTAACAATTGTACCAATTGAAGTAGTTGTTAGAAATATCGTTGCTGGTAGCTTATCAAAACGCATGGGATTAGATGAAGGTGTTAAGTTAGAAAAGCCAATCATTGAGTTTTATTACAAACGTGATGACTTAGGTGATCCAATTATTAATGAAGATCATATTGCTGCACTTAAACTAGCAACAACTGAAGATCTTGAAACAATTAAAGAGATTGCTCTCCGTGTTAATGATGTACTAGTAGAACAGTTTAATGCATGTAATGTTCGTTTAGTTGATTTTAAATTAGAGTTTGGCAAATTAAATGATGGAACAATTTTGTTAGCAGATGAGATTTCACCTGATACTTGCCGATTATGGGATAAAGATACAAACGCGAAATTTGATAAAGATGTATTCCGTAGAGATTTAGGTAACTTAACAGATGGATACGAAGAAATTTTAAAACGCTTAGGGGGATTATCATGTTCAAAGTAAGAGTATTCGTTACATTAAGAGAAAGTGTTTTAGATCCACAAGGAAATGCAGTTAAAAACGCACTTCATAGCATGAATTTTAGCGAAGTTCAAGATGTTCGTATCGGTAAATATATGGAATTATTAATTGATAAAAATGTTGCAGATTTAGATACTACAGTAAAAGAAATGTGCGAAAAGTTATTAGCAAACATCGTAATTGAAGATTACCGTTATGAGGTAGAGGAGGTAGTCGCACAGTGAAGTTTGCAGTAATTGTGTTCCCGGGCTCAAATTGTGATGTAGATATGTATCATGCAATCAAAGATGAGTTAGGCGAAGAAGTAGAGTACGTATGGCATGATTCAACGAATTTAGATGAATTTGATGGTATCTTATTACCAGGTGGCTTCTCATATGGAGATTACTTACGCTCTGGCGCAATTGCAGGTTTTGCAAACGTGATGGATGCGGTGAAGAAAGCTGCTGCAGAAGGTAAACCAGTATTTGGCGTTTGTAATGGATTCCAAATCCTAACTGAAGCAGGTCTATTACCAGGTACACTTCGACGTAATGAGAAATTAAAATTTATGTGTAAGCCTGTTGAACTAGTTGTTGAAAACAATGAATCAATGTTTACAACTGGTTATGAAAAAGGTCAAGTAATTACAGTTCCAATCGCACATGGTGAAGGAAATTACTATTGCGATCAAGAAACATACGAATCACTTAAAAGTAATAATCAGATAATTTTCCGTTATCAAAATAATCCGAACGGTAGTTTAGATGATATCGCAGGAATTGTTAATGAAAAAGGAAATGTATTAGGTATGATGCCACACCCTGAGCGTGCTGTTGATGCATTATTAGGTAGTGCAGACGGACTTCAACTATTTCGTTCGATTGTAAGAAACTGGAGGGAAAACCATGTCGTTACTTCTTGAGCCAAATCCTATTCAAATTGAAAATGATAGAATTTATGCCACTATGGGCTTAACTGATGAAGAGTTTCAATTAATCAAATCAATTATTGGTCGCAATCCGAACTATACAGAGCTTGGATTATTCTCAGTAATGTGGTCTGAACATTGTAGTTATAAAAATTCAAAACCTTTATTACGTAAATTCCCAATAAGCGGTGAGCATGTTTTACAAGGACCAGGTGAAGGAGCAGGTATAGTTGATATTGGCGATGAGCAAGCTGTAGTATTTAAAATCGAAAGCCATAATCACCCTTCTGCAATTGAACCATACCAAGGTGCTGCAACTGGTGTAGGTGGAATTATTCGTGATGTATTTTCAATGGGAGCACGTCCTGTTGCACTTCTAAATTCTTTACGATTTGGTGAATTAGAAACTCCAAGAGTTAAGTATTTATTTGAAGAAGTAGTTGCAGGTATTGCTGGATATGGAAACTGTATTGGTATTCCAACAGTTGGTGGAGAAGTAAACTTCGATCCATGTTACGAAGGCAATCCTTTAGTAAATGCAATGTGTGTTGGATTAATCAATCATAAAGATATTAAAAAAGGTCAAGCGCATGGTGCTGGAAATACAGTAATGTACGTTGGTGCTTCAACTGGTCGTGACGGAATTCATGGTGCAACTTTTGCTTCTGAAGAGTTATCTGATGCCTCTGATGAAAAACGCCCAGCGGTACAAGTAGGCGATCCATTTATGGAGAAGTTATTACTTGAAGCATGTTTAGAAGTTGTTCAAAATGATGCTCTTGTTGGTATTCAAGATATGGGTGCAGCTGGATTAACATCTTCATCTGCTGAGATGGCTTCTAAAGCAGGAATGGGAATTGAGATGAATCTGGATTTAGTTCCTCAACGTGAAGCTGGTATGACAGCTTACGAAATGATGCTATCGGAATCTCAAGAACGTATGTTACTAGTTGTAGAAAAAGGTAGAGAGCAAGAAATCGTAGACTTATTTGAAAAGTATGATTTACATGCGGTATCTGTAGGACGTGTTACAGATGATAAGATGCTTCGCTTACTTCATAATGGTGAGGTTGTAGCTGAATTACCTGTAGATGCTCTTGCTGAAGAAGCGCCAGTCTATCATAAGCCATCAGCTGAACCTGCTTATTATGGCGAGTTCCAAGCGATGGAAAACTATATTCCTGAAATTAGTGATTCAAAAGAAACGTTAAAACAATTACTTTCTCAACCTACAATCGCAAGTAAAGAGTGGGTTTACGGTCAGTATGATTACATGGTTCGTACAAATACAGTGGTTGCTCCAGGTTCAGATGCTGCAGTAATTAGAATTCGTGATACAAAAAAAGCTTTAGCAATGACAACTGACTGTAATGCACGCTACTTATATTTAGATCCTGAAGTTGGTGGGAAAATTGCAGTAGCAGAAGCAGCTCGTAATGTAGTTTGTTCAGGTGCTCGTCCACTTGCAATTACAGATTGCTTAAACTTCGGAAACCCTGAAAAACCTGAGATTTTCTGGCAATTAGAAAAAGCAACAGATGGTATGAGTGAAGCTTGTAATGTATTAAGTACTCCTGTAATCGGTGGAAACGTATCATTATATAACGAAACAAATGGTGAAGCAGTTTATCCAACTCCAGTAGTAGGTATGGTAGGTCTAATTGAAGATGTAAAGCATATTACGACTCAAAACTTTAAAACTGCTGGCGATTTAATTTATGTAATCGGTGGAGCAGAAGCTGAATTCGGTGGAAGTGAGCTTCAAAAATTATTAAATGGCAAAATCTTTGGTAAAGCACCAAGTATTGATTTAGCTGTTGAATCTAGTCGTCAAGAGCAAATTCTTGCTGCTATTCAAGCAGGTGTAGTTGCTTCAGCACACGATATTTCTGAAGGTGGTCTAGCTGTAGCGATTGCAGAAAGCACATTTGGTCCGTCAGAAGTTGGTGCAACTATTACGATTGAAGGAAATGAGGTTGTTTCATTATTTAGCGAAACTCAATCACGTTTCTTACTTTCAGTTAAACCTGAACATAAAGAACAATTCGAAGCATTAGTAGTAGATGCAAAGTTAATCGGTACAGTTACAGAAGAAACATCAGTAACAGTTCGTAATGAAAACAATGAAACAGTTCTTCATGCTTCAGTTGAGGAACTGAAACAAGCTTGGAAAGAGGCGATCCCATGCTTGCTGAAATAAAAGGACTAAACGAAGAGTGTGGAATATTCGGAATTTGGGGGCATACTGATGCTGCCCAAATCTCTTACTATGGTCTTCATAGCTTACAACATAGAGGCCAAGAAGGAGCAGGAATTGTTGTAACGAATGGGACTGAACTTGAAGGTGCAAAGGGACTTGGGTTAATAACAGAGGTTTTCAGTAAAGGTCAATTAAATGATTTACACGGAAAAGCTGCTATTGGTCATGTTCGTTATGCAACTGCAGGTGGAGGCGGCTATGAAAATGTTCAGCCTCTATTATTCCAATCGCACACTGGAAGCATTGCTCTTGCACATAATGGTAATTTAGTAAATGCTTCAAGATTACGTAAAGACTTAGAGATGCAAGGTAGTATTTTTCAAACTACTTCTGATACTGAAGTGCTTGCTCATTTAATTAAACGTAATGGTTCTGCTCCATTAAAAGATAGCATTAAAGCATCTTTAAATATGATCAAAGGGGCTTTCGCTTACTTAGTTCTAACAAAGGATGCAATGTATGTTGCACTAGATCCAAATGGCTTTAGACCATTGGCATTAGCTAAACTTGGTGATGCTTATGTTGTAGCATCAGAGACTTGTGCATTTGATGTAGTCGGAGCTAAATATATTCGAGATATTAATCCAGGAGAATTACTTATTATTTCAGACAATGGGGTGGAAACTGATCAGTTTACTTCATCAGTTAATCACACAATTTGTAGTATGGAATATATTTATTTCTCTCGTCCTGATAGCAATATTGATAATATCAATGTTCATGCCGCACGTAAAAATATGGGGCGTGTATTAGCAAATGAAGCTCCTGTTGAAGCTGACGTAGTAATCGGTGTTCCAGATTCAAGTATTTCAGCAGCAGTTGGTTACGCAGAAGAATCTGGTATTCCATATGAACTTGGATTGATTAAAAACCGTTACGTAGCTCGTACATTTATTCAACCTTCTCAAGAACTTAGAGAGCAAGGAGTTAAGATGAAACTTTCTCCAGTTCGTTCGATCGTTGAAGGGAAGCGAGTAGTAATGGTAGATGATTCAATCGTTCGTGGAACTACAAGCCGCCGAATTGTACAAATGTTACGTGATGCAGGTGCAAGTGAGGTTCATGTTCGAATTGGGGCACCACCATTGAAAAATCCTTGCTATTACGGTATTGACACTTCAACAAGAGAAGAGTTAATTGCTGCAACTAATACAATAGATGAAATTTGCGAAGAAATTGGTGCAGATTCATTAGAATTTATTAGTTTAGAAGGATTACTAAATGCTATTGGTCGAAATCATGAGGGACCAAATAGAGGGCAATGTACTGCTTGTTTTACAGGGAAGTATCCAACAGTGATCTATGATGAAAATGAATTAGTACACTCTCATAATTAATATTAAAAAACAGAGGCGGTGAGCAAAGTCGCCGCCTCTTTTCAATTGAATCTATTCATAAGGAACTGAAAGGGGAAATCATCACATGGCGAATGCATATAAACAAGCTGGAGTAGATATTGAAGCTGGCTATGAAGCAGTGAACAGAATGAAGAAACACGTTCAAAAAACAATGCGTCAAGAAGTTCTTGGTGGATTAGGAGGATTTGGAGGAATGTTTGATCTTTCCAAATTCAACTATAAGGAACCAGTTCTTGTATCAGGGACAGATGGAGTAGGAACAAAATTAAAATTAGCTTTCCAAATGGACCGTCACGATACGATTGGCATTGATGCAGTCGCGATGTGTGTGAATGATATTGTGGTTCAAGGAGCGGAGCCTTTATTTTTCCTAGATTACTTAGCAGTTGGCAAAGCTGTACCTGAACGAATTGAGCAAATTGTAAAAGGTGTATCTGAAGGTTGCGTTCAAGCAGGCTGCGCTTTAGTCGGAGGAGAAACTGCAGAAATGCCTGGTATGTATCCAGAAGATGAATATGACGTTGCTGGTTTTGCAGTAGGAATTGCTGACAAGTCGAAGCTTGTAACAGGACAAAGTATTAAAGAAGGAGATATCTTATTAGGAATCTCATCAAACGGGATCCATAGTAATGGATATTCTCTAGTTCGTAAGGTTTTATTAGAAAAAGGTGGCTTAACGCTTGATCAACATATTGATAAATTAGGTCATACTTTAGGCGAAGAACTTTTACGCCCAACTAAAATTTATGTAAAACCAATCTTAAATGTACTAAAAAAGTTTGAAGTAAAAGGTATGGCACATATTACTGGTGGTGGGTTTATTGAAAATATCCCAAGAATGCTTCCAGAAGGAATCGGTGCAGAAATTGATTACGGTTCATGGCCAATCCAACCAATCTTTGATTTATTAGAAGAGATTGGTGAATTGAAGCGCGAAGAAATGTTTAATATTTTTAATATGGGTATTGGAATGGTTCTTGCAGTTAATGAAGAGAACTTACATGACACTATTAAACTATTAGAAGAAGACGGAGAAAAAGTATTTATTATCGGAAGAACAAAAGCAGGTGAAGGTGTTACCTTTGGCGGAGGTTCTCTGTAATGAAGAAGATTGCCGTATTTGCTTCAGGAAATGGCAGCAACTTCCAAGCCATTCTTGATGCAACTCTAAGCGGAGAAATAAATGCTGAAGTGAAATTACTTGTTTGTGATCGTCCAAATGCATTTTGTATCGAACGAGCAAAACAGGCAAATATTCCATCATTTATATTTTCAGCAAAAAACTATGAATCAAAAGAGCAATATGAATGTGAAATTATTGCCCATCTTAAAGAGTTAAATGTCGAATTTATCGTATTAGCTGGCTATATGAGATTGATTGGTCCGACAATTTTAGACTCATTTCCTGGGAAAATAGTAAATATTCATCCTTCATTTCTACCATTATTTCCTGGAAAAGACGCAATTGGTCAAGCTCTCCTAGCAGGTGTCGAATCGACTGGTGTAACAGTTCATTATGTCGATGAAGGAATGGATACTGGTCCAATTATTGCGCAAGAAGAAATTCTGATTGAAAAGGGAGATTCTAAAGAGTCTCTAGAACAGAAGGTTCATAGTGTCGAGCATGTTTTATATGTGCAAACACTAAAAAAATTGTTTAGTTAATTAGATTAGATATAGAGCATGAAATCGATTTAGATAGGGGAATGTATCATGAAAAAAAGAGCTTTAGTTAGCGTTTCAGATAAACAAGGGATTATTGAATTTGTAAGTGGATTAATTAAACATGATTTTGAAGTTATTTCAACAGGTGGAACTTATAATTTATTAAAAGATGCTGGATTAAATGTAATTGGTATTTCAGAAGTAACTAACTTTCCAGAAATTATGGATGGTCGTGTAAAAACATTACATCCTTCAATTCACGGAGGTTTACTAGGTGTTCGTTCAAATGAAGAACATATGCGTCAAATGAACGAGTTAGGTATTCAGCCAATTGATTTAGTTTGTGTAAATTTATATCCGTTTAAAGAAACGATTATGAAGTCTGATGTTACATTTGAAGATGCAATTGAAAATATCGATATCGGTGGCCCTACAATGCTTCGTTCAGCAGCTAAAAACCATGAATTTGTATCTGTAGTAGTTGACCCAACAGATTATGAAGTAATTTTATCTGAGTTAGCTGAAAATAATACGGTTTCAATTGATACGAATCGTCGATTAGCTGCTAAAGTTTTCCGTCATACAGCAGCTTATGATTCATTAATTTCAAATTATTTAACAGAGCAAGTAGGCGAAGAAAATCCTGAAAGCTATACTGTTACTTACGAATTAAAACAATCTTTACGTTATGGTGAAAATCCTCACCAAAAAGCGACATTCTATCGTGCTCCAATGCCAACAGTTTCGTCTATTGCTTATGCAGAGCAATTACATGGTAAAGAGCTTTCTTATAACAATATTAATGACGCTAATGAAGCATTAAATATTGTACGCGAATTCTCAAATCCAGCTGTTGTCGCTGTAAAACATATGAACCCTTGTGGAGTAGGCGAAGGCACTACAATTGAAGAAGCTTATGATCGTGCTTATACTGCTGATCCTGTTTCAATTTTTGGAGGAATTATTGCGACAAACCGTGAAGTTGATGCTGCAACAGCTAAGAAAATGCATGAATTATTCTTAGAAATTATAATCGCTCCTTCTTTCAGTGAAGAGGCTTTAGAAATCTTAACTAGTAAAAAGAACTTACGTTTATTAACAGTAGACTTAGAAACTCAGCCTACTTTTGCACCTAAATTAACAACAGTTCATGGTGGCTTATTACGTCAAGATATGGATACATTTGGATTAGATGATGCAACAATTACAGTCCCTACAAAACGTCAACCGACTGATGAAGAGTGGGAGAATTTAAAATTAGGTTGGAAAGTTGTAAAACATGTTAAATCAAATGCAATTGTTTTAGCGAAAGATCATATGACGATCGGTGTTGGTGCAGGTCAAATGAATCGCGTTGGAGCTGCAAAAATTGCGATTGAGCAAGCTGGCGAAAAATCAATTGGCTCGGCGTTAGCTTCAGATGCATTTTTCCCTATGAATGATACAGTAGAAGCAGCTGCTAAAGCTGGTATTACAGCAATTATTCAACCAGGCGGATCAATTAAAGATGAAGATTCAATCAAAAAAGCTGATGAATATGGAATTGCAATGGTCTTTACAGGGGTTCGTCACTTTAAACATTAAGAAATAAGGAGATGACAAGATGAAAGTATTAGTCATTGGTCGCGGAGGCCGTGAGCATACAATTGCTTGGAAGGTAAATCAATCGGAGAACGTAACAGATGTATTTGTTGCTCCAGGAAACGATGGAATGATTGATGTTGCAACACTTGTCAATATTGATGAAAGTGACCATGAAGCACTTATTGCATTTGCAAAAAAGGAAGCAATTGATTTAACAATCGTTGGTCCTGAAGTTCCTTTAATGAACGGGATTGTAAATGATTTTCGTGATGCTAATTTAAAGATATTTGGTCCAACTAAGGAAGCAGCAATTATTGAAGGAAGTAAAAGCTTTACAAAGGATTTAATGAAAAAATACGCTATTCCGACTGCAGCTTATGAAACATTTACTAATTTTGAAGAAGCAAAAGCATATGTTGAAAAAGTTGGTGCACCGATTGTTATTAAAGCTGATGGATTAGCAGCTGGTAAAGGTGTAGTTGTAGCGATGACATTAGAAGAAGCAATCGTAAGCCTTCATGACATGCTACTTGATGAAAAGTACGGCGATGCAAGTGCATCTGTAGTAATTGAAGAATATTTAGAGGGCGAAGAATTCTCTTTAATGTCGTTTGTTAACGGGAATAAGGTTTATCCTATGGTTATCGCTCAAGACCATAAACGTGCTTATGATGGTGACAAAGGACCTAATACGGGTGGTATGGGTGCTTATTCGCCAGTACCACAAATCTCAGAGTCAGTTGTTGAACAATCTTTAAAAGAAATAGTAGTACCAGTTGCAGAAGCAATGATTTCTGAAGGAAGATATTTTACTGGAATACTTTATGCTGGTTTAATGTTAACAAGCCAAGGACCTAAAGTAATCGAGTTTAATGCAAGATTTGGGGATCCAGAGACGGAAGTTGTTTTACCTCGTTTAGAGAGTGAGCTAGCTGAAGTGTTGTTAGGAATACTGAATGAAGAAGAAATCAATTTAGAATGGTCAGAGGAAGCTGTTGTTGGAGTTGTTCTTGCTGCAAACGGATATCCTGAAGTTCCTGAGAGTGGTGCTGTAATATCTGGATTAGATAATGTAAGTAATGAAACAATGGTTTTCCACGCAGGTACAAAGCTTGAAAATAATGAATATGTTACAAATGGTGGAAGAGTATTAATTATTGCACACAAAGGAAGCTCCATTAATGAAGCTTGCGAAAATGTATATAAACAAATTGATACGGTTCAATCAACTGGCTTATTCTATCGCCACGATATAGCTCATAAAGCAATTAAAGTAAATAGTTAGTAAGAAAGGGTCGTCATTAATGATTAATGACGACCCTATTTCTTGTTGAAATAGGAACTAGTGTTCTATTTTTATCTATACAATCTACTCCATTTTTGATAAACTACTTTTATGAAGGTTGGATGTAATCTTCGAATGTATCTCCCTCGTCGTGTTTATCTGCCATAACCTTACATTTCTTACCAAGAGCAGTCATTGGGCAAAAACGTAATACTCCCTCTGCAACTTTCATGGCACCGATTATGATCAAAATGATAACAGAATTACTACATCTTCTGCGTGTAAGCTTTGCTGTGCCATAGGCTAAAATTGTTAAGCCAGCAGTTAAACGGATAAGTGCATTTATAATGCTAATATTTGGTCTCAACAGTAACTCCCCTTATAATAAGTATCAGTGATTAAATCACTCTTTACCATTTTTCCCTATAATTGTTTCAATATCATAGGAAACAATTAGTATTAATTACTTAAAATGGGGACGTAGGGTTACTTTTCCTTTCTAATAAGATACAATACATTTATATTTTTGATAAAAGTACTTATAAAAATAGATAAATTAATGTTAAAAAACAATTCCGGAGGACAAAATGTACGATTATTCACAATGGAATCACATATTTAAATTAGATCCAAACAAAGAAATCTCTGATGAGGAATTAGAAAAAATTTGTGAGTCAGGAACGGATGCAATTTTAGTAGGTGGAACGGACGATGTAACGTTAGATGCTACGATATCTCTATTAGTTAGAATAAGACGCTATGCAGTACCATGTATTTTAGAAGTATCAAATCTTGAAGCCGTAACGCCAGGTTATGATTTTTATTTTATCCCAACAGTTTTAAATAGTAATGATCCAAAGTGGATTATTGGAATGCATCAACAAGCAATGAAAGAATTCGCTCATTTAGTTCATGCTGAAGAATTGGTAATGGAAGGCTATTGTATATTAAATGAAGAGTGTAAGGCTGCAAAGCTGACAAATGCAGTGACAGATCTTTCAGTAGAAGATATTGTAGCTTATGCGGAAGTTTCTGAGCAATTATTAAAATTACCGATTTTTTACTTAGAATATAGCGGCACATACGGCTCACCCGAGGTGGTAGAAGAGGTATCAAAAGTATTAAACAATACGAAGTTATTCTATGGTGGTGGAATTTCATCAGCTCAACAAGCAATAGAGATGAAGCAATTTGCTGATACGATTGTTGTTGGGAACATTATATATGATAACTTACAAGAGGCTTTACTTACTGTGAAAGCTGTGAAAGAAGGAGCGACGAAGTAATGAAAACAGCAGAAGAATTATTGCAAGGTTTAAATCCGATGCAAAAAGAGGCCGTTAAAACGGTTGATGGTCCTTTATTAATTATGGCTGGAGCAGGTTCAGGTAAGACTCGAGTATTAACACATCGAATTGCGTACTTATTAGGCGAAAAAGGTGTCGCTCCTTGGAATATCCTTGCGATCACGTTTACAAATAAAGCAGCTAGAGAGATGCAAGAGCGAATTTTTAATCTAGTTGGAAAAGATGCAGAAGATATTTGGATATCAACATTTCACTCAATGTGTGTACGTATCCTTCGTAGAGATATTGATCGTATTGGATTCAATAGAAGCTTTTCTATATTAGATACAACTGACCAATTAACAGTTATAAAAAATATCCTTAAAGAGAAAAACTTAGACTCAAAGAAATTTGATCCACGTAGCATTTTAGGAACTATTAGCAGTGCAAAAAATGAACTACAAACTGCCGCTGATTATTCAAGAGATGCTTTTACACCATATGAAAAAGTAGTTGGAGAAATTTATGCATCTTATCAAGATCGACTACGTAAAAATCATTCTTTAGATTTCGATGATTTAATTATGATGACAATTAATTTGTTTGAACGTGTTCCAGAAGTACTACAATATTATCAACGAAAATTTCAATATATTCACGTTGATGAGTATCAAGATACAAACCATGCTCAATATAAAATTGTAAAATTACTTGCCGAGCAATTCAAAAATATTTGCGTTGTAGGTGATTCAGACCAATCAATTTATCGCTGGCGTGGAGCAGATATTTCTAATATTCTTTCATTTGAAAAAGATTACGAAAATGCACAAGTTATTCTGTTAGAACAAAACTATCGTTCGACTCAAACGATTCTTGATGCAGCTAACGCAGTTATTACGAATAATTCAAATCGTAAAGCCAAAAAGCTATGGACAGAAAATGGAGAAGGTAGTCCAATTCATTATTTCAGAGCTGCCTCTGAACAAGACGAAGGATACTTCGTAGCTGGAAAGTTAGCCCAATGGAAAAAAGAAGGCGTTCATCAATATAGTGATGTTGCTATTCTATATCGTACGAATGCACAATCACGTGCAATGGAGGAAGTTTTAGTTAAGTCTAATATTCCTTATAAAATGGTCGGCGGAGTAAAGTTCTATGATCGTAAAGAGATTAAAGATGTACTTGCCTACTTAAGGTTTATTGCCAATCCAGATGATGAGATCAGTTTTTCAAGAATTATTAATGTACCAAAACGTGGTGTAGGCGCAGCGTCCGTAGATAAGATTATTAACTATAGCATAATGAATGACTTATCTTTATCTGATACTTTAGAGCAAATTGATTTCGTTGGATTAAGTGGAAAAATCACAAAAGCAGTTGGAGATTTCCATGCTATGACGAAAAACTGGCAACAGATGCTAGATTACTTATCAGTAACAGAACTAGTTGAAGAAGTACTTGATAAAACAGGCTATATCCAAATGTTAAAAGACGAAAATACAATTGAATCTGCTTCTAGAATCGAAAATATTGAAGAGTTTTTAACAGTAACAAATGCTTTTGAAGAAAGCAGTGAAGATAAAAGTTTAGTATCATTTTTAACTGATTTAGCTTTAGTTTCTGATATTGATCAAGCTGATAAAGAAGAGTCACAAGCAGATGAAGTTATATTAATGACGCTTCACTCTGCAAAAGGTTTAGAGTTCCCGGTAGTCTTTCTAATCGGTTTGGAAGAAGGTATTTTCCCACATAGCCGTTCTTTAATGGACGAAGAAGAAATGGAAGAAGAAAGACGATTAGCATATGTAGGTATAACACGTGCGGAAAAGGATTTATATATTACAAATGCTCAAACACGTACACTTTATGGTCGCACTAGTGTAAACCAAGAATCCCGCTTTATTAATGAAATTCCTGATGAATTATTAGATCGTGCTAATAAGAAAGTAGTAACTGAGCGCCGTGCTGTATCTAGACCGGCAGTAGCAATGAAAACAACAGGCGGAGAGTCACTAGGTTGGAGAGTTGGAGATAAAGCTTCTCATGGTAAATGGGGAATTGGTACAGTTGTAAGTGTAAAAGGAGAAGGTGAAGCAATGGAGTTAGATATTGCATTCCCAAGTCCTGTTGGTATTAAGCGTTTATTAGCAAAATTTGCTCCAATTACGAAAGCATAGAAGGGATCGAGAGCTCTTGGATCAAAAAATCATTGATAAAGTTGAAGAACTAAGAACAAAATTAAATCAATACAACTATGAGTATTACGTATTAGATCAGCCATCAGTGCCAGATGCCGAGTATGATTCACTATTACATGAATTAATTGGATTAGAAGAACAATATCCTTCTATTTTAACACCAGATTCTCCATCACAGCGTATAGGTGGACAGGCAATTGATTTGTTCGAAAAAGTCGTTCACAGTCATCCGATGTTAAGCCTAGGAAATGCGTTTAATGAGGGAGATTTAAGAGATTTCGACCAAAGAATTAGACAGGATTCAGCAGGTGTTTCTTATGTTTGTGAACTTAAAATAGACGGTTTAGCCGTTTCGCTTCAATATGAAAATGGATTGTTTGTCAAAGGTGCAACTCGTGGTGATGGTACAGTTGGTGAAGATATTACGCATAATTTAAAGACGATTAAAGCCATTCCATTAAGACTTTCTGAGCCAATTACAATAGAAGCTCGTGGTGAAGCATTTATGCCAAAAGCTAGTTTCGAAAAGGTTAATGAATCACGTGAAAAGAACGGAGAAGAATTATTTGCAAATCCAAGAAATGCAGCGGCTGGTTCATTACGCCAACTTGACCCAAAAATTGTTGCAAAGAGAGATTTATCGTTCTTCGTTTACGGATTCCCAACAGCTGAGGAATTTTCAATTCAAAAGCATAGCGAAGCATTAGACTATCTTCATAAACTTGGATTTAAAACAAATACTTTCCGCAAAACATGTCATTCAATTGAAGAAGTAATTGAATACGTTGAGGAATGGAAAGAAAAACGCCCGTCATTGCCTTATGAGATTGATGGAATTGTCATAAAAGTGGATGAATACAGTATTCAGAAAAAACTAGGATCAACAGCAAAAGTACCAAGATGGGCTATTGCATATAAGTTCCCAGCTGAAGAAGTAGTTACAAAATTAGTAGATATCGAATTAAGTGTTGGACGAACAGGTGTGGTAACACCAACTGCAATTTTAGAACCTGTACGTGTTGCAGGTACAGTAGTAAAACGTGCATCTCTTCATAATGAAGATTTAATTAAAGAAAAAGACATTCGAATTGGTGACTCAGTTGTTATTCGCAAGGCTGGAGATATTATTCCTGAA
The DNA here is from genome assembly GCF_036421055.1 of Gottfriedia acidiceleris. GTDB lineage: Bacteria > Bacillota > Bacilli > Bacillales > Bacillaceae_G > Gottfriedia > Gottfriedia acidiceleris_C. The sequence continues at coordinate 290,341 of NZ_JAZGQS010000006.1, read as the reverse complement.
GTAGTAAATGTACTAATAGACCGTCGTACTGGTGATGAACAGCCTTTTGCAATGCCAACTCACTGCCCTTCATGTGATCATGAATTGATAAGAGTTGCAGGTGAAGTAGCACTACGCTGTGTGAATCCTTTCTGTCCATCTCAAATTCGAGAAGGATTAATTCATTTTGCGTCTCGTGATGCAATGAATATCGAAGGTCTAGGCGAACGAGTAGTATCGCAATTATTCGATGCAAATTTGATTAAGACATTTACAGATCTTTATCTTCTAACGAAAGAACAATTATTATCACTTGAACGATTTGGAGAAAAGTCAGCAGATAAATTAATTTCTGCGATTCAAGCGTCTAAAGAAAATTCACTTGAAAAATTATTATTTGGTTTGGGTATTCGTCATGTAGGTGCTAAAGCAGCAAAAACATTAGCACAGCATTTCCAAACAATTGATCGACTGATGGAAGCATCGGTTGAGGAAATAACCGGAATTAATGAAATTGGTTCTAAAATGGCTCAGTCAATCAATGATTATTTTTCACAAGACGAAGTAAAAGAACTTATTTCAACGTTTAAAACTGTTGGAGTAAATACTGAATATAAAGGGATTCAAGTTGAAAATATTAATATGGATTCTCTTTTTGCTGGTAAAACAGTAGTATTAACTGGTAAGCTAGAACAGATGACTAGAAGTGAGGCTAAAAAGCAATTAGAAGCACTTGGCGCAAAAGTAGCAGGAAGTGTTAGTAAAAGCACGGATCTAGTCATTGCAGGTGAGGCAGCTGGATCGAAATTAGATGCTGCACGTAAATTAAATATCGAGATTTGGGATGAAGAGAGAATGGTTAAAGAGCTTCAACCACAATAATATTTTAATCAACTAGAGGACGGATTAATGAGAAGTGTAGTTCGTTCACTTAATAAGTAGAAGGTGTGAGTTAGATGAAAAAACGTATAGGAATGCTCCTATGTTGTTTTTCGCTCATCTTATCTGGCTGTTCATTATCAATAAAGAATGAAGATAAGGTTGTACAAGAGAGCAATAACAAAAAAGGGGAAGACGCAATCATACCGCGTTATTCAATATCAAATGATTACTACAAGACAATACTTCCATTTAAACCGAGTAAAACAAGAGGTGCTGTCGTTGCAAATATCGATAATAGACTTGATATTAGTGAATTTGAGTTAGGTTTAATGCGAATTGTACAAGAGCAATATTCAACAAAAGATTACCTGTATCAAGAAGGACAATTATTAAGTAAAAAAACGGTGGAATCTTGGCTGAAAAGGAAGTATACTCCTTCACAATTTAAACAAAAACAAGATGCACTAAAAAGCGCAAATTTAAAACCAAGTTCGATTACAAATGATGGATTGAATCCAATTCAAACGGATACAAAAAATCTTACTGAAGATCAAAAGGCTAAACTAGCTCCGATATTTTTAAATTCTATTTTAGAGCAGGATTATCTAAAAAAGGACGGAAAAGAAGTAAAAGTTGAGGGTGTAGCAATTGGTTTAGCAATGAACTCTGTTTATTATTATCAAGAGGAGCACGGTTACCCAAGAGAGCTTAAAATTCCTCAAGATGAAATGATTAAACAAGGTAAAGCAATCGCTCAAGAAATTTTGACGCGAGTGCGAAAAATGGACGAATTTAAAGATATTCCAATCACATTTGCTATTTTCCGTCAGCAAAGCCAATCATCTGTAGTACCTGGAAACTATGTTGCGATGTCTTCAGTTTCTGGAAATGACACCTCTATTAGCAACTGGGATAAAATAAATGAGAAATATTATTTATTCCCTTCAGCTGCTGCAACTGCAGATTACCGAGATGATGCAATGAAAATGGTTAATTTTAAATCAGATATAGAAAATTATTTTCCGAATTATACTGGTGTTGTAGGCACTGGTTTTTATAAGGATAATGAATTAATACAACTAAAAATTGATATACCTATGCAATTTTATGGTAAAGCAGAAGTTATAGCTTTTACTCAGTATGTAGCGGGACTTATGATGGACCATTTCCCTTCATACTTAAAGGTTGAGACGAATATTTTCTCATCAAATGGACAGGAAGCACTCATCGTAAAAGACGTAGATGCTAAGGAGCCAAGTGTGCATATTTATAACTAAAAGGAAGAGGACTACTCTTCCTTTTTTTTATTTAAGGGAAAAATCTGTAAGCGTTTCAGAATTGAAGTATATATAGGAATATTGTATTATGTAATTGTGAGTTTTTTACTTAGTAGTTATTCTACTAGCAATTGACTGAAAAAACTGATAGAAAAACGGTTACAGTTATTGCTATTTTCAAACTAAAGGGGGATTTATTCAATGGTTATACCTTACAAACATGAGCCATTTACTAATTTTGGCTTAGAGGAAAATCAAGAACAATACAAACAAGGATTAGTAAAAGTTTCATCTTATTTAGGTGAAAAATATCCACTAATCATTGGTGGAGAGCGTATCTTTACAGAAGAACAAATCGTATCTGTAAATCCTTCAAATCATAAAGAAGTTATTGGATCTGTATCTAAAGCAAGCCGCGACTTAGCTGAAAAAGCTATGCAAATTGCTGATACAACTTTTAATACATGGAAAAAAGTTAAACCTGAAGTTCGTGCTGACATCTTATTCCGCGCGGCTGCAATTATTCGTCGTCGTAAACACGAATTCTCAGCTTTATTAACAAAAGAAGCTGGTAAACCTTGGAATGAAGCAGATGCTGATACAGCTGAAGCAATCGATTTCTTAGAGTTCTATGCTCGTCAAATGTTACAATTAAAAGACGGAATTCCTGTTGAAAGCCGTCCTGGTGAATATAACCGTTTCAACTACATTCCATTAGGTGTTGGTGTTGTAATCTCTCCTTGGAACTTCCCATTTGCTATCATGGCTGGGACAACTGTAGCTGCTGTAGTAACAGGTAACACTGTTCTATTAAAACCAGCAAGTACAACTCCAGTAGTTGCTTACAAATTCTTAGAAGTATTAGAAGAAGCTGGATTACCTGCAGGAGTAGTAAACTTCGTACCAGGTAGTGGTGCTGAAGTAGGAGATTACTTAGTTGATCACCCACGCACTCGTTTCATCAGCTTTACAGGTTCTAAAGAAGTAGGTTTACGTATTTATGAGCGTGCTTCAAAAGTAAACCCAGGTCAAATCTGGTTAAAACGTGTTATCGCAGAAATGGGCGGTAAAGATACAATCGTAGTTGATAAAGAAGCTGATTTAGAATTAGCTGCTAAATCAATCGTTGCATCTGCATTTGGTTTCTCTGGTCAAAAATGTTCAGCATGTTCTCGTGCAGTAATTCACCAAGATGTGTATGATCAAGTTCTTGATCGTGCAATCGAATTAACAAACGAATTAACAGTTGGAAACCCAGAAGACCGTTCAAATTTCATGGGTCCAGTTAATGACCAAGCTGCATTCAATAAAGTAATGAGCTACGTACAAATTGGACGTGAAGAAGGTCGTGTAGTAACAGGTGGAGAAGGAGACGACTCTACTGGTTGGTTCATCAAACCAACAATCGTTGCTGACGTTAAAGAAGATGCTCGTTTAATGAAAGAAGAAATCTTCGGACCAGTTGTAGCATTCTGCAAAGCTAAAGACTTTGATCACGCTTTAGAAATTGCTAACAACACTGAATACGGTTTAACAGGTGCTGTTATCTCTAACAACCGTGCAAACATCGAAAAAGCACGTGAAGAATTCCACGTTGGTAACTTATACTTTAACCGTGGATGTACTGGTGCAATCGTTGGTTACCAACCTTTTGGTGGATTCAACATGTCAGGTACTGACTCAAAAGCAGGCGGACCAGACTACCTAGTTCTTCACATGCAAGGTAAAACAACTTCAGAAATGCTTTAATAAATAGTAAGGCAAGGCTTGTCTTTTGGACAAACTTTAAAAGAGGAAACCCACGAAGAAATTCTTTGTGGGTTTCTTTGTAATTTTAAATGAGTAGCGTAATCAGAAATGGTTCACAATGTTGATGAAAACCTTAACACTAAATATTTACATGCAGAACCCTTACCCATATTATTATGCTATAATTTTAAATAAATGATAGTGAACAGAGAGAAGGGATACCATGCAAATTTTACAAAGAATTATTCAATTAGTAGATTCAATTCCTTTAGGAACACGCGATGATTGGGACTCTTATTTTTTAGGACAGGCATTTATAACTTCTCTTCGTTCAACTTGTGGAAGTAGAAGGGTTGGAGCAGTTATCGTAAGTGATAATAGAATAATTGCTTCTGGGTATAATGGATATCCGAAAGGTGCTAAGCATTGTATTGATGGGGGATGTCCACGCTTTGCTGCTCGTCAAGAAGGGTTATTAGATAGTGGTAAATACTCAGATCAGTATCCTTGTGATGCATTCCATGCTGAAGAAAATGCAATTTATCAATTAGTACAATCAGGAATTCAAAAAACGAAAGGTGATAATTGGACAATTTATTGTACAACTGCACCGTGTAGAGCTTGTGCAAAAATGATAAATGGAGCAGGGATTACTAGAGTTGTATATAATGTAGGTTATCCGGATGATTATTCGATTGAGTATTTTAAAAAATATGGAATTGAACTAACAAGAATCCCTGCTGAATAAACTTTAGTCCATATTTAAACAAACGTTTGATTAATTTTATATGTAAGAATTTGGTGTACAGACTGTTTGCAAGCGATTGTCTTTCGAGGTTCGTTTAGCCTGATGAGGAGCGGATTTATCCTATACGATAATGAGCTTATAGTTAGGTCAAGTAACCAAGAAGGAGCGCTTTTGGCGGACAGTCTGTAATTATTTTACTAGTATTTAAGTGGAATGTTGCCCGACACATGGGAAATTTGGTATTATCAGTATATTGTATGTTGTGCGAATAATATGGAGGTGCATATAAATGTCAAAAATTACAATGGAGCAAGTTAAGCACGTTGCTCATTTAGCGCGTTTAGCGGTGACAGAGGAAGAAGCAGAGAAGTTTTCAAAACAACTTGGGGCAATTTTAGATTTTGCTGAGCAATTAGGTGAACTTGATACTACAAATGTGAAACCAACTACACATGTTCTAAAAATGCGTAATGTATTACGTAAAGATGAGCCAGGTAAAGGTTTACCAATTGAAGAGGTACTGAAAAATGCACCAGACCACAAAGATGGACAAGTTAAAGTACCGTCAATATTGGATTAAGGGGTGAAATTAGAATGTCATTATTTGAATATACAGTTTCAGAATTACATAGCAAATTAAAATCAAAAGAGATTAAAGTAGAAGAATTAGTAAATGAATCTTATGAGCGAATCTCTGCAGTTGATGGTGAAGTAAAATCATTTTTAACTTTAAATGAAGAACAAGCGCGTTTACAAGCGAAAGCACTAGATGAAAAGCCATGGGATGAGTCTCGTGGGATTCTTTCTGGTATGCCTATTGGTGTAAAAGATAATATTGTTACAAAGGGTCTGCGTACTACTTGTGCGAGTAAAATTCTTGAGAACTTCAATCCAATTTATGATGCGACAGTTGTAACGAAATTAGCACAAGCTGAGAGCATTACGATCGGTAAATTAAATATGGATGAATTTGCAATGGGTTCATCTAATGAAAATTCTGCGTTCGGTGGTACTCGTAACCCTTGGAATACTGAATACGTTCCAGGCGGAAGTAGCGGTGGGTCTGCAGCTTCAGTTGCTGCTGGAGAAGTATTATTCTCTTTAGGTTCTGATACTGGTGGATCAATCCGACAACCAGCTTCATTCTGTGGAGTTGTTGGTTTAAAACCTACATATGGTCGTGTATCTCGTTCAGGTTTAGTAGCATTTGCATCTTCTCTAGATCAAATTGGCCCAATTACTAGAAATGTAGAAGATAATGCATTGTTATTACAAGCAATTTCAGGTTTAGATGCAAGTGACTCAACTTCCGCAAATGTAGAAGTTCCTTCATTTGTTAAAGCTTTAACAGGCGATGTAAAAGGTCTTCGTATCGCTGTACCTAAAGAATATTTAGGAGAAGGCGTTGGTGAAGAAGCTCGTGCATCTGTTATGGCTGCTTTAAACTTATTAGAAAGCTTAGGCGCTACTTGGGAAGAGGTTTCATTACCACATTCTAAATACGCATTAGCGACATATTATTTAATTTCTTCATCTGAAGCATCTGCTAACTTAGCTCGTTTCGATGGTATTCGCTACGGTCACCGCGCAGCTGATGTGGAAAACTTAATTGATCTTTATAAGAAAACTAGAGCTGAAGGCTTTGGAGACGAAGTAAAACGTCGTATCATGTTAGGTACTTACGCTTTAAGTTCTGGTTACTATGATGCTTACTATAAAAAAGCTCAACAAGTTCGTACATTAATAAAAGAAGATTTCGAGAAAGTATTTGAAAACTATGATGTGATTATTGGCCCAACTACACCAACTCCTGCATTTAAAGTTGGAGAAAAAGTAAGTGATCCAATGACAATGTACGCAAATGATATTTTAACGATTCCTATTAACTTAGCAGGTGTTCCTGCGATTTCTGTTCCTTGTGGTTTCCATAATGGTCTTCCATTAGGATTACAAATTATCGGTAAACATTTTGATGAGTCTACAATTTACAGAGTTGCCCATGCATACGAGCAAGCAACTGACTTTACAAAACAAAGACCACAACTATAAGGAGGCGCGGGAAAGATGAATTTTGAAACGATAATCGGTTTAGAAGTACACGTAGAATTAAAAACAAAATCAAAAATCTTCTCACCAAGCCCTAATGCGTTTGGTGCAGAACCAAATACAAACACTGGTGTAATTGATTTAGGTTATCCTGGTGTGTTACCAGTATTAAATGAAGAAGCTGTAAACTTTGGTATGAGGGCAGCAATGGCTTTAAATTGTGAGATTGCAACCGAAACAAAGTTTGACCGTAAAAACTACTTCTATCCTGATAATCCAAAAGCTTACCAAATCTCTCAATTTGATAAGCCGATTGGTGAAAATGGATGGATTGAAATTGAAGTTGGTGGCAAAAAGAAACGTATCGGTATTACTCGCGTTCATTTAGAAGAGGATGCTGGGAAGTTAAATCATACAGAAGAAGGTTATTCATTAGTAGACTTTAACCGTCAAGGTACTCCATTAATTGAAATCGTTTCTGAGCCGGATATGAGAACTCCTGAAGAGGCTTATGCATATTTAGAAAAACTTAAGTCAATTATTCAATTCAGTGGTGTATCAGATGTAAAAATGGAAGAAGGATCACTTCGTTGTGATGCGAATATTTCATTACGTCCATTTGGACAAGAGGAATTTGGTACAAAAGCAGAATTAAAAAACTTAAACTCATTTGCTTTCGTTCAAAAAGGACTAGAGCATGAGCAAGTTCGTCAAGAAAAAGTATTATTATCTGGCGGAGTAATCCAACAAGAAACACGTCGTTACGATGAAGCTACAAAGACTACAATCTTAATGCGTGTAAAAGAAGGATCGGATGATTACCGTTACTTCCCAGAACCAGACTTAGTTGAACTATACATTGATGATGAGTGGAAAGAACGTGTTCGCCAAAGTATACCGGAGCTTCCAGATGCACGTCAAAAACGCTATGTAGAGCAATTAGGTTTACCAGCATATGATGCTATGGTATTAACTTTAACAAAAGAAATGTCTGATTTCTTCGATGAAACTGTAAACAATGGTGCAGATGCAAAATTAGCTTCTAACTGGTTAATGGGTGAAGTTTCAGCTTACTTAAATAAATCACAAAAAGAACTGCATGAAGTTGCTTTAACGCCTGAAAACTTATCTAGTATGCTTAAGTTAATTACAGACGGTACAATCTCTTCTAAGATTGCGAAAAAAGTATTCACTGAGTTAATCGAAAACGGTGGAGACGCAAATGAAATTGTAAAAGCGAAAGGTTTAGTACAATTATCAGATGAAGGCGCTCTTCGTAAAATCGTTATTGAAACGCTTGATGCTAACCCACAATCAATTGAAGATTTTAGAAATGGTAAGGACCGAGCTATTGGCTTCCTTGTTGGTCAAATGATGAAAGCGACTAAAGGCCAAGCGAATCCACCACTATTAAATAAGATCTTAATGGAAGAAATTCAAAAGAGATAAGGCTTTTAATACAAAAAACTACGGGCTATAAGCTCCGTAGTTTTTTTGTACTCTTTAAAATCAAAATGATTCAATAATATGGTTAGCTTGTTGGTGCATACAAAAGGATATCCACTTTACTGTTGGATCGTTATATAATCCTGTTATATGTATTAATAAAGAAAAACAACCAGCACCTAGTATATTCCCAATGTAAGTAATAAGCCACAAATTTAGCACCTCTAGCCAATTCATTTTTCCTCTAATGGCAGTATAGGCAAAATAAAATATGTTTCCTATAAATAAATCAGCACCCCCGTATGCAATTAGAAGAATGGCTACGGTAATTGTTATAGCAGCCATTGGATACGCAAAAGGAGTATACGTAGTATGAAAGAAATTACCTGATTTAAATGCTACTATAACTCCGAAGCCTATAAACATACTAGCCATTATTGCTCTTAATAAAAAACGCAAAACACTATCTCGGTAAATTTTTAACTTTTTTAGAGCATAATACTCTACCTTCACGAACGGTTTGTTTTCCATCTCATTATCAATCCTTAATTCTACTTTAATGTTTTTATCATCAATATGTACTATAATAATTAAGTTGTTCAAAACGATAGAAAAATATAGCAAAGAAACGAATGTAATATAAATTTAATATAATATCATATTGCTTTTCAATATGGGTTTGAACATGCTTTAGAAAGGCAAAAATAGATAAGTAAATGGAAAAAGTTTACTACAAAAACTTTTTAGGTTAGGATATAAGGTAGAGAACTTAAATAAATAAGTAGGATGGTTAATGATGAAACGTGCAAGAATTATCTACAACCCTACTTCTGGTCGTGAAATTTTTAAGAAAAAGCTTCCCGATGTGTTGCAAATGTTCGAGCAAGCAGGTTATGAAACCTCTTGTCATGCAACAACTGGAGCAGGTGATGCAACAATAGCAGCAAGAGAAGCATGTGAACGAAAATTTGATTTAGTTGTAGCTTGCGGTGGAGATGGAACCCTTAATGAAGTAATCAGTGGTATGGCAGAACAAGAATATCGACCAAAGTTAGGATTAATCCCAGTTGGGACAACAAATGATTTTGCTAGAGCAATTGGTGTGAATGTTTCAATTATGGAAGCGGCTGAAGTCATAACAAATGGACAAACTGTCCCCCTTGATATAGGAAGAGTTGATGATAAATATTTTGTAAATATTTTAGCTGCCGGTAAAATTACAGAATTAACATATGAAGTACCTAGTAAACTAAAAACAATGTTAGGACAGCTAGCATATTATTTAAAAGGTATTGAAATGTTACCAAGAGTTAAGCCTACACGCTTAAAAATTGAGTATGACGGAAAAGTATTTGATGAAGAAGCATTTTTGTTCTTATTATCGAATACAAATTCTGTTGGTGGATTTGAAAAGATTGCACCTGAAGCAAGTATTAATGATGGACAATTTGACTTATTAGTCTTAAAGAAATCAAATATAGCTGAAATTATCAGAGTATGTGCTCAGCTATTAAGTGGCCAGCATGTACAAAATGAACATGTTCTTTATACTAGAGCAAGCCATCTAAAAATTATGTCTGATGAAAAACTACTATTAAATATTGATGGTGAGTATGGTGGAGAAACACCATGTACTGTCGATATGCTTTACAACCACCTAGAAATCTATGTACCATAATAAGTGAAATAGTAGTAAATACTAGAAAAAGTAACCACGGTAGTTAACGTGGTTATTTATTTTGTATAATGAAATGGTTTAATAAAAGGTTGAAAGGTAGGTAAGGGACTTGTCGAAAAGAGTGTTACCTGTAGAAAAGAATCAATTCATAGATGTTGAATTTATCGATTTAACTCATGAGGGACATGGAGTTGCAAAGGTAGATGGATATCCAATCTTTGTACCTAATGCACTTCCTGGTGAAAAAGCACAAATTAAAGTGCTAAAAACAAGCAAAGGTTTTGGGTTCGGTAAAATTATTGAATTCCAAAAAGAAAGTGATGTTCGAGTAGAACCAATTTGTTCGATTTACAATCAATGTGGTGGTTGTCAAACTCAACATATGAGCTATGAAGGCCAACTTGAGGCGAAACATAAACAAGTAGTAGAAGTTGTAAAACGAATTGGGAAACTTGATGACGTAGTAATCCATCCAGTGTTAGGGATGGAAAATCCATGGAGTTACCGTAACAAAGCACAAGTTCCAGTAGGTGAACTAGAAGGTGGACTGGTTGTTGGTTTCTATCAAAAGAGAAGCCATGAAATTATTCCAATGAATGAATGCTACATTCAAGGAAAAGAAAATGATGAAATGATACAATCCGTGAAAGATCTTTGCGAAGAATTAAAAATCGAGCCATATGATGAGGTTGGCCACAAAGGACTATTACGTCATATTATGGCACGCTATGGATACTATACAAATGAATCAATGCTAGTTCTTGTTACTACAAAAGTGAATTTTGCTCAAAAAGATGAATTAATAGCTAGAATTGTTGAGAAATATCCAACAATTACAAGTATTATTCAAAACGTAAATAATGAAAAAACAAATGTGATTCTTGGAAATCGAACAATTGTTTTATACGGAAGTGAAACAATTAAGGATAAAATTGGCGATATTACTTTCGAAATTTCAGCTCGGTCATTTTATCAAGTAAATCCTACACAAACTAAGGTTTTATATGATAAAACACTCGAGTATACAAATTTAAACGGTAGTGAAACAGTAATTGATGCATACTGTGGAATCGGTTCAATTTCCTTATTTTTAGCTCAAAAGGCTAAAAAGGTTTATGGTGTAGAAATTGTACCAGAAGCGATTGAAGATGCGAAACGAAATGCTATGATTAACGAGATGACAAATGTTGAATTTGAAGTAGGAAAAGCTGAAGAAGTAATTCCTAATTGGTACAAGCAAGGAATTACAGCGGAAGTATTAGTTGTAGACCCTCCAAGAAAAGGTTGTGACGAGGCTTTATTAAATACAATTATTGATATGAAGCCAAGCAAAGTAGTTTATGTATCATGTAATCCTGCTACATTAGCCAGAGATTTACGAGTACTTGAAGATGGTGGTTATAAAACTGTAGAAATACAGCCAGTGGATATGTTCCCACATACTAGTCACGTAGAAGCTGTCGCGAAATTAGTACTTAAGGAAGGGAACTGACACTACTCCTTTTGAACTTCGTGTTCTTCTGAAGTTATTCTTCAGTTTTTAGTGAAACCTTTAATCACTATGATCCCAGGATTGCTGATTGATGGCGTGGAGATAGTAAGGTTTAAGGGAATGAAGATACAAGTGCAAGCAAGAACATCTTGCTTTTTAATTTTGGGATATGAGATTGAAATGCAATCCCATAATGGGAGGATTTGAAAATGGATATGAAACATAATTTTTGGCGTGATTTACCGCGACCATTTTTTATACTGGCACCAATGGAAGAAGTGACGGATGTTGTATTTCGCCACGTTGTAAGTGAAGCAGCTAGACCAGATGTGTTTTTCACAGAGTTTACAAATAGTGAGAGTTATTGTCACCCAGAAGGAAACAAAAGTGTGCGTGGGCGTTTGGCTTTTACTGAGGATGAACAGCCCATGGTAGCTCATATTTGGGGTGATAAGCCTGAATTTTTCCGACAAATGAGTATTGGTATGGCAGAACTTGGGTTTAAAGGTGTGGATATCAATATGGGCTGTCCTGTACCTAACGTGGCAGGGCACGGAAAGGGAAGCGGCTTGATTCGCCGTCCAGAAGTTGCAGCAGAATTAATACAAGCAGCAAAAGCTGGAGGATTACCTGTAAGTGTGAAGACAAGGCTTGGTTTTTCTGAGGTGGACGAATGGCGCGACTGGCTAACTCACATCTTGAAACAAGACATTGCCAATTTGTCGATCCATCTACGTACAAGAGATGAAATGAGCAAAGTGGATGCACATTGGGAACTAATACCGGAGATAAAGAAACTTCGTGACGAAGTAGCACCAGATACACTCTTAACAATCAATGGGGATATCACTGACCGTCAAGTTGGCTTAAAGCTCGCTCATCAATATGGTATTGATGGGATTATGATAGGGCGAGGTATTTTCCATAATCCATTTGCTTTTGAAAAGGAGCCGAAAGAACATAGCAGTAAGGAACTACTTGATCTCTTAAGATTGCATATGGACCTCCATGATAAATATTCACATTTAGAGCTGCGTTCGTTCAAGGCTCTTCATCGCTTTTTTAAGATATATGTTCGTGGATTTAGAGGGGCAAGTGAATTAAGAAATCAATTAATGAATACATCCTCAACAGATGAAGTACGTGCAATGCTTGATAACTTTGAGTCAAAGAATCTTTGATGGAAAATTCGAACTGTAAAAGGATCAGCCCTTGAGTTGGTCAATGACAGTCTGCCCATATAAATACAATTAAAAAGTACTCTCTAGAGTAGACAATTTTAAAGTCTAGCTACAGGGTACTTTTTTTGTTTTCATTCTATAATCTCGAAATCTAAACCTTGACTGTTTAAATTGAATAAGTGGATTTTTTCCTTTGCAAGAAGAAAATATCCACCTAGTAAATGAGAAATGATTACTTTACAATTAATGCAACTATACATTCATAACAAAGTGGAAAATTAAGATGAAATAAGAAACGAAAAAGAATGAATTTAATGAATTTAAAGCTAAATGTATAAGTAAGTAAATTGATACGATAACTTATAAGCTTAACGAAAGGATGAGTCAACACATAATGAATAGATTGATAATCGGAATGGATGGCGGAGGAACGAAAACGAGAGTCATGGTCAAAGAACGTCTAGATGGTGAAACGTTATTTGATCAAAATTTTGGAATGTCAAATTATAACAACATCGGTGTAGAAGGGCTGAGACCAGTATTTCGTGAAATATATGAATCGCTTGTTTCTTATTTTAAAGAGCGTTTACAAAATGCGATTCTTGTACTAGGTTCTGCAGGAGTAGATCGACCGAAAGATATTGATATTTACTTGAATGCATTAAAAGAAAGTGGTTTTACTTGCCAGCTAAAAGTAGTGAATGATGCAGAAATTGCTCTTGTTGGTGGGAACGGAGATCGAAAAGATGCTTTGATGATTGCTGGAACAGGCTCCATTGTGATGGGAGTAGACTCAAAAGGAAATATAATACGCTCAGGTGGATGGGGCGGATTAATAAGTGATGAAGGTGGCGGTTTTAAAATCGGTTTACATGCAATCACGGCTGTAATGAATGAGTACGACAAAGTAATTGCTCCTACTTCATTTACCGAAAAATTGCTCGCTCATTTTAAGTTGAATTCTCCGGAAGATTTTATGGATTTATTATACATGGAAGATATAATTCCCGTAGATAAGGTAGCTTCATGTACGCCAATCGTTTTAGAAGCATGGTTAAAAGGTGATGAAGCAGCTCGTACAATTGTTGAAGGAGAACTAGATAAGTTGGTTCGTTTAGTCATTGGAATTAGTCGACAAATGGGTTCAATTAATTTCCGCCTATCTGTGGCAGGAAGTTTGTTGACGAAATCAACTGAGTACTACGATACGCTAAAAGAGAAGTTAAATGTTGCTTTACCCCAAGTTGAACTTTCTGTCCCCCTTTATGATCCAGTTTTCGGTGCCATCATTATTGGTGAAAAATACAAGTAATTAAAAATAAATCATGGTTTTGAAGGTGCAATAAATATAAATGAGGGCAAAGCTCTTATGACTGCAGATAAATACAGTACAAATATTTTTAACGATGGACCCAACAACAATTATGGCAGCAAATCCATTTGGATGTTGCCTTTTTATTTTTTTAACTCTTTTATATTACATCTAATTTAATAGAGTCACTCGCTGATCTCGAGCTAGCAAAAATATATATTTAGAGTTGTCACTCAAACACTTCAAAGGACTTGTAATGACTTGTGTTTTTTAAAGTGATTCTATGAGTATTTATCTAGAAATATACTTTTATCTAGAACTTTAAATCTATATAATTGGGCTCAAAAACGATATAAAAATACAAAAATCTACATATTTTTATAAAAAATGCAAAAAAACTTTAAAAATTTTAAAATATTTTGAATTTTATAGAGGAATTTTGACTAAAAAAGAAGAATAATTAAATTTATCTATTATTCCTTAAAAACTTTATTAAAAAAATTAAAAAGTTAGGTACTAATAGGGTTAAGTATGATGAAAGGAGATATTAGGGGGCTAGCTGGAAATGGTTAGAGGTAATTTGGCATGTTCTTGATTGAGAAATTTTTTCATTTATATGTCGATATTCCTCGAATTGCAGTATTGAAAAAGAGGGGAAGTTTTTTAAGAAATCATGTACTAATCTATTTTATTTAAAATTTTCTTGAGAGGAACGAAGAAATGAATAATAAAAAGAATCGTAAAATAACTACATATGCATTAGCGTCAGCTCTTGCTCTTTCTAATTTAGCATTTGTTTCACCAACTTCAGCTGAATCTTACCGACCTGGTGATTTAGCATCAAAGTTGGAGCAAATTAAACAATCACAGGAAACTAAAGGATTACAAAATAAGAACAAAGTAACTGAAGCGAGAGCAAATTTAAAAGCGTCAGATAAAGTACGCGTTATCGTTGAAGTGGACGGACAGTCACCAGTTGAATACGCAACAAAACAAGGGAAATTGTTTAAGGACTTATCTGAAAATCAAAAGGCTAGCCTTTATGCAAAAGTAGATAGCCAACAAAGTTCAGTAAAATCAAAGCTACAATCAAAAGGAGTCAACATTAATTATAAAAAACATTTTTCAACTGCATTTAACGGTTTCAGTGGTGTAGTTGAATTTGGTGATGTAGCAAAAATTGAAGCTACTTCAGGTGTAAAAAATGTTTTTTTAGCGAATGAATACAATCGTCCTACAGCTGAGCCATCTACTCCAGATATGACGAAGAGTCATCAATTTATCCAGTCTAAAGAAACTTGGAAAGATACTGGCTTCGACGGTAAAGGAATGGTTATCTCTATTATTGATACAGGGATTGACCCAACTCACCGTGACTTTAAATTAACTGATCCTTCAAAAGAAGACCTAACAAAAGATTCAGTAGCTCAACTTGTAAAAGATAAAGGATTACCTGGTAAATTCTACACTGATAAAGTTCCTTATGGTTATAACTATTATGACCAAAATAGTATCGTAACAGATCTTGGACCTGGTGCTTCAATGCATGGTATGCACGTAGCAGGTATTACGGCTGCTAACGGTGACGAAGCAAACGGTGGAATAAAAGGGGTTGCACCAGAAGCGCAAGTACTTGCGATGAAGGTATTCAGTAATGACCCAAGCTATCCATCTACATGGTCTGATATTTATCTTGCAGCTATTGACGATTCTATTAAACTAGGTGCAGATGTATTAAACATGAGCCTTGGGTCTGTAGCATCTTCTTATGAGCCAAATAGTGCAGAAGATCTTGCGATTACTCGTGCAGTTGATAATGGTATTGTGTGTGCTGTTTCTTCTGGTAACTCGAACCACATTGGTTATGGATGGGGAGATCCATTATCACAAAATCCTGATATCGGTGTAACTGGTGCTCCAGGTCTGAATAAAGATACAATCTCAGTAGCAGCTTCTGGTAATGAAGCTTATCTATATGAACATGCGATTACTGTTGATGGTAATAAAGATCTTACTGTTGTTGGTAAAGGGATTGATGCTTGGAAAAATCTATCAGATAAATTTGGTGGAAATATTCCTGTTGTAAATCTAGGTAAAAAAGCGGATGATACATACAAATTAGGTGCACCGGATGATTATAAAGGTGTAGATGTTAAAGGAAAAATCGTATTAGTAGCACGTGGTACATATACTTTTGCTGATAAAACGAAATATGCTGCTCAAGCTGGTGCAGCTGGTATTATCGTATGGAATGCAAATAACGGTACTCAATTTGCTGACCAAGGTGGATGGGATGTTCCAATGATGCTTATTAACTCTAAAGCAGATGGTGAAGCATTATTTAATTCGATTAATGGTTCAGGAACCATTCATGTTAACCAAACAGCTAGAAATGAAAGTCCTGAAATGGGTCGTATGACAGCCTTTACTTCATGGGGAGTTACGCCTAGCCTTGAGTTAAAGCCAGAAATTACAGCTCCAGGTGGAAATATTTATTCAACTGTTAATAACAACCAATACGAAGTAATGAGTGGTACATCGATGGCAGCTCCACACGTAGCTGGTGGATCTGCATTAGTACAAGAATACTTGAAAAATGATAAACGATTCAGTTCTTTAAGCTTAAGTCAACGTACTCACTTAGCAAAAGTATTATTAATGAATACTGCGAAAGTTATTAATGATTTAGATGGTCATCCATTCTCTCCACGCCGTCAAGGTGCTGGTATGATGCAAATCGAGAATGCTGTTACAACACCAGTTTATTTCTATAACAAGTCAACAGGTGAAGCTAAGTACGAATTGAAAGATTTCCAATCTAAGCAAGTATCAATGACTTTCACAGCAAAAAATATTTCTGATAAAGATGCTGAATATAAAGTTGATACAAATGCTTTAACTGATGAATTCTATCAAACTGCTACTGTTGATCGTAATGCACTTCAAACAGGTGCATTAGATGGTGCGAAAATAGATGCTCCTGAAACGGTTAAAGTTCCAGCGGGTAAATCTGTTGATTTCACTGTGAAAATTGATTTAACGAATGCAAAAATTCCTGGATTCGATAAAGATGATAAGAAAATTTTAGCAGATCTTCATGACAATATTTTCGTAGAAGGATCTGTAAATCTTATCGGTAAAGATGGTAATCCAAACTTAACTGCACCATACGTAGGCTTCTACGGTAAGTGGGACAGTCTGCCAATCGTTGATGGTTTTAAGGATCTTGGTGAGACTCGTTATTTTGATTTACAACCGTATTTTAAAAAGAATTATGATATCGATGATGCACATGATATGACAACTGATTATGATAGTACATTCTTGGAAGCTGCTCCTGGAAAGGGTGGGAAAAATTATTACGCGTTTTCACCAAATGGCGATAACAGTGGTGATGATATTAATGCTCTCCCATCATTCTTAAGAAATGCATCAGAAGTACAATATAATATCCTTGATAAAGACGGCAAATTCCTTCGCCGTTTAAGTGCTCAATCTGACGTTACAAAAAATGCCTATGACAATGGTAAAGCCACACCATTTAACGATAGTGAGTCCACTATTTGGGATGGTAAAGTAAATGGTGAAGTAATGCCTGATGGTTTTTATAATTACGAAATTAAATCTGTAATTGGCTATAATAATGCAAAGTGGCAGTCTAAGAAAATTCCAGTTTATATCGATACTCATGCTCCAACAATTAAAGCAACTTATGATCCTGATAAGAAAATTGTTTCTTGGGAAGGTTCAGACGAAGGAACTGGAGTCCAATTATATAGTATTTGGGTAAATGGAAAAGAAGAGGGTCGAACTGATAATACAAAATCTTCTTTCGATCTATCTAATGCTCCAGCTAAAGCTTTAGTAGAAGTAGTTGCTATGGACTATGCAGGTAACGGGGCAGAAGATGTCGCTACAATTGGTGATGTCGATCTTCCGTTAGTGTATATCACGGATGGCTCAAAAGATAAAACAGGCGATTATATTCCTAACTCACCAGAACCTTGGGGAGCTTATAGTGATAACACAGTTCCAGTTAAAGGCTTCGTAACAGATGATATTGGTATCAAAACAGTTAAAGTTAATGGAAAAGAAGTTCCAACTACTTTTGATGCCAAGACTGGACACTACAACTATTCAACAACGGTAACATTTAATCAAGATGGACCGTTCACTGTTCAAGTAGAAGCAACAGATTTTGCTAACAAAAACTTCTCAGTTGCGCGTCATATTTATGTTGATACTCACGCAGCAGAAATTAATGTACTAAATGCTCCAAAACGAGTGGATAAAAAGGTAGATGAAGTTACATTTAAAGTAAACTTAAAAGATAACTATAGCTACTTAAACTTCTTCGTTGGTGAAAACCACGAATTTGAAGTTCCATTAATCAGTCCAGTGGATGTTGTAAAACCATTAAACAAAGATTATGAAGTAACAGTGCCGTTAAAAGAAGGACAAAATAAAATTACGTTAAGAGCGACTGATCTTGCTGGTAATGAAACAGTGAAGGAAGTAGTCATTAATCGTGCAGATGCTCCAATTAAAACTGGTTGGGTAGTAGAAAATGGAAAAAAATACTACTACAATAACAAAGGTGTTAAAGTAACTGGTATGCAAACGATCAGTGGTAAAAAATATTACTTTGATAATAATGGAGTAATGAAAACTAGTTGGGTAACTTATAATGGTAAGAAGTATTACTTCGATAAATATGGAGTAATGAAAACTAGCTGGTTACAATTAAATGGTAAGAAATATTACTTCGATAAATACGGTGTAATGAAAACTAGTTGGTTAGTATTAGGTAACAAACACTATTACTTTGATAAATATGGAGTAATGAAAACTAGTTGGTTAGTATTAGGAAATAAACACTATTACTTTGATAAATATGGAGTAATGAAAACTGGTTGGTTAGTATTAGGTTCTAAACACTACTACTTCGATCCAAACGGAGTAATGTTTAATAATGGCTGGAAAAAGATAAGTGGTAAATATTATTACTTCAACAAATCTGGCGTAATGGCTGTAAATACTACAATCGGTAAATATAAAGTAGGTAAAGACGGAGCAAGAAAGTAATTTGATTTAATAGTTTACTAGAATTCGAGGAATTTTGAGCATGTATTCGGTTTATGATCGGATACATGCTTTTTGTTTTGAATAGGATTTATTGGAAGGATATTTGTATAAACGAAAAAACCACAAGGAAATTTAATTTCCTTGTGGCATTCTTTAATTATAAGTCTTTTTTTAATATTTTCTATAATTTATGAGCTGTTTTAGCTTATTTTAGTTTTATTATTGTTGTTCATGGTACCTAGTATACTGCGTTTCTTACCATATAATCCATACACAACAAGTCCTATAGCCATCCAGACAATAAAACGAATAAATGTAATACCTGGAAGACTGGCGATTAGATAAGCAGAAAATCCAATTCCGATTATTGGAATAATTGGAACCAATGGTGTTTTGAATCCTCTTTTTAAATCAGGACGTTTTACACGTAATACAATAATAGAAGAACAAATTAAGATAAATGCTGTTAACGTTCCGATATTAACTAATTCTGCAACTTCGTTAATTGGCGTAAAACCAGCAACAAATGCCGTAATTAAACCAATTAAGATAGTAGGACGATAAGGTGTTTTATATTTAGGATGTAATTTTGTAAACCATTTTGGTAATAGACCATCTCTACTCATTGAGAACCAAATACGTGATCCAGCCAGCATAAATGAGAACAATACTGATAGAATTCCTGTAATTGCAGCGGCAGAAATGATTAACGTAATCCACTTCATACCAATGTTACTAAAAGCTTTTGCTACAGGAGCTGCGTTATTAAGTGTCTCATACGGAGCCATACCTGTAATTATAAGTGACATTGCAACATACAAACATAAAGCGACACCTAATGATATGATAACTGCAAGTGGTAAATCACGTTGCGGTCTTTTTGCTTCTTCAGCGGCAGTAGTTAATGTGTCATATCCGAATACAGCAAAGAATACTAAAGCTGCTCCACTCATTACGCCATGAAAACCAAAAGGCATGAATGGGTGCCAGTTAGCTGTATTAATATGAAAACTTCCAACGCCAATAACTAAAAGAATAATGCCTAATTTGATGATAACCATTAATGAATTAAATTTAGAACCCATTTCAGTTCCTAATGTAAGTAAGCCCGCAATTCCAAGACTAACTAAAACGGCAATTAAGTCAACTTTGTGACCTGCTCCAGTACCAGGCGCGCCTTGTGCCCATACAGGAATATGAACTCCCATTTGTAATAAAAACTCTTGCATATAGCCAGACCATCCAATGGCTACTACTGCAACTACTAAGGCATACTCGAGTAACAAATCCCACCCGATTAACCAAGCTGTACCTTCTCCTAAAACAGCATAGCTGTAAGTATAAGCACTTCCTGCTACCGGTATTAATCCAGCAAATTCTGCATAGCACAATGCTGCTGCTGCGCTAGCTAAACCAGCAATAATAAACGATAAAAGAACTGCAGGACCAGCGTGTTCAGCAGCTGCTACACCGGTTAATACGAAAATACCTACACCTATAATCCCGCCTAAACCAATGGCAGTCAGTTGCCATAAACCTAGAACGCGATTAAGTCCGGTATTTTTAGCCCCATCCTGTTGAAGCTGTTCAATCGACTTTTTCCTGAAAAAAGCATTCATCAAAAGACTCCCCCTTTTTGTGAATAATCTGTATTTTTAGTAAATAAATTACACACCGCTTAAAAGAGTGCGTAGTAACTAATCAATTTGTACGAGCGAGTTGTATTAATTCCCATAATTGAAAGAGGAAAGGCTTTCAATTCCTCGAAATTATCGCAAGCGCTTTCTAATGCGAATACGCGAATACGAAATACTTTTAAAAGACCCATATCTTTGAAGAAATATCCTTTTCTACAAAGATATTTTTTGTATTGTAACATAGTTCAATAATACTACGCAATAATAGTATGAATGTTGTAAAAATTATAGTTTAATCTAATATAAACTAAATTTTAATTAAATTAATGAAAGTTTATGCGGAAATGCATAGATGCATCAAGGGGTTCTGTGACTTTTTTAGTAGACACTAATTATTCGTCCATTCTGGTAAAAATTAAAATATTAACGATAAAATTATTTTTCGAGAATTGAAATTTGAATATTCTGAAATAATGTTAATCTGGTCAAATCAACCAAATAATGAAATTAAAGGGACAAATGGAAGGCTTATTAAAAAAACATATTAAATATTTATCATTTTCTAAAAAATGTCCTTGAAACGCTTTTTAAAACAATAGACAATAGATATAGGAGAAGTCGTATTAAGTTTTTGGCAAGATAAGGAAGGGGCAAGAGTTTTATGGAAACGGCGAAAAGAATTGACGAAGAAAAAGAACAAGTAAAAGAAATTACGCCACGTCAGAAGAAATTTATTGTAATGGGAATCATTGTTCTTTTAATCGTTTCTGTGGTTCTTAGCGTAGCGGTAGTAGAAATTAGAGAAAGTAAATCTAAAACATTACAGTTTATCAGTCCAACGGTAAAAAGTTTTACCAAAACTGAAACTGTGTCTGGTCGTGTCGTACAAAGCCATACTGAAACAATTTACGTTAATCCAACTAAAGGTTCTATAAATGAGATTTTTGTTAAAGAAGGAGATACTGTCACTAAAGGGCAAAAACTTTTTTCTTATGAAGATACAACTATAGCAGCTGAAATAGGACAAGCAGAAGTTAATAAGAAGCTAGCAGAAACAACTGTTACGCAAAAAAACGACCAAATTGCATCATTAGAGAAAGAAATTCAAAATGCTATTTCAGCATCAACATCAACATCTAATCCAACTGATGCAAATAATACAGATAAAAATGCAACGAATACAACAAATACACCAGAGATTCAGTCGCTACAAACTGAACTTAATACTGCAAAAGAAGAGCTAAATGCTGCACAGCTAAAAGTAGAACAATATACACTTGAAGCGGAAAAGCTGAAAGCACAACAAAAATCATTAACTGTTAACAGTAATAATGATGGGGTAGTTCTTAACTTGAACAAAAGTATCGGTCAAGGTTATAAAGCAACAGATAAACAACAAATCTCAATTATGCAAATTGCTTCAAACGAACCTTTTCAAATTGAAGGAAAGCTAACAGAAGAAGAGAAAGCAAAAATTGAGCCAGGCCAAACAATTAAAGTCAGTTCAAAGGTAGTTACCGATAAGAGCTGGAAAGGAAGCATTTCAGAGGTAAGTAACTATCCTATGAATGAACAATCCACCAACCAAGATAAGAATTCCAAAAAAGAAGCTATACCATATTACACTTTTAGAGCAACGCTAGATTCACAAGAGAATTTATATCCTGGCTATGAAACAAATCTTGAAGTAGTCGTACAATCAAAGGATCTGTTAGCAATACCTCAGACGAGCGTTAAAGGATCAGGAAAATCAAAATATGTGTATGTACTTAAAAAAGGAACCATTTATAAACAAAAAGTTAAAACAGGACAAAAACAAGGGAAATATATTGCCATTCTCAAAGGAGTAAAGGAAGGGGATAAAGTAGGAAAAAATCCTTCCTGGACTGTCCGCCCTGGAACTAAAATTGATTTAGATAAGTAATAAATAGACGATCACGGTGGAAAATTCAGTGATCGTCTATTTGTTTCCTTAAAAACAAAAAAATGGCGTCTCCAAAAGTTAGGTTAACTGACTCGAGACGCCTTTTTTATATAAAGATTGTATTTAGTTAAAGTAGTAAAGGCCATCAAAAAAAGTAAACTTTTGATTAGACACAATAGAGTTTATAAATAAAACAAGTGTAACCCTAGTTTAGAAAATCTTGGATTAAAAAGTTTAGGAATTTCGTTCTAGTTTACTCTTAGAAGTTACCGTAGAAGCAGATTTGATAAAAAAGGATAATAAAAAACCTACTAAGAGAATGGCACCTAGGATTCCGAAAGAAAATAAATATTGCTCTATTTTTAGTAAGTAAATTGCTATAATCGGACCAGTACTAGCACCAAGGAAGAGAATAAATGCGTTAAACGAAATAGCACTTCCCCTAGCATCCCCAGCTAGTTGACTGATAATTGAGATGATTATAGGAGTTACAACTGCAATACCGGCTACAAATACTACACTCATTAGGACAATTAATGGCAAGTAAGAGTTAAGACCCATAGTAATCAGTCCAACAGTAGCCAAAGCTAATCCCCCTCTGAGAACAATTTTAATTCCAGTTTTTTGTGCAATTTTTCCGGAAAACAGTGATAGAAACATCCCAACGATCCCAACTGCTCGAATATTTAGGATCTCCTTGTTAGTAAGTGCGAACTTAGTCGAACTTAAATAACTTCCCAGTAGGGTATACATTCCAACTAAAGATAATAAGAGCATAAACGTGATAGAAAAAGCTAATAGTAACTGTTTTTGTTTTAGTAGAGTTGTCATTTGTTTAAACTTAATAAGTACATTTTCTTTTGTTCTTAGTATTTCATCTTTTGGAAGAATTCCTATAACGATTAGGGAAGTGACAAAATACAAAATTCCTAAAATAAAGAAAATAGCGTGCCATCCTAAATACTCATTTACAAGTCCGCTAAACACTTGTCCCACTATGCCTGCCATAAGAAGCCCTGAACTGATACATCCAATAGCTGTTAGCCTTTTTTGGGGAGGAAACATTTCCCCTACATATACTAATGAAATTGGAGCAAACGCAGCAGCTACAATCCCTTGAACCCCTCTTAGGATAATAAATCCGTAAAAATTGTCTACAAATCCAATGGCAATTGTAACCACTGTTAACACACTGATGCTCGTTACTAAAAAGACTTTTCGTCCATATCTGTCGGAAAATGGTCCGTAAAGGAGACACCCTAGTGCATAACATAGAGAAAATGAGCTTCCAATCCAAGCTGCTTGAGAAGAGCTAATCTGAAAGGATTGGATAAATACACTTGTTAAAGGAATAGTAATATACATGCTCGTTAAAATAACTAAACCACACCAAAATAATATCGTGGTTATTAAAAAATAATTCTTATTGTACGATGTTGTAATTTCCGGTTGAATCACCAGTAAAAATCCTCCTGTTTTAAGATTGACTTAGGATACTAATTCCCTTCATAACATGGTTTAATAATTCGTTGATATAGTCTTCATCTGGAACTTTTTTAAATATGAGTATCTGGAAGTAAATAGGACCATATAACATATCTAAAACTACATCCGAATTGATTGTGGATTGGATTTCACCTTTATCCATCGCAGTTTGAAGTAAATGTTTTGCTTCACTTCTTCTAAGGTTAAGATATGAAGTGTAAAATTTCTTAGCAATTTCTTCATTCTCTGTAACTATGGTTAATGTTGACTTTCCAATCTTGCTGTTAAGAATACGAGCTAAAGCTTCCATATGTTGATAAAAGGTATCCTTTATAGAATCATTGCTGTTAAATTTAAATTCTGAATCTGCTGTCATTAAAAAAGCATCTAACACAAGGTAAGCTTTATTTTCCCACCATCGATAGATAGTTGTTTTTCCGACTCCAGCTTCTGAAGCAATTGCTTCAATTGTTAAAGATGAATAATTGGTTAATTCTAACATCTCAATGGTTGCATTAAGAATCGCATTTCTACTACGAGGTTCTTTTTTCTTTCCTGTCAAATTGGTTTCAACTCCTTATTATAAAGTCGACAGTCAAAAACAAAACGATACGTACCGTTTTATTTTGTAATTACAATATACTTTTTGAAATACATTTTTGCAAGTTAAAAGAATTAACAAAACAAAGAGACCTATAAAATTCCCCTTAGTAATTCAAAAGAGGAAGCTTATAGGCCTTTTATTTAAAAAATATTAAAAAGTACTGTCTGCAATTATTTAAAACCAAGAACGTCTTCTACTGCTTTTTATCATATTCCACATTTCTCTTTGGTGATCAGGATCTTGTGGGTTAACGCCACAATTCATTAGCCATTGAGCAGCGTTTTCGCGTTGTTCTGCAGTAATTGTTACACTACAGCAATCCGATAGTCGATCGATCATATGGCATGCACCTTCTCGGCTTTTTAAATCATTTTTACGATATGATCGAAGAATACTATAAATGCGTGGAAACTTGCGAGGATCACAAACTTTACCACAAAATTCTCTCATTAAGCTTGGGTCAAGATTTCCCATAAAGCCACTCCTTTATTGTTTAAACCATTAACTAATATGACATGCACACAAATATTTTTTCAACAATGTATTATATGCAGTCAAAGAAAATATGGACAAGGCGTTTAACTAGAAATCATAAATTAGTCACTTGTCTTATACTTTTTTAGATAATGACTTAATGTCAATAAGGGCCAAATATAACGGTAGCTATGGTAATTTATATAAAAATGGCCTGGTAATCCCCCACCTGTTGGATAGGTCAGTCGCTTATCATGGATCTTTAACCAGTTTAAAATGTTGACGATACCATCCTCAATTTCACTAGTAGGATAATCGTTGATTGAAATGAGTGAATCCACAACCCATGAGGTATGAACAATGGTTGAATAAGAAAGAGGGATATACGTTCTTTCTATGTCGCTTTTACAAGACTCACCCCATCCACCATCTTCATTTTTTATAGTTAGTAACCATTTATTAGCTTTTTGAATGCTATGATGACTTGAAGGAATACCGACCGCTTTCATACCAGTAATAGCGGCCCATGTTCCATAAATATATGATATTCCCCAACGACCGTACCATGAACCATCTTCGTGTTGATGATGGATTAACCAATTAACCCCATCTTCAACTCTTGGATGAACCATATTTAATTTTAATTTGGATCCTAGAAATTCGATCGTTCGACCGGTCAAATCTGCTGTAGATGGATCAATTGCAGTATCAACGAAATTTTGGATAGGGAAAATAAGTTTTAAGTACTTGCTACTGTTTTTTTCAAATGAGGCCCATCCACCATCCTTATTTTGCATATCAAATAACCATTTCACTCCAGCGTTCCATGACTTCCTATAATCTTCATCTATTAAGGAGATATTAGTTGTCGACCTTAAAACTGCTTGTGTATCATCTACATCCGGATTTTGAGTATTGCTTTGAGAAAAACCCCATCCTCCTAAACAAGTCCTATGATCTTTCTCGACTATCGTATGTTGGAGAGAGACTAAATAGTTAGAAGCGGACTCAATCGCTTTATCATTTATCGGCACACCTGCTTCCTGCAATGCGTAACTAGTAAGTGCTGTATCCCATATTGTCGAAGGGGAATTTTGGATATGAAGGGAATCTTCCAATTCAAATAGGTAAGATTTTATACCTAAAATAGCATTTTGAATTACAGGAGAAGTAGTTTGATAGCCTAATGAAAGAAGTGCATAAACTCCAATAAAAGTAGCGCTGGCATAACTAGATAATGTTCCATCTCTTTCAATATTTTGAAGAATATATTTCTCAGCCTTCTTAATAGCCACTTTGGATAATGAATTAATGAAAGGCATTTTAAAGTTTGGGAATTTTCGCCTTCTGCTAAATTTATTGTTTGCAAACAAATGTTGTATAGTAGGCGTCCACTTATTTTTAGTCGTAAATTTTTTATGCCCTAATATTAAGAGAGGGGCAAAGTGAAATCGAACATAAGAACTAAATTTATAGAATGATAAAGGAAAAAACTTTGGCAAATTCATTAAAAGGAGAGGTACTGGAAAAAAACTAGGCCATTGGTACAATTCATGTAAAGCAAGCATAAATTTTGTGGAGATGTGTACATTCTCTAATCCCCCATTTTGACAAATGAACGCTTCTGCTTTCTTCATTTTTTCATCAGTAATTTCTATATAACCAGAGAACAGCAATGCAGTGTAGGCCTCAACGGTCACCGATAAATTACCTGAGTCATCATCAAATAGCTTCCAGGCCCCATTGGCATCTTGCTTTATCAATAAACGATTAACTAGCTTCTTAATTAGTTCTTCTTCATGACATTCAAGCGCTCTTAAAATAATAATCATATAGGCATCAGTCATAGGGCCGCTTTCAAAACAATATCTCCATGATCCATCATCACTTTGATCCGATTTAATCTTATCTATTAGACTATCTATCTCAACTCTAACTTTCTCGGATAAATCCATTTTTAATCTTCACCGCCAACCGATTGTGATTCGTATTTTTTCACGTTAAAAATGATAAATTGGCAGCTGGGAATCTACTCGACGAGGTTGCCAATTTTAGGGGTTAAGTATAAGTGCAACTACGTCTCTGACTTCATTTAAAAAATCCGCAGTCGACGGAGTTTTCTTTATATAGATATGTATTTGGCAATCAATTGGGGCGGGCAACTAGCTGTACAAATCTTATGTTAAAAGATAAAAACATCTAATTAATTTTTGAATACAAAGGTTAAGTGTAAAAAAATAAAAAGGAAGTATCTCAGAAAGAAAGAATACTAAAAAATACCCTCTATTTAAATTTCTAATATTTAGTAGTGTGGCTTTTTTCGTTTTATATAAGAAAGGATGGGGATAAAAAGTGGAAAGAGATTATTTAATTAAACCATTACTTGGCCAGCATTACCCTATGATTTCTCATGGAAAGGGTGTGTACCTATTTGATAAAGATGGCAATAGGTATATTGATGGTTCATCTGGTGCTATTACTGTAGGAATTGGCCATGGGGTTGAAGAAATCATTGATGTTATGACTGAACAAGCAAAGCAAGTCTCTTTTGTTTATCGTTCACAATTTACTAGTGAACCTGCTGAGAAGCTAGCAAAGAAGCTGAGTGATATTACCCAAGGTGATCTAAATTGGACGTTCTTTGTTAATAGTGGCACGGAAGCAACAGAAACAGCTATGAAACTAGCGATACAGCATTATCAAGAAAAGGGAGTGAAGGGGAAGAATAAAATCCTCTCACGCTGGATGAGCTACCATGGGATAACAATTGGAGCACTATCTATGTCGGGTCACCCTTTAAGACGCCAAAGATTTGTACCAATCTTGGAGGATTACCCTTCAGTTTCACCACCATATTGTTATCGCTGTCCTTTCAACTTAGAACATTCATCTTGTGATTTAGCATGTGCATCTGAATTAGAAACAGCCATTGATCGAATTGGTCCTGAAAATATTGCAGCTTTTATTGCTGAACCAATTATTGGTGCTGCAGGTGGTGCGATTGTACCAACAAAAGGTTACTACCAAAGAATTAAAGCTATTTGTGAAAAGTACGATATCTTACTAATTGCAGACGAGGTTATGACTGGCCTTGGGCGTACTGGAAAAATGTTTGCAATGGAGCACTGGGGTGTTCAGCCTGATATCGTTACGCTTGGAAAAGGATTAACATCTGGCTATACTCCGATGGCTGCAACGATTGCCAGTGATCGCGTTATTGAACCAATTATGCAAGGCTCAAAGCTTGTTATGAGTGGACATACTTTTAGTGCTAACCCACTATCAGCTGCTGTTTCATTAGCTGTAATTGAGTATGTTGAAAAGCATAATTTAGTACAAGCAGCAGAAGAAAAAGGCAATTATCTGTTAAATAAGCTCCAAGGATTAAAAGAGAAATTTCCATTCATAGGAGATGTTAGAGGAAAAGGTTTGTTAATCGGCCTTGAATTTATTCACGGTATTAAATCGAGTTCCTTTATTCAAAAAGTAATGAGTAAGGGGTTACTATTATACCCTTCTGTTGCTGGAAAAAACGGAAAAGAAGATTCAGCTTTCATGATTGCGCCACCTTTAACGATTACATATGGAGAAATTGATGAATTACTTCAAATTCTTACAGATGGTTTAAAAGAATTGGAAGCGGAACAATCCCATCTATCTTATACAGCTAAGGGGGACATCGTATGAATTTAGTTGAAAATACTTACAAAAAAATAACAACAATGGAACAAATCCATCAATTTTTTCATGACGAAATGACACTTATGGTTGGAGGATTTGGAGGAGTCGGTTCACCGCCAACTTTACTTCAAGCACTATTTGAAAGTGGAGCTAAGAATCTTCACTTGATTTGTAATGATACTGGATTTCCGGATATTGGTATCGGAAGGATGGTAAGAAATGAAAGGATCAAGTCAATTGTGACATCTCATATAGGATCGAATCCGTTTGCAGGAAAATTAATGACGGAAGGAAAGCTCAAAGTAGAATTTTCACCGCAAGGTACGTTAGCAGAGCGTATCCGTGCTGGAGGAATGGGGCTTGGAGGAGTTTTAGTAGATGTAGGTCTTGATAGTATGGCAGAAAACGGTAAAGAGAAAGTATCTGTAAAAGGTAAACAGTTTCTAGTTGAAGAAGCTCTTAAAGCAGAAGTCAGTATTATTTTTGCAAAGAAAGCTGATCCATTTGGAAATTTGGTTTTTGACAAGAGTGCAAGGAATATGAATCCTCATATGGCTATGGCAGGAGATATTACGATTGTAGAAGCGGAAGAAATTGTTCCACTTGGCTCGTTGAACCCTGAGGAAATCGTAACTCCAGGTGTATTTGTTAATTACATAATTTCATCAGAAGGAGTGAACTGGAAATGGGCATGGGAATAGACTTTCGTCAAAAGATTGCAATGCGAGCTGCTAAGGAAATAAAAAACGGAATGATTGTAAATTTAGGGATCGGAATTCCATCCATTGTACCTGATTACTTACCGGAAGATGTCCACGTCATGTTCCATGCGGAAAATGGCGTTATGGGAATTGGACCGAGTCCCGAAAAAGGAAAAGAAGATGAAAATTTATGTAATGCAGGTGGCTTCCCAATAACTGTTTTAAAAGGAGCTAGTTATTTTGATAGTGCTACTGCTTTTGGCATTATACGAAGAGGCTTACTAGATTTAACGGTTCTAGGAGCATTACAAGTTAGTGAAAAAGGAGATTTAGCAAACTGGATTGTACCTGGAAAGCGTGTACCGGGAATAGGTGGAGCGATGGATTTAGCTCAAAAAGCTAAAAGAGTAATCGTTGTTATGAATCATACCGATAAAGCTGGGAATCCAAAAATTGTCAAAGAATGTAGTTTGCCATTAACTTCTAAATCTTGTGTTGATTTAATCATAACGGAAATGGCTGTAATTGAAGTAGTCAATAACACTTTGGTGCTTAAAGAACTAATGAGTCCATATACTGTAGAGGATGTAATCGAAAAAACTGGTGCGAAACTAGAAATTAGTACGGACTTAAAAATGTTTATATAGAAAAGGGTGAAGAGGATGAGTCATTACAAAAAAGTTATTCAAGATTATATAAGCAATCATAAAGATAAAACAATTGATCTTCTAAAACAGTTAGTAATGGAAAATAGTGTGTCTGGTAATGAGAGTAAAGCACAAGCAATTGTCCTTGAAAAGCTGAGGGAGCTTGATTTGGATTTAGACGTCTGGGAACCAGATCTAAAAGAAATGAAAGAGCATCCTTATTTTATTTCAACAAGAGACAGTTTTACCGGTAGTCCTAATATTGTCGCTACGCTTAAAGGAACGAGCGGAGGAAAGTCCATGATTCTAAATGGACATATAGATGTTGTACCAGAAGGAAATATTCAGCAATGGACTTACCCTCCTTACAGTGCAACCGTTGTAGATAACAAGCTTTATGGGCGTGGGGCAACTGACATGAAAGGCGGAAATGTTGCGCTAATTTTAGCGATTGAAGCAATTAAAAGAAGTGGAATAACACTAAAAGGTAATGTTTATTTTCAAAGCGTAATCGAGGAAGAGAGCGGTGGTGCTGGTACACTTGCTACAATTTTACGAGGCTATACAGCTGATGGTGTTATTATCCCTGAACCAACAAATATGAAGTTTTTCATTAAGCAACAAGGATCAATGTGGTTCCGTCTAAAGGTAAAAGGTAAGGTAGCACATGGAGGTACTCGTTACGAAGGTGTGAGCGCTATCGAAAAAAGCGTACTCATCATTCAACAAATTCAAAAACTTGAGCAATTACGAAATCAACGAATAGCTGATCCGTTATATGATGGCGTACCGATTCCAATTCCAATTAATATTGGAACAATTAATGGTGGAACATGGCCATCTTCTGTATCTGATTTAGTGACTTTAGAAGGAAGATTCGGAGTAGCACCAAATGAAAAATTAGAAGATGCAAAAATAGAATTTGAGAATTGGATAGATCATATTAAAAATCTTGATGATTGGTTCGTAGAAAATCCTGTAGAAGTAGAGTGGTTTGGAGCAAGATGGGTTCCTGGTACTGTTGAAGCTGATAGTGAATTAGTGAAAACTTTGCAACGAAATTATCTTGAAACAATGAAACAAAACCCAGTAGTTGAAGCTGCACCATGGGGAACAGATGGAGGATTATTTACACAAATTTTAAATATTCCAATGATTGTTTTTGGACCGGGGGAGACAAAAGTAGCTCATTACCCAGATGAA
The DNA here is from genome assembly GCF_036421055.1 of Gottfriedia acidiceleris. GTDB lineage: Bacteria > Bacillota > Bacilli > Bacillales > Bacillaceae_G > Gottfriedia > Gottfriedia acidiceleris_C. Next base: position 259,110 of record NZ_JAZGQS010000006.1, on the reverse strand, counting down.
TTTATTGATTTAGATCAAATGTTTTTAGCAGCAGAGATCATTGCTTGTACATTAATTGACTGGTGTGGAGTTGAAGGTCAACAACATGAAGGTGAGGGAGTATATGAAAACGAAAAAGTATTATGAAACAATTAAAGTTCAACAGGAAAACTACTATTTCGAAGGTGCTTTAGATTATTTTAATGAGCGAATTCGAGTTGATTTTTACCTAGGGAATGCATCACTATTAATCGAGAGAATAGAAAAACTAGCAAAAGAGCACAAATTTACTAAGCTAATTATTAAAGCAAGAAGTGAACATTTATATTCATTCTTACAAGCAGGATATATGATTGAATCTGCACTGAAAGGCTATTTTCAAGGTAGTGATGGCTTTTTTGTTACGAAATATGCTAGCCAAGAGAGAAGAAATAGTCTTTATTGGGCCGCTGGAGATGATATTTTAGATGCTGTTTTAAAGAGTGATCGATCAAACGAAAAAGTTATTCCAGACGGTTATGTTTTACGAAGAGCTGAAAAAAAAGACTCAACTAAACTTGCTAAATTATATGGTCAAGTTTTTAAGGTATATCCTACACCTTTAAATGAATCCGCTTATGTTGAAAAGACGATGGATGAAGGGACTATTTATTGGGTCTATGAGAAAGATGGAAATATTGTAAGTGCAGCATCTGCTGAAGTGGACTTCGGTCAAAGAAATGCCGAGCTAACAAATTGTGCAACGCTTGAAGAGCATCGTAAGCATGGTTTGATGAAGGAGCTAATGAAGAAGTTGGAACAGGATTTAGTAAGCCAATCGGTTTATTGCTCTTATACGATAGCGCGATCATTATCATATGGAATGAATGCAGCCTTTCATCAATTAGGGTATAAGTACACTGGAAGAATGACAAACAACTGCTATATCTTTGATAAATTAGAAGATATGAATGTATGGGTGAAAGATCTTTCAAAAGTAGTCTTTTAATGTCAAACTGCCGAAAAGTGAGCGTTAAATCGCCAAGTTTTCGGCAGTGAAAGGATGGTTATAAAATGAACGCAACAATTCCAACTAATGAAATGATTAGTGCCATATTAAATAGTATCGATGAATCAATTCACGCAGTCGACAAAAATGGAATGACTATATTTTATAATCAAGTTGCGGCTGACCATGACGGTGTTTCAGTTGAAGAGGTTCTGGGAAAGCATGTACTAGAAGCTTTCCCTTCTTTAACGAAAGAAACAAGTACCTTACTGAAAGTACTAGAAACAAAGCAAGCGATTATTCAACAGCCTCAACGCTATGAAAATATTAAAGGCCAATTCATTGATACTGTTAACACGACAATTCCAATCGTTTTGGATGATCAATTGATCGGTGCTGTTGAAATTGCAAAGGATTATTCTACAATTAAATCGCTTGGTGAGAAAGTATTAGACTTACAAGCGAGGATTACACCGCAAGTAAAAAAAGGAAAAGCTAAGCAAGTTCACTCATATACGATATCAGATATATTAACAGATGACCCTGCTTTAATAGCCGTAAAAAATCAAGTTGAAAAGGTAGCAAATGCAGATTCTGCAGTACTTGTAGTTGGTGAAACTGGAACTGGGAAAGAACTTTTTGTCCAGTCAATTCACCATAGTTCAAATAGAAGTGAAGGCCCTTTTATTGCGCAAAACTGTGCTGCTTTACCAGAATCATTACTGGAAAGTATACTATTTGGCACAACAAAGGGTAGTTACACGGGAGCGATTGATCGAGCAGGGTTGTTTGAACTTGCAGATGGTGGAAGCTTGTTTTTAGATGAACTAAATTCGATGCCTTTAGAGCTCCAAGCCAAGCTACTAAGGGTACTAGAGGATGGAGTTGTTCGCCGAATAGGTGATCAGAAGACCCGTAAAGTGAATGTAAGAGTAATCGCCGCAATTAATGAATCACCTTTAGATTGCGTTCAAAACGGTATCATGCGACCGGATTTGTATTATCGTTTGAATGTTTTTTCTTTGTTCATACCACCGTTAAGAGAAAGGAATTTTGATATAGAGTTGCTCACGTCTCATTTTGTTGAGCAATTCAATGAACGTTTCTCAAAGAATATTCGAAATGTAGAACATACTGTATTCGAGTTATTCCACCAATATAATTGGCCTGGTAATGTCCGAGAACTAAAGCATACGATTGAGCATGCGATGATTATGGCAGAAGGGCATACTCTTACGGTTAAACATCTTCCAATTCAACTACAGCAGATTAAGAAAAGTACTGAGACAAAAGGAGTTCAGCCTTTACGTTCTGCAATGCAAGAAATGGAAATTTCACTTATTAAACAAGCATTGCTACAAACAAATTCTAATATTCAACAAGCTTCAGTACTACTTGAAATACCTAGGCAAACTCTTCAATATAAGATTCAAAAGTTAAATATCGTAGTATAAACTACATTTTAATCTTCTAAAAATACTAGTTTTAGCACTTCTTTCAATAGCCAAGCCGCCTAATTTTAGGCGGTTTTATTATTTTTAATTCCTCTTGGGAAGAAACCATCTTAAGATTTTAGCTTAAAAAAATAAAAAAACAGGCTGAATAGTTTGAATTTTCTATATTTGTGGCGGTTTTATTAATTAGTTGTAAATTTTTGGCACGGCTCTTGCTATATATTAAAACAAACAATTTGAAAGGGGATGTAAGTATGGTAAATGCAGTCTATGCTCCAAAAAGACATTGGAAAGAAATTGAATTATGGAAAGATGTAACAGATGAACAATGGAATGATTGGGTTTGGCAACTTACAAATACCATCAAATCATTGGATGAGTTAAAGCAAGTAATTAATCTCACGCCAGACGAAGAAGATGGGGTACGAATTGCGACTAAAACAATTCCACTAAACATTACGCCATATTATGCATCGTTAATGAATCCGGATGACCCACGTTGTCCAGTTCGTATGCAATCAGTTCCGATCTCTGCGGAGATTCATAAAACTAAGTATGATTTAGAGGACCCACTCCATGAGGATGAAGATTCTCCTGTACCAGGTTTAACACATCGTTATCCAGATCGTGTACTATTTTTAGTAACAAATCAATGCTCAATGTACTGTCGTTACTGTACTAGACGTCGCTTCTCAGGACAAATTGGAATGGGAGTGCCAAAGAAACAGCTTGATGCAGCTATTAATTACATTAGCAAAAATCCTCAAGTACGAGATGTACTTATTTCAGGTGGAGACGGTCTTTTAATTAACGATAATATTTTAGAGTATATTTTAAAAAATTTACGAGAAATTCCACATGTGGAAATTATCCGTATTGGTACTAGGGCACCTGTAGTTTTCCCACAACGTATTACTGAAAATCTATGTAATATCTTAAAAAAATATCATCCAGTATGGTTAAATACTCACTTTAATACTTCAATTGAAATTACAGAGGAATCGAAACGAGCTTGCGAAATGCTTGCAAATGCTGGTGTACCATTAGGAAACCAAGCCGTAATCTTAGCTGGAATTAACGACAGTGTACCAATTATGAAAAAGCTAATGCATGATTTAGTTAAAATCCGTGTTCGTCCATATTATATTTATCAATGCGATTTATCTGAAGGAATTGGACACTTCCGTGCGCCTGTTTCAAAAGGATTAGAAATTATGGAAGGATTACGCGGCCATACTTCTGGATATGCAGTACCAACATTTGTAGTAGACGCACCGGGTGGAGGAGGAAAAATTTCTCTTCAACCAAATTACTTAATTTCGCAAAGTGCTGATAAAGTTGTACTTCGTAATTTTGAAGGTGTAATTACTACTTATCCGGAACCACAAAATTACGTACCAGGTAGGGCAGAAGCATACTTTAAAGAAATTTATCCTAATATGGATGAAAAACGTTCCAATGCAGGAATCGCGGGATTAATGAATGAAACAAAATTCAATCTTGTACCAGAAGGTTTACAACGTATGGAAGTTCGTAAAACATATGCAACAAACCCAGAGCATGCTTCTTTAAAAGATAAGCGTGATAAACGCGACGAATTAAAAGAAAAGAAATTCCAAGCACAGCTTACAAAAATCCAAGTTAGTGAAAAGCTAGTAGGAAGTGCGCAAGGAGACACTGAATGATGAAATGTCAGTGGTGTGAATCAGCTAACATAGTTGAATCAACAAATACGGTCTACTGGGAACTTCCTGATGGTACGAAGGCAATTGAGATTAAAGAAACACCATGTATCATTTGCTTAGATTGTAAAATAACATATCAAACAGATGATACTGTTAGTGCAATTGAAGAGCAATTATACTTAATCGATACTAAGCTACTTGGTAAAACAACTTCATATAATGGGTTGATCGAGCAAAAAAGATTATTAAAGAGGAATTATTTTGACTTTTCCAAATAAGAAATGAGAAGCGAGCATTCGCTTCTCATTTTCTCTAATGTTCAAACTTTTCCTAAACAATCAATGAACGAAAAAAATCAGAAAATTATCGAATCCTAAAAACGACTGAAAAGGAGTATTTTAATGAAAAATACGGTAAATACAATAACAGTCATTGATTCTGAGCATCATATTCCTTCTATGCCTCAAGAGTTAAAGCGTGGATTAAAACCTCGCCATATTACAATGATTTCACTAGGAGGAACAATTGGAACAGGTCTATTTTTAGCAAGTGGAGGTGCCATCCATAATGCAGGACCAGGTGGTGTTCTAGCAGCTTATCTAGCGATTGGAATAATGGTGTACTTTTTAATGACAAGCCTTGCTGAGATGGCTACATATATGCCGGTTGCAGGATCTTTTAGTACATACGCAACAAAATTCGTTGATCCTGCACTTGGTTTTGCTCTTGGGTGGAATTACTGGTATAACTGGGCAATTACGATAGCAGCTGAATTAGCTGCAGTTACAATGGTTATGAAATTCTGGTTACCACATACATCCTCACTCTTATGGAGTTCATTATTTTTAGCTATTATCTTTCTATTAAATTATCTGTCTGTTAAAGGGTTTGGGGAATCTGAATACTGGTTTTCTATTATAAAAGTAGTTACAGTCATCATTTTTTTAATTTCGGGATTTTTAATGATTTTTGGAATTATTGGTGGAGAAGCAGTAGGGTTTAAAAACTTTACAGTTGGTGATGCTCCGTTTCATGGAGGATTCATGGCAACACTTGGTATTTTTATGGCAGCTGGATTTTCTTTCCAAGGTACCGAGTTATTAGGGGTAGCAGCTGGGGAGAGCGAGGAGCCAGAGCGAAATATTCCTCGTGCGGCTCGCCAAATATTTTGGCGTATTTTATTATTTTACGTATTATCTATATTTGTAATCGGTCTACTAATACCGTATACAAATCATAATCTAGCAAGTGGAGATGTAACTGTTAGTCCATTTACGCTGGTTTTTGATAAAGCTGGCATTGCATTTGCAGCGTCTGTAATGAATGCAGTTATCTTAACAGCGGTATTATCAGCTGGAAACTCTGGAATGTATGCTTCAGCTCGAATGCTGTGGGACATGGCTCGCCAAGGGAAAGCTCCAAAAGCATTAGGTAGGTTAAATAAAAGGGGTGTACCTGTTAATGCATTAATCATGACAGCGGCAGTCGGTACATTAGCATTTTTAGCTTCTCTATATGGTGACGGAGTAGTTTACGTTTGGTTACTTAATGCTTCAGGTATGTCTGGTTTTATTGCTTGGCTCGGAATAGCAATTTGTCATTACCGATTCCGTAAAGCATATGTAGCGCAAGGAAAGGATTTAAATGACCTACCGTATAAAGCGAAATGGTTCCCGTTCGGACCAATATTTGCTTTTGTACTATGTGGTGTTGTTATTCTTGGACAAAATTATTCAGCATTTATGGGCAAAGCAATAGACTGGAACGGTGTACTTGTTTCATATATAGGGTTGCCATTATTCCTTATTTTATGGATTGGATATAAACTAATAAAAAGAACAAAAATTGTTCAGCTTAATGAATGTGATTTGGAGAATGGATCGTGAACGACAATCCTAATTGATAAAAAGATCTAGCTTTTAATTGAATAGTAATTGTTTGGAGATGTAATTCATATGAGAATTAGCATCTCTTTTTTTATCTGAAAATTCATTATATTTTATAATGTAAATCGTTGATAAAGATCAAAAGTATTACTAAGTTGAAAAGATACAGTTTTAACAGACTACGAAAGAGTACTGAGTCATTCCTCCATCTGAAGAATTTAGAATAAAATAGCGGAGTGAAACTAGGGATTTCTATCAATATTAATAGCATGTTTTGTACTGAAATTAAAACGTACGTATTACAAGAGGAAAAAAACAAGTAACTGTTGTAATGATCAACAGTTTTTATTTATATTGCATCCTATTATCTCTAATAGACTTTTAATTGAAAATTTTCAGAAATATTATTGACTTTATGGGACTTATTCACTATTATAATGTTATATAACGTTATTATATGTTTTGGATGGTATTAGTATATTCTGTAAGTAAAAAATTTTAATAAACTACTAAGGGGGAATAAAGAGATGAAAAAAGCATTAGGTAAAAAAGTAAGCGGTATTGCATTATCTGGTTTACTTGCGATCTCATTGGCGGGTTGTGGGACAGCTGAAAAAACAGCATCAAAATCGGGGCTAGATGGAATTAAGCAAAAAGGCAAAATAGTAGTTGGAATGATGGCAGCTACACCTCCTTATGAATTCCATACTGTTGATGGCGGAAAAGATAAAATTATTGGTTCTGATATTAAATTACTAGATCAAGTGTCAAAAGATTTAGGTGTTAAATATGAAATAAAAGATATGGACTTTGATGGTTTATTAGTTGCTCTTCAAAGTGGAAAAATTGACATGATTATTTCGGCTATGAGTCCAACAGAAGAAAGAGAAAAAAATGCAGACTTCTCAAACGTATACTATAAAGATCGTCATGTAATGATTGTTCGCAAAAGTGAATTGAACAAGTATACGACGAATGATAGCTTAAAAAATGCGAAAATTGCTGCAATTAAATCTTCTGTACAAGAACAAATAGTAGAAAAGCAATTTCCTAATGCTGATTTAAAACTATTAGGAAAATCAACTGAATTAGCAATGGACTTAGCTGCTAAAAAAGTAGACGCAGTTTTAGTAGACCGTCCTACTGCTACGCTACTTGTAAAAAGTAATCCTAGCTTAGCGAAAACAGAACTACTTTTTGATGACGATACAGCAGGTGCAGCGATTGCAATGCCTAACGGTACAGATAAAGAATTAGTTGATGCAGTTAATAAAACGATTCAAAGAACAAAGCCTGAATATGAAAAATGGTTAACTGATGCAATGTCGAAGGTAAAACAAAATTAAACTAGCTTCTAAATATGAGTCAAATGAAAGCGTTTTTCTAAAACTTTTGATCATACCGTTTATCACATATAAAACAATATTCAAAAGGGGGGAGTCAATTGAATTTTTCATTCCTTGGAACCTATTATCAATTTTTTATTACAGGAATCTATATAACAATCATTCTTGCGTTGATAGCGGTTGTTTTAGGAAGTATCCTTGGCGTTGCTTTAACCTTATTAAGACGTTCTAAGTATAAAGTCGTTAAACTAATTGGAGATATTTATGTAGAGTTCATCAGAGGTACACCACTTCTAGCTCAAATTTACATTATTTATATTGGTGTACCTGCTCTTCTTAGCGGTATAGATATACCAGACTTGGCGGTAGGTGCAATCGCTTTATCACTAAATGCCGCAGCCTATATTTCAGAAACGATTCGTTCTGGAATTGAAGCAGTTAGCAAAGGTCAAATGGAAGCAGCAAGAAGTTTAGGAATGAGTCAAAGAACCGCGATGTTTGATATTATCATGCCTCAAGCATTCAAAAATATTTTGCCTGCACTAGGTAACCAATTTATTGGTAGTATTAAGGATTCTTCAATCGTATCGGTTATCGGAGTAGCTGAGCTAATGTATGAAACTACTATTGTTAGGGGAAATACGGCATTAGGATTAGAACCCATTCTAGTAGCCTCTCTTGGCTACCTAGTATTGACATTTACTTTGTCGAGATTACTAGGGATTGTTGAAAGGAGGTTGAAGACTAGTGATCGTCGTTAATGATTTACATAAGAGCTTCGGAAAAAGTGAAGTTTTAAAAGGAATAGATGTAACCATTAAAAAGGGAGAAGTAGTTGTTGTAATAGGTCCTTCTGGTTCTGGTAAAAGTACGTTCCTAAGATGTCTCAATCTTTTGGAAACACCAACAAGCGGAAAAATTTTAGTAAATGAGCAAGATATTACAGCTAAGAAGGTCAATATAGACAAAGTAAGAGAAAAAATGGGAATGGTTTTTCAGCAGTTTAACCTTTTTCCACATAAAAATGTTTCTCAAAACATTTGCCACGCTCCAATTAAAGTAAAGGGATTAAAGGGGCCAGAAGCAAAGAATTTAGCAATAGAGTTATTAAAAAAGGTCGGTCTACTAGAGAAGATAGAAGCGTATCCATCATCCTTGTCTGGCGGTCAGCAGCAGCGAATTGCCATCGCAAGAGCACTAGCTATGAAGCCTGAGGTTATGTTGTTTGATGAACCAACATCTGCTTTGGACCCTGAAATGGTTGGAGAGGTTTTGGCAGTAATGAAGGGACTTGCAAAAGAAGGAATGACCATGGTTGTTGTTACGCACGAAATGGGATTTGCAAAAGAAGTGGGTGACCGAATACTGTTCATTGATCAAGGCAAAATTTTAGAAGAAAACAACCCAAAGGAATTTTTCGAAAATCCAAAGCACCCAAGGACAATTGATTTCTTATCAAAGGTATTATAAGTGAGGTTAAATGATGAAAGTATTAGGATTAGGCGACAATGTTGTAGACAAATATGAACATACACGAACGATGTATCCTGGAGGAAATGCATTAAATTTCGCGGTTTACGCTAAAAGGCTTGGTGTAGATGCTGCATTTCTAGGTGCATTTGGAACAGACAAAGAAGCTGAACATGTGCAGGATAGCATTAATCAGATTGGATTAGACATCAGTCATAGCAGAGTTTATGAAGGAGAAAACGGCTGTGCGCGAGTATCCCTAAAAGATGGAGACCGAGTTTTTATAGGTAGTAATCGCTGCGGTGTATTAAGAGAACAAGGATTAAATTTAACAGTTGAAGATTTAAATTATATTAAAGAATTTGATTTAGTTCATTCAGGATTATACGGATTTACAGAGGAGGAATTACCAAAGGTTAAAGAATTAGGTGTTCCGATTGGCTTCGATTTTTCCTCTGATTTTACGGAGAATAAAATAAACAAAATCGCTCCATTAGTCGATTACGCCTACTTTTCATGTAGCCATTTAACATTAGATGAAATGCTTAATCTTATGTTAAAAGTATCAAACATGGGATGTAAATTGGTGCTATGTACCATGGGGGAAAAAGGGGCTCTATTATTTAATGGAACTAAATTCTATATACAGGAACCAAAGCTTGTAAAACCAATTGACACGATGGGTGCAGGTGATTCCTTTATTACTTGTTTCATGGTGAACTATTTAAACAAACTTAAAGATGGTGTTTTAGATGAAGATCAAATCATTATTGACAGCCTTGCAAAAGCAGCCGACTTTTCTTCAAAGCAATGCCTAGTTGATGGTTCTTTTGGATATGGGAAGGTTTATGAATAATGAGTACAACGTCATTAATAAGTAGGGAACAAATAGCCGGGATGAATATCCATTATATGCGCTACTCATTAGATTATTTTTTGGAAGCTCAAGTAGCAGCAGGAATTAAAAGTCTGGAGTTTTGGACAGGCGTTCCTCATTATTATTTAGATCCAATGACTTACTCTAATTGCAAACAGCTAAAACAAAAAATTAACTCAAGAGGTTTAGAGGTAAAAGTTTTTACACCAGAAAACTGTATGTATCAATATCAGTTTGCAGCTTCAAAACCAGAAATATTTGAAAAAAGCTTTCAATATTTTTCAAATGGAATTAAAGCAACCGCTGAATTAGGCTGTCCAATCATGCAGTGCAATTCAGGATGGGGCTACTATGATGAAGATCGTGAAGAAGCTTGGAAACGATCAAGAGAAATGCTCTCAAGGTTAGCTGATGTAGCGCAACGTGAAGGGATTACATTAGCGTTGGAAAGCTTACGTCCAGAGGAATCTAATTTGGTAACTACCGTTAATGATGCAAAAAGAATGTTTGATGAGATTGGTCATCCTAATTTAAAGATTCTCATCGATACGACAGCCATGGGAGTGGCAGGTGAAAAGTTGCAGGACTGGTTTGATACTTTTGGTAACGAAATTGTCCATATGCATTTTGTCGATGGAAATCCTTATGGACATCTTATATGGGGTGATGGTAATCACAACTTAAAAGAATTTTTAATGACACTCAAAAAGAATGGTTATACAGGTTATTTAGCACAAGAAATTACGGATGCTAGATATTTTAAAGATCCCGCTAGCCATGACATTAGAAATATGAAGGCTTTTGAACAATTTATGTAAAAGCATACAAATAAATATTATTGGAGGAGAAATAAGTGGAATTAAAGTACATAATTAGACAAATTCAAGAAAAACAGCCCGATATTAAGAGTGTATTTTTTGTAGGCTGTGGTGCTTCAAAGGCGGATTTATATCCAGCAAAATATTTCTTAGAAGGGAACGCGAAGCAAGTTCGCACAAGCCTTTTTACAGCAAATGAATTTAATTACGCTACTCCAGTTTCCGTTGATAAAACGAGTATTGTCATCACGTGCTCATTAGGTGGCACTACTCCAGAAACTGTTACAGCCACTTCCAAAGCAAAAGAGCTAGGAGCACATGTAATTGCGGTTACACATGTTGAGGATGCTGCTATAACGAACGATGCTGATTATGTTGTATACCATGGCTGGGAAGAAAATTATGCAGCAAAATTAGAAAAAATGACGAAGGTTCTTGGCCTTGCCGTTGAAATTCTTAACCAATTTGAAGGGTATGAGTACTACGATAAAATGTTGGATGGCTTCTCAAAAATCTATGCTCTAATTGAATCGTCAGTAGAGACGGTTCTACCACAGGCAAAAGCATTTGCTGATGCATACAAAGATGAACCTTATATTTATGTAATGTCTAGCGGAGCAACTTATGAAGTAGCTTACTCTTTTTCAATCTGTTTACTAATGGAAATGCAATGGATTAACTCAGGAAGCTTCCACGATGGTGAATTCTTCCACGGCCCTTTTGAGATTGTAGATAAAGACGTACCATTTCTACTATTAATGAACGATGGGCGCACTAGAGGAATGGATTCAAGAGCACTAGAATTCCTAAATCGCTTCGATGCAAAAACGACGGTTGTAGATGCAAAAGATTTTGGACTCGGTTCTATCATTGCAAAAGAAGTTGTAGACTATTTTAACCCAATGCTAATTACTGGTGTCATTCGAACATATGCAGAACAATTATCAATTGCTCGTAATCATCCATTGACAAAAAGAAGATATATGTGGAAATTAGAATACTAATCTATCAATGAAGCTTAAAACAGGCAGCGAATACATCGATGCCTGTTTGGCGTGTTGAAAAAAATGTGGAGGTGCAAATAAAAAAGCCATAATTGCAAATTAAAATTGGAAATCTGCAAATAGAATCGGGTTAACAGCAAATAAGGCCACTAATTAGAAAGAAATTTGAGTGAATAGCACGAATACTAAACGAAATAACAAAAAATTAGATTGAGGTTTGATTATTACTAAACAATATCAATTAAAATTAATCAGATCTCGATGTTATTATCAAACATAAGCTTTAATACTTCCTCATGCCCTGTTTTTAAGTAAGTTAACTTCATCTTCATGCTTTAATACTATTTCTACACAATAAAACTTCTCTGTCATCACAAGAGAAGTCTTTTTATTACCATTTAAGTTGTAATTGTCAAAGCAATTAATTCAGTACGTGTTTTAAAGTTTGAAGTATGGATTGGGACTTTATTTTCATCGTAAACCGTTTTATCAATATTAAATAAAGTTTCACCAAGTTCGCAATCTAAATGTTCTGCTTCAAGCTTTCCAGCCGGCACTACTGTGATAACTTTATGGGTAGTACAAGCATTCATGTCGACGTTATAGATCTTTTTTAGTACTTCATAAGTTGAACTATTCTGAAGGAAGTGGCTTGTTAAATTAGGGAAACGTTCCAAAGAATAGTGAGTTTCATCAAGTGTAAATGGGTAGTCATCAATAAACATCAATCGAACGAGCCTTAATACAGGAGTATTAACTGTAATATGAAGCGATTCTGCAATTTTTGGAGTTGCTTTTAATTCCTCACAAACAAGAATTTGCTTGGAAGGGTTTTTACCTAATTGTTTGTTAAAGTCTGTAAAACCATCAACCGAAACTAATTCTCTTGCTATTTTAGATCGCATGACAAATGTACCTTTTCCTTGTTTGCGCTCTAGTAGACCTTCATCGGTTAAGTCCTGTATGGCTCTTCTAACTGTTATTCTACTCACACCATAGATTTCACATAGTTCTGTTTCGTTCGGAAGTCTCTCACCTTGTTTATATACTTCTTGCAAGATGGAGTCCTTAATTATTTGTTTTAATTGATCATATAAAGGCGTTGAAATCGAATTATTTAGTTTCATTTGGTATATGGTCCTTTCGAGCGATAAGTCATTATATAATATTATATAATGAAAGTGTTTTCATGTATATAATAATTTCACTATATTTATTTAAGATTAATAATTTTCAGAATAGTTATTGACTTTATAGGATCTAACCGTTAATATAACGTTATATAATGTTATATCATATAATATGCGGAGGGATAAAAATGGAATTGAATTATGTCATTTCTCAAATTAAAGAAAAGCAGCCAGAAATTAAAAGTGTATTTTTTGTAGGATGTGGTGCTTCAAAAGCGGAATTATATCCAGCAAAATATTTTTTAGAGGCTAATGCTCAACAACTTCGTGTCAGTCTTTATACTGCAAATGAATTTAATTATGCAACTCCAGTGTCCGTAGATGACACAAGTATCGTGATTACATGTTCACTAGGTGGATCAACTCCAGAAACGGTTGCTGCAACTTCAAAAGCAAAAGAACTAGGGGCACAGGTAATTGCCGTTACATATGAAAAAGAATCCGCAATCACAAAAGATGCTGATTATGTAGTCTACCATGGCTGGGCAGCTAACTATGCAGCGAAAATGGAAAAAATGACGAAGGTACTAGGTTTAGCAGTTGAAATCTTGAATCAATTTGAAGGCTACGAATATTATGAGAAAATGCAAGATGGATTTAACAATATTTACGATTTAATTCAACAATCTGTTACGACGGCTCTTCCACAAGCACAAGCTTTTGCGAAAGCTTATAAAGACGACGAAGTGATTTATGTAATGTCCAGCGGCGCAACGCATGAAGTTGCGTACTCCTTCTCAATCTGTCTACTAATGGAAATGCAATGGATTAACTCAGGAACATTCCATGATGGTGAATTTTTCCACGGACCATTTGAAATTGTAGACAAAGGCGTACCATTCTTATTATTGATGAATGACGGAAGAACAAGGGATATGGATTCTCGTGCGCTTGATTTCTTAAATCGTTTCGAAGCAAAAACGACTGTGGTGGACGCAAAAGATTTTGGTTTGGGGTCTGTCATCGCAAAAGAAGTAGTAGATTACTTCAATCCAATTTTAATTTCAGGTGTTTTACGAGTGTATGCGGAAGCATTAGCTAAAGTTAGGAATCACCCGTTAACAAAAAGAAGATATATGTGGAAGCTAGAATACTAATCTATTTTTTTATTTAAAAAAGCCGATCTCCTCTAAAATAAGGAGTATCGGCTTTATTTTTTCTCTTTTACATATCCAAATCCTTCTCTAAATTAATACCAATTTTCCCTTCCTGTATTCTAGACCTGAATACGGTCCAGTAAATAATAATTCCAGCAAGAAATAAGTAAAGGATAACTTTAGTAGTTGGCAGGAAATCTTTTGGGAGTGTTAAAATACCAACTTCAAATACTAGCCAAATAATTGCAAGAACTGTAACAGGAAGTCTCCATTTTCCTAGCTTAAAACCATCTGTATCCGGTAAATTTTTAATTTTAGTAGCGTATGCAATAACAGTAATTAAGTAAGTTATGGCCGGAAGTGCCGCAGAAGTACCTATTAATAATGATAGTTTTCCAAAATAGAAAACAGCAATAATGCCTAATACAGAAACTAAAATGATCGCATTGTAAGGTACATTATGTTTTTTATCTACCTTTTTAAAAACACTTGATGCGAAAAACACATTGTCTCTTGAAAGGGCATAAATAAGTCGAGAAGCAGAAGCCATAATGATTAACCCGCAAGCAAAAATTGAAACGATCACTAACGCAAGGAAGAAGTCAGCTACTGCAGTGCCCAAACGTGATTGCAAAATATCAGAAATGGGGGAAGCAGAAGCCATAATACGATTAATATCTTTAATTCCCGAAGTAACAATAATTAAGAAAACAAATCCAATTACACCTGCAAGTAACATTGAGTAAACGATGGCTTTAGGTACAGTTTTATTAGCATCAACTGTTTCTTCTGCTAGGTTTGCCGCTGCTTCAAAGCCAACTAAAGTATAAGAGCCCATTACGACTGATAGTACAAATGCTGTTAAATAGCTTCCATTTGAGCCAACTTTGTGAGCAGTGTAAGTTAATAATGAAAAATCTGCTCCTTTGAAAAATAAGACAATACTTAAAATAATAATAATGCCAATAAATCCGATTACTTCTGTATAGACAGCTGAATTATTAATGATTGTAGCAATCTTTACTCCGTAAATATTTAATAATGCTTGAATAACGATTGTAATTAGTACGACGGTTGTAAGAACTGTAGTTGTACTTTTAATACCGAATAGATCAAGAAAAATTGGTGCTACACCATAATCAACAGTAGGTACAACAATAATTAAATAACATAAAGCTGCCCAACCTGTAAACCAACCAAATCCTCGATTCGTTAAACGGCTAACCCATTGGTAAACATAACCACTTAAAGGAATTTTGCTGGATAAATCGGCAAATATTAAGGCTACAAGTAAATGTCCCACCATGACAAATGGCCATGTCCAAATTCCAGCAGGTCCAGCTGCTCCTAAAGCAAGACTATAAGAGCTAAAAATACCAGTTGTGATTGAAATAAATGAGAACGCAACTGCAAATGAACTGAAAAATTTTAATGATCGTTGTAATTCCTGTTTGTAGTTAAACGATTGTAAAGCCTCTGAATCGATTCCTTGTTTACTCATAAATCATCTCCTCCAAATTTTAAAATTTATTTACAGAATTTTCTTATAATTAAACTCATAGTTAGTCTGATTTGATTAACTAAAAGTTTTATTATTAATTTGGTAAAAAATCTATTTACTTTGCTCTGACCTAAAAGTTGGCAGAGTGATAGTTTACAGTTAACAATGCAACTTCCGTGCCAGTCCAATAGATGTAAGTATTTTTAGAGATTCGTAAAAAAAGAGAGATAAATCTTATGAGGTCTTGAATAATGTATGCAGGATTGAATAACAAGCAGGCTGGTATAAAAGTAGAATTTAGCGGAGGGATTTTTGTTTTTTCTATAATACTCAATAACTTCAAAGCTATAGTAGCTGTTCTTTATAACGTTTACAAAAAATTAATATTTTGGCATAAAACTTGCAAATCTATAAATAGACTTATTTAAATATTCAAAAAAAGGAGGTTTATGTCGGAAAAGTAAGAATTATAAGGAAGTAGTAAGAATGGTGTAAGCGCTTAATCTAAAAAACGAAGGGGATATGATAGGTGGAAAATAAAACACAGTTAAAAAGATCCTTAAAGTTATGGCAAGTAGTTATGATGGGGTTAGCCTATATGACTCCTATGGTTGTTTTCGACACTTTTGGAATTGTATCTCATGTAACGAATGGTCACGTACCAACTGCATATATTGTAGCTTTAATTGGCATGTTATTTACAGCGATAAGCTATGGCAAGCTTGTACGAGTATTTCCTGATGCAGGATCTGCTTATACATACACGCAGAAAGCGATTAGTGGTCACCTAGGTTTCCTTGTTGGCTGGTCATCATTATTAGATTATTTGTTCTTACCAATGGTAAATGCTTTATTAACTAAAATTTACCTAAATGCACTTTTTCCTAATGTTCCAACTTGGATTTGGGTAGTTGGTTTTGTAGGGCTTGTAACATTTTTAAACTTAAGAAGTATAAATATGCTAGCAAATTTCAATACCTTCTTTGTATTAGTCCAGCTTGCGATTATGGTTGTCTTTATCATTCTTGTAATCCAAGGGTTACATCATGGTGAAGGATATGGAGGATTCAGTATTAAACCACTATATAATGCTGGAATGCATTTTGGCACATTAGTAACCGGTGCAACAATTCTATGTTTCTCGTTTTTAGGATTTGATGCTGTTTCTACTTTATCTGAAGAAGCAATTAATCCAGCAAAAACGATTCCTAAAGCAATTCTTTACACAGCGCTTTGGGGGGGAGTAATTTTCACAGTTACATCTTTTTTCATTCAATTATACTATCCTGACATATCTCGATTTAAACATCCAGATGCTGCATCCCCAGAGATTGCTTTATATGTAGGTGGCAAATTATTTCAATCAATTTTCTTATGTATTACCTTTATTAATACTCTTGCTTCTGCATTGGCGTCACATGCGAGTGTATCACGTTTGTTATATGTAATGGGGCGCGATAAAGTTTTCCCAGATAAATGGTTCGGTTTTGTTCATCCAAAATGGAAAACACCAGCATTTAACGTAATTTTCGTTGGTGTGATTTCATTATCAGCAATCTTTTTCAACTTAGTAACAGCCACTTCTTTAATTAACTTTGGGGCACTAATGGCATTTACTTTTGTTAATTTATCAGTCATTAACCATTTTTACATTCGAGGAAAGCAAAGATCAGTTAAGGGCTTCTTTTCTTACCTAATTTTGCCTTTAATTGGAGCCGCATCGGTAGCAATCTTATGGTTTAACATTGAAAAAAGCTCACTAATAATGGGAACAGTTTGGTTCGTCGTTGGATTATTATATTTAATTTACCTAACTAAAGCATTCCAAATTGCACCTCCTAAATATGAAGAAGAGGCTGCTGTGTAGTAAACTCACAATGAAGAAGTCACAAGGCAATTTATTCCTTGTGGCTTTTTTATGTTTAAAAACTCTAAGATATTTCGTTTGTATTCCCTTTACCATGATAGTGCATATTAATTAATTCAATTTTGAATAATGATTAATGCAAAATTGAATAATCCATGCATTCAATCATATTTCCACTAAAGGATCGATTTTGGTAATTGAAGAAAATAATGCCTTAATTGGACCATTCAAAAAAATATTAAAAGTAATGAAAGTCTTGTAACTGCCTTTCTAATAAGCTTTTGTCTATTTATTACTTCACAAAATAATCAAATGAATTCAAGTTGGCACAGGAATTGCTACTAAATTATTAAAATAACTTATGAGGTGTAGAAAATGAGTTCAAAATTAACTGAAGTAGAACAAAATAAAAAGAGTAGTGAACAGGTAGAAATAGATGATTCCCTTCAGGAGTTTAGAGAAACGTTAAATGAAGCAATCGGCATAATGAACTATCCGAGCCAAGTATTTGATTTCCTTAAAACACCAATGCGCTTTTTAGAATTTAGTATTCCCGTTCAAATGGATAATGGTGAGACAAAAGTATTCCAAGGTTATCGAGCTCAACATAACGATGCATTAGGACCTACAAAAGGGGGAATTAGATTTCATCCTGATGTAACGCCAGAGGAAGTAAAAGCATTAGCTGGCTGGATGAGTTTAAAGTGTAGTATTACTGATTTACCTTATGGGGGAGCAAAAGGTGGGGTTGTTTGTGACCCAAGACAATTAAGTATGAATGAGCTAGAAAAATTAAGTAGAGGTTATGTAAGAGCTGTAAGCCAAATTGTAGGACCTACTAAAGATATTCCTGCACCTGATATGTATACAAACGCACAAGTAATGGCTTGGATGCTAGATGAATATGACCATATTAGAGAGTTTGATTCACCAAGCTTTATTACTGGTAAGCCTATAACTTTAGGGGGGTCAGTAGGTCGTGAGACGGCAACTTCAAAAGGAGTATTTTATGCTCTTGAGTTAATTAGTGAAATACAGAAAATCGAGATAAAAAATATGAAGGTCATTATTCAAGGATTCGGTAATGTTGGTAGTTACTTAGCACAATACTTACATGAAGCTGGAGCAAAGGTTGTTGGAGTATCAGATGTACTCGGAGCAGTTTATGATTCAAAAGGTTTAGACATTCCATATCTATTAGACAACCGTGATTCATTCGGAGTTGTTTCGAACCTATTTAAAAATGCGATTTCTAATCAAGAGTTATTAGAAAAGGAATGTGATGTCTTAATTCCAGCAGCAATAAGTGGTGTTATTAACAACCGTAATGCGGATAAATTGAAATGCAAGATTGTTGTTGAAGCAGCAAATGGACCAACTACTAAAGAAGCCCTAGAAATACTTGATCAAAAAGAAATTTTAGTCGTTCCTGATATTTTAGCTAACTCAGGTGGAGTTGTTGTTTCATATTTTGAATGGTGTCAAAATATGCAAGGTTATTATTGGACTGAGAGTACTGTAGATGAGAGATTAAAAGAAAAAATGACAGATAGCTTTTTAAAAGTTTATAAAACATCACAAAAATATAATGTAAACATGAAAATAGCTGCCTATATTGAAGGAATTCGTAAAATTGCTGAAGCTTGTCGCTTGAGAGGTTGGGTAAAATTCTAAAACAAAAGGAGAGATCTAGAATGATTGATATTATTTCAGAATCAACGGAAAAACAGCTTGTACACCATTATTGTTTATTAACGCAGAACAATCGATATGATTTATCAATTGCCTTTTCAAACCACTTTTATGGAAAATCAATGGTTACGTCAATTCAATCTAGCAAAATGGCATTATTATGTTTAGAAGATATTCACTCTGAA
Organism: Gottfriedia acidiceleris; assembly: GCF_036421055.1. Lineage (GTDB taxonomy): Bacteria > Bacillota > Bacilli > Bacillales > Bacillaceae_G > Gottfriedia > Gottfriedia acidiceleris_C. Next base: position 240,071 of record NZ_JAZGQS010000006.1, on the reverse strand, counting down.
CATTATTGGGCTCCTAAATTAGGTATTGCTGATGAGGATATTTCTGAAATCCAAAATTTCTTTAGCATGGTTTTACCATCAAAACACATCTGCGAGTTATAATATCAAGAATTATTTTTTAAAGATAAATTCGCTTATTGGCGGACTTTAAGGATAGGTCAAAAGCGAATAACCTTCTTCGCTGCAAAACTTTACATTTTTAATGTGCAAAAAAAGGAGTGAGCTTTATGTATTATGGAGTCATTGTCAGTGACTACCATGGAACAGTTGAAGAGACTGCTATTCAGAAAGATTCAAGAATTTATGAGTGGGAGCCTTTATTCTTTATTAAAACTACAGATGGAATGACAAAAGTTATTCATCAAGGAATAAGTGGTGAAGTTGTTTCATTGGAGGTCTCAAATGGAGACAAAATAGTTCCTGGAATGGTTCTTGCGTATGTCAAAGAGGATTTGTTTGTTACCGCTAGCGATTGAGTTAAGTGTGATAGATCTATTAATAACATTTTATTTAATTAATGCGTTATCTTTTCTAACAAATAAAGGGGTGTCTCTGGTCGAATAGACTTAAGAGACTGCCCTTTCTTTTATTTGTGTTAAATAGATTAGTAAATTATAATTTTAGATTTTTATGATAAATTTAAAAATTCTGCTAAAATAGGAATGTATAATGGTTTAGACATAAGGGGGGAAAAGTAATGTTATCAATAAATGAGAAACAAATAAGACCAGTCATCACAATAGATATAGATGAATATAAAGAAAACGATGAAATCGATTTATCCAATATAAATGAACCCTTTTTATTCTTACGTAAGCAAAATCAGATTGTTAGTTATGTTCAATTAAATAATATTACTCAAAGTAGTAATAAAAAGAAAAATATAGCAATCTCAAAGATTACTAGTTCTTCTCAATCGATAAATAGTGTTAGTCGTTTAAGTGAGCAAATTTCAATAACTACTCTATTTCAAATTATTGGTGAACCGATCTCGATTGTAAAAGAAGAGGAAGAAATGCCAATTGGTTACATACTTCGTGAAGATATATTAGCGGAGCTTTTCAAACAAGAAAATAAAAGTGTGGATTTATTAAAGAGCATTTTAACATCGATACCGATGGGAACATTTGTTGTAGATAAAAATAAAGTAATTGTCAATTGCAATGATGCTGGGTTAAAAATGATTAAATCAACATCAGAAAAAGTAATTAATACAAAAGCGGAAACGATTTTTAGCGGTGAACAAGTCGATCATGTATTTGCTACAGGTAAAACAATTCTTAATCAGATTCAAATAAGTGACGAGATGGGTGTTCTTGTTGATTATAGCCCAATTTTCGTTGATAACGAGGTTGAAGGGGTTGTGATTGTTGTACAAGATCTTCCAATGGTTGAAGAAATGGCCTCTGAAATAGAATATGTAAAAGATTTAAATAAAGATTTGAATGCCATTTTATCGAGTATTTATGATGAAATTCTTGTAGTAAATCGCAAGGGTGAGCTAATCCGTTACAGTGAAAATATAATTCCTGGATTTTGGAACGTAGATTTAAAGGAACTACTTGGAAAGAGTATTTTAGAATTCGAAAATCAAGGACTTTTTACGCCATCTGTTACAAAACTCGTTTTAGAAAAAAAGAAGAAAGTCTCAATTGTTCAAGAAGCAATTAATGGACGTAAAGTACTTGCGGTAGGAAATCCAGTTTTTGATGAGAATATGGAAATTGAACGTATCATTGTTGCTTCTAGGGATATTACAGAAACTTCACGCCTTAAAACGGAATTAAAAGAGATGAAGAAGATTTCTGAGCAATATAAAAAGGAGCTTGAAGACATAAAGAGCAAGGATCGCTTTGTCAAAAAACTGATTTACTGTAGTCCAAAAATGGAGCAAATCATCAACCAAGCGAAAAAAATTGCTGATTTTTCTTCCACTGTTTTACTGCATGGGGAGTCTGGTGTAGGGAAAGAAGTAATAGCACAGGCTATTCATCAATTAGGAAATCGTTCTTCCAAACCGTTTTTAAAATTAAATTGTGGTGCAATACCTGAAAATCTTCTAGAAAGTGAGCTTTTTGGCTATATTAAAGGAGCGTTTACAGGAGCAGATCAAAATAAGGATGGCTATTTTAAGCAAGCAGATGAAGGTGTTTTATTTTTAGATGAAATTGGTGAAATGCCATTGCATTTACAAGTTAAGCTGCTTAGAGTCCTTCAAGAACAAGAAGTAATTCCAGTTGGAAGTACAAAGCCAATTAAAGTAAATGTACAAATTATTGCAGCTACAAATAAAAGATTAGAAAAAATGGTTGAAGAACGTACATTTAGGGAGGATTTGTATTATCGCTTAAATGTTATACCTTTAAATATTCCACCGTTAAGAGAAAGAACTGAAGATATCTCATTATTAGCTTTCCATTTCTTACAGCAATTAAATAAAAAATATAATAAGAGTTTTCATCTGACGCCAGATGCAATTAACGTATTAGAATTTTATTCTTGGCCTGGCAATGTTAGAGAACTTCAAAACATTATAGAAAGATTAGTCGTCTCTGCTGAAGATCAAATAATTAATGCAGAGGATGTTAATCAATTCTTACCAAATAGTTATGACTTTAATAAATCTAAACCAGTCATTAATAAGGTAATTCCTCTACAAGAAGCGATTGATTATGTTGAGGAGCAACTTATTGTGCTTGCGATGAAGCAATATAAAACAACAACGAAAGCTGCACAAGTTTTAGGTATTAGTCAGTCCTCTGTTAGTCGTAAGTATCAAAAGATAATGCAAGATAAGAGTTTACAAAGTGATTTTATATCATTTAATTGATAGAGTAAAAAAACGCACTAAGTGGGTGCGTTTTTTTATTTCTCTAAATCCCCTATATTTTCAACATTACTATCAATTACTTCAGTCATACTAACTTGATCCACTGAGATACTAAATGCCATGAATATGATGATGAGTCCCACCGCAATGCATGTTCCTGCAAGCAACACAATATCTTCCTCCTTTCATGGTGTTCTAGCCTATGCAATGAATTTTCTTAATATGTCTGATTATAAAAATAGTTTTAAAAACGTTTAATGATTGCAGGAATTCTACCGAGTTTCAAAGGTTATGCAAAGCGTAATAGTGTTATGCAAAATTGAATAATAATCTGCACAGGAATGAAGGAAACCCCTATAAATAGGTGCATTAAAGTTGGCACAGTTCTTGCAAACTAATAAATTGTTAAGTAATTAAGGAGGGTTTATATACAATGGTCGATGTTCAATTTAAAACAATTGATTTAAAGATGTTTATTAATGGCGAATGGAAAGATTCTAGCAATCATGAAAAACGCCCTGTTATTAACCCAGCAAATGGAGAAATCATTGCATATGCTCCAGAAGGAACGGTTGAAGATGCGAAAGAGGCAATTGATGTTGCTCGTAAAGCATTCAATGATGGAAGATGGTCTGATTTATCTGCTCAAGAAAGGGCAACTTACTTATTTAAAATTGCGGACAAAATAGAAGAGTACCAAGAAGAGTTAACAAAACTTGAAACGTTAGATAATGGGAAACCGAACCGTGAAGCTGGCTTCGATGTAGCTGATGCAGCAGCGTGCTTCCGTTATTATGCGGGGTTAATTACAAAGCCGGATGGGTTTACTTATCATGTAGCAGATCCAATGCAAGCGATGGTTGTTCGTGAACCAATTGGTGTATGTGGATTAATTGTTCCGTGGAACTATCCATTATTAATGAGTGTTTGGAAGCTTGCTCCAGCACTAGCGGCAGGTAATACGGTTGTTTACAAACCATCAGAAGTTACACCAGTTACTCCAAAGAAATTATTTGAGATTTTTGAAGAGGTTGGCCTTCCACACGGTGTAGCAAACATGGTGATGGGTGCAGGTCCAGTAGTTGGAAATGAAATCGCTTCAAACCCAGATGTAGATATGGTTTCATTCACAGGTGGAACAAAAACAGGTAAACATATCATGAAAACAGCGGCCGATACGATGAAAAAAGTATCGCTTGAGCTTGGCGGGAAATCTCCAAATATCATTTTTGCAGATGCAGATTTTGAAACAGCTGTAGATTATGCTCTATTTGGAATTTATGCAGGATCAGGCCAGGTCTGCTCATCTGGTTCTAGAATTTTAGTGGAAGAATCAATTTATGATCGCTTTGTTGAGCGTTTTGTTGAGCGTGCTGAGAAGATTAAAGTTGGTCCTGGAGATGCACCTGAGACAGAAATGGGTCCACTTGTAAGCAAAGAACATTTAGAAAAAGTTTTAAGTTATATACAAATTGGTAAAGAAGAAGGCGCAAGAGTTGCTTGTGGCGGAAATCGAATTGAAAAAAATGGTTTAGAAAAAGGTTACTTTGTTGAACCGACTGTTTTCGTAGATGTTGAACAAAATATGCGTATCGTTCAAGAAGAAATTTTTGGCCCTGTTGTATGTATTCAAAAGTTTAAAACTGAAGAAGAAGCAATAAAACTAGGAAATGGAACTGTTTATGGTTTAGCAGGTGCTGTATTTAGTAAAGATGGAGCAAAAGCTTTAAGAGTGATTAAAAAGTTACGTTCAGGCATTACTTGGATTAACTCATATCACCCAACTTATAATGAAGCACCTTGGGGTGGCTACAAACAAAGCGGTGTAGGACGCAGCTTAGGTACATTTGGGCTAGAAGAATTCCAAGAAATTAAACAAATAAACATTAACTTACAAGTTGAACCAATTGGATGGTTTGCAGAATAATTTTAGGCAGTTATAAGAAGAGACAGATCGGAAAGATAAAAATAGATAAAACGACTATAGGAGTGAACAAAATGAGTATCAATTTAAAAAACGAATTAAAAAGCGAAAAAAATGTAACCGAGTACATTAATAAGGTTTTAAGTTTAATAGAAAAAGAGACAGTTACAGAAGAAGACGCTGCATGGATCACAAAGGAAACAGTTGATGGTTTTAGAGAGCATGTAAACCCAGGTTTCCTAGCTTACCGCAAAACTGTTACAGAAGGTGGTCAATTTGCATCTGTTGAATGGTCAGATAGCGGGTCATGCTTTAAGGATGTAAATGGTAAAGAGTATATTGACTGTTTAGGCGGATTTGGAATTTATAATGTTGGTCACCGTCATCCAAAAGTTATCAAAGCAGTTACAGATCAGTTAAAAAGACAAGCACTTCATAGCCAAGATTTATTAGATCCATTACGTGCAATGCTTGCTAAAATTTTAGCAGAAATTACACCTGGTGATTTAAAATTCTCATTCTTTACAAATAGTGGTACTGAAAGTGTAGAAGCAGCATTAAAACTTGCAAAAATGTATAGTGAGCGCAGTACATTTATTTCAACTACACGTGCATTCCACGGAAAAAGCTTAGGTTCTTTATCTGGTACTGCAAAAGGTATGTTCCGTAAACCGTTTTTACCGTTAATTCCTGGATTCCGTCATGTTCCATTTGGAGACATTGATATGATGAGAAAAACATTTGAAACTTGCTCGTTAGTAGGTGAAGATGTTGCAGCAGTTATACTTGAGCCAATTCAAGGCGAAGGTGGAATTATTCTTCCTCCTCCTAACTACTTAAAAGAAGTTCGTGATCTATGTGATGAGTACGGAGCTCTATTAATTTTTGACGAAGTGCAAACAGGTATGGGACGTACTGGTAAAATGTTTGCTGCTGATTTATATGAAGTAGTTCCAGATATTATTTGTCTTGCTAAAGCTTTCGGCGGAGGAGTGATGCCGGCTGGAGCAGTAGTTGCAAAAGAAGAAGTATTTAAAAGCTGGTTCCCAAATCCATTTATGCATACAACAACATTTGGTGGAAATCCATTAGCATGTGCAGCTGCTATTGCTACAATCAGTGTGCTTCTTGAAGAAAAATTACCTGAAAGAGCAGAAGTAGTTGGGGCTTACTTCTTGGATCAATTAAAAGAAGCAGCAAAAGGACATGAAGACAAAGTGTTAGAAATTCGTGGTCAAGGTTTAATGATTGGGATCGAGTTCCATCAAGATGAAATTGGCTATGAAGTTTCGAAAGGAATGTTTGATAAAGGGATCCTTGTTGCTGGTACATTAATTAACTCAAAAACAATTCGTATCGAGCCTTCTTTAAAAATTAGCTATGAAGAAGTTGATACTGTAGTAAGTGCATTTAAAGAAATTTTATCTACTATTGAAGTTTAATATTTTCTGCATGTCATGACTGATAATCATGACATGCTTTCATTATATTCAAAAATCATTATAGATAGGATGGTGCAATTATGGCAGATCGAAAATTCGTTAAAATCCAAACTTCAATTCCAGGACCAAAATCACAAGAGTTGGTTGCTAGAAGAAATAAAGTAGTTCCAAAAGGGATCAGTAATAATAGTGCAGCATTTGTAAAAAAGGCAAAGGGTGCACTGGTTGAGGATATTGATGGTAATACGTTTATTGACTTTGCAGGTGCAATTGGAACCATAAATGTGGGCCATTCCCATCCAAGAGTAGTAAGAGCACTTCAAGCTCAGGCTGGAGATTATATTCATACAGGCTTTAATGTCATGATGTATGAATCTTATATTCAGCTTGCAGAAAGATTAGCAGAGCTTTCACCTGGCAGTTTTGAAAAACAAGTAGCATTTTTTAATAGTGGCGCAGAAGCTGTTGAAAATGCAGTGAAAATTGCAAGAAAATATACGAAGCGTCAAGGAATCATTTCTTTTACTAGAGGATTCCATGGTCGAACATTAATGACAATGACGATGACAAGTAAAGTTAAGCCATATAAATATGGATTTGGACCATTTGCTCCTGAAGTATATAAAGCTCCATATCCATATGTTTACCGTCGTCCAGATCAAATGGATGAAAAAGAATATAGTAAATTTATCATTGAACAATTTGAACAGTTCTTGATTGCAGAGGTTGCACCAGAAACAATTGCTGCAGTCGTAATGGAACCAATTCAAGGTGAAGGTGGCTTTATTGTCCCTGATCTTGATTTTGTAAAAAGGGTTAGAGAAATCTGTACGCAATATGGAATATTATTTGTAGCAGATGAGATCCAAACTGGTTTTGCTAGAACTGGTAAATATTTTGCAATTGAGCACTTTGGAGTTGAGCCAGATTTAATGACAATTTCAAAATCAATGGGTGCAGGAGTGCCGATTAGTGGTGTTATTGGTAGAAAAGAAATTATGGAAGCTTCTGATGCCGGAGAAATAGGTGGCACATACTCTGGAAGCCCACTTGGATGTCGTGCAGCGTTAGCAGTACTTGATATCATTGAGGAAGAAGGATTAAATGAGCGAGCTGTTGTAATTGGTGAAAAAGTTAACGAGAAAATGCACGAATGGGCTAAACAGTTTGAACAAATAGGTGATATTCGCGGAATTGGCGCAATGTGTGCGATGGAGATTGTAACAAATAAGAAAGATAAAACACCAGATAAAGTGACAGTTGGAAAGATTGTAAAAGAAGCTAACGATAGAGGGTTAATGTTGTTAAGCGCAGGTATTTTTGGAAATGTAATTCGATTGTTAATGCCATTAACGATTACAGATGAACAGCTAGAAGAAGGACTAGATATTTTAAGGGAGTCAATTGAAGCTGTATTAGTTCCAGAATTACAATTGGAGGTAAACTCATGAGCCAAATTAAAGAGAAATATGAAGTCTACCCGATGTATATAGATGGTACATGGGTTGGGAACGATCATGAATATTATACGAAGGTTACAAATCCTGCAACAGGTGCAGTTGTAGGGGCAATTCCAACGGGTGGAACATATGAAGCTAAATTAGCTGTTGATGCTGCTCATACAGCATTTAAAACTTGGTCAAAAAAGACAGCAGAAGAAAGATACCATTTATTAATGAATTGGTATCGTCTGATTGATGAAAAGAAAGAAGAAATTGCTAAATTAATGACAATTGAGCAAGGTAAACCATTCAAAGAAGCGTTAGGTGAGACTGCTTATGCAAATGGTTTTATTTCTTGGTATGCAGAAGAAGGCAAACGTATATATGGAGAAACAATTCCTGCAACACAACCTAATAAACGAATTCTAATTAGGAAAGAACCTGTAGGAGTTGTAGCAGCAATTACTCCTTGGAATTTCCCGGCAGCTATGATTACTAGAAAAGTTGCTCCTGCACTTGCAGCTGGTTGTACAACAGTTATTAAACCAGCAACCCAAACACCTCTAACAGCATTAAAGCTTGCGGAGCTTGCTCATGAAGCGGGAATTCCAAAAGGTGTAATTAATGTTGTTACTGGTAAGTCTTCTGAAATTGGCGAAGTTTGGTTAAAAGATCCAAGAGTAACAAAGATTACATTCACTGGCTCTACTGAAGTTGGCAAAACGCTGATGGTAGGAGCAGCAGAGAATGTCAAAAAGGTTTCGCTAGAACTTGGTGGAAATGCACCATTTATTGTCATGGATGATGCTGATTTATCAAAAGCAGCGGTTGGCTTAGTTCAGTCAAAATTCCGTAATGCAGGTCAAACTTGCATTTGTACAAATCGCATTTATGTACAGGAAAGTGTATCCGAAGAATTTATAGCGTTATTTACAAAAGAGCTAGAAAAATTAAAAGTGGGTAATGGTTTAGAAGAAGGAATTGATGTTGGTCCACTAATTGATCATGCAGCTTTAGAAAAGGTGAAAACGCTAGTTGAAGACGCTACTAATAATGGTGGAAAAGTCGTATATAGTGGGAATAAACCTTCAGAGGAAAATGGGTATTATTATGCACCAACTATTTTAACGGGTATTACAGATGAAATGGCATGTATGAAGGAAGAAATATTTGGTCCACTTGCACCAATTACTACGTTTAAAACCGAAGAAGAAGTAATTGAGAGAGCGAATAATTCAAATTACGGTCTAGCAGCATATGTGTATACGGAAAATTTAAGTCGTTCTTTCCGTATTACAGAAGCACTTGAGTACGGAATTATTGGACTAAACGATGGTACACCTTCTGCTGTACAAGTCCCATTTGGCGGTTATAAAGAGAGCGGTCTTGGAAGAGAAGGCGGTCACTTTGGAATTGAGGAATTTTTAGAAGTTAAATATATTTCAATTGGATTAGACATTTAATAAATTCACTGTTAATACAAAGCTCAGTTGTAAGCCAGTAAAACATTCAATTCAACTATTGTGATTGATCGTTTTACTGGTTTATTTACTAGATTAATAGAGGTGGAAAAATTGCCAGGTGCATTACATGGAGTAAAAATCATAGATTTAACAAGGGTACTCGCCGGGCCCTTTTGTACGATGATCCTTGGAGATTTAGGAGCAGAGATTATAAAAATAGAAAGTATAAATAATGGCGATGAAACAAGGGGGTGGGGGCCACCTTTTGTGGAAGGGGAAAGCGCTTATTATTTATGTGCAAACCGCAATAAAAAAGGCATAACACTAAACTTAAAAAGTGAACAAGGTAAAGAAATTTTAAAAAAGCTAGTTTCAGAGGCTGATGTAGTTGTTCAAAATTTCAAACCTGGCACAATGACAAAACTAGGTTTTGGGTATGAGGATTTAAAAAAAATAAAAGAAGACATCATATTAGCGTCCATTAGCGGATTTGGTAGTGAAGGGCCAAATTCAATTTTACCAGGTTATGATTATATTATCCAAGCGATGTCTGGTCTAATGAGCATTACCGGTGAGAAAGAGGCAGATCCAACAAAAGTAGGTGTAGCTATTTCGGATGTTTTAACTGGTCTATTTACATGTATTGGGATTCTTGCTTCACTTCAGAATCGAGATCGTACAGGAGAAGGTCAGGAAATCGATATTTCATTGTTTGACTCGCAACTAGCAGCTTTAGTAAATGTAGCTAGTAATTATTTATGTAGTGGAATTGTTCCTGAACGAATGGGGAATCAACACCCAAATATCGTTCCATATCAAGTCTTTACTGCAAGTGATGGTGAAATAGTCATAGCGGTAGGTAATGACGAACAATTTAAAAGGTTTACTTTACTAATTGATGAACCAAACTTATTAGATGAAAAATTTAAGACAAATACGGGCCGTTTAAATCACAGAAAACAAATAGAGCAATTAATTCAAAATAAGTTGAAGATGAAAAGTAAACATGAGTGGAAAGAATTATTAGATCAAATAGGGATCCCAAATGGCCCAATAAATAATGTGAGTGAAGCTTTACAGTCTGAACAAGCTAAATCAAGAGATATGGTGTTGGATGTAAACCATCCTTTTATAAAGGATCTAAAATTAGTCGGATCACCGTTAAAATTATCAAAAACACCTATTGAAGTAGTAAGACACCCACCCTTACATGGTGAGCATACAGAAGAAATAATAAGTAAACTAGGATATTCCCAAATTGAAATAGAAGAAATGAAACGAAATAAAACAATTTAAGGAGGAAATAAAAATGGATTTTTCATTATCAGAGGAACAAATTAGTGTAAGGAAAGTAGTCAGGTCATTTGTTGACAGAGAAATTATCCCTTTTATAAAAGAATGGGATGAAAAAGGACATTTTGAAGCTAATATTCTAAAGCGACTTGCAGATTTACAACTAATGGGTGTATGTATTCCAGAACAATACGGTGGGGTAGGAATGGATTATAACACATTAGCGATTGTATGTGAGGAATTAGAACGTGGGGATACTGCTTTCCGTACTGCTGTTTCAGTACATACTGGATTAAATAGTATGACATTACTTCAATGGGGAACTGAAGAACAAAAGAAAAAGTATCTTGTTCCTCAAGCGCAAGGTAAGAAAATTGGCGCCTTTGGATTAACAGAGCCAAATGCAGGATCAGATGTAGTAGCAATGGCAACAACAGCCGTAAAAGATGGAGATAGTTACATCTTAAACGGGTCAAAAACATGGATTTCCTTATGTGATGTAGCTGACCATTTCTTAATTTTTGCGAAAACAAATCATGACTTAAAGCATCATGGAATTTCTTGCTTTATCGTAGAACGGAAATTTGAAGGCGTTTCCACAAAAGCGATTAAAGGAAAAATGGGAATTAGAGCAGGTAATACTGGTGAAGTATTTTTAGAGGATGTAAGGGTCCCAGCTGAAAACTTACTAGGTTTCGAGGGTGAAGGATTTAAAATTGCAATGTCTGCGCTTGATAATGGACGATTTACAGTTGCAGCTGGTGCTTGTGGATTAATCCAGGCATCACTTGAAGCGAGCGTAAAATATTGTAATGAGCGAAAAACATTTGGTAAAGAAATCGGTAAACATCAATTAGTACAACAAATGATCGCTAAAATGTCATCAAACCTTGAAATCTCGCGTCTATTAGTTTATAAAGCTGGCTGGTTAAAAAATAACGGAAAGAGAAATACAAGAGAAACATCACTTGCAAAATGGATTTCTTGTAATGCAGCAAATGAGGCAGCAAACGATGCAGTGCAAATTCACGGTGCATACGGATTCTCAAACGAATTCCCAGTAGAGCGCTACTTAAGAAACTCAAAAGCACCTGTTATTTACGAAGGAACAAGAGAAATTCATACAATTATGCAAGCTGAATATGATCTTGGCTACAGAGAAGATAAAATCCTAAGAAAAATGCTTCCATCTTGGCCATTTGAAGAAGTTACAGCCGAGGCAGTGAAGTCTTAAGATACTAAAAAGGCATTCATAATTTTAATTCAAGGACTTATGAAACTTTTATTGTGACTTTCACTAAATAGTAAAGTAATAAAGGATAGAGAAGCAGCAGCTTTTTCTATCCTTTTATTTTATTAAAAACTGAATAGTATACGTGACGAAAGTAATTAGAAATTTAGTCCATATTGCTCCGATAAAAAGTGTTTTATTTTCTTAACTCGTTCCTTTTTAAATATAAACTTATAACTTTTTTTAGTATCAAGAGTTAATTTAATTCCCCCGTTTAGAGGTCCACTCGATTCTGTAACTGATTTTATTGCAGACTTATTTATATCCAAGGCTAAAGAAAGTGATTGGTTGAGATGAATTTTATAAACTATGATTCTCTGAGAGGTAAAGGCAAGAACTACTTGCATATTTTCTTTTGTTAACCAGGAGATTTCCGGTAAAAATATCAGTGTGGGGCTAGAAGGAACAGTTCTTCCTTCAACGATTATTTGTAATTCTTCGTGATCAATCAAATCTAATTTAATCTTATCAAAAAATTTGCTTTCGGTGATCATTTGATCCGTCTCCTATCCTATTACTCTCTATTTGCAAACTTCATCAAAAAAACATCAATAATCCACGAAATAAGAACTATAGTCATAAATGCTACTAAAGTCCATCCTAAATGATTTTTTATGATCACAAAATCATCCTTGGTAAATAAATCAGAAATTAGAAATAATAACCCGAATAATAAACTTGACCAAAATGCTTTAAATTTGAATATCACTTTATCTGACTTAGTGTTCATTTGAAATAATACGCTCTTCCATATACCTAAAATTAAATAAATGGTTCCAGCAAGTAAAAATATAATCAATTCTACTATGAAAGAATTACTCGAGGCTTTTAAAAATAAAGCCTTATAAAGAACATCAAATAGTATTCCGATTGAAAAAACTGCACCAGTAATCCCTAAAATTTTATAACGTTCTAGAATAATTCGTTCATCCATTACTTGTTTTTTAAACATCATTTTACATTTCCCTCCTAATAATTTAATCCTCTTCCCAAAAGAGTTCATCTAGCGTTTTACCCAAAGACTTGGCTAACTCTACACATAATTTAATTGTTGGGTTATATTTCCCTTTTTCAATTAGATTAATGGTTTGTCGTGTTACACCAATTAATGCTGCTAGATCTTGTTGAGTTAGTTCTTTTTCAACGCGAGCGAGTTTGACTTTAGATCCATTCACTGTTTTCCTCCTGTTAAAGTAAAATATATATTACTTTATGTAAATTATATGTTACATAAGTGAGGAATGTCAAATATATATTACTAAAAATTTCCAAAAATAAAAAACATCAATGTCTGTTAAGAAAAGATAGGATTATTACAAATTGACAATTAGTACTAATTAAAGTATTGTTTTTACTAAAAGTTTGAATTATCTTAAAATATTTCTGTTTTAAATTAGTATAACTCTTAAAAAAATTCACTTAAGTCGATCTGAAGAATAGATAGTAAACATTTAAAGAAAGGAGTTATTCAAAATAAACATAACAACAATCGGATTCTCAAAAAAATCATTAAGAACCTTCGCAACAATGCTCCAACAAAATAACGTAACACATCTAATTGATACTCGTTTACATAACACATCACAACTAGCAGGATTTGCAAAAAAAGATGACCTTCATTTTGTGATGGATTTATTAAACATTAAATACACACATGACACGGATTTAGCTCCAACAGAAGAATTACTGAAAGCAATTAAGAAAAAGGAACTCTCGTGGAATGATTTTGAAAAAGACTTTTTAACCTTAATACAAAATCGTAAAATAGAAACAAAAATAAACGACTTTACAAGCAACGGCGTTCCATGCTTTTTGTGTAGCGAAGAAAAACCACATCATTGTCACCGTAAATTAGTTGTAGAGTACTTAAGAGAATTTGATCATCGTTTTGAAATTATTCATTTATAAAATTGAAAAGACTGTCCGCTAAAGACAGTCTTACTTAAGTTATTTAATGATAAGTACTCACCTTATTTTGTATCTTCTGTAAAACATCTTCAACGTGATCCAGTTCTAAAATGATTTTATCGTATTTATGGTTGTTTAACGTTAATACTAAATTTCCCTTATTAGTGTTTGTAGCAACAAAATAATTCACTCCATCTTTTTTGAAATGGCCGTATTTAGTTGCCCCCAAGTGTGTACCGTACATCTTCCATAGAAATTCATGAATATCCTCAATAGAAACATCACTGATAGCACTATAGGGAATCTCAATTGTATGTTTTAACCCTAAAATTGTCTCAAGACTAGAAAGTGTAATAATTAAATTGTCTTCTTTAAATAAAATTGTTTTCATAAAAAATCCCTCCTTAATTCTTATACGATCAGGGATTGAATATCGTTCATTTATTTTAATTTTATTAATAAATAGGTAACCTTTTTACCGAAAACCACTTAAAAAAAACTAAACAAACGTTTAATTAAATTTTACTTACAATCAAACGATATAGCTTACTTACGATGTTTATGTAGGTTTAGTATCAGTAAAAATACGAAAAAAGTTGAATAATCGTTAAATTTTTTTCATAGCTAGTGAAAGCTAGGGAATGATATCATCTAGATAAAAGAATTATTTACTATTCTCAAAAGAGGTACGTGAAATGGATCAACAAGTACAGACTTATTTTGAAAACCTTGAATCAAATGACAAGAATTTGCAATTCGAAGCTTTTGACTATATTATTTCCGTTACAAAAGAAAAAGTAGATTGGTCGTATGAAGTATGGGATCGATTAAAATCGGATCTAACGCATAAAGGAAATCACAGAAGGTCAAGAGCGGCACAATTTCTCTCAAATTTAGCGATCAGTGATCCAGAGAAAAGAATGCTAAATGATTTTCATGCTATTTGGCAAGTTACATATGATCCAAAATTTGTTACCGCAAGACATACTCTACAATCAATATGGAGGGTAGGACTAGCTGGTCCAGAACAAAGAGCAATCGTCCTTGATCATCTAGAAAATCGTTATTTAAACTGTAAAGAAGAAAAGAACTATACATTGATTCGATACGATATTATTCAATGTATGAGAAATCTGTATGATGCGGTTAAGAATGAAGAGATTAAACATAAGGCTTTAGAGTTGATAGAAAAAGAAGAGGATCCAAAATATCGAAAAAAATATATGACAGTGTGGAAGTAAAGCACATTTAAAGTGAACTCAAAAAAGTTAGAGAAATAGTTTTATGCTGCGAAAGAGGATTGGACTTGGTACTGACAGGGGACAATCCTTTTTGTTTTATCGTAATAGTAAAAAGAGTTTAAGCAATGACAAATGATGGCATGCGAGTTCAAGAGTAGAATTTCGGATGGGAATATTGTTAGCGAATATAATGCTATAAATAAATGGAGCTAAAAATAGGAGACGTGAGTGATACACGTCTCAAATTACTTGTTAAAATAGTTTCAAATTTAAAATCTATTTTATTCTAGGTTTTCCAGTAGATCGTCGAACAATTAAATGAGGTGTGATTGTAGTTGTTACGGAATTTAATTGTTTGTTTTTATTTTCAATCAAATTAATTAGATGTTCCATAGCCAGATTTCCTAGAGACTGACTTAAATGAGTTCCCACTGTTGTTAATTGAATAGATGCATGGGCAGAAAACTCGATATTATCGATTGCACCAATGCTGATATCTTCCGGTATTTTAAAGCCTTTATTAAGTAGGAAATCTAAGCAAATTAATGCAATAGCATCCGTCGCAGCGACTATGGCTGTTGGAAATTCAATACCTGAAAATAGCTCCTTACAGGCTTGGACAATGGATTCTATAGTTGTATCGGTCGTTTTTATCCAATCCTCACGTACTGCTATTTTTTGTCTATTAGCCTCTTTTTTAAACCCTTCTAAACGACCGTGAAAAGTAGATGCTTGTAGCGGTCCACCTATATACGCCAGATTTTTATGACCTAAATCAATCATATGATTTGTTATTAGTTCGCCGGCTTTTACGTTATCAATCTCAAAATAGTTTGTCCCACACGAATGCTTCCGGTTGAAGGTCACATACGGTTTGCCTTCCAAACTTTCTAATACGGGAAAAATAGAATCATTCATTAAAATAGAAGACATTATGAATCCATCAACAGGGGCGCTTAATACTTGGTTGTAAAGCATTTTATCGTTATCTTTATGGAAAAATACGAGTACGTTATATCCTTTTTTTGCTGCGATTGATACAATCCCTCGAGTAGATTCTTCATAAAATGGATCATGAGTATGTCCTGTGATTAACGCAATCATATTGGTTTTCTTTTTTACGAGATTTCTAGCATTCAAATTCGGATGATAGTTTAATTCTTTAATGGCTCTCTCTACTTTTTCTACTGTAGATTGTTTAATATTTTTAGAACCATTTAATACACGAGAAACAGTAGATTGAGAAACACCAGCTAGCCTCGCAACATCGTGTGAAGAAACCAAATAAATCACTCCAAGCTCATATAATATAAAAATTTTAAAATAATAGTCAATTAATTAAAAAAGCAATAAATACGGTTTTAGGCACTAAATCTTATTACCCCCAAAACAACATAGTTTTTGGAATTTTCTAGGTACTATTTTAACATTATAGCAAATAAAATCGAATTTGATTAGAAGTTTTGTGTAAATTAATGATTTTTTTGCATACGTATTCATAGTAATTGAAATGAATATGTAGATTAGATTTAGATTCTTGCTGATAAAAATTTTATACAAATCGAAAGCAATCTTATTGGAACAAATATACAATTACAAATAAGCACTACTAATTAGTGAATATAGATAAGTTTTCTAGATAGGAGTTAAATATTTACAAAATGCTAAAAAATAAAAATTGTTTGACAATTAACGAAAACGAAGCTTATTATTAATACGTATTCATAAGATTTGGAGGGAAACATGAGACAGAATATTTGGATTAACGGACAATACGTGGAAACAGAAAATTATTCAGAATTACTTTCTCCTTATTCACAAGAAAAAATTGCAGATATTGCAATGGCGAATAAAGTACAAA
Source organism: Gottfriedia acidiceleris (assembly GCF_036421055.1). Lineage (GTDB taxonomy): Bacteria > Bacillota > Bacilli > Bacillales > Bacillaceae_G > Gottfriedia > Gottfriedia acidiceleris_C. Next base: position 223,376 of record NZ_JAZGQS010000006.1, on the reverse strand, counting down.
CCCAAAATGCAATTCAAGTTGCTTATGATTCTAAAGAAGTAATGGCTAAAATGCCTGCTCACCAACGAGCAGCCATTTTAGAGAAAGTTTCGCAACTTCTTGAAGAAAATTTAGAAGAAGCTGCAAGAGTAATTGCTCTCGAGTCGGCTAAACCACTTATCTTTGCCAAAGCAGAAGTAATAAGAACGATAGAAACTTATAAATTTGCATCAGAGGAAGCAAAACGAATTCATGGAGAAACAATCCCTTTTGATGCGGCAGTTGGTGGTATTGGAAAAATAGGCTACACCGTTCGAAATCCAATTGGAGTTATTGGTGCAATTACTCCATTTAATTTTCCGATGAATTTAGTTGCACATAAAGTGGGACCAGCTATTGCTTCTGGGAATACCGTGGTATTGAAGCCAGCTTCACAAACACCACTTTCTGCATTTTATATAGCAGATTTGTTTAAAAAAGCTGGTCTACCGGATGGCGTATTAAATGTTGTTACAGGACCAGGAAAAGTTGTAGGTGACGCTATTGTAGAAAGTGATTTAGTTAGTATGGTGACATTTACAGGAAGTTCCTCTGTTGGAATTGCGCTTCGAGCAAAGGCAGGGCTTAAGAAAACAACACTTGAACTAGGTTCAAATGCGGCATTAATCATTGATGAGGCTATTGATGTAAAAAAGGTTATTGATCGTTGCTTAATGGGAGCATTTTCAAACCAAGGGCAAGTATGCATCTCTTTACAACGTATATATGTACACGAAAAAATCTATGATGAGTTTGTTTCACAGTTCGCAAAAAGCGCTAGCAAACTCAAACTAGGTGACCCTCTAGATCCTGAAACATATGTTTCATCTCTTATTTCATCAAATGACTTGGACCGTGCTTTAAGCTGGATCGAAGAAGCAAAAGCACAGGGTGCGACTATTGCAACGGGTGGCAAAACGCAAGGCAATATTCTTGAACCTACAGTGATTTTAGATGTAACAAATAACATGAAAGTATCATGTAACGAAGTTTTTGCTCCTATTGTTTCAATTTGTAAAGTATCTTCGGTTGAAGTAGCAATTGATGCTGTGAATGATTCTCGATATGGTCTGCAAGCTGGAATTTACACTAATAGTGTTGTTAATGCACTAAAAGCAGCGGACGATCTGCATGTAGGAGGCGTAGTTATTAATGATGTACCTACGTTCCGTGTTGATCAAATGCCATATGGAGGTGTAAAAGAAAGTGGTACAGGACGCGAAGGATTGAAATATGCAATTGAAGAGATGACTGAAATGAAACTCGTTATTTGGCACAAAGGATAAATTTTCGACATTATCTAAAATGGTTTCATTTTTATGTGTACCGTTTAGCTTTACCGTTTTTTAGACGGTACACATTTTAACTGTGTATAGGTTTCTCATACTGGAAGGTGAAATAAGTGTATAGGCAGTTATACATATTACTATGATTAGCTCGTAATTAATTCAGTAATTGAAAAAACAAACATCGTAGAAAAATTTTTATAAAAACGGAGGAATCAAATAATGATTAAGCAACTATCCACAAAAGAATGGCAAGAAAAGCGAGATAAATACGTTGTAAAAGGCGTTAGCAATGGAAATCGAGCAGTTGCAGTAAAAGGCAAGGGAGCTACATTATATGATTTAGAAGGTAATAAGTTTATTGACTTCGGTGCAGCTATAGGAACCATTAACGTAGGGCATTCACACCCGAAAGTAGTAGCAGCCATCCAAGAACAAGCAGAAAAAATCATTCATCCTGGCTTCAATGTCGTTATGTATCCATCATACATTGAAGTTTGTGAAAGATTATGTAAAGCAACTCCGGGAGATTTTGCAAAAAAAGCTATTTTATTAAACAGTGGTGCTGAAGCAGTTGAGAATGCCGTGAAAATCGCAAGGAAATATACAAAACGTCAAGCAGTTGTCACATTTACTCGTGGATTTCACGGACGTACTTTAATGACGATGACAATGACGAGCAAAGTAAAACCATATAAACTTGGTTTTGGTCCTTTTGCACCTGAAGTATATCAAGCACCATATCCATATATGTACCGTAAGCCAGACGGTATGACTGATGAGCAATACGAAGCAGATGTTATTGCACAGTTTAACCAATTTTTTATAGCAACTGTAGCACCAGAGACTGTAGCGTGTATTGTCATGGAGCCGATTCAAGGAGAAGGTGGATTTGTAATACCGCCAAAATCATTTGTAAAACACGTACGTGAATTTTGTTCAAAACATGGCATTGTGATGGTGGCAGATGAAATTCAAACTGGATTCGCAAGAACAGGGAAATTATTTGCGATGGAGCATTTCGAAGTTGCAGCTGATCTAATGACGGCTTCTAAATCTATCGCAGGTGGTATGCCACTAAGTGCTGTTATTGGTAAGGCAGAAATAATGGATATAGCAGATCCGGGTGAATTAGGTGGAACCTATTGTGGAAATCCACTTGCGTGTGAAGCCGCATTGGCAGTATTAGAAGTCATTGAAGAAGAAAAATTGTGTGAAAAAGCAGAATGGATTGGAGATGTACTTGAAAGCCGTGTGAGAAAGTGGCAATTAGAGTATAACTTCATTGGAGAATTCCGTCGTCTAGGAGCAATGTGTGCAGTAGAGATTGTAACAGATCAAAAATTAAAAACACCGAATAAAGATCTTACTACAAAAATTGCAAAAGCAGCAAATGAAGCTGGGCTTCTATTACTTACTGCAGGTTTAGATGGAAATATTATTCGCTTTTTAAGTCCACTAGTAATTACAGAAAATGAGTTAAACGAAGGTCTTGCTATTCTAGAAAACGTATTATCTAATTGCTAAATTTTGTTAAACTGATCATTGATTTTCATATGTTCAAACTTTATAAAAGTAACGTCCAAATGTGTAGATTAATAGGACTTGCTCGAGTCTTTTACTGCAAGGTTTTTATAAATTCTTTTATATTAACGGAAAAAAGGATAGGGTGAATATGGAGAAACAACACAATGGTTTACAACAGAATCTAAAACACCGTCATATTCAAATGATTTCAATTGGTGGAATTATAGGGGCAGGTTTATTCGTAGGTAGTGGGAATGTTATTCATAGTGCGGGTCCATCAGCAATTGTTGCCTATTTAATAGCAGGATTACTAGTTGCACTACTAATGAGAATGTTAGGAGAAATGGCTGCTGAGAACCCAGTTAGTGGTTCGTTTTCAACGTATGCAAAAGAGTCGATTGGCCCTTGGGCAGGATACACGATCGGTTGGTTGTATTGGTTTTTCTGGTTAATTACAATTGCAATTGAAGCGATTGCAGGTGCAAATATAATGAATTCTTGGTTCCCAAGTATCCCATTATGGGGATGGGCTTTAATTCTTACATTTGTACTTACACTTACTAATATTTTATCAGTGAAAACATTTGGAGAGTTTGAATATTGGTTTGCGATTACAAAAGTAGTGGCGATTTCAGCGTTTATGATATTAGGTCTTGCAATTTTATTCAAATTAATCCCTACGATCCAGTCTCCGGGACTTTCAAATTTGACACAGCATGGCGGATTTTTCCCGAAAGGTATAAGCGCAATATTAGGTGGTTTTATGACAGTTATGTTTGCGTTCTTTGGGTCTGAAATTGCAGCAATTGCTGCTGGAGAATCAAAAGACCCTCAAAAATCTGTTGTTACTGCCATTAATACTGTTGTTTGGCGTGTAGCATTGTTCTACATTGGGTCAGTATCTATTTTAGTTTTATTAATGCCTTGGGATGATGCAAAATCATTAAGTAGCCCATATGTAACGTTGCTTAACAATTTAGGGATTCCAGGAGCTGGAACAATCATGAAGGTTGTTGTACTATTTTCAGTACTCTCTTGTTTGAATTCAGCACTTTATACGAATTCTCGAATGCTTTATTCTTTGGCGCAGCAAGGAAGTGCTCCGAGAATCTTTACAAAAGTAAATAAAGGTGGATCACCGTATTGGGCGGTATGGGCAAGTTCAGCTTTCGCCTTTCTAGCTGCAATTTTTAATTTTATTTCACCTGATAAACTTTTTTCATTTCTCTTGAATGCATCAGGTTCAATTGCGCTTCTAGTGTATATTGTTATTGCAGTATCACACGTAATTAAGCGAAGACAAGCTGAAAAAACGGGAAAAATGTTACGTTTAAAAATGTGGGGATTCCCATATGTTACTTACGTTACTATACTAGCGATGATCGTCATCTATTTTTCGATGTACTTTATGGATGATCTTCGCTCTCAGTTCTATTTAACTTCATTAATTACAGTTTTAGTGATTTCTTCCTTCTTTATTTTTAAAATTGGAAAAAAAGAAGAAGTTGATACAAACAGCAGGCGGACTAATATACCAAGTTGATGATTAAAGGAAACAAAAATTACAATTGTTATGAAAGCACTAGTGATTAAATACATTAGAGAATTCAAAAAGCAGACACGGTATTGATATTATCCCCTTATAGTAGACACGTGAAAAAGCCTATCTGATAAAATGGATAGGGCAGTCTGCTATAAGGGGATTTTAAATTCATATAAACCAATCTCAATCTAATCTACATAAGTTTATATAGTATAACATGGAAAAGAGAAGTTGTTTTCTAGTTCATCATCTGTTTAATTAAATCACGATTTCGTTGTTTAAACACTTCATTATGAGATGAAACCATTGCTGATCCACTAGCATCTGGTTGGATATATTGCTTTGCTTTATTAACAGCATTAGCAGCATCTTGAAATGCGCCAGCAATTAATTGTAACTTTCCTTCATGCATTAAAATATCTCCAGCTGCATAAATCCCTTCAATCGAAGTTTCACTCGTTGTATTTCCTTTAATATAGAAATCTTGAATCAATTCTACCTTTAATTCACTGTTATTTAATAAAGAAGTATCTTGCTCATAACCGTGGTTAATGATTACTTCATCAATTTCCAAATGAGATATTTCACCAGTTTCATTATTTGTCAGTTCAACCTTTTCTATTTCTTCATGGTTTTCACCAGCAATTAGTTTCGTAATAGATGTATTGAAAAGACATGCAACTGAACTATTCATTAATTGAGAGACTTGTGCTTCATGTCCCTTTAACGCATCTTTTCGATAAGTTAAATAAACTTTCTTAGCAATTGGCTCTAACTCGTTGGCCCAATCAATTGCAGAGTTACCACCACCCGAAACGATTACAGTTTTATTTTGGAAATGTTTAAGTGATTTTACTGTATAGTTTAAATTTGAAACTTCGAATCTTTCTGCACCATCTATTTGAAGCTTAGTTGGATTTAATATTCCGCTCCCAACTGCAACAATAACTGTTTTAGAATAATGATTTTGACCTGAAGCTGTATGTAAAACAAAAAAACCATTATCGTCACGAGTAATCGTGTCGACTTTTTCATTTAACACAACAGTAGGATCAAACGTTAATCCTTGTTGAACAATTTGTCCGATAAATCGCTCACCAGGGATTGGTGGTTGTCCTCCTACATCCCAAATCATCTTTTCAGGATAACAGTGAACCTTACCACCTAATTCAGATTGAAATTCAATTATTTTTGTTTTCATTTCTCGTAAACCACTATAAAAGGCAGAGTAAAGTCCAGCCGGACCTCCTCCGATTACTGTTACATCAAAAAGATCGTTCATGTTGTTCATTACGTTCTCACTCCAGAATATTCTGTCATTGATTATCATTCTCAGTAAAATATAAACCATTTTTGCGAAATTTTCAACGATTTCACTGAAAATTAATATTGACAATAATAGTAAATAGACTTATATTACCTAGTTTATCAATACCACTTAATATTGGAATTCTAAATGAAGGGAGGTCCGTTTATGGTTCGTTTAGTTAATCCTAAAAAAGGCTTAACTAATAGAAAAAGACATTGTGAACAACTAAAAATCGTTCAAACAATGTCTTTTTTTATTTTTTAAACAGTTAATTCTTCATTGAAATATTTAATTTGTCCGTCTTTTAAAGATTGAATACGAGCTAGAGATTCAACTCGATAACCACGATCACGCAGAATTTTTCCGCCATCTTGGAAAGATTTTTCAATTACGATTCCAAAGCCAACTGTTTCTGCTTTTGCTTGTTCCATAATTGAAAGTAATCCAAGAGCTGCCTTTCCGTTCGCTAAGAAGTCGTCTATTACTAATACTTTATCGCCTTCGTCTAACCATTTATGTGAAATTGAAATTTCATTTTCTTCTTTTTTTGTAAATGAATATACTTTGGCAGTATAAACATCTTGCTGCATTGTGATTGACTTTTTCTTACGAGCAAAAACTAGAGGGACATTTAAAGCAAGTGCTGTCATTAGCCCAGGTCCGATACCTGAAGATTCTATCGTAACTACTTTTGTTATTTTTTCTCCAGAAAATAAACGGGCAAATTCTTCCCCAATTTCTTTCATTAAAACAGGATCCATTTGATGATTTAAGAAAGCATCCACTTTTAATACATCATTTGCTAAAACGATTCCTTCTTGCTCAATTTTTTTTAGTAATAATTCCATAATGATCCCCCTTAATCTAAACAAAAAACTCAAAACATGTACTTCACTGTATAAAATGAGTGAAGTAACACATTTTGAGTTTTTGATTCGCTAGAGCTAACATGTCAGATGTGTTACCACTCATAGTCGGTAAATTTACGGTTAACCGGTAGAAACTTGTGAGCCATATCCTCACTATTATACGAGTGAAATTTATAATTTTAATGAAACTATAACATGTTAATAGATTCTGGTCTAGCAATTAATAGGTGTAAATTATTAGCATTATTGAATACTACTTAATTCAGTTTACAAATAAACTTAGTGAATTCCTTTATTAAATCCTGGTCATAAATGATACCACTTTGTTTTTGAATTTTTTTTAACGATAGATCAATTGAACATTTTTTTCTATAACAACGATCATGGGTTAGTGCATCAAAACTATCAATTATTCTTATTACTTTTGAATTAAAATCAATTTCGTTACTATATAATCCTTCATAGCCAGTCCCATCAATATTTTCGTGATGATAACGAACAGCATTTAATATATCAGTATGATACGAAAAATTTTTTAATAAATCATACCCATAAATTGTGTGATTCTTCATTAGATTCCACTCGAAATCAGTAAGAGGACCTCTTTTTGTAACGATTGAAATCGGTATTTTAAGCTTACCAATATCATGTACATAACCAATAAAATGCAATTGATTCGATTGATGTAAAGAGAGATCTAAATATCTACCAAATTTATACGCCATTTCTCCTACACGCATTCCGTGTAAAAAAGTATCATAATCAAGTTGTCTTAATAGTTCAACTAACTCATTTGTGACTAATGTTGACCTTTCTTTTATCATAAAATCACCTTTGAATACTTATTCAAACTAAATTTATTTTAATAAATGGGCAATATGATTAATATCGCGCTGTGAAAGAGTAGAACTAATTACTACAATTGGAACAATTTCTATATCAATTTGAAAATCAGCAATGATAAAGTCTAAACATAATTCACTAACCGTTTCAGAACTCAGTTCTCCATTTTGGAGTTCAACAAATTGTATTTTATCTCTAAATTCTTTTATTAGTTTAGTAGTTATATACTGTCTTACACCATAACCTTCACTACTTAGCAGTAGTACCCTTTTTTTTACTAATGATAATTTAATGATGATTGCTTGAATATTTAATGTAATTTTAGCAATTACTTCATTATTTACTTCTGGGTATGAAAAGTAATTGCACCAATTGCGAAATACAGTTTTTACTTTATTAAATAACTCCGGATATCGCTTTTTAACATATTCGGAAATGAGAGAAGACCGATCAATTCTACAATTTAAAAAAAGAACAAGGGAAATGGATTTAAACTGTTTTTGAAGAGTGAGAATAAAATCGTGATGATCATGTAATGTTATACTAAGTTTTTTTTCGAGCATTGTAACGAGCTGGTGTAATTCTATATATTGTCTTTCTGATTTATTATGATAGCTATTTATAATTTCATCTGGAGGTTCATTATCGCTAGAAAAATAGGGGAATGCAGATATCATTATAGAAAGAGCCTTTCGTTCATTTAATGGAATTGATACTTTATAAATGTTTTCTAGCTGTAAGCATATATCAGTTGCAACTGAAAAAAAATTTGAATTCTGAATATTGTTAGAAGGATTTAAATCCAATTGTATATCTCGATCGATTCTTTGAAGCATCGTACCAACATAATAAATATATTTATATATAGTAGGTGGAAATAAAAGTAAATGATGTTTTTCAGCTGACTTTGTAACTACTTTTTTAATAATAGAAAACGATAGAGAATCATAAGGCCAATTATTTGTATGGGAATATAAACCATACAATACATCACAACATAAGATTCTTTTTTGAAACTCATTACCTACGATTTCAAGTGGTGCACGCTTCAAACTTAAATTATACGACTTCAATAATTTGTCTACTCGTTCGAGAATTTTATAAATAGTATTGTGATGCGTATATAAGACTTTTCCTAGATCACTAATGTGTTCAATCTCTTTTATTAGAATAAACATGATTACCTGAAGCGACATAGAGTTCTTAACAAAAAGTGAACGAACTTGATCCAGCGATGAATTGATTGGATTTTTGATATAAATACCTTTTCCTTTTATCGTTTCAATGTGCCATCCATTTGGGAATATTGCATTGATAATTTGTATATCAGTTCGAATCGTTTTCTCAGTACAATTTAAATAGTTAGCAAGCTCCTCCGTTTTGAACCATTTTTCTTGACTGCTTAAAATATCGATCAAGTGCAATCTTCTTAAACTCGCTTTATCCATCTCATCTCCTACTTTGATCTTGAATAATATTTTTACTAACATAAATAAACGAACTATTTTTGTGATAACAATCACAAAAAGTGTTGTTGAGATAATGTTTTCAAAATTATTTTAAACTTAGATGATGAATAAGGATATGATTATTTTTACCGTTAAAAACGGTAATAAATATTTTTAAAACAACAATCACCTTTTTTATAACGAAGGTCATACACCATTTAATGAAACTTTATATATTAACTTTTTTTACCTATCAAAACGGTAAAAAAGAGCATTTGAAACTTTAATAAGCACGGCTATAATTTATTTTGAAAAGGAACTCGTTTAATTTGTATACGGATTTGATCATAAATGTTGCTCTAATTGGGGAGATGAGGAGGGAAATGATGGGGATAGTGTTACTTTTTTTTATCCTAGGAAAACTTTTGCTAGTTCAGTCTATGTTATATAGCCGAATTACTTTGTCAGGATTATTATTTAGTATTTTTATTATTGCTTTGCTATATTTACTTCCAATCTTTTTAAAATTTAATAAAAGAGAACGATCAATTGGTTATAGTTTTACTTCGCTAGTGGTTGGAACTATATTTTTAATCTGTACTGTTTATGAAAGATATGCTGCTTTTTTATATTCTACTGTTAATCAAACAGAAGAAATCTCCTCCAGCACAATATTCTCGTTTTTTATGATAGGGGACTTACTATTCATTTTTGATTTTCTTTTATTCCTATACCTCTTACTATTTAAAGTACATAAAATAAAGCTAGCGAAATTAATTTTTGGAAAAGTAATCAGGAGAAATTAAAGAGAAACTAAAAAGAATGTATTATCATATTCACCTCTTAGAAACATTAAACTTAATGAAGATTAAGGAATACTGATTTTAATCATGAAAGAGTAAAAAAAATGAAAGACGTACGAAGAACCTCACTTTTGATGTGAGGTTTTTTTGCACTTTCAATCAGTTCATAATCTTACGAATGAGTAATAAATTGGGCAAGTGAATCGGTAACAATGCCCAAGTCCTCAACATATTTTGTTGTTGAGAGTCTGCGTTTTAGTAGATTCAAATTAGGGAATCGTATTTATTTTATTTAAGTACGTTATGGTTTTAATCGCTTTCAAATTTTATGTCGGAGGTTAATAAAAATGTATGATTTTCAAAGAGAGCTTCAACAATTAAACGTTGATCAGTTTCAAGCTAGTCAAGTAGTTCCATGGGATTATAATCAGTATCAAAATAACGATGCTCGAGTTTGCTTTGCATGCTTTTTCCCTATTTTTAGCTGCTTTGGTTGTGGAGGCTGTGGAGGCTGCTTTGGTTGTGGAGGTTGCGGAGGCTGTTTCCGTTGCGGAGGCTGCGGTCGCTGTCACCGTTAAATGTAATGTTTCATAAAAACTATTTGTCAATGTGACAATTGGCCCTTACTCATTTTAGTAGGGGCCATTTATACATTTTTATTAGTTTTTGGCAACGGCTATCAAGTTAGGTTATGACATAAGGAGTACATAATATACATAGGATTATGAAGAAAGTATTTATGAAATTTAATGTACAACTCACTGTATCGAAGGGGTTGAAAAGGATGTCAAAATTGAATCCATCTGCACGTCTAAAGATTAATCGAGATACTTTTTTTGTACCTGATTCAAATGGAGGTGTTTATTTTAGGAATAACTTAAGTTCATTTCGAATGGAAGGTGCATCTGTTTATCAGTGGATTGAAAAGTTACTTCCTATGTTTAACGGTGAACACTCATTAGACATGTTAACAAATGGTTTACCTGACCAATACCGAGAAAGAGTATATGAAATTGGTGAGATTTTATATAAAAATGGCTTTGCAAGGGATGTAAGTAAGGATCATCCACATCAATTATCTAAAGATATTTTAGATAAGTATGCAAGTCAAATTGAGTTTTTAAATTGTTTTGGAGAGTCTGGTTCATATCGTTTTCAAACTTATCGTCAATCCAAGATATTGGCAATTGGTTCTGGAACAATTGTCACTTCACTAGTTTCAGCATTATTAGAGTCGGGACTAGCGAAATTCCATCTTTTAATAACGAATACTGAAAGGACAGATAAAAAAAGAATTAAAGAAATTGTAGACAACGCACGGAAGACAGATTATGAAGTAGAAGTTGAATTAATTAAGAGAAAGAAGCTTTCATTACAAGAGATTGTTTCTACTTTTGATTCGATTTTATACGTTTCAGAAGATGATCATGTTTATGAGCTGAAAATGCTCAATGAGATTTGTAAAAGAGAGAAAAAAAGATTTATCCCAGCGATTTCTTCGCAAAAAATCTGTATGGCCGGACCAATAGTGACTTCAAATTCTGAAGCTTGCTTCGAGTCGGCGTGGAGAAGTGTACATCAAAACATACTCTGTGAAGAAGGAGCCAACCAACATTTGTCTTCGATTACATCAGCAATGTTAGCAAATATAATGGTGTTCGAGTTATTTAAGGATATTACAAAGTCACGAGAAACAGAAAAGAATAATCAGGTTTATATTATTAACCAAGAGACACTAGAGGGCAGTTGGCACACATTCTCTCCTCATCCACTAGTGAATGGAAAAGCGAAAGCTAAAATAGTTCATAATTTTGATGAAAAGTTAAAGGAAAACAAACCTAGAGGAGATCAACGTAAGTTATTAACTTACTTAGGTCAGTTTAATTCACAAGAAACAGGATTATTTCACGTTTGGGATGAGGGTGAATTAAATCAACTTCCATTAGCTCAATGTCGGATACAAGTAATAGATCCTCTTACAGAAGGTCCAGTAAAACTATTAACGAGTACAATTTGTACTGAATTAACTCATGAAGAAGCACGAAGAGAGGCGGGACTTACTGGAGTTGAAATGTATGTATCTCAAATAGCGAATCAACTTATTAAGAATTCTGATTCTGATGTTGTAGAGTGTATTGAACCTGGGGAATACATCGCAATCGCTACTGGTCAAACTTTTTCAGAAAGTATTTGTAGAGCATTACAAAAATATTTGTCTGAAGAGCTTAATAAACAAACGGGTGATCATAAAAATCATATTCAAGAAATTAAAGCGATAAAAATTGAAGATGATTGTGCTCAATTTTATTTACAAACATTAAATACAATATATGAATCTCCAAAAATAGCATTAGGAAAAGAGATTTGCGGATTTCCGGTAGTCTGGATTGGTACAGAAAATGGCTGGTATAGAAGTGTTGGTTTAAATAGAACAATTGCCTTACAAGATGCATTAAAACAAGTACTTAAGGAATCACAAAATAAAACTCCACTACTTGCATCAACTGCTATCCAGACTTCATCAATTATATTGGAATCACAACAAGTACCTGAAATGACCATCCCTGAATTTAATCGTGCTGTACATTCAGATTTATTAGCCACGGCTATTGAAATCTTAAAACAAAATAAGATGGAAATACTAACATTAGAATTTATGCTTGAATCGATTAATGTAGATGAACTAGCGGGAGTTTATGGTGTCTTGTTAAGAGAGGTGAGCTCGATTTGAATTCAACGGTTACCATTTTTGGAGAGGGATTATTAAGTAAATACACATCAGAAATTCTTTTAAATAAATATAAAATAGTTCATCAGAAAGATTTAGAGTTAAAGGTTTCTGAGGATACTAGTTTAATACTTTTTTTGGATGACGCATGGAACCCTAAAGTATATGAAAAAGCAGATGAAATTTTTAGAATAGGAACTGTTCCATGGCTACGTGCTTGTGTTTCATTTGGAGAAGGTGTAATCGGACCTTTAGTACATCCAGGGAAAAAAGGGTGTATAAAGTGTGCCGATTTTAGACGTTTAATGGCTGGTAGAGAACGCAGAGAAATGCTAGAAATAGATCATCAGTTATTAGAAGGTAATGGAGTACCGGATGATGTATGGGGTACAAGAACGGGGCTTTTACAAATGGCTTACTTAATTGCTGCTGAAGTAGAAAAATTTATGAACGGTAAAGAAACTCGTCTAGAGGAACGTATTTTTTTACTAAATATGAAAACATTCAAAAGCTCTAATCACTTTTTTTTACCAAATCCTTTATGCCCAATTTGTGGTGAATTAGAAGATGATACTTCTGATTCTGCTATTATTTCACTCGAGCCTAGTATGAAAATTTCTCCAACTAGCTATCGTAGTCGCTCAATGGAAGAATTAAAAAAAGTGTTAGTTAATGACTATTTAGGTCAAAAGACGGGGTTTTTAAATGGAAAGGCATATGATCTATCCACGCCATTTGCAGATGTGGTCGTAAACCTACCGTTACTCCAAGGGGATGAAGGAACAGCGGGGCGTACACTTTCATATGAATCTAGTGAATTAACTGCCATTTTGGAAGGATTAGAAAGGTATTGCGGCCTTACTCCAAGAGGGAAAAAAACGGTAGTACATGATAGTTATAACAACGTAAAAGATTATGCAATTAATCCTGAAATTGTCGGTACTCATTCGAATGAGCAATATGCTTTGCCGCGTTTTCCATTTAAGAAGTTTAATCCTAAACGGAAGATTGATTGGGTATGGGGCTATTCGTTTATGAAGGAAGAGCCGATTCTTGTACCAGAGTTGCTTTCATACTATAGTTTAGGATGCGGACACGGTTTTGTATATGAAACTTCCAATGGATGTGCATTAGGAGGCAGTTTAGAAGAAGCTATATTCTACGGTATTTTGGAAATTGTTGAACGGGATTCATTCTTAATGACTTGGTATGCTCAGTTGCCTCTTCCTCGACTTGATCCAAAATCAGCCAAGGATCAAGAACTTGATTTAATGATTGAGCGCATGCGCTTGGTTGGCGGATATGATCTTCACTTATTTAATTCGACGATGGAGAATGGAATTCCAAGTATTGTTGCCATTGCAAAAAATCGTAAAGAACATGGTTTAAATCTTATTTGTGCAGCAGGAGCACATCTTGATCCAGTTAGGGCAGTTAAAAGCGCAGTTCATGAGTTAGCTGGAATGATGTTAACATTGGATAAAAAGTTTGAAGAAAATTACGCTCAAATTATGAAAATGCTTTTAGATAATTCTCTCGTTAAACAAATGGATGACCATGGAATGTTATATGGTTTACGACAAGCAGAGGAGCGTCTAAAGTTTTTATTAGCTGATAACCGTCCATTAAAGACTTTTGAAGAAGAATTTAAATGGGAAACAAACCATCTAGATTTGACGAATGATTTGAAGGATATTTTACAAGTATTTAAACAATTAAATCTAGATGTGATTGTAATCGATCAAACGACACCTGAAATCAAAAGAAATGGATTATCGTGTGTAAAAGTCTTAATTCCAGGAATGTTGCCTATGACATTCGGCAATCATCTAAAACGATTGAATGGACTTGATCGGGTGTTAAAAGTTCCTTTTAAAATGGGCTATACGAAGAAGCCGCTAAAGCCGGAGCAACTCAATCCATATCCGCACCCGTTCCCGTAGGTGGTGTCCTAGGAGGTCATTTTGGATGAGTTTACAAACATTTCTACACAATCTTCATTTTGATATTGAAAAGGCAAATCAATCGGATTGGGAAGTAGATTGGGAGGATGCCCCACTAACTTATAAGCTTTATAAAGATTTACCTACTATTCCACTTTCTCTTAACGTTCCATTATCCTTAAAAGAAAAAAGGGTCTCATTTAAGCCGAATTTAGAAGAAATAGGCTACTTTCTATGGTATGTATATGGAGTGGCACAGGTTGCTCAAACAGCAATAACTTCCGGTTCCAACGAAATGGTTAATATGATGACTTCAAACCGAAGATTCATCCCTTCTGGTGGAGGATTATATCCAAATGAAGTGTATTTATATCTTAAGTCTGACAAAGTCTCATCAGGGATTTATCATTATGATGTTGTTAGACATTGCTTAGTTTTATTAAGAGAAGGGAATTTTGATTCTTATATATCAACAGCTTTAGGAAATAGATGTCAACTTCCAAAGTGTTTTGGTACTATTTTTATTTCAACAATGTTTTGGAAAAACTTCTTTAAATATAATAATTTTTCATATCGCCTTCAAGGGCTAGATTGTGGTGTGCTAATTGGGCAGATTTTAGAGGTGGCTAAACGTTTTGGGTTTAATGCGGGAGTATATTACCAGTTTCTAGATCAAGCAATCAACCATTTAATTGGCATAAACGAACGTGAGGAAAGTGTATATGGAGTCATTCCACTCTCTATTGAAGAATCTTCTTTAATTTCAAATGATAAAGTAAAAAGTAAAAAATACAATTCTACCGATCTAAGTAAAGAGTTACAAGCTGTTTCACATAAATATTTAGTAAAATCGAAAAAAATTAAAGAGTTCCCGATGCTAATTAAATTGAATAAAGTATCGATGATCGAATCGACACATATGTTTAGAAAAGTTGATGAAACTGTTGATGCATTTGATGGTCGACATCGAATACGATTACCTAAAGTGGAGCGTCTATCTTATGATTTAGCTACTATATGTAAAGAACGGTTTTCACCAGAACTTGATTTTGTTTTACGTCCTGTTAGTCAAATAAACCTAGCAACACTACTTAAAGAGGCAACATCATCCTTCTCATATATAAATGATTTAGATAAATCTTTTAAAGATAATACTAACCGGCCAAAATTATATTTATGTTTGTATAACGTTGAAGGCATTAACAATGGTGCTTATTATTACGATGATCATACCCATACGCTAGTACAAATTAAATTAGGAGATCATCGTATGCAACTCCAATATGGTATGAATGCCCCTACCGTTAATTTATTCCAAGTGCCAATTTGTATACATGTAGTGGGGAATATGGAGCATTTAAAATCGACACATAGTTACAGAGGCTATCGAATCCAACAGATGGAAGCTGGCATAATGGTTCAGCGCTTACTTATAGCCGCATCAGCATTAGGATTAGGGGGGCATCCACTACTTGGATATAATGTAAAATTATGCGATGAACTATACCAATTAGACGAAATACGAAAAACAAGTTTAATTCAAATACCAATAGGCCATTACCGGAATCGACCTTGGCTAAAAGGAAATTTGCATAGTTAATAAAAACTTAAAAAGCTAAAAGCTAAAAACAAGAATACTTTCTGGGTATTCTTGTTTTTTTGAGTGTTGAAATAAAAATATGGTCAGTAGGGAAAACGGACATTAAATGACTTAATGATCATTTTTGTTGAATAAGTTGATTGGAATAGAGGAGTGCTCGAATCCTATGGGAAATGCGGGAAGGCTAAAGATCCCGAAAAGAATCTCGCCCCATGGAAAGCAAGCATCCAAATCAACATCACTCTACTCCTTTTACGAAAATTTGATTATTAATTGACGAGGTAGTTTTTCAACAGTATGACAAGAATACTTTGTAATAGAATCAACCATAACCCAATAGCAGCGTGAGTTAAATACTCAATCGAAATTAATTCGACATACAAAAGTCTCAGAAATTAGAATGAATAGTTCTTTTGAATTAAAATTATATAGGATAATGAAATAAGTTATTATTTAAATATAAAAAAACCTTCCAAAATGAAGGTTTTTTTATTTTAATCTTCAGTTTATAAATTCTTAGATAAATTAGCCTTTTTAGTAAAAATTCTTATTAAAAAATTATGCTTTATGTCTACTGGGAAAATTATATTAAAACAACTTTAAAATTGTTATAAATACTATTTAATAACATAATATATAATTAAAAAAAATGTCAGATTATAAAACTTTTTGTATAATTAAATCGTCTATTTTTAGTAAACCCAAATTTAACGATATTTCTTGTTAGCTTTTGTTTAATCTTAAACGTTGATTATTAGTAGTTTGATTAAAAGAATTCGTGACGATACTAGAATAAAAATAGCTTATTAATCATCAATCAAATACTTACGACAACTAACAAATAAAAAACGATAAAAGTATAGAAACTTTAGGAGGAGACAACCATTGTCCAGAGTTATGAAAAATCGTAGAAAAAAACCAATTTTAGGAATCGCAATTTCCTTAGTTTTAGTAGCTGGAGTTGCAGGTACTCTCTATGAAAAAAACAAAGAACCTAAAACGATTGTGATTAAAAAGAATTCAAAAGTTAAAAATGACATTGTAAATAATGATAATGTACTAAATTTTCCTGATTATTATAAAACGACAAAAGAAGATGAATCTGGATTATTAGAAGTATTAAACGTTGATTCAAATTTAGTCTTAGTTAATAAAGATCGAAAGTTACCAGATGGTTATGAACCTAACGATCTAATCTATCCATCTATACCACTAAATGGGGCAGTAAAAGATAAAACTAGAATGAGAAGTGAAGCTGGACATGCATTAGAAAAGTTATTTGCTGGTGCAGCTGCGGATGGCTATACATTAACTGCAATTTCTGGCTATCGTTCGTATGATCGACAAGTTGCTTTATACAATAATTATATTTCTGTACACGGTGAGGAATGGACTAAGGCATACAGTGCATACCCAGGAACGAGTGAACATCAAACTGGACTAACGATGGATGTTTCATCACCGGCATTTGGTAATGCTTTAGAAGTAGGTTTTGCCAAAACACCTGAAGGAACATGGCTAGCAAAGCATGCTCATGAATACGGCTTTATTATTCGTTACCCAGAAGATAAAGTTGATATAACAAAATATCACTATGAACCATGGCATATTCGTTACGTTGGAAAAGAATACGCTACTTATTTATATAAGAATCATCTTGCGCTGGAAGAAGCGATGCCAGCCAAAAAATAATATGAACAAAAAGGCATGTCCCATTCGTATGAGACATGCCTTTTACTATCTACAAAATACTATTACTGATTGATTAAAGTATTTGCCATACCTAGTGCCTTACGGGTCTGTTTCCGTTTAGAATAATAGTTAAACAATTCTTTTTCTGACTGATTGATTAAATAAGCGAATCCTACTTTTTTAAAATATGGTAAAGAATGATCGGCCAAATATTGGTGATATTCTTGTTCTTTTTCTAAGATTAAAAAGTCTAATAAGATGAATAGATTCATAAAAAGTTTGTCATTTTTTTTTGAAGCAATGTCAAACCCTTTACCTACATACTGTAATAATTCATCTTTAGATAATAGTTCTCCGTAATAGGAACTTCTTATATACCCTTCCATGGAAAGTAAGTATGGTATAGAGTTAGAATCCTTCAACTTCATAGACTCAAAATAGTATTTTTTTGCTAACTCATATTTTTTTCTTCGGTAATATTCAAAGGCTAAATTATGATATACCCTTGCTTTTCGGTCTAAAGATCTACATATTTCACAGCTTTGGATTAAGTTTTCAAATCTTTTAATCGTCTCTGAAAATTCTTCATTATCTTTAACTTGTATTAGCATAAGCATTTCGGAATCGATTACACGAAGATAGGAATTAATACTTTTGAAATACTGACGGGCTTTATCAGCATAAAAGTAAGCCATAACAGGTAAATCATTAGAATGGTAAGCAGATGCTAAATGATAATAATATTCCTCATTGGCATATTCTTCAATCTTAATTTTCTTTAAAACTTGAATGGCAAGTAAAGGTTCATGGTTCGTTAAGTGATAAATACCTTGCACATGTCTAAAAAGATTTATTTCATATGGTGACAATTTGTGTTTTATTTTTTTTATTTCATTAATGAGCTCTTTTGCTTCATTCATTAAATTACTCATTAATAAATATCTGATGCGAAGTAATTTATATTGATTAACATAATTTGAAATTTGAATTAACTCTTCTTGCTCAAGTTCTAAGTTGATTTCCTCTATTTCGTCAAATAGCTGCATTACAATAGACTGCTGCCAACTATTTATACGCATTTTAATATTTTTTAATTTTAAAATCTCATTTTCGATTTTTATTCCAAGTCGATCCGATAGTAGGGCTATAATTTCATTTGCATATTCAGTTTGAGATCTTTCTATTTTACTAATATGCGTACTAGAACAAATTCCCTTCCCTAACTGTTCTTGTGTTATCTGAGATTTTTCTCGATAATATTTTATGATTTTCCCCTCATACATAACAAATTTCTCCCTTTGTAAAGCTTTTTATTAATGGTTTGAGCAGCAGAAAACCATCGATTCCCCCAAGTTAATAATAAAAATTTCTATTGAATTTTAATAGTTTCTTTCCAAACACAATCTTTATATCAATAAATTTAGTAAAATATGAGATTTAATTCTAAAAAGAAAAATTAATTATGAAGATTAATGTCGAAATAAGGATTATACGTGAAAATTTGGTCTGAAATAACCCCCATTTACCACGAAAAATAGCTAAATTAAAATCAAATTATTAGATTTGTCTAATTATTCTAATTTTACATTATTTTTTAAATTGGAGGAATGAATTAAAGTTAGTTTATTTGATCATTTTTTCATGCAGTACGATTTTTTTACTTAATTTAACTTAATCTAGTAGAAGGAGCGCATCGAAATGAAGATTAGAAATAAGAAAATGCTAAATGTAATGGTAACAAGTGTATTAACTACAAGCTTTTTTACATCTTATTTAATGCCTCAAAAAAAATCTTATGCTACCTCGAACTCTGTAGAATCAATCTTAAAGGGGTTAACAGATGAGCAAAGACAATCGATTAAGCGTTTAACTCCTCAAGAAGGATTCGTGATCGACCCTAGTTTATTATCTTTAAAAGATAAAACTGCAAACATAATCGTTGAACTAAAAACATCTCCAGTTGAAAATGGTCAAGATAGGAAATTAAAAGAGGTATCTAAAAGTAAGAAAGAAAAAATTAAAGGTGAACAAGAGTTCTTTAAAAAGCGATTAAAGGAATTATGGGATAAGAAAAACGAAAAGGTGGAAGTAACTAAGCAAGCTAAGGAGAAGACAAATCAGTTTCATATTAAACAATCATTTGAAAATGTATTTAATGGAGTAGCAATGACGATTCCGACAGATCAAATTAATTTGCTTCTTCAAACAGGTGTTGTGAAACGAGTATGGAAAGATAACAAAATTAGTGTACCAATCAATGAACTTTCTGTTAATTCTTCTACTAAAAATAAAAGTGTTCCACCAGCATTACCACTTATGGGTGTAGATCGTTTACATAACGAGGATATAAATGGCCAGGGGATTAAGGTAGGAGTTCTTGATACGGGTATTGACTACAATCATCCGGATTTAAAGGATGCTTATAAAGGTGGTTATGATTTTGTAGATAATGACTCGGATCCAATGGAGTCTACACCTGCAGATCTTTCTGCTTCGGGTGAGCCGGCAGAAATTGATGGTCGCCCATTTGTTACTGAGCATGGAACGCATGTAGCAGGTACGATTGCATCAAACCCACGAAATAACGTTGATTATGCGATGACTGGCGTTGCACCTAATGTTGATTTATATGCTTACCGTGTGTTAGGGCACTATGGTTCAGGTTATGATTCTTGGATTATAGCCGGTATAGAAAAGGCTGTAGAAGATGGTATGGATGTAATTAATCTTTCTTTAGGAAACAGTAATAATTATTCTTTAGATGCCACAGCAGTAGCGATTAATAATGCAGCATTGCAAGGTGTAGTTCCCGTTGTAGCAGGGGGTAACGCAGGTCCTACGCCAGGTTCATTAGGTTCTCCTGGTTCATCACCGTTAGCTATAACTGTTGGAGCAAGCGATGTTCCTACAGATATACCAACTGTACAGACGAGTCTAGGGAATGTTTCAGTTAAAAATGAGTTAATGGCTCACGGTTTAGGGAAAGATTATGTAAGTATTCTTGATAAAGAACTAAATGTAGTAGATGTAGGAATAGGTACCGAAGAGGATTATACAAATAAAGACGTAAATGGAAAAGTGGCTTTAATATCACGTGGTACTTTATCTTTTGATGAAAAAATCCGTCGTGCTCATGAAAAAGGGGCAGTAGCAGTGTTAATTTATAACAATATAGAAGAAGAGATTCCTTTCTTCTTAGGAGAAAACTTTGGATATGCACCAACCTTTAAAATGAGTCAAGAGGAAGGAGAAAGTATTGTTGATGAACTCAATAAAAATCCGAATGTTAAATTAAAAATGACGGATTTACAGTCAAATATGACATCTGGTGACGTATTAGCAGACTTTAGTTCCAGAGGACCAGTAAATAATAATTTTGATATTAAACCAGATGTTGTGGCACCAGGTGTTTCGATTTTCTCAACCGTTCCAGAATATATCAATAATCCTGGGGAAGAAACGGATTATTCCACTAGTTACGCGAGTATGGATGGAACTTCAATGGCTACACCGCATGTTGCAGGTGTAGCTGCATTATTACTACAATCTCATCCGGAATATACTGTAGCCGATGTAAAAGCTGCACTTATGAATACAGCAGATCCATTAAAAGGAAGAACATATAATGTAAATGAAGTTGGAGCTGGACGTGTGGATGCATATGAAGCAGTTCATAACACCACTTTAGTAGAAGTACAAAATAAAACGTACACATTAGATGAAAATGGGTTTAAAAAGCAAATTGATGATGTCTCAGGTTCATTACCTTTCGGAAGTATTACACAAACAAGCGAGGAACAAAATCGAACAACATCAATTAGTATTAAAAATTTAAGTAAAAATGTTGAAACATATCAAACAAGAGTAGAATTTTTAAGGAGCAATGATGTTTCAAAGGATGCTAGTAAAAATGGAGTAAAACTCGAATTGCCTTCTAAAGTATCAGTTGATGGAAATAAAAGTGTCAATCTAGAAGCCAAAGTAACAATACCAAAAACTGCTGAGTTAGGCATTTATGAAGGATATATTTATGTAGAAAATGAATCAAAAACACAGGAGTACCAAATTCCATTCCACGTGAGATACACGACAAGTGGCTTTGCAAAGGTTGATTTCTTTAAAAATGCCATTACAAATGACTTAAGTAACTTCCATCCTGATATACTACCTTTTACACCAGTTACAATAAGATTAAATAGTGAAATGAAAAAAATCGATGTCGTTGTTAGCGATCTATCTGGTAAACCGATTGGTCTGTATGGTACTTTCGATTTAGATGGTGCAAATGTTGATACAGACTACTTAATTATGTACGGCTTTTCAGGTGATGTAAAATTATTTACTGGTGACCCAAATAAGCCACTATCTCTAGAGTATGAATCATTAGATGAGGGCAAATATATTGTTTCTTATATTGGTACAGATGCAGATGGAAAAACCTATAAAGTAGACAATGATATGGTAATTGATAATACACCTCCGAAAGTAGTATTTGATAAAAAGACAGGTATTAATGAAATTTCTGATGCAGATTTAACAACCGAAACGAACCCAATGGATGGTAAAGATTACAAAGCTTTCTGGGTTCACGGGAATGTATACGACGATACGATTGATTATTTAAAGAGTAAAGGACATGATTTAACGCAGGAAGCAAATTCAGTTTATGCATATCAAGATTCCTCATGGCCGACAGCACAATTTTTCCCAACTAAAAATGGAGACTTCAAATTTGGTGTATTACCAGAAGAGTATGCAAATTACCCTACGAACATAGCAATCTATACTTATGATTATGCATCAGCGGGAAATCCAATTTTCCCAGACTTTACAATTATGAATAAAGGTGATCGATATTCAACGATTAATACAAAATCTAAAGAAGTGACACTTGGTTCAGAGTTTACAAGTACATTTACGGTCCACAACGCAAAAGATTTAACAAGCGCCAACGCGACAATAAATATTCCAAACTATTACAAAGTTATGAGTGTAAAACAATCGGGACAATTAGATGAGTTAATAAAGAAAAATAATTGGAGTATTCGCATTGGAAAACCACAAGTAATAGAGGATACCTGGTCAAGTAATACAACACTTTCAATTGATATTAAGGATAAAAAGACAAATTTACCAGTGAAAATTAATGGCAATATTGATTTGTTGGATATTAATTTCAAAGTTGTGAGTGACCTTAATTATATGAGGGAGAGTGGCTTCTATTATCAAGAGTCAACATATCAAACAAATGAAGGGAATAAGGTTACGTTACCGACATATGCTAATCGCTTTAAATTCATCGCCCACCATTCAGTGGTAGAAGGGTATTTCCACGGTGAGGCAGTTAACTTTTATAACTACGATTTAGATTATTCGAAGTTAGGTGTAAAAGCATATGTTGTAGATAAAAACGGTAAACAATATAAAGCGGATATTTCCGAAAATGGTTATATGACGATCTTTGATATTCCGGCAACTGAAGATGATTATACACTCGTAGTTAACATTCCAGGACACTATGAATATAGTAGAAAAATTAAATTAGGAAAATTAATAGATGGAAAAATCCAAGGTATAGACTATATCGCTTATACTGATACTGCAGCGGCAGGAGACATTAATGGAGATAATGTAATCGATATTTATGATGCAAAGCTTATTGCAAATAAAGCTCAGGAAACTGGCGATATGTTGAAGGAAGATCTAAATAAAGATGGAGTAGTTGATAGAAAGGACTTCAATTATGTTGAAAAGAACTTTATGACAACAAATCCATTTTTCCCTACATCTATAAAACCAGTTGAAAAAACAGGTAAATTAACATTAGAAGAATTGAAAAAGAAATTTAACTAGATTGCAAGATTAGGTGATTTTGCGATAATAAGCCACAGGAGAATTTACCTTGTGGCTTTTCTCTCGTTTTAAAGAGTTTAGATAAACATTATGATGAAACCATAGTAAATTTAATCATAAAAAAATGCACCCCTTACATTTGGGGTGCACTTCAATTTTAACTTGCGGTCTTTTACCATGTATCTAATTCAATCGGTGTTACTTCCAAGATTCAATGGCATTTGTTAGTAATGAGGCAAATACTTTTGCACCATTTGGTTTTAAATGAACACCATCTGGAGAAAAATAGGAATTATGATTTGCGCTAGCACTATGCCAGTCTACAACTCTAGTATTTGAATATTTACTTGAAACTTCCCTTAAAGTTTTATTAACAATCGATTCCCAAGGTCTTGGTACACGTGTGTTAACAAATAAAATTTTTCGATCTTTTCCAATTAAATCTATAAGAGAAGACATTTGTTTAACGGTAAACGGACCGTTTGTACCTAGCTCTATGACAACAATATTACCAAGCGAATTTGTATTTTTTGCTTGTTGAATAATTGGAGATGCTTCGGTAAATTGTCTTCCTATTTTGGCATTTACTGAAAGAGATGAATATGTTTTTTTGAGTTCAGGAATCGAATTAATAACGATAGAATCTCCTATGATAAACACACTATTGTTTGAAACAACCGGCTTATTTGTTTCAGCAGGTTTATTGTTAGTAGTAGTATCTGGAGTTTGATTGTTATTTTGACCTGGTTTAGTAACTTCAGATGTTTGACCATTATTATTTTGCTTATTCGTATTGTCAGTAACTGGCTTTTCATCTTTATTTGCGTTTTTTTCTTCATTATTTACATTTTTTTCGTCATCTTTTTGCTGAATTGGCTTAGTTACCTGTTTATCGTGATCAACTATAGCTGTTGAAGGAGGTTTTTTCGTATCATTTTCAACAACAGTTTCAGATGATTGCTTTGATACGGATTGAACCGATTCAATTTGTGAGCTTGCTTTTACACCTTTCGCATCAGGGAGAACAGATAGTCCAAAGCTTGCGATACCAGATAGTAAAATAAACGTACTAATAATTACAATATGTTTATGAAAGAATTCTTTTAAATTTATATTCCCTGCGAGGAAGTTCTTCCAAAGTATACCTAGTTTACCTTTCCTAATTGGGTCTTCAATATAGTGATAGGATAGTGCTGCAAGAACAAAAATTAAAGTAATTTGACAAATTGCTCTAAAAAGTGAAATATCGCCAGTGTTAACCTTAGGGGAAAGTAAAATAATTACAGGATACTGCCATAAATAGACTCCATATGAACGTAATCCAATCCATTTCAATGGTTTCATTGATAGGAATATACCAATCTTACTTGTAGGGTGAGCGAGTGCTGCGATTAACATTGCAGCAGAAATAGACAATAGGAACATTCCTCCGCGATAAAGGAAACTATCATATTGATTTGTTTTACCGACCATAAGTAGAAAAATAAGTAAACCAGTAATCCCAATTAGATCAATTAAAATCTTTCCAGAGGTTGTAACGTTATTTGTAAGTTTTCGGCTAGGCCATACTAATGCTAAGGAAGCTCCTATTAATAATGAAAAAGCTCTCGTATCAGTACCGTAATAGACCCTACTAGGATCACTACCCGGATGGAATAATATAGCCATCAGTAATGCAGAAACGATTGCACCAATTAATGTATACAAAAATAGGCGATCTTTATTTTTAATATATTTTAATCCTAATAATGTAAGGATTGGCCAAATAATATAAAATTGCTCTTCAACTGCTAACGACCAAAAATGATTTAAGATTGATGGATTTGCAAAAGACTCAAAATACGAAAGATGATGGAAAATATACCACCAGTTACTGTAATAAAATATTGCAGCTACTGAATCTTGTTTTAGATTTCCGATCATTGATGAGTTGAATAATGAAACAAATGCAATGACGATTAGTAGTAAGGTGAACATTCCTGGTAAAAGTCTTTTAGCGCGGCGGTACCAAAAACTTTTTAAGTCGATCCTTTTATTTGTACTCCACTCGGCAATTAATAAATCAGTAATCAAATACCCTGAGAGTACAAAGAATACTGTTACTCCTAGGAACCCACCAGAAGCCCAAGAAAAATTTAAGTGATATGCAATGACCGATAAAACTGCTAATGCTCTAAGCCCGTCTAATCCAGCCATATAACGAAACGGTTTATTAGTATTAGACATAAGCAGAACCTCTTTGTTTAAACACCTCATAAACCATTTCTTTTTCGAAAAAATGTTGAGCTCTTATAAAATTTAATTTC
The DNA here is from genome assembly GCF_036421055.1 of Gottfriedia acidiceleris. Lineage (GTDB taxonomy): Bacteria > Bacillota > Bacilli > Bacillales > Bacillaceae_G > Gottfriedia > Gottfriedia acidiceleris_C. Next base: position 197,608 of record NZ_JAZGQS010000006.1, on the reverse strand, counting down.
TTAACTGTCTGAACCGCGAAGTTCATTACTAATTTCCCCTTCCCCTAATTTAACTATTTATATCAGCCTTCTTTATATATATTTGGCTTTTTCTTTAATGTATTTTTTTCTTTAAAGAGAGCCAAACCTAATGGATTAAGAGCGGCTCCTTTATTCGTTTGTTTAAGAGTTATCTAATATAATGATGTCCAACTAAAACATTTGAAAGAACATCAGTTGGAATCGTGAATTCAACAACACCCATATAACCTGGGGCAACTTCATATTTATCAAATGAAATAACAAGCTTATGATCTTTATTTATATAAAAATTTTGATTGTCTTTAATGGTTACGAAAGGATCAATTGAATAGTCAAGATTTGCCTCCGGTATCCAGTATACCTTACTTTCATCTTTTTTCATCTGCTCTTTCATTTGTTCTTTAATGTTTTCACTAATTATTTTTACATATGATTTATCTTTAAAAAGAATAGGTAATGACAATAAAATTTCCTTTTTCTTGTCAATTGTGTCAAATTTCATAGTTGTTGAGGAGGAAGCAGCAGTATTAACAACATATCTTTCAATCGACAATATGTCCTCATTATCTGTTTTAACTTCATAACCACTATCAATTCCTAAGTGTGCACCAGAATCTTTTTTGACAGATTCCGTTTCTTTCATAAATTGATCATAGAGCTTCTTATTTTCTTTTAAGTATTTTTTGTTCAAGCTTTGCTCTAAATCTTTATTTTTTAAATTTTTAACTGCTGGGACTTTTAAATTAGCCTTATAAGTTGGCTCGTCTACAGTATATTCAGTAAAAGTTAATACATTAACTACATCTCCAAGTATTGGAACATTCGATAATGTCTTTGCAAAAGTCGAACTAGTATTAATTGATAAAACAAATAGTGCAGCAGTAAAAAAACCTGTAATTGACTTTAGAGGGAATCTTTTTTGTATAGAACGTTTAATTGCTTTTTTAACAATAATGTCCAAATTATCAGGGATAGGGACATTTTTATAGTCCGATCTTAATTTTTCTAATTTTTTATCCAACTAATTGGCCTCCCAAAAATAAATTCATTTCATTTTAATCCGGAGTATTTCTAAAGCTTTATATAAACGAGTTTTTATTGTATTTGGACTCTCCTGTAAAATTTCAGCAACTTCTTCAATCTTTAAGTCTTCGAAATACCTGAGGACAATTACAGCCCGATATTTAGTTGGTAAAGATTCTAATGATCTTTCTAAATCAATATCTGTATAATTATCATCCTGTCCTGAAGAATATAACTCAATCGTTTCTTCATCCATTACAGTTACTTTTTTTTGTTTTCTTAAAAAATCTAATGATGTATTTACTACAATTCTATAAAACCAACTTTTTAAAGATTGTTCATTTTTTATTTTATCTTTTGAGGAAATGGCTTTATGAATAGAATCTTGTAATATATCCACCGCATCTTCTGAATTTTTAACGTAGCTATAAGCTAACCGGTAAAAATCGTCTTTATTATTAATAATAAAATCTACAAGTTCCTTTTCTAAGTTAGATTTCCCCTTCATTTAAAGAGCTCCTTTTTTGAGATACGTATCTAAGAAGGTACACATTATAAAAGACGTATACCGATTCGAAAAAGTTTTATAAAAAGTAAAAAATATTTAAGGAAATTTTTACTAAAAATCAACCTAATAGTTTAATGGAATTTCGGCCTAAATTAGTAGTATACAGATGACATACTTATTCGTAAACAAACTATAGACGGTTAATTAAAAATAAAAGCCATAGCGTACGTCAGATCGAATCAACCGGCTTTTAACAGTATAAAAAGAACGAAAAAAAAGCAAGAATCTAGAAACCTGCTCTTTGTAGTCGTTCTATGATATATGATTAAAGTACACGATAGTCAATTGGTACAATTTGCTTGTGAGAAGTTTTCAATCGAGCAATCAAAAGGGGAAGTTGAATATGAACTTTTACCAGAGCTCAAGGAAAAGGAATTATGCAAGAGGCATTAAAATCAGTGTTAGCATATGGATTTAATACACTTGATTTACAAGTCATTGAAGTAGGAAAGGATTTTAAAGTTTAAACAAACGTTTGAATAAATAAGTAGTCGCTAAGCTAATAGCGACTACTTTATTAATTTAAACTAACTATTTTTAAATTTTTTGATTGAAGGTATTCAATAATTTGTGGTAAAGCATCTAAAGAAGGTTTAGTTTCGTGAAGTAGAATAATACTTCCAGATTCAGTGTGGTTTTTAACGTAATTTATAATTGTATTTGTATTGCGGTTCTTCCAGTCTTCAGTATCTTTATCCCATAAAACCATTTTAAATTGATGCTTTTGCATTAATTCAACAGTCGCTTGGTTTTTTGCACCATATGGTGGTCTGAAGAGAGTCGTGTCTTGCTTTGTAATATTTGTTATTAAGTTACTTGTTCTAACCAGATCATCTTCTTGATTCTTATAAGATAGTTTTAAGTAGTCATTGTGGTGCATGGAGTGGCTTCCAACCGAGTAACCGTTAGAATATGCGTATTGTACAAAATCAGGATATCTTTGAACGTTATCTCCGATATAGAAAAAAGTACCGCCTACTTTGTATTTTTTTAATACATTTACAATTTCCTTTGAATATTTCGAGGGACCATCATCAAAAGTAAGGGCAACGCTACCTTGCGGGATACTATAGTTAACTACATTGTTTAATTTTACAGTCGGATAAATTGATTGGACAGGTTTATTGATTGGTTCTTGCTTTATTGCATATCTAACATCAGGCTCATTTGTGTGTGAATTTGGTAGAGATACGTTTTTAATATTAGTTTTCTTTGGATCTTGTTTATCCTGATTTGTTTTAGTTGGTTTTTCTGGAGATTTTACATTTTGTGCCTTTGAAACACTTTCAGCTTTTGCTGGTTTTTTTCCGCAAAATAAAGATTCTGATTTACAAGTTTGACTCTTATAAGCTATTAAACTAATGGATAGTATACTAATAGCAGCAACAGTAAGCCAACCATAAAGTTTATAACGTTTCGATTTACTCGTTTCTTTTTTAGAACTGGATCGACTAATTGATAAATAAGGTAGATCAATTAAAATCCTAAGATCCTTCATATTTTTTATGGAGTGAAGTTGAAGATGAAACTCTTCTGAACAAGAAAAGTAAATTTCTTCACTCTCATTATTGTTTGATTTAGTTACAAAACTAGTAAACTTATTTTTATCCTCATCCCAAGTACTACATAAAGAAAGGCTAAACTTATAGTTATCATCAAAAATAATTTTTGATTTCATAAGATTGGCCGTTTCGTTGTCAATTTCCCAATGAAGTTCTAATTCTTGATTAAAAAATAGTTTTATATGCAAAAAGGATTTATCGAATTTTTGTTCGATTGATAAAAGATCAATAAGTTTTTCATTGTAAATTGACATAACTTCCTCCTATCTTGTAAAGAAATCATTAATTTTCGTTTATTCAAAGACAGTAAAGGCTGACCTATATCTTTTGTCATATGTATTTCTACTGTTTTTCTTTAAATATATTAGTCTATAAGGAAAATAATATGTAAAGATTTTCCCTATTAAGAACAGGTTTTTTAAATACATTAAAATATGTCGAATATTAAATTTGCCTTACAATTTAATTGTAAAGTACTGTAAGAAATTGTCAATTGAAGATTTGAAATTAGTCCCTTTGGAACAAGAGAATTAGGTTGAAAAGTATAGAAAGTACCATTTAATAATTTTTAATAGATTGGAATGACGTCACCATGGTTCCAATTCCAGGTAAAAGATAACAAATGGTATGAAGAGGAAATTGATTCAAAATTAGAGAATGAAGCATTATATACTGATAAGAATCGTAGTATGGTTATCCTTGATGAAAATCACAAAAAAATTGCTGAAGATTTTGCAAGGTACACTCATGTATTACCAGGTAAAGGTAATAAGTTTTATACATTTGAATTTGAAGATAAAGATAAATGGTGAAGGAATGAACGTATTTCCAAATAATTGATAAAACAAATAAAAATGTAAAAAAATCTAAAATTTATAAAATAAAACATAAGTAAATATTTTTATGGGACTCAATCAATGGTTGAGTCTTTTTTAGTGATAACAACAAAATAAATAATAAAATAGTAGAATGAATGATTATATATTTTGTCTTCAAATTCCACTTACAGAATAAAAAACTGGTAAACGGAAAAATAAGTTTATCAATATGTGCTTGTTAAGGAGTACTCTATGAAAAAAAGGAATCTGTCTTAAATTTAGGGAAAGAAAATTTCGGAAGTAAAGATATCAACTAAGTGGTACATGCAGCATTCGCACCCTATTTTCGAGCAGACCCAACTGTTGAAGATATCATACGTGAAGTTGAATTATCTAACCATAAGAAAAGGGAAGAACTTCAAGGTGAGAATTTAAAAAAAACAATCGAATGACTAGTGCGAAAAGGAATGTCCAATAAAGGGGCGTTCCTTCAGTTTTTTAATAAAAAATGGGCGAAAATAAACATGCGTGAAAAAGTATATTTAGTTAAATATGATGCTTTAAAATAATCATTAGAAAAAATTCATTTTAAAAAAACGTAACAGCATCTTTTTAAATAAAAGATGCTGTTTATTTCGTACATTTTTCACTAAATATCGAGATTTTTCTACTTAAAATGCACCACCATTAAAAACATTGTCGAATGATAATGGGTGAAGTGAAAAATTAAACGATTATAATAAAAACGAAGGAGGGAAAATTTGGAAATAAAAAAAGAGCATATAAAATGCTCCATTTTTAGTTTTTACAAATCTTACTCTGTTTAGAACGATTGGACTGCCGTAATATCACTCCAGCAACGATTAAAACACCTGAGAGTACATCTAATGTAATGTACACTTCTTTGGAGAAATACCCTAGACGATAGCCACCCGCAAGAAGTAAGACTATAAAACCAAGAATTAAAACAATATTTCCTAATTTCATTTGTTTCACCACCCTTTCAAGGGAAAAAAGAATATTTCTATTTAAGTAAGGAGAACTACATGGTTAAGAAAAATTGGAAAAGTATGTTAAATATAATTTTAATTAATGTTTTCATCATGTCAACTATGGTAACTCATAGTGTGTTTGCAAGTTCTGGGGAAGTAGTAGGAAGTTTCGTGAAGGTGAATTCTGCTACCAAGAATTCAGATGGTACAGTAAAAGTAAAATATACTGTCTTAAGAACTCTTGATACAAGTGCAGCGGGTATTTCTATTGGATATGAGTATCCTTCTAATTACAGGCAGAGTGATTCACAAAAAGTAAAAACTAAAAATAAAAAAGGTACATATACTCTTACAGTTCCAAAACCAAAAGTAAATTTAATTGGTAGAGAAAATATCTGTTTGTATTTAAGTGGTCGTTACCCTGATGAAAAACTAGTAAAAAGTGTATTTAATGCACCAACTTCAAAAAAAGTGACATATCATACCGTCACAAAAAAAGAAGCTGCAGCAAGTTATATCCTTAATGATGTTGGGGCTGATGTTGTTGTTACGTTGGCAACACCTGGTGGAAAAGTTGCAAAAGTTGTAGTTGTTACAGCTTGGGAAGGGTATAAAAAAATATCTGATTTAAGAAGTGTAACAAGTTCAACTAAAGGATTCCCTAAACCATATGCTGGTCATTATTACAAAGTAACAAGATGGTATGAAGATTTTAAATTAAAGACCAATATAAAAGTTTGGACCAACAAAGAATCTTATACTAAAAGCGTTAAACCGATTTTTGATGGAACGACTAGTTATAAGTTTTGATAAATACAATATCAAATTCATAGAAAGAAATAAGTGAATACAAGTTTCATAGACCATTCCATTTATTTTGACTATGATTTTTATATCTTAACTTAAAAAATAAACCTAATGAAATCCATTAGGTTTATTTTTTATTCCTAACAAGATATGGTTTAAAGATAATATACTATGCGATAAAAATAAAATACTTTAAGGTCTTACTGTTTAGTTAATTTACATTTTTTTTGAATCCAAACTACAATATAAAAAAGAAAAGGAGAGAGATTTAGTGAATTTGTCTCATTAGGAAAAAAGTACCTTTGAGGCGCATTTTTTGTATAAATGAAGAGTTCCAACATTTTAAGAGGTCTTTTGAGGCATCCTTTTTATAAATAAGAAAGTATAAAACATCTGTTATTAAAAAGTAAAATTGACATTTTGTAAACAATAACATATTATGTTTGTAAATAAATAAACATTAAATATAATTGTTTGGTATATTATAAACAAAAAAGGGTTGTGTTTGTTAAGTGGAAAATTTAGACGTTTTTTGGAATGCCGATATAGAAGAATTAAAACAAGGATATATCGAAGAAGAAAATCATTATTTCTGTTTACTTTGTAGTAAAAAAATTGAAAAAGGAATTATTTATCAAGATTCAGGCATTTTATATGAAGCCGAAAAATACATGAAAGTTCATATAGAACAAAGTCATGAGTCTGTTTTTGATTATTTAATCCAACTGGATAAAAAACTAACAGGATTAACAGAGCATCAAAACCATCTTTTACGGCTTTTTTATCAAGGGAAGGGTGATACAGATATTCAAAAGGAAACTGGTATCGGTAGCGCTTCTACAATCAGGAATCATCGTTTTGTCTTAAAGGAAAAAGAAAGACAAGCAAAATTATTTCTTGTCATGATGGAGCTTTTAAAAGAAAAGGATCAGCATGCGCCAAGTTTTTTACCACTTCATAAAACAGCAAAAATGGTCGATGAGCGCTATAACATTACGGAAGAAGAAATGGAAAAAACCTTAAAAAAATACTTTCCTGAAGGCATAGATGGACCATTAAAAAAATTTCCATTAAAGGAAAAACAAAAGCTTATTGTTTTAAGAGAAATCGTTAAAAGTTTTTCACCAAATAAGAAATATACAGAAAAAGAGATAAATGAAGTACTGACAGCTATTTATCCTGATTATGTCGTGTTAAGAAGATACTTAATTGAATATGGCTTTATTGATCGAAAATCAGATGGCAGTAGTTATTGGATAAAAGCTTAGAAGAGAAAGGTTGTTAAAAATGAGTAGAAAAAAAGAATTAAAAATGCAATATAAGGAAACGAAAGTTCAAGCAGGTATTTATCAAATTAAAAACATAAAAAATCAAAAATTATTCATAGTAAGTACTAAAAATTTAAAAACAATTAATGGAAAGAAATTTGAATTAGAAGCTGGGTCTTGTACAAATAAAACTCTTCAACAAGAATGGAATGAATATGGAAAAGAGTCATTTGTATTCGAGGAATTAGAAATTTTAAAGGAAGAAGACATTAGTCCATTAGGTATCAAGGGAGATCTAAAAAAGCTTGAGGAAAAATGGTTAGAAAAACTCCAACCATATGGCGAAAGAGGGTATCACACTGGTAAGGGTGATCAGACTTGATTACATCTGAGATTAATCCTCAGGAGCAAAAAAAAGTAAAATTTACTTTATTACGTCCAATGATTATGTTTCTAATTCCATTACTTTTAAGTAATATTATGCAGTCTATAGGCCAGGTTTTTAGCATGATGATTGTAGGAAATTGGTTAGGAGAAAATGCATTAGCAGCAATATCTGCTTTTTTTCCAATATTTTTCTTTTTAGTTTCATTTATTATTGGAATTGGTTCTGGCAGTTCAATTTTAATCGGTCAGGCATATGGTGCAAAGCTCGAAGATAGAGTAAAAGCTATTGTTGGATCGACTCTTACTTTTACTCTTTTCCTCTCAGTAGCGCTTGCGATAATTGGCAATATTTTTATTGAAAAAATTTTGAGTTTAATAGGAATTCCTGAAAATATTCTTCATGTAAGTACACACTATGCTTCCATTGTATTTTGGTCGATTCCCGTTCTATTTATCTATATGGTATATACAACTCTAATGAGAGGTATTGGGGATTCAAAAACACCGTTTTATTTTCTTATAATAAGTACAGTTTTAAATGTTGCACTTTTACCACCATTAGTATTTGGTTGGCTAGGCATACCGAAGCTAGGAATATATGGGGCAGCATATGCATCAGTAGGTTCAACGTTTTTGACATGTATCGTTCTATTCATCTACTTACACAAAACGAATCATCCCCTTCGTCTTGATACTTCAATAAGAAACTATTTGAGGATGGACCCTGAACTTTTAAAATTAGTTTTAAAACTAGGTATTCCAACGAGTATTAACATGATATTTCTTTCGATTTCTGAGATTGCCGTTATTACTTTTGTTAATCAGTATGGCTCAGATGCTACTGCATCCTATGGGGTAGTAAATCAGTTAGTAAGTTATGTTCAAATGCCATCAATTTGTATTGGAATCGCAGTATCAATTTTTGCTGCTCAGTCTATTGGAGCAAATCAGGTTGATCGATTAAACCAAGTTATTAAAATAGGATTATTACTTAACTATGTACTAGGTAGCATAGTAGTATTACTCACTTATTTCTTCTCAAAGCCTATTTTAAATTTATTTCTAACGAATGATAGTACTGTACAAATAGCGAATAGTTTATTGATGATTACGTTATGGGGATATTTAATACTCGGACATTCATTTATTTTATCGTCTACAATGCGAGCTAGTGGAGCAGTACTGTGGCCAACGATTATTAGTATATTCGTAATATGGTGCATTGAAGTACCTGTAGCCTATTTTTTATCTCATTACACAAGTCTCGGAATGAAAGGAATTTGGTTCGGATACCCGGCAGCTTTTATAGTTGGACTTGGATTAAACTTTTTATATTATAAATTTTCATGGAGAAAGAAACGTATAGTCCGTTTAGTCAATTAATCTGAAATTCATTATTTAGTGTGTAGACAAAGTACTAAAAACTTGATTTTCAGACTGATTGCTAGCGCTTGTCTTTCGAGGCGCGAAGCCTGGTGAGGAAAGGAGTTACCTTAGAAGGTAATGAGCACCGCGCAGGCAGGCGAAGTAACGAAGAAAGCGAGCGTTTGGCGGGCAGTCTGAAACCACAAGGGAATTCCTTGTGGTTATTTGTTTTCCCTTTAGAAATATCGTATACCTTTGGTGTTATAGGAACATACTTTTATAGATACAAATTAAAATGCAATTTTACTAATTGTGTTCATAAAATCGTAACATTATCGGTCATTTGATTAGAATAATTAAATCCATTGGACAATAAGATATTACATTATAGGGGGGATTTGCGGATGGAGTTGGATAATGTCACACTCAGTAGATTACTAACAAGTATGACACTAATATTTCACATTATTTTTGCAACAATTGGCGTAGGCATGCCCTTAATGATCGCAATTGCAGAAGGGTTAGGAATCTTAAAAAAGGATTCACATTACACGTTAATGGCAAGAAGGTGGGCTAGAGGTTACACCATTACCGTTGCAGTTGGAGTTGTAACTGGAACATGTATTGGTCTACAACTATCATTATTATGGCCGAGCTTTATGAGAATCGCGGGGCAAGCAATTAGTTTTCCATTGTTTATGGAAACATTCGCTTTCTTTTTTGAAGCGATATTCCTAGGGATTTATTTATACACTTGGGATCGATTTAAAAAACCTATTTATCATTGGTTGATCATTTTACCTGTGATATTAGGTTCAACTTTGTCGGCATTTTTCATCACTACAGTAAATGCGTTTATGAATACTCCACAAGGTTTTACGCTCAAAAATGGCGTAATTAAAACGGTTGATCCAATTGCCGCAATGTTTAATCCAGCTGCTCCTTCTAAAACTTTACATGTAATAGTTACTGCATATGTTGCATCCGCTCTTATCTTAACCTCGATCGCCGCTATTCAATTATTAAGAGGAAAGAATACGGAATACACACGAAAAGGGCTTCGATTAGCAGCAACACTAGGTTTAATTTTTGCCGTTTTAACAGGTGTCACAGGAGATGTTTCAGCAAAATTTCTTGCTAGATATCAACCAGAAAAACTAGCCGCAATTGAATGGCATTTTGAGACAGAAAGAGGGGCAGATTTTGTCTTATTCGGAACACTAGATGATAAAACACATGAAGTAAAATATGAAATTCGAATTCCTAAACTGCTAAGCTTTTTATCTTTCTCAGATTTTAATGCACCAGTAACTGGATTAAATGAATTTCCAAAAGATGAGACGCCACCTTTGTTTATACATTATTTATTTGATATTAAGATGACTTTTGTAGGTTTAATTATATCGATGACTTTCCTATTTGTTGTGTTTTCTATTAGGAAGAAAAATTGGATGCATAATAAATGGCTTTTACGTGGACTAGCGCTGACTGGCCCCTTAGCGATGATCAATATTGAACTTGGATGGATGATTGCCGAAATTGGCCGCCAACCATGGATATTAAGAGGCTATATGAAGGTTTCAGAGGGAGCCACAACTGCTAAAGGACTAGGCGGTATGTTTTGGTTATTTTTTGTATTGTATGTTTTTTTAGGAGTCTTTTGTACAATCGTTATTCGAAAAATGTTCATTCATAATCCACCCGAAGATGAACTTCAATATCGTTTAAAAAAATAGGCTCTGTTTAAAATTCAATTAAAAACTCTCGGTAAGTTACGAATATTTAAATGTTGTAGCTTGAAAGAGTAATACTGGATGTTAAAGACAAAGCCAATGAATAGGAGGGTGAACATTGAATATTGAGTTATTAGGAATAATCGTTTTATGGATATTTCTATATGGATATATCATTATTGCATCAATTGACTTCGGTGCTGGATTCTTTGCTTATTATGGAAAAGTAACGAAAAAGGATCACTTAATAAATAATTTGATTAGTAGATATTTATCACCTGTTTGGGAGATAACGAATGTATTTTTTGTATTTTTCTTTGTTGGCATTATAGGTTTCTTTCCAAGTGTTGCATTTTACTATGGAACTGCCCTATTAATTCCTGGAAGTATTTCGCTAGTCCTATTGGCAATTAGAGGCTCATTTTATGCCTTTTCTAATTATGGATCCAAGGAAAACAAAGTTTATTTATTCCTATATGGAGCGACTGGCCTATTGATTCCAGCTTCACTTTGTACTGTTCTGACCATTTCTGGAGGAGGGTATATAGTTGAAAAAAATGGAGTCGTTCAATTTTTAGCTAAAAATCTTTTAACAAGTATATACTCCTGGAGTGTTGTAATCATTGCAATCATTTCAGTCTTATATATAAGCGCAACATTTTTAACCTATTACGCAAGTAAAGCAAAAGATGAAAGTGCGTTAGCAATATTAAGACAATATGCTTTATTTTGGACCGTTCCAACGATCCTTTCAAGCTTTCTTATATTTGTTGGATTAAGAGATAATAATGTTAGATTTTATGAAAATATAGTTAATCATTATTGGTGGATGTTTTTATTATCATTAATCTGTTTTTTAATAGCATCATTATTAATTTTAATAAAACGAAATTACGGAACAGCATTTATATTTGTTATGCTCCAATTTTTCTTCGCTTTTTTCGGCTATGGGGCAGCACACTTACCATATATATTAGATCCATATATTACGATATACAATGGATACACTAATCAAACATCCGGTACGATGCTAGTAACTGTATTTGTATTAGGGTTACTACTGCTAGTTCCATCGTTATTGTTCTTATTTAAACTATTTTTATTTGATGCTGAGTATGTTCAAGGCAAAAAGTAAAGTGGGGGAGATGAAATGCACTCTTCTAATAAACATGAAAAGCGACTTGTGCTTCTATGCTTTATTGTAGCTTTTATTATGGGATTATCTTTTATTAGTAAATTTTTTCATTAAATAATGAATAGAGAGAGGCGCCTATCGATATTGAGGCGTCTTTTTTTGATGTTGAAATATTTTGGAGACTAGTTAAGTAAGCTGAAATGGAAATAAGGATGAGGATGAAGGCTGTAAATAAAATGGATGAATCTGCAATTAAATAGGGCAGAACTGCAAATTAACTCATTGAGCTACAAATAAAGAAGGCAAAACTATTAAATAAAGTAAAACTGCAATGTCATAACTGCAAATAAAAAAGGTGAATTTGCAATTAACATGCTAAATTCACCTAAAATGAGTCGATTTTATATTAAATTCCGTTCATATTATTTAGTTTTTTTTGAGAAATCAGTGAGTCTAATCAATATAATTTGGTTTCCGCTACATTTATGCACTTTCTAAAACTTTTCCTTCGTTTACAAGTAGGGTGCGAGTCGAAACATTACTTGCGAATTCCATGTCGTGGGTAATCACTAAAATACTCATTCCGTCCTTTGCTAATTTCTTCATAATCTCAGCAATTCCGTTCGTTAGTTCAGGATCTAGTGCTGAAGTAGGTTCATCGAAGCAAAGAATTTTTGGTTGAAGTGCACACGCTCTAGCAATAGCCACACGTTGTTGTTGGCCACCTGATAACTCGTCTGGTAATGAATTTGCTTTGTCACTAAGACCAACTTGTTTTAATAAATCCATTGCTCTTTTTGTAGCTTCTTCTTTATTCATACCTAGTACAAGAGTAGGGGCTTCAATAATATTTTCAATGACTGTTTTATGTGGGAATAAATTATAGTTTTGAAAAACGAGGCCAACGTTTTTCCTTACTTTTAAAAGATCTTTCTTAGATTTTATTATTTGGCCACTTATTTCAATTGATCCACTATCGAAGCTTTCTAAACCATTAATACAACGAAGTATTGTCGTTTTACCTGCTCCAGATTGTCCTAGTAGCGTAACGATTTCTCCTTTATTAACTTCAAAAGAGACTTCATTTAATACGGTTTGTTTATTAAACTGTTTTGTTAAGTTATTTACTTTTAACATGTTTAGTGTCTCCTTATTTATAATATGAATATCGATTTTCTAATCGTTTAAATAAATTCGTTAAGATTGCTGTTAGTAGTAGATAAATAATACCAACGAAAACAAGTGGCAGTAGTGATGCACTTGTATTAGAGGCGATTTTAGCTACTCGAAGCATATCATCAAGTCCAACTACATATACAAGAGCTGAATCTTTTATTAGAGTAATTACTTCGTTTGAAACAGGAGGTAAAACTTTTTTAGTCATTTGAGGCAGAATAATTCTTTTAAAAGTTTGACTGCGACTCAAGCCTAAAACTTCTGCTGCTTCATATTGACCTTTATCAACTGATTGAATACCGGCTCTGAATATTTCTCCAAAATAAGCGGCATAATTAAGTGCAAATGCGATAATAACTGTTGTAAAACGGTCAAATACAATTCCAACTAGTGGTAAACCAAAAAAGATAAAGATTAATTGTAAAAGTAGAGGTGTACCACGCATTAATAAAATATAAGAACTAATAATTGATTTGATTGCTGTTATATTCGAAAGTCTTCCAAGTGCAATGATGATTCCAAATGGAATTGCTAACGCTAGAGTAATTAAGAAAACCTCTAGCGTTACTTTTAATCCATCAAGCATGGAAGGTAATAAAGATGTAATTTGATCCATGATCGTAAGCTCCTTTTTATTTCAATGTACCGAACCATTTTTTATAAATTTTGTCGTAAGTACCATCTTTTTTCATAGCACGAATTTGTTTGTTAATTTTTTTAACTAAAGCAGTATCATCTTTTCTAACGCCAACGCCATACTCTTCTTCACCAAAGTTATCTTCTAAAATTTTGTATTTGTCTTGGCCTCTTTTGTTCGTGTAGTATCTAGCTAAAGTTTCATCTGCTACAACCACATCAACACGTTTTGATTCTAAGTCCATTAAAGCCTGGTTGTTATTTTCATATAATACAGGTTTACTACCGTTAAACGATTTTACTAATTTTTTATCTTTATTAACTGCATCTAAAGAACTTGATCCTTCTTGAATTCCAACATTTTTACCTTTTAAATCTGCTTTTGTTTTTATATTCGAATCTGCTAGGGTGATAATAACTTGTCTATTTTTTAAATATGCATCAGAGAAATTAACTTTTTTCTTACGTTCATCTGTAATTGAATAGCCGTTCCAAATTGCATCAATATTTCCTGATTTTAATTCAGTTTCTTTCATTGACCAATCAATTGGCTGGAAAGTTACTTTCATATTTTCACGTTTAAATACTTCTTTTGCTAAATCAATATCAAAACCTACAACTTTACCTTTATCATCTTTAAAACCCATCGGTACAAAAGTATCATCTAATCCAACGACAACTTCGTTTGCATTTCGTTTTTCTTTTCCACAACCAGTTACAACTAATATTGAAATCATACAAATGATAATTGCTGACATTAATTTTTTATTCATTTTACTCTCTCCCTTAAAATATTCTTGAAAAACAAAAAACTCCCGACCTCTAGCTATATGAAATAGCTAGAGGACGGGAGTATTACTCACGTGGTTCCACCTCTATTTATTGATACCTCACGATACCAACCTCTTCAAGTGCAGCAATTAAGCTATACTCTAGCACGATAACGGGTGCAGGGAATCCGGAAACAGTCTACTACCAAAAAGGGTTCGGTGCTCAGCTCAGAGATGTGTTCAAAATATTGTCTTACGCCCCTCGCACCAACCGGGAACTCTCTGTTTAAGAACTTAATATTTTTACTATTTCTCATCATTGCTTTTAAAATTAAATTTTCAAATATGTTCAATACTGCAGTCTTTATAAATTCAAACTAGTTTGTTTTGCGATGAACAAATAATATTACAGATTACAAACAACTGTCAACAAATTTTATTTAAAAAACCTTTGAATTTGTCAAAACTTGGGAAGGAAATTTCTCGGGAAATATGGAAAATTGTCGGATATATGCTGATAAAATAGATTGGAATTGTCAAATATTATAAATTCACATATATGATAATCGTTAATAAAAGATTTAAAAAAACTGGAAAAGTTAAAGATATATTTTTTTGATCTGGAATATAAAAAGATATTTAGTCGGTCAATAAAGAGGTGGAATGGGTTATCATTTTCATGGATGGATTAAAGTAAAGCCAAAACAGATTACTTACCTATAACCAGATTAAATAAAAAATAAGAGAAATTAACAGTAGTTAATCTCTTTTGTAATTCCTAAAAAGAATAAGTTATATCTTTAACAGGCCAATATACTAAGCTAACTTTTCCTATAATTTTACCCTTCGGAATACTACCAATAATTCTGCTATCCAGACTATTTCTCCTATTATCACCTAATACAAAATAATGTCCTTTTGGTACAGTCTTACTATAATTAGGAGGAATTTCTTCTAACTTAAAATCGTATGTAAGTAAGTCCCCATCTGTTAATTTACTTTTATAATGGTCTAAATACGGCTCGTTATAAACTCTACCATTTATATATAATTTGTCATTTTTATATTCTACTTTATCTCCAGGCAGTCCAATGATGCGTTTAACATAATCTTTTGTTTCAGATGCATGAAAAACAATCACATCAAATCTTTTGGGAGAACTTAAATTATAATTAATTTTATTTACAACCATTCGCTCATCATTCTTTAATGTAGGCATCATTGATTCCCCATCAACTACAACTGGTGTAAATAAAAAAATTCTTATTAACAAAGCTATTCCAACTGAGGCTATCATTGTTTTCAATAATTCAAATGAATCGTTTTTTCCTTTTTTCATTCTTTCACCTTTTCAATTTTTTATTTATATACTTGGATACCACCATATGCTGATTGTTTTTTATCGGCAGAATATACTCTTAAAGAGTATTCTGCACTTGAAGGGGAAAAACTTTTTTCAATGTATCTTTGGGTAGTGCCGTTTATAGAGCCAGAGAACAATTCAACACCATTTCTAAATATCTTATATTTTAAAGCTTTTTTAGGACTGTTAGCGTACATGTAAACTTCAATTTTTAATGATTGTCCTGATTTTAAAGTAACTCTACTAGTAGTAGCACTAGTCATACCGGTTTGTAAATTAAAACCAGAATCATCGACTAAGGTTGCAGCTTTAGCTATAGATGTATTAAATCCTAAAAAAATTAGCAAAGAAAACATAATTACAAATATATTTTTCCTTTTTGATAAAAAAACCATTTCTTATTCCTCTTTTCTTTACAATTTATTTGCCTCTAAAATAACGATAACAAGGAAAATAAATCCATAAATCCCGATATTAAGAAAAAGTGTTTTTTTTTAGATACTATTTTTTAGGGGGATATCTGATATAAAAAAGAAGAATATTGAGTGTTTGTAGGTCTAAATGATATTATTAATTCTAAAATCATAAAAAATTATCTTGAAATACTATGATTTCTTCTATCAAATGTTTCTATTTTGAATTAATCCGTTTTAATGATAAGAATACAAAAAGAACGAGTGCTGTTACACTCGTTCTAGTCAATTAAACTAGCCGACATGGTTTTATCTATGAAGTTTTTCAAGAAAGTAGCCCATGCGAGCAAAAGCATAGGGGCTATTTCTATTTTGTTGCATTAATAATACTGACTACTTGGATCGTGCAAAGGACAAATTTCATTATGAAAAGTTTAGTATATTTAACAAAATATTCAAGCCATCAAAGTATATCTAATGATTCATATGCTATAATAAATATATAAATATATATTAAAAAAGAACGAGTGTTGTAACACTCGTTCTAGGCAACTAAATAAGTTGAAATGGTTTTATCTATTAAAGTTGTACTAAGAAGTAGCCCATGCCATCTGATGCATAGGGGCTATTTCTTTTTTGTTGCATTAATAATACTAACTACTAATTAAATCAATGCAACGATAAAGGTCATTGCGATAAAGAGTAGTGTATGTATTTCAAGTGTTGCATTGGCAGCACCTCCTTTCTACAAAAAAATACGTAGAAAAGAAGATAAAACCATTTCCCCTATGCTATTCGATTGCTTGATTTAATTATAATAAAATAATTTTTTATTAACTGAAGTTATTATTGTGAAATTTAAACAGTTTCATGAAGTTTTAGAATGATTACAATTCTGTTCGGTTGGAAAAAATTGAACAGAGTGTTGAAATATTAATATCTTAAAAATTATTGTATGATAGGATTAGAGTTGTTTTTGAACGAGATATAGGGATATAGATAAATGTAAATAGGAGAGTAGAATGCGAAAATTTAAGAAAGTTTATGTAGAAATTACAAACATTTGTAATTTGAAATGTAATTTTTGTCCGAGTCCTACGTTGGAAAGACCATTGAAGTTTTTGGATGAAAAAGCATTTACGCACGTTATAAAATCAGTTAAACCGTATACAGATCATATATATTTTCATTTGATGGGTGAGCCGTTCTTAAATACAAAGCTCGGTAGATTTTTGGACATTAGTCATGAAAATGGATTGAAGGTTAACATAACAACGAATGGTACACTAATTAATAAAGTAAAGGATTTATTAATTGAATCCAAAGGTTTAAGACAAATCAATTTTTCACTTCATAGTTTTGAGGCGAATGATTTAACGAAGGATTTGCACGATTACGTTGAAAATATTACGAATTTCATTAATGAAGCGAATGAAAAAAGTGATATGATTTGTGCAATTAGGCTTTGGAATATGGATAGTGAGGAGTTAAGAGCAAGTAACTCACTGAATATTGATATATTAAATTTGCTTGAGGAAAAATTAAATTTAGATTTTTCTTTAAGTGAAAGACTTCAGGAAACACATAATATTAAACTGCGCGATAAAATTTATTTGAATATGGCAGAAAAGTTCCAATGGCCAGACATGGGTAATGATATCATCGATGAAAATGTATTCTGCTATGGTTTAAGGGATCAAATTGGTGTATTAGTTGATGGAACAGTTGTACCATGTTGTTTAGATAGTGAAGGGAAGATTCCGTTAGGGAATATTTATGAGACATCGTTAGAAGATATTTTAAACTCTGAGCGAGCAAGAGCAATATATGATGGTTTCTCAAGACGATGTGCAGTGGAAGAATTATGCAAAAGATGTGGCTATGCAAAACGACATAAAAAGTAATTTTTGGAAAAAAGCGCTTTCTTTTTAAAAGAAAGTGCTTTCTTATTTAAAAGCAAAAAAAAGCTATATGAATCACTAAAATTTTATAGTAGTATAGTTTAGTCTGTTTAATATTTTAGGAGGATATACATCAATGAAAGACGTACAACAAATTAAAATAACTACTGCAGATCCATCTGCAATTGGTTTATTCGGTTTAGCAATGGTAACGCTTGTTGCCTCAACTCAAAAATTAGGAATTACTGATGGTGTTTCATTAGTATTACCGTGGGCGATTTTTTTAGGTGCAATTGCACAATTATTTGCTAGTATCCAGGATTTTAAACATAATAATGTTTTTGGAGCAACAGCATTTGGAGCATATGCATTCTTTTGGTTAGCTGTTGGTACTACTTGGTTAATCCAATTAGGTGTTTTTGGAGAAGCATTAATGAAAGCTGCTGATGTTAAACAACTTGGTTTTGCTTTTGTAGGCTATTTAATCTTTTCAATTTTTATGACAATTGGTGCAATGGAAACTCATAAGGTCTTATTTATTATTTTTGTTTTAATTGATTGTTTATTTATTGGCTTATCATTAAGCACATTAGGCTTTATGGAAGAAGCTACTCATACTTTTGCAGCATATAGTGAATTAGGAATTGCAATCATGTCATTTTATGGATCGGCTGCAGCTGTTTTAAATAGTCACTTTGGAAGAGAATTCTTACCTGTAGGGAAACCTTTTGGGATTTTTAAAGCGAAATAATAATTCAGTCTTAGGATTAATTTTATGGACTTTGTCTATACGTAAAAACCTTTACCATTTTGAGTAAAGGTTTTTTTTATAATTATTTGTATTGTTTAGTTCAAAATGACAGATGATAATATCGTGCTTTTAATAAGGTAAAGAATGAAAGGTGGAAATTCGTTTGACGACATTATTGTATATCACAGCACATCCTCACGATAAGTCTACTTCGTACAGTATGGCGGTTGGTGATGCTTTTATCGAGAGTTATAAAGCTGCACATCCTAATGACCAAGTAGTACATATTGACCTTTATAAGGAAACGATTCCTCATATTGATGCGGAAGTGTTTGCAGGTTGGGGGAAACTTCAATCTGGAGGATCTTTTGATACACTTTCTTCAGGAGAGCAATCAAAAGTAGGAAGATTAAATGAGATTGTTACTCAATTTGCTGAAGCTGATAAATATGTATTTGTAACACCTTTATGGAACTTTTTATTCCCTCCAATTATGAAAAACTATATTGATGCGATTTGCGTTGCTGGTAAAACTTTCAAATATACTTCTAATGGTCCTCAAGGATTATTAGGTGGTAAAAAAGCATTGCATATCCAGGCACGTGGAGGAGTTTATTCAGAAGGACCAGCTGCAGGTCTTGAAATGGGACATCGCTATATTGGAGTGATAATGGGCTTCTTAGGTGTTCAAGACTTTAACGGAATTTTTGTAGAAGGTCAAAATCAATTCCCAGACCGCGCACAAGAAATTAAAGAACAAGCAATTCAAAAAGCGAAAGAAACTGCAAAAGATTTTTAATCTGTTTAAAACGAAAAAACTCACTTTTTGGTGAGTTTTTTCTTTATTATGATTAGGAATTTTTTGTTTTTTAGAATTTTAACTTACTCAAGGATTTGTTATGGCAAGTTAATGACAGATATTTCCTTTTATAAAAAGTCGACTACTCCAAATTTTCTTCATTCATTTTCATTTTGCCAAATCGGTAAATAAATCCGAAATTTAGATCCTTCATTTTCCTTACTACTTACTTTAATTTTGCCTTTAAATTTTTCGATTATATTAAAACAGACGGTTAACCCAATGCCTGTGCCTCTTTCTTTTAGTGAGTAGAATGGTGTACCGAGCTTATCGATTGTTTCTTGGGACATTCCAATTCCTGTATCTATGATTTCAATAAGTGCATATTCATTTTCTTGAAATAGATTGATTGTTATAAAACCAGCATCGTGCATTGATTCGATTGCATTTTTCATCAAGTTAACGAGAACTTGTTTAAATTCAATTGGATTTATTTTTGTATAAAGTATTTGATTTAAGTTTAAATGGAAACCGATGCTCTGGCTATTTGCCATCGAGGCAAGCAAATCAGTTACATTTAATATTTCTTTATTAACTTCTACAACTTGTAGCGTTTCAGTTTGAGGTTTTGCTAGTGATAAATAATCATTAATAATAATTTGAGCATATTCTAACTCTTTTAACATCGTATCAACATAGTATTTTTCGTCTGGGTTCATTGTTTTTGTTTTTTGAAATAGTTGTGCAAAACCTTTTACGACAGTAATAGGATTACGGATTTCATGTGCAATCGTTGCAGCTAGTTGACCAATCGAATTTAATTGTTTTGCCTGTTGTATTTCCTTGTGATTAGCTTCTAAAGCTATAACTTTCGTCTCTGTTTGTAAAAATACAAATAAGAGTATTAATTGAATGGACAGGAATTCTAATATATTGCCGACAGGGTCTAATGCGATATAAGAATATTTTTCTTTTAGATTGCTGAATGAGATTAGTAATACAAAAGTAGGTCCAATTAGTATATTTAATGCCCAACCGATATAAAATGCTATGCGATTATATAAAAAGATTGTAAAGACAGGGATGATTGCTACAAAACTATACATTGTTGATGTGTCTGGGTATGTCCAAAACTTAATATACACATACAGCGAAGCAATGGTCGTAAATAATACTTTTGAAGATGTGTTATCTTTTTTAACAAAATTGAATAAAGCAAAAAAAACAATGAACATTAGAATAATTTGAGTAATTAGTTCAATTGGATGCTCCTTAAAAGTTAAAGGAGAGAGTATAATTCCTACTAGTAATAAGGAAGTGAGTGAAGCCATAAAAAAAATATAAATTCGACGGCTCCTTTTGTTGTAGTACTCTGTATTTTTCATGCTTCAATCTCCGTTCTGAAAAGAAACTTTCAATAATATTTTACACTTTTCAGAAAATTATTTATAGATAAAATATGACAAAATTAATATAAAAGGAGACCAAAAAATGATTTTTGGTCTCCTTTTATATTAATTAGAAAATGAAACAGTGATTGTTACAATTTCAGAAGGGTTCCCTGTTCTAATTGGAGGTCCCCAAGTTCCAAAACCTGATGAAACGACAAAGTGTGAGCGTTCTTTTTGTAAATAGCCCCAATCAACCTCATAAAGTCGACGAGTAATTATATGATTAGGCATAAACTGGCCGCGATGTGTATGTCCAGACACTTGTAAATCTACGCCTAATTGAGTTGGAATTTCTAAATGATAAGGCTGATGATCAAGTAAGATAATTGGTTTTGTATGATCAATTCCTTCAAGTAGTTCATGTAAATCTAAGCGTTTTTTACTTGCAAGGTCCTTACGACCAACGATATAGAAATTGTTATCAACTAGTTCTTTCTCATCTAATAAAAAATGAATACCAGCATCTTTTAAATGCCGGGCAAGTAAATCTAAATGTCCACCGTAATAATCATGATTTCCAGGAACTGCATATATACCAATTTTTGGCTTTAACTTTTTCAACGTTTGAATCATATTTTCCTCAACGAAAGGAGTAATATCTTCATCAATTATATCTCCAGCAATTAAGACTAAATCAGGAGCAAGCTTATTAATCTTTTCAACAAGAAACTCTAATCTTTTATTCGTGACTAGTGTGCTTAAATGTAAATCCGAAACTAATACAATTGATAGTTCTTTATACTTTTCATTTGGTTTATCAACATTGATGTCATAATGAACAATCTGTGTGTCTAGTGCACTTTTTCTACCTTTTACGATAAGGGTTACGACACATAATATGACAATTGTTCCAAGCATTACACTTATACTATTTGTTTTGATAGATGTAAATGCTCTTAAAATAAGTGCAATCAAATCAGCAACAATGACAAAGAAAATTAAATAATAAAAGATGGCTAACCAGTATGCTCCAATTTTATGGATCTGTTTAAAGAATGAAGTAGGAAGCTTACTCTTTAAAACTCTTGAAAGAATGTACGAAAAAGTTAGTAACAGAAAGATAATCCAATAGATTGTTTCGATTGTTGGATTCATCCATCTACTTAGTAAAGAATTAATATAAATCCATCCATTTATACCAATGTAAAAATTAATTAAGAAAAAGAAAGTCATAACCAAAATAATATTTAAAACTAATCTTTTATTCATATAGATCCCTTTCATACGATAGTGGTAAGCTACTTCTAGTATAAATGTTTAAACTTATAAACGCACCTATTACACTTTCTTTAAATTGAAAAATACCATAATAATATTAATCGACAGAATATGAAAAATGGTGTGAGATAATAGGGTAAAATAAAGGATTTTTGGAAGTTTTGTCGTATTATATCTATGTTAATTATATTTCGGAAATTTCGAATTTAGTGAGGGTAAATACGTGTTAATCGAAAAACTTTTGCTACATGTTTTAATCACATTAAGTCCAATATTAATATACAGTATTATTTATGAAAGGCATGGCTATAAAGATAAAATTTATCTTTTTGGTATGTTTCAGGCTGTAGCAGGTTTTTTTTGCATGGCCTTTCCGTATCCTGCATATGGGTTATTTTGGGATTTGAGATATATCCCACTAACGATTGCGTTTCTATATTGCGGCTATCGCTGGGGGATCGTGACTTTTTTAGCGATTTTGTTAGCTAGAATCATTTTAGGCGGAGATGCTATCATATTTGGTATCATCAGTATTACCTTATCCTCACTAGGGTCTTTCATTTTATTTAAATGGTTTTGGACATTTAAGCCTAAACAGAGAATAATCGCAACAGCTCTTATTAGTTTATGGCCAGCTTTAGTTCAACTAGGAATCTTATTCACTTTTTTAATCGTAAATAAGATTAGTTTTAAAAGCGATTATAGACTATTTGGATTAGTCCTTATTTTTATTGTAATAGAGTTAATCGCAATTACTTTAGGAGCAAAACTGATTGAAACACTAATTGAAAATAAAATATTACATAAAGAAATCCAAAGAGCTGAGAAACTTAATACGTTAAGTGAGATGGCAGCCTCTATTGCTCATGAAGTTAGGAATCCACTTACAGTTGTGAAAGGTTTCCTTCAATTAATGCAAGAGAGCAAAGACAATCAGTCTATGGAATATTTGCCACTAGTATTAAGCGAATTAGGGAGAGCAGAAGGAATCATTAATGATTATTTAAACTTTGCTAAACCACAATTTGAAAAAGTAGAAACGTTCAATTTAAAGCAATGCGTTTCAGATGTAGTTACCTTATTAGTTCCTTTAGCTTTAAAGCAAAATGTTAAATTAAAAGGAGATACAGAGGTCGATACATTTATAAATACAGATAAAAATCAATTTAAACAAGCACTAATAAACCTAATTAAAAACGCGATAGAGGCAACTAACTCGGGGGGATTTGTACATACAAAGCTACACGAAGAAAAAGATAAAACGATCATAACGATTAGAGATAATGGAAAAGGAATGACTAAAGAACAGCTTTCACGTATTGGTACACTATTCTATTCAACGAAAGAAAAGGGAACTGGCGTAGGAACAACAGTCTCTGTTCGAATCATTGAAGCAATGAACGGAACAATCACTTTCGAGAGCAGCGTTGATGAAGGAACAAAAGTAACGATTAAACTACCAAAAGTTGAGATTAAAGAACCATAATGGGAGATTGAAAAAACGTTTAGAATTAACTTAGCGTTTCAATTAATATGAGTTGTGTCCATCATAATATTTCTTTCTAGCAAACCAAATTGTCCAACAGTCTTTTTCAATAATAGTAGATTGATGCTGTAGCTTTTTATTGATGTATTTTACTAATTGTTTTAGCTCTTTATCAGTGAGTTCATGAAGAATTGATCGACCTGTTCTAAGTAATAAATCACTCTGAAGTGATTCTAGGTCAGCGTAGATGCGTCTTGTTTCCCAAAGTTTCACTGTTTTTTCTATATGAAACCCAGCTGATTCTAATGCCGAGTGCATTTCTTGTGTATCATATCTCCTTGCTATTTCTTTCGTTTTCAATTTTGGATAAAGGTCAAAAAAATAACCTCGTATATGGCTATTGTCTCCAGGAAGTAAACAATCTTCTGGCGTCCGGTCTTGTACGATTAGCATACCGTTCTTTTTTAGTAAACGATTTGTTTCACTGAAACAGGCATTTAAATTATCTAAATGATGGACTAAAGCTCTTGCCAAAATTACATCATAATTTGAAGATGGAAGTTTAGTATCATATGCATCTCCTTTACTAAAAGAGATATTACCGTAGTCTTTACAATTTTCAGCAGTTCCCTTAAGCATTTCCTCTGAAAAATCTACCGCCGTAACGTGGTTTACTTTTAACTTAGAGAGAGCTTTCGAATAGATGCCTCCACCGCAGCCTAGATCAACTACGTCCTTTCCAAACAAATCAACAGTATCCCTCATTAACTGAATCCAAGATTGATCAGCCTCTCTAGTTGTATAAGTCTTTTTATTTTGTGCATCGTGGAAGTTGATGGCCATCAGATTACCTCCCCAAATTTGATAAAGGTGCTTCTATTTATTAGTATAGACGATGATATTACACTGAATAATATCAATAAGTTATTGGCATTAATAAGATATTTTTATGAAGAACAGGGTTAGATAAAAAGGAATGGTGAAAATGGACGGTACAATAGAAAGATTTGAAAGCTTAAGAACTGAACTAATCAATCACTATGAAGCATCAAAAGGAAGTATCTTTGGACATAAAGGTTTAAAAATACAAGGTAAAGTTTTTGTATTCTATAATGAGCCGAATATTGTAGTAAAGTTAAAGCCACAAGATGTTGCAACAGCTTTAAAATTAAGCGGAGCAAAAAACTTTGACCCAATGGGTGGGAAACCTATGAGAGAATGGGTTGAAATTCCATATGGGGATCAACAGTGGTTTGATTATGCAATAAAAGGTATGACATACGTTAAAAGTTTACTAAAAAATTAATCATTAAAAATTTGTTTGTTATAAACTATGGATGGAAGTTTAATCATTTCCATCGCTTTAATGTTAAGGGAGAATGAGATAAGTGAACAATCGTAAAGTAGCAGTTTCTTGGAGTGGCGGAAAGGATTGTTGTTTGGCATTAGACTTACTAATTAAAAATAAATACGAAGTGGCATGTCTAGTATCAATGGTATCGAAAAAGGATGAAAGGAATCATGCACACGGGACGCCACTTAATTTCTTACAAATGCAAGCTGACGCAATAGGAATTCCTCTTGTCATGATTGACTCAGCAGGAAAATACGAGGAGTCAATGATAAATGGGCTAAAAACAATAAAAGAGCAATTTGACCTTTCTGCGATTGCATTTGGTACATTATATGTCGAGGAAGATCGGCAATGGAATGAACAAGTTGCAACCAACGTGGGACTTGAACCGATATTCCCAGTGTGGATTGAGAAAAGTGAAACGACTAACTTACTAGATCAATGGCTTAAGACTGGATACGATGCAATTATTTGTAGGGCAAAAGAGAATATTTTTGATTCTACAATCGTAGGTAAGAGCCTAAATAAAGATTTAAAACAACTATTCATTAACAAAGAAATCTGTTTAATGGGCGAAAGCGGAGAATATCATACGTTTGTAATTGATGGCCCACTATTCAAAGAACGATTAAATATAGTAGATGCAGATACTATTCTAAATAGTGGTTTATGGTCTTTAAATATTAAAGAAATACAAACAACTGTTAAATAGATTCCTAGTGAGTTTTTTATAAAGATAATATAGTTTGAGATTGCTATTAACATTGCTTTAGCTGGGGGGCGTAGCAAACAGCTGTAACTGACTGCAAATAAAAGTGGTAAAAAGTACAAATAAAAACCGAAACTGCAATTAAAATTTGTAAAAGTGCAATTAAAAATCCTAAAACTGCAAATAAACTGACTAGACCATCTTAATCAATGGCCA
Organism: Gottfriedia acidiceleris; assembly: GCF_036421055.1. Taxonomy (GTDB): domain Bacteria; phylum Bacillota; class Bacilli; order Bacillales; family Bacillaceae_G; genus Gottfriedia; species Gottfriedia acidiceleris_C. The sequence goes on along the minus strand of NZ_JAZGQS010000006.1, from coordinate 171,686 downwards.
GAATTAACATAATTTTACTAGAATTAATTAAGTCCAATCAAAAACAAGCTAAAATCACTTAAAAATAATTAATTTAGGTGACTTTAGCTTGTCTTACTTTCGATCGTTTGTAGTTAAGTACCAGTCAGCATAACGCTTAATACCTTCACTAATTGATACTTTAGGTTCATAGTTTAAATCACTTTTGATTTTTTCAATGTTTAATGTATAGTCGTAACTTAAGAAATTGGCAATATGCTTGGAAACTGCTGGTGGTTTGTTAGTAAACCTCGCAATTATTTCAGAATTTAAGGCGATAAATGACAGGAGTTTTGGTGAGATGTTCTTTGCATTCAACTCTTTATTTAAAGCAAAGAAAAGCTGATTAAGTACATCAATTAAATAAATAGGTTGACCATTTGTAATATTGTAGTATTCACCGTTAAAGGCATGATCTGCATTCATACAAGCGATAATCATATCAACAACATTATCGATATAAGTAAAATCCATTAGAACTTGTCCTTTATGAACTAATGGAATTCCTCTATTATCATTTATCTGTATAAATCTTCCGAAAATCGTATGATCGAAAGGACCGAAAATTTGTCTAGGTCTTAGTGAGATTGCAGGTAATCCTTTTTCAATTGCATCTTCAACAATTAAATCTGCCATATGCTTTGTTTTAGCGTAGTAATTAGAGTGTTTTGATGGTAGCGGATCACTTTCTTTAACATCTTTACGACTCTCACTAGTAAAGTACACACTCGGGGTCGAAATATTAATAAACTTTTTTAAATTTGTTAAAAGTGAAGCTTTAACAATATTTTTTGTCCCTTCAACATTTGTTTTTTCAAAGTCAGAAAAACGTCCAAAAGGTGCTGCAAGTGCAGCACAATGGATTACATAATCTACATTCTTTATATTTTCTTCTAATAAGATCGAGTCATTCAACTCTCCTTTGACAAAGGTGACATTCTCCATATTATTGAAATATTTAGCTGCTTCCTCATTTCTTCCAAAGGCTATAACAGAATAGCCCATTTCACTTAATTTTTTAGTCGTATGTTTTCCTAAAAAACCAGTGGCACCACTTATGAAAACTTTCATTATTCCACCCCGAAAAGATATTATTGTCGCTCAAAGTTTATGAATCTCGTTCCTTGGAAAGTTAGTTTTCCTGTATCATTTTCTACTAATTGACCATAAATAAACCCATCAATTTGAAATTCAATTCGATCTCCAGATTCGACCTCAAGTGTAACATAATAATGTGTAGAGGAATGAGCAAACTGGTTTGTATTGGCACGCTGTACGTAATCTATTCTTTTAGTAACGATTTTTGCTGGGACAATTAATTTGGGTTGTTTATTATTATAATTCCATTGCTTTAATCCTTTTATTAGTGCAAAAAATATACCTGCAAAAACGAAGACGAAAATGATTGGAAATACGAAAGCAATAATTTTAAAAATATCAAAACCTGCATCAAACCCTGACATTATTAAGACCCCCTTTTAATAAATTCCACTTCTTAATCCTTTTAAGACAAATAGGACTCTCTATCTATAGTTTATTAAATTTTCTGAAAGTAATAAACTTATTTCTTTCAGCTGTAATGTAAACGTTAAATTATTTTAGTGAATTTTATTTCTTTTATTATATAGATATAACGCTAAAATCAACTAGAATAGTAAAAAATGTAAAATAATTACTATTAATAATCTAATAGAACTACTATCCAGGAAGCTTTAAATTAAGTGGAAATCTTGTTATTTTTCCTTATTAGAACATTAATTGTGACAGAATAAAAAACTAAGTAAAAAATCCTATCATTTTAGTAAATTTTAATCCAATTAATTATTGACCGATAATATTCAGGGGAGTAGGATACTTTTAATAGAACTCTTTTTCTCTTTATTACGTGCTATTGATCAGTTACTTGTAAGAATGTTATCTGCTCATGAAATAAGGCTAGCGAGGAGATACAGGGTTAGCTCATTAAATGGTTGGTTTAATCTATTTCTATCTGATCAAAAAGCGGGTAGGTATCATGGAAAATTAGATATAGGAGTGATAAGGAAATGAATGTTAAAGACTTAATATCAGTTTACAATCAGTATTATAGTCATTCTAATTTACGCGTTTTTTTTGTATCTGGCCATACTGACGAAATTGAAGAAATTACAGACTTTGATGGAAACGGTCACCATGCTTCACAATCATTTGGCATTTATGTGCTTTTGTCTAGAACAGAGACGCAATTAATTAAATTAGTATCCTTAAACTTTGAAGACTTAGGAATCATTGAAATTTCTTTAAATGATTTAGATGACGAAATAAAGCATGACTGGACTAGCTATTTAAAGAAAGTGATAAGTTATTTAAAACAAGCAGGGTATCGTATTAATAGGGGGATGGACATACTGATTTACAGTAATCTTCCAAATGAAGTAGGGCTATCCTCAACCAAATCAGTTGAAGCTTTAACAGATATTATGTTAAAAAATTTATACGAATAAAAACGAGAAACCACATTAAATTTTAAACAATTAAAAAACAACTAAGATTACTCCAAAAAAATTAAATTCTCCTCCTGTAAATAATAATATTTCAAATTTGCTTAAATAAAACATAATTATACAATCTTGATTTAAAGAAAATAAAATATGTAAAAAATTCTCCATATTTAATGAATAATCGGACAACCTTCAACTGTTAAAATTAAAGTAATAGTTTCGAAAACAATTCAGATTGGAAGGCTACGAGGAGAGTTGTAATGACAACAATTAAAGAAATTGCCGAAAAAGCAGGGGTATCGATTGCTACTGTATCAAGAGTGCTTAATTATGACCCTGCACTATCAGTAAGTGACGATACAAAACAAAGAATTTTTGAAACAGCAGAAAAGCTTTCATATAAGAAAAAATCAAAAGTAAAAAAGAATATTGCTAAAATCGCACTCGTTAAAGGTGATAATGGAAATGAAGAGTTAAGTGATCTTTTTTATATGCTAATTCGTTTTGGAATTGAAAATAAGTGCGAACAACATTCCCTGCATATTTCTACTTTTTTTCGTGGAAATGAAAAAGGGATGTTAGATGAGCAAATACTTGGTGTGATTGCATTAGGTAAATTTGATGATCACCAAATTAGTTCATTGAAAAAAGTATCGAAAAATATCGTATTTATTGATTTTTCACCAGATGAAGAGAAGTATGATTCTGTTGTAACAGATTATGAGAATGCTATTATAAAAATTTTAGATCATTTTATTTCACATGGACATCAAAAAATCGGATATATAGGTGGACGTGAGTATGATAAGAAGCAAGTTCAAAAAATAAATTCTCGAGTGAAAACATATAAAAATTATTTAGAGGAAAAGGGACTCTTTCGAAAAGAGAATCTATACTTAAGTGAATTTACAGCTGATGCAGGGTTTAATTTGATGAACAAAGCAATTCGAGAACAAGGTGGAGATATGCCAACAGCATTTATAATTGGTTGTGATACGATGGCTGTCGGATGCCTAAGAGCACTTCATGAAGCAAAAATATCAGTGCCAGAACGTGTAAATTTAATCGGAATGAATGATTTTGTGTTTTCAAAATATCTTTTTCCTAGCTTAAGTAGCTTGAAGGTTTACACTGAATCGATGGGTGAATCAGCAGTTGATTTATTAATGGAAAGACTGTTAGGTAGGAAAGTAGCCAAAAAAGTGATTGTTCCAACAACGTTAAAAATTCGTCAAAGTAGCCTTTAAAGCAAACATTTGCGAAATTTGTAAGATAATTGCTAAAAATTAAACATTTTACTTTTAATCTTAACTCTTTTTAGTATAATTAAAAATTAAAAGGAGTGGGAACGTGAAGGTTGGTTATTTAGGTCCTGAGGCGACTTTTACACATGTTGCTGTTCGGTCTGTTTTTAAGAATGATGAACATATTGCTTATTCTAGTATTCCTGTTTGTATGGATAATGTGGCTGAAGGGGAAGTTGATGTAGTTGTCGTTCCAATAGAGAATTCGGTTGAAGGATCTGTGACTACAACAATTGATTATCTTGTACATGAACAGCCATTAAAAATGGTTGGTGAAATTATTATACCGATAAGACAGCATTTATTGATGGCAAAAGGACAAGCACATCGAGTAAAAGATATAGAGGTGATTTATTCTCATTCTCATGCGTTAGCTCAGTGTCACACATTTTTGCATAGTCAATATAAATATACAAAGTTAGAACCAGTTACTTCTACGAGTGCTGCAGCTAAAATGGTTAGTGAGCAATCGAATGAGTGTATAGCTGCGATCGCTAACGAATTTGCTGCAAAGAAATATGGGTTAGAAATTGTTGCTTCAGATATTCACTCAAATTCATATAATCACACAAGATTTATTGTTTTACAAGTACATGATGCTAAACTGGAAACGAATTATTTTGAACCTAAACATACTAAGGCAACTCTAGTTATTAACATGCCAGAGAATCGTGCTGGTGCGCTTCACCAAGTACTGTCAGCATTTGCATGGAGACAGATTGACCTTTCAAAAATTGAGTCCCGTCCGACAAAAACTGGATTAGGAAATTACTTTTTCATTGTTGATGTTGAAATGGGCTATGATGATGTATTATTACCTGGAGTAAAGCAAGAATTAGAGGCTTTGGGCTTTAGTGTAGAAATTTTAGGAAGTTACTCAACCATTTCATTATAAGAAAAGAGAAGGTTTAAGAGCCTTCTCTTTTATATTTTTTAATTTTACATTAATAGTAGTAATAAGGGGGTGGACAATAGTAACCTGGTGGGCAATAAGTGTAAGGATAGCCATAACCATAACCATAACCCCAAAATGGGAAAAATGGAAAAAATGGACGGAAAAATGGACGGAAAAATGGACGACCAAATCCAAATCCAAACCCAGGTCTACCAAATCCAAATCCAGGTCGACCAAATCCACCAAATCCACCATGGAAGCCTCCGAATCCACCGTGTCCAAAGCCGCCACCAAACCCATGTGGACGATACTCATGTTCATTCGACATATAAAAAACCTCCTTTACTAATGAATCTTACATATTCAAAATATGCAGGACAAAAGTGGAAGGTTTGGGCAAAATGTATTTTATACTGAACTAAAAAATTAAAATCATTTAATAAAAACATTTCTTTTTATGAAAACTTAATCATTCAATAAATTAAACTTACGGATACGATATTGTAAGTTTTGTCTACTGATGCCTAATTGTTTTGCAGCCTGTGTAATATTGCCGTTATGTTCATTTAAAACATTTATAATATGTTGTTTTTCTTTGTTCAATAAAGTATTTTTTAAATTTGATTTGTCCTCTATTGATTCTTTCTGATGTAATGTATCGACTTCTCTATGTTGTTGAACAATTGGAGTAGTATTTGTATTTCTTTTTTCATTAAAGAACCTAGAAGGTAAATGAGTTGCAGATATAGTTGTTTCATTTTCTACTAAATTCATAGCACCTTCAATCATATGTTCAAGTTCGCGTATATTACCTGGCCAGTTATGATTCAAGAAGAAATTTGATACAGTTTCATCTAAATTAGTTACTCGATGACCGAAAAGACGATTATATTTTTGAATAAAGAAGTTTGCTAACAATAATATATCTTCGAAACGTTCACGTAGTGGCGGTAGAAATAATGAAACGACACTTAGACGGTAATATAAGTCTTTCCGTAAATGATTATTTGCGATTGCTTCAATAGGATCTTCATTTATTGTAGCAATAATTCGAACATCTAATTCTTTTTCGTTAATATCACCAATTCGTCTAACTTTACGTTCTTGAATAACCCTTAAAAGTTTAGCCTGTAAGTTAGGGCTAAGTGAATTAATTTCATCTAATAATAATGTTCCACCATTTGCCTCTTCGAATAAACCAGGTTTATCTATTGCCCCAGTAAATGCTCCTTTTTTTGTCCCAAAAAGAATACTCTCAATTAAAGATTCAGGAAGTGCGGCGCAATTTTGTGAAATGAATGGCTTTGTTGCTCTTTTGCTAGCGTTATGAATGCTTTGGGCGAATAGTTCTTTACCTGTTCCGGTTTCACCTACAATTAAAACTGATGATGAAGTTTTGGCAGATCTTTTTGCATCTTCAATTATGCTCTTAAATGAACTGGATGTTCCGATTAATTGTTCAAATGTATAACGTGTGCTTCGATTTTGAAGAATACCTTCCTGCACAGATTGCTTTAATTCCGTCACGTCGCGAACCATTTCAATTGCTCCAATAATTTTATTTTCTTTCATTATTGGGTAAGTATCATTAATTGTCGTAACTTCTTTTCCTTTATTATTAAAATAAGATTGTTTGATATTTTTTCGTACTTTACCTTTTTGCAGGGCTTCAAGTAAAGTGCTAGATTGGTTATTTTGAAACGTGAAGACATCTAAAAGATTTTTATGTAATACATCCTCTTCATTCATCATTTCGATTTCCATCATTTTGCGGTTATACACCATTGTATTTGCATCTTGATCAACTACATGTATACCGATATCTATTTCTTCTAATATTAATTGTAATAATTCATCAACAGCTAAAAAGTTTTGCTTATCATTTTTCATATAATTCTCTCTTTTCATTATAACAATAGAAAAAATTTGCACTTCTAACTATTTTTGGTAAGATAAAAAGGCAGTTTTTTTCCGAATTGTGCTATTTTCTTTGTTAATCAATTTTTTTGCTGCAAATATTCTATGCATATTTTAATTAATTTTGCGCTTTAATGCAAAAAAAATTTGCAGTAAATTGAAAACGGTATCATGATTAGGGATGAATAAAGCTTAGAATAAGTACATTTTTTGAATTTTAATGTATTTAACATGTTTGGCACGGAAATTGCTTATTCTTTTAGTAAGAAACTAAAAATTAATCAATAATATTGGGGGAACTCAAATGACAACTAATTCTCAAAAAATCATCGACCAAACAAATCAATATGGCGCAAATAACTATCATCCACTTCCAGTAGTTATCTCTAAAGCTGAAGGTATTTGGGTTACAGACCCAGAGGGTAACAGATATTTAGATATGTTAAGTGCATATTCTTCTGTAAACCAAGGGCATCGTCATCCGAAAATTATCCAAGCTTTAAAAGATCAAGCTGACAAAGTTACTTTAACTTCTCGTGCATTCTATAGTGAAAACATGGGTGAGTGGTATGAAAAGGTATCAAAAGTTACGAACAAAGATATGATTTTACCTATGAACACTGGTGCTGAAGCTGTTGAGACAGCTATTAAAGCTGCTAGAAGATGGGCTTATGATGTTAAGGGTGTAGAAGAAAATCAAGCAGAAATTATTGCTTGCGTTGGAAACTTCCATGGACGTACGATGGCTGCAGTTTCATTATCATCAGAAAAAGATTATCAACGTGGTTTTGGTCCATTCTTACCAGGAATTAAGTTAATTCCATATGGCGATATTGAAGCTTTAAAAGCTGCAATTACACCTAATACTGCTGCATTCTTAATCGAACCAATTCAAGGTGAAGCTGGAATTAATATCCCAAGAGAAGGATTCTTACCTGAAGTAGCTGAAGTTTGTAAAAAAGAAAACGTATTATTTATTGCAGATGAAATTCAAACAGGTTTATGTAGAACTGGTAAAACTTTTGCATGTGATTGGGATGGAGTAACTCCTGACATGTACATTTTAGGTAAAGCACTTGGTGGCGGAGTATTCCCAATTTCATGTGTTGCTGCAAATCGTTCAATCTTAGGCGTATTTGAGCCAGGTTCTCACGGATCTACATTTGGTGGAAATCCATTAGCTTGTGCAGTTTCTGTAGCTGCTTTAGAAGTTCTTGAAGAAGAGAAGTTAGCTGAGCGTTCAAATGAGCTTGGAAACTACTTTATGGAAAAATTAAAAGAAATCGATCATCCTCACATTAAAGAAGTTAGAGGACGTGGATTATTTATTGGTGTTGAACTTCATGTACCAGCACGTGTTTATTGTGAAGCATTAAAGAAACAAGGTTTATTATGTAAAGAAACACATGATACAGTAATTCGTTTTGCACCACCATTAATTATTTCAAAAGAAGATTTAGACTGGTCAATTCAACAAATTAACGAAGTATTTAGCCAATATAAAGCAACTGTATAAATGGAGCGATAAAAATGACAACTACAATCCCACAAAATCAAGTACAAAACAAAATTAAAGAAGAAGGCAGAGAATTAATTGAGTCTACTCAAGAAGTAATCTCAGAAGCACTTCATAAACTTGGTTATTCAAAAGAACTTTATGAGTTATTAAAAGAACCATTACGATTTTTAACAGTTCAAATTCCGGTAAGAATGGATGATGGCTCAGTGAAAATTTTCACTGGCTATCGTTCACAACATAATGATTCTGTAGGTCCTACAAAGGGTGGAATTCGTTTCCATCCTGAGGTTAATGAGGACGAAGTAAAAGCTTTATCAATGTGGATGAGCTTAAAATGCGGTATCGTTGATTTACCATACGGTGGGGGAAAAGGCGGTATCATTTGTGATCCAAGAAAGATGTCAATTTTTGAGTTAGAGCGTTTAAGTAGAGGATATGTTCGTGCAATTAGCCAAATTGTTGGACCAACAAAGGATATTCCTGCTCCAGACGTATACACTAACCCACAAATTATGGCTTGGATGATGGATGAATATAGTAGAATTCAAGAGTTTGATTCTCCTGGATTTATTACTGGTAAACCACTTGTATTAGGTGGATCAGAAGGACGTGAAACAGCTACAGCTCAAGGTGTTACAATTTGTATCGAAGAGGCTGCTAAACGTAAGGGAATCGATTTAAAGGGTGCTAGTGTCATTGTTCAAGGATTTGGAAATGCGGGTAGCTTCTTAGCGAAGTTCATGATTGAAGCAGGTGCAAAGGTAGTCGGTATTTCTGATGCTCTTGGCGCATTATACGATCCAGACGGTTTAGATATTCATAGCTTACTAGAAAAAAGAGATAGCTTCGGAACAGTAACTAATTTATTTACAGATGTAATTTCGAATAAAGAATTACTTGAAAAACCTTGTGATATTTTAGTTCCAGCTGCAATTTCAAATCAAATTACAATTGAAAATGCTCACAATATTAAAGCATCAATCGTAGTTGAAGCTGCAAATGGTCCTACTACTCTAGAAGCTACTAAAGTATTAACAGAGCGTGGAATTTTACTAGTTCCAGACGTACTAGCAAGTGCTGGTGGAGTTTCTGTTTCTTATTTTGAGTGGGTTCAAAATAACCAAGGCTACTACTGGTCTGAAGAAGAAGTTGCTCAAAAACTTCGTGAAAAAATGGTGCGTTCATTTGATAGTGTTTACCAAACATCGGTTAATCGTAAAGTAAATATGAGATTAGCTGCATACATGGTTGGTATTCGCAAAATGGCGGAAGCATCTCGTTTCCGTGGATGGGTTTAATAGACTAAATAGGTTTGCTCCAGGTGGAAATTCCATCTGGAGCACTTATATTGTATTGACAGATAATAAACTCTATTTTTATAATTAAGATATTATTGCGATACAATAAATTTGTATACGCTTACAGTTATTATCTGAAAATTAAGACTTAAGATATGCTGATTTAGAACGATTTAGTGTTTATGAAGAAAATAAGGCAATTTATTTTCTGTTATATCAGAATATTTTAACTTATACACACAACTTACAACTAGAGGAGGGACTTTCATGAAACAACAAGAACAGGGGTTAAAGAAAGAGCTTAAAAGCAGACACTTGTTTATGATTGCTCTTGGGGGAGTAATTGGAACTGGTTTGTTTATGGGATCAGGCTATACAATTAGTGAAGCTGGCCCAGGTGGAGCAATATTAGCCTACTTAGTAGGTGGATTCGTAATGTATTTAACAATGCTATGTTTAGGAGAATTAGCAGTTAATTTACCAGATGCTGGTTCTTATCAAACATATGCAACTAAATATATCTCACCAGCGTCAGGTTATGTAGTTGGATGGATGGCATGGTTAAACTGGTCGGTAACAATTGGTTTAGAATTAATTACAGTTAGTATGTTAATGAAGAGATGGTTTCCAGATGTACCAACTTGGATCTGGTGTGTAGTATTTGGCGTAATCTTATTCTCAGTAAATGCACTTTCAACGAAATCCTTTGCTGAAGTAGAGTTCTGGTTTGCAAGTATTAAAGTAGTAACAATTGTTCTGTTTATTATTTTAGGTGGAGCAGTAATGTTTGGAATTGTACCAATGGAAGGGACAAAGGCTCCAATGCTTTCTAACTTCACGGACCATGGTGGACTTTTCCCGAATGGTTTTCTAGCAATTATGATCACAATGGTTGCAGTTAACTTCTCATTCCAGGGAAGTGAATTAGTTGGAATAGCAGCTGGTGAAAGTGAAGATCCAGCAAAAGCTGTACCTAAAGCGATTAATAATACTGTATGGCGAATTCTAGTATTCTTTATTTTATCAATATTTGTTTTAGCAGGCCTATTCCCTTGGGAGAAAGCTGGTTTAGTAGATAGTCCATTCGTAGTAGTATTTGATAACATCGGTATTCCATATGCAGCTGATATAATGAACTTTGTTATTATTACAGCAGTTCTATCAGTTGCAAACTCGGGTTTATACGCAACATCACGTATGATGTATTCAATGGCTCAAAAAGGAATGGTTAGCGCTAAATTAGGTAAATTAACTAAAAAAGGTGTACCTTTAAACGCTTTAACTTTTAGTATGTTCTTTGGATGTTTATCACTATTAAGCGGAATTTACGCAGAAGACACGGTTTATCTATGGTTACTATCAATTGCAGGATTTGGTTGCTTATTCGTTTGGGCAAGCATTGCATTATCAAATCTTTTAGGTAGAAAGAAATACATTCAAGAAGGTGGAAAATTAGAGGATTTAAAATATAAAACGCCTCTTTATCCAATCGTACCAATCGTTGCTTTCGTTTTAAATGTGGCTGTAATTATTAGTCTTGCATTTATCCCAGACCAACGCATTGCATTGTACTGTGGTGTTCCATTTATGATTGCATGTTTAATCTATTATCATTTCTCTGCTAAGCATAAGATTGAAAAACACGAGCAACAAGAGAATAAAAAAGTAAGTTAATAATCGTTTTGAGATTGTCTCAAAAGTTGAAGAAACTCGCTAGTAAGTTACTACTAGCGAGTTTTTTGTTTTTTGAATTGTAGTTGGTTAGTTTAGCGTATTGAATAATGACTACTTTATTAACAAATTTCACAATTTTATCAACAGTGTGCATATTTTCGTTAATATTTTTTGATTTTGAAGAAGAAAGCGGAAACTTATCCACTGATTTGATAATCATATTACGGTTATCAACTAAATCTTGCATTATATATCAACAAAAGTTCTAATGTACTTGTTAATAACTTTCAGTAATTCGATATAGAAAGGTAGAAGGTAGTTACTTATCCACATTTTTACTGTTATGATTATGTCTTCTTTCTGAGTTATACACAAAAAAGAACTGTCCCAAAAGTACATTGACTTAAGGGACAGTTGCTTTTTTTGCAGCTTATTTATTTTTTTCAGACTCTTTACTTGTTACAGTGATGTCTTGTAAGTGACCTTGGAAGCCTTGACCAGCTGTTAAGTCGTAGCCTTTAACGCGTTTATTAACGCCATCTAAACCGAAGCGGAATAGAGTAGGGATAACTGGCACTTCGTCATTTACAAGCTCTTGCCATTTATCGTATACTTCTTGACGGTATTTTTCATCAAACGCTTTTGCTGAAATACCTTCTTTTAATAGTTTATCATTGTCGCTATTTACCCAACGAACGTAGTTGAATGGTGCATTTTTTGCCCAAATTCCAGATGGGTCTGGGTCAGAACCTGTTCCCCAAGCTGCTGCGAAAATATCAATTTTTGGATTATCTTTTTCTACCATATCGTAGAATGAGTTGAACTCATGTAAACGTCCATCTAATAATTGAACATCTAAGCCAACTTCTTTCCAAGATTGTAAATAGAATTGAGCTAATGGTTCAGCGATATCGCCACCACTCATAGAAGCGAAGTTAATTTTAAATGGTTTTCCGTTTGGATCCTCACGTAAGCCATCTCCAGTTACATCTTTGTAACCAGCTTCGTCTAGTAATTTTTTAGCTTTTTCAGGATCATGAGTATATCCTTTTAATGCTTTATCAAAGTATTTAGGGAATGATGGTGGAATTACAGAAGTTGCAGGCACTCGTAATCCTTTATATAATTTTTCCCCAACTGCTTTATTATCAAGGGCATAAGCCATTGCCTGACGTACACGTTTATCTTGGAATTTTGGATTATCCATTACGTTTACACCATTTTTCGCATCGTAATGTCCCAATTTAAATCCGATGTAGGAGTAAGCTAACTCTGTTTTACCGATTAATGAGATATTTTTTAATTTTTTAGCTTGATCATATTGATCAGCTGATACAGAAGCGATATCGATATCTCCGTTTGCTAGAGAAGATGTAGCAATAGTTGGATTAACAACTTTTAAAAGTACACCATCAAGTTTTGGAGCACCGTTCCAGTAATCTTTATTCGCTTCAAACTCTACAGCTTCACCTGGAGTGATCTTTTTAATTTTAAATGGTCCAAAGCCGATAGGAGCTTTACGAATTTGGTCAGATGATGCTAATTTATCGACTGGAATATTGCCTAAATATTTTTTAGGGAGTGGGTTGGTCCATAATCCCGTAAGTACTGATGGATTTGCTTCTTTAAACGTAATTGAAATGTTGTGATCATCAATTACTTTTACACCAGAAATATTCTTCGCCTTACCGTTATGGTAATCTTCCATTCCTTCAATCATAGACATTTGTGAATCATAGCGTACACCAGTGTATTTCGGACTTCCAATTACAAGGTATGAATACTCTAAATCTGATGCTGTAACAGGGTCACCATTATGCCATTTTACATTATCGCGAATTGTTAAAGTAATCGTCTTTTTGTCATCGCTTAATTTATATGTAGCAGCACCATCTTGGTCATAAATATAGTTTTCATCTGTTGAAAGGAGAGGTTCATCAAAGAATTGAATAACTTGAGAATCTGGATCGCCTTCATAGAAAACTGTATTTAAGATACCTTCAAATGGCGTATCTGAAACTAAACCATATTTTAAAATGCCACCTGATATTGACTTTTTGTTATTTGATACTTTAATTGGAAAAGCAGCTTGGTCGACTTGCTTAGTTGTAGTCGAAGTCTTTGTGTCGCCGCCTTTACATGCTGAAAGAATCATCATAGATACTGCCATTGCGCTTAATACTTTAGTAAAGCTTTTTGCATTTTTCATATTTCCACTCTCCTTAGTTTTTAATTATCCTCTTCTTTGTCTAGCATCAGCTGCACGCTTTAGCGCTTCACCGATGAAATTTATACTCAGCATGAGCACTAAAATCATGCACGATGCAGGTAACCATATCCACAGCTTATTTTGTAAAACATCAGGATTTGTTGCATAACTAACAAGTGTTCCTAAACTTGGCGTACTTTCTGGTAAACCAAATCCAAGGAAGGTTAGACCAGATTCGATTCCAATATTTCCTGCTAGGTTTAAAGTGAATGCAACGATAATTAGTGAGCTGACATTTGGTAAAACGTGTGAGATAATGATTTTCCAATTCGGTGTGCCAATTGCTTTAGCTGCTGCCACATAATCTAATTCGCTCTCTGATAATACTTTTGAACGAATTAACCTTGCTTTACCTGTCCATAAGAAAAGACTCATAATAAGGACAAAATTTATGATTGAGAATTTAGGTACAACTGTTACGAATACAATAATTAACATTAAAGTGGGTAAGGATAAGAAAAAGTCAATAATACGCATTACGACACTGTCTACCCAACCACCGAAATAGCCTGCTATTAAACCCAATGCTAGGCCAAGTAGATTTGTAATAATTGTGATAAAAAATCCAATAGTAAAGGAATTTCTTGTCCCAATTATTAGTTGTCCAAATATATCTCGTCCCCCGTAATCAGTACCTAACCAATGAGTAGAGGAAGGGGGTTGATAGATTGATAGAAAGTCGACTTTAACAATTTGATCTTGATCTAGAATAAGCGAAGTACCATACACACTTATTATTATTAGGCCAAGCACGATAAGAGAACCTAAAGCTAACTTATCTCGTCTAAATTCTGCCCAAATAACGCTAAAACCGGATGGACTTTTTCGTTGCTCTGTAATATGAGTTTGATTTTCAATTTTTAATTCCATACATTTCACCTACCCTATTCAATCCGTATACGTGGATCTACGATGCTTAGAATAATATCTGAGATTAATGTCCCGAAAAGTGTTGCAAGACATGTCATTAAAACAAGCGCATTTACAACGGTAAAATCACGTAACATAACAGATTTGACGAACAGTTGCCCAATTCCTGGATAGCCAAAAATTGATTCTAAAAATACAGAACCAGCTATTAAGCCAGTAATCTCATAACCTAAAAATGCAGCGATTGGTAAAAATGAATTTCGTAAAATATGTCGAGAATAAACCTTAGATTCAGGAACACCTTTTGATCTAGCTGTTCTTACAAAATCTTTTACTTTTGTATCAATAATTTCACTGCGTAAATATTGAGAAATTCCAACAGTTGAAATAAGTGCACCTGATAAAGTTGGTAAAACAAGGTGATCTAACTTGCTTACATAATAAGCAAAAGTTCCGTCAGCAATCTGAGGGTCTACGCTACCGCCCGTAGGGAAAAGATCAAAATAAAATCCAAAAACAAACAGCATAACAATTCCAAAAATAAATAAAGGGGTAGCAAAACCTATATAGTTGTATCCGGTTATCAGCTTATCCGCCCACGTGTCGTTATAGCGTCCACTAATAATTCCAAGTGGAATTGCCAATAAATAAGTTACAATAAACACGCATAGAGCAAGTAATACTGTATTTCCAATACGATCACCTATTACATCAACTACATTGATTTTGTGTGTATAGGAAACACCAAAATCACCTTTTGCAACATTTTTAATCCAATGATAATACTGAACATAAGCAGGATCATTTAAACCCATTTCTTCACGAATTTTTTCAATTTCTTGTGGATTAGCTTTTGGGTTAATCGAACGTCCAGTTAGTGCATCACCTGGCATTGCTTTAGCTAGTGCAAAGATTAGTATACTCAAGATAAGCAGCTGAGGAATCATGATGAGTATACGGCGAATGACAAATTTTAACATATTCGTTACTCCTTTCTAAGGTAATGCTACTCGATGAGTATCTGAGATTGGTTTTAAATCAAATGGTCGACCATTTTCATCAAAGTAAGAAGAAGCATTTTGTTGATATTCTTTTCTAACTTCTTGTCTTTCTTTAATTTTTTCTTCTCGAACTTCTGGACGAATATCTGGTATTGCTGCAATTAAGCGTTTAGTGTATATATGTTGTGGATTGTTTAAGATATCTTCAGTAGTACCTTCTTCAACAAGTCTCCCTCTATACATAACACCAATTCGATCACATAAATGGCGAATAACGCCTAAGTCATGGCCGATAAATAAATAGGTTAGTTTGAATTCTTCTTGGAGATCTTGTAAGAAATTAAGTACTTGTGCTTGTACTGAAACATCCAAAGCAGAAACCGGCTCATCTGCAACGATTAACTTAGGTTGTAAAGTTAAAGCTCTAGCAATCCCAATTCGTTGACGTTGACCACCAGAAAATTCATGTGGATACTTATATAGTGATTCTGGAGATAATCCAACTTTATGAAGGTAGTAAAGTACCCTTTCACGTTCTTCATCAGCAGTTAACGTTTCAAAGTTTCTTAACGGTTCTGCTACTAAATCAATAATTCTCTTTTTAGGATTTAAAGAAGAGTATGGGTCTTGAAATATCATTTGAATCTCTTGACGGAATGCGCGCATTTGCTTTTTATTTAGAGTGATTAAGTCATTGTCTAAAAACTTAATACTTCCATTAGTAGCCTGTGTTAATTGAAGAATTGCCTTACCTGCAGTAGATTTTCCACTACCTGATTCCCCAATAAGGCCATATGTTTCGCCTTCGTTTAGTTCAAATGAAATTCCATCAACAGCTCGAACATAATCTACAACTGTTCGAAAAATACCACCACGAATAGGGTAATGTACTTTTAAGTTATCAACCTTTAGTAGAGACATTTACGATCGGTGCTCCTTTCTCATTCTTGAAATGGAAATGCTTATAACAAGAACAACGTACATAATGATTTGGTGTAACTTCGTGCAAGATAGGTTGATTTTCATGAGCATAATTTTGAATCCAAGGAATACGGTGGCTGAAACGGCAGCCTGTTCTAGGTAGTTTGTCTAATGGTGGAACTGTACCTTCAATAATATGAAGTCTTTGATTTTTTGAATGAGTAGTAGGAATAGAGTTTAATAGTGAGCGCGTATATGGGTGCAATGGATTATTTAGTATTTCTTCTACTGAACCAGTCTCAATAATTTGTCCAGCATACATAACTGCAACACGGTCTGCTACTTCTGCAACAACACTTAAGTCATGCGTAATTAGAATGATGCCCAGCTTTGTTTTCTTTTGTATTTCTTTTAATAAATCTAATATTTGAGCTTGTATCGTTACATCTAAAGCAGTAGTTGGCTCATCTGCAATAATGAACGAAGGGTTACATGCAATGGCAATTGAAATCATAGCACGTTGTCTCATACCACCAGATAATTCATGCGGATACTGTTTATAAGTAACCTCTGGCTTTGGAATTCCAACTTGGTTTAGTAACTCTATTGCACGCTCCTTTTTTTGTGAGCGTGAAAGATCCGTATGAAAATCTAAATTTTCTTCAATTTGTTTACCGATTGTCATTAACGGATTTAGAGCAGTAAGAGGTTCTTGGAAAATCATTCCGATTTCCTTGCCTCGAATTTTATTCAACTTACTATCATTTAGCGTTAGTAAATTTGTACCCTTGTAAGAGATCGATCCATTCATTTTTGTACGATTATTTGAATGTAGTCCTAGGATTGATAGGGCTAAAGCACTTTTACCGCAGCCTGATTCACCAACAATTGCAAGAACTTCATTTTCATGGACAGTCAGTGATACATCATCCACAGCAGGATAGTATTGGTTGTTTATACGAAACGATGTCGTTAAATGTTCGATTTCCAAAAGAGGTTTTGACATTTCGTGTCTCCTTTCGAGAATTCATGAGCGAAATTATTGTTATATTTTGAATTTTCATAAGTATAATATTATTACGCGAATGTTTCAATATGAAAACATTTTCTGTAATATATAGTCCTTTTCGACTAAAAATCAATCAAAATTCGGATTAACTAGTAAATTAATAGGGAAAAAATGTCACAATGATTCGATAGAAAGGTTGATAGATTAAATAAAATAAGGGAGAGTAAGGGAAATACAAAATGAAAACGTTTACAAAATTGTTGATAGAGTAGATAAAAAGATGTGTTTGAAAATAAAGGAGAAATAAAGAAGTTTTTGTCGGAAATTGAATTAATTTAGCGGAAAATATATTTTCAATGTACAATTTGTAGTTTTAAATTCCTAGTTCAAAATACCTGTTTTTACGCGGGAAAATAAGAAATAGATTAAAAAATAGAAGTCACTTCTAAAAGCTTAAATAAGAAATGAAAAAAGCAGTATAAAGATAAAAGGATGAATCATCCATTTTACTTTACACTGCTTTTCTTAATTCAATCTTAAGTTTTAATTCAATTTAAGTAGGCTGTTAACATCCAAACATGCTTTGCAAGCTGTTCTCGAATGGCTAATAGTAAATCATGAGTAACTGAATCATTTTCAGCCCCTGCAATTTCCATACCATCTTTTAATTCTTCAATTAAATATTTATAGTCCTTTGTAATGTCCTGGACCATTTCATCAGAAGTAATATTCTTATTTGCTTCTTTAAGGCTTGAAGTATCAAGATACTCTCTCATTGTTGCTAGTGGTTTTCCACCAATTATTAACACTCGCTCAGCTAGTTCATCAATATGTAAACTTGCCTCATTGTAAAATTCCTCAAATTTAGTGTGTAGAGTGAAAAAATTTGGACCTTTTACATACCAATGATAGTTATGTAACTTTACAAATAGAATATTCCAGTCGGCTATTTGCTTATTTAGCACATCAACAGTCGTTTTTGAGATGGATGATGTATCCATTAAAATCCCTCCTCTAAAAGATGTAAAAGATTAAAAAACCATATAAACCATCTTAACTGATATTGAGTAAAAATAGTCATGGTAATATTTGATAGCTAAGACAACAATTAGTAAAATTAACGTTAAATTGTAAATAACATAAATTTGAAATCAATTGAACGAATGTATTGCATTAATATCAAATTGAAAGTGATTTTGTAATTATAATTGCATAAATTATGTTGAATTTTTTTTGTAAGTTATAAAACATATTTAAATAACAAAAATGACATGTCTATAAATAAGATACAAAATAGATTAATAGTGATTATACAATTATTCATCGGAAATCAGTTAATCTTCGTACATTTCAATAGCATGAATTTGAAATAGAAAACCCCATCTAATTTGATGGGGTTTGAAATCTATGAATGAGCCTTTTCTTCAGGAAGGGAAAGCTTTGGATCGATTCTAACTGCATCATCCTCATTTAACGCATTTTTTAATACTAAGAAAAATGAACCAGTCATACCTAATAGAATGATAAAGTAAAAGAAAAAGATGAGTACATCATACGCCAATGTGTATACCCCCTTCGAAAATTTTCTGTATTCATATATATGATTGAAGGTAAGGACAGATAACCAAAATTCACAAAGTGTTCAAAATTCAGATGAATATTTTTGAAATGGTTGTTGTAGGGGATTAACGAGAGAGAGGAGTGAATCTGTGTGTTGAAATCCAACGTGAATAATCTCGAAAAAACGAACACAACGTAACATGATAGATAAAGTTACGTCGTGTTCGTTGATCTATTAGTGATTTTCATTGTTATATGGCATAAACCCGTTGAAAGCTGGTTTGATTTTTAAAACCAATTAGGAAAGCGACAAGCTGCTAAACTTGTCGCTTTTCTTCCTATATATAAATTGTTTTAAGCTGTATGATTATGATTTTTCTTAACATGAACAAGAACTGGTGCAGAAGAAAGTAAAATGATTAATAGAACTGCACTTATAATAAAGGAAGGAACCATATACCAAGCATTATATACTAATGAATAAAGTGAAACTGGAGTTCCTTTTGGAGCGTAAGAACCGTAGAACACAATACCAGCAATAAAATGGCAGATGAACCGAGCTAACGAGCCAATAAAAGTTCCTAATACGATATAAGCTGCAGTACTTTTTTTATTGCCATTTGCTAAACTATTTTTTATTTTTTTGTATACAAGACCAGCTAATCCTAGACTTGTAAATGCTACAATATAGTCTAAAAATACTTGGATTGGATGAACAAAATATAGCTTAGTAACGATTTGTAGTGCTGCTAATAATAGACCGGTAATTAACCCTTGTTTTAATCCCCAACGAAAAGCAATTAGAAAAACTGGAATCATTGATAATGATACAGAGCCACCTTGAGGTGCAGTAAACAATGGTAAGAAATCAAAAATAATTGCTAATGCTGCACACATCGCTATTTCTGTCATTAATTGAATTTTTGATGTTTTCATATATATTTCCCCCTTTATCTCGTGGACAACTTATGTAGTGAAACACTTTGTAAGTAATGATGTCTGGGCAATTAGTCACTTTTTATAATGTCTAGTTTCAGCGCCTTGCCCTTTGTGGTGTTGGGGCTAAAGCGAGCAGCTTCCACATTTCGTAGTAGGGAGATATCAGTAGGAATAAATAAAAAAAGCAATACTGGGTAGCATGATGATCCCGGCGTTGCTTTTCATCGTGCCACATCCCTACGTTAGTACTAACTAACAGGTTCAGAGGGTAAGAATAGCTAATCTATTCACTCTCAGCCCAATGGCTCCCCTTGTGGTTTTAGCTTACATTTAGTTGTCTTTACTAAATATAGTCAAGGTGATTTAAAAATACAATTAATTTATCTGTAAAAATTAAAAAAATTTGGCCATTGTTAATGGAATCTGCATAAGAATCTCGAAAAACATTAACAGGGTTAACTTTTTAGATAATCATTAAAATTATTTTAAAAAAATGAGTGTAATCATCGATATTATGTAAAAAATAAGCATTATAACTTTTATCTTATTTATACTGGTCATAAATTATTCACAATGGCTTGCTTTTCAATTTAAAATTTACCGTGTAGAATGAATACGAAAGAAATAGCTAAATTTTGGCATAAAGTGTAAATAATTTGAAGGAGACATTTTAGATGATTCAAGTATTATTTGTCTGTTTAGGTAACATTTGTAGATCGCCAATGGCTGAGGCTATTTTTCGTCATTTAGTGACAGAAAAAGGGTTAGATAAACAATTTATGATAGACTCAGCTGGTACTGGAGATTGGCATTTAGGTCACCCTCCACATAAGGGAACACAAGGCTTATTAAGTGAAAAAGGTATAAATTGCGAAGGTATGAAAGCTCGAAAAGTGACAGAAAATGACTTTAAATATTTTAGTTATATTGTTGCTATGGATGCACAGAATAAAGAGGATTTAATGAATTTAGCAAGAAATAATTGTATAGGAGAGATTTCACTACTTTCAGATTATGTTCCAGCATCAATGTGGAAGGAAGTGCCTGATCCATATTATACGGGTAATTTTAATGAAGTATATGACATCATTACAGAAGGATGCACTCATTTACTTCAGCATATTTTAAAGCAACACCAATTAACAGTTTAGAGGAGGATGTAGAATGTCAAAACGTAACAAAGCTTTACGCAATATTCTAGTCGGAGTCGCAATTGGTGCAGGGGTTACTCTACTGAACAAGGAAAATCGTGAGAAAATCTCACGAAAAGGAAGAAGCGTAACAAATAAATTAAATCAAATCAAAGATGATCCAGAAATCGTAAAAGGTGCTGTTCGAAATCAGTTGAGAGTAGTACAAAACTCAGTTGAGAAATTAGAAGGCAATGTGCAGATTGTAAAAGATAAATGGATAGAAATTAAAGATTCAACATTAAATAAGTTCGATAAAGGCTCTTCTAAAGTGTCAGAAAAAGCAGTTGAAGCTGTAGAAGAGAAAATTGAAGATTCAATCGATCTAGAAGAAGGTAAATCGCAAATTTCTGCGACTTCACTAGAAGTAAATCATGAAAATGAATCTTCTGAAACTGACGAGCAGTTAGAAGCTACTCTTGAAGGTATTGAAGATTTAACAGATGAAAATGCAGATGAAGTGCAAGAGAAGGTAGAATCAATTTTATTGGCAGGTAATACATCTAAAGAATAACAATTGAAGGTGTCAATTTGATTAAGAAAAAAAATTCTATTGTAGCATTTGTTTGGGATTTAGTGAAAAAGTGTATGGAAGACGAAATAGTATCTCGTTCAGCAGAGTTAGCATATTACTTAATGCTATCTCTTTTTCCATTTCTACTTGTTCTCACTCAAGTAGTAACTTATTTACCACTTTCTACTGATCAAATATTGTCATTCTTGAGTCAATATGCTCCGCCAGATGCTATGGCTATTATTCGAAGTAATTTGCAGTTAATAATCGGGCAATCACATGGTGGAGTATTATCAGTAGGGTTAATTGCAACTATTTGGGCTGCGTCGAATGGGATTAATGCAATCATCCGAGCACTTAATGATGCGTATGATGTAGAGGATAAACGAAATTACTTTGTTACAAGAGGAGTTTCAATTCTTTTAACAATCATTATGATTTTTGTCATTGTCTTTGCATTATTAATTCCAGTGTTCGGGAAAGTAATTGCTAAGTCTGTATTTCAATTTTTAGATATATCTCAGGATTTCTTATTTACTTGGAGCTTTATTCGTTGGTCACTAAGCTTTGTGATCCTAATGATTGTATTTACTGTCCTATATTCCATTGGGCCGAGTAAAGTAGTTCACATTAAAAAGGTATTTTTTGGTTCACTATTTGCAACATTTGGATGGATTATTTCTTCATTTGGATTTGCTTTTTACGTTGATAACTTTGGTAATTACACAAGTCATTATGGTAGTTTAGGTGGAATTATTGTCTTGATGATTTGGTTTTTTATTTCGGCAATGGTTGTAATTATTGGTGGAGAGCTTAATGCATTAATAAAGCAAAGACAATATGGTAAGCACAAAGCTAAACCAAAATTAATTGACCCAAATAATCCAAATCCAAAATAATTTCTTCTATAATCAAATGGAGTTTTCTTCCATGAGTAGTCTTACTTTAGAGAGGTAAACTAAAAAAGACTTCATTAAAGGAGGAACTTTAAAATGAGCAATAATAAGAAAAATCATAATGATAAATCGAATAAGAAACAAAAAAGTAGCTCTCATCCAAAGGGCAAAACTAGCGGTTCTGCAAACGGACATAATGATTACCATTAATTTTTAAACTGAATTGAATAGTCGCTTTTCCTGCTAGAAAGCTTATTACTAATTCAGTTTAGAAGAAAAAAGCATCGTACAATTTTGTACGATGCTTTTTGTTAGTCTCTTAATAATCTTAATGAGTTAAGAATAACTAAAATTGTACTTCCTTCATGTCCGATTACTCCATAAGGTAAATCAATGATTTGTAGGAAATTTGAGCAGATAAGGAATGCGATTACGCTTAGTGAAAAGATAATATTTTGTTTTACGATCTTGTTCATGCGTTTAGATAAAGTGATTGCTTTTGATATTTTTGTTAAATCGTTTTTCATCAAAACGACATCTGCAGTTTCTAAAGCAACTCCAGTGCCACCACCCATTGCAATTCCTACATTTGCAGTTGCTAGAGCAGGGGCATCGTTTATACCATCACCAACCATTGCAACTTGGCCGTAGTTGTCTTTTAGCTTTTTAACAATCGAAACTTTCTCATCAGGTAAGCATGATGCAAAGTATTCATTGATTTCACTTTCGGCAGCAATTGCTTTCGCCGTTTGTTCTGAGTCACCTGTAATCATGACAGTTTGAACACCTAATTTATTTAAAGTAGATAAGGCTTGCTTTGATTCGTTACGAACTAAATCTTTTAATGAGAAAATAGCAACAACTTTATCTTGGTTTCCTACATAAACAATTGTATTTCCTTCTTGTTCCCATTGTTGTTCAAAGTGAATGAGAGGATTTTGTTTCATTGTTACGAATTCTTTTTTACCTACTCTGTACTCAGAACCATTTAAAATCGCTGAAACACCGAAACCAGGATGGTCATCAATTTGTTCAAACGACGAAGATACTGTGATACCTTGTTTCGTAGCGTATTCAACAATTGCTGAAGCTAGCGGATGTGTTGAGT
The DNA here is from genome assembly GCF_036421055.1 of Gottfriedia acidiceleris. Taxonomy (GTDB): domain Bacteria; phylum Bacillota; class Bacilli; order Bacillales; family Bacillaceae_G; genus Gottfriedia; species Gottfriedia acidiceleris_C. The sequence goes on along the minus strand of NZ_JAZGQS010000006.1, from coordinate 148,304 downwards.
ATCTTTCAATTGAAGCAACGATTGATAATAACTCTGTACGATCAAAATCTTCTATTTTCTCAAAACCAGTTACCTCTGGCTTACCAATTGTTAAAGTACCAGTTTTATCGAAAGCGATTGCTTTTAACACACCTAATCGCTCTAAATGAATACCACCTTTAACAAGAATTCCCGACTTTGCTCCATTCGAGATTGCAGATAAAACAGCTGGTGTAATTGATGCTACTAATGCACAAGGTGACGCAACAACTAGTAAAATCATTGCTCGATAAAATGTTGTTGTCCATGACCAATCTAAAGCAAAATGCGGTAAAAACATCATGAATAAAACGGTAATTAATACTCCTTTTACATAAACACCTTCAAATTTTTCAATGAATTGTTGAGAAGGAGTTTGTTCACTTTGAGCTGTTTGAACAAGATTAATGATTTTTTGGAAAAGAGTCTCATCACTATGTTTCGTAATTTCTACGACTAACGTGCCTTTAATATTGATTGTTCCTGCAAACACTTCATCATTTAAGTTTTTAACAACTGGAACTGATTCCCCTGTAAGAGCAGCTTCATCTACTAATGTTTCTCCTTTAACGATCTGACCATCAGCAGGAATACGTTCTCCAGCCTTAATTAAAATATAATCACCAATGTTTAAACTTTTAATACCGACGACTTCTTCAACATCATCGACTAATCGAATTGCTGTTTGTGGCTGAAGAGATAATAGTGAAGAAATCTCTTTATTTGTTTTATTTAACGTATAGGTTTCAAGTGCGCCACTTAATGCAAATATGAAAATCAGTACGGCACCTTCAGTCCAATAGCCAATTGCAGCTGAACCAACTGCCGCAATGATCATTAGCATTTCAACATTTAGTTCCTTTTCAGCAATTGTATCTTCAATACCTTCCTTTGCCTTTGCATATCCTCCAATACAAAATGCTAAAACATATAAAATGATTGATAGGATTGAATTATCGTTTTTAACAAATGAAGCAATTAGAATTAATACACCAGAAATTAAAGCGGCAATTAATTCTCCATGTTTTGAAAGAAATGATGTAGATTCCACATGGTCGGCTTCATATGTACTATGAATCGTATTAACTTTTGAACTTGCTTCCATAATAAATACCCCTTTCTTATTTTCAATTGAGAAAAATAATCAAATTCATTATCCTTATTAAACGACGAAAGCTGCCGTCCTAGGACAGCAGCGTACATTTTATAAGACCTTACTATTTATTTAATCTCTTAGATGTGTAGTCACAGATTTCTTATTTAAAATAATTCTTATTAAATATATATTACCACATTACTTTAAATGTGAAATAAAAATTTGCTTTTAAATTAAAAATTTTATAATAAATATGGGAAATGAAGGTTAATGGAGACAAACTTCAAAAATGGATGATTTATCTAAAACTCCAAAAATGAAATAATAAAAATTGAACATGAGATTTGAATAGTCAATAAATACCTTAGAATAAAAGCATTACTCGAAATAACAAGCAAACAGTTAATACAAATTAATCTATTGGTGGGAAAATATATGATTAGAAAATCTGCTAGTTATAAAACAAATATTGAAGAGCATAGAGCAAGATTATATAAATTAACTACCTAAAGGACCCCGAGGTTGTACAGTTAAGCCAGCTACTAGATAAAGAAATAAACAAGCTGCAAATTCCGAATAATAAAATCTTCAGCAAAGAATTAGAGAAGTTTAAAATGTAAAATAATTGAGTACCAAATCTCGATCAATTTTATAAATAGATGAGAAGAAGGGGATCATGAGATAAAAAAATTGTCGTTTTTTATTTCATAATTAAAATCAGACGTTTTGTTTATGGAATACTCCTATTTTTTTATTATGATACGATAGATAAATTACAATAGTTTAATAACTGTTTCGAAAAATTTGGTTTAGGTGATAATAATAATAAGATGTGTTTGTAGAGCTTAATCTAACCACTGAAACTTTCTTTAGAAATCTATGATTAAATTAATATTTTTTTATGAAATATAAATATCTGGGGGAATATTAGTGCACAGGTTTATGGGGCGTTACGGAGACTTAATTATTCATTTTTTTAACGGAGATCATTGGCACAACTTAACAGATTTATCATTAAAAACGGGTTTCTCTAAAAGTACAATATGGAGGGATTTAGAATTTTTGGAGACTGTCCTGCCAAAAGGTTGGCAATTTGAGAAAGACGATACGCGAGGAATTTTTTTGAAAAAGCCAGAAAATGGTACTTTGGAAAATTTACTTGGACAAATAAGAGATCAAAACGAATACCTTCAAATACTGAAATTAATTATTTTAAATAATGGAGTAGATATAACTCAAATAACTGAAAGTGTTCATATAAGTCGGTCAACCGCTTATAGACATCTTGAAAAAATAAAACAATTGATTAATGAATCGGGGATTTCCTTATCCGTCAGTCCTTTTAAGTTGGAAGGGGATGAGAAGGTAATACGCCATTTTATCTTAGGTTTTCTACAGTTTATGGATTTTGATCCTGAATTGGAATCAGATCAGAATATGGATGCTAAAAATTTTCAATCCAAATTATTAGAGTTAGGTAGTAAATATTCTGTTTCATTTAGAACCGGAGCAGTAGATAGACTATCTTTATATTTATTTATTTCGAATTTACGGGTTTCAATGGAATATTATGTGAAATTTCCACTAACTATCACGATAAATAGTATCGAATCAAGGTTTATGGATTTTGCTAAAGAATTAGTCCAATTTATGGTTAAGTGCCCGAATAGAGAGCTTCAATTACAAGAAATGTATTCATATGTAATTTACTTAATAAGTGAAGAAAAACCGCCAAATCGTTCGGAATATATTAAATATGCTAGAAGTATTTTAAGAACCAAAAGAGGATTGCCTGTTCTTGAAACATTTAAGATTCTCGAAGAACATATAGGGTTTAATCTTTCAGAGGATGAACTAATCGTTTATTATTGGTTTCAGAAAATAAAAAGAATGTTAATAGAAACTGAATTTGGAATTGGTATGGGAAGAGGATATTTACTACAATATGCTCCTTACTTCGAATCAAATCCGTTTTATAAAACTGTTGAGGAGATTGTGACTAGAATTTGTATTGAAAATGATTTAAAACCAAATGAACATGATATTTTGGATTTCTTTCTTCTTGTTCAAACTTCTTTATTAAGGAAAAAAGATCGTTTTTCTATAAATACGGCATTAATTTGTAGATCGAATATAGAAAAAAATTATGTTGAATCAGTACTAAAATATCACTTTTGTCATGCTTTAAGTATAACTAAAACAGATGCATTTACAAACGACTATAGACAAAAGTACGACGAATATGACTTGATTATTACTACAGATTCAAAGGTGCTAGAGTTTAATCACGTTCCAAGTATAACAATTTCAGCAATACCATTACTTTCTGAATTAAATAAAATACGAGCGTTTATTGATGAAAAGTTTGCAGAACTATACGGTATAGATGCATCAATCATCTATCCGTTTACTGATATTAAACAATAATGATTGAACCTTAATAAGTTTGTAAATGAAAATACTTATTTCTTTATAAAAAAGAATCTTCTTTTCCCTTATTCAAGGGTGAAAGTAGGATTCTTTTTAAATGGATTTAAATTCCAAGTCCTGATTACTTAAAGAATTAAGCTCATGTATAATTTCTTTCTTTTCTGACTTAATGGTTGTTTATACACTCTACCATTTTTCAATACCTCATAAGATTCCTCGATTCGGATAATTTTTAGAGAATAATGAAATTTTATCCCTTTTTTCTCCGAAGTAAACCGTGTCATCTACATTTCCATGTTTAAAAAATACAACGTTTTTAAAGTGAAATAAAAAAATTCATTTTTGGGACAAATAACATCCTTTTAGTTTTTTTTATTAAAGTATAAAATTTCTAATTACCTTTTTATGGGACCCATTCATATATTTGAATTTCTTTTATGGAATAAATCATTTCGTATAAGAAATTTTAGCTCTTCTTTTTTTTTGTAATATGTAATTAGAACGTTTACTAAACAAAAGGAGAGAGAAAAGAAATGGAAGAAAAAAATGGATTTAAGTTTAAAAAGGTAATTGGTGGAGGGCTCTTAACAACTGCAACAGTAGTATTATTTGCTACAAACCACACATTCGCTGCAATAAATCCAACTGATGTTATATCAAGTCCAGATGGAAAAGGTGCAACGACTTATGGACACGTAAAAATTATACCAGGGGATGGAACTACCGGACCGGTTGATCCAGTTTTACCTAGTGAACCAGGTGGAGAAACTGGAAATACTGGTTCATTAACAATTGACTATGTAACACCTTTAGAATTTGGAACACATCAAACAGAAGGTAGTTCAATCGTTGTAAATACAACTTCCCAAAATCCAAACGTTCAGGTAACAGATGTTCGTGCAACAGGTGCCGGATGGACACTACAAGTTACGGCATCACCATTTGTAGAACAAAATGACAATACAAAAAAATTAATCGGTGCGACATTAAGTTTCCCTGCAGGTGAGGCGTTGAGTACGGCTGGTAATGTAAGCGAAGCACCTACAATGCGAGCGATCACCCTGAATACAGATCAATCTGCATCTGATATTTTAATGACAGCCCAAGCAAATCAAGGTATGGGTACTTGGGTAGATAAATTAGATCCAACTCAAATTAAATTAAAGATACCTTCTGGAAACTTAGAGGGAGATTATGTTTCAACTTTGAATTGGACATTATTAGATGCTCCGCAATAAAAAATGATGTGATGAAAAAGACCGACTATTAGTAAAGATTAAACTTGGATAATGGAATAATTGTCTAAGTTTAATTTTGTTTATGAACATCTTTGAGTATACAGGAGGTTAGAATTGAATGAAAAAATGGTTTTCTATTTTAATGGCTGTATTTATTGGAATCAGTTTTATTAATCTAAATTCGGCCTATGCTAGTTCCATGAATTATTCGGTTAAAGCTGACATTCCTGAAAATCAAATGAATGATAAAGTATCATATTTTGATCTAAAAATGAGCCCAGCTAAGAGCCAAATAATTTCATTAACAGTTCGAAATGAAGAAAATAATCCGATTGAAATAATGATCGAGCCGAATACAGCTATTACTAATCAAAACGGGGTAATCGATTATAATCGACATAACTATAAAAAAGATTCGTCTCTAAAGTATGCATTTTCGGATATTATTACAAAAAAACAAAAAGTTGTACTAAAAGCTAAAGAAACAAAGAGAGTCTTTTTTACAATTCAAATGCCTAAAAAGTCATTTGATGGAATTATTTTAGGTGGCTTTTATATTAGTAAAATAAACAATGAACAAGAAATAAAGAAGCAGAGTAATGTCCAAGTAAAAAATGAATTTTCATATGTAATTGGTGTAAAGCTTTCTGAAACAGAAGCGATCGTACAACCTAAATTAAAATTAAATAAAGTAAAAGCAGATTTACTAAATTATCGAACTGTAGTGACAGCAAATATACAAAATACTGAGGCTACGATTATTAATAACTTAAACATGGAAGCTAGCGTTACAAAAGAGGGACAAAAAAAGAGTCTACACAAAAGTAAAAAAGAAAATTTATCAATGGCACCAAATTCTAATTTCGATTTTCCTATTAGTTGGGATCAAAAAGAATTAAAGCCTGGAAAATATCATTTGTATATTACTGCAAAAGATAAAAACCATGTTTGGAAATTTGATAAAATGTTTGAAATCAAAGATAAAGATACTGAATTAAATAAGCAAGCAGTAGAGCTAGAAAAAAATAATTATCTTATCTATTTAGGAATTGGCTTACTGTTTCTAATTGTTTTCGTTCTTATATTTTGGTATAGAAAAAAGAAAAAAGAAGACGATCTACCATGAAAAAATTGGTTAAAAAATTTTTTGTTATTAGTTTATTATGTATAGTTACTTTTTGTATGAATATACCAAGCGCTATGTGGCTAAATACAAAACGAGTTGAGGCTGCAAATGAAAATAACCCTCCTTCAAAAATTAATCTAAAGAATATATTCACGACTCCTTCAATTTCGAATAGTGCTGTTGTTGGAGAGAGTATTGTTCAAATTACACCAAATACCACCTATCAAAAAGGGGGAATTTGGTCAACTGAAAACAATAAAATGGATTTAACAAAAGATTTTAGCTCTAGTATGTATATGTATTTTGGAAACCAAGGATCCAATGCTGGAGATGGTATGGCTTTTGTAATGCATAATGATCCAAATGGTACGAATGCCCTTTCACCTAATACAGGCTCTGGACTTGGAGTTTATGCTGGACAAACCAATGGATCCTCAAAAACGAATGGAATACAAAAAAGTTTTGCCATTGAGTTTGATACATTTATTAATAATCTAGGCACAGATGGTTATTTTGACACAAATGTAAAAGCAGGAAATCACGTCGCTTGGAGTTATCCAGGTAAAAGTGAAACTTATATAGATTACAATGTATTATTAGATTATAGACGGACAATGAAACATAACAATGTAGATGGAAACGTAGGTGTTCAATTTGTTCCGGGAGGTTTATCGAACGATAAATGGAGAAAATTCACTATCAAATGGGATGCATCAAATTCTAGTCTTACTTATCAATTGGAAGGGCTAAATCCTGTAGTAGTACCAATAAATGTTCAAGATGTATTCGGATCAACGAGTGTATATTGGGGATTTACCGGTTCTACAGGTAGTCGATATGAATTAAACCGAGTTACTTTTGATAGTGTACCAGGACTTGTCGATGCAGAAGTAGGTGAAACAATTACAAGGTCTGATGGATCAATCGTAGAAGATCAATCTTACGCTTCCAAAGGAGAAGAATTAACTTATACAATCAATGCAAAATATCTTTCTGGTAAACAGGATTGGCATAATATTAAATTGAAAACCTTGTTGAATAATTATGTTACCTATATTCCTAATACTTTAGAAATTGGTGATGGTAGTAATAATATTAAACTAGATGATGCAATCTGGAATGATAAATCATTAACCGTTAACATACCGAATTTAAATACAAACAATCATGTTGCAACTCTCAAATTTAAAGTAAAAGTTAATAGTGTAACAGAAGACACGCTGGTTTCTGAAGAATCCATCTTCGAAGGTGATAATTATATTACGCATACTGAATTAAGCCAATTTATCATTAAAAAAAATCAAGCTCCTATAGTGAAAATTAATGATCAAGAACCGATTCATTTACTAATAGGAGAAGATTATGATGTAAAAGGAACATGGTCAGACGAAGATAGTAAAACAAATTCTCTGTATTTTATAATAAATGGAAACTTAATGAATGTTGAGAGCGTAGACAATGGCGGCTCTCCTACCTCTCAAGAATGGAGTTATTTAGTATCAGCAGATAATTTAAAATTAGGTGAAAATACTTTCCAAGTTTATTCAAAAGATGATGAAGGTGTTATTTCTACACAGGAAGAATTAAATATCGTTGTAGAAAGTCCGCCAACTATTTATTTAAATGAAGCTAATAATGAAATTCCATTGGATTTTGGCGATCATTTTACGCTAAATGGAAGCTGGAGTGATCAAGATAGTGAACAAGTAGATTTATTCTATGTAATAGATAATGAGGCTCCTGTGAAATTTGCTTCTAACGTATCAAACTCATCTAATAAAGGTGAATATGTTGATTTTCAATATACTGTTCCTAGTGAACAACTTTCGATTGGTACACATGAGATTGCCGTCTATAGTATAGATGATTCAACTCGTCAATCAAATCAAATGAAGTTAACTTTAAATGTTTCATGTGATTTGAGGTTTGAAACAGTATCAAATAATGTTAGTTTCGAAACGGTTAAGGTCTCAAATAAAACCACTATTTCAAAACGGAATGATGATTGGATAATAAATGTAAAGGATTCTCGTGGTTCTGATTCTAGGTGGCGGATGACTGCAACCTTAGTAGAAGAATTTTTAAATGATAAGGGTCAGCTCTTAAACGACGCGTTAATTTTTATTGATGACAAAGGAATAGAGACGACAATGAAGCTAGGAGTACCGATGAGCGTCTTTGAGATGGAGACAAAAAGTCAAAAAAACATTTCGGTAAATTGGCAATCAGATCAAGGTTTGTTATTAAAAATAAATCCTTCTGTACATGCCGGGAATTATACTGGAAAAATCGATTGGACCTTAGTCGACGCTCCTTAAAAATATAACGTGGTAAAGCTTGTAAAAGAGCCCGATCTAACTATAGGGCTCTTTTTTTGTTGTCCAAATAAATTCATTATCTTGTTTAAAATTAAAAACAGTGAGTGTCTAAATAGAAATCAAGCATTTTAACTTTGAAAATTTATTAATAGAGATATTCATTAAAATTAAATGGAATTTATTAAAGAATTTTAAGCAACAAACCGATATTTATACAGTGAGCAAATTAAATACATATTTGTTATTACATTAAAGACTTATTAATAAAGAATTCAACTATTTCAAAATTAAAAAAGTATAGCAAATATAAATAAAAATAAAAATAAAAAGTGAGTGGAGATTTTGAAAAAAAAACTTATACAATCGATTGCAATCATAGGATCTGTTTCATGTATTAATTCGATGGATCTATTAGAAGCAGATGCAGAAAGTACAAATACAAAGCAACCTGAAGTAATGATTTCATATGTGGATCATTATATTTCAACAGGGGACGGAGTGCGTATTCGTTCAGGCGCAGGAACGAATTATCGTATTTTAGGAAGTGTTAATAAGAACGCTAAATTAGATGTCATATCTTCCTCAAATGGTTGGTATAAGATTAACTATCATGGAACAATTGGATATATCATAAGTACTTATGTTAAAAAACAAAGTAGTAATGTTGAAAATGAAAAAATAGAAAGCAATACCTTCAATTTTATCTCAACAGCGGACGGAGTACGTATTCGTTCAGGCGCAGGAACGAATTATCGTATTTTAGGAAGTGTAAATAAGAATGCTAAATTAGATGTTAAATCTTCCTCAAATGGTTGGTACAAGATTGTTTATCAAGGAAGAATTGGTTACATTAGCGGCAATTATGTTCAGAAACAAAAGTTAATTGAAGATGAAAAACCAGTATACAATGCGATTAAATATAGTGTAACTGGAGCAAGAGTAAATATTCGCTCAGGTCCGGGAACGAATTACAATCTAATAGGTAGTGCGACAAAAAATCAGAAGGTAGATGTTATTTCAACTTCAAATGGTTGGCACAAGATAAACTATCAAGGGAAAATTGGTTATATTAGTGCAAAGTATACGGAAAAAGAAATTGAACATACAAACGTAACGACTAGTGATGAGCAAAATATGCTTTCTTTTGCAAAACAATTTATAGGAGTTCCTTACAAATGGGCAGGGGTAACTCCTTCAGGTTTTGATTGCAGTGGCTTTATTTATTATGTCCTTAAAGAAAATGGTAAGCCATTTGGACGAACAAATGTATCAGGTTATTGGCATAACAATACTTTATTCCAAAAAGTAACATCTTCTCAGCCTGGTGATTTAATATTTTTTCAAAATACATACACGTATGGACCATCACATATGGGAATTATGTTAAATGAAAATGAATTTATTCAAGCAGGTAGTAGTACCGGCGTTACGATTTCTAATCTAAATGACTCATATTGGAAAAGTCATTTTTTAGGGTATAAGCGAATAAAATCATAATTTAAAATCTTCATAAAGAGATTTCCAACAATTGTCTTTAGCTTCAGGCCTTTCTTAGGAATCAAACAGATAGAAGGAATGCCCTATAGATGATAGAATAAACTGTATTCTATAGAGAGAAAAAGGCTTATGGAGGGAAACAATGTCTGCAAAGAGATTTTTTACACATCCTTTGGGAGTGATTGCATCAGCGGTTATTACAACTTTTTTATGGGGAAGCGCATTTCCGTTTATTAAGCTAAGTTATGAGCATTTGCAAATTGGGAAGAATGAGATTTGGAAACAAATGATTTTTGCGGGTTATCGTTTCTTTTTGGCATCATTATTGATTTTACTATTTTTTACGATAATTGGTAGAAAGTTAACTTTTAAGCGTGATACTTTTTTTGTAGTAGGTAAAGTAGGTTTGTTTCAAACGTTTTTACAATATGTGTTGTTTTATATCGGATTGAGTTTTTCAACAGGCGTTCAAGGCTCGATTATTGCTGGAACTACTTCGTTTTTCCAACTTTTAGCAGCCCATTTTATGTATAAAAATGATCGGTTAAACTTGCGTAAGATTATAGGTGTAACAGTAGGGTTTGCGGGTGTAATTATCGTGAATATCACAAAGGGCACCCTTTCCTTACATTTAGGTATTGGCGAGATTTTATTATTATTTGCAATGGCGTTTGGTGGCTATGGTAATGTACTTGCTAAGGAAGCTGCAAAGAAAGTGGATGTTGCCTATTTAACGGCTTATCAAATGATGATTGGTTCGATTGGATTATTATTAATTGGCGGTTTAACAGCAGGATTTTTACCGTTCCACTTTGATTTAAAAACGTTTGGCATGCTAGTTTATTTATCGATACTTTCATCTGTAGGTTTCATACTTTGGAACAATGTCATGAAATATAACCAAGTTGGAAAAGTATCAATGTACTTATTCTTAGTTCCTGTTTTTGGTGTAATTTTATCATCAATCATGCTAAATGAAGTGTTATCTTATCTTGTCTTTATTGGTTTAATGATGGTTACGTCAGGTATTATTATTGTGAATTATCAAAAGGATCAACGTAGCACTCATATGAAGAGTGCGTCTTGATTTAAAATAGAATGCATCCCGAATAAAAGCAACTCTCCTTTTTAATAATAAGGTGGAGTTGCTTTTTTTTGTAGACCGATATGGAAGGAAGGTACATAGTTGCAAAAGTTTGATAAAGCAATGAATGAAGAAGTTGAAAAAGTTGTAGATGATGCTACTGACTATAAGGTCTCCTATCGAAAGAAACGTAGAAATAGTGGAAGTTTTATCGTATTTGTTGGTCCAGCCTTTCTAGTATTTGCAACTTTAGTTCTGATTCCGTTTTTAATGGGTGTGTACTATTCCTTTACAAACTGGAATGGGGTAGTTGGAAACATCCAGTATGTCGGTTTTGATAATTATAAGTACATATTTACGCAAGATGCAGACTTTAAACAGTCTTTTATTATTACGACAAAGTATACGTTTTTCGCTGTAATCTTAACGAATTTGATTGGCTTTGGTTTAGCCCTTTTAGTTACTAAGGGGCTTAAATCAAGAAATATCCTTCGAACGATTTTCTTTTTACCTAACTTAATAGGTGGGTTATTACTCGGTTTTATTTGGCAATTCATTTTTAATAAGGGTCTCACTTCATTAGGAGCTGCGCTAGGGATTGATTCTTTGATGCAGTCATTGTTAGGTACTGCAAATGGAGCTTTTTGGGCAATCATTATTGTAGCCATCTGGCAAGGTGCAGGTTATATCATGATTATTTATGTAGCTGCACTGCAAGGAGTACCTCAGGAATTGATTGAAGCAGCTCAAGTTGACGGCGCAGATCGTTTTACAACTTTAAGGAAAATCATCATTCCAATGGTAGCACCAGCTGTAACTGTCTGTTTATTTTTAACAATCTCATGGTCGTTTAAAGTATTTGATCAAAATTTATCGCTTACTGGTGGTGGGCCATTTAAATCGACGGAAATGCTTGCGTTAAACATTTATACAGAAGCATTTGTAAACAATCGTTACGGATTAGGGGAAGCAAAAGCAATTGTCTTTTTCGTCGTTGTCGCAGCTATTTCAATTCTCCAAGTTTACCTAACAAAGAAAAGGGAGGTTGAAGCATAGTGGAAAATGAACGCTATACTGGACTGATTTTTTTACTTGAGCTAGTTGGGATCATTTTAGCGATATTTTTCCTCGTTCCCTTCTACTATGTTTTAGGAAACTCGTTTAAATCCTTTGCAGATATTTTGCAAAATACATCATCGCTACCAAAATCCTTAGATTTTACAAATTACTCCCAAGCGATTGCTGTCATGGATTTCTGGAGAGCTTTATTGAATTCTTTGATTGTAACAGTAGGCAGTAATGTGATTATCGTTTTATTTTGCTCAATGGCAGCTTATAAACTCGTTCGCACAAGGCATAAAGTTTCAACGATTATTTTCTTTATTTTTGTTGCAACAATGGTAATACCTTTTCAATCCATTATGATTCCACTTGTTAAAGTTGGAAGTACACTTCATCTGATGAATAGTCATTATGGACTTGTTGTGATGTATTTAGCGTTTGGCTCAGCACTTTCAATTTTTCTCTATCACGGTTTTATAAAAGGTATTCCAATTGAGCTTGAAGAAGCAGCAATTATTGATGGATGTTCGCCATATATGGTGTTTTGGAAAGTGGTGTTTCCTTTATTAAAACCGATTACCGTAACAATTGTTATATTGAATACTTTATGGATTTGGAATGATTTCTTGTTACCATCTCTAGTTTTGCGTGATGAAGAGCTACGTACTATACCACTAGCTACTTTTTATTTTTTTGGCGCGTATACAAAACAATGGAATTTAGCACTTGCCGGATTAGTATTGGGAATTACACCATTAGTAATCTTTTTCTTCGCTGCCCAAAAGCAAATTATCCGAGGTATTACAAGTGGCTCAATAAAGTAAGTTAAGGAGGATCATATGAATAAAAAATTATTTAAGTCGATAGCCGTTTTATCAACTAGTATGTTGTTGTTTACTGGATGTAATAATAAGAAAGAAGAAACAAAAAAGCCAGTTGCTAATGAAAAAATTACATTAAATATTTTTCAATTTAAAGCTGAAATTGCAAAAGATCTAGAGGCTTTAGCAAAGGAATATGAAAAGGAAAATAAAAATGTAACGGTAAAGGTTCAAACAGTAGGCGGAGGTGCAGATTATGGAGCAGCATTGAAAGCTCAATTTGCATCAGGAAATGAACCGGATATTTTCAATAATGGTGGATACCAAGAGGCCGTTACTTGGAAGGATAAACTCGAGGACCTGTCAGATCAAGATTGGGTGAAGGATTTATATCCAGAAACCGAAAAACCGATGACAGTTGGTGGGAAATTACTCGGAATGCCTATGAACACGGAAGGCTATGGATTCATTTACAATAAAGATTTATTTGATAAAGCTGGTATTACACAATTACCAAAAACATTAACTGAATTAGAGGCAACAGCAAAAAAATTAAATGACGCTGGCATTACGCCGTTTTCAGTTGGATATGGTGAGTGGTGGATTTTAGGTATTCATTTGTTAAATATTCCATTCGCACAACAACCAGACCCTGATAAATTTATCGCCGATTTAAATACAGGCAAAGCAAAAATCCCTGATAATGATAAATTTAAGGAGTTTATAAAATTATTTGATTTAACAATTAAATACGGAAATAAAAACCCATTAACAACAGATTACAATACACAAGTTACAAACTTTGCATCTGGAAAAACAGCTATGATGCAACAAGGAAACTGGACACAAGGTATGATTGATGGCATTACACCAAATATGAAACTCGGTCTATTACCAATTCCGATTAACGATGACAAAAATGCAATGGACAAAATCCCTGTCGGTGTACCAAATAACTGGGTAGTTAACAAAAATTCAAAAAACAAAGAAGAAGCGAAGAAGTTTTTGAATTGGATGGTTTCTTCTGATATAGGTAAAAAATATATCGTCGAAAAGTTTAAATTCATCCCAGCAGTTAAAACAATTGAAGGAAAAGGCTTAGGCCCAATTGCCGATGATATTCAAAAATACTCAGCTGAAGGTAAGGTACTTTCATGGAACTGGTTTAAGTATCCAAACGGTGCAACAAATGAATTTGGTGCGTCAATGCAAGCATATGTTGGAGGGCAAAAATATCCACAACAATTACTCCAATCGCTTCAAGATACTTGGGATAAGTTAAAGAAATAATAGAATAAGTAGAAATTTAAGACAAACCTTATTTCGAAATAATTTCGAATGAGGTTTGTCTTTTATTGTGTAATTTTTAAGGTTTGATTTGTCAATGATTTTTCTAATGGAAGATTTTATGTGATGAACAGAATTAATTATCGTGATATAGTAATTGGAGTTGCTGAATCGAAATGAAATTCCTGAGTTAACCTAGATCAATAGATTAATAGTAAGGGAGAGTAATCAAATATGAAAAAATCGATTAAACATGTTATTTTATCAACTGCGATTGTCTTTTCTTTAGGAACAGTAGTTGGACCAGCGAATGCTGCTACTGTTGTTTATAAAGTTAAAAAAGGGGACACGCTTTATAAAATTTCTAAAACATATAAAACATCTGTTACACAGCTTAAAAAGCAGAATAGATTAAAATCAAATACAATTCGAATTGGGCAAAAATTATCGATTCCTGTTAAGTCGAAAGTTGCGACAAAGAAGCCAGCAACACAAACGATTGCTCCAGTAAAGCTTCCTGCAAGTGAATCAGTTAAAAAGATGGCACTAGAAATCACTTCATGGTATGAAACATCTTCATCTGAGACTGATGCATTTGGTTCAACAAGTGGTAATTTCGATGGTGCCGGACTATCTTTTGGCGCGCTTCAAGAAAACTTTGGAACAGAAACGTTACAACCAATTATGAAAAATATGTTCGCAAAACATAATGATGTTGTCCTTAAAGCTTTTAAGGGAGATACGGATTCTTATAATACATTTAAAGATGTCATTATGAACAAAACGACAAAAGAACAGGTAGCTTGGGGAGATTCAATCAGTGACCCTAATAATAAATACCAAGTTGTAGAACCTTGGAAGACTTACTTTAAAAATCTAGGTACGAGTAAAGAATGTATTGATGAACAAATTAATGCTTCAAAATGGTACTTCGATCAAACAGAAAAGTATTACAAAACATTCGGATTATGGACAAAAAGAGGATATGCACTAATGTTTGATATATTTGTTCAAAGTGGTGCGATTTCAGATAAAACGAAAAACCTAATATTAGCTGACTTTAAAAAAATTGATACAAAAAACATGACAAAAGAACAAATCGAAACGAAAAAAATGAATATAATCGTTAATCGACGCGCTGCAGATGTAAATCAACAATGGAGAGAAACATGGAAATCTAGAAAATCAGTAATTGCGAACGGCAGCGGAACTGTTGTTGGTTATGGAGACTTCTTTGATGTAACTCCGTATGGTGCGACGTTAACACATGTTAATAAGTAATTTTTTTGATGAGGGAGTCCGAGATTTTGGACTTCCTTTTTTATTTGTTCATTGATTATCTTACATTTTTTTATAAGAAATATGGGATTTAATTTTCTTATGGGAATAATAAAAAAGAAGTATACACTATCTTTTGGATAAAATAATTTCGTAGGAGAGATCAGTTGTGCAATGGTATTTTAAAGTATTAAAAAATTATGTAGGATTTCATGGTAGAGCGAGTCGAACTGAATATTGGATGTTCTTCTTGATTAATGCAATTATTACTTTTTTACTTAATTTATTAGATAACTTTGCTAATACAGATAACATGATTTCAGGAATTTATGGTTTGCTTACCTTGCTGCCACTAATTGCAGTCGGTGTTCGCAGATTACATGATATTGGTAAAAGTGGTTGGTGGTATTTAATTAGTTTAATCCCGTTTTTAGGATCAATTATTTTATTAATATTTGCTTGTTTTAAAAGTGAAAATCATGAGAATCGTTTTGGACCAGTTCCAAGATAAGATTAAAATTAAAAATGTTCATTGGGTATAAGGAAAACTAAAAGGTACTATATTACTTCTTAGCATTTGAACTTTGAAATCTTATACCCAATGTATGTCCCAATCGTATTTAAAATAACATCATCTATATCTGAGGTTCTAAAAGACATCGTATATTGGATTACTTCAATGCTGACTGATAAAAATAAGCCAATTAGAATTACTTTTTTTGATTTCTTAATGGATGTTAATAAATACCCAAATGGCACAAAAAGAATGATATTTCCAAAGATATTAATGATAAATTGTTTAATGTTGCTAAACTCATTAAACAGTTTGATTAGTGGAATTAAATTTAATCCTCCCTCAGAAACACCTATGCCTAAAGAAGCGACTGGAAAAAATGTAAACCTAAAAATAAACACGAGTGAAAAAATTAACAGTAAAAATTTTATGTAATTTGGCTTCAAAATAAATCTCCCAGAAAAAATGTTTCTATTAATAATAAGTTATTATACATTAATAATTTTGTATTTCCTCAAAAAACTTATTTGACCAAACACCGATCTATTCAAAGTACCCGCCTGATTTTAGGCGGTTATTTGTGTTAATTCAAAATTGATTGTCCTATTATTAAAAATTAATAATGTTACCTAGGTATTAAGAATAGACTTAAATGTACCGTATTTACTTCTTAGGAGGGATTCATCGTGGAATGGTATTTAAAAGTCTTAAAGAATTACGCAGTATTCAGCGGAAGAGCTAGAAGAACAGAGTATTGGATGTTTTTCCTGTTTAATGCCATTATCACTATTATACTTTCAATTTTACAAAGCATTGCGGATATCGATAATATTTTAACTGGAATTTACGGTCTGTTGTTGATATTGCCATCTCTAGCAGTAGGCGCTCGAAGATTACATGATTCTGGTAGAAGTGGCTGGTGGCTGTTAATTGGAATCATACCGTTTATTGGTACAATTATTCTTATCGTTTTCTTCTGTTTGGATAGTGAAGAGGGAGATAATCGATTTGGAGCGAATCCTAAGTATTAAATTGTAAAGATTAATATAAGAGATAAGATGTAAACCGCCTTTTATGAGGGCGGTTTTTTACGTTCATCAGATTGTTGATAATTGTACTTAATTTCGTCAAATGTAAGACGGGTTATGATGGATAAATTTGCTAATCTAAGTTTGTTAGAATTTTCTAATGAAGATTCTAATTCAAATTTAGAGGAGGAAATTAAATGTATTTCAAAAAAATTTTAATTTTTTTATTATGTGCTTCTTTTGCATTGGTACCAATTAGAGCAAATGCACAAGAAAAAAGTACTACTGCTTTGGTGAGTCTTGACGATTTGCTAGAAGAAAAAGTTTCTATACTAGATTCTTTATTAGAAAAAAATGTTAGTAATGATTCCTTAAGTAGAGAAAATTTTATTAATGAGCTCAATCAAATACACATTGAAATTGAAGACTTTTTAAAATCATTAGAATCAGATAGCTTTTATAATACACAAGTTCATATCGAGTTGATTGATAAACTTGGAGAATTGGATTTAAAAGTAGAGCAATACAGTAATAAAAATCTGCTGCGAGCATCAAAAAGCTGGCGATATGGTGATATTCTTTATTACGGGATCGGTAATAATAATGCCGCTGGAGAAAAATCATTAACCGGACATACTGCAGTATTATCAAATATAGACTTTTTTGTTATTGAGGCAGCTAGAACAAAAAGTAATGGAGCGAAAGTTTTTCATTGGAACAGGGATAAATTATGGAAAGGTGCTAGCGGTATTAAACAATATAAAGTTACAAGTAAACTAGGGAAAGATGCGACAGCTACTGAAAGAAATAATGCTGTTAAATTCGGTATAGAACAAATAGGGGAGCCATATGCTCTGAAAACATCAATATGGTCCACTAATGCATGGTATTGCTCTAAGCTATCAAATGCAATGTGGAATCATGTAGGCTATAATTTACAATCATCAAATGCTTATACTATTGACGGAGTTATAGCGGTACTCCCTAGAGATATCATCGCAGACGCCAATGTTCGCCTTATTAAAAATTGGGGAAAAGCATTACCTGGAAAATTATAATAAATAAGGTGATACTATGAAAAGAAAATATACATTTTTATGGATAGCGGTGTTGATTGCAATATTAAGTATTTCTGCAATATCAATTTTTAGAAATTCAGAGTATGAAAACCGTACTATAATCAATGGAATTGAAAATTTTAAACCAAATGATTCCGATAAAAATGACCATTTTTTATTATTTTATCCAGCTGATCCTAGAGTTTCACAAGAATCTACCATTGTAAAAGAAGTGACTAAAAAGGGTAAAATTGTTCGAGAATATGCAATTAAGGATAGTGATTTTGGCAGAATGTTAGTTCAACAAAAGCCGAATAACTTAAATAAATTATTTATATCATTTTTTGGAGACGCTTCAATAGACAACTACTTTTTTACTTATGATATTGCGAAAAGAAAGTTCGATAAAGTGAATCTTGAGTATTTTAAATATCCTGTCGGAGTAGACCATATTCAACATTATGGGGAAGACATTTTGTTTCAAACAATTGTCTCACATAAAACAGGTGATCAAAATATTGATCAAAAGACAAAAGAGTTTAAGATGTCTATTTCTAATTATTCAACTAAAAAAAGCATGGAAACTGAATATGGATTTGTTCCAAAATGGACACCCTTACTAAGTTTTAAAAATAAGATATTTTATGGAACGAGTGGAGAAGTTAATGAAAAGGATATAAAAGTTTATCCTGGGATTGGTATTATAGACTTGGAAAATCAATTAATTCATTACGAATCACCAGAATCAAACGATGTTGACTTGTTTCCTCTTTATTCTTCTAAAGAACATGCCTATATAGTAAGTGATACAGGAAAATTGTATGCGTATAATAGTGAGCTTAAATATGAAGTCTTTGAACCATTTAAGAAACTGAAAAAAAAGGATTCCTACTATGATCAGGAATTTCCTCCATTAATGATTGACGAAAAAACTGCATTATATAATCTGAATAGTTATGAATTTGGAAACACGCTTGGAGTTCTTACATTTGAACCTGTACCAACTTTCAAACCATTAAAAAAGAGCTATGTAAATGCTAAGAACAATTACAAGTTTATTTATCAGGATATTGAAAACGAAGAAATATATGTACTATCTAGTAATGAAGATAGTTATAAAATATTAGTACTAGATAATAAAACTTTTGCTTTGAAAGTAGAATTTCCGGTTGAGTATGGTCATCTGCTTGATTTTATAGTAAGGATTTAAATAACAAATTTGTGACTGCGAATCTTCTTCAATTGGAGATTCTTTTTTTTTTTTTTAGGCTCTGTTAAAAAGGATTGTTGATTTTCTTATTGAACAAAATGGCAGATTAATCGAACAAGGAATTGTAGAGTGATTAATTAGTTTAAAGGTTCATAAATTAAAGTATGAGATAAATGTGGAGACATACTGTGACTTATTGAAAGGGATTGATTAAATGGTATCAAATTTAAATCTTTCTGAGTCTCAAATGATATCTATTATACAAAGTGGATTACGTAAACCAACTACACAAAAAAGTATTGTAATTATTGGCGCAGGCTTATCTGGTTTAGTAGCAGCTTCTTTACTAAAAGAAGCTGGCCATAAAATAACAATCGTAGAAGCCAGTAATAGAATAGGTGGTCGTATACTCACCGTTGGCTCGCCATTTGTGAACAATCAATACTTAGATATGGGACCTATGCGTATACCTTCTGTTCACAAACTAACTCTAGAGTATGTAAAGAAATTTAACCTACCGACTAATGAATTTATTAATAGTACTCCTAATGATATTATCTATTTAAATAATGTTTTAACAAATGTAAAAAATTATGAAAAAAATCCAGATATATTAAATTATCCAGTAAATCCCAGTGAAAAAGGTAAAACAGCAACTGAATTGTTATTATTAGCAATTGGTCCAATCATAGATTTTATTAATCTTGACCCGGATAAAAATTGGGACATTGTTATAAATAAATTTGATCAATATTCTATGGAGATGTTTTTAAAAAATAATCCTATAGGAGTTTCCTTATCACCAGGAGCAGTTGATATGATAAAGGGAATTATTGGAATTGAAGGGTTACCTGAACTTGCATTTACGGCAATATTAAAAGAAATAGTCATACTTTTAACTGAAAATCTTAAACTTTATGAAATTACTGGTGGTACTTATAAATTACCCAATTCATTTTTACCACAGCTTAAAGACAATATTCTTCTTAATCAAAAGGTTGTTTCTATTGTTCAGGAAGATTTCCAAGTAAAAATCTATACAGAGGACTTAAATAGTCATACTTATTTTGAGTTAAAATGTGACAATGTTATCTCTACTATCCCATACTCATTATTAAACTTTGTTAATATCTTGCCATATGAATCCATTTCATACAATAAGTGGAAAGTAATTAGAGAGTTGCATTTTGTAGATTCAACTAAAATTGGCCTACAATTTAAAACAAGGTTTTGGGAAAAATTAGGTTATTTTGGTGGGAAAATTACAACTGATTTGCCTATTAAGTTCACATATTTCCCTAGTCATGATTTAGGTTCAAATAGTACCGGAGTTGTATTAGCTAGTTATACATGGGGGGACGATTCAGCAATTTGGGGAAGTAAGAACGAGGAAAATCAAATTAAAATGGCCCTTTATTATCTATCAGTTTTATTTGGAAAACAAGTCTATAACGAGTTTATTTGCGGATACACTCAAAGATGGTATGAATATCCATTTTCTAGTGGAGCATTTGTAATATTGAAACCTTATCAACAAAAAGAATTGGGACCTTACATAAACTCACCTGAAGGGAGAATATATTTTGGTGGTGCACATTCCTCTTCAAATCCAGGATGGATGCAAGGGGCAATAGAGTCAGGGATCCTTACTGCTTATGGAATTAATAATTTATAGGTTAATATAGATTTTTTATCCAACTAACGAGAGATTTAGTTGAACAAGACAATCGGCTTAATAGTGTATTTTTTTTATTGAGCTAAATGGCAATATAGTTCAATAAGGAAATAAATGTTAATATCAATGTAGTAATGATTATAGAGGTGTTAAAATTGCCAAATGAAATATTAACTATTGATGTAAGTTATGTTAAAACTAACAAGGATTTACATCTACTATTAAAAGAAAAATTAAGATTTCCAGATTTTTATGGTGAGAATTGGGATGCGTTTTGGGATGCGATTACAGGTTTTGTTGCACCATTACCTAAAAAAATAATATTTCTTGGATGGTCAGAATTAGAAATGAATTTACTGGAAGAATCAAAAATATTGAAAGAATGCCTTTTTGAATACAATGAGGAACATGAAGAATTTCCTAATTTTATATCTGAATTTATTTTTAAATAATTAAAATTCCTTATGCAACTAAAACATGCATTGGTTGTACAACGATCGACTGCTTCGCGGTCTTTTTTTATTGGACAAAATGGCAGTTTACTGCAAGAAGAAGGATATTCAGTTATGTAACAAAATTGAATAAATATTTAGTTGATTGTATAATTATTTACAAGGGGGGTGATTGAATATGGAGATTAAATTCGCACAAGTATCGGACGCATCAATAATTCACGATTTAATGTTAAAGGCATTTATGGAATATAAAGATGAAGTTCCACCATCAAGTGCCTTAGAGGAGACGGTTCAATCAGTATCATCTGCTTTAATAGAAGGTGAAAAAGCTTAATTGCTTTTGTTGATAATGCACCAGTGGGAATGGTCCGTTTTCAATTGAAAAATGAAGGACTTTATTTTTATAGACTTTCAGTTATTCCAGAAAAACAAGGTCAAGGAATTGCAAAGAATTTATTGGCATCATTAGAAGAATATGCACATAAAAAAGAAATTCCTACTATTCTTTGTAAGGTACGAATGACTGTGCCTAAAAATATACAACTTTATAGTTCGATAGGATATAGCATCTATGATGAGGAAGTAGTACATAAACCGAATGGTATAAATATTCAAGTTGTTTCTATGCAGAAGAAGCTATAGTTCTTCAACTACTATGGGAGTAGCAATTAAATTCCCATTCACAGTTGTGAATCGTTGGTTTTGGGATTCATGGATGGCTAACGGGCGCGATTTTTCAATAGAAGATCGCTTTTTTTAATTAACAAAATGGCAGGGTAGTTGAATAAGTAAACAGGTATATTAGATAGCGTTATAGAAATAGATGATGAGAGTGTTTAGTAAAAATTTTCTCATACAAATAAAATAGGGAGTAATAGATAATGAAATTATGATTTTAATAGTTGGATATAGAGTTTATTCTTCTACAAATAAACCCGTAAAAAATAGGTTAACTACCCCTATGAAAGTAATCGAAAAAATAATTAAAAGATAAATACATCATTGAGGTTGTTAAAGTTTATGACAATTACATACAACACAAGCTATTAATATGCACCTTATGTTGTTGAATTAACTGGCAGAATAGTTGAAATCGAGTCTACATAAATACGCTTATCGGTAATTAAAAAAAGGAGCTTCAATTTAGAAGTTCCTTTTTCAGTAATAAAAATTTATTTGAAGAAATCAACTAGATAAGGATTTAATAATAATTTAAGAGCACTAAGAATGATGGCTCCAAGAATTAAATGGATAGTCCAAATTGTATTATTTTCTATTTATTCTATTTTTTGTTCAACTCTCTGAATTGCGCTTTCTGCTACTGCTAAACGTTTCTTTATTTGTCCGATTTCTTGTTGTAATTCTTTGACCTCTTTTATTTTTATAGGTCTCCCTTTTCTTAACTTGTCCTATTGGTATATTATTCTTATAATTTTATGTTTGTTCATCTAAAATGCCGAATTAAAAACTATAAATATCTCATATAAAGCTAGTTAACATAAAACCGTTATTGATAGTAATGAAAAAGCTTTGGTTACTTTGAACCAAAGCTTTTTATGATTGTTCATTAAATTCTTTTTTTATATATCGTTAATCTCCTTTTGATGGATCTTTTACAGAATTTATTAACCAAGTAAAATAAACTACATCTATTATTTTAGAGTATAACTCCCACAGCTGGCATTGAAACCGTTACCGTTGACAGATATCGAAACTTTGTCCTTTTATCCTAAAAAAAAGCAATCCGAATACGATTGCTCTCTTTTCCAAATTTTATCTTTTTGGTGGCTCATTAATTATTCTTTATCCTGTATTAATTAATTATGAGCGAGTTATTTTAATTAATTTGATTACGCCGTAAATAATTCCAGCTAACACTAAAATTGTAACAGGTAAAACTACAATCATTCCTAACATTTTATGTATTCTCCTATTCAAGAATTGACGATTTTGTTATATTACCATCCTCATCACAAGCAACATTAACTCTAATATATCGTTCCTGTATTACTATTCCAACACCATAAACTGATAATCCCCAACTTGCTGTACCTGATTGGTATGCAAAACGTTTGCTATCGCTAGGTTTTTGAACAGCTGACTCTTTATCATAAACTGACCACAATCCACCATCGAAATATCTTTTTATATAATTTACAGTTCTTTGTGCAGTAACTTTTGTGCCATCATAAGTAAAGTCTGCTCCTATTTTAGCTTCAAAAAGTTTAGTACCATATGTACTAAAAGCAATGCGTGAATTAGAAGCTGATTTTGTTTTCGTTGATGATGCAGCAGATACATTTTCACCAAATAAAGTATTTACCACTATGTTTTTAACTTTAGTGAAAGCTGTAGTTTCTTCCTCATCAATTGGATCAGTAACTTCTTTTTCAGGACTTTCTTCTAAAGTATCTAAAATTATACCATTACTATTAAATTCTAGAGAAGTATTATTATCAATTTTATATTTAGATTCAAATTCTTTATTATTTATTAGTACATTCAAATTATCATTATCTTGAATTCCCTTAGCTTCTAACTTATCTACTATTTTACTATCGTGCCCGGATGTATATTCTTCTATAAATTCATCGTATTCGTTAGGTTTTGTGTCTTTTAATTCATCAACAAGAGTAGTTTCATATTTTTCTTGTGCTGAAATATCAGAAGAAGTCAGAAAAAGTGATCGTAAGTTATCGTATTTATAGGACTAAGATAATCTGTTTACTATGATGAATAATCCATACAAATCGAGTCTACATAAATACGCTTATCGGCAATAAAAAAAGGACCTTCCAAGAAGATTCTTTTTTTTGCTGCTTCTTCATCTATGAGAAATTAGGTTTTTTCATTAATTGATAAAGACTTATAAGTATTTATCACTAATCACTTTCATATGGTGTAACTCGTGCCCGGCAATGCCATATGCAATGGTACCTAATGAAACTGGCCTGTTCATCACAGTTCCATTTCGATCCCACGCTGCATCATCAATGGTTGAAATAAGGCTTAACGTGTTGGAGCGTACCGTGTCAAAACCAGCTAGTAGCTGATTCCAGGATAATTTGTTGAAGTTTGCCGCAGAAACGTATTGATCTTGATCCATTGCTGGGAGTGGTGCACTTTCATTTCGTGCAATGGCAAGCATTCGATACGACATCACACGTTCCGAGTCGGTCATATGCCCAATCACTTCTTTTAAAGTCCATTTCCCTGGTGCGTACGCCTTTCTTGCTGACTCCTCTGATACGCTGCTTAATAGAGTAATGGTATTAGTTCTTTGCTTACTAAGTATCTCTATAATATCTCCATCTGGCACAAGACTAACATACTTGTAATGCTCTGGATTTTCAATAAATAATGGTCGTGGACGCACAAAAATCCTCCTCATCGAAATAGTTAATTATGGTTCTAAGCAAATATTCGACTGTCAAAAAGATATTTCCTTTATTTTTGATTTTTAATTTCATTCTCGGAATTGAAGATGTACGCAAAACTGTGAAGCAATTTCTGAAGAGCCCGGTGCGGAAAATCGTAATTACGACTTTTTTGGGTGAGTCGTACCACAAGTGATGGTAAACAAAAAAGAATAGGTTACTATTGAATTGTGTAGATTAGATAAGTTAAAGAATAAATTAATATAGACTGCTGCAATTTAATAAACGTATAGAAGTATTTAAGGAAGGACAAGCATAAAATAGCTTGTTTTTTTTTATGGTTTTAATTAGGAGAATAGTGTATTTGTACTGCTTATTTTGTTAATAGGCGAAAGAAATTATAAAAAGGTAATGATTATACGTATTTCAACATACGTGTAATCGTTTTATCAATCATTCCCTTGACTCTCTATTTGTAGTACTGTATAGTACTAATATGAAGAAAAATACTCTTAGCAATAAAGATATTGCTCTACAATCCGCTTTTACATTGTTTCTTACTAAAGGTTTTCTGGCAACAAGCATGGACGACATAGTCGCACATAGTAAAGTTTCGAAAACGAACATTTATTATTATTTTAAGAGCAAGGAGGAGTTATTGCTCTCTATTGTTAATCTGTTGATAGAACATTACGAGGAGCGAATTAATTATATTGTGTCTCAAAGTGAGCTCACCGTTCAGGATAAATTAGAAGCGGTTCTCCACATTTTAAGCGATAATATTGAACAAAATAACTACCTTGGCGGTTGTCCTTTCCTGACTCTGTATACCCAGACGCCTATTGACGCCGTTGAAATTAGAGATAGAATCAAGAGTTTTTTTGAAAAACAGCTACATGGTGTTGAACTGATTTTAGCCCAAGGGATTGCACGGCAAGAACTAAAGGCAGAGTTGCCCGTTAAACAAACAGCTACGTTGATTGTCTCCTCAATTGAGGGTGCTCTCTTCTTGGCTCAAGCTTCTAATAACCAAGATATGATAAAAAATTTATTTCCTACTTTAGCTTTCATGCTAAAGTAATATTTTTAGTTATTTTAGTACTGGTTAGTACTAAAAAATAATGAAGGAGTGTTTATATTATGAATATCTTTATGACAGGCGGAACTGGTTATATTGGACGTCATCTAATTGCTAAGTTAGCTTCTCAGCACAAGATTTATGTACTTGTACGCCAAAAAAATCGTCTTCTTACTATCATCAATCATCTGGCACCCGATCAACAGAACAACATTGTTCCCGTTATCGGTGATCTAACACAGCCTCGACTAGGTTTAAGTGATGCCAGCTATAAGCAATTACTTGCAACTGATCTGATTATTCATGCAGGTGGTCCAATGAATATTGAGATGAACCTCAGTGAAGCTGAGCAGTCTTTCCTCTATCCTGCAAAATCCCTTGCTCGGCTAGCACAGGATATCCACGCTGCAAAAGAATTAAAGCATTTTATCCATGTCGTAGGATTTATGAGTCCCTATGATGAACAAAATGCATTGTTGGATCTAGATCATTTACTGGACAATCAACCTCCTTATGAAAAAATGAAGTTTTTAGCCGATTCTTATATACGAAAAACTCTTCATAACATGAGCATTCCCTTATCTACTGTTAATCCTAGTGTAATCGTCGGAGACTCCTTCTCAGGGAAAACAGAACAGATTGGAGGCCTTAGTATCTTAGTCGATGCTGTAAGGCGAAATCTTATTCCGCTTGTGCCAGGTGGCGACGATTATTGGTTGCCAATGGTCCATATTGATCATGTGGCTTCGTTTATTTCAAAACTTGTTAATACAGAAAGGGTATCAAGCAATACCTACTATCTTTTAGATTCTAAGCAAGAGAGTCCGTCGATCCGAACTTTCATCAAACTCATGGCATACGAATTGCAGGTAACACAGCCGTTAGGAACTATACCACTTCCGTTATTGAAAACTGTGCTTAAAATGGGTGCCGGTAAAATGCTTGGTATTCCTAAAGAATCTATGAGTTTTCTTGTTAAGTCGGAATTTCCTGTTTACAGTAAATTAGAAATAGAACGAAGGAACGGAAGAAATTCATTCGTAGTGCCATCCACGCTGCCATTTATCATTAGCGATTTGGATTATCGATTAAATCATTTAAACCTGAATCAAAATGAGCAGAAAGATTTTAGTCAACGAAGAAGGGCTAACTTAGTTTCGCTAGAGAAAGATAGGAATGAAACGCCGATTATTTTTCTTCATGGGACGTTCAGCAATGCGGATGCCCTTTTGCCTCTCTCTCAGTTTTTAAGCAGTTTAAATACTTGGTTCGTAGATTTACCTGGATTTGGGCGTACCCCTTATCACCATAATCCTTCTGTGCTAGAAGGCTATGTAGAGAGCGTTTCTACTATGATCGCTGAGTTGAACAGACCCGTTATATTAGTGGGACATTCATTTGGAGGATTGATTGCAGCTCATGTGATGGAGCGACTGCCCTCACTGATCAAACAACTTATTTTATTGCAGCCAGTACTGCATCCTATCCAACTTAAATTTAGATTTCGACGTTTTACAAGTTTCGTTCTAAAATATATGGAGCCCGTCCGTTTGGAAAAAGAGCTACTTCAAGCCAGTAGCTTCACAACATCCAGTCAGTTATTGAGTAATTACGCTCATTCTGTGGCTCGTGATTTAAAATCCCCCCGCATACGCAAAACTAACGCTACCATCATGTCTAGCCTAACTTTATCAAAATCCTTTCAACTAAATCCCGAGACATGGGATAAGAGGAAAATTAAGGTACTATGGGGAGCTTTGGACAAAGATCATCATGTCCCAAAGCAGTTTGAAGACTTGGACATTACACATATTCAGTACGGTCATCAGTTTCCTGTTGAATCCCCTGAGCTAACTGCTCAATGGATTTCTCAAGTTGTAACAGAATAAAGGTTCTTGAAAGTATTGATAGAGGTGTCGATTGTCAAATAAATTCAGACTGTTTTTTTAAGGGCTCGTTTTCTGAACAGCCTGGTGAGGAGCGGAGTTACCCTAGACGGTAATGAGCACCGCTCAACAGGCGAAGTAACGAAGAAAGCGAGCGTTTGGTGGGCAGTCTGAGATCTATTTTTTAGTAGATCTTTTTGTTTTTTACGCTCGTTTTTATTTGAATTATAAATGTTTATGATATTGTTAAGAGAATGTATAGAAGGATGGTAAAAATCAAATGAATAATCCTTTTGATTGTTTTACAGACTTTATTTTTGTAGAAAACGAGACTAAAAAAGCAGATGTGATTCTTGTTCCAGGTTCTGATCATCCTCATCTAATGGAAAAAGCGAGTTCATTGTATAAACAAGGATTTGCTCCATATATACTACCTTCTGGAGGATATAAAGATAGAATAGGGACAACTGAATGGGAGTATTTAAGTAAAATTGGTATTAAAAATGGAATACCAACAAATGCCATATTAAAAGAAGATAAAGCGCAACATACTTTGGAAAATGCACGTTTTTCATTTGAGGTTTTACAGGATAATGGAATACAGCCTAATACAGTTATAATTGTCTGTAAAGCAGGTCACTCACGTCGTGCGCTTTTAAGTTATCAATCCGAGTTTCCAAAAGAAACTGAGATTATTGTATCTCCAGTTATTGATAGGTATGGAATAACAAAAGAAAATTGGTATTTATCTGAAATTGGTATCAATCGAATAACGTCTGAGGTTGAGAAAATTGGCAAGTATTTCAGAGATGTTTTTCCAAATCTTGTTAGTAAAAAATGATGTCTATTTAAAGCAATATTTTAGTCGAATAAGCATTAAAGAGACTGTTTTGGTGAAAACAGTCTTTTTTAGTACGCAAAGATCAACATTTTAAGTAAACAGATCCTTTTATAAAAAATAGCTAGTTTCGTAAAAATCAAAGCAACCATTTTGAATTTAATCAATAAAATAAAGCCATCAAAAATCATTATCTAAATTAATCTAGTCAATATATTCCACCCTACTGTTCAAATGAATACGTTTTCACAACCCCGGAGGTATTTTATGATGATAGTGGAGGTGTTACAGATGATTGAAACGAAAAAAGTGATTGATACAAATATAACAGATGCCAAGACAAAGAAGTCATCTAAAAAATTAAGAGATTTTTTAAATTATCTTACGTTTGTAGGACCAGCAACTATTGTTTTTGCAGCGATCGTGTTAACGCCATTTTTAATCGGCTTTTTCTATTCATTTACTCAGTGGGATGGTGTAGCTGATTCTGCTAAGTGGGTTGGACTTGAAAATTATAAATACATTTTTACGAAGGATAAGGATTTTATCCATTCGTTTATTTTAACAGGTAAATATACATTTTTCGCTGTAATCCTAACTAACGTGATCGGTTTTGGATTAGCTTTAATCGTAACGCAAAGCTTGAAAACTAGAAATATTTTAAGAACTGTCTTTTTCCTTCCAAATTTAATCGGTGGATTACTATTAGGTTTCATTTGGCAGTTCATCTTTAATAAAGGTTTAATTTCAATTGGACAATTATTGCATTCAGACTTTTTACAAAGAGCACTTTTAGGTGAAGAAAAAGGTGCATTCTGGGCAATTGTCATCGTAGCAGTTTGGCAAGGTGCAGGTTATATAATGGTTATTTATGTAGCGGCTCTGCAAGGTGTGCCACAGGAATTAATTGAAGCAGCTCAAATTGATGGTGCAAATAAATTCCAAGTATTACGTAAAATCGTTATTCCAATGGTAGCACCAGCTGTAACAGTTTGTTTATTCTTAACAATTTCATGGTCATTTAAAGTGTTTGATACAAACCTTTCATTAACAAATGGTGGACCATTTAAGTCTACTGAGATGTTAGCTTTAAATATTTATACTGAAGCTTTTGTTAATAACCGTTATGGATTAGGTGAAGCAAAAGCGATAGTATTCTTCGTAGTCGTTGCGTTAATTTCAGTTATTCAAGTTTACATTACGAAGAAGAAGGAGGTTGAGGCATAATGCTAAAAGAACGATATACTGGCTTTACTTTTATATTAGAAATTGCGGCAATTGTACTTGCTCTCATCTTCTTGGTTCCTTTTTATTATGTGTTAGGAAACTCATTTAAATCATTTGCGGATATTTTACAAAATACATCTTCGCTTCCAAAAAGCTTAGATTTTACAAACTATCAACAAGCAATAG
This sequence comes from Gottfriedia acidiceleris, assembly GCF_036421055.1. GTDB lineage: Bacteria > Bacillota > Bacilli > Bacillales > Bacillaceae_G > Gottfriedia > Gottfriedia acidiceleris_C. The sequence continues at coordinate 118,517 of NZ_JAZGQS010000006.1, read as the reverse complement.
AAGTCATGAATTTCTGGAAAGCGTTAATGAACTCGTTAATCGTGACAATTGCTAGTAATGTTGTCATCGTCTTTTTCTGTTCGATGGCTGCTTATAAACTAGTTCGTTCAAAAAGTAAAATTTCAAATATCATTTTCTTTATCTTTGTAGCAACAATGGTTATCCCGTTCCAATCAATTATGATCCCATTAGTGAAAGTTGGAAGTACACTTCATTTAATGAATAGCCATTGGGGATTAGTCATAATGTATTTAGGTTTCGGGTCAGCATTATCAATCTTCCTATATCATGGATTTATTAAAACAATTCCAATTGAGTTAGAGGAAGCAGCAATTATTGATGGCTGTTCACCGACGATGGTTTTCTGGAAAGTTGTTTTTCCACTATTAAAACCAATTACGGTTACAATTGTTATCTTAAATACGTTATGGATTTGGAATGACTTCTTATTACCATCACTTGTATTAAGAGATATGGAGTTAAGAACGATTCCACTTGCTACATTCTACTTCTTTGGAGCATATACAAAACAGTGGAACTTAGCGTTATCTGGACTTGTTTTAGGTATAACGCCACTATTACTTTTCTACTTTGCAGCACAGAAACATATTATTAAAGGGATTACGAGCGGTTCAATTAAATAATGTGATTGGGTGGAAGCTATCAATATATTCCACCCATCATGTCAATATAGGCTATCTATAATTGGTTATTTTTAAATGTATAATGAAAGCGTATTCAAAATATAGAATATTGAGACGGGGGTTTTTAGGATGAAAAAGATGCTAAAGGTAGCAGCAGCATTAACAACTTCAGTGATGTTATTCTCTGCTTGTTCTGGGGGATCTTCAGACAAAGGTTCAAATGATTCAAAGGATAAAAAAGTAACACTAAACGTATTCCAGTTTAAAGCTGAGATTGCGAAAGATTTAGAACAAATGGCGAAGGATTACCATAAGGAAAATCCAAACGTAACAGTTAAAATTCAAACTGTTGGTGGCGGTGCTGACTATGGTGCGGCATTAAAAGCTCAATTTGCTTCAGGTAACGAGCCTGATATCTTTAACAACGGTGGATTCCAAGAAGCAGTAACTTGGAAAGATAAATTAGAAGATCTTTCTGATCAATCTTGGGTAAAAGATTTATATCCAGGAACTGAAAAACCAATGACAATTAACGGCAAACTTTACGGTATGCCAATGAATACTGAAGGTTATGGCTTTATTTACAATAAAGATTTATTCGCAAAAGCTGGTATTACTGAACCACCTAAAACGTTAAGCGAATTAACTGCTGCAGCTGAAAAGCTTCAAAAAGCAGGAATCACTCCATTCTCAGTTGGATACGGTGAGTGGTGGATTCTAGGAATTCACTTATTAAATATTCCTTTCGCTCAACAACAAGATCCAGACCAATTCATGGCTGACGTTTCTTCTGGTAAAGTGAAAATTCAAGACAACGAGAAATTCAAACAATTTATGAAACTATTTGATCTAACAATCAAATACGGAAATAAAAATCCTTTAACAACTGATTACAACACTCAAGTTACAAACTTTGCTCAAGGTAAAACTGCTATGATCCAACAAGGTAACTGGATTCAAGGTATGGTTGATGGAATTACTCCAAACATGAACTTAGGCGTGTTACCAATTCCAATCAACGATGACAAAGCAGCAATGGACAAATTACCAATGGGAGTACCAAATAACTGGGTAGTTAACAAAAACTCTAAAAACAAAGAAGAAGCTAAAAAATTCCTAGCGTGGATGGTTACTTCTGATACAGGTAAAAAATATATTGTTGATAAATTCAAGTTCATCCCTGCTTTAAAAACAATTCAAGGTAAAAACTTAGGACCAATCGCAGACGACTTACAAAAATACTCTGCTGAAGGTAAAACATTATCTTGGAACTGGTTCAAATACCCAGATGGTGCTACAAATGAGTTTGGTGCATCAATGCAAGCTTACGTTGGAAAGCAAAAATCTGCTGACGAAATGTTAAAATCTCTTGAAGATACTTGGATGAAATTAAAAAAATAAGTTTTTAATTTTAGGCTTCCCTGATATACCCTATAGATTAAGGCAACCCACAAGGAATAATTTCCTTGTGGGTTTTTTTATTAGTAAAAGAAACTATTTTTGACGGCTGCTTTATGGACAATCTAATCTTTTTTTACGTATTGTTTTATCCTTATAAGGGTGTTATTCGTTCCATAACTTTGATAAACTAGATAATAGAAAGTGCAAACGTTTCCGCAAAGGATGTTATCATGAAAAATAGTATTAGAAGTAAGCTCATTATCTTATTATTAATCGCCACGATTATTCCATTTGGATTATCGATTATCGCGAATTATTTTTATACAAAGAACACTGTAACAAAGGAATTTGTAAATACAAACCATGATTTATTGAAGCGTAGTGGGAATGATTTATTGAATTATTATAATGAGATTTATGGTATTCCATTGTCCATTTATAGTAATAGACCGTTTTTGTCCGTTTTAGAAAATGGCGCTACTGCATACATCGAACAAAATTCTGCTGAAATTCAACGTAGTTTATTAGGACTTTATTTTTCTAGAAGAGAGATCGAGCAGTTGCATTTGTATTTAACGAAGGGTAAGGATGATTACACCGTCTACAATGCAAAGGTGAGTAGTCGAGGGAAATTGTATAATTTCAACCAAATTCCCACCTATCGAAATTTAAGTTTTTCGAGGGATTCGTATTATATTCAACCGACTCACCCGATTCAAAACTATAATAATTTATCTGATTTTCGAATTGAGCCAGTTAAACAGGTTGTATCATTTCATTATTTTTTAAATAATGTTACTTCAGACCAATGGTTAGGTTTCTTATCGATTGATATTGAATTAAGTAGAATTAAAGAGATTTTCGATCGTATTTATAAAAAAGGGGAGGAACATCTTTTCGTTGTTGGTGATGGGAATGTTGTTTTGTATTCTTCTGAAAAAGGACTGATTGGTAAAAAGCTAGAAACAAAATGGTATAAAAAAATATCCTCAGATCGGTCGGGTGAAGCAAGTTTTGATTGGAAGGGCAAGGACTTTAGTGGGGTTTATGTGTATGACAAGATAAAAAGTAATCATCAACAATGGACGGTCATTAAAAGCATTCCTTATAAAAATCTCTATCATAATTCAAATCAATTGTTAAAAATTACAGTTACATTAGGAGCGATTTCAGTCTTATTAGTCATCATTTTAACCATTATCGTATCCTTTAGATTTACACGACCAATACGAATCTTAATTCGAGATATGCAGCGAATTGAGCAGGGAGAACTTGCTGTTTCCTTTGATACGTTAGGAAATGATGAGTTTGGGCAACTAGGTAAACATTTTACTTCAATGGTCGATACGTTAAACGATTTATATATAAAGGAGTACAAGCTTCAAATAGAGAATAAAACAAATCAATTAAAAGTACTTCAGTCTCAAATAAATCCGCATTTTTTATATAATGCCTTGCAGTCAATTGGAACTCTTTCATTAAAAAATGACGGAATTAAAGTCTATCGATTAATTATGTCACTTTCAAAAATCATGAGATATAGCATGAAGAATAATGAAGATTTTGTAACGCTTAAAGATGAATTAAACCATATAAAAGATTATTTATCGCTCCAAAACGAACGCTATGACGGCAAATTCGTTTATAACCTGGAAGTGGATGAAGGGTTAAACAAAGTAAAAATGCCAAAAATGATTTTACAGCCAATCGTCGAAAATTTCTTTAAACATGGCTTTGAAAAGCAACAAAAGCTTGGTGAATTAAATATTTCGATTCATAGACAACAAGATCATCGCTTAAAAATAGTCATTGCTGATAATGGTGAAGGTGCAACAGAAGAGGAATTAGAGATCATCAATTCATCGCTATCAGAAGGTGGATTAAATACGAACGAGAGTATCGGTTTAAAAAATATTTCTGATCGCATTCAATTCTATTATGGTAAAAAAGCAGAAGTAAAAATAGAAAGTGTGAAGCATGAAAACTTTGTTGTAACGATAATCTTACCGATTGAAATGACAAGAGGAGAAGTTAATCATGAAGGTTCTACTAATAGATGACGAAAAGCATGTACGAGAAGGTGTAAAACTTCTTGCAGATTGGGATGCAATTGGTGTTACTGAAATATTAGAAGCAGAAAATGGAGCGATCGCTCAAGACATCATAAGAAAGGAAAGACCGACAATCATCTTTACTGATTTAATGATGCCAGAGCTAGATGGTAGAGGGTTATTAAAGTGGCTCCATTCAGAAAATATTAATTGTAAAGTAATCGTTGTAACGGGATATGATGACTATCATTATATGAGAGAAGCCATTCAGTTCGGTGCGTCTGATTATTTATTAAAACCAATTGATCCGGATATATTGAATGAAACTTTAGTAAAAGTAGTATCAGATTGGAATGAAAAAGAAAAAGAGCGAATTGATGCATTAAACGATTTCCGATTGCTGCAGGAAGTATTACCAGTTTACAGGGATAAACAATTAACAAATGCAATTTACGGTAAAGAATTTAATCAGAACATGTTAAACCAATTAGGATATGAAGAAGGGCAAACTTTACATGTTTCTTTACTAAAATTACGAAATCTAGAGACCTTCAAAGATATTTGGCCAGAGGATTTATGCTTTTTTGCCTTATTGAATATTGTGAATGAAGTTCTTCAAGATAAAAATGGTGGAATTGCGTTTCGTAATTTACAAGGAACTAAAGAGATTTGTTTACTATATTGGGGCGAGCAAGTAACTGACAGTATCCAGCATATCGCTAAAATTTTATCTACAGTTGTACCTTTCCCGTTTCATTTTGCAATTAGTAGAAAGCTAACAAGTGAATCAATTCAATTTGGGTATGAAGAAGTTGTAAATGTGCTACAGCATGTCAATATTTTAGAAAAGCGAGATGTACCAGTTTATTCGTATGAAGATATAAAAGAGTATAATCCGATTAATCTAGTTGAAATCATCAACTTATTTGAACAAATGGTTGAGAAACAAGATATTTATATTTACGATGAAGTCATTCAACTTTTTAGTAAACGAATTGCACAGAAGAATTATCTTCCTTATGCACAGTTACTTTCATTGCATCAGGAGTTTCTAATCTTTCTTAATCACTGGATTAATAAACTATCACTTCAAACCATACAGGAAGTGAATCTAGAATTATTCTGGAATGCGAGAGGACATTTTGAAATTGGTGATTATGTAGCGACTCAAAGGGAAAGAGTACAGTCGATTATTCAAGAAAAAAATCAAACGAACCAAGAACTAAATAGCATTGAAGCAATTGCAAATTATATTCAACTGAACTATGCCGAAGAAATTTCACTCCAAGAGTTTTCAGAGAAATTTTACTTAAGCCGTGAATATATCTCCCGTAAGTTTAAACAAATTTACGGTGTGAATATTTCAGATTATATTGTTTCAATTCGAATCGAAAAAGCGAAGGAATTATTGAAGTTTCCAAATTTAAAAATTTACGAAATTGCTGGGAAAATCGGCTATCAAGATGACAAATACTTCCGAAAAGTATTTAAGAAAATCGTTGGCATGACGCCAAATGAATACCGAAATATGAATGGTTAGTAATTTTTTAGTAAAAAAGTTGCAGGAAATCATTGGAAACCGAGGAATAAGTAATTAGATATTTATTCTTACGTTTCGGGGGATTAAAAAAAATGGAACAGGCAGTTGAAAGAGTTTTTACGAAAGAGATTTTAAACAATGCAGCATCACAATTTGGTATAACAGTAGACGAAAAACCAGTCGGAGAGTTCGAAAACTATCTATTTAAAGGTAAGTTAGCAGATGGAACGGATCGCATTTTACGATTAACCCATTCATCACATCGCTCAAAGGAAGAAATTGAGGCCGAGCTTCAGTTTTTAAAATATGTTAGAGAAAATGGTGCGAATGCAGCAGGTTCGTTACCTTCTTTAAACGGTAATTTAGTAGAAGTCCAACATGCAAGTGATGGTACAAGTTTTTACGCATCAATGTTTGAATGGGCAGATGGTCAATTAGTTGATCGGACAAACCCAACTGTTTGGAATGATGATCTAATGTACACATGGGGAAAAACAATCGGAAAGCTTCATGCGTTAACAGTTGATTACCCTGTTACAAATCATCGTGAACATTGGGATGAAGAAGCTTATTTAAATGAAATGTTAGCTGATGAAGAGCTTGGTATTTTTACAAAGGAATTAATAGAAGATATCCAAGGCTATGAAAGAAAAAAAGATTCATACGGTTTAATCCATAGCGACTTGCATCTCCACAATTTCTTCGTAAATGATAAAGGTGAAATAACGGCTTTTGATTTCGATGATCTGCAATATAATTATTTCATTTCAGATATCGCAATTGTCCTGTACTATACTGCTTGGGGTAGTAAGGCATCATTCGAAGAAAAATCTAATTTCGCAAAAAGACAGTTAGAAATCTTTCGAAAAGGTTATGAAACCGAATATAAATTAGATGAAGAATGGTATAGCCGAATTCCTTCATTTTTAAAATGTCGTGATATTACGCTTTACCATGTATTGAATATGAAATATGAAGAGAAAACGCAAAGAGTGATTGAACTTTGTGAAGAGTTGAAAGATCGAATCGTAAATAAAAAAACGATTATTAATCTTTAACATTAAACAAAAAGCTACGATTCAAACACGAATCGTAGCTTTTATATTTAAATTGGGGGGTGAGTTAGGTTATTTGTGTTTAGCTTCTTCAATTTTATTAATATTGATTTCGTATTGATCATCTTCTAACGGTATATAGCCAACTTGCTCAGCTAAAATTGGAGCATTTTCATTAGCGAATTTTAAATAGTCCAAAACAACAGGATGTTTCAGTGAGTTTATATTTACATATGTGTAGAGTTCACGTGAAAGTGGATAAGTCCCATTTTTGATTGTCTCTTTCGTTGGTAAAACTGCTTTACCTGTTTTTGGATTAACGATTGGTACGATTTTTAAATGATCTTTATTTTCTTCATAGTAAGCATGACCAAAATAGCCAATTGCACTTTTTTCACTAGCAACATCAGCTGCAAGATTTTTATCATCTTCTGAAGTTTGAACATCTTTCCGTTCGCCAGCTTGATTCAAGATTGTTTTATTAAAGTATTCGTAAGTTGCTGACTCAGTACCTGGGCTGAAAAATTTAATTTCTTCCTTTGGCCAAGCCGAGTTTAGTTCGTTCCAAGTTTTTATTTTGCTTTTTACGGACCACAACTTTTTTAATTGTTCAACTGTTAATTGATTAACAAAATCATTGTCTTTATTTACGACGACTGATAGACCGTCGTAGGCTAATTTTAATTGAATATAATCGACGTTATTTTGTTTAGCGATTGTCTTTTCTTCATTTGATATTGGACGAGATGCGTCGTTAATATCGGTTATACCATTTGTGAATTTTTTAAAACCATCATTTGTCCCACTATTACCTAATGAAATCGTTACTTCAGGTTGTGCAGATCGATATTGTTTCGTTATGGATTGCATAATCGGGAAAACGGTAGATGAACCGTCAATTAGTACAGTACCAGTTAATTGTTTTTCAGCTGCTGTACTTGATTTAGGATGATAGGCCATTCCACAAGCAGCTAAAGATAACATAATTGTGATTACGACGACTATTAAAAGTACTTTTTTCAGATGCATCTACTGTTCCCCCCTCGTTGTTTTTGCTACATTTCTTACAATATCCCAGAAAGATTAACTTGCTTTTAACGCTACGTAAAGAATTTGTAAAGGTATAGTGAAAGTCCCCCTTTTTTGTTAATAACCAATTAAAATGACCGTATAAACAGTAAAAAATGGGAGAGATATACGGTGGAGCAAATTGTCATCATCCAAGATCAAAACGAGATTGAACATGTGCTTCAACAAAGTAAACAATTCGGATTAATTAAAATCAGCACATATCGATATGGAGAGTTTAATGAAGAAACGCATCTAGGATTCTTAAAAGGTTGCATAGTATTAATGAAAAGCCAAGTTTTGGACGAATTTATTCCTTTAATTATGAGAATAAGAAGGATATCTGAAATACCAATCATCTTATTAGTTGAAACTTACGATTCATACGAAGCAGCGATTTGTATTGAAGCGGGAGCGGATCAATATGTTAAATATCCAATTCATCCTAGAGACTTGTCCGCAAGAATAAAAGCAGTTATGAGGAGGGCAGGCAGCGAAAAAATTGAAGAAGGCCGAGAAAAAGTTTTAAATTTTGGAGAAATTTCCTTCTATTTAAATCGAGAAGAGGTATATAAAAACAAAACGAGGATCGATTTAAATGGAAGAGAATACGCAATTTTACTTTTTTTAATCAAAAAAGCTGGTTTTATTGTAACAAGAGAAGAATTAATGGATGTCATTTCTGCTTATAAAAATAGAAGATTAATTGATATTTATATTCATAGTTTACGACATAAAATTGAGGAACTTCCGAATTATCCTAAATATATTAAAACGATTAAGGGGAAAGGTTATCGCTTTGAAACGCTTGCTTATTGATCGTGAGTGTAATTAAAAAGCTAGATGGATTCTTTTTAAGGATGCCATTTAGCTTTTTTTTTTTAGGGAGAGGTCAAAATTTTATTGTTTTTATTTAAGAAGTTGATTTCACTTAAGCAAGAGATAAATTATTTTTACTAAAATTAAATAAAAATAACAAACCAAAATAGACAAATAAATAAGGAAAAAAAGAACAAATTTTAAACGTTTTTATGACTTAAACAACAAAAATGGATAATCTGTTTATTTACCATATATTGGCAATATTAAAATTTCGATATAACAAAAAGATGCATAGGAAATACTCATTTAAAATGTTCTTGTCTTAAATTGAGGAATATAGTCGCAGAAGTAGGGCTTTTGGCGTCTTTTGTAAAAACAGAAAAATGAGGAATTGTAAGTAATTAGAAATACGATTTACCAACGAAACGTTTGTAAATGGAAAAGCTAGGTGAATCCAAAAATAGGGTTCACCTAGCTTTTAATTTTATAAGTGCACTAAACCAAAGTTGTAAGATCTTACTCAGCGTGATGTAACATATACGTATAAGCTGTGTCGTAAAGGTGCTCTAAATCAGCATCTGTCATGAAAACTAAGTCCTCAGTTGAAAATCCTTTTGTTAATTCCAAAAACTGAACCATGTTTTTACGTTCTTCTCTACTCATCATTAACAACACTCCTTTAATTTAGTTGGTCAATTAATTTGTCTCCAAACTGTTTTAATACAGTATATTTATTTATTAATTATTATATAACAGAAAAACTAAAATGTGCTAGCTATTTTTCATAAAAAGAGTAAAAAATATTTAAACTGTTTGATGAATCATTATTTAGAAAGTGAAGTGTGAATTATTTTAGTATAATATCTAATATTACAATTTTTGTTAATCTTAAAGTGTAAAAAAATAGTTATTATATTAATATAATAACTATTTTTACGAATTTACTTAATGATTGTAATATGAATAGGTTTAATAATGTGTAAACGTATACAAAAGTTATAGTTTAGATATACCTTTTATTTTGTGTAAACGTCAAAATAAATAAATATTAAAAAATACTTACCGATATGTCAATAAATTGTTATAATTAATTTTGGTAAATAAATAATGTTATTTCGATAAAATAATAAAGGAAAGATTTAACAGAGAAACTTAGTAGAAAAGGTTACTCGTTAATCGTATAGATAGAATCCCTAAATTATTTTTCAAAAAATAAAAAGTTATTAGAAAAAAGAAATAATATTTTTTTTACCTAGATGTTATAAAGACTGAAAACAAAGTGGGGACTTTTGAAATGAAAAAAGTAAGAAAGGCAATTATTCCAGCTGCAGGGTTAGGAACACGTTTTCTACCTGCTACAAAAGCAATGCCAAAAGAAATGCTTCCAATTGTAGACAAACCAACAATTCAGTACATTGTTGAAGAAGCAATTGAATCAGGAATTGAAGACATCATTATCGTAACAGGTAAAGGAAAACGCGCAATTGAAGATCATTTTGATTATTCATATGAGCTAGAACAAAATTTATTAGAAAAAGAAAAATATGCGTTATTAGAACAGGTTAAAGCGCCATCTAATATCGACATTCATTACATAAGACAAAAAGAGCCTAAAGGATTAGGTCATGCTGTATGGTGTGCTCGTAATTTTATCGGCAACGAACCATTTGCAGTATTACTTGGTGATGACATTGTAGAAGCAAAAACACCAGGATTAAAGCAGCTAATGGACCAATATGACAATACCTATTCATCTGTAATTGGTGTACAAACAGTACCAGAAGAAGAAACACATCGATATGGCATTGTTGAACCGATTATGCAAGAGGGTAGAAGATACGAAGTAAAAAACTTTGTTGAAAAACCAGCACCTGGTACTGCTCCTTCTAATTTAGCAATCATGGGTCGTTACGTATTTACACCTGAGATTTTTATGTACTTAGAAGAACAAAATATCGGTGCAGGTGGCGAAATTCAATTAACAGATGCTATTCAAAAATTAAATTCAATTCAACGTGTCTTTGCATATGATTTTGAAGGAAAGCGTCATGATGTAGGTGAGAAATTAGGGTTTATCAAAACAACAATTGATTTTGCATTAAAGAATGAAGAAATAAGAGAAGATTTATTGAAATATTTACATGATAAGTTAACAGTAGATATTAAATAAAATTGTGACGAGTAAATGGAAACTCACAACAAGATAATTTTTAGATTTAAAGATTGATAGTTTTGAGATAGATAGAAAGGATGGGAGATTGTTGACGTGACAATTTAATCTACCCACCTATAAATAGTTGAAACAATGTATTTTTTAGGGAGTTGACAACAAGGGGAATGAACGAAATGAAAAGACAATTTAACACTGAAAGCAATTTGGAACCATTACCAAGAGTGCATGAAAAACCTTCCACTGCAAAATTGACATTGAATCGAATCTATATTTTGTTTACGATTGGATTTTGGCTGCTTTATGTAGCGTCTACAATTTTTGATCAACTGCATAATGGAAATGGTACTTTTAAAGCAGTCGTTGAAGCGGCATTATATATTTTAATTGTTACGACACTATGTTTTTCCGCATTAATGTATCTTTACTCTAGACAAGGGGCATTGATTCGATTTAAAGAGCATACTCGGGTCCCACGGGAAACCTTATCTGCTTATTTTTCTGAGAACCAACCAGGAATTACTGTTTTGGTTCCATCGTATGATGAAGAGATTGACGTTATTCGAAAAACATTACTATCAGCTGTTTTACAAGAATATCCGGAAATCAATGTACAACTTTTGATTGATGATAAGCCGAATCCAACTGATCCGCAAAAAAGGGAAAAATTGCAAGCAACTATGAATCTTGCAAAAGAAATTACAGAGCTTTTAGAAGGCCCTTATACAAAACTAGCAAAAGCTCGTGACGATTTTGAAAATACATATAACAATACAGGGGAAATCACTTCTTCTACTATAAATGATTTAATAAAGCAATATAAATATGCTGCAAAATGGATTAATAAATTTGCTGATGAAGAACCTTCGGAGACTCATGTAGATGATTTCTTTAATAATCATGTTTTAAGAGCTTTAGCTGAGGAATTAGAAGTAACAGCAGTAGCATTAGAGAAATCTACAAAAGAAAATTATTACATGAGCTATGAACGGATCTATCAATTTTATTCTCGATTAGTATGGATTTTTACCGGAAAAGTAGGGTATTTCCAACGAAAACAGTATGTTTCTTTATCTGATGAAGCTAATAAAGCGATGAATCTTAACTCTTATATTGATTTAATGGGAGGGAGCTACAAGATTCGCCAAACACCAGCTGGTAAAGTATTGCAGAAAGTATCTTCCGAGGCAGAAGCAGATTTAGTTATTCCAGATACTGAATTTTTACTAACGCTCGATGCCGATTCTATTCTGCTAAGAGAGTATTGTTTACGTCTAGTCTATCTATTGAATCAAGAAGGAAATGAAAATGTGGCTGTAACACAAACTCCTTATTCTTCTTTCCGTGGATGTCCAACTCGAATCGAACGAATTGCTGGGGCTACAACAGATATTCAACACACTTTACACCAAGGAACAACGTATTATGGTGCGACTTTTTGGGTAGGGGCGAACGCGGTTATTCGAAAACGTGCGATCGAGGAAATTGCTGAAACAGAATATGTAAATGGATTTAAAATTCGCCGTTTTATTCAAGACCGTACAGTAATTGAGGATACGGAGTCTAGTATTGATTTAGAAAAAAATGGTTGGACCTTGGCAAATTATCCGGAGCGCTTGAGTTACTCAGCAACTCCACCAGATTTCGGTTCTTTAGTTATTCAACGTCGTCGTTGGGCTAATGGTGGATTAATCATTATGTCGAAACTATTTGCTACTATTCGCCAACGCCGTCAAGAAGGTAATCCAATTAAGTTAATGGAAATCTTGTTGCGAGTGAATTACATGGCATCTATTGCTTGGGCTAGTTTTGGATTAATCTTCCTATTAGCCTATCCATTTGACGATCGTTTATTGAGTATTTTTATTGTTGGTGCAGCTATCCCTTACTTTACTGCAATGGCGAGTGATTTAAAATATAATCGTTATAAACGAATGGACATCTTCCGAATTTATGGTCTCAATCTAATTTTGTTGGCTGTTAATTTGGCCGGAGTACTAAAGTCAATCCAACAGTTATTAACAAGTGAAAAAATTCCTTTTGCACGAACACCTAAGGTTAATGACCGGACTGGCACGCCAACACTTTATATCTTAGCGCCAATCATCATTATTGCTTATTCTGCTTTTATTTGCTGGCGCTCTTTCATGCTTGGTAATTGGCCGAATGCTTTATTTTCCTTTTTTAACGCCTTTACTTGTGGGTGGGCTGCATTATCATTTATCGGACCTGTCAATATGCTTGTCGATTTAGTTCATAACTTTAAAGAATGGATATTCGTAGAAGTAAAACCGAAGCAAACAAAAAAAGCTGAACAAAATCAATCAGAAATCAATTGGCAATCGGTTTTATACTATGGTGATGATAAAGGGCGAACAGAAGTCCCATTAAGTATTTCACTTGGCAAAATGGAAAATACAGAGACAACTGAAGTTGAAGATAAACTTAATTTCAGCAATAAAAAAATAGGATGAAAAAAGATTATGCAAAATAAAAAGAAATTGTCTATACCGCGTTTAATGTTGGTAGGTTTAGTTGTGGTAGCTGTAGGTGCTAGTTATTTTTATCGAGATAATATAGTCGTAGTTAGTAAAATAGAAAAAACAAAAAAAACAGAAAAAACAGCAGTAAAATCGAGCCCTTGGTTTGCCGCTTATGTCGATGCTACACTGACACCTCAATATGAATTTGAAAAAGTCGATGGTAATGTTGTGCTTGGTTTCATAACAGCTGAGAATAAAAATAGTGCTGTTCCTAGTTGGGGAAGCGCCTATTCGTTGGATCAGGCATCTGAGGATTTAGATATGGACCGAAGAATTGCTCGCCTACGACAAAAAGGTGGGGAAGTCATTGTTTCATTTGGTGGCTTATCCAATTCGGAATTAGGAATTACAACAACAGATGTTGGGAAAATGAAAAATGCATATGCTAAAGTTGTAAAGCGTTATGATCTGAATACGATTGATGTGGATTTAGAGCAAGAAGGATTGACAAATAAGCAAGCCGCTAAACTTCGTGGGGAAGCTTTAGCAAAATTGCAGCAAGAACGAAAAAAGGATAAAAAAGACTTAGCGATTTGGGTAACATTACCAGTAACCCCACAAGGTTTGACTGAGGATGGTACGGATGCTGTAACAGCTTTATTGAAAGCTGGAGTAGATTTAGCTGGCGTAAATGTTATGACCATGAATTATGGGGAAAGTCGTAATCCATCACTTTCTATGGCAGACAATTCGATTAATGCCTTGAAAAAAACCCATCGCCAACTAAGGATTATTTATCAAAAACAAGGGGTTAACTTGAGTGATAAAGCATTATGGAGAAAACTCGGCGCAACACCAATGATTGGCCAAAATGATATCCAAGGTGAAGTTTTTAGTTTAGAAGATGCAGCTAAGCTGAATAAATTTGCCGTAGATAATGGTTTAGGACGATTGTCTATGTGGTCAGCAAACCGTGACAGGAAGTCAAGTGAGAATAGTGTTGGAATTCAAAGTGTTTCTAACTTTTATAGTGGTGTTAGACAAAACAATCAAGAGTTTGCAACGATTTTGAAACAGGATATGAATGGTAGTGTTTCTGGTGATGCAAAACGGACAACCAAATCAGATGTAACGAACGTAGATTTGAATAAACCGGATGATCCGAAAACTTCCCCATATGAGATATGGGATGAATCGACAACCTATTTAAAAGGTACTCGTGTTGTCTGGAGACACAATGTATATAGAGCTAAATGGTGGACAAAAGGAGATGCTCCTGATGCACCTATCTTGGATGAAAATACAATTCCTTGGGAACTTGTTGGTCCGGTATTGCCTGGAGAAAAACCATTGCCAAAAGTTAGCTTGCCGAAAGGAACCTATCAGCAATGGGAAGAAGGACAAGTCTATAATGGTGGTGATCGGGTAATGTTTAATGGCATCCCGTATGAGGCAAAATGGTGGAACAAAGATGAAAATCCTGAAAAACCTCTTGCTAATGATGATGCAGCACCATGGAAACAGTTGACTCAAGATGAAATTAAGAAAGTGTTGAAGGAAATTAACAGATAATGTTGGTTAGGCTATGTTGATACGTGCCTTTCCAAATCAATTTCATGTCAAAAGTTTAAGGTAAGTTAAAATTACCTTTAGTGTAGGGGCGAACTTTTTTAGTTCGTCCTTTCTTAATTTTTTCGGTAAACGTTAACATGACCCTCTTTTGGAGGTTTTGTTTTTTTATTTTTCAAAAAATTTTAAATAAAAATTATGCAAATACCGATCGAATCAAGTAAGATAGAAAGGTAAGTAATTCTGACTATTCTTTATCGGAAAATAAGTTCGTAATTAAAGGAGAAAAATCTTGTCCAGTTCAGAAAAAAGCTCGACTAAAAAAATGTCCACAACAAAAAAAGTACTTATCATCGTACTAAGTGCACTAGTTGTCATCGGTTTAGGAATAGGCGGTTATGCCTATTCAATCTACCACAATGTAAATAAAACAACAGACGCAATTTATAAAGACATCAAGAAAACAGATAAACGAAAAGAAGAAGTAAATGTTGAAAAGAAAGAACCTTTCTCTATTTTATTATTAGGGGTGGATCATCGTCCCGGTGATAAAGGTCGTTCGGATTCGATGATTGTATTGACGGTTAATCCGAATACAAATACAACAAAAATGGTTAGTATACCACGTGATACAAGAACTGAAATTGTTGGAAAAGGTAAAGAAGATAAAATTAATCATGCCTATGCATTTGGAGGAATTCAAATGTCTGTTGATACAGTTGAAAACTTCTTGAATATTCCAATTGATTATTATCTTGAAGTGAATATGGAAGGCTTTAAGGATATTGTTGAAGCAGTTGGTGGAGTTGATGTAAATAATGACCTAGACTTTACTTATGGTGGTGTACATTTTACAAAAGGACCAATTCATTTAAATGGTGATGATGCCTTAAAGTTCTCTCGTATGCGTAAGTTAGACCCTCGTGGTGACTTTGGTCGTGAACTTCGACAAAGAGAAATTCTTGAAGCGGTTATTAAAAAGGGAGCTTCAATTTCTTCTTTAACAAACTACCAATCGATTTTACAAGCAATCCAAAAGAATGTTGTGACGAATATTACTTTAGGTGACATGGTTTCGATTCAAAAGGATTACCGTCAGGCTGCGCAAAATATTAGTAAAACCCAAGTTAAAGGTGGGGGCAAGATGATTAATAAAATTTATTATTTTATCGTTCCGAAAGAAGAAAAAGATAAAATATCGAATGATCTTCGTCAGCACTTAGAATTACCTTCAGAAACAAAATAACATTTAAATCAAGAACCACCGTTAAAAGTTATCTTTTTAACGGTGGTTCTTTTTTTATGTCTTTTTACTTCTAAGAACCTATTTTCCCTCCACGAAGATTTCAACTGAATTCACCATTTCATCACAATTTCCTAAGAATTTAACCTACACAACCCCTTATCCACCATCATAATAATATATATATTCCTAAATGTTTAGGAGGTCTTTGCGATAAAAGGGATTATACTTGCAGGTGGTAGCGGTACTAGACTTTATCCATTAACGATGGTGACTAGTAAACAACTATTACCTGTATACGATAAACCAATGATTTATTATCCGTTATCAACTTTAATGCTAGCTGGTATTAGAGAGATTTTAATTATATCGACTCCAGGGGATCTGCCTCGTTTTGAGGCTTTATTAGGTGATGGGGCTCAATTTGGAGTTTCGTTGGAATATAAAGTACAACCTAGTCCAGATGGGTTGGCTCAGGCGTTTACTATTGGTGAAGAGTTTATTGGAAATGACTCTGTTGCGATGATATTAGGTGACAATATTTATTATGGTAGCGGGTTACGTAGTATGTTGAAAAAAGCAGCGATGAAGGAAAAAGGGGCAACAGTGTTCGGTTATCATGTACAGGATCCCGAGCGGTTTGGTGTTGTAGAGTTTGATGAGTCCGGGAAAGTTTTGAGCATTGAGGAAAAGCCAGTTGCTCCGAAATCAAATTATGCAGTAACAGGATTGTATTTTTACGATAATCGTGTCATTGAAATAGCTAAAAATGTAAAACCATCCACTCGTGGAGAGTTGGAGATTACTTCTGTCAATGAAGCTTATTTAAATTTAGGTGAATTAGAAGTTGAGTTACTAGGACGTGGTTATACGTGGTTAGATACTGGAACGCATGAAAGCTTAGTATCGGCAACAAATTTTGTCAAAACAATTGAAGAGCATCAAGGCATTAAAATATCTGCCCCAGAAGAGGTCGCTTACATTAATGGATGGATCGATAAAGAACAGTTAGTACGTTTAAGCGAATCACTTAGTAAAACAAGTTATGGCAACTATTTACGAAAAGTTGCAAATGGTGAGATCAAATATTAGCTTAAGGGGTCATTATCAATGAAAATTACAGAAACTTTTATAAAAGGAATTGTAGTGATTGAACCGACTGTTTTTGGTGATCACCGAGGTTGGTTTATGGAAACATATAATGACTCGATCATGAAGGATTATGGAATGGATTTAAATTTTGTTCAAGATAATCAATCATTTTCTGCTTTGAAGGGAACATTGCGTGGGTTACATTATCAGTTGTCTCCAAAAGCGCAAACAAAATTAGTTCGTTGTACTAGGGGTTCTATTTTTGATGTGGCTGTCGATATTCGAAAAGGGAGTCCAACATACAGAAAATGGATCGGTATCGAGTTAAGTGCCGAAAATAAAAAACAATTATTGATTCCAAAAGGATTTGCTCACGGTTTTATGACTTTAACAGATGATGTTGAAGTCCAATATAAAGTTGATGAACTCTATTCACCTGAATGTGATCGAGGCATTGTTTGGAATGACCCGGATATTCAGGTTGAGTGGCCAATTAATCTTTCTCCATTATTATCTGTAAAGGATAAAATCGCACCATTATTAAAGGATGCTGAAAATAATTTTTTCTATAAGGAGTAATAGATATGAAGGTTTTAGTAACTGGTTACGGTGGGCAGTTAGGCTATGATGTCGTTTGGGCATGCGAACAACATGGTTTAGTTGTAAAAGGAGTCGGTCGGAAAGAACTGGATATTACAAAAAAAGAATCTGTTTCTTCTATTATCGATTCATATATGCCAGATGTAATTGTTCACTGCGCTGCCTATACAGCGGTAGACAAAGCTGAGGATGATAAAGAAAATTGCTGGAATGTGAATGTAGAAGGAACTAGAAATTTAGTTGAAGCTGCGAAAAAACATCATTCAAAGTTCATTTATATTAGTACAGACTATGTATTTAATGGGAAAGGTGAAAGTCCTTATAAAGAAGATGACCAACCGGATCCAATTGGTTATTATGGATTAACAAAATATGAAGGCGAAAAAGTTGTTCAATCATTAATCGAAAACTATTTTATCATTCGAATTTCGTGGGTATTTGGTGTTAATGGGAATAATTTCATTAAAACAATGTTAAAATTATCGGAAACTAGAGATGAATTAAATATCGTCGGAGATCAAATCGGTTCTCCAACGTATACAGTTGATTTGGCTAGATTAATAGTCGATTTAATTAAAAATGATAAATATGGAATCTATCACGCAACAAATGAAGGATTTACTAGTTGGGCTGATTTTGCAAAAGAAATAGTCAAACAAACCGAAAGTAAAACTTTAGTAAAATCAATTGCATCCGAAGATTACCCTACTAGAGCGGCTAGACCGAAAAATTCGAGACTATCAAAACAAAAGCTAGTCGAAAATGGCTTTCAATCCTTACCTTCATGGCAAGACGCATTAGCTAGATATTTAGTTCAATTAAATAAAAGAGACGAGGTACAGTAAAACATGAAAGTAGCTGTAACAGGCGGTGCCGGATTTATCGGTGGAAACTTTGTTCAATACATGATCAATAAATACCCTACCTATTTAATATATAATCTAGATGCTTTAACCTATGCAGGTGACCTAACAAAGCATAAAAACATTGAACAAAATAAAAACTATCATTTTATCAAAATTGATATTTCAAACCGTGAAGAAATCATGACATTATTTAAAAAAGAAAAGTTCGATTATGTTATCCACTTCGCAGCAGAAAGTCATGTTGATCGCTCAATAACAGACCCGGGTATATTCGTGACAACAAATGTTTTAGGAACTCAAGTATTACTAGATGCTTCAAAAGCGATAAACGTTAAGAAATTTGTACATGTATCCACGGATGAAGTGTATGGTGATTTAGATTTTGACCCTACAACCTTTTTTACAGAAGATACACCTCTACAACCGAATAGCCCGTACTCCGCAAGTAAAGCATCATCTGACTTATTAGTTCGTGCCTATCACGAAACGTACGGATTTCCAATGAATATCACACGTTGTTCAAATAATTACGGACCATATCACTTTCCAGAGAAGTTAATTCCATTAACGATTTCACGAGTGCTAAATAACCAAAAAGTTCCGGTTTATGGTACAGGTGAAAATATTCGTGACTGGTTACATGTTCTAGATCATTGCTCAGCAATTGATTTAGTTTTGCATAAAGGAGTAAATGGGGAAGTTTACAATGTAGGTGGCCATAACGAGCGGACAAATTTAGAGGTTGTTAAAACAATCATAGCAACACTTGGAAAATCTGAAGACTTAATTCAATTTGTACAAGATCGCTTAGGTCATGATAAACGGTATGCGATTGATCCAAGCAAACTAGAAAGGCTAGGCTGGAAACCAACTTATAATTTTGATACAGGAATTGTCCAAACAATTCAATGGTATGTAGAGAATAAGGACTGGTGGGAAACGATTGTTTCTGGTGAGTATAAGCAATATTTTGAAAAACAATACGGTAAGTAATTAGAAATATACTCGTTAAAATAATAAGAGAAATGTAGACGTTTTCTTTTCATATGGAAACGTCTCTTTTTATTTCAGTAGTAATTTTGGCTTCTTTCTAACTATCTTTTATGAGTGATTTTAACTAGGACTAATAATCTAGTAAATTCCAATTTATTTCTAATGTTATAGTGAATATCCCTGAATTAGATTCTTTTAATCATTTTCTAACTATAATATTATTTACCATTTATAAGTAACATTTTTTTATGTTATAATACATTTTATATCAATAAATGACAATTTCATTACAAAATTGTAAGTTTTTTTTAATCGAAATTTACATTTTTTTTATGTTTAATATATTTATTAGAAAATTATGTTTTTTCAGAAGAACATAATGTCGTAGATTACTAGATATATCATTAAAATCAGATAAGAAAATATAAAATATTTTAAGAGGTATTTAATTTTAATTTAAGGAGGATAAGGGATGAATCAACCATTAATCTCGGTAATTTTACCTATTTATAATGTCGAAAATTATATAGATGAATGTTTAAATTCATTATTAAACCAAACGATTGGTTATGAAAATTTAGAAGTAATTATGGTAAACGATTGCTCTACAGATCGTACCCCTATCATTATTGATGAATATGCTGCAAAATATGAAAATTTTAAAGCAATTCATTTCAAAGAGAATTCTGGTGCTCCAGGTAAACCAAGGAATGTTGGAATCGAAAGTGCCACAGGTAAGTATACAATCTTTTTAGATCCGGATGACATTGTACCAGCAGATGCATATGAAAAATTAATTAACGTAATCGAAAATAGTGAGTCTGATTTTGTAATGGGTAAGATGCAAAGTTTTGATGATAAAACTAAACGTAGGCATGAACACATTACATTTAAACAATACCAATTACAAAAGATATATATCGACGTAAATATTGATAATGTTCCATTTTTCTATCAAGTTAAAACAGCAATTATTTTAAAATTAGTTAAAACTGAGTTTTTATTAGAAAATAAAATTAATTTTATTGAAGGTATGAAAAATGGTGAAGACAAATATTATGACATTCAATTATTCTCCAAAGCCAAAAAGTTCAGTTATATTCCTGAAGTAATTTATTTATATCGAGCAAGAAATGATGAGAAAAATTTATCTCTAACACAAAGAGATATTATTAGTACTGTAGAAAACGATGTAAAATCAGCTTTAATTATTAAGCCTTTACTTACACAAAAAGAGTTTAAATATTTTCAAATAAATGTGTTTAGATCTATTTTTTGGAAAATTGGAGATGCGGACTTTAAGAATTTAACAAAGGACCAAAAAGATTATCTTTTTAATTTAATTAAAGATGTAGCGGTAGGATATGATTCAGAAATAACTAAGGAATATATGGAAGTAGAGGAACCAATTATTAGTTTAATTAGCTCTGGTCATATCGAGGAAGCTTTAGATTATAATCATTTATTAATTTCTAGAAGATGGTGGTTTAAAGTAAGCAAAGAACTAGAGAAAGATTATAAAAAGTCATTAAAAATAAGAAATAGTAATTTTTGGAAAGTGACAAGTCCATTAAGAAAAGTTATCAGACTTGTGAAGAGGGTGTCGAAAGTTGCAATTTAGCATCATAATTCCATTTATAAAAGAGGAGATAAATCAAGCTATTAACTGTATTAATTCAGTTAAGGATCAAAGTATTAATCAAAATCAAATTGAATTAATCCTTTTTAATACAGAAAATGAAGTTCTAAATGAAGAAACTGAGAAAATATTAACTCATCAGTTTGATGACTTAAGTGTAATAAATACAAAATTGAAACAAAATGACATAAACGGCAAATATGTCTTCATTTATGATCGTAAAACGAATATAAATAAGCATTTATTAGAAGGATTATTAAGAATAGCGGATTCAGGTAAATATGATTGCATTTTTACTGCTAAAAATACCAAAAAATTAGAAGTGAATCCGGTAAATATAATTGATTTTGCCTATTCGGATCTAATGAGTATGAATTTACTGAAGACTGTTACCTTAAAAGACTATCTTGTAAAAAATAAGATTCAAGAGTTTAATTATTTTGAATTAAAGTATTTTCAATTAAAGCAATATTTTACCAATAAAAATATTGGAACGAACGATGGATTATCGATTAAAAATACTGAGGTTAATGACAAGTATGTCCATAATCAAGTCCAAGAAATAAACTATTTGTTTGTGAAAGTGAGAGAAGATTCAGATAAAGAACTTCAAAAATTTGCGTATGGTATGTTCATTATCCAACTAATGTATTTAGTAGATAAAAAAGTATTTGTCGATGAATTAGATGAAGAGCCTCAGCTGCAATTATTAGAACTATTACAGTTATTAACAAAAGAAGTAAATTTACCGGAAACTTTAAAGAATTTAAAACTAGATGGCTATAAAGGATTTTTTGCAATCTTAAACATGAAAAAATATTCTGAGGCCATTAGTTATATGAAGTTGTTCAGGAGTAAGAGATACCAATATCATACGGCAAACAAATATAGCAATTATTTAAAGAAACATCCAGTCGATCCTAGTGAAGACTTAACATGGAAATTGACCAAACCATTACGTTTAGTAAAACCAGCAATACGCAAAGTAAAAGGACTTATTTTTAAGTATTTATTACTGCTAATTGTTTCTTTTTATAAACTTCTATATTTAAATAAAGAAGTTTGGTTAGTATGTGAAAGACCTGATCAAGCTGAAGATAATGGATATTTCTTTTTTAAGTACTGCAGAGAGCAACATCCAAACAGAAAAATCTATTATATAATCGAGAAAAATTCTCCGCATTATGATAAAGTAGCTAAATTAGGAAATGTTATTCATCACTCTTCCTTTAAACATAAAATTTATACACTATTAGCGGATGTATATGTTAGTGCTTGGACATTTAGTGAAAGTGGTTTTCCAAATCCTTCAAAAGATTTCACCTCAAGATTTAGAAAGCAATTAAAGAACAAGTTTCAAGTATGTATCCAGCATGGCGTTATTATTCATAATATTTCTCCGTATTTATCAAAGAAAAAGTATCAACAAAATTTAATTATAGCTAGTTCTGAATTTGAAAAAGAAATTATTATGGAAACACTAAACTATTCAAACGATGAAGTTGAAGTAACAGGGTTAGCTAGATTTGATAATTTACATGATGCGATTACGAAAAGACAAATATTAATTATGCCAACGTGGAGACGTCATTTATTTAAAATAAATAAAAAACAATTCTCTAATTCGGAATACTTTAAGACGTATAAAAATTTGATATCAAATAAAAAGTTTCAAGATTTTATTAGTAAGGAAAATATACAGGTTAAGTTTTATATTCATCATCAGATGCAGCGCTTCTTAGGAAACTTTATTGTAGAACATCCAAACATTGAATTCTTATTAAAAAAAGATGCCAAAGTTTCAGATTTACTAAAAGAATCGAAGTTATTATTAACTGATTACTCATCAGTTTCTAGTGATTTCTTTTATATGAATAAACCAGTAGTATTCTATCAATTTGATCCACATAAAAATCATCATGCACCTACTGAACAAATTAAATATAGCGATCTTGGAATTATTGTTAAAAATGAAGAAAAATTACTTGAAGAAATCATTAATATTACAAATAGAGCTTTTACAGCAGATCAACTATACCAACAAAATTCAAGAAGAATATTTAAATATAAAGACAGAAATAACTCAAAGAGAATATTTGAAGCAATTGAAACATCTTATCACAATTTCAAAATTAATAGGAACGCTGAATAAATCAAAAAGAGGGTGAAATAAAACACCCTCTTTTTCAAAGTGTTGAAATATAAAATGGTCAATAGGGAAAAAAGACTTTAATGGAACATTTAATAATGATATATAATTTTTTGAATGCATCTTTAATGTTTTTAAATGTTAATATGTTAGAGCAATTCATTAATTCAATAACACTAGAAATGATTTTTGGAAGTTTATATTTTGACTTATTTATAAAACAAATTCGATTTAGTTTATAATATTTTCGAAATTAATTGATCTACAATCTGATTAATTTAAAGAGTTAGATTACGCTAAGTAAAGGCTATTTGATTAGGGTTTACCGCAAACATTTTTTGATGAATAAGTTGATTGGAATGGAGGGATGATCGACTCCTATGGGATTAGCGGGAAGGCTAAGACCCCGCAGGCTTGCCGAGGAGGCTTAGGTCTCGCCCCATGGAAAGCGAGCATCGTGTAATGGAAATCAACATCACTCTACTCCTTTTACGAAAAATTGATAATTAATTGACAAGGTTTTTTCAATAAATCACCCTCTTTTTTTATTGCGTTAATTTTATTAATTCAGCTAGAAAATTCTTATAATAATTTGGTTCAAAGTGCAAATGGAAAATACCCCAAGCATGATCTGCAATAGAAATATTGTTTTGTTTTACATTTATTGTTGAAACCTTGTAATTTGAAATCACGTAGTCATCCAATTGATCCCAAAAGGCATTTAATAGTTCGATATCAGTTTTAGAATTAATTTTCTTAATGTTTTGTTCGTTATCGTAGTACATTCCAGTAAATCTAGCTTTATGAAGTATGATTTTACAATTCGGAAGTTCTCTATTAATAATTTGTAAAAATTTATCGATCGATTGCTTCCAAAGTGTAAAGTATTCGCTAAGATTAGTATTCAAATTAAATGTAGTGATTCTGTTTAATTCTTTATAAAATGATGTATTAGTAATCTTCCAATGATTATTAGTGATATATGAACTATCCGTCTTCAAACAGCCAAAATAAACATCTCCAAAGAAATCAAGAATGAGAACTTCAGGTTGCTTACTGATTAAATCATTTAAAAACTTCTTTTCTAAGTCATCCAAAACATCATTTTGCTCATATTCATTTAAGTTATCAATTTTCTCTCTATTATATGGAATCGGATTACTCATTAAACTAATGATTGACGATTGGTTTTGATAGCGAATTAACTCAAAATGGTTCTTATAATTTAAGTTAAATTTACTATTAAAATTATCTCGTGTAACACAAGATCCAAATGCAGCGACTTTTAATTTCTTTTCATTTCTTTTAATTGAAATAGTGTTCTTATTTAATGAAAGAGAAAAGTTTTTAGTTTGATGATTATATTCATCCTCAGTTAATAAGTTAATTAAAACTTTAATATTTTTGTTTAATGAAAGTTGCGCATATAGTTCTAAGTCAGTCGATTCAGGATAGCTATTCAATAATTCAAATACATTAAAGGTTGAATACAAAATGGCATTATTGTTTTCAATATGCGCACGAAATGAATGATTATTAATAACTAATTCGTTTTTGATTTGATTGAATTGTTTTTGATTAAAAACAGAGAGTTGAACAAAATCTTCGTAACAATCAGTTTTAACTAGATTAAAATGTAATTTATCTTGCGTTAAGTAGAGTGCAATACGATTATCATTTGTTAAATATGTCTTTACGTAATAAATTTTTAGTAGTTTTGTGTTCATATAATTAGTTGGAATTTCAGGAGTATGATTAACTTCTAAGGGTAATATTTCAGCATCTTTAGTATAATATAGATCAAAAATCTCGATTGGATATAATGTGACACTACTCAAATCAGTAAAGTTAATATCTACTATATATTGGTTATCAATCTTTTTTATTAAGCTTCGCAATAATTCATTACGTACTTTAAAATATTTATTTGGCCTCTGTTTTACGACTAACGAAGAGGCTTCATTTAACTCCCCGTTTGCATCTTCTATGTAAAGTCTAATTCCATCATTTAAGTATTCAATTTTTTTAAGCATAAAGCAGCCCATCCCATTTAAATTAAAATATTTTTTTAAATTCGTAAGAAAATTTACGAAACGCTAACAGATATTAACATTAACACAATGATTATAATTATTAAACAAGACAACCGTTTTTTAATGATTAACTAAGTGAATATTATTAAGAAGTTATGATTATTTCTCGATAGATCATATAGTACAAGAAACTACACCCCAGTTGTTGCACTGTCTTTTCATTGGAAAAGAACGTTTCAGTTGGGGAGTTTTTATATTTTGAATAGTATGATGCAGTATTAATTTTGAAAAACATATCATTATATTTTTTTTACATACTTTTAACATGGACACTCATTAAGATTCACAAATAATCGTTAATCTTAAATTAATCATAATATTTTCTTTTTTTAATAAACACGTCGTCTTTATAGAATAGTGTGTTTATCCTGATCTGGAGGTTTGAAATGAAGAATAGTGAATTATTGAATAGTAGTCATGTTGATTCAACAACTGTAAATTTTAAACCAAATTTAATAGAGGTTTCGAATGAGGATTTTGATGCGAATCTTGAACGACAAAATGAATTATTAATGAAACATAACCAGTTCCTTTCTGATAAGGTAATGGAATTGGAAAAAAGAATGGAAGAGCAATTATTTCGTCAGTTGGATTTAATCGTAGAGCATGAGGAGTTTATGATGGGACTTGATGATTATGTTCTTGTAAACGAAGTAAAGCAGTCGTTTGGTTCGTATGAATATGAAAAATTGCAGGAGGAATATCAAAAGCTGCAATTAAATTATGAAACGTTCAGGAACTCAAAGTTTGGAAAATTGGCGAGGAAGTATTGGAAGTTGTTGAAGTATTTAAAAAGAAAATGAGGGGACATTCATGTTAAAAGAATCAATAGAAAAACAAATTACTCGATTACGTAATGAAAAGTTTGATACAAAAATGATGTTGCAAAAATTAATGAATGTGGATGAACCCTTCTATTTTAGAAACCATGAGTTAATTTCTTTTTCTGCGGATGATTTTAGAATTAATAAGGGCGTTCAAAAATTCCAGAAGGAAAAGGAAGTTCTATTTAATAATAAACTAGTAAGGCAGACTGCTGTCATTGATTATATAGATGAAACAAAATTAAAGGATTTACTTTTTAATGAAGGTAGACGTAAATTATTTACTAGATTTGGGGTCACGGGCTTTGTCAGCGGTAAAAGTGAGGTTGTTTGTGAATTGCGACTAGTAGATCACGAGAACAACTCAAGTACATTAAGTTTTCAAATAGACGAAGTAATTGATCTATCTGAATTTAGTCAAAAAGAAATTCAATCGGTTTCTTTTTCGATTTACATGACAGGTGCTGCCACGCTTCATCTATTCCATGCTAAATTAATGGGTTCATATAAAAAGACTGAAAGCGAAAAGATTCACCTAATGAAACAAAAGAAAGAAATTAAGGACTTTCGAGTTGGGTTTATTGCAGACGAATTTACAACGCGATGCTTCGATTATGAATTTCAACTTGTAAAAGTCACGCCAGAGAATTGGTTAGATGAGTTCCAAAAGCATCGAATTGATTTTTTCTTTTGTGAGTCTGCATGGCTTGGAAACGAAGGAGCTTGGAAGGATAAAATCGGTACGAAAAATCACAGAAATCATACGAAACTATTAAAATTAGTTTATTGGTGTAAAGAACACTATATTCCGACCGTTTTTTGGAATAAGGAAGATCCGTTCCATTACCAAGCTTTTATTGATACAGCTAAGCATTTTGACTATGTGTTCACGACTGATTTTGAATCAGTACAGAACTATGTAGCAGAAGGTTGTGAAAATGTTTATTGCTTACCATTTGCTGCCCAACCGAAAATCCATAATCCAATTGAATATCTTCCACGTAAAGAAAAGGTCGTTTTCGCTGGGGCTTATTACGGTAAAAAGTTTCCTGAACGTACGAATGCGATGGAGAAACTAGTCAATGCTTCGAAGGAATATGGACTAGATATTTATGACCGAAACTATCATAATCCAACAAGTCCTAATCAGTTTCCTGATGAGTATAAGCCATTTATTGTTGGAAACTTAAAACAAAATGAAATCGATATTGCGTATAAAGGATATAAAGTAGCACTAAACGTAAATAGTATTACGAAATCTCCGACAATGTTTGCCCGGAGAGTATTTGAATTGCTGGCAAGTAATACGCCAATCATTAGTTCCCATTCAGAAGGGATTCACAGAATGTTTGGAGACATTGTAACTGCTACCGACAATGAAAAACTCATGAAGGAACGACTTTCTAATTATTACTCAGATGAGACTTTTTATAAGAAAAATCGTTTACTCACATTACGTAAAGTATTAGAGGAACACACTTATACGAATCGAGTGGAAGATTTATTAAATATTATTAATCTACCATATGAAATGAATGAAGAGACTGCTACATTAGTAGGGATTGTTCGAAGTAATTCTGACTATGAAAAGTTAATGGAAATTTACAGTAGACAAGGAATCAAACGAAAAAAACTAGTGATCTTACTCGACTTGTTTGATGGCTATCTAAACATTTTTAATCAAAACAATCACGGGGATATAAAAACTTACCTTATTGATTACTGCCATCATTATTTTAGTTTGAATGATCTTGTTGATTCGTATTATATTGCTCCAATTAATCTAGATCATTATTATGGAGAGAATTATGTAAGAGACTTGATGTTAGCAACTAAGTATACGAATGATACGATTATTTCAAAAGGCAATGGAAATAGTTATAACTACGTAAATGGTTGCCATATTGACGAAGCATTGATTTGTAAAAAGGCGACAAGATTTATTCGTCCAAGTGAATTTATCAGTCTTTTAGACAACAAATCAACAATTGGCCATTTCTCAAAAGCTGGTGTTCAATTTTTTGAAATTGATGAGTTTAATTTTTATCGAGATGCCTGTGTACAAGCCATTAGCCAAGACAAAATTGAGAGTATTTTAGTATAAGGAGCTGTATTTATGAAATTGGCGATTATAGGGCATGATTTAAAATTTATTAACGAAGCGATTAAGAGGTTTGAAGCTAGAAGTGACATTGAAATAAAAATAGATTTATGGGAAGGCCATACAATTCATCAAGTTGGCAAAAGCTTAGAAATCGTTAATTGGGCGGATGTTCTTTTTTGCGAGTGGGGACTTGGAAATGTAATTTGGTATCAGGAGCATAAAAAAGATCATCAAGTATTAATCGTTAGAATGCATCGTTTTGAAATGAATACGCCCTTCCCTGAAAAATTTGATTTTACGAAAATTGATAAGATTATTGCGATTTCTTCTTATATATTTGAGGAGTTCTATCGTGTTGCAAGAATTCCTAGAGAAAAGATGATTGTCATTCAAAATGGTGTTGATGTCGATCGATTCCATTTGCCTAAGCAGTATGATGCAGAATTTCGAATTGGGTTACTTGGTTATGTGCCGAAGTTAAAACGATTAGATCGGGCGCTTGAGATATTTGAAAAGTTATACGAAAAAGATAACCGATATACTCTTTCGATAAAAGGAAAGCATCCGAAAGAGTTTTCGTGGGTTTGGAATAATCAACAAGAGCAGGATTATTATGCAAGTTTATTTCGAAAAATTGAGAAATCCCACTATCGTAATCAAGTTCAGTTTGAAGAGTGGGGAGATTCAGCGGAATGGCTCGAGTCGATTGGTTATGTCTTATCAGTAAGTGATTATGAAAGTTTTCACTTAGCACCTGTTGAAGGGATGGCTTCTTGCGCTGTGCCGATTGTTTTAAATCGTGAAGGGGCTCGAACGATATTCCCTGATGAGTATATTTTCGAAACACTCGATGAAGCAGCGCAGTACATTGTAGATAGTAGAAAAGGATCAAGGAAAGAACTAGTTGAATTTGTGAAGGAAAATTACTGTATGGATAAAATGTGTTCAGAGATTTTGAGTCTAATTGATGAGTTACAAGTAAAATTAGTTCATTAAGTATTTCGAAAGAGCACAGTGAATTCTTTTAGTAGAAGGAACTGTGTTTTTTTCTTCTATTATTATTTACATCGAGTATGAATGATTTCAAAATGTGGGACACTAAGTGTATAGAATCGAATAATTACTAGTTAAAGAACTTATTAGGAATTAAGCCGATTAGTTCCTACAATTAGTTATCAAAATAGAGGAATTAGCGGTATTTTTTTGGGTAAAAAATGTCTTTATTTCCTTAGTTAAGATACAATAGATAGATACATATTTCAATAAGCCGATTTGTTTTGAAAGGGGAAAGAATTTTGACTGTTAAAGTAATGACAATTTTTGGAACAAGACCAGAAGCGATTAAGATGGCGCCACTCGTGCTTGAGCTAGCTAAACATCCAGATCAAATAGAATCAATTGTGACGGTTACAGCTCAGCATCGTCAAATGCTAGATCAAGTTCTCGAAATTTTTGAAATCACACCTGATTATGATTTAAATATAATGAAGGATCGCCAAACTTTAATTGATGTAACGACTCGAGGTTTGGAAGGTTTAAATAAGATTATGCAAGAAGTTAAGCCGGACATTGTATTAGTTCATGGTGATACGACAACAACTTTTATTGCTAGTCTTGCAGCTTTTTATAATCAAATTGCAATTGGGCATGTTGAAGCTGGTTTACGTACTTGGGACAAGTATTCACCATACCCAGAAGAAATGAACCGTCAATTAACTGGTGTCATGGCGGATCTACATTTTTCTCCTACGACGAAATCAGCACAAAATCTATTAGCTGAAAATAAAAAGGAAGAAACAATTTTTATTACGGGTAATACTGCGATTGATGCACTTAAAACAACCGTAAAAGAAGAGTATGCTCATCCTGTTCTTGACAAGATTGGTAATGATAGATTAGTCCTAATGACTGCACATCGTCGTGAAAATTTAGGAGAACCAATGAGAAATATGTTTAAAGCGATTAAGCGATTAGTTGAAAAGCATCATGATATTCAAGTTGTGTATCCTGTTCATATGAATCCTGTTGTTCGCGAAATTGCAAATGAAGTACTAGGAAATGATACGCGAATTCATTTAATCGAACCACTAGATGTGATAGATTTCCATAACTTTGCTGCAAGATCACATTTAATCCTAACTGATTCTGGTGGGGTACAAGAAGAGGCACCTTCTTTAGGCGTACCAGTACTTGTTTTACGTGATACGACAGAACGCCCTGAAGGAATTGACGCTGGTACATTAAAGCTTGCTGGAACTGATGAAGAAGTGATCTTCTCTTTAGCAGATGAGCTGTTATCTGATGAAGAGGCACATGCAAAAATGTCTAAAGCATCTAACCCATATGGAGATGGTGAAGCTTCTAGAAGAATTGTTGAAGTGATTATTAAACATTTTAAAAATAAGAAAAAATAATCATGTATAAGGAAAGACTATCCTTGAAAACTATTCAAAGGTAGTCTTTTTCGATTTTTAACGATTTTAATTAATATTTTCATTTAAAATTAAACCCTTTTAATTAAGTACCTATCCTAAAAAGATAGATACTATTAATAGGATTTTTTTATTAGGATTAGTATTACTATTATTATAAATTTTTTTATTTTGTTACAGTTTGAATAAATTTAAATTAAATCTCTAAAGTTAAATATATGATTATTATGTCTCTTGATAAAATTTAAGTTTGTTAGTGATAAATTCATCAATAGAAAGGACTAGATTATGCTTTTCAGTTCAACTGTATTTTTGTTTGTATTTCTACCTATCGTGTTACTAGTTTATTTTGTACTACCGCGTATTTTCCGAAACGCTTGGTTGTTAGTATCTAGTTTAGTTTTTTATGCATGGGGAGAGCCAAGGTTTGTATTGGTTATGTTCCTTTCAATTATTATCAATTATGTATTTGCGTTAATTGTTGATGCAAATCGAAATAAGAGAACGAAAATAAAGTGGATTATGGGCGCGATGCTTGTGGCCAATTTGGGGTTATTATGTTTCTTCAAATACTCCAACTTCTTTGTTGATAATATAAATTTATTATTTAACACAAATATTACGATTCCTCCAATACCTTTACCGTTGGGAATTTCATTTTTTACTTTCCAAGGAATTAGTTATGTAGTTGATGTTTATCGTAAAGATGGTGCATTACAAAGAAATCCATTGAACATGGCTACATATAAAACATTATTTCCACAGTTAATTGCAGGTCCGATTGTTCGTTATCAAACTGTTTCGCATCAAATTACAGATCGTAAAGAAACATTAGAGAAATTTGCTTATGGAACGAAACGATTTATTATTGGATTAGGTAAGAAAATGTTTTTGGCTAATAATTGCGGGTGGGTCGCAGATCAAATTTTTGCACAAAATCCACATGACATGTCCATTGGTTTAGCTTGGATTGGTATTATTGCTTATTCTTTACAAATTTACTTTGACTTTTCCGGATATTCCGATATGGCAATTGGTTTAGGAAAAATGTTCGGATTTGATTTTCTAGAAAATTTCAATTATCCGTATATTTCAAAATCAGTAACCGAGTTTTGGAGAAGATGGCACATTTCTTTAGGGACTTGGTTCAGGGACTATCTCTATATCCCGTTAGGCGGAAATCGTATTTCTCCTTTACGAACGTATATTAATCTTTTTATTGTATGGTTTGCAACAGGTTTTTGGCATGGAGCAAGTTGGACATTTATCGCATGGGGTATTTATTACGGTATACTAATCATGCTTGAAAAAGCGTTCCTAGGTGATATTTTACGAAAGTTGCCTAATGCAATTCAGCATATTTACGCTACATTCCTAGTCGTAATTGGATGGGTGTTTTTTCGTTCAGAAACATTTAGTTATGCGTTTGATTATATGAAAACAATGTTCGGTTTAAACCATACAGTTGTTTGGGATTCAAGTGCAGCATATTATTTTGTTGAATACGGTGTTCTAATAGGACTAGCTATTATTGGTGCAACTCCTTTAATGAAAATTTTCGCAGATAAAATCTTGATTCAGTCAGAATCGAGCTTTGCTGTAAGAATTTTCGGTCGTAATATTGGGTTAACAGGTTATTATTTATTAGTTTTTGGTATTTCAATAATTTGTGTTGTTTCTAACACATTCAATCCATTTATCTATTTCCGTTTCTAGTAAGTTGGAGGTTTAAAATGCAAAGTAATCGATTTCAGGTTAATAATTTCTTAGTTATAAGTTTCCTATTTATCATTTTTGCGGGCGCTATTTATGTTTGGCTTAAAGGTGATTTGAAGTATTCTACGATTGAAAATAGAGAACTTGCTCAAATGCCAAAAATGAGTTTAAAAAAGTTAACTTCAGGAGAATATTCAAAAGAATTTGAGCTTTATTTTAATGATCAATTTCCTGGTAGATTGAAGTTAATTGAAGCGAATGCAACAATCAATAAGGATTTATTAGGGCAAAATGTTGTAAAAGATGTATATGTTGCCGATAATGGTTTATTATTATCTACTGTGCCTAAACAAACAAAAGAAAGTGCAAAAGTCATTGCAAACAGAATTAATAAATTTGCACTACAAGCATCAAAACTTGGAGTGACCACTTATTTTAGTCTAGCACCAAATAAATCAGTGACATTTGAAGACCAATTCCCTTCATACTTTCCTAGTTATGGGAATGAAGCGTCAGATTATCTTTTTAGTTATATTGATCCAATTGCACATCCTTTAGATTTAAGAATTACAATGAATAAACATAAAAATGAACCCAATCTATATCCTTTTACTGATCATCATTGGAAGGCAAAGGCTGCATTTTATTCATATCAAACAATTATTAATACAATTTATATGAATTCAAATGAAGTTGGAAAAGCATTAAACGCGGATGATTTCATTTGGAAAGAAGAAGGCTTACCTTTTTACGGTTCGGATGCTCGTAAAACGACGAGAGCAAATGTAACGAAAACAGATACAATAACTGTAGTAAATAGTAAGGGAAAACAAGATTTAAATGTCTGTTACAATGCGATATGTAATAGAGGTTTATATGCAGAAGAACCATTGAAAAATGCTAGTCTCTATACAAATCGATATGTTACTTACATGGGTGGGGATCATCCTGAAACGGCGATTTATAACGATAAAGTTAAGAATCGAAAACTATTGATTATAAAAGATTCTTATGCAAATGCAAGTATACAATTTTTTGTTAACCATTATAAAGAAACTAGGGTCCTTGACTTGAGATATTACAATAAAATGCCGATCATTGACTATATTAAAAAGTATAAAATAGATGATGTAGTCATAATAAACAATGTTAATTCAATTTATGTAACACCGACTTTAACAAATTTCGAACATCCTGGTCAAGGTGAAAATCAATAAATACGTATCTTACAGTTGGTACAATTGAAAAAGGAAGTCATTAAGAAAAAATTCTTTATGCCATCCTTTTTTATAATAGGGAAGAATATTAAAAAAACAATTAAATAGGAAAATAGAGTCAAAAACTTCCATAATGTACTTTATTCATTAGGCACCTAGATCAATAGGCATTTATTCGTTTTTAAAGTAAAATAGATTTGTAGTCTTTCAATTCTAGTATAATGGTTTAGCCATTCTAATAAAGGGTTCTAATGATTAAACTCTAGGAGTGATTAATATGAAGAAAGTAAGAAAAGCGATTATTCCAGCTGCGGGCCTTGGTACGCGATTTTTACCTGCTACAAAAGCAATGCCGAAAGAAATGTTACCGATCGTAGATAAGCCAACTATTCAATACATCGTTGAAGAAGCAATTGAATCAGGTATAGAAAATATTATCATTGTGACCGGTAAAGGAAAGCGTGCGATTGAAGACCATTTTGATCGAGCATATGAGTTAGAACAAACTTTACTTGAGAAAGAAAAGTACGCTCTTTTAGAAGAAGTAAAAGTCCCTTCAAATATAGAGATTCATTATATACGTCAAAAGGAGCCAAGAGGATTAGGTCACGCAGTTTGGTGTGCACGTAATTTTATTGGAGATGAACCATTTGCGGTTTTACTTGGTGATGATATTGTTGATGGAGAAATTCCAGCATTAAAACAATTAATTGATCAATACAATACAACGTATTCATCGGTCATTGGTGTTCAACCTGTAGCCAGTGAAGAGACTCACCGATACGGTATAGTTGACCCATTATTACAAACTGGTAGGAGATATGAAGTAAAGAATTTTGTTGAAAAACCAGCTCCTGGAACAATTGATTCAAATTTAGCCATTTTGGGTAGATATGTACTAACACCAGAAATTTTTATGTTCTTAGATGAACAGAATATTGGTGCTGGCGGAGAAGTCCAATTAACTGATGCAATTCAAAAATTAAATCGAATTCAACGTGTATTCGCTTATGATTTTGAAGGAACAAGATATGATGTAGGTGAAAAACTAGGATTTATAAAAACAAACATTGAATTTGCATTAAAAAATGAAGAAATAAGAGAAGATTTAATTCACTATTTAAAAAAGATTCTTTCAGTAGAAGTTCAACTTTAATCATGACAAATCAAAACGACTAAACCTTTTGTTAGCCTGTAATTTACAGTAAGACAAAGTTTAGTCGTTTTTGTTTTCGAACTGGTTTATATGATCTAATCATTCAACATCCTTGTTAGCTTGTTGAATGTAATAGTTCAATGTTTTTTCAAGACCTTCATACAAAGTGTAGGCTGGTTGCCAATTTAATAATGAATGGATTTTTTCATTTGTTAAATAGCTATCTCGAATATCGCCACTACGTTCATCTTGGTATTGAACTTCAATTTTTCGGTTAAGAATTTGTTCAGTAACCTCTAATAATGTATTTAAAGAAGTTTTTATGTTTGTACCAACATTACATACATCATTTGCTGGTTTTTCTCCTGCATGGAAGTTTGCTGAAGCAACATCTTCTACGTAAATATAATCTCTAGTTTGCTCGCCGTCTCCGAAAACTGTAAAAGTAGAATTTGATATGATTTTATCCATCAGAATACTAATCACTCCACCTTCACCTTTTGGATCTTGGCCAATACCATATACATTGGCATATCTTAAAATAGTATAAGGGATATCATATAATTGATGGTATACGTTTATGTAATATTCAGGTGTTAATTTTGAAATGCCATAGAAAGAAATAGGGTGTTTTTGATGGTTCTCATCCACTCCTAAATAGACCGGATTACCATAAACAGCTGCTGAAGAAGCATAGACAAGCGTTACTTCTTTTTCTTCTTTTAGTTTACGTACAGCCTCTAATAAATTGAGTGTACCTAAAATATTAATTTTTGCGTCTTCTAAAGGATGTTGGATTGAAAATTGCACATCAATTTGTGCAGCGTGATGATTGATTATATCTGGTTTTTCTTTTAGTACAATATCGATTAATTTAGCATTACAAATACTTTCTTCGTAAAAAGTAACATTTGGTGGAAGAGTAGCCATTTTTCCACTTGAAAGATCATCTACAACTACAACTTGGTAACCTTTGTCTATATACATTTTTACAAGATTTGAACCAATAAAACCAGTACCGCCTGTAATTAAGATCTTTTTCATAAAACTTCTCCTTAAATAATGGACTAGCAATCATAGATTTCATTATATAGTAACTAAAATTATGATATTAATTTTACCATAGTAATACAAACTAGACCATGTAAAATAAAATAACAAGTACGCTAGAGCTTTCATTATTTAATTAAAGTTTGAATTAATCTTTTAGCTGATTGACCGTCTTGATATTTGTTAAATCGGTGATTAAACTCTGCTACTTTTTGAAGGTCATAGTCACCTTCTTTAATAATGTTAATGATTTCATCTGTTGTTCTGACAATCGGTCCTGGAACAAACTCATCATAATCATAAAAAAAGCTTCGTTCATCTAAGTATTCTTCAAGGTCATATGCATAAAAAATCATTGGTCGTTCCAAAATTGCATACTCAAATACAAGTGATGAGTAATCGCTAATTAGGATATCTGTCAGGTAAAGTACTTCATTCATGTCATGATTGCCTAAATCAATGACAAAATCTTTTGCTTCTTGTGGAATGACAATCCCTTTTTTCACAGCTGGATGTAGTTTAAGGACTAGTACATACTCATCTTTGAGTTTATTAGCCATTTGGATTAGATCTAATTGTAAATTAAAATTCTTTCGCTCTTTAGGGCTTCCTCTAAATGTAGGAGCATAAGTAATAATTTTTTTGCCTTTCAACATCGGATACTTATTAAAATATTTATTTTTTACTGACTCTAACATCTCGTCATTATAAAAAAAGTCGGTTCTAGGTAAACCTAAAGCTAAAACCTTCGATTCAGGAACGTTAAATGCCTCTGCATAAAAAGGAACAATCTCATCGCAAGAAACAATAACATTGGAATAAGATGTATGTGCTTTTATTTCAAAATCCTTACTATTACTATCTTTATAGCCTACCGCGCTAAGTCCAAACTTTTTGAAGGCTCCACATGCATGCCAAACTTGAATGACTTTCGTATCCTTTCGTAAATTTACATTATAAAGTGGTCTGTGATAATCATTCAGTATGACATATTTAGCGCGTCCAAAATCATAATACATTTTACATAACTCAGAGAAATTACGCTTTCTAATAAAATGGCCAATAATTTTGTACGCTGGTTTCGTTTTAATCAGTTCTTCGTATATAAAATAATAAGAGTCTTGAAGTCCAGTTGATTTATTTGAAGCAAATATAATCTCATCTTTCATTGGGAGCATTTTTGCAAAATTTAAGACGACACGTCTAGCGAAGGCACTTTTTAACCGGCTTGAAAATTTGTTTTTCCTTTTTTTATTCGCTTTCATTCTGACTAAGCTATTAATAGGAGACAAGCTATTTTTTCTGACAGCTTCTAAACAAGAATTAACCTCTAGTTTAAACTTAGAAGTTATTAATTGATGAGCCATTTCTGGATTTAATCGTGCTTCCCAAACTTTTAGTAAGTCTAAATGAACTCGTTTTGCTTCTGGACTCATAAAGTGATAGCGATTAACGATTTCATAGGATAGAATCCGAGGGATAGCTGGGATTTTGTTATAAAGATGAATATCAATTTTATTAACAAATTCCAAAAATAGTTTTAGACTCTCAACTTGGGTTTCCGTCTCCATACTTCGAATCGCACTGTTAACTGCAGGCCATATGTCTGCCATTACGATTCTTTGGTAGTAATGCGCTTTTAACTGAATGCGCTCAAATTTGTTAACAATGTATTGATCCCAAAGAGGATCGGAAATTGAAAGACTCTTTAAAATATCATTTAAGACCTTAACAGAATTAACTCTGACGATTTGAGATAAAGAAATATTGTCTTCATCTTCTCTAGAACGATAGTAATAAATAACTTTATTAACGGTGAAAATGCGATTGGCCTTTAAGTATGCTTCTATTATAAAAGGGTGGTCCTCTGTTACTTTAATATTTTTAGGAAAATTGATATTTTTGACGTGGGTAGCTTTAAACAGTTTATTACATGGTCCAAGAGAATAGAGTAGACCAGGGGTGGAGATTAATGACTTTTCTCCAGGGATATTAACTCCATTACTAACATGGCTGCCAATAAACCATTTTTGAGTACTATTAAAGCTTAACGATTGCCCTGTAACAACATCTGCATTTTCATCAAGAGCTGCTTGGTACATTGCTTCGATTGCATCGTGTGGTAATAAATCATCCGAATCGACAAAGCCAATATATTCACCTCTAGCAATCTTCTTTCCGTTATTTCTAGCGATACCAGGTCCACTATTATCTTGAATACCTAATACAATATTAGGATAGTCTTTTGCATATTGTTTTATTAATTCAACACTTTGATCACTTGAACCATCGTCTATAAAGATAATTTCTATATTTTTAAGTGATTGATTAACCAAGGATGAACAGGTTACTTCAATATATTCCTCTACATTGTATACAGGGATGATTAAACTAACTTTAACGTCCTTTAAATCAGGGTTGATTATTAATTCAAAACTCATCAATTTTTCCTCATTTCAAACGATTAAATAAAAGTTTATTAAGTAGTTAACAGTAATTTTGTCAAAAATATTGGAAATTATTCCTTCTTAAAGGATATATGCATAGGCTAGCCAAAGAAAAGGCAAGTAAACAGATAAATCGTCGGATTTAAATGCTTACTTGCCTTAAACAAATTATTTAATTAGCGTTTCTACGAATCTTTCTGAAGCTTTCCCATCAGCTATTTCATTGAAACGTTGGTTGAATTCTTTCACTTTATTTAAATCAAACTGATCTTTTTGGATTAAGTCGATAATCTCATTTGTAGTTGAAGTAATTGGACCTGGTACAAAATCATGATAATCATAGAAGAAACTTCTTTCTTTCATGTAATTCTCATAATCATATGCAAAGAAAATAACAGGTCTTTCAAGTAATGTATATTCAAATAATAAAGAAGAATAGTCGCTTATTAAAATATCTGTCATTAATAATACTTCATTAATATTCTCATTACCTAAATTCAATACAAAATCAAGAGCAGATTCCGGGATTTTAACATTATTCGTAACTGCCGGATGTAATTTTAGGACAAGTACATAATCTTCCCCTAATTTTTCTTGCATTGCAGCTAAATCAAGTTCCAAATGAAACGTTTTTCGATCTCTTGGGTTCCCACGGAATGTAGGAGCATAAGTAATAATTTTTTTATCTTTTAATTTTGAAAATCTATTTAGGAATTTTCTGCGAACATATTCCTTTGTTTGATCGTCGAAGAAAAGGTCAGTTCTAGGTAGTCCTAACGGTAAAACATTTTTTGGATCAATATCAAATGCCTCAGCGTAATGAGGTACAACTTCATTCGTTGAAACAACGACTTTTGTATAAGATTTATGAGCATTTGTTTCAAATTGTTTTGGATTACTGTCTGCAAAACCAACTGCACTATGTCCAAACTTTTTAAATGCACCACAAGCATGCCACATTTGAATAACTTCTGTTTCTTTTCTAAAATTCATTTTATAAATTTGGCGGTGATAGTCGTTAAGAATAATATATTTTGCACGGCCAAATTGGTAGTATGTTTTACATAAATCAGCGAATTCACGTTTCTTAAAGAAGTCATCAACTACTTTATATTGTGGACGTTTCGTTCTAATTTGTTCGTAAATGAAAGGATATGAATCATCAAGACCTTTCGATTTATTTGATGCAAAAACGATTGTATTCTCTGCAGGTAGTAAACTAGCAAACTTAAAAACTACTCGACGTGCAAATGCACTCTTAAAACGGCTCTTAAGTTTATTAATACGTTTTCTGCGATCTCGTTTGCTAATATGACTCTGAATTGGCTTGATCGAATTTTTTTGTAATGCTTTTAAACACAATTGTGTATCAAATTTTCTATTCGAGTTTTTCAATGTATGCATTGTACCTGGGTTACTAAGTTTTTCCCATTCTTTTAACCAGTTTAAATGCAGTTCCTTTGCTTTTTGCGATAATAAACCATAATGAGGAACTAACTCGTATGATGTGATTCTAGTTAATGCAGGAACCTTATTATATAATTTAAAGTCAATTGTCTTAAGCCATTCATAAATTAATTGAAATGCTTCTTCTTGAATAGAAGCATCTTTCGAACGAACCGCGCTCATAATAGCAGGCCATAGATCAGCTGTAACAATACGATGGTAATAAACACCCATCACATCTAAACGCTCTAGTTCATTCGGTATTAAATTATTCCATAATTCATTTGAATAACTTAAACTCTTTAAGATATCTCGTAAAACCTTAACAGAATCAACACGTACTACTTGTGAAAGAGAAAGATTTGATTCTTCTTCGCGATTACGGTAATGATAGATTACTTTATCAACTGTAAAAATTTTATTTGCTTTTAAATAAGCTTCAATGATAAATGGGTGGTCTTCCGTTACTCTAATATCAGTTGGGAATGACATGTCTTTAATTAGAGTTGCTTTAAACATTTTGTTACAAGGACCTAATGAATATAATAATCCTTTATTTGCAACAAGCGATTTCGTACCTGGAGTATATACACCATTGTTAACATGGCTAGCAATATACCAAGAACGAGTACTATTAAAGCTTAGAGAAGCTCCTGTAACGACTTCAGCATCCTCCGTTTTTGCTGCTTGATACATTGTTTCTAATGCATCCTCAGGTAATAAATCATCTGAATCGACAAAACTAATGTATTCACCTTTAGCCAA
The DNA here is from genome assembly GCF_036421055.1 of Gottfriedia acidiceleris. Classification (GTDB taxonomy): domain Bacteria; phylum Bacillota; class Bacilli; order Bacillales; family Bacillaceae_G; genus Gottfriedia; species Gottfriedia acidiceleris_C. The sequence continues at coordinate 77,882 of NZ_JAZGQS010000006.1, read as the reverse complement.
AGTCAAACCATTATTTCTTGCAACACCAGGACCAGCGTTTTTCTGAATTGCATAAAGTATATTTGGATATAAGCTTAATAGTTCATTAATAATGTTTGGCGTATTATCAGTTGAACCATCATCAACTAATATAATTTCAATTGGGCTTAATGTTTGTTTGGCAAGTGATTCAATTGTCTCTTTAATATAATTTTCTACATTATATACAGGAATAATGATACTAACCTTAGGTTGATCTATTTTAGATGGTCTTACTACTTCAAAATTCATTTTAGGTAATTTCTCCTCATTATTAAAATAGTGTATGAGTTATATGATTAACATAAAAAAGAGGAGAGCAGTATCCCCTCTAATTTATATTATATTTTCCATTCCATAACTGATTTTCCCCAGTTAGTTGTTAAATCACGTTCGAATGCATTATGAATATCATCAATACTACGAATTTCATTTACATCTCCAATTAGAGTCTCTAAGTATTCGACTACTTCAGGATTTTCATGAAGGAAGTTAACAGTTTCAACGAAGTCAGAGCGTCCGCTTCGACTGCTACCTATTAAAGTAATTCCTCTTTCAAGGATCATTCGCGTATTAATTTCAACAGGATATTCAGATACGCCAAGCAATGGAATCGAGCCTTCAGGTTGAATGTGATTTATAATTTGTTCTACAGCGTATTGACTACCAATACCACCAACACATTCAAAAGCATGGTCGACTGTTACATCTTCAGGAACTTCATCAATTTGATACGTTTCATCTGCAAATGAGAAGTAGCTTAATTTTGAATGGTTTTTACCAAATACATATACCTTACTTTCTGGATAACGCTTTTTAAGAATCAGAGCAGTTATAAATCCTAAGTTCCCATCACCCCATACGCCTAAAACATCACGACGTTGATGTGCACGTTCTTCAAATCGGACAACTGCATGCATACTTACACTGATTAATTCAGAGAACGCAGCAACCTGTAAGTTAATGTCTTTTGATAATTCTACTACACGGTCTCTTTCAAGGAATACATAATCTTGCATGAAACCATCATAGCCACTTGAACGAAACTTACTCGTTTTTAAATAATTTTCAGCTATTACATCATCAACCTGAGTAGGTGTATTTGGAATCATCACGACATGAGAGCCTGTTTTGAACTCACCTTTTGGATCATAAACAACTTTTCCGACACCTTCATGAATCAGTGCCATTGGTAATTTTTTTGCCATCGCTTCTTTGCCACGAGTACCAGTATAGTATCGTTGATCAGCAGCACAGATTGATAAATGTGTTGGACGTACAACGATATAGTCACCTTCTAGCGATTGTTCTTTATAAGTGATCTCGATTTGTTTTGTTGAAACTAAACGATAGATTTGATTAATCATTTTGTCGTCACCTGATCCTTTAAAAGTGCATTTGCTACTTTTAAGTCATACGGAGTCGTAATTTTCATATTAAAAACTTCACCTTTAACTAGCTTTACGTCTACACCTTTAAGAAGACAAATTTTACAAGCATCAGTTAAGATTGCTTTTTGTTCTGAATCTAATTCAGAATAGTGTTTTGTAAGTAGATTAATATTAAAACTCTGAGGAGTTTGTCCTTGATACATTGTATTTCTTACTGGGATATCTGTAATCGTATCGTGATTAGTAGATTGAATGATTGTATCAACAGCCTCAATAACAGTATCAACAGCTCCGTATTTTAAAGCAGCATCAATATTTTCTTCTATAATTCGATGAGTTAAGAACGGTCTAACCGCATCATGCGTTACGATAATATCTTCATCAGTAATTTCAAAGTTTTGTTGTAGATAGCGAATACCACTCATAATTGATTCATTACGGTCGCTACCACCTTCAACAACAGCTATACGGTCATTTGTACCAATATATTTTTTGATAATATCTTTTGTATGTTGAATCCATTCTTTTGGAGTTACAACTAAAATCTTTTTAAAGTCGTCATTTAAGATGAATTTTTCTATTGTATGGATAATAATTGGACGGTTATTCAGTGCAAGAAATTGTTTTGGCATACTAACATTTCCCATGCGAGTACCTTTTCCACCCGCTAATATTTCTGCATAAATCATTCATTTCACCTGCTTTTTAATTTTGGAATTAATATGTCAAGTAAGGATATTTTAATAAAATACCCAAAGTATACAAAAAAATTACATTACGTCAATTGTTGAATTTACATAAGTATTATAATATCAAATAAAAAATAATTAGTCGACATTATACTATATTATTCGATGTTATAGTACAAGTAGCTTCAAATAAAATGATTGACTATTAGAAAAATGGTAAAAAAGGCTGGTTTATGGTAAAATATCGTATATTTTGTCAAGTTAGAATTGATGATTAATTCTATTCAGGAGGTAAGACATTCTTGGGTTTACATAAAAAGAAGATTTTACTTATTTCGCAACACTTTTATCCAGAAATAGGTAGTGCAGCAAACCGTATGAAAAATATTTATATAGAGTTAAAGGAAAAGGGTTTCGATGTAAAGGTCCTAACATTAGAACCTAGATATCCTAGTCGTGAATTATATGAAGATAAACAATTTTGGAATGAGCCACTAATCGACGAAAAGGATATCATTCGAATTGATCCTTCCATAAAAAAACACTCTGGTAGTATTTTAAAGAGATTATATTTATATCTGGAAGTTATGGTTCGATTTATCGGTACTATTTTTAAACAAAAGGCTGAATTTGATTATATTTTTGTAACATCTCCACCAATATTTGTAGGTGTGGCAGGTTTAATTGCTAAATGGAAGCTAAAAGCTCCACTAATAGTAGACATAAGAGATTTATGGCCAGAGTCATTAACTGGCGTACAAGTTTTCTCTAATCCTATCATCTTAAAAACGGCATATAAAGTAGAAGACATTTTATATAAAAAAGCAACGAAAATAATCGTTAATAGCCGAAGTTTTATTCAATATATGACAAATAAAAATGTAAGCAAGGATAAAATTACATTCCTACCTAATTCATTAACAGAAAGTGAATTAGCATATAAAGAGACCCAATTAGAAAAAGAAAATATAACGGTTATTTATACTGGAAATTTAGGCTTAGCACAGGATTTGCATAAGTTTATGAAAACTGCCGCCTTATTAAAGGAAAATAAAACAATTAATTTTTCAATTATTGGCTATGGAAAAAATACAAATGAAGTTAAGAATTATATTGATGCGAATGGATTAACAAATGTAACATTACATACTGCAAAATCCCGAAACGAAACTTTAAAACTTGTTGCAAGTGCTGATATTGCTTATGTAAGTTTAGTAAATCAAGAAGTGTTTAAAACCGTCTTACCAGGGAAAATAATTGACTATATGTGTGTTAAGAAACCAATCATTGGAGATGTAGCAGGATATGCAAGTGAGATTATTCATGAAGCAAACTGTGGAATCATCTTAAAAGAAGATACGCCCGAAGAATTGGTTGAAAATATTTATAAACTTGCAAATGATCCAAATCTCCGAAAAAATTATGGAGAAAATGGCTATCAATATGCATACAAAAATCTACGTTGGAAAACGAATATTAATGTGTTATTAAAAGTGATGGAGGAAATCCATGAATAAAAAGGTTTGTGCGTTTGTATTTAATCATTTTACGAATGATGCACGCGTACTGCGTGAATGTTCTGCCTTAGCAGAAGTCGGATATGATGTTGATTTAATTGCTTTACATGATGATTCAAAAGAATTACCGAAAAGAGAACGGATGGAAGAAGGATTTAATGTTATACGAGTAAACAATCGTTTACCATTTGGAATCTACCATCTTGTTCATTATTGTGCAAAGATCTTTCATTTAGTAAAAAGTAGTTTATTAATGAAACTAGTTGCTATTTTATTGATTTTACTTGGTTTATTTTTAAATGCAGTTGCAACGATTATAATTGCTGCTGTTATCGTTCTATTTGGTAATCGTTATATGAAAGTCCTATTAACTAGAGGCTATAATATTTTACAAATGATCTATCATGGGCTTAAAAGGGATTATGATATTTATCATGCGAATGATTTAAATACTTTACCTCAAGGAATCATTTGTGCAAAAGTATTCAAAAAAAGTAAATTAATTTATGATTCACATGAAGTTCAATCTAGTCGATCTGGTTATGAGAATCCGATTTTCGGTAAAATTGAGAAGTTTTTAATTAAATATATTGATGTAATGATTCACGAAAATAATACTAGGGCAAAATATACTCAAGATTTATATGATATTGACTATCCTGAAGTAATTCACAATTATCCATTTGTATCTAAGCCGGAAGAAAGTAATGCGATCAATCTTCATGAAAAACTAGGAATTAGTGAAGATGAACCGATACTTCTTTATCAAGGTGGTATACAAAAGGGGCGTGGATTAGAATTAATTGTAAAAGCTGCACCTTTATATAAAAGAGGGATTGTTGTTTTTATTGGTGATGGAAAGATCAAGCCAACACTTTTAAACTTAGTAGAAGAGCTACAACTACAAAATCGAGTGAAATTTATTGATAAAGTCCCAGTAGATGAATTACTAAATTATACAAGAAATGCTTATTTAGGGTTCCAAGTGTTAAATAATATTAATTTTAATCATTATTCGGCGTCTTCGAATAAATTATTTGAGTACATGATGAGCGGCGTACCAGTTGTTGCTTGTAGCTTTCCGGAAATTCAGAAGGTAGTTGAAGGTGAATATACTGGTGTATGTGTAGACTCCCACGATATTGATTCAATAGCTGATGGTGTGAACTATTTATTAGACAACCCTGAAGTTCGAGACGAAATGAGCAAAAATTGTTTAAAAGCAAGACATAAATACAATTGGAATAATGAGAAGAAAATTTTCATCGGAATATACGAAAAAGTTCTATACGGTGAAAAGGCAACAATGGTAAGCTAAAAAAGTTTGATTATGTGAATATTTTAGTAGAGAAGGTAAAAAGAACTAGGGATTAGGCCATATTTCTTTTTACCTTTCTATGCATAGAGAGGTAAGCTAAATGACCGTTTATAAGTTAAGTGTTGTAGTCATTAACTATAACAAAGAAAAATTTATTGAGGAAAGTTTACAATCTGTCATGGATCAGTCATTAGAAGATATTGAACTAATTGTTGTCGATGATGGATCGACTGATAAAAGTAGCGTTTTAGCAGAAGAATTCACTAAAAAATATCAAAATGCAAAATTTATTAAACAGGAAAATAAGGGGCCAAGTGCTGCAAGAAATACAGGTATATCTCATGCAAGTGGGGAATATATTGCATTTTTAGACGGTGATGATATTGCTTACCCTGATGCATATGCCCAATTATATTTTTTAGCAAAAAAATATAACGCTGATACGGCAGTTGGTAATATTTTATGCTTTAACGGCGAAAAAACTTGGCGTTTACATTATATGAAAGAAATCTACAAAGAAGGTTTGCCTGAAAATAGACAGATTCTTGAAAATCCAGAGCTACATCTTACACCATCAGCAAGTAATAAATTATTCAAAAAAGAGTTACTAGAGCGCGAGGGAATTCGATTTCATGAAGAACTTCGAGTCGGGGAAGATTTATTTTTTACGGAGAAATCATTGTTGAAATCTAACTGCACAGTTGTATGTGATGTAGATGTAATCGGTTATCGAATTGAAGATCCAGAAAATAGTTTAATTAAATCTGGAACAATCCAATTTTTTAAACAATTAGTCGTGCTTCAAAAAGAGCTACGAACTTATTATGAAGAAAATGGTTTTACAAAAGAATTAATCCATATTGAAAGAAGACAACTTAAATTCTTTCTTAACTCAATTAATCTAAAGGCTAATAAACTACCAGAAGATGAGAAGATGAATCTTGCATCTGTTGGAAATGAATTTATGAAAACAATTCGAAATGAATCGATTAAAGATGAGCTTAGCGTTATACCAAAGTTCGTTGCAGAGACATTACGATTAAAAGATAAACGAGCTTTAAAAATTTATTTATCCTTAAAATCAAACCCTAAAATGACAAATAGTAAGCTAAGAAAAGTAGTATACCTTCTTTCACTATTCTCTTTACGATACAAATTTGTTAAATCTTAGTTAATTTAATGTAAAATAAACTCGAATCGTGAAAATTAATTGTAAGATAAATTAATAAGATAAATAGATATTTATTGAAATATAATTTCTACTAATTTAAAATGATGATTGGTGCTTTTTCTAATTTATTAGTTTCCTTAATAGAAAAGGTAAGATATAGAGAATTATGTTTTATCCAATTATCCAAAAAGTTTACTAATAAGACGTTTACTCTAATCTAAATATCAGTAAACTATTAGTAAAGCAAAAGAGTAGAAATTAGTAAAATTTCTGAAAGAGGTTATAGTAAAATGAAAATTTGCACAATTGGACTAGGGTATATAGGATTACCAACTTCTGCGATGTTTGCGAAATATGGCGCAAGTGTTGTAGGTGTAGACGTACAAAAAAGCGTTGTAGATAAATTAAATTCTGGAGAAATTCATATAGAAGAGCCTGGATTAGGCGAAATGGTTAAAGAAGTTGTAGAAAAAGGATTTTTCAGAGCATCTTTAACACCTGAAGAGGCTGACGCTTTTATTGTTGCGGTACCAACTCCTAATAATGATGATGAGAATAAATCTTGTGATTTATCTTATGTATTAGACGCGGTTCATAAAGTAATTCCTTTCTTAAAGAAAGGGAATGTTTTAATCGTTGAATCAACAATCGCACCTAGAAGTATGGATGACTTTGTAAAACCAGTAGTAGAACAAGCTGGATTTACTGTAGGAGAAGATATTTATCTTGTTCACTGTCCAGAACGTGTATTACCAGGCCAAATTTTACACGAATTAATTCATAATAATCGTATTGTTGGCGGGATTACACCTGCATGTAGTGAAGCTGGAGCAAAAGTGTATCGTACATTTGTAGAAGGCGAAATTATTCAAACAGATGCAAAAACTGCTGAAATGTCTAAACTAATGGAAAATACATTCCGAGATGTAAATATTGCGTTGGCAAATGAACTAACAAAAATTTGTAACTCATTAGAAATTAACGTATTAGATGTTATTCAAATGGCAAACAAACATCCACGAGTAAACATTCATTCACCAGGTCCAGGTGTTGGCGGTCACTGTCTTGCTGTCGACCCATACTTTATTGTAGCCAAAACTCCTGAATTAGCTGGTATGATCAAATTATCTCGTGATACAAATGTATCGATGCCTAAATATGTTGTTGATTCAGTAAAAGAACTAGTTTCAGGTGTAGATAATCCTAAGATTGCTGCATTTGGTGTGACATACAAAGGTAATGTAGATGATATGAGAGAAAGTCCTGCGATGGAAATTATTGAGTTATTGAACGAAGAGGGACTAAATGTCACAATTCATGATCCACATGTAACTTCTGATAAAATTAATGTTTTATCTGCTGAGGAAGCTGTGGAAGATGCAAGCTTAATTCTTGTATTAACAGATCACAATGAATTTAAATCAATGGATTACAATAAACTGGCTAAACAAATGAAGCAAGCCGTACTATTTGATACACGTAATTGTGTACCAACTTCAAGTGATTCTGATATGAAATTTGTTAATTATGGAAATTTATATAAAGAAATAAAAAAGAATGTGGTTGATTTATGAGTAGTATAAAAACAGTTTTACAAGAACATGCTAAAAACTTATCATTAATTTTTCGTCTATCATCTTATGAGACACGTAAAGAATTTGCAGATAGCCAACTTGGCGTAATTTGGGTATTTTTAAACCCACTTTTTCAAATTGCAGTTTACTGGGTAACCTTCGGGTCAGGAATAAGACATGGAACTCCAGTTAATGGTATTCCGTTTCTTATTTGGATGCTTTGTGGTTTAATTCCGTGGTTCTTTATTAGTGCAGCAATCATGCAAGGTTCAAGTTCGATTTTTAACCGAATCGGAACCGTATCGAAAATGAATTTCCCTTTAAGTATAATTCCATCTTATGTGGTTTTATCTAGGTTCAATACGCATTTATTTATGATGGTAGTCTTAATAATCGGTGTAATTATAAATCGTGGAATCGAACATATGAATATTTTTGCACTAATTTATTTTATGATTGTGGGCTTACTATTTAATATCGCACTTGCATTACTTACATCTACTTTATCAACAATGGTTAGAGATGTTCATTTATTAATTCAATCATTAACTAGAATGCTTTTATATTTATCACCTATTTTATGGGAGCCTCCTAAGGGTGCAAATATTTTAACTAAATTAATGAAGTTAAATCCACTGTACTATATTATAGAAGGATATCGTGGCGCTTTATTATATGGACATTCTAATTTGATTTTTTCTAAAATAACTATTTACTTTTGGTGTGTATTGCTAGCCTTTTTCATTATCGGCTCGATTTTTCATGTTAAATTCAGGAAGCAGTTTGTTGATTTCCTATAGAAGGTGAACTGAATGACAAAAAAAGTTGTCTTTAAAAATGTTACAAAGAAATTTAAAATTTATAATAAACCGACTGACAAGCTGAAGGATTTATTCTTTGGTGGAAGAGGCGGAGAATATTTTCATGCCTTAAAAAATATTTCATTCGAAATTGAACAAGGTGAAATTGTAGGGATCATTGGTTTAAATGGTTCAGGTAAAAGTACAATGTCTAATTTAATTGCTGGTGTAACAATGCCAAATGATGGCGAAGTTGAAGTAAACGGAGTTGCTTCACTAATTGCCATTCAAGCTGGATTAGATAACCGATTAACTGGTTTAGAAAATATTCGATTAAAAGGTTTGATGATGGGTCTTACAATTAAGGAAATTGAAAAAATCACTCCTGATATTATTGAATTTGCCGAAATTGGAAAATTTATTAATCAACCAGTTAAATCGTATTCAAGTGGTATGAGATCTAGACTAGGATTTGCTATCTCTGTAAATATCGACCCAGACATCATGGTTATCGATGAAGCATTATCTGTTGGTGACCCTACCTTTACAAAACGTTGTTTAGATAAAATGAATGATTTTAAAGAACAAGGCAAAACAATCTTCTTTATTAGTCACTCATTAGGTCAGGTTCGAAGCTTCTGTACAAAAGGCTTATGGATTCATTATGGAAAATTAGTTGAGTATGGTGAAATTAATGAAGTATGCGATAACTATCAAAATTTCCTAAATGAATATAATAAATTAACACCTGCAGAACGTGCAGCAGACCGTGAAAAGAATATGCATGTAAACCAATAATGAAAATAGGCACTTTATGAAATCTTTTTTTCATAATAGTGTCTATTTTAATAGAGTTTTATCTATACAAAAGTTGTGTTGGAAAGGAATCTTATGGAATCCAAAAGTAAATTTAGAATTTTTATTGGTTATTGGATACCTGTTATCCTTATAGCTGGCATTATCTTTTATTCATCAGCAACACCGTATGAAAAACAAGATATAAGACCAGAAATAAGTCATTTTAAATTTTTATATGATCTAATGAAGCACTTTACATTTGTCCACTTTAACTACGCTGGACATGAAGTAAGTATAAAAGAGCTAGGAGTAGCAGGATTTACAGAATTCTTTATTCGTAAACTATCCCATTTTTCAATCTATCTTCTACTTGCCTTTTTTGCTACAAGATTAGCAAAGCTTTATGTCAACAAAGCCTTTTTAATCGGCATAATATTTTCAATCCTTTATGCAGCTTCAGATGAATTTCACCAATCCTTCACTGCAAACCGAACTCCATTAGTACAAGACGTAATAATCGATTCAATCGGAGCACTAATAGGAGCATGTTTATATTTACTAATCAGTAAAAAGCTTAAAGCAAAAGTTCAAAAATCCATTCGAGTATAAACGAATGGATTTTTTTGTTTGAAATCTCAACACTCTGAAATTTAAATTGGTCAATAATCAACATCATTATACTCTTTTACGAAAAACTGAATATTGTTGTTCAACAAAATAAAAATCTTATCTAAATTCAATTAGATAAGATTTCGTTTTTCAAAGCTTTATAAAAGTAGGCTCAGTACCTGCCTTCTCTACATATCCGATTTTAACTGGAGTCATTTGAATCAAAACATAGTTAGGATCTTCGGGACCTTCAAGCCATCTAGACAATTCCTCCGTCCATACTTTCTCTTCAGGACCAGCATTTTCAATTACTTCAGCTCTTGCAAACATCTCAACAAAGTTATCATCCAATCGATCACCTTCATGACCAAGTAGTATATGTACGTTTGGATTCTTTTTTATATCCTCTACCTTTTGTGAATTCTTATTTGTAGCGATATAAGGTGTTAAGCCTTTAAAGAAAAATATCATATAACAACTATGCGGAAAGTCTTCACGAATGGTTGTAAATAGACCTAATTGTTTGGCTTTCAGCACGTTCATAATATTTTGTTGAATCATTTTAATTAACTCCTTCCTAGTTCAGAAGAAGGGAAGGTAGAAAAATTTTCTACCAACCGAATCTCCAAACTAAGTATTTCTAGTTTTCGAGGTCATACTCCTTCGAGCAATCTAATCAACAACGAACCTTTTATCCAAATGAACGATGATTTTGTTAGTAACACTTTAAGTGTTTGTTAATTGTTTTACATTTAAACCTATTTTTTTAAGTCTTTTGCATATGATACTTATAAGGATATTTATTTAGGAGGTTCTTATGGCTCATCGTTTATTTTTTATTGTTACATTTATCGGTGTACCATTATCGGTAATTGGGAGCTTAATGCATTGGAGCGAGATTTTATTATTTATCATTTACTGTTTAACGATTATTGCATTAGCTGGCATTATGGGAAGAGCTACTGAAAGTTTAGCGATTGCAGCAGGCCCGAGAATTGGGGGACTTTTAAATGCGACATTCGGGAATGCTGTAGAGTTAATTATCGCGATTTTTGCATTACAAAATGGCTTATCGGAAGTAGTGTTAGCTTCATTAACAGGTTCTGTAATAGGAAATTTACTACTTGTAGGTGGACTATCCTTTTTTATTGGTGGATTAAAATATAAACGTCAAAGCTTTAATGTTTACGATGCAAGACATAATTCAGGATTGTTGATTTTTGCGGTAGTACTAGCCTTTGTCATTCCTGAAATTTTTTCAGTTAAAATGACTACAAATGATAAGATGACACTTAGTGTAGGCGTTTCAATTGTCTTAATGGTTTTATACTTAGCAGCTCTATATTTCAAATTAGTTACACATCGTGGAGTTTATGTAGCTAAAAATCAAGAGATTGTAGAAGAGCATGAAGAAGCTGAGTGGAGAACAGGGAAAGCCATGATTATATTAGCGTTAGCTACTATAGCGGTTGGATATGTATCAGAGAAGCTAGTTCACACGTTTACGACAGTGGGAGACAAGTTCGGATGGACTGAATTATTTATCGGTATAATCGTTGTTGCAATCGTTGGTAACGCTGCTGAACATGCATCTGCAATTGTAATGGCATATAAAAATAAAGTAGGGGTTTCCGTAGAAATTGCTGTTGGTTCATCATTACAAATTGCCATGTTCGTAGCGCCGGTGCTAGTTATTTGTTCATTGTTTATCGGGGAAAGAATGCCATTAATATTTTCAATGCCAGAATTAATTTCGATGATCACTTCCGTATTTTTAACAATTGCGATCATGAATGACGGAGATACAAACTGGTTTGAAGGGTTAACCTTATTAGCTGCTTATTTTATTATGGGAATCGGTTTCTACTTACTATAAAACAAAAATTGAAGGTGGTAATACTTGAAAATAATAAGAAGAATTCTATTTTATTTAATTGGATTACTATTTTTAACTTTAGGAATTAGTTTAGCGATTAAAGCTGGACTGGGAGCTAGTGCATGGGATGCATTAGCCGTTGGTGAGTCGAAAACCTTTGGCTTATCTGTTGGAAATTGGATTATTATTAATTCATCAATACTGTTGTTTGTAAATGCTTTTTTACAAAAGAAAAGACCGGACTGGCTTGCTGCGATTACGTTTATTTTAATTGGACGATTTCTTGATTTTTGGTTAACCGTAGAGTCTGAGCATTTATTTGATTTAAATATGGTTACTAGATATATTCAATTAGTACTAGCCATTTTAAGTATGACAATCGGTATTGCGATTTATTTGCAATCTAAGTTTCCGCTAAGTCCAATAGATGATTTAATGATCTCGTTAAATAAGCGGTTTGGAGTAAGTCTAGGCGTGGCAAAAACGATTGGTGAAGTATTTGCTTTAGTATTAGCGTTTCTTTTAAAAGGTCCAATTGGAATCGGAACCGTCTTAATTACATTTAGTATTGGACCTATTTTGCAGAAGTTAAGAGGTCCAATTGAGAAACTTTATAGTAAGCTTTAGTTCATAGCAAAATTTTTCATTTTAAGGAATACATATATTTGCATAAAATGTTCATGCTAAGAGTAATAATTTCCTTATTTGTGAAAGGGGCATGAATATGTCTAAATGGTTTAAGCCATTCGTTCTTGTTACTATAGCTATTTTAATTATTTCTTTAAATAATGGACAAACAACTTTTGCAGCTAATTCAGATATTAAAGTTCCACGTTCGGCTGCAAATGTGACAAAAGAGAATACTTACCCTAATCCAACTCAAGACCTTCCAGAACTTCAACCAGGAGGATTAGCAAAGCAGTTATTAAATTCATCAAATGTAAAAATTGAGAATCCAAATCTCATTCGTATGTTTAATGAATCCTATGTCAGCAAAGCACCATTTGCAATAGGGTATAATGCGAAAATTTTCTTAGGAGTTTGGCCTTTAAATTATGAATCAAATGAGACGACAATTAATTGGCAATATAAAAAAATAAATACAAACTTTCTAGATAATAGAGGAGAAAAAGCGTACAGACGAATAAAATACTACCAGAATTCACAACAGATTGTGAAAGGTGGTTTAACTGCTAAAGTAAGAAATGCGGATGACGTAATTAATTTAATGATGCATGATGCATCAGAAAAAACAACTCTCCCATTAGCATTCCAAACAGTTGTTGGAGCTGGAACTAAAAATGAAAGAGTATATAATGTTCCACCAAAGCAACTTGGCTATTTATATGCTTATGCTCCTGCAGTTAATGAAAAAGGAAAAGTTACATTTGGAGAAGTGTATTTAATCTTAAAAGGTAATAAAAGAACGCTACAAGTTAAAAATGTAGTATCACAAGGTGTAGGTGCATGGATTCCTGTTCAAGATTATGTTTCCTTTGGTTATTTCACATCGCCACACCCAAGATAATAGAGAGATCCACAAGGTAGACATTTTCCTTGTGGTTTTTTGTGTTTTAAGCGATTGGACATAAAGTCAGTTAATAAGTACACAAAAAAACATGCCACAAATATGACATGTTTTTTTAAAATTTAATTTCCCTTTAGAATCTTAGTACTTCTATTTGAAAAATCAGTTTCAGGATAATAGCTGTTTTTGACAAGAATATTAGGTCCTAAGCATTTAACTGCTGGACAATGACAGCTTAGTTCATTTGCAGTTTTTGATAATGTCCAAGTATCATACGCTTCTTGTAATGTATGTGTTTGAATATTTCCTAGATGAGGGACATCACCAAAGTCAGTAACGATGATGCTTCCATCAAATACATTTACATTTAAGCGAGAACGACCATCAGGGTCATTTCGTAATGTTACATTTTTACTATTATATAATCTTTGAATGATGTCTAAATCGTTTTGATCATCGCTACATGGATAAAATGGTAGAGTACCGAATAGCATCCAAATATTTTCATCGCGTATATCAAGTAAAGTTGAAATTGCTTCACGAAGCTCTGATTTTGTTAGGACTTCTAATGTACTAGCGAAATCGCTGGCATACATCGGGTGAACTTCGTGCCTCTGACACTTCATTTCTTCTATAATTTGACGATGGATTTTTTCTAAGTATGGAAGAGTACGTTTGTTTAACATTGTTTCAGCAGATACCATAACGCCAGCATCAGCAAGGCGTCGGCTGTTTTCAATCATGTTTTCGAATAATTTAGCACGCTGCGCATATGTCGGCTTACGTTCCATCATCGCAAACCCTGCTTCTACAAATTCATCAACAGTTCCCCAGTTATGAGAGATATGTAGCACATCTAAATAAGGAATTATTTTTTCGTATCTTTCAAAATCTAATGTTAGATTTGAATTAATTTGAGTACGTACGCCACGTTCATGTGCATATTTCAATAAAGGCACAACATAATCGTTCAACATTTTATTTGAAAGCATCGGTTCTCCGCCAGTAATACTAATACAACGAAGCTTTTCAATCTCCTCTAAGCGTTTTAAAACTAGTTCAATTGGTAGTGGATTTGGATCCTTAGGTTGTAAAGTATATCCGACAGCACAATGCTCACAGCGCATATTACAAATCGTTGTAGTTGTAAACTCTACATTTGTAAGCATGTTCTTACCATACTCTTCAACATCTAAATATGCTTCCCACGGATCATAAGTAGGTGTTATTTGTTGTAATAATTTTTTCATGTGATGACTCCTTTAGGCACAGGAACTGTACCCATAAGTATTAGACTAATTTAATTTTCCTCAACTATTATAAGAAAGAAAGTGAAACCTTGTATAGGAATAACTTCATAAAATCTAAAAAAATGTCGAAAGTTTACGATAGATAAGAGAATAAGGGTATAATATGATTAGAAATTGTATTAGAAAGGACGATCATTCCATGTCAAACACAGAACAATTATCCTATATTAAAGAACGTTTTAATTCAGTAATGGAAACAATTGAATCATTAGAAGCTGAAGAAGTGAGCTTAGAAGAGCTAGATCAATTATTATCAGTTTTAGATGACTTAGAAAGTAAATGTCGTGAAGTTAATCGCCCTGATTGAGTCCATTGTAATGGGCTTTTTTTTGTTGTGAACAGAATGTGTACATTGTTTAAATGTGATTAATAGAACTAGCAAAAAATTTGCCCAAATCAGAAACTAATTCTGTATGGCTTTTTTTATTCCGTTTATTAAAAATTGTATTATAATGAAAAGGGGAACATTCAGTATTTTTTATAAAGGGTTTTAAGGGGGAGCATGAATGCAACACATACAAGAAAGTATTTATCAATTAATTGTAGAAACATCAACAAATCTACCAAAAGACGTACGTAAAGCAATCAGACAAGCTAAAGCAAGTGAAACTGCAGGTACAAGAAGTGCCATCGCATTGGAAACGATTACAAACAATATTATGATGGCTGAAGGCGATGTTTCACCTATTTGCCAAGATACTGGTATGCCAACTTTTAAAGTGAAAACGCCAGTTGGGGTAAACCAACTTGTAATAAAAGAAGCAATTTATGCTGCAATTGAACAAGCTACAAAAGATGGTAAGCTTCGTTCGAACTCTGTAGATTCTTTATTTGGTAAAAACAGCGGAAATAACTTAGGACCAGGTACTCCTGTTGTTAAATTTGAGCAACATGAGAGTGACTATATCGATATTCGCCTAATCTTAAAAGGTGGCGGATGTGAAAATAAAAACATTCAATACAGCTTACCATGCGAACTTGAAGGACTTGGAAAAGCAGGTCGTGATTTAGACGGTATTCGTAAATGTATTTTACACAGTGTATACCAAGCACAAGGACAAGGCTGTAGCGCAGGCTTCATCGGAGTTGGGATTGGTGGCGACCGCACTAGCGGTTATGAGCTTGCGAAAGATCAATTATTCCGTTTATCTGATGATGAAAATTCAATTCCAGAGCTTAAAGCAATGGAAGATTACATTATGGAAAATGCTAATAAGCTTGGTGTAGGAACAATGGGCTTCGGTGGAGAAACAACTCTACTTGGCTGTAAAATCGGTGTAATGAACCGTCTACCTGCGAGTTTCTTCGTATCAGTAGCTTATAACTGCTGGGCATTCCGCCGTTTAGGAATGAAAATCAATCCTGAAACTGGAGATATTTCAGAATGGCTATACCGCGATGGCGAAGAAATTAGCTTTACAAATGAAACAGATGAAACGACTGAAGCACCACGCGAAGTGAAATTAGTAGCTCCAATTACAGAAGAACAAATCCGTGATTTAAAAGTTGGAGACGTAGTTTCAATCAGTGGCATGATGTACACTGGACGCGACGCAATCCATCATCATTTAAAAGATCACGATTGTCCAGTTGATTTAAATGGACAAATTATTTACCACTGTGGACCTGTAGTATTAAAAGATGAAGAAGGCAAATATCACATTAAAGCAGCTGGTCCAACAACAAGTATTCGTGAGGAGCCATACCAAGGCGATATCATGAAAAAATTCGGCATTCGCGCTGTAATCGGTAAAGGTGGAATGGGTGCAAAAACATTAAAAGCGCTAGAAGAACATGGCGGCGTTTATTTAAATGCAATTGGTGGAGCAGCACAATACTACTCACAATGTATTAAAGAAGTAAAAGACGTAAACTACTTAGAGTTTGGTATTCCTGAAGCGATGTGGCACTTACAAGTTGAAGACTTCAAAGCAGTCGTAACAATGGATTCTCACGGTAATTCATTGCATAAAGATGTAGATAAGAGTTCACTTGAGAAATTAGCTACAATGGCTGAGAAGGTATTTTAATAATTGGGTTTAGAGGGCAATGTCATTTTTTTGGCATTGCTTTTTTTTGCTGGGCGGGTAAAGAAAATGTAGAGGAATGAGAGGTGCATATTGAAAGTAGGTATCTCTGCAAATAGAACAGAGCTTCAAATAAAAATACGAAAACTGCAATTAAAAAATTATATCTTAAAAAAGCATATCTGCAATTAAATAAATGAAAACTGCAAATAACCCCCTCCAAGCGTGCAAATAAGTAGTTAAATTATGAAGAAAATAGCCTAATTTTGGGTAAATTAATGTTCCTAAGGTCAAAAAAGTTCAAATCAAATCAAATAACGAATCCACACTTTCTTTTGATCAAAAATCCTTGTTAGAAAAATTTAGTTTTAGATCAAAAGTACACCAATTCTTTTCATATTTCTAATTTATTTACAGATACTATTTTTAAAGTGAGGTGAATGAATTGAAAAAAATTATTGTATATATTCTTACTTTCTTCTTAGTATTTCCTAGTACGACATTTGCTTATAGTAATGCGCCACATGGCTGGGGGATTGTTCCTGCGAAAAATGAGACTCCACCTGATGCAGGTGAGCAACTGAATAAATTATTATCAAATACGGGGTCAGTTTATTTAGGGGATACTACAAAAAAAGATGTCTATTTAACTTTTGACAATGGGTATGAAAATGGCTTTACACCAAAGTTTTTGGATGTTTTAAAGAAGCATGGTGTTCATGGGACTTTTTTTATAACCGGGCATTACATTAAGGAAAATCCAGAATTAGTGAAACGAATGGTTAATGAGGGGCATATAGTCGGAAACCATTCATGGAGTCATCCTGATATGACGACGATTGGTGATCAAAAGATTATTGAGGAATTGGAACAAGTTAAAATGGCATACCAGGAATTGACTGGTAAATCTGAAATGAAATATTTCAGACCTGCAAGAGGTGTGTTTAGCGAACGTACATTGAAACTAGTTAATCAACAGGGATATGAAAATATTTTCTGGTCATTGGCATATGTTGATTGGAAGGTTGATCAACAAAGAGGGTGGAAATATGCTTATGATAATGTGATGAAAATGATTCATCCTGGGGCAGTTATATTAATGCATACTGTATCGAAGGATAATGCAGAAGCGATGGATGCGATTATTACAGGCCTACATAAACGAGGGTATCAATTTAAAAGTTTAGATGACTTAATGATGGAGAGAAGCGGATTTGATCCGAGCTTTTATCTTCCTAAAAAATAAAAAGCTAGTGATTAAGTAGTTTTATTAACTACTTTAATCATTAGCTTTTTTAAACTTTAAGGACGAGATTTCTTTAACGGTTTGCGATTGCTTCGTAGTTCAGTTTAGCATGTTGTTTAGGTGTTTTAATGACAAATGGATTTTCGACTGTATTTTCTAGGAATTGTTTATCTTTATTTGCGAATTTTTTTATTCCGTTTAGAACTTGTTCTTCTTCCGTTACAACTTCTCCAAAAAGTAAGTCTTGTGTAATTGGTCCTTGGTTGTAATGTTCATAATAAAATCGCTTATAGTCAAACTGATAGAAAATAACTGGTTTTTCCATATATGAAAAATCAAATGAAACTGTCGAATAATCAGTGATTAATAAATCTGATCTTTTTAATAGCGATTGAACCGTTTCTTCACCTTGACGGATTACTTTTATTCTTTCATGGAAATCTGGAACTTCCTTCATATAAATTTGAGTCTGGTAATGCGGATAGAAAATGATATTTAAATCATTTTTTTCTAAAATTTGGTGTAACTCGGGATTACTTAGTAAAGATAAATAACGGTTAAAATATTCAGAGTTCATTAATTGCTGAGTACTTTTATTCCAGTTTCTCCATGTTGGCATGATTAAAATGGTTTTGCCATTTCCTGTATTTTCAAGGGCATCCCATCTAGCCAATCCAGTCACGGCGACTTCATTTTCAGCATAACCGAATTCATTAACAATATGATCCTTTTCAAAATCAGATGAAACGATAAATAATGAATAGCCCATTCGATTTTTATTCAGTACATGATTTACACGACTAACTCCAATAACGCCGTGTTGAATAAGAATTTTTTGATTTTGCTGCCACTCAGGATGACATTTTAAAACTTGTAAGTACTCGTGCGTGTACATGTTGGCACGCTCTGAATAGGCATTAATTGTTTTATCACAAGTTAATAAGTAAAGCGTGTGTTTTAAACTTCCATATTGTACAATGTTTCCGAATTCCTTGATATATTCGTAATCCTTTGCCTTTTTATCAATCAAGTAATAACAGTTATCTCTGATTTTATTTTGCTGAATGTACTTGAATAAATGGTATGAATTATCTTGTGCCGTATCTTTTCGTTCTCCGATTAACCAAATATGCTTATTTCGATAGTATCTTTGGGTTAAACGGTAAAGGAAAAAAATAAGGAATGACTTCCATTCTCTTCTTAGTACAAGTAATCCAAATTCATAAACGATATCACGGAATGATTTTTGGACCTTTGTTTTTAATTTTCCAAGTAAGCCTGTTTTTTTGATTCGAATGTGTAAATTTTTCTTTGGAAAATAAGGTACGATACTATGTGTTTTAGTTGTTGCTGGTTTTGAATTTGCCTTCGTTGAAAAATAGAAAATATGAAGCGGTTTTTTTAGTGAAATATCTCCAACTTTTACTGAAATAAACACTTCATAATCGCCATCAGGTAATATTTTACTTAGCTCAAATGTGGTTGTTTTATAGCCACCATCGTTATAATTGATACTATTTTTTGAGAAAAGATAAGACAAATCAGAACGCTCAAGCGTTTCGAGTGTAACTGAAATTAGTTGCCCATTGGATTTATTTTTAAACTGTAATTCTTTAATAGAATCTACATTATTAATTTCCTCAATAAATGCGAAGCCACCAACTTGCAGGCGGTCACCTCGTAACGAAAGGATTTCAATTTTTTGATGTAAATTAAATTCCTTAATTTCTAGGTATTCTTTATATTTCGGAAAATACTTTGCAAAATAATGATAATATTTCCCCTCGATCATCACTGCTCCTTTTTGTAAGGTACGGTCTGATAATAGAGTCATCAATAAATGAAATTCTTCTAGATTTTGATTAAGAAAAATAGTATAAAATACTTTACTAATTTTAGAAGTATTATTTTCCATTAGATTTTCAGATAAGTTTCTAGCAAAATCCGATGAAATCTTTAGAAGATCATTGTATTGTTCAGAAGGGAAGTAATATGCCTTTGTCAGTAAAGACGTTAAATAATAATCCCATAATTTTTTCTCAACATGCGAGTAATGAGAGGTGATATCTTTTAGATTATAATAGTTTATTAATTCAGTTTGAGTAACGAGAAGGTTATCAAAAAATTCTAAAGTACTAGTTTGTTTAATAACATCACTGTTTGTTAAATCTCTCACTTTTATTACGATATCAGAAGTTACGTAAACTTTATTTGAACAAATAAAAGATTGTTGAGTAAATAATAAATCTTGTTGTTCTGTTAAAAGCTCATTGAATTGCAATTGATTGTCGATTAGTAAACTTCTTTTAATCAACATATTTTTAATAGAAGGATTTAACAAAAGTTCTGGATGTTTCTGAAACTCACGTAATGTCGGTAGGTCTTTTTTTATGATTGATTTTAATTCATGGTGCTCCCATTTTCTTGTACCATTGAATAATTGTATATTTCCTAAAGCTATATCAGTATGATCCTTTATTGCATTGTTATATAAATTTTCATAGGCTGAAGGATTTACAATATCATCCGCATCGATAAATGCCACATATTCTCCAGTAGCTTCATGTAAGCCTATGTTACGTGCTTTATTTTTTGTCATTAGCTCTAATGATATAAAGTGAATATTTTTATATGAATTTGAGTATTCTTCAATTATTTTCTTACTATTATCAGATGAACCGTTGTCTATTATAATCGTTTCAATATCAGGTAATGATTGACCTTGTATACTGTTTAGGCAATCTTTTAAGACATCTTCATGATTGTGTGCAACAACGACTACACTAACTTTTGCTTTTTCCATAATAGTCTTACCTCACTAGTCTCTACTTTCAATTAAATAGTTTATCATAAATTATAACCTAATGCGTCTTTCGAAAGAACATAATTTACGAATGGTAAGTAGGTATCGTACTTGTATTATCACCAATTATTAAAAGAGATATCAGACCGTTGACAACCGCTTGCAACCAGTCTGATAATCAAGCTTTTAGTTAATTGTCTTCATACTATTATCTCTAAGTATTTAAAGAGTTTTTAAGGGTGAAGAGAGTGGACTAAATAAATATATTTTTATTCAATGCTTGACTTTGATAATGATAATCGTTATCATTAATTGTATCAAATATCAATACCGCAGTAACTATATTTGATAAGTTTTGAAACCATATTGGACTTGAAAGTTTCCCCATTCCCTTAAAATTTAAAGTGTCAAAGAAAGCTTGACTAGTCCCCAAGCTTTTTTTGTACTTTTCTACACACCTAAACTAGAGATTATTCTCTAGTTTTTTTGCGTTTCACACAAATTTTCTTAAGCAGTACTTGTTATGCTATAATACACTTCAGAGTAATTAAGGAGGAACGGGTGAATGTGGAAGGAAGAGGTAGCATTAGAGACACCATATCAATGGGAAGAAGTTTTAAAGAGATTAGAGCATGAGCCAACATTTACAGTGCATTCTGCTGAAAAGCGGTTAAGTATTCCTTTATATATTGATGGAGATCAAGCAGTTGTAAAGGTTAAGAAAATAAAAGATGCTCCGGTTCAGTTTGAAGTCATTAGTGAACATGAAAATAAAGAGAAAATTCTCGAGGAAGTCACTACTATTTTGCAATGGCAAACAGAATTTGAAGAACTACATCATCATTTAAGACAGACTACAATTTCTCCTCTTATTGACCTTTTTGGACATACACCAATTACCGTTTCAAATGATCCTTTTGCCTGTTTAATTACCTGTATTATTCATCAACAAATACAGCGTACATTTGCTATTCAAGTGACAAAACGATTTGTTCGAATGTATGGTGAAAGAATTGGTAATTCATGGTTTTTTCCATCTCCTGAAATAATTGCCAATTTAACAATAGATGAGTTAAGAGATTTGCAGCTTAGTACCAGAAAAGCTGAATATATGATTGGAATTGCTAAAGCTTGGAGTGAAGGAGTATTAAGTCACCAAGATTATCGAACATTATCATCAGAGGACATTTCAAAAGAGTTAATCAAGCTTAAGGGAGTCGGTCCTTGGACAGTTGAAAACTTCTTATTATTTGGTCTAGGTCGAAAAGATATTTTCCCGGTTGGTGATGTTGGCATTCAAATCGCACTTCAAAAGCTTTTAAATTTAGATGAAAAGCCTTCGAAAGAAATAATGGAATATGTAAAAGAGCAGGTTTCACCATTTGGAAGCTACGCCGCCCTTTATCTTTGGAAGAGCATAGAATAATGGAGTTGTATATATGAGCAATAAGTTAGAAAATAAATTAGAAGTCGGTCAATCCTTTCCTATAACGATCAAACGTATTGGGATTAATGGTGAGGGTGTCGGTTACTTCAAAAGACAAGTAGTTTTTATCAAAGGGGCATTACCTGGTGAGGAAGTAGTTGCTGAGGTAACGAATGTTCGTAATGGTTTTGCTGAAGGGAAAATTCAACGTATTCGAAAAGCATCACCAGATCGTGTAGAGCCGACTTGTAAAATCTACGAAAAATGTGGTGGCTGTCAAATTCAGCATGCATCTTATGAAGGACAACTTCGATATAAACGCGACATTGTCATCCAAGCAATGGAAAAGTATGCGAAAGATTTATTAGAAAAAACACCAATTAAAGAAACGATCGGTATGGAAAATCCTTGGAATTACCGAAACAAAAGTCAGCTTCAAGCTGGGCTAGAAAAAAATAAAATCATCGCTGGACTTTATACACAAAACTCTCATAATGTTGTCGATATTGGCCATTGCCCAATCCAACATGAGGATTTAAATAAAATTACAGGTAAAGTGAAGAAAATTTTAACTCGTTTAAATATCCCTGTTTATAATGAGCGAAAAAATAAAGGGGTAATTCGAACAATTGTAGCTCGAGTTGGCTTACGCACAGGCCAAATCCAATTAGTACTAGTTACTGGAACGAAAGATTTTCCTCAGAAAAATGAACTAATCAGCGAAATTAAAAAGCGAATTCCTGAAGTGACAAGCTTAATGCAAAACATTAATAATCAAATGACTTCAGTGATCTTTGGTCGTGAAACTGTTTATTTAGCAGGAGAAGAAGTAATTGAAGAAAAGCTTGGAGACTTATCATTCGAACTTTCAGCAAGAGCGTTTTTCCAATTAAATCCTGAACAAACCGTTAAGCTATATGATGAAGTCAAAAAAGCAGCGGCACTTACTGGAACAGAAAAAGTCGTAGATGCTTATTGCGGAGTAGGGACAATCGGACTATGGTTAGCAAAAGACGCAAAAGAAGTTCGAGGCATGGATGTTACAAAAGAAGCAATCATCGATGCAAAAACAAATGCGTTAAGCCATGGCTTTACAAATACACATTACGAAGCAGGTAAAGCTGAACAAGTATTACCGAAATGGTTAAACGAAGGTTGGAAACCAGATGTGATCATAACTGATCCACCTAGAACCGGCTGTGATGAGGAATTCTTAAACACTGTATTAAAGATTAAACCAAAGAAATTAGTATATGTTTCTTGTAATCCTTCTACTTTAGCTAGGGATTTAAAGGTTTTGAGTAAGAGTTATGATGTGAAGTATTTGCAGCCTGTTGATATGTTTCCGCATACTGCTCATGTGGAGTGTATCGCACAACTCATTTTAAAAGTGTAACCAACAAATAAACTTCTGACAAACATAATAAACCTTTGCCAAAATCAGAATGAACATCTGATAAAAGGCATTAACAGGGAAAAGGAAAAAGGGACGATCGCAGTCACCTCAAGCCTTTTCCCTTTTTTTGTATCAAGACTTTATTCGAAAAATAATAATGATTTGCTAAAAAAGTTGGAATGAAAAATGTGGAAAAACGGGTTTATCTCCGAATTTGTCCATTTCCACGAATCACGTATTTTGTAGAAGTCAATGCAGGAAGTCCCATTGGTCCCCTTACATGTAGCTTTTGCGTACTGATGCCGATTTCTGCACCAAAGCCGAATTCAAACCCATCAGTAAAGCGAGTCGAAGCATTATGGTAGAGCGCCGCGGCATCTACGGATGTGAAAAACTTGTTCACACTTTCTTCTCTTTCTGTAATAATCGCTTCGGAATGCATGGATCCATAAGTATTGATGTGGTTAATAGCTTCTTCAACAGAGGAGACCATTTTGACTGCCAGCGTGAGAGACAAAAATTCAGTTCCCCAGTCTTCTTCTGAAGCAGGTACAATAGAAGAATCGATAGCCAGTGCCTTCTGATCTCCACGTAGTTCTACTCCTTTTTCCTTTAAGGAAGAAAAGAGCTCGGTACCAAATCGGTGCGCCCACTTTTCATGAAGTATAATTGTTTCAATTGCATTACATACAGATGGTCGCTGTGTTTTTGCATTTATAATAATATCAAATGCCATCTGTTTATCCGCTGTTTCATCAATGAAAATGTGACAATTTCCCGCACCTGTTTCCAATACAGGAACAGACGCTTCTCTCACTACAGTATCAATTAGCTGTTTGCCACCTCTTGGGATAAGAACATCCAAATACTCATTTAATGTAAACAGCTGCTTTGCACTATATCGTGACGTATCTTCAATGAGCTGTACGCTTTCTTTCGGCAAGCTTGTTTGTTTAAGAGCTCGGTGAATGACAGCTACGATGGCTTTGTTAGAATAAGTAGCGGAAGAACTGCCACGCAAGATCACTGCGTTTCCTGTTTTCAAGCATATTGTGGCCGCATCCACAGTTACATTCGGTCGCGCTTCGTATATCATCCCGACAACACCTAGTGGCACACGCATTTCTTGAATAGACAATCCATTCGGTCTTTCCCATGTTCTTACACATTCTCCAACAGGATCACGCAAATCAATTAGCTGCCGGATACCCTCTGTCATATCAATAATGCGCTGTTCATTCAGCGTAAGGCGGTCAAGTATAGAAGCAGACATTCCTTTTGCTTTACCTACTTCAATATCTCTTTTGTTCTCCTCCAAAATATAGGGTGTTTCTATTATCAATTGATCCGCAATCGTAGCAAGTGCCATGTTTTTTTGAACTGTGGATTTGAGAACAAGTTCTCCAGCTATCTTTTTCGCTATTTGTCCCTTTTCTAATACTTCATTCATCTTCATTTCCTCCTTTTAAAGATTCAAAAATATAAAAACTTGAGGCATGTTTAACTTTGACAACTTAAAACGATCATCCAAGACTCTTCTACATAGATAGTAGGTGTATCAATCAGATTTTAAGACGGAGGATTCCGCCGTCTTCACTTGAACGGATCCTCTCTATTCTTAAAATGAAACCCAATTATCTCTATGAATGACTTCATAGCTATGTCTTTCGCCTTGAGCCTGAATGACGTGACTCTGCATCCCTTTTATATCCTGTAGTTCCTCTGCACTATATCTACATTGACCTTTCCCTATCAAGAGTCCTTGTTGTGTAATGACCTCCACAACATCTCCCGCTCGAAAGAACCCAGACACATTAGTAACACCAGCAGGAAGAAGACTTTTTCCATGATGAATGATGGCAGAGGCTGCCCCTGCATCTACTTCAATTTGTCCACTAACAAGCGAATGTAGCGCGATCCATTGCTTGTTCATCTTAATCACTTTTTGAGGAGCATTACCGATATACGTTCCATCACCTTTACCCTTCAAAACATCTAAAAACTTCTCCTGTCCACGTCCTGTTCCGATAAATACACTCACTCCAAGAGATAGTGCAGTCTTTGCAGCATCGATTTTTGATCTCATACCGCCAGTCCCAAGTTTTGAGCCCGCATCTCCAGCAAGAGAAGCAATTTCTTCCGTAACCTCAGGGAGGAAATAATACTTTTTCGCGTCCGCATTTTTCTGAGGGTTTTTGTCATATAAACCGTTCACATCCGTAAAAATCATGAGCATATCCGCCGAAACAAGCCCACTCACTAAAGCTGACAGCATATCATTATCACCAAAAGTGAGCTCCTCTAAAGAA
The DNA here is from genome assembly GCF_036421055.1 of Gottfriedia acidiceleris. Taxonomy (GTDB): domain Bacteria; phylum Bacillota; class Bacilli; order Bacillales; family Bacillaceae_G; genus Gottfriedia; species Gottfriedia acidiceleris_C. Next base: position 52,076 of record NZ_JAZGQS010000006.1, on the reverse strand, counting down.
ATTGAATCATTTTCATTGATTATTGGAAGAGAGGAACGATTTAGTAGCTCTTCTAAAGTGGCATATGCATTACTGTATTGATCTTTTCTAGAAAAATCACTTCTCGTTAGCAAAAGCTGCGCGGTAACGATACCATATTTACGGAATTCCTCCGTATACGCCTGCATTAACAGACTTTGTCCTACAGCCGCGGCAGCCTGCTTCCCTTTAATTGTTACAGGTCGACTTGGATACCCAAGAGCAGAAAAACCTGCAGCAATTGCCCCAGATGTAACCAGCAACACTTCATGTCCTTCCTGTTTCAATTGCGCCAAAGCAGCAACATGATCAGAAAGCTGTTCCTCAGAGATACCTCCATGATTAGCTGCCAAGGAACTGCTTCCAATTTTCACGACAATTCGCTGTTTTTTCACTTTTTTACCTCCTGTTCTAAATGCGAATTTTTTTGTAAATTAAACTTCTAAACATGCTATTTAGCAATAAAGAGCAAAATAAAAATGACCGCTTCGCCCTTAATAAAAAGGACGAAACGGTCATTGTTCCGCGGTACCACCTTTATTGATATAAATATATATATCCGCTTGACACCTATAACGAAGGTATACGCCTAAACTTTCGTTTAAGACTCAGGGATAGGTTCCATACTTTCTATACGAGGAATCTTTCAGCCGGTGAATTCCACTCTCTTTCGCAAGAAGATATATGTACTAGTTCCCTTCGACGATTTTCAATTTGATTTTTATACATTATGCAATATAGTGCGTTTTTATGTCAAGAGGAATTTTTTAAATTAAATTAATTTAATTAATTTAATTAATTTTCTAAATATCTCTTAGAATAAAGAGAAATTCATGTCTAAACATAAGTTTTTTTATATTCATTACGATGTTAATAGTGATGTATTACTAATCTTCAACATGATTTAAAATTTGATTAGTTAATATACTAAATTAAATTTTTTTATATTGCAAAAAACAATGTACTCTCTTAAAATGTTTTTTTATATTGCATGGAATATTATTAGTTTTTTCAGAATAGTAATTTCAAACCGATATAATTTATTTTAGAAGGAGCAAAATTGAGTAAATATGGATAAACAAATTGGATTCATTGGATGCGGAAATATGGGGATAGCTATGATCGGTGGGATGATAACCAGAAATATAGTGCCTTCGGATAAAATAATTTGTTCAGATTTAAACCATACAAATTTAAAAAATGCTAGTAAAAAATATGGTATAACAACAACTACTGACAACAATGAGGTAGCTAAAAATGCTGACATTTTAATTTTATCTATTAAACCAGACCTATACTCATCAGTAATTAACGAAATAAACGAACAGATAAAAAACGATGTTATCGTCGTAACTATCGCTGCAGGAAAAAGCATTAAAAGTACTGAGGAAGCTTTTAATAAAAAGTTAAAGGTTGTAAGAGTAATGCCTAATACACCTGCTCTTGTTGGAGAAGGTATGTCTGCATTATGTCCTAATGAAATGGTTACAGAAAAAGATTTAGAGGATATACTGAACATTTTTAATAGTTTTGGCCAAACAGAGATAGTAAACGAAAAATTAATGGATGTTGTAACATCTGTAAGTGGTTCTTCGCCAGCATATGTATTTATGTTTATAGAAGCCATGGCAGATGCTGCTGTATTAGATGGTATGCCAAGAGATCAAGCATATAAATTCGCAGCTCAAGCTGTATTAGGCTCTGCAAAAATGGTACTGGAAACGGGAATACATCCAGGTGCATTGAAAGACATGGTTTGTTCTCCAGGTGGAACGTCAATAGAAGCTGTAGCAATATTAGAGGAAAAAGGCTTAAGAACAGCTATCATTTCAGCTATACAGCGTTGTACGCAAAAGTCTGTTGAACTAACCAGTCTGATAAAATAGATGTAAATCAAAAGGCGATTTTTTGTTCAGTTTTGAACGTAGGCTGAATAGGGGGATTGAAGTAGTCACCTTTATCCTTTTCCCTATTTTTTCTTTGTTGTTTGTTAGGGTACGATTATGAATTTATAACGGATCGAGAAAGTGGCCCTAGACTCCTTTAGTGCTAAAGATATGGCTTGTTTTGAACGGTAAATTGTAGTAAAAGAAGTTATGAAGGTAGAAGAAGCTGTTAAACAACTAAAGGGAGTTCAGTTTGCCTTTATAATCCTGTAACAGCTTTTAAAATAAACGAAAAACTTGATACAATATTGGAGCATTTGAAGTTTACAAAGCAACTATTCTGATTAATGGATTACCAGGAGTTTATTATATCAATAAAGCAAAAGCTGTTTGGAATGGTATATTAGTTTTCCTTGGATTTGGTAACTATACCCCTAAATATTTAAATGCGGTAATTTATTTGAAGAATGACGCTTATTACAATAGGAGTAAAATTATTCTTACTAGAGACAGTAAACGTACTAAATTAATTAGTAAAACTACTAGATACCACTTTAATTTAATTAGAAGGCTATAGATAACCTAACTACAAAAAAGGCTTATAAAAAAATTGTATAAGCCTTTTTCTTTTTAAGCTATTGGGTTGAACTAGTCCCATAAAATACGAAACTTCTTATTTTAGTATGTATTTCACTTGGCTACTAGCAGTTCAGCTGATTTTTTTTTGTATCACAGTACATAATGACTGGTAAAAACTATCTATCTCCAATTCTTAAACCTATATTCAAAAGTTGAAAAATACCCCTGAGGGAGCTTCTGCTAATAACTCTATTCGTAAATAAGAAAGAGCAATTCTTTTGCTGTTAAAGGTGCATTGTGCTGCTCAGAAGTTTTTAATTTAATAAAGTTTTTTTTTCAAAGCATATAGATGATACTAGTAATAATGAATCATTTAAAAGTTGATAAAGCAATAAATTGAAAATAATAGAGTAGAAAAGGGGAGATTTATATAATTATTGATTGCCATTTTCATGTGGATGAATCCATGTTGACTTTAGAAAAAATGATAGAGGGGATGGATCAAAATAATATTGCAAAAACTGCTCTTATTCCCCCTATGAGTGAAACAATGTTTGAATCAGATAGTACCATTCAGTATCATATCCAACGTTTATTCCGTTTTCTAATACTTAATACACCTCAAATCGGATATAAAATTTATGATGGTCTAGTGAAAGATGGCTATTTTAAACTTTATGGTAAGACATATAAGATTTTTAGTAAGCCGCAAAATGATATTGTGGCTAATGCAATTGCAAGATTTCCAGACCGTTTTCTAGGTTGGGTAGCAGTGAACCCTATGATTCCTAATTTTATGGAAGAAATAGAATGCTATCTTAAAAACCCTAGTTTTATTGGGGTAAAGGCTCATCCATTTATGCATGGTTACAGTGTTAAAGCTCTTGAACCAGTTGCTACTTTATGTGAGTTAAAAGGTGTACCTATGATTATTCATCTTTCTTCTGAGATTGACTCCTATAAATATCTACCTGAAAATTTTCCCAAACTTAAATTAATTTATGCTCACGCTGGTCTACCATTTTGGAGAAAACTATGGAAATATGTTAAAAATAAACCAAATGTATATGTTGATACATCAAGTGATTATCTCAATCCTTCAATTGTAAAACAAGCGGTAGAGGCTTTAGGTTACCGTAAAGTTCTATTTGGCTGTGACGGACCATATGGAATGAAGACTTTTAATGAATATGACTATTCAGACAAGAAAAGATGGGTGGAGTCCCTTCTAATTCCTGATAATGAAAAGGAATACATACTCGGAAAAAACTTTTTAGGATTAATTGAATAGGAAAATTATGTATTCTGTACAAGAACTAAAATAAAAATTGACTCAGTTATCTGAGTCAATTTTTTTATGCGTGTGCCCAGCACAAGATAAATGAAGAATCGTGTTGCTCATTATAGTGTAAATGGTCGTAAATTGTCACGATTAGCTTGTCCTTGAATAGAATAAATTAGGACATGTCTAAGATTAAAAATAGGACAAGTCCAAAAATAAAAAATAAGGAGAGGATAATATGGCAACAATTACGGTGACCAATACCAATGATAGTGGTCCAGGTTCACTTCGAGATGCTGTTGCAATAGCAAACCCAGGAGACACGATTGTGTTTGCTGGACCTGTTCGATCTGGTACTATTATTTTAAATAGTCCGATAGTTATTAATAAAACCTTAACTATAAATGGTCCTGGTCCGACAATCAGCGGTATTAATACGCGTATCTTTAATATTAGCGGTGCAATTACAGTAACAATCAGCAACCTAACCTTCGAAAATGGTAATGATACTATTGGAGGGGCAATCCTTAATGATGGTGCCACATTGAATGTGATTAGGTCTATGTTCTTAAACAATCACTCTTCTATATCTGGTGGTGCAATAGCAAATCAGAATTCTGGTACAGTGAACATTTCAAATAGTATGTTCTTAGGCAATACTTCTAATTTTGGTGGAGCGATCGGGAATTTTTCTGGTAGTACAGTCAATGTTACAAATAGTACGTTCTCAAACAACAGCGCTACGGCTAACGGTGGAGCGATCGCAAATGATGGCATAGTTAACATCACAAATAGTATGTTCACTGGTAATACTGCTTCTGGTAGAGGGGGGGCTATTGCAAACGATGGTACACTTACCATAATGAGAACTACGTTTACAAACAACAGTGCTCCGAATGGTGATGGTGGCGCGATCGCAAATTTTGGCTCAGGTAAAGTTAGCATTTCAAATAGTACGTTTACTAACAATAGTGCGCCAAATGGTGTTGGTGGAGCAATATCGAATAGTGATTCTGGTTCTGAAGTTACTGTTACAAATAGTACGTTCACAGGCAACACCTCTAATTTCGGTGGGGCTATTGGGAATTTTTCTGGAAGTACAGTCAATATTACAAATAGTACGTTCTCTGACAATAGTGCTACACGTAATGGTGGTGCTATAACAAATGATGGTACACTGATCGTTATGAGAAGTACATTTACTAACAACAGTGCTCTTAATGGTGATGGAGGAGCAATATCCAATACTGGAACAGCTACGATTGATAGAAGTACGTTTACGAACAATAGTGCTCCGAATGGTGTAGGTGGCGCTATAAAGAATTCTGGAACAGCAACGATTAATAGAAGTACGTTTACTGGCAACACTGCTACGAGTGGAGGGGCTATTGCGAATACTGGTACAATCACTATTACTCAAAGTACGTTCTCAAACAACAGTCAACCGCAAATAACTGGTGCATCTGACCCAGCTTGTTACGACGATGACGACGATGACGACGACGATGACGACGATGATGATGACGACTAGAACCCCCTTTCCTTATCAATAATTTGGACAACGCTTACTTTCATTACGCGAAGTCTAGTGAGGAGCTTATTTTCCTTAGACGGTAATGAGCACCGTAACCAGATATTAGAATCAATTAAGAAAGAGGGCGTTTGCGGTGAATAAAAAGGTCTGCCAATTTGGCAGACCTTTATTGTTTCTAATTATTTGGACTCACTAATCGTTTTATTTATCACGTCAATCACATAGTTTTTAGTGTTTTTATTAATCGAACCGCCATCACCTTTAAAAATTGTGGTTTTAGTTGGATCAGTTGGTTCAATGTGTACTGGTACTAGTGTCTGACCTTCTTTTAGATTAAAAGATTGGGTGAAATTCATATCATTATTTACAGTTACTTTTTCACCATTAATAGTAAGGTTAGCTCCTTTAATAGAATTACCTTTCACAGTTAAAGTTGAACCATTTACATCAATTTGGCTTACTACAAGCGGCTTATCAATCCAGCGTAAAATTGTATCTTGGACAGTCATTTTGTTGCCACCTTGGTTTGAAACAACTATTTTCATATCAGTTCCAGTCGCACCGTAACCATAATAACTGATATCATCGTCTGATGGATCAGATGGTGTATGATCTGCTAATCCTTCATGATCCCATGTGTTGTCTCTCGTATACTTATAAGTAATTTCAGTTCCTTCCTCAAGCTCAACTGTATATTCCCAATCTGGTGTAACTGCACCATTTCGGCTCATTGACCATGCACCTGTATTCCAACCATTTAAGCTGTTAGGTATATTCATTTGTGCTGACAATGGAGTGCCAGCTGGTGCATGTACTTTAAATGTTACTTGTACCATGACAATATCTGGTGTGACATTTACAGTATTTGAATCCACATAGTTCCCTGCTTGATCAAAGACGCGGATTTGGTAATTATATGTTGTACCGTTTGTGACCTGATAATCACGGAAGGTAGTAGTATCCCCGTTTACTGAAGTAAGTATATGACCGTCACGGTAAATGACAGTTTTATATGGCTGATCTGGCTGAGTAAGTTTCCAGTTCAAGTTAACCTGACCAGATTCTTGAATTGGTGTCTCCAAATTGACCTTACTAGCAGGGGGAGTAGTATCTAAAGTGCTACGTGTATAGTTTACTTCTCCTGTTTCAGAGTACACCCATGTATTTCCTAAATCAGGTGTAAAGGCAATACGGTATTCATATATACCAGCCTCTAATGGTGTGAAGCTACCTTGGAACTCATTAGCTTGATTTTCCTGAGATTGACCATTGTATAGAGCTTTGTATGATTCCCAAGCAGTTTGGCCTTTCATTCTTACTTGAAGCTCTGCCATAATTCCTTCAGCTGGGCCTGTTTCTGTTGCACCCTGCAAGTAAAAAGTTGCTTTAACAGTAGAATTAAGTGCTAAGTTCAGCTCCTGATTGGATAGGGCTGTCATGTTGGACACGCTAGCTTTGCTAATATCGTAGTGAGGCACGAGACCAACTGAGACAGCAGGTTCAGATTCGTTCCCATAAGAATCTACAGCAGTTACAGAAAAATAGTAGTTGCGACCATTATTTAAATCTGAAATGGTTACATTCGTGTCTTTCGTTTCTTTTACTTTTGTCCATAATCCGCCAGCAATAGTTGATTGATAGACATTGAATTTTTCTGCAGTTCCTGTCCAATTTAAAGTAATTTGTTTAGACCCTACAGTACCGATTACATTTTTAACTGACTGTGGATTTTTCACGTCATTACTAGAAAGTAACATTCTTCCTGATTCGGCAGGTATGGTCAATGTCAACTTGCCATCTTTCACTGTAGCAGCATATTTTTTATCTAATTGGTCTTCTAGACGAATTCCGTTTGCAATCAGCTTTTTAGTGTCAACATCAACAGTTCGTGCAGTTTTCCCTCTGTTAATGATGATAAGCGCTGATTTTGTTCCTTTAGTACGAGTGTAAGCTAAGACATCATCTTTAGCATAAATATGGTGAAGATCTCCATGACTAAATAGATCAGAATTTTTACTGCGAATTTGACCAATCGATTGATAATGTTTAATCAAATCTTGGTTTTCATTTCCCCACGGATACGTACGGCGATCATCTGGATCTTTTGAACCTGTTTGACCTGCTTCATCTCCATAAAAAATAGTCGGCGCACCAGGATAACCCATTTGAAGGATGGAAGCTAGCTTTAATCGTTTCACCCCTTCATTGTAATTATAGTTTGGATCCTGTTCAGCTCTGTTATAAGTATCTGTCCCGTTACCAAGCAAGAATATAGCTCGTGCAGTATCATGAGATCCCATTAGGTTCATAAGAGCATAAAAAGCTTCCTTTGGATAATCCTCTTGTACTGCAAGTAGGGAGTTTTGTGCATTTTCTGCATTACCATTCTTTAAGTAATCTAGTACTGCACCTCGGAAACGATAATTCATTACAGAGTCATATTGATCTCCTAAAAAGTATTTGGAAGCATCATCCCAAATTTCTCCCAAAATAAGTGGTTTTTCATCTTTTTGAAGAGTTTGTCCTGCACCTGTCATCGTCTTGGATTTAATTTCTTTTCGAAATTCCTGCCAAAATGAGCTGTCTACTTCATTCGCTACATCTAAACGCCAACCGGAAGAACCTTGATCAATCCATGATTTGCTTACGGAGTTTTTATCATACATTATATAATTAGCAAATGCAGTGTTGTTAAGTTCACTTGGGTGATCAACCTTTGAACCTTCTTTTGATTCAAATACTGGGAGACTGTCATAGCCCCACCAACCTTCATACTTATAATGTTCTCCATTTGAAACACCGTTGACTTTTTCATTCGGTACTTTTACATTTTCAATATGGAACCAGTTTTCAAAACCGTACGGGCTAAAAGATTGGCCTTCGGAGATAAATTGGTTTTTTGCTTTCTCTTTGGCAGTTGCCTCGGACAATTTTTCATTATTCATTAAATCATAAATACGAGACCAATATTCATATGCACCAACTGTTTTATATTTGTTATAACGGTCAAAATAGATTGAGTCGTCTGAGACGTGATTAAAAACACCGTCCAAAATTAAATGCATATGACGTTTAGCTAATTCTTTTGTGAAGTTTTTAAATTCCTTTTCTGAGCCAAACATCGGGTCAACCAATTTGTAATCTGTTGCATCATATTTATGGTTAGATGGAGCTAGAGCAATTGGATTTAAATAGAGTGTGTTGACTCCCAGTGATTGAAGGTAATCGAGCTTAGATTGGATTCCAGCGATGTCTCCTCCATAAAAATCATTACTAAATTCTCCGTCTCCAGTATATGATCCAGTTCCTTGTTCATAAGGATTATCTGGTAAGCTTGACCAAGAAGCGGGATGTTCGATTGGCTGGTTACCACGAGCACCAATTTTATCCTTTACATTGTCATTGCTTTTGTTTCCGTTAAAAAAGCGATCGGGGAAGATTTGATAAACTACAGCTTCTTTCATCCAATCTGGCGTTTGGTAATTAGGGTCATATACTGTCAGTTGGAAAAGGCTTGCATTTTTATCTACTGCTTTTCCAGTATGACCTTCTTGTGTATCTTCGCCATATTCAGCTGATGTATCTTGATCTCTGACAATGAACTTATAACCATGAATCCCTTTGTCTGTTGGCGTAAACGTAGCTTCCCAGTACTCAAGGTCACCTTTGCCATTTGAATTTGACCAGCCTACATTCTTCATAGCCAAGACCTTTGTTGTGCCGGAATTATAATTTTTTACATAAAGGCTCGCGCTTGTTAAATCTCCTTTCTTTGCCGATATCCGGAAGGTGACAGGTGTCTTTTCTGGAACGGCACCAAATGGCTTTTTGTATACTTGGTCCCATGAATCATGAGAGAGGGCATTCTGATCAATCAAGCCATCAGAGCCGGTTGGTTTATAATCTGTATAAACTTCTTTTGTTTCACTATTATAGAAAAATGTAATAGTAGTTTCAGAGATTACAGTTAACTTCAGATTTGAAGAAGGGTAAGACTCTGTCCAATCTTTTCCTAATACAATCTTGTATTCGTAAGTACCACTTGGCACTTTTGTAGTAAATGAATAGATATTTTTGAAATTATCATCTTTTAAAAAGGCTGTTGAGTCAGCTGGGCTCCAAGCTGATCCTGCATGAATAGCAGGCTGGATTGTTCCAACAAGACGCGGTTGTTTTTCCTCTGCTATAGGAGTGTAATGAGTGCTGTCAGTAATTGAATGAGTGTTATCATTATAATAGAAAGTGACATCCTTTTGATCGGATAGTATTAGTTTAATGTTGTTGCCGTCAGGATTTCCGCCTTCACCGTAATTTTCTGACCAGTTTCCACCAATGGCGATTTTGTACTCATATTCACCAGCCGGTAAAGTACCAGTAAATGTATAGAGACCATTCCCTTTATACACCATCTCTGTTTGATGCGAGGATGGGTCCCAATCACCTGAATTTCCTAACAATTTCTGAAGGCTTCCTACAAGTACAACTTGTCTAGCTGTCGTTTCTGCTGCTTTTACAGTTACATTTGTAAAAAGTCCTGGAAACATCTGGAGAACTAATCCTAATACAGTAACGAGCGATAAGATTGATCTCTGTTTTCTCCTCATGAAAAAACCCCTTTCTCTATTTTAATTAGGAAAACGTTTATACAAAAGATGCAATAAAAATATGTATGGAGGTATTGCTCACTTATTGCAAGCGTTTGCACAAATTGTTTTCAAAATAATTATAACTTTTTATTAACACAATTCAATGGAAAATAGCAAAATAATACAAATTTTCTGAATTAAGGACACTTAATGTCAGTCTCAGATAGGGTTAAGGATTAGTAATTAATCATAGTTTCAAACGATTTAAATTGAAAGTACAAAGACAGATGCACTCCCAAAAATGAGAAGATGTCTATCCTTGATTTGAATGAATAAGTAAGGTGCAATTGCTAGTATTATAACAGCAGTTTCCATCGTATTATTTAATGAAACAACTTTATTTAAGTTAGTAAATTTTCTGGAATAGTTCTAGTTCTCAATGAATTAACATCAGTTGTTATTGAAGAAATTGCCCAATAATTGAAGGAGGCCTTCTTATGATCAAGACGAATGCCAATCGGCTTCAAACATTAATTGAGTTGTTTAGCGAATATGGTAAAACGGAAAACAATGGTGTAACTAGACTAGCATTAACTGCTGAAGATATTGCTGCAAGGAAGAAATTTCAAGCGTTATGTGAAGAAGTGGGAATGATCGTAAAGCATGATGATATGGGGAATATGTATGCTACTTTACCGGGGAAGCAAGACTTGCCTCCAATTGTAATTGGTTCCCATTTGGACTCAGTGATTAAGGGAGGTCGTTTTGACGGTGTACTAGGTGTACTTACAGCTTTAGAAACTGTTCTTACAATAATAGATGAAAAGATTGAAATAGATTACCCAATTACTATTGTCAATTTTACAAATGAGGAAGGGGCAAGATTTGAGCCATCACTTATGTCTTCTGGAGTGCTATCAGGTAAATTTGATAAAAAGAAGATGATTGCTTCTACGGATAAAAATGGAATTACTTTTGCTAAATCACTTAGTGAAAGCGGTTTTGAGGGATCTGAAGCAAATCGCCTAAAAGATGCTCGCGCGTATATCGAACTACATATTGAACAAGGACCGGTACTAGAACGGAAAAACTTAGAAATAGGTGTAGTAGAAGGTGTATTAGGGATGGTATGCTATGAAATCTCTGTCTTTGGAGAATCCAACCATGCAGGTACGACACCAATTAGCATGCGCAAAGATCCGATGTTCACTGCTGCTAATGTGGTAGTAGATTTACAAAAACAATTACAAAGACTAGATTCAGAGCTCGTTTACACGATCGGTCGCATAAATGCATATCCAAATATTCACACGGTCATTCCTTCAGAAGTAACCTTTACTTTAGAAGCGAGACATAAGGATCCTAGTATAATTGCAGAAGTTACACGAATGATAGAAGAACTGCCAAAAAATTTAAGTGGCTGTCCAATCAAATCCACACGCCTATGGGATCGAGACACAGTTCACTTTGATGAAGAAGTCGTAAATGCTGTGGAATATGCTTGCAAAGAGTTAGGATATAAGGAAAACCGTATGTATAGCGGTGCCGGACATGATGCTCAATTCGTTGCTTCCTATATTCCAACTGCGATGATTTTTGTCCCAAGTATAAATGGGTATAGTCATCGTGAAGATGAATTAACTTCATATGAAGATTGTGCTAAAGGAGCGAATGTATTACTAAATGCAGTATTAAAACTATGCCTTGAAAAAGTGAATAAATAAGGCTTTTATATCAAAACTACTAGTAATACTTTGTATGTTTTTCACGAATCGTATGCCAAGCGAAATAGATTGTTTGACGAGACTCTCTTAAATAATTAGAGAGTCTTATTTTTATCTTTAATTTCTCCTCTTATCCCAACTTTACGAATTATTTACAATCGTTTAAAACTAGGTTAATTATTCTTTTTTATAGTTAGAGATGTAGAAAATAATAACTTTCCTTAGGAGGACAATCAATAATGAAACGTGGATTAAAATTAACATTTGCAGCAATGGCTATTACAGGTATGTTAGCGGGATGTTCTAATAAAGATGAAAAAACAACTGGCAAGACTAGTACAGATGATAAAAAAGTAGAATTAACAGGAACAATTGGTGCTGCAGGATCAACAGCATTACAACCACTAGCTGATGAAGCAGCAACTGAGTTTATGGCGAAATACCCACAAGTTTCTATTACAGTTCAAGGTGGCGGTAGTGGTACTGGTGTAAATCAAGTATCTACTGGAGCAATTCAAATTGGTAACTCAGATGTACCAGCTGCTGAAAAATTAGAAGATAAATCTTTAGCAAGTTCATTAGTAGAAGCTAAAGTTGCTGGTGTTGGTTATTCAATGGTAACAAATAAAGATGTTGGTGTAGATTCACTTACACTTCAACAAATTGAAGATATTTTCGCTGGGAAAGTAACGAACTGGAAAGAGGTTGGCGGTAAAGACGAGAAAATTAATGTAATTAATCGTCCAGCATCATCAGGTACTCGCGCAGCATTTGAAAAGAAAATTATGAAAGACGTTAAGATTAATGATAGCGTAGGGACTGTTCAAGACTCAAACGGTGCAGTTGAACAAGCTGTAAACTCTACTCCAGGTGCAATTTCATACCTTGCTAACTCATATTTAATCGGCGATAAAAAAGATGCATTAAAGACAGTTAAAATTGATGGGAAAGAATCTTCAACTGATAACATTACTTCTGGTGCATACCCATTCTATTCATATGAGTATATGATTACAAAAGGTGATGCAAAATCTCCAGTTAAAGAATATATTGAATTCATTAGTGGCGATGAGTTTGCTAACAAGTTAGTAGAGATGGGTTATATCCCAGCTTCAAAAATGTCAGGTTTACAATAATACTGCAATTAAAGCTGACTCAAAGGGTCTATGACTTTTTGAGTCAGCTTTTTCTATTTCTTTTACTATGTCAATGAAGTATACGTCTTTATGAAAGAACTTTAGCAACTTTATAAGTGCACTATGTGTTTTTAATATTCCCTACTATAGATCAGTACCTAAAACTACTTTAAAGTTAAGCCACTTTTAAGTAGATTTTCTTATTGTATTTATAAAATTTTAATAAGTAATTAGTAATTTATCGTTACTTACACTTCCCATAAATCAACTAAACATACTACCTCTTAAAAAGATTTACAATTTCTTTACGATTGATTAAAACTTGCTTAACTTAAAAACTTTAAAGTAGAGAATGTAAGAGATAACAAACGAAATAAAACAAAATTAAAAATAAAAACAAACATTTTAGGGGGATTAAAATGAAACGTGGATTAAAATTAACATTTGCAGCAATGGCTATTACAGGTATGTTAGCAGGATGTTCTAATAAAGATGATAAATCAACTGGTAAGACTAATACTGATGATAAAAAAGTAGAATTAACAGGAACAATTGGTGCTGCAGGATCAACAGCATTACAACCATTAGCTGACGAAGCGGCTACTGAATTCATGGCGAAGTACCCACAAGTATCAATTACAGTTCAAGGTGGCGGTAGTGGTACTGGTGTAAACCAAGTTTCTACTGGAGCAATTCAAATTGGTAACTCAGATGTACCAGCTGCTGAAAAATTAGAAGATAAATCTTTAGCAAGTTCATTAGTAGAAGCTAAAGTTGCTGGTGTTGGTTACTCAATGGTAACAAATAAAGATGTTGGTGTAGATTCACTTACACTTCAACAAATTGAAGATATTTTCGCTGGGAAAGTAACGAACTGGAAAGAGGTTGGCGGTAAAGACGAGAAAATTAATGTAATCAATCGTCCAGCATCATCTGGTACTCGCGCAGCATTTGAAAAGAAAATTATGAAAGACGTTAAGATTAATGATAGCGTAGGGACTGTTCAAGACTCAAACGGTGCAGTTGAACAAGCTGTAAACTCTACTCCAGGTGCAATTTCATACCTTGCTAACTCATATTTAATCGGCGATAAGAAAGATGCTTTAAAAACTGTGAAAATTGATGGAAAAGAGTCTACTACAGACAATATCGTTGCAGGTGATTACCCATTCTATTCTTACGAGTACATGATTACAAAAGGCGATGCGAAATCTCCTGTAAAAGAATATATTGAATTTATTAGTGGCGATGAGTTTGCTAACAAGTTAGTAGAAATGGGTTATATCCCAGCTTCAAAAATGACAGGTTTAGAATAATATAAAAAATGGGAGTTGGTTTTATACCAACTCTCAAACTAATTTATTAATGGATGATAGGGGTTTATCATGAATTTCAAAAAAAGAAACTTTTTTCTAATTGAATACCTTGGAAGAACTCTTGTAACTTTATGTGGTTTCTTAATGATCGGTATTACAATAGCAATAATAGGATTTATTGTTAGTAAAGGAATCCAATCATTTACAGTTAATGATATAAGTTTAAGTGATATTTTGTTTTCAAAACACTGGAGCCCAAATAATGCTTCAAATCCAACATATGGTGCTTTAATCTTTATTGTTGGCTCAATTCTAGTATCTGTTGGTGCTGTAATTATCGCTGCACCAATTGCGATTGCATTAGCAATTTTCATGAATTTTATTTCACCTAAGTTTGGTGAAAAAGTATTAATTCCAGTATTAGAAATTCTAGTCGGTATTCCTTCAGTAGTTTATGGATTTCTTGGCGTAACCGTATTAGTTCCTCTTATTAGAAATACAGTAGGTGGCGTAGGTTTTAGCTTAATTGCAGGGATTATAGTGCTTAGTATCATGATTTTACCTACAATTGCAAGTATAGCATCTGATGCTGTGCGAGCTGTTCCAAGAACATTTTTAGAAGCATCATATGGACTAGGTTCAACTAGATGGCAAGCAATTAAGATGGCAATTGTTCCAGCTGCAAAAACAAACATTTTAACTGCGATTGTCTTAGGTCTTGCTCGTGCTTTTGGTGAAGCATTAGCGGTACAAATGGTAATCGGAAATACAGTTAAGTTCCCTAATGGTATTTTTGACCCAACAGCAACTTTAACAGGGATTTTAACAATGGATATGGCAAATACATTAAATGGTACAGCTTGGAATAACACGCTATGGACTTTAGCAATGATCTTACTTTTAATATCCTTCCTATTTATTCTAGTCATTCGATTAATCGGAAGAAAAGGAGGATATGAATCATGATTGCAAGAAAAATGGATAAAATATGGACGGGAATACTTTGTTCAATAGCTGGTTTAGTTGTAATATTATTATTATTTTTATTAAGTGAAATTATTTTTAAAGGTTGGGGATTCTGGGACTTTGATTTCCTGTTTGGAAAACCTAGTAATATTCAAGCAGGCGGTGGGATTGGACCACAACTTTTTAATTCATTTTATATCTTAGTATTAACATTAATTATTTCAGTTCCGATTGGAGTAGGAGCAGGGATATATATGGCAGAATACGCAAAACCAGGTCGTTTTTTGAATTTCTTAAGATTATGTATTGAAACGTTAGCATCATTGCCTTCAATCGTAGTTGGCTTATTCGGTTTATTAGTTTTTGTAACGATGACTGGATGGGGTTACACTTTAATTGGTGGTGCACTTGCGATTTCAATTTTAAATCTTCCAAGTTTAACGAGGATAAGTGAAACAGCGTTATTAAATGTTCCTAAAACTAGTAAAGAAGGTAGTCTTGGATTAGGAGCTACAAAATGGCAAACAATTACTAAAATTAGTATCCCAACTGCAATTCCACAATTAATTACGGGAATTATTTTAGCAGCTGGCAGAATTTTTGGAGAAGCAGCGGCATTAATTTATACTGCTGGACTTACAACGCCGATTCTAAATAATGCTGCTCCATTAAATACACCAATGAATCCATTTAATATTTTTAGACCAGCAGAAACATTAACAGTTCATATTTGGAAATTAAATTCAGAAGGTATTGTTCCAGATGCGCAAAGTATCGCTACAAAATCTGCGGCAGTCTTAATCGTAATGATCCTATTATTTAATTTATTTGCCAGATTGTTTGCTAAATTTTTAAATAGACGCTTCACAGGGGCAAAAAGATAATCAAATAAGGATTTTAAAAAATCTCTATGGAAAATTCCGTAGAGATTTTTTGTATTAGAGAGCTTTATACATGTTGGGAGTGCTATTTTGATTGAAAATATTATTCTTAAGTAGTGATTAAAAGTTAAGTGTTTTTTATTATATCAACCTCACGAAGTAATGTATCTAAATGTTTTAAAATTGTTTGAGCTATTTGATGTTCTTTATTTTGTTCTAACTGTTCTTTAGCTACTTTAGATAATTTTGCATAATCGTGATGTGAATTTTGGTGATGCTTATCATTGGTTTCTGAGAAATTGAAAGCATTGCTAAGCTTTACACTTATTTCATTATGCATACTTTTCAGATTTTCAATCATTTCATTCATTCTTGGCATGCTCCATTTCGTTTAGTTTTTGTGGTATTTTTAAGTGGATTTATTTAGTTTTTTAGAGCTAACGAAATTGACAGAGGATACTTCAATTAAAAGGACTTTAAGATCTATTTTGCTATTGAATCAATAAGCTTATAATTTGTTTTTTGAAAAAAATTATCCTGAAAAAACTGTTGACAAGTATGCATCACGTCCGTATAGTATTAGTTATTATAAAAAATATTCAGAAATATTTATCGAAACGCAAAGATCAGGAGTAGTAAAAGTTAATTATTAGGCTAAGAGAGCTGCGGGTTGGTGCAACGCAGTCCAATGATACTTTGAACTTGCCTGGGAGTGGTAAAACGAATGATTAGATTTAATCTTTTCTCTTGTTTTAACGATTAACCTTCGTTACAAGGTTTTTAAAGTCGGGTTCGTAAAGAGCCAATAAGAGTGGTACCGCGGTAAGCTAAGGCATGTCGTCTCTTTCTTCATTTGATTATGAAGAATGAGATGATATGCCTTTTTTGATTTTTTTGGGAGGTTAGGATATGAAAACGGAAAAACGGAATTTACAAAGGACAATGACGTCAAGACATATTACGATGATGGCATTAGGCGGAGCTATTGGGGCAGGTTTATTTAAGGGAAGTAGTTCAGCAATTGATATGGCTGGACCATCCATTTTAATTGCCTACTTGCTAGGAGGCATCATCTTATTATTCATCCTACAAGGTTTAGCTGAAATGGCCGTTAGAAATAGCGATGCAAGAACATTCAGGGATCTTGTCCAATCTATTTTAGGAAAATATCCTGCTTATTTCCTTGATTGGATCTATTGGAAAATGTGGGTATTGAACATCACGGCCGAATCAATCGTAGCTGCCATTTTCATTCAATATTGGGTGCCTGACTATCCAATCTGGATACTGGCATTAGTTGTTTCAGTGTTAGTTACAACAATCAACTTACTATCAGTAAAGGTTTTTGCTGAAACTGAATATTGGCTTGCTTTAATTAAAATTACGGTCATCATTGTATTCATCTTAGCTGGATTCGTGTTATTGCTAGTGAATTTTGGAGATCACAAAGCAGTAGGTTTCTCTAACTTAACAGAACATGGTGGTTTCTTTCCGAATGGATCAACTGGTTTAATCTCGGCTATGCTGGTGGTAATTTATTCATATGGTGGTACTGAAATTATCGGAGTTACATTAGCAGAAACAAAAAATCCCGAAAAAGTAGTTCCAAAAGCCGTTCGAAGTACATTGGTCAGAATCATTTCTTTTTATATCATTCCATTTTTCATTATCGTTAGTTTAATTCCTTGGAACAAAGTAAACGGGGTTCCTGAAAGTCCATTTGTGATGGTCTTTAAAATGATTGGAATTCCTGGTGCTGACCATATTATGAACGCCGTTGTTCTAATAGCGATTATTTCATCGATGAACTCTGGATTGTATGGTTCATCCCGCGTTCTGTATACGCAAGCTGCGGACGGTCGCATCCCAAAAATCTTTTCAAGATTATCTAAGAGGAAAGTTCCTGTATACGCAATTTTAATGTGTACATCCACTTTATTTGGTGGAGTACTGATTTCCTTATTTGCTGGTAG
Source organism: Gottfriedia acidiceleris (assembly GCF_036421055.1). GTDB lineage: Bacteria > Bacillota > Bacilli > Bacillales > Bacillaceae_G > Gottfriedia > Gottfriedia acidiceleris_C. The sequence goes on along the minus strand of NZ_JAZGQS010000006.1, from coordinate 34,195 downwards.
TAAAACATTTGATTTCCTGATGGGTTCGCTTGGATATACTGTATTATTCATCTGGTTGATTATTGCCTTTGCCCATTTAAAATCTCGTAAACAGTCATCTGGAAAAACAAGTGCCTATTTGGTTAAATGGTTCCCATATACGACTTGGGCTGTAATCATCGCGTTAATGTTGATTCTAATCGGAATCATATTCACGACACCAATCATCGTTACGATTATTACACTTTGCATTTATATCTTTATTACCATGACGTATTTATGGAAAAAACGCCTTAACAAAAACTTGTAAATGAGATAGTAGTAATGATTGAAATAGATGTTGAAAATGGTTTACTTAAGGCAGCTCATGCAGCGACTAAACTAATGCTATACATGTTCTTCCATTAATAGGTGCTTTACTCTAATGAGTAAAGCCTTTTTTTTAATGACTAGATCAGAAAGTTAATTTAACTGAGCCTATCAGAGAATAACATTTAAGTTGCCATAAGTACTCGCTAAGGGACAAGCATACAATCACTTAAAAACTCGTCTCAATATAATGATAGGAGTTTATTAGAGAGTGAAGTGAAAAGTGTGCCTCCAAAAATGAAAAAACCAGATGATTCAAATGAAGAGAATATTAATATAGCATCGGCTTTTAGAGCTATAAGCAATACAACTCAAACTGTACCTGAAAATACTTTTGTAAAAGTAAACTACCAACAAAAACAATTTGATTTAGCAAATGAATATAATCAGTTTACTTCAACATTTAGGCCCAAAAATAATGGAGTCTACTTGGTATCTGCAACAATTACTTTTTTTCCAGTTAACAACAATGTCAATTATAGAGCACGGATTGAAATTCGGGTGAATGGAAAACCTGCAATCGCTATAGATAATGATTTTTTTGGTCCGATCCTTTTTGGAAATACTGTAAATGTTTCAACAATCCTGAAACTAAGTGCTATGGATAAAGTTGAGGCTTTTGCCCAAAGTAGCCTAGCTGGTACGATTGATGCCAATGTTGATGGTGAAGTTAGTACTCATTTTGAAGCTGCGAGATTTCCGTCTCCATCCTAAAAAAAGAGAGGGAAGAGAGAAAAAAAAAACTAAACTAGTATTGAAAAAGGCATTGACTAAAAGTCAGTGCCTTATTATTTTTTACTAATTTAATTTGTAGAAATAATTCTTTTCTTTGGCAGCACGTTCGTCTTGTGCATTTGGAATGACGTAGTTGGAATTTAATTCTTTTTCCGTAACGATTCTAGCAATTGTATAGGCAGCAGTCAGTTTCATTTCGGTTGTAATATTACTTGTTCTTGCATCAATTGCACCTCGGAAAATACCGGGAAATGCTAGTAAATTATTTACCTGATTAGGATAATCAGATCTCCATGTACCTACTACTGCTGCACCTGCTGCAATCGCATCTTCTGGATAGATTTCAGGGATAGGGTTAGCCAGTGGAAAGACGATTGGATCTTTTGCCATTGATTTAAAATAGTCGAACTTCAATGCCCCAGTTGGTAATCACTTTCAGTTATTATCAACTTTACCCTAAAAAATAATTTAGAAGATAAATAGGTTATGTAATTAATCAACGTTTTAAAATTAAAAAAGTGGCAAGGCTTTTTAAAGTAATATATTCACATGTTTTAGTTTATCTAATTTTAGCGTGTACAAATAGACTGGTCTTCCAATTCCATATGTTAATGACTCTTCAAGAGCACCAAGACTGGTTAGAAACTTCAAATATTTTCGTATCGACACTCGTGATATAAGGGTAGTTTCAGAGATATCATCTGTTGTAAACTGACTGTTTCCTTTTGACTTGATCACATTTATGACTACCTGTAAAGTACTACTAGTTAAGCCTTTAGGCAAATTACTCATTGCGTCTCCAATAGTTTTTTGATCGATACTAAAGAACTGTTCATCTAGATCTTCCTGACTAAACAAATTTTTAGTTGCAAAAAAATTATATTTATCTTTATATTTCATCAAGGCCTGATTAAATCTTTCAAACTCAAACGGTTTAATTAAATAATCTATTGCACCATATCTTATAGCTGTACGGATTTTTTCTTTATCTGCAGCTGCAGTTATTAGAATGACATCTACTGCCATGTTTTGTTCTCTAATAAAGCTAAGTAATTCAAGTCCAGTCGATCCAGGCATATAAACATCTAGCAAAATAAGGTCTACCTGTTCATTTTTAAGGAACTCAATGGCATCTTTCACGGAATGAGTAATTCCTAATAAACTGAAACCTTTAATCTCTTTAAGATAACGTTTGTTGAATTCAGCAACCATCGGATCATCTTCTACAATTAAGACATTAATCATGATCATACCTCTTTTCTTCATATGGAATTTGTATATGGAATTCAGTCCCTAACTGTAATTTTGAGTCGATAATTAATCCCCCGTTTAGGTTTTGGATGCTATTTGCAACCAAATAAAGGCCATAGCCACGATTTTCTCCTTTTGTGGAAAAACCTTTTTCAAATACTTTCTTTTGTAATTCATCAGACATGCCAGGTCCTGAATCTAAAACTTCGATTGTTAAAAATTTCTCAGTGTAATTAAAATTTACTTCCAATGTTTTTTCATCAGTATCAGACATTGCTTCTATCGAGTTATCAATCAAATTCCCAAGAATGGTTATTAATTCTTGAGTGAACTGAGGATCTTTTGGCTCTGGTATGACATTATTACATTCAAAAGATAGCTCTACATTTTCTTCCCTAGCATAACTTAATTTTCCCATAATAAATCCAGCCAGAGCAGGGTCTTTAATGGTTTGAGTAATATTTCCAAATTCTTGATTTTGATAGTTCACTAAAGTCCGGATAAAATCTGATAATTCATCATAAGATTTCATTTGGACCATCCCAAGAATGACGTGAAGTCGATTCATAAATTCATGGGACTGGGCGCGAAGGGATTCGGCATACATTTTTACCCCTGTTAATTGTTCGGCCAACTGATTTACTTCGGTCTTATCTCGGAAAGTGGAAATCGCCCCTACGACTTCACCATTTACTAGAAGTGGAACTCGGTTAACGAGGATGGAGATACCGTTTATGTTTTGTTCTTCATCTAATTCAGGTTTACCTGTTTCTAAAACATAATCTAATCTTGTTGATGGCATATACTCATCTATTTTCATGCCAACAGGTTTTTGAGAAAGTCCAGCCTTTTGAAAGATTTGTAATGCCGATTTATTTACCAAAGTAATGATCGATTGATTATCGACTGCGATAATTCCCTCATGAACGGATTGGAGCATTGTACTCCTCTCCTCAAGAATCTTTGCAATGGCAAAGGGTTCGAGTCCCAGCAATATCCTTTTAATAAACCTTGCAAGTAAAATGGCACCAATAATGCCTATTATTAAACCAAGAATTGTAACGATCAGAATGTTCCAATGACTTTTGCCAAGTACGGACTCTACACTCTTAAGTGATATTCCGACTGCTACTACGCCGATTTGTTCATTTCTTCCATTGTATATAGGGGTAAAAGCACGAACTGATTCACCTAATGTACCATGTGAGATCGATATATATTCTTTACCCTTTAGTGCTGCTTTTTCATCACCACCAACAAAATGTTTGCCAATTTTTTCTGGGTTTGGATGGGATTTACGTATTCCGTTCATATCCATTACAACAATAAATAATACATTTGTGGCGGTTTGAATGTCCTTTGTATAATCTTGAATTGCAGTAGTGGGCTGTTTGTCACTTATTTCATCAATTACAAGTTGAGATTTAGCAACAGTTCTGGCTACAATTATGGCCTTTTCTTCTTGATTTTTTATAAGTTTATTACTGACATTGTTACTTATTAATAAATCAGTAATCATTAAAGAGAGTAGAACAACTAAACAAACAAAAAAAATGATAATTGTACTTAATTTAAATCTAAATCGCTGATCGCGCACATTTACCTCCGTAAAATTACTAGTAATTATTAAAAGTTAGCATGATTTTATTCATACTTTTCCAATTTACTATAAAATATAGGCCAATTGAACGAAACATCTTGATTTTGTTACTTACTTTAATTACAAAACAATTTAAAAAGTTAATTTAACTATTTATAATGTTCACAAAATTGTAACATGTAAATAATTCAAAAAATGTAATCGTTTTCAAAAAGTGATAGGAGGATAAGGGCAATGAGGATTAATTTTAAAAGTCTTACAACTCAAGTTATTCTTGGTATTTTTCTAGGTGTTTTGGTAGGGTTCGTATATCCAGATTTCGGTTCACAGTTAAAGGTTATTGCTGATATTTTTATAAAACTAGTAAAAGTTGTGATTGCACCGATTATTTTCTTAACCATTGTGATTGGAATTGCGGGTATGGGGGATATAAAGAAAGTTGGCAAAATTGGTGGGAAGGCCTTACTTTATTTTGAAATCGTTTCGACAATCTCTTTAGTGATTGGTATTATTGTTGCAAATATATTAAAGCCGGGTAAAGGGATTGATGCAACTTCAGGAAAAGGAGATATTACGCAATATACAAAGGCAGCTGCGGAAACAAGCCATGGTTTTATGGACTTTATCGCCTCAATTATACCTGATAGCTTTATTGGAGCATTTGCAAATGGTCAGCTTCTACCAGTGCTTCTACTAGCAATAATGTTTGGCATTTCTCTTGCCCATTTAGGCAAGAAAGGCAAACCGGTTATAGAGCTTTTTGAAAAATTGACTGAAGTGTTCTTCGGAATTGTAAATATTATCATGAAAGTTTCTCCATTTGCCGCATTCGGTGCGATGGCATATACAATTGGAGAATTCGGTATCGGCTCTCTGTTATATCTTGGAAAACTAATGGGATCTGTTTACTTAACAATGGCGTTATTCATTGTTCTAGTTCTTGGCGGAATTGCTAAAATGTTCGGTTTTAATATCTTTAAATTTATTGCTTATATAAAAGAAGAAATCCTTCTTGTTGTTGGAACTTCATCATCTGAGGCAGCGTTGCCGAAAATGATGGAAAAGCTTGAGAAATATGGATGTTCAAAATCAGTAGTAGGACTAGTTATTCCAACAGGTTATTCTTTTAATCTTGATGGAACATCTATCTATCTCTCAATGGCAGCATTGTTTATAGCACAAGCTTATGGCGCTGATTTAAGCATGTTGCAGCAGATTACGTTACTAGGAGTCTTAATGCTGACTTCTAAAGGCGCTGCGGGAGTTACTGGTTCCGGATTTGTGACATTAGCCGCAACATTAGCTGTATTTCCATCCATCCCAGTAGAGGGAATGGCACTCATTCTTGGTGTTGACCGTTTCATGTCGGAAGCACGCGCAGTTACTAATCTTATTGGAAACGGTGTTGCTACTGTTGTAGTATCAAAGTCTGAAGGGGAATTTCATCCGACCTACGAGTTTGAGGAAACAAAAATGACAGTTTAAGTTAGAAAATGTGATCTAACATTTTGAATTCTGAACAAATTAAGTGAAAGAAAAAAATTATAGAAACGATATTGTAAAAGTGCACAGATATTTTGTGCACTTTTTTGAGTCAACCAATGGTTATTGAGATTGGTTAAAATTCTTGGGTTTGTAAGAGGAATAACATACATAGATACAATAAAATTTATGAAAATGATGATCTCCTATTTATAGAAAGGAGATCATTTTTATTGAAAAAATTTCAATATAACGATTTAAAATTTTATGAGAGATGTTTGACTAACAAATAAAGTATAGTACAACGTCAAACTTATTTATAAAACAATTGGGAAAATTAGTATTTAACATAAAAGGGAAAAAATTGTAAAGTTTAATAGTCTTGTAAACTGTATAATCAAAATGTACTATTTTAATATAGGACTGGGGGACGTTATGGAAGAGAAAAAATGGTCGATTATTTTAACCGTACTTTTTTTATTGTTTGTTTATGTACTTATTCATTTTGAAATAAATGCTAGAAATATTGAAAATTCAGTTCAAAAATTACAGGATCGGGAAATAGAATCGAAGAAAAAACTCCATTTTGTCCTTATTTCGCAGGAGTATGATAATCCTTATTGGAGGAAAGTACAAGAAGGAGCAGATGTTGCTGCAGAAAAATATGGAGTGAATGTTGAATACATCGGTCCTTTACGGACAAGTCCAGAAGAACAAATTAAGTTATTAGAAAAGGCAATTGCCTCTCAGGTGGATGGTATTATCGTACAAAGTCTGGATGAGAATACTTTTTCGCCCGTAATAAATAAAGCGGTTACACAACATATCCCTGTTATTACAATTGATACAGATGCACCAAAAAGTAAGCGTATTGCTTATGTTGGAACAAATAATTTTAGCGCAGGAGAGCAGTTAGGAAAAGTTGTTGTAGAGGAAACGAATGGTGTTGGAAAAATTGGCGTTATTATAGGGAGTGAAAAATCAGAAAGTCAGCAGGCGAGACTAAACGGATTTTTAAGTATTGTTAAAAAGCATCCGAAATTAATAGTTAAGGATATTGAGTCCTCTAATATATCGATTATTCAAGCGAAGCTTCAAACTGAAAGTATGCTTCGTAATAATAAAGACATTTCAGTTATGGTTGGTACGAGTGCTTTAGACGCAATTGGTATTTTGAATGCATCAAAAAATTTAAAGTTAAATCAAGTTGAGATATTTGGATTTGATAATATTGAAGGTACACTTCAAGCAGTTCAAGATGATGCGATTAAAGCAACCGTTATTCAGAAGCCATATGAAATGGGCTTTCAATCTGTAGGATTATTAATCGACTGGTTACATGGAAAAGTTATTAATAAAGAAAATTTTACACCAACCGAGGTGGTGACGAAAGAAACGTTGATCAGGAGGAGAAACGTTGAAAATTAGGACAAAGTTATTTATTTTTATCCCTATTCTAGTTATTTTATTAAATCTAGTTTCGTTTTTTGTTTTTGAAAATAGTAAGAAAGTTCAAGAGAGTTATAATTTAATGATTAATAAAATATTTTTATATAAACAAATCTCATCTGAAACTCAGGAAAACTTAAGTTTAGTTAGTAGTTATATTATTAATCCACAGCCAAAAAACTATCGATCAATTTTGCAGCATAAAAGCAATTTACAGAAGTTAAAAAAAGAATTATTAACACATAATGCTACTAAAAATAATCAGCTTGTGTTAGAAAATTTCACCCATATGATTGATTCTTTTCTAGAGTTAGAATCATCCATTACGGATAATTTAGTCTCTCAAAATTTTTCAAGTTATACAGATCAATATCGGGATATAGAGAAAATATCAGGGTTTATTAGAGAAGATAGTCAAAACTTAGTTGATTTAGAACTAAGTAATTATCAGCCTATTTTTGGAAAAATTATTGCGAATACTCAGTCTATGAATCAATTAGGTGTCCAGTTGTTCGTTATAACGACTATCATTAGTATTGTTTTTGCAATATGGTTGTCTAGAAGTATTGTCATTCCAATTAATCGATTAGTTTATATGGCTAAACAAATTGGTAAAGGTAATTTCAATGTAGCCCCCCCTACATTGTATCGAAATAATGAAATCGGTATTCTTGGTAAAATCCTCAATGAAATGTCTAAGAATTTAAGCAATTTAATGATAAAAAATATTGAAATAGTAGAGAAGGATCGCCTTGTGAAGGAACTTGAGTTAAAAGCTTTACAAAGTCAGATAAACCCGCATTTCCTATTCAATACATTAAACGTTATTTCTAAGTTAGCTTATATTGAAGGGGCTGAGCAAACGAGTGATCTAACGGTATCGACTTCGAATTTACTTCGTTATAATTTACGAAAATTAGACGAGCCTGTAACTCTTTTGGAAGAAGTTAAGAATGCTGAGGAATACTTTTCGATCCAAAAGGCGAGGTTTAGAGATCGTGTACGCTTTGAATTAAATATAGATGAGTCCTGTTTAGGAAATAAAGTTCCTTGTTTAACATTACAACCACTTCTTGAAAACGCATTTATACACGGTATCGAGGGGATGGAGCAAGGAGCAGTAATAGGGATTACAATTAAGAATCATGAAAAATATATTAACATCGAAATTTATGATAATGGTGCTGGTATGAATGAAGAGACTAGAGAGGCTCTTTTAACGTCGTCTATGCCAATCATCTCTCAAAAAAGCTCAACAGGGTTAGGTACAACAAATGTGTTTAAACGCTGGCGCCTCTTTTATGGAGAAGAAAATACTGTTGATATCAAAAGTGAAATAAATAAAGGGACAACCATTTTTTTAAAACTTCCTGTCTCATCAAAATTTGAAAATTGAAGGAGGAAACTATGTACCGCTTATTAATTGTAGATGATGAACCATTAGAGCGTGAGGGACTTGAATTGATGATTAACCGTTCAATGCCTAATCAATTTCAATTTGAACAGGCTGAAAATGGACGAGTTGCGATTGAGAAGTCAATTGAATACCAGCCTCATATTATCTTTATGGATATAAAAATGCCTGGTATTCAAGGGCTTGAAGCAGTTTCAGTTATAAAACAAAAATTACCTGATACAAAAATATTCATTGTCACTGCATATGATTACTTTACATATGCACAAGAAGCTATTTCATTAGGTGTTAAAGATTATATTTTAAAGCCTGCTAAACGAGATCATATCATCTCTTTACTTCAAAAGATGATCGATGAAATAGAAGATGACCATAAGAAAAGATTACAAGAGTTAGAGGCTATTGAAAATTTATCGATTATACGTCCTCTCACTGAAAATGAATATACGTTAATGTTAATGTTTAATACTGTTCAAGAGCTTAATGTGTCTCAATTATCTAGTATTCTTGGTTTTGAAATCGAGTTAGGTTATGCGAACGTCATAAAATTGCCTACAGAAATTAGTCAAAATGATAAGGAGCAAAGGAGAATTTATGAATGTGTTAGGCATTTTATGAAATCTTCGAGGAATTGTTTAATTAGCCCTGTTGTAGATGGCCAATTAGCGATATTTATTCCAGTAAAGCCAAATCGAGAAGCAGATCTTCAATCGCTTGTACACTATCAAGATGCTTTAAAAACGATTGAATATATAGAAAATCAAACTGGTTATCAAACAGTGATTGGTATTGGGTCTTTAAAGCAAGGAGTTGAAGGGTTACGACAGTCCTTTAAGGAGGCATACCAAGCAAGTTTAGAGTGTGATGACTTAACACGTGTTAATCTGCATTCAGTAAATCTATCTTTAAGTATACCGGATGAGGAAAAACAAGTTTTAATTGACGCTTTTAGAAAAGCTGATTTAGAAGACGTTATAAACCAATTTAATATTTTATATGAAAGACTTGTTAATTATAATGTTAAGCAAGCTAGAAGGGAATTAAATTCACTATTTAATCAAATTTTCCAATCACTCCGTAGCTCATCGATTGAAGTTGAGAAATTTCAGATTCCAGACATTAACGATATCAGTCAATTGAAGATGATTGTGGAGAAACAAATCATTCATTTAATTACAAAAATCGATCGAGAAAAGGAAATCAAAACCAATCATCTGATGATATTGGCCAGGGAATATATCGCTCATCACTTCATTGAGGATCTCTCACTTGAGCAAGTGGCTAACTATTTAAAATTGAATCCTGTTTACTTTAGTAAACTATTTAAAAAGCAAACAGGTGAAACTTTCAGTGATTATTTAATGAATTTGAGAATTAATAAAGCAAAACAATTAATGGAAAAAAGAGAATTAAATTTAAAAGAAATTTGTTACCAAGTGGGCTATAATGATCCAAATTATTTTAGCCGAGTATTTAAAAAATGTACGAATGAATCTCCTAAGGAATATCGAAAAAAGGTATTAATGAATAGTTAAAGAGAATAAGAGGAGAATTGAATACTTGAATTTGAACTGCTGATAAAAGATTACTTACAATATGTGAATATTTATTGTTAAAAGAGTCAACGACGAACTTAATGATCGTATATACGAATTGCTTTTTAATTTGTACATACTTTTATTAGTTTTAAGTTTTACTCTTTTTTTGTTTTTATATGAAAATTATCTGCACTAATATGTCCTAAAGTTAAAATAATGCTAGTTTTAATATTCTGAATGTAAACGTTTTCTGAAGTTAGGTAAATTAGTGCAGATAATAGACAAAAGAGTGAAGGAAATGAGTAAGCGTTTTCAATAAAAATCGTGATAACCTTATTTATGAAAGCGTAACCAGAAAAAAAGGGGGAAACATTTTGAAAAAGTTATCAAAGATTTTTGCAATAATTTCTGTATTTTTAGTAATGACTCTTGTTGCAGCTGGATGTGGATCTTCAGCAACATCAAGTGATAGCACTTCTGCTGGTAAGAAAAGTAAAGATGGTAAAGTTGATATTGGTATCGTTTTACCTACGAAAGATGAGCCTCGTTGGACTCAAGATGAAACTCGTTTTAAAAATGCTTTAAAAGATACAGATTATTCAGTTGAAATTTTATTCTCACAAGGTGACTCTGCAAAAGAAAAAGCAAATGTTGATTCTTTAATTGCAAAAGGCATCAAAGTTTTAATTATTTGTCCTCAAGACGGTGCTGCTGCTGCTGCTTCAGCTGAAGCTGCAAAAGCTGCTGGTGTTAAAGTGATTTCTTACGATCGTTTAATTACAGGTACTGACGCAGTTGATTACTATGTATCATTTGATAGTGTTGCTGTAGGTGCTGCACAAGCACAATATCTTGTAGATCATGCATCAGGTAAATCAGGTCAACCTTTATACCTATACGCAGGTGCTGCATCTGATAACAATGCATTCTTATTCTTCCAAGGTGCTTGGAAAGTTCTTCAACCAAAAATTGCTGATGGCACATTCAAAGTTGAGAATTCAGCTGCTGCAAATAGCTTAAAAGCTAAAGCTGATTTAACTCGTGATGAGCAAGCAAAAATTATTGGTCAAGTTACAACTAACTGGGATTTCAATGTGGCTAAAAACTTAGCTTCATCTAACTTAACTAAAGCTTCAAAAGCTGATAAAGGCGATGTATTAGTTCTTGCTCCAAACGATGGAACTGCTCGTTCAATCGCTGATACATTTAAATCAGATAAAGACGTATCTTCATATGTAATTTCTGGTCAAGATGCTGAAAAAGCTTCTGTACAATACATTATTGATGGAAAACAATCTATGACTGTTTTCAAAGATGTTCGTACTTTAGTTAAAGATGCAATCGCTACTGCAACTTCAATCTTAAAAAATGAAACACCTGATGCTTCAGGCGTTACAAACAATGGTAAAGCTGATATCAAAACAAAACAAACAGATATTATTGTTGTTGACCAAAGCTCAGTGAAGAAAGACTTAGTTGATTCTGGATACTATAGTGCTTCAGACTTCACTGGATTGAAGTAATTTATAAAAGGAAAACCTTGCAAAATAGTGATGGTCTAACCGTCACTATTTTGTTAATTATTCAATTTAGTCAATGACTCAAGTAGATGGCAAATTCGGGAGACGGATCATATGAGTGAATTTATTTTAGAGATGAGAAATATCTCAAAAGAATTTCCAGGTGTTAAAGCTTTAAGTGATGTAAACTTCAAAGTTAAAAAAGGTGAAATACATTGCTTAGTTGGTGAAAATGGTGCTGGAAAATCAACCTTAATGAAAGTTTTAAGTGGTATTTATCCATTTGGAACATATACAGGCGATATTGTTTTTGAAGATGAGGTTCAAAAGTTTTCAAAAATAAGTGATAGTGAAAAAAAGGGTATCGGGATCATTTATCAAGAGTTATCTCTTTTTCCAGAGCTGTCTGTATATGAAAATATTTTTATCGGACATGAAATTAAAAAGGGAATGACCGTTGATTTCAATGAAACGATTGTAAGTGCAATTGAATTGCTAAAAAAAGTAAAACTAGACGTAAATCCTGACGTGCAAATTAAAGAGTTAGGCGTAGGTAAGCAACAACTTGTTGAAATAGCAAAAGCACTTAGTAAAGATGTTAAATTGCTAATTCTCGATGAGCCTACTGCTGCCTTAAATGAAGATGATAGTGAAAACCTACTTTTCTTGATGGGAGAATTAAAGAATCAAGGAATTTCTTGTATTATGATTTCGCATAAACTTAAAGAAGTAATTGCTGTCGCTGATACTGTTACTGTACTTCGCGACGGGAAAACAATTTGCTCTTTAAATAAAGAAGAAATCACCGAAAACACAATAATAAAGCACATGGTTGGTCGCGAAATTGACGATATTTATCCGAAGCGTCCAAACCAAAAGTTTGGTAAAGTTTCATTAGAATTAAAAGACTGGAATGTATATGATCCAAAATTAGGTCGAAAGATTCTTCATAATATCAACCTAAATGTTCGAAAAGGTGAAATTATCGGTATTGCAGGTTTGATGGGATCAGGTCGAACTGAACTTGCGAAAAGTATTTTTGGAAATCCTACAAATTTCAAACTTGACGGTTCCGTTTTAGTACAAGGTGAGCAAAAGCGTTTTAAACATCCAAAAGATGCAATAAAAGCTGGAGTAGCCTATGTAACAGAGGATCGTAAAGGCGATGGATTAATTCTAGAACAAGATATTAAAAACAATATTTCAATTACGAACTTATTTGAAATTTCGAAAACAAGTGTAATCAATCAACATGAAGAAATCGTTGTCGCAAATAATTATTTAAACAAGTTAAACATAAAAGCTCCTTCAATCACTTCAATCGTTGGAAAATTAAGTGGGGGTAATCAGCAAAAAGTATCATTGAGTAAATGGTTATTTACGAATCCAAACGTACTTATTCTCGATGAACCAACTCGTGGAATAGACGTAGGTGCAAAATTTGAAATCTATAGTTTTATGAATCTACTGGTTGAACAAGGCATGAGCATTATCATGATTTCCTCTGAACTTCCAGAAGTCCTTGGTATGAGTGACCGAATTTATGTTATGGCTGAAGGTAAAATAACCGGGGAATTATCAAGAGATGAAGCAACTCAAGAGAGCGTTATGGCTCTAGCTACCGTTTAAGAGAGGTTGAATAGAATGAACTTTTTTCAAGAAGCAGGCATGTTATTAAGGAAAAACATCCGTGAATATGGAATGTATATTGCTCTTGCAGTAATAATGTTAGTATTTACTTTAAATACAGATGGACTATTTATGTCATCTCGTAATTTAAGTGATTTAATCAATATGACAGGTTATGTAGCTGTTCTTGCTGTAGGGATGACACTAGTAATTGTCATTCGTCATATTGACCTTTCAGTTGGGTTTGTAGCTGGTTTTCTAGGAGCAGTGGTTGCTCTATTTCTAACACATGGCATGCCAGTTTGGATCTCAATCATTGCAGTTCTAGTATTTGGCGCTATTATTGGTTTAATAAATGGATTCTTCGTTGCTAATTTAGGAATTCCATCATTCGTAGTTTCACTAGCGGGAATGTTAATATTCAAGGGATTACTACTAATGTCTCTTGTTAAAACTGGTACGATCATCGTTGCTAATGAAAGTTTCAAGGCAATTGGAAATGGCTATATTCCTAGTTTAGGAGATTTAAATGGCTTACACGTATCAACACTATTAATTGGTGCGATCTGTATCATTCTTCTTATATGGAGTGACTTTAAAAAGAGAAGCGTAAACATCAAGTACGGTTTTGAAGTACTTTCAATGCCAATGCAAATTCTAAAATTAGTATTTATTTCTGGTATCATTGGTTACATTTGCTATATTCTTGCAGGCTATCAAGGGATTTCTTGGACTGCTGTGATTATGTTTATTGTTGTAGTAGTTTATCATTTCATTACAACTAGAACTCCTTTAGGCCGTCACATTTATGCTGTTGGTGGAAACCCTGAAGCAGCTCAGTTAAGTGGAATTAGCGTAAAGAAAATCACTTACATTGTATTCGGTTCAATGAGTATGCTTGCAGCCCTTTCAGGCGTATTGTTTACAGCTCGACTTGCATCTGCTTCTCCCCAAGCAGGTACAATGTTTGAATTAGATGCAATTGCTGCAGCTTATGTAGGTGGTGTTTCTGCTGCTGGTGGAGTTGGTAAAGTAACAGGTACAATTATCGGTGCATTCGTAATGGCTTCATTAACAAGTGGGATGAACTTAATGGGTATTGATATCTCATACCAATACATCATTCGAGGAGCAGTACTTGTTCTTGCAGTTGTGTTTGACGTAATGACACGCAATAAAGGGAAATAATATAGAAAAACAGAAACAGTCAATTGTAGTGGCTTGTTTCTGTTTTTTTATTTTTTACGATTTGAATTTGTTAAAGCGGATTGAGGTTATCTTATGCGACTTAAATGGTAGGTTAGTTGAACATAAGTTATCAAAAAAACAACAAAATTAATTCCAAAATATGTTAACATTTATCAGACGGTAATTAATTTTTAGGAGTTTTCTAACTATGAAAAATAAATACACAGTACTTTTTTTACTTTTGTTTATTGCCTCAATTACGGGTGGCTTAGCACTTAAAAATGTTCTTGAATTTTCGATGATATTTGGTGTGGGATTAGGTCTTATATTTTTATCTTGCTCTTTTTATTTTGTAGGAAAAAGTTAGAAAAAACTAAGTGGATGTTAAATTTACTTTCCAACTAAAGTAATGAGTTAGTTTAGTAAGTACTAGAAAATAATCTTAGGAGTCTGCTATGGAAATTTCGTTGATAAGACATGGTAAATCTCAGTGGACTGAAGATAAACCAATAACTACAAGAGATTTTAAAAATTGGATACAAAAGTATGATGAGAATGGGGTATTTGAAGAAAAGAATTATCCATCAGAAACTTTAAAAATAGTCTCTAATACTAAAGTAATCATTACGAGTGATTTGGTAAGATCAATTAAATCAGCTGAGTTTTTGAATGCTTATGATATTACATCTAAAGCAAATCCATTGTTTCGTGAAACGGAATTACCTACTCCTTTTACAAATTTGTTTGGATTGAGGCTAAAACCCAGTATTTGGGCAGTAATATTGAGATGTCTATGGTTTTGTGGTTATTCAAGTAACTGTGAGTCATTAAATGATGCAAAAATTAGAGCTAAAAAAGCATCAAAATTATTAATAAAATATGCCCAAGAGCATACGGATATTGTATTGGTCGGACATGGCTTTTTTAATCTTTTGATTGCTAAAGAACTTAAAAAGACGGGTTGGAAAGCAAATAAAAAAACAAGTTCGAAACATTGGGATATAACCACATTTTCAATCGATGGTTAAAAGATTTCACATTTACTTTTTATGTAAATAACGCATGCGTGTGCAGATAAGCATCGATGAAAATTGAGTACAATAATGAATGAAACCTAAAATTTGATCAGCAATATTACTGGCTGAAAAAGCATAATAGCTACAGTGTTAGTCCAAATCATTATCATGTTTATTTGTTTAGAATAAAATAAAAAATGAAAAAAATATTGACATTCTCATTTTTATCTATAAAATAATCATTAATAAAATGTTTCAGAGATGTGACAATAGAACGACTGTGAAAGGACGAGTAGTAATAGGAAGTAGACAAAGCGAGTCAGGGGTGGTGTGAGCCTGATACGAAGCCTATTATGAAGAACCTCCTGGAGTCGCTAACCGAAATCCTTTTGAGGGAAAGTAGACTTAGCCGTGAACTTCGCCGTTAAAGAAGAACAGTATCGAGATCTCTCTAATCTCCGTACTGAATAAGTGAGCAACCTCTGTTGCTAATTTGGGTGGTACCGCGGAACCAAAGCCTTTCGTCCCAGTTTTTTTGGGAAAGAAGGGCTTTTTTTGTTGGCTTTTTTCCTTACATCCAAACATTTTAGGAGGAAATAAGTATGTATCAATCATTAATGACAGTAAGAGAGACACAAATCGCAATTAAGGAAGTAAAAACATTTTTTGAGGATCAATTATCAAAACGACTTGAATTGTTCCGCGTATCTGCACCATTATTCGTAACGAAAAAATCAGGTTTAAACGATCACTTAAACGGTGTAGAACGCCCAATTGAATTTGATATGCTTCATTCAGGAGAAGAGTTAGAAATTGTTCACTCACTAGCGAAATGGAAACGATTTGCACTGCATGATTATGGGTACGAAGCTGGTGAAGGTCTATATACAAATATGAACGCGATTCGCCGTGATGAGGAACTTGATGCAACTCATTCAATTTACGTTGACCAATGGGATTGGGAAAAAATTATTCAAAAAGAATGGCGTACAGTAGGTTATTTGCAAGAAACCGTACAAACAATTTATGGAATCTTCAAAGATTTGGAAAATTATTTATTTGAAAAATATCCTTACCTTGGGAAGTATTTACCAGAAGATATCGTATTTATCACAGCTCAAGAATTAGAAGATAAATACCCAGATTTAACACCGAAAGATCGTGAGCATGCGATTGCAAAAGAGCACGGTGCAGTTTTTATTATTGGAATTGGCGATGCACTTCGTTCTGGGGAAAAACATGATGGACGTGCAGCTGACTATGACGATTGGAAATTAAACGGAGACATCTTATTCTGGCATCCAGTATTGCAATCTTCATTTGAATTATCATCTATGGGTATCCGAGTTGATAGCAAATCACTTGATGAGCAGTTAACGAAGACAGGTGAAGATTTCAAACGTGATTATGATTTTCATAAAGGTATTTTAGAAGAAGTGCTTCCACTAACAATAGGTGGTGGGATTGGGCAATCAAGAATGTGCATGTTTTTCTTACGTAAAGCGCATATTGGTGAAGTTCAATCTTCTGTATGGCCTGATGAAATGAAAGAAGCATGTAGGAAAGAAAACATTCATTTGTTTTAAGAAAATATGACCTCTAAATTAAAGCATGATTTTATAAGAATGCAATATACAAAACCAGAGATCAAACAATCAGAATACACCATAGGCTATAAACCATTTTCTTGATAAACTTTAGAAAATCGAAAACTAAAATAAACCATGCATTGGTTGTACAAAAAAAATCGAATGTAAATTCGATTTTTTTTATTGCACAGAATGACAGTGACAGTTTAGTCGAATATTGAACGGGTTAATTGGAAGTTATAATAGAGTTAGCTTAGGGTTAATTTTGTAAAAAATTACAGATAAAACCGAAAGTACGAAAGTGTAATGATTAGCATATGACCTGTGTCAATTAATCTTATGACAATATGTAACTAGAAAATGTGATATTGAATAACTAACAATTGAATTCAGGCAATTGATTGATCCGTGCAAGTTCATGAATCAATCTTGCCTTTGAATAATTCAATTGAGGTGAGAAAATGAATAAGAAAAAGATGTATAGCGCAATGGTTAGTACAGCTATATTAGTAGCAGGATTTGGTGGAGAAGGAAAAGCTCAAACGGTAGCAGTCGAAGATTCAGTTCAACCAATCCAAAATAATATCGTTAATTCGATAGAATCACAGGCAAAGCGATTAAAAACGATAGAACCATCAAAACCATTTGATGATTTAAAGCCACTTAAGAACATGATTGGGAGCTCACAATATGTAGGATTGGGAGAGAATACTCATGGAAGCTCTGAAATTTTCACTATGAAGTTTCGTCTTGTGAAATACTTGGTTACTGAGATGGGTTTTACGAATTTCGGAATGGAAGAAGATTGGGGTAACGGCATAAAGCTAAATGAATATATTCAAACAGGAAAAGGAAATCCAAGAGAATTTTTAAAATTGTTATATCCTACTGATGAAATTATAGCCATGATTGAGTGGATGAAAGATTATAATGCTGATCCATCCAATAAAAAGAAGATCCAATTTATCGGTCTGGACTTAAAAACTATGGACCAAAGTGTCTTTAATAAAGTAATAGATTATGTAAAGCAGCATCGACCAGATATACTGGCAGAAGTGGAAGAAAACTATAAAGAGCTTTCTACTTACACTGGAAGTCTACAGGAATATATGCAACTTGCTCCTGAAATAAAAGAAAAATTCAAGGCAAATGCTGAGAAAGTAGTCCAATTGCTAAATGATGAAAATGAACATGCAAACACAGAGAGTGTTTCATCCGACTTAGTCTGGGTGAAAGAGACGGCGAATGTAATAGAGGAATTTACCACAATGCTACTTCCTAAAGATTATTCAAGTATGGTGAAGCTACACGATCAATATTTGGCCGATCATGCAATGTGGGCACAAGAGTACTTAGGCGGTAAAACTATGGTGTGGGCACATAATATTCACATAGCCAAAGGAATAATCGATGAAAAATTTTACCCTAATGTTGCGGGACAGTTTTTGAAAGAACGTTTAGACAATAATTATGTCTCAATTGGTAGTACAACTACAGAGGGGAAATTCACCTTATACAGCGAATATAATCCTTCCACTGGAGGTAAGATTGCAACGGATACTATTCCACAAAATGTGAATAGTTTCAATTATATCCTTGGAAAAGTCCCATATAATATGTTTTTGTTAGATATTCGTCACGTTAATGGTCAAGCAAAGAAATGGGTTAGAGAAAAGAGGCCATTACTGAGTATAGGGGGACAGCTCATCCCAAATAGTTCTTTATATAATGATACTTCATTGCTTGAGCAGTTCGATATAATTTTTCATATCCGAAAAACAAGTCCATCTCATATTAATTAAGAGTACAAAACAATCCCTTCTTGCAGAGCCAAGAACGGGGTTGTTTTTTGATGAAAATCATAGGCGCTGTTGCTCCTTTTTTAGCAATATTTAAAAATGTCATATGACATTTTTACACTAGTGAGTTTGACAAAGAAAGCAGTATGATGCTGGTATTAAACAGAGAGGAGTAATGAACCTTATGAAATTAAGATTCATCCAGAATGGTTATTTTTTATTGCTAACTTTCGTAACAGGATTGTTTTATTTTTGTTTTTACCTAGTAGCTCTGCTATTGAGTTTCACCCTTTCATTTACCATAGTCGGGATTCCACTAGTTATACGTATACTTCAGACTACCACAGCCTTTATCCAATTCGAACGAATACAAACGAAAATTTACACTGATATTTCGACAGACTCTTACAATAGTAGTGTAACAATTGATACATCGGATTGGGCACAAGTGAAATTAGGACTTACGAATCGTCGCACCTGGTCTGCTGTCTTTTGGTTAATGCAGAAATTTGTGATTGGAGTTTTCAGTCTCATAAGTGCCGTCATTTTATATGTAATGCCACTTATGTTTCTATTGGCACCACTACTGTATCAATCCATCGACATGAATATTTTTTTCATGCAGATCGATACTTTTGCCAAATCACTTCTTGTAATGTCTGTGGGTATAGCGTCTACGGCTATAAGTATTAAATTAGTAGATGGTTTGGCAAAAAAAATTGGAGGTTATACGCGTTTTATGATTCGGCAGCTAAATCGATAGAAGTTTGCAGTTTAAATTAAAAGTATAAAAATCCGATAAAGATTATTCTATAATATAGGAAATAAGAAGGAAGGCTACTTAGGAGGTAAATGACTTGTTGAATATGGTTAAGTATTGGTTTTGGTATGATTGGATTATGTTAGGAATCCGTCTACTAGTTAGTATGTCTATCATCCTAGCTACATTAAATTTTCAGGATGGTTTAACATTACCACTTTGGATTATTATTCCTTGGGAGGTTGTTGCCTTCTCTATTCCATGGGTAGCCTTACTGTTCAATTATAAATATTACTTGTTCACAGAAATATTTATATATGGCGGACTATGTATCTATTTAACTTCTTTATTTCCAGAAGCTTACAATACATTTCTTATATCGGTGTTTCTTATCGCAGCAAATAGTAGGAATTTGTCCTATTATTGGACAGCTCCAACAACAATTTTTATTATAACTGGAATTTTCTATGCGGTTGCGCCAAGTAATAGCTATTGGATTATGTTCACCTACTACGGGTTTGCTTATGTAATGGGGTTTGCTTTTCATTTATTAATCGTCAATCATAAACAAAATGAGGCGATTTCTAAACAAAACGCTGTACTTGAGCAATATATGTCTCAGATCGAACGTATTACACTTGCAGAGGAACGAAGTAGGCTGTCTAGTGAGCTTCATGATACAGTTGGCCACGCTTATACTTCCATTATTTTGGGGATGGAAACGCTTCGTGCCGAGCTCGTGAGTGAAAAGGGTATACAGAGGCTAGATTCCCTGCTTGAAATGGGACGTAAAAGCATTGAGGACGTAAGAGGTTATCTACATCAAATGGATTCTCCGTGTCAATCGCTTTCCTTAGTTCAATCTCTACAAGATCTTGGAACCGAATTCCAAGAGTACGCTCGGGTGAATGTAAGTTTTCGAGCATTCGGAGAGGAATACGAACTGTCTCGGCAAGCAAGAATAGCGTTCATCCGTTGCTTACAAGAGTCCCTTACAAATGCAGTACGTCATGGTCAGGGAAATGAAATGATAGTTTCATTGCAGTTTGAACAACAATTTACTAGATTAGAAGTGCAAGATAATGGTAAGGGAAATGTAGAATGGCAGGAAGGCTTCGGTATTAAAGCGATGAAAGAGCGGGTAATGAATTTGCAAGGTCAATTGTCTGTATATACTAAGCCAGATGAAGGAATGCTTGTTACATGTACTATACCGCGACAAACTGAAATAAAAGATGGGCTGATTCGTTTGTTAATTGTCGACGATCAACCGTTTGTTCGAGAAAGTTTGAGGACACTTCTCGAAAAATATAAAGATTTTAATGTAGTTGGTTTGGCTGAAGATGGGGAGCAAGCCATTAACTTATGCGGGCGCCTTCAACCTGACATTGTACTAATGGATTTAGATATGCAACACATGGATGGAGTCGAAGCAACGAAAAGGATTAAGCAACAATGGCCACATATCCGCGTATTGATTTTTACAACGTTTCAGGATACTGAACAGGCGTTGGACACGCTTCGAAACGGTGCGGATGGTTTTTTACTTAAATCGATTGAAACGTTGGAGCTAGCTAATGCGATTCGACTTATTCATAGAGGTGGGACCCTGATAGATCAGGGAATGTCTCACAAAATATTTGAAAAGTTTGATGCGCAAAATGAGACACCACAATCAAAAGCCAATGCTTATGAGCTAACAGCTAGAGAGATAGAAATATTGCAACTAGTCGCAAAGGGACTAAGATACAATACGATCGCATCAAGATTATATTTATCGAATGGAACGGTTAGAAACTATGCTTCCACGGCTTATACAAAGTTAGGAGTACGTAACAAGGAAGAAGCTGTTCAGATGGCTCAAGAAATCGGAATTATTGAATGAGAAAAGTGGAATGGAACCCAATATAAATACGAATTTAGCAAGTTGGAAAATAAAAATCTATTTAATATAACAATACAAACCATTTAAGACAAAGTTAAGAGGATTGAATCCTGTCCAATACAGGTTTCAATCCTCGTTAAACAACTTTATAAACGTATTGTGTTCACTTCATTCCTTATTTAAAAACAACAATTTTCCCAACTGAACCGTCAGTACTTTGACCAACTACACGAACTTTCAATCCGTATTTAGGAACATTTCGGCCAACATCTGGATCTTGAGGGTTGCTATAATCTTGAGAATCATCGAAAAGGGGATTACTTTGCGTATAGTTATCTTTCATGTAGAAAGATGAATCACCAATCGTGACATCGCTGCCTTTATTCAAGCTAAATGCTGCATCATGCATTTGGTAGCTGTTTGAACCTAGTACTTTATTTAGACCGTAGCTATCGGTAGGATCTGTCCAATTTTTATTATGCCAGATATTGTTGTGTTGATCGGCATCGACAACTCCTAAGAAGCCATCACCAGGATGGTAACCTTGACCTGTCCAGTTGTTATCATAACTATTATCGACATACCAAACCACTAGCCCTTGGTCATAAGATAACATAGTACCTCTACGATTTACATTTGCTAAACCTGAATCAGAGCCGTTGTGAGAACGCCATTCTAATAAGTAGTAGTGACTTGTTTCCTTTTTACCAGAATCTTTTGAGAATCCACTAAGGTTAAACTTCGAAGCTCCTTCTGCATCGTCTGATAAGATTTCCTTATTGTTAGTCGACACTTTGACATCATCAACATAAAAACCTGGAAGGGCAACACCTGCATCACTTTGATAATTGAAGCTTAAAGTAACTTTTTGACCAGCGTATTTTGATAAATCAAATGATGCGTCAACCCAACCATTTGAATTACCTGTTATTCCGTTACCTGGATTCCCGCCATCTTCACCAGGTGCAGTCGTCGTAATATTTCCTTTAATTGTCTCTCCATTTACTTGAACAGATGCATAATCATATCCATCTTCAATTGAGTACCAAGTTTTAAAATTAAGTTGAGCACTTGTAGCTTGTGTCAAATCAAGTGTTGTAGACATCTTGTTATTTAAATCATTTGCACTACCACTGAAGTACTCAGAAGTGCCACTTGTTGGTGTGTTGACAACTGTTACTTTATTCGGAAGGTTGACTTTTACCACATCGTTATTCGTTCCTTTTGAACTTGCTTCATCAAGAAGGAATTCTGTTCCTTTTGATGTTACTTGATTAAGATCAATTGAATCGCCCGTTTGCCAATTTGGCGTAAACGATGAAGTTGTCATTGATTGTTGTAAATACTCTTTATCATATGGACTAAAGCCAGATGGTTCTGTACCTGGAATCTTTCCAGTCCAACTTCCACTCGACATGATAGACCAATAGCTCACTGGTTCACCCGAACCGCTGTAAAGTGTATCGTACTCATCTGGTAAACCTAAATTGTGACCAAATTCATGTGAGAATACACCGGCCGCTCCGTCTTCTGGTTCGATTGTGTAAGCATAACCGCCTAATTTTCCTCCCCAGTAAGGAACATCTGAGCTTGTACCTGGAATAGGCACGACTCCACCTAAATCCCAACTATGCGACCAGATCGCATTTGCACCAATTTTACCACCACCAGCTTCTTCACCAACACCAGAGTGAATAACCATTAAGTGATCAATGATGCCATCTGGTTCACGAGTATTCCCGTCTCCATCTAAATCAAACGGATCTTCGATATCATATTTGTTAAGGTTTACACCATTACTAGCAGCCTTTGTTAACGCTTCGTACACTAAATTCCTTGGTCTTGCATCGTTTCCTCCAGTTGCCGTATGGGCACCGTAATAATCTGAATTATGAGAGGCCGTATACCAACCTGCGACTTCACCATCAACCGTATAACTACCACCTGATTGTTGCTCATAGTATTGCTTCATTGAAATTTTTGTTTTTCCGTCTGGACCAAGATACCCTTTTTCACCAAAAATCATGTCTTGATAATGTTGATGAGAATAAGCATCCGAGCCACTATAATACATATCAGTTTCATCAGGTGTTAATTGGCCATGTGGAAGGTCAGGAAAATCAATTAATAAGACAAGGACTTCATCTTTACGTTGCTTTCCATCCCATTTTTCTTTTGTGACAGGAGAAACAGTATTTTGTTGTGCTTCGCCTACTTTATTTCCTTTACCTTTCGTTACGCCGTTACTTTGCATGTTCGCTTTAATTTGATCCGTTAGAGTAGCACGTTTTTTCGCAAACGAATCTGTTTCTTTCTTAGCAGCTGAAGATGTTGCTAGCTTATGTAGATATTCTTGTAATGCTTTGTCTGCCTCTGCAGGAGTAGCATCTTGTGGGATGGTTCCATTTTTCTTTAACATGTCAATTAATCTACCTTCGTTTGCGATGGCTAAATCAACTGGTGCAACTTCACTAGTAGAGGCCTTTACGACTTTCTCGTGGTGAGTCACACCTGGTCCCATAGTACTTAAAACAAGACCTGCGGATAAAATTGGTGTGGTAATGCGATTTTTCCAGTTCAAGTTTCCATTCCTCCTCATTTTTGTTTCGACATTTCGATAAAAAATGATGTCTTTTCTCTCTATCCTGTCGAAAGGACAATATAATTATATAATAAACCTGAATATTTTGAATGTTTATATTATTAAGAAATAATTAAAAGCTTCGACAAACTTTGAGAAGAATTAGGCATTAGGACTAGGTATAACAGAAGCAATATGACGAGAATCACGAGATTGAATGTTAAAAAGGTCATGGTATTTCTTGGGTAGTTTCAGAATGGTTCGGACATAGTTTGGAAGAGGATTAAGCCTTCCTTATTAAAAATAACTCCTAAAATACGAGTCTGCTAAATTTAAGTACATGTATATTAAATTATAAAAAGCATTAGCCCTCTCTTCTTCTTAATATAATAAGAGTATTCTATGATAAAAATTTCCTGAAATGGAGTGAATTTTATGCTTGAAGTAAGAGGACTGGCTTCGTATTCCCCTTTAGGGCATTTGAATGATTTTCGGAAAGATCCAATACTTTTTTTAAGTGAACTTTATAGAAATCATGATAAGATTGTCTCATTTCGATTTGCTCATCGTAAAATGAACTTGCTGTTGGAGCCCGATTTAATAAAAGAGGTATTAGTAACGAAGCAGCATTCTTTCCATAAATCAAAGCCATTTCAAGAGATGAAAACCTTGCTTGGTGAGGGATTGTTAACAAGTGAAGATGAAGTACATATGAGGCAGCGGCGTTTAATTCAGCCATCATTTACGAAGCAACATATACAATCCTATGCAGAAGATATGACGTTGCTCACGGAAGAGTTTATTAGTTCTTGGAAGGATGGTGAAGAGCGTCTCATTAGTAGAGATATGATGGAGCTTACATTAGCTATTATTGCTAAAACTATGTTTAGTATGAATCTGAATCAGGGACATGATCGTGTTGGGAAACACTTTGACATTATTATGGATATTGCGACTAAGAGAATTCGATCTGTTTTAAAAGCTCCACTCAAACTGAATACACCTAAAAATAAATCTTTATCGGAGGCTATTAAGGCTATCGATAAAGTGTTATATGAAATGATTGATAAAAGAAATAGCTCAGAAACAAAGGAGGATTTATTAGGACGACTAATGCAAGCAAGGGATGAGGAGTCTAATGAAGGCATGACGAATCAACAATTAAGGGATGAAGCTATGACAATCTTCCTTGCAGGTCATGAAACGACAGCAAATGCATTGTCTTGGTGCTTATATCTTTTATCTCAGCATCCCGAAAAAGCTAAATTATTATATGAAGAAGTAGATCACGTTCTTGGCAAAAGACGAGCAGATTATCATTCTATAAAAGATTTAATCTATACTCAGCAAATAATTTGGGAAAGTATTCGCCTCTATCCTCCTGCATGGCTTATTAGCAGAAAAGCAATAGAAGATGTCAGCATTGGCGATTACAAAATTCAAAAAGGTGAGACAGTTATGATGAGTTCTTATATCATGCAGCGTTCTGAAAGATATTACAAACATGCCGAAAAATTTCTTCCAGAGCGGTTTAAGGATGGAAAGGTAGAAGGTGTTCCTGAATATGCGTATTTTCCTTTTGGTGGTGGACCACGTGTTTGTATCGGAAATCATTTCGCCATTATGGAAGCTACTTTAGTATTAGCAACAATCGTTCAGCATTATACGATTGATCTAGCTTCGAACCATCATAAAGTGGAGACAGAACCACTTATTACACTTCGGCCAAAAGATGGTTTGCGTATGATTGTAAAAAAGAGAAAATGAGTAGATTTAGTGTACACACATAGGCAAGTGTCTTTTCCAGGAGTTTTTTCATAGAATATAGCATTCTCTTACAGTATGTTTGAAAGGGGGTATATTTTTTGGAAAAGGCAAAACTTACTGGACGGATTGTTACACCGGATGATGCGGACTATGAACAGGCTAGAACAAACAATACGTTAAACAATCCAAAATTTCCTAAAATAATTGTATTTTGTCAAAAGAAACGAGATGTATTAAATGCTTTGAATTGGGTGAAGGAAAAGAATATGCCATTTAGAGTAAGAAGTGGTAGGCATAACTATGAAAATTTTTCACTCGTAGATGGTGGTCTTGTGATCGATGTTAATGAAATGAATACAGTTAGTGTAGATTGCAAAAACATGACTGCAAAAATACAAGCCGGTGCTGATTTAGGGAAAGTATATAAGATTCTATGGGAAAATGGTACGACAATCCCAGCAGGTACTGAAAGTAGTGTTGGCCTTGTTGGTCTTACACTTGGCGGAGGTATTGGAATGCTGTCGCGATTGTATGGTCTTACATGTGATAATCTATTAGAAATAGAAATAGTCGTATCGAATGGGCATGGGAAAGCTAAACTCATTAAAGCAAATAAAAACAAGAATAGTGATCTTTTTTGGGCTTGCTGTGGCGGTGGAGGCGGAAATTTTGGCATTGTCACTTCGCTTAAATTTAAAGTACACCCAATTTCAACTGTTTCGATCTTCTCGATTAGTTGGGAGTGGAAAGACTTTGAAGATGTTTTTGATGCTTGGCAAAATTGGGCAATTAATACGGATATCAAGCTAACTTCAGAGATTGAACTAAAATCAAAGGAAGTAAATCAAATTATTGCTCAAGGGGAATTTGTAGGCCCAGTAACAAAATTGAACGAACTGTTAAGGCCCCTAACAGAAACTGGTTCACCAATAAACGTAATGGTAAAGGAAGTACCTTATATAGAAGCTGTTCATTTTTTTGATGATCCAAGTGGTAATGTCCCAGCTTATAAAAAGAGATCTGGGTCTTTTCTAAATAAAACTTTTCCAAAGAGAGCAATTTTGATCATGAAAAATTTTCTAGAAAATACACCAAATGGAAAATCAAGTATTTGGCACCAATCTCTTGGAGGAGCAGTAAGACGGATTAGGCCAGATGAAACTGCCTACTATTACAGGAATGCCATTATTGCTCAAGAGTATCTTGCAAATTGGAGTACACCTGAAGAAGAACGAAAAAACAATCAATGGGTTGAAGAGATAAGAACTGCCTTATCTAGATACACTACTGGTGACTACGTAAATTGGCCTGATCGGTTTATTAGAAATTGGCCAAGTGCATATTATGGTGGGAATCTAAATCGTCTTAGAGTTGTAAAACGAGAATATGACCCATTTAATCTATTTAAATTTCCTCAAAGTATTCCACCTTTTATTAGTTGGTTTTAAAGTGAAAAATTCAAAAAAAATATTAGTGGAAAACCGATCGATGATGTTCAAAATTGGTCGGTTTTTCACTAACTTAGAAGTTACTAACAGAGGTTTTTATTGCTCCGATTTACTACTTTTATTGCCTCTTGTAAAGACAAAGTAATTACCGAATATTGAAAATCCTAGTAGTACAAAACCGAAAATAACGATTTGATAGTTTTTATCTAAATAACCAAAATAACAACACACGATCGTCACAGGTAAAATCATTAAAATGATACAAAACTTAAGTACAAAATTAGGGACATCCATCTCATCTTCACCTTACTTACTATTTTTTCATTTAGTTTTTCTTAGTTAAAAATCTTTATTCAAACTATTTTTATACAGTACTATTAAATGGAACATCCTATCTAAAAATGAAATTTGGATTTATTACTTATACTAGTTAAGAAATAGAACAAAAAATAGAAGGTGTAAATATGAATGAGAATGTTAAGCAAATTGTAGGAGAAAAGGCAGCAGAATTTGTAAAAGATGGTATGGTTGTTGGATTAGGTACAGGATCTACAGTTTTATATACGATAAAAAAACTTGGGCAATTAGTTCAGGAAGGACTGAATATAAAGGGGATTCCAACCTCCATACAAACTGAAAAGCTTGCTAAAGAGGTGGGCATCCAACTCGTAAACTTTAGTAAAATTGAACAGATTGATATTGCAATTGATGGTGCCGATGAAATTAATCCAAACTTCGAGCTAATTAAAGGTGGGGGAGGCGCACTATTAAGAGAAAAAATCATTGCGAAAGCAGCTGAAACCTTTATAGTAGTTGCAGATCCAACTAAGATGGTAGAGAGATTAGGGAAGTTCCGCCTTCCAGTAGAAGTTATTCCATTTGGCATGGAAATGACGATGAAACAGATTAAAGCAATCGGTTTAAGCCCTGAACTTCGTTTAAATGGAGCGACTCCGTTTATTACGGATAACGGAAACTATATTTTTGACTGCGGTATACCTGATCATATTCAAGCAGAAATAGTAGAAAGAGAACTCAATTTAATTCCAGGTGTAGTAGAAAACGGATTATTTGTTGGAATGACCGATTTAGTTATTACGCTGGATAAAAATGAAAATGTTCAAATGTTACGTAAATGATGCAAAGTTAAGTCATTTACAAATGTAATGAAGAGTACATACTTGCCCGTTCCTTCTGTTTATTCAATAATAAAAGTAAAAGATAAAGAGTTAATGGGAAGAGGGGAATACTATGCAGTTAAGAGTTTCAGCCGTTCAATATCATCTTCACACAATAAACTCCTTTGAAGAGTTTGAAAAACAAGTAGAGCATTACATTAAAACAGCTGAGGAATTTGAAGCGGAATTTATCATTTTTCCTGAATTTTTTACAACTCAGCTTATGTCAATTGGTAATGAAAAAAAAGAGGCATTAACAATCCAGGACTTACCTAACTTTACTGAGCAATATCGTTCTTTATTTTTAAAGTTGGCAAAACAATACAATATGCACATTATTGGAGGGACGCATGTTATTAAAAAAGGCGATCGACTATATAATGTTGCACATTTGTTCTATCCAGATGGACGAATTGGTGAGCAGGCAAAGCTACATATTACACCAACAGAGGTAAATGAGTGGAATATGAGTGCTGGTGACGGTCTAGAGGTTTTTGAAACAGATAAAGGAACAATTGCGATGTTGACATGTTATGACATTGAATTCCCAGAAATCGTTCGAATGGCAAAAGCTAAGGGAGCAGATGTCATTTTCTGTCCATCATGCACAGACGATCGCCATGGGTTCCACCGAGTTCGTTATACATGTCATGCAAGGGCAATCGAAAATCAAGTATATGTTGTAAATACAGGTACGATTGGTTCACTTCCAACGGTTGATTTTATGCGTGCAAATTTCGGCCAAGCAGTTGTAATCACTCCTAACGACATCCCATTTCCTCCAAAAGGAATTATGGTAGAAGGTGAAATGAATCAGGATATGATTGTGACAGCTGATCTTAATTTAGACTTATTATACAAAGTCCGTGAAAAGGGATCCGTTACAACTTGGCGTGACAGACGTACAGATCTTTATCCGGATTGGTAAACTAGAGTAAGCTTATTCTTAAATAGAAAAGAGGATTTTCGCACATGTATCGAAAGGAATTTTTTGTTTTCGACCAGGACAAACCTGTCCCAGTGGTAATCCGTAATTATAAAGAGAATGACTTTACTGATTTAATCCGTATTCAACAAGAAAGTTTTCCCCCACCATTCCCATCAGAACTTTGGTGGAATGAGGAGCAGCTTAAAAATCATGTTACTCTTTTTCCAGAGGGAGCGTTATGTATCGAAGTAAATGGTCAAATGGCAGGTTCTATGACAGGTTTACTTGTTCATTTTGATCCTAGCCAGCCTGACCATTCATGGGAAGAGGTTACTGATCGTGGATATATTCGTAATCACAATCCAAACGGTAATACACTTTATGTCGTTGATATCTGTGTTAGACCGTCATATCGAAAATTAGGTTTAGGAAAATGGCTAATGTTTTCTATGTATGATGTTGTTGTACAACTTGGTTTGGTAAGATTGCTTGGAGGAGGCAGGATGCCAGGTTATCATAAAGAGGCGAATAACTTGTCTGCCGAACAATACATAGACGCTGTAATAAAAGGAGAGCTAAAGGATCATGTGATCAGCTTTCTACTTCGATGTGGTCGTACTCCATTTAAGGTAGTAGCTAATTATTTAGAGGATGAAGAATCATGCAATTATGGGACTCTAATGGAATGGAAAAATCCATTTAAACATTCTAATTAAAGGGAGAGAAAGAAAATGGAATATAGAAGAATTACAAAGATTAATGACCCATTATTTAAACAAATGCATCAATTAATGCAAGATATATTTCCTCCAGAAGAAGTATTAGAATTTGATCTTTGGAAAGAGCCTTTGGAGGATCCAGGCATTCGTGTTTTTGTTGCTGTCCATGAAGATAAAGTAGTAGGCGCTACAGAATATCGCTATTATGATGATTTTAATGTTGCCATGACTGACTTTACTATAATTGGCCAAGCTGGTTTGGGAATTGGCCCATATTTGGCCCAAAATAGATTAGTAGATTTACAGAGATTAGCAACTGAAAATAATAAGAAGTTATCAGGTATGTTTGCTGAAATTTACAATCCCTATCTAGTAGAACACCATGAGTTTGGCGGTGTTAAACCAATGAATCCATATGTTCGTCGAGAAGTATTAGCCCACCTTGGTTATAAGCGTCTAGATTTTGAATATATCCATCCGTCATGGAACAACGACGGTGAAGCGGTAACAGGTTTAGATTTATGTTTCCTTCCAATGAATGAGGAGAAGAATGAGCTACAATCAGACTTGATCGTAAAGTTTCTAAAGCGTTATTATACAGTGCTGTCAAATAAACCAGAGTCTTGGTATTCAATGATTGAAAAGTTAGAAGAGAAAGAAAAAGTCGCATTAGTGTATTTTTAAGTGAACATAAAAAAAGCTTTTCGATTAGACTTCGAGAAGCTTTTTTTATATTCGATTCTAATTTAAACTTAAAAGATTTTCGAACAATTCTCCAATTGAGGATTTGCCGTATAATTAGTCTGCTTGTTTTTGTTTTTCCTCTTTTTTTGTGTTCACCGTAGTAGTATAGGATTTGGGCTTATCTGTGCCATTTATAAATTTATAAATATAGTCAGTTGTTAGTTTATAACTGTCTTCTAGTTTTGTAGTGATATAGCTTGCTCGTTCAAAAATAATCGAGCGTATGTTGTTAAGCTGGTGAGAGATTCTATCCATCATCGCTTCTTGCGTATCAAGGCGATCTAAAACCCCATGTTGAAATTCTTCTTGCTGTAACAATCCATGAGCGACTTCATTTTGTTTTTCGATTAGCTTATCTAGTTGTAAAGAGAGAGCTTGGTTATCAGATTCACTTTTTTCCAATCGTTTTGCCAATTCTGTATAAGCTTCATTTAAACTAATCATTTTATCAATCAACGATTGTTTTTCCAGACTTTCATTTTTGTCTGATGTATTTAATCGCTGGATCATGATTTTTTCAAATTGTTCACGCTCACGGTTACTACCTATGAGACTATTTATTTGATTTTTAACATGATTCCATTGATTTGTTTGCAATTCTTCTAATTGCTCATATCGTGGTTTCAATTCAGAGATTGATTTTTCTAAGTTCATGTTATTTTTTTGTTGTTCTTCCATTAGCTCAGCTAAGTAATTATGCCGAACAAGCCCTTGATTTGGTGTTTGGATTGTTTCATTATTTTTAAAGACATCAGGGTGTTCATTCTTATTAATAAATAATCCCACTACTATATCTCCCTTTCTATATTTTTTTCTAATATTTTATGTTCAAGTACAGATGGGGGAACTTGGGTATGTTTAGTTGGGCTATTGTTTAGCTGGAAATCGACGATTAGTTAGGAAATTTGAAGTGTGTAATGTTCTGTTTTTTCCTTATAATAAATTTTAGTAAAAGAGTATTTTTAGTAAATATGAAGTGGGAACTTAGACTCATTTTGCCATTTAATCTCTTATTAAATTAATATGATAAACACAGGGATAAAGAACAGAACAATAGTCTTTAAAAGGTTTAAAAAATATTATCTGAAAATTAAGTGAATTCATATCACCAGCCTATTTTATTTGAATAGTATGATGTAAGGTGGTGATAAATATGGATTTAGGCTTCGGACTTGCGGATTGGATGCTATATACTATTTGGGCAGTTACTGGATTAATGATTCTTGATTTTGTAATAGCATTTATCCGTTCATTCTGGAAAGGTTCATTCGATACATCTTTTATACTAGGATATTTAAAGGATATTCTATACTTCATTTTTCCACTGAAGTTTTTAATAACAATGTTTGGACTTGATCCTACAGGATGGATTTTAATAACGTTTTATTTCATTGCTGGAATCGCAATCGTTATTAAGTATTTGAAAGACATTTTTAGTAAATTTCAATAAGTATTGAAAGCCCTCTTTTATGGAGGGCTTTTTAGTATGAAATCAAATTTTTAGGGCTTTGTAAACAGACTGAAAAGCCAATGTCAAAGAGGTTATTTTATTTTAATTAACTAAACAAATTTATATAGTTTTTGCATACATATATTTCTAGGCACCAATGGGCTAATTTTTTCATAGAATATTCAAAAAATTCCCTAGAAGGAAGTAATGTTTATGACAAAATATCAATGGGTTAAATGGCGAAGAGTATTAATTTGGTTAGCTGTTATTATTTTTATTGGTGTTGTGCTTACTAAAGGGGGGCCAACATACTGGAGTGTAGCAATATCGATTGTTAGTCTTTTATTTCAGTTCGCCGTTATGATTTTCATGGCGATCATCCAATTTGTAGCAATTTTCTGGTTTCTAGCTAGAGGTCGTACTTATTGGATATTACCTGGTGAGACTGGATCGACGTGGGATGATTATCGTGGAAACCCTGAGATTGTTGAAAATGCAAAACGAATCGTAACATTACTAAAAGGTGTTAAAACGTTTAAAGAGATGGGTGGAGAGGCAATTCGTGGATTGCTGCTTTGTGGTCCTCCAGGTACAGGTAAATCTTATCTTGCACAGGTTATTGCGAATGAGGCCCAAGTACCTTTTGCATATGCCTCGGCTCCAAGTTTTCAAAACATGTTTTTTGGTGTAGGGAATTTGAAAGTAATGGGAATTTACAAAAAGGCTAGAAAGTTAGCTAATATTTACGGAGCGTGTATCATTTTTATCGATGAAGTTGACGCAATTGGTATGTCTCGTCAAGGAGGAGGAGCCGGTGGTGGTGGATTATTTGGTATGGGAATGGGTTCTGGATTATTGAATGAGTTGTTGCTACAAATGGATCCTCCAAACATTGATAGTTCTAAATTAGCAAAATTTCTTCGCTCACTCGGGTTACGTAAAAAGAAAGCAGAGCGCCCCGCAGTTCTGACGATTGCAGCTACAAATTTACCTGATGTACTTGATCAAGCATTACTACGACCAGGGCGTTTTGACCGAAAACTTTGGGTAGATTCTCCTGATTATGATGGGCGGATTGATGTTTTCCAATATTATCTAAAAAAGGTGAAAATCGACTCATCTTTAACACCAGAGCGAGCAGCTCTTGATACGATTGGATATAGTCCAGCACAAATTAAACATATAGTGAATGAATCTGTCGTAATTGCTCATCAGCGAGGTGCTGATGTTGCAAATTACACTGACTTCCGTGATGCAATGGAAACATATGAGTGGGGACTTAAGCAGCCACTTAGATCCATGAGTGAAGATGAGAAGAGAAATGTAGCGTATCATGAGGCAGGTCACGCCGTAGCTCAATATTTGTTGAAGCCACATGATCGAGTATGGAAGGTAACAATTATTCGTAGAGGTGACGCACTAGGGCTGGCCGCGACTAAGCCAACAACAGAAAGATATAATCGAAGTGATAGCGAAATACTTGCAGCAATCCAAGTTTGTTTGGCAGCAAGAGCAGTAGAAGAAGAGTTTCTATTCAAGAAATTAAACGGTGTCACATCTGATTTGCAACAAGCAACCCTACTTGCTGGTGCCTATTTAGGTTTAGTTGGAATGGGTGATGAGTTATTCAGCTGGAATGTATTCGGATCTCAAGCAGAAGGTCTTAGAGCACTACGACCAAAAATTAACCTTCTTCTAAAGGACCAAATGAGTCAAGTAAAAAAACTTGTTACTGACCACGCGGATTTCGTACACTCAATTGCACAAGAGTTGCTAAAAAGAGGAGACTTAACAGGCGAAGAAATAGAAGATATTTACGAAAGCATTTATTCACGTACCCGTCCTGAACCACCTATTGTCAAAATTGGTTCTGTTTATGAGAAAAATATTCAAGGATTGCTTAAGGATTTTGATAAATTACCTGAAAGTGATCAGAACTAGCTGAAACAATTGTGCTTTATTGATTATATATAAAGACAATCCGCAAGGTAATTGCCTTGTGGATTTTTTTAAATTGTATTCATCAGAAATTGTGAACAAATTTAGAATAATGACTTAATTTCATCCTTCCTTCACATGATTGAAACCAATTTATTGAGTATCTGAAATATAATAAAAGTCTAATACATTCCAAGGAGTGAATTAAAATGAAGAAAAAATTCGTAGTATCATTATCT